>CAXXNH010000026.1:0-705660 GCA_963665435.2 uncultured Pleomorphomonas sp. | reverse complement strand
CCGGCCACGGTTTCGCGTGTTCTCGCCAACCGTCACGTCAAGCCGGAGCTGCGCGAACGTGTGGAAACTGCCATTCGCCTGACCGGCTATCGGCCGAATCTGTCGGCGCGCCGGCTCCGCTCGCAGCATTCCAACACCATCGGCCTGATCGTTCCCGACATCCGCAATCCCTTTTTCACGACGCTGAGTCGCGCCGTCGAGGATGCCGCCTACCTCGCCAACATGCGTGTGGTGCTGTGCAACACCGACGAGAATCCGTCGCGCGAGACGATGTATCTGCGGCTGATGCAGGAAGAGCGGGTAACCGCGTCATCTATGCGCCGACACGCGAGACGGCGGCCCAGCTCGACCGGCTGAACTTTGATTTTCCGGTGGTGCTGGTCGACCGGCACGGTCCGCCCGGCCGACACGACTCGGTGGTGCTCGACAATCGTCAGGCGTCGGCCATGCTGGTCTCACACCTTCAGTCGCGCGGGTTCAGAACCATCGAAGGGCTGTTCGGCAACACGTCATCCACCGCGCGCGATCGCCTCAGCGGCTACACGGAGGCGATGAACGACTGCGGCCTGCCCCCCCGCGCCAACTTCGTGGCGCCAAACCCCGAGGCCGCCACGTTGGCTGCCCGGGAAATCCTGTCGCGCAAGGATCGGCCGGAAGCGCTGATCGCCTCCAACGGTCTCATCCTTCTGGGCATTGCCCAGGCGATGCAGGAGCTCGACCTGCGGGCGCCTCATGATATCGCGCTGGCCGGCTTCGACAACGAGATCTGGACAGGCCTCATCGGGTCCGGCATCACCGTGATCCAGCAGCCGGTGGCCGATATCGGCCATTCGGCCATGCGCCTGCTCTTCGAACGCATCGAGACGCCCGACATGGCGCCAAGAGTGGTGATGCTGTCGGGCAAGCTCATCGAACGTAACTCGACGAAGCGCTCCGCCTGACCGACGATCTCAGGCGCCATGGTGCGGTTCGTGGCGGGTGGCGTTGCCACCGCGCCTCGATACCCCGGCGATCCCCGGAGCTTGGGGAGATCCCCTTCGATCCAAGGACCAGCGGTTGTCGGTCGACGGGTTATCCGAACACCTTCTTTGCCCGTTCCGCCGTGATGTAGCCGTTCTGGATGTCGGCGGCGACCTTCGCGGGATCTCGCCGCTTCGGATCGCCGAAGCCGCCACCGGTGGCGGTGTAGATCTCGATCACCTCGCCCTCGTCGACGCGGATGCCCGAACCATAGGCGTAGCGCGTTCGCGTGCCGTCCCTCTTGGCGACGATGGCATAGTTGGCGCTGCCCTCGTTGCCGCCCTTCAGCGACCACGGCAGAATGCGCGAGCGGGTGTAGCCGAGCGTCAGGAAGCTGTCGTCGCGGCGGATACGATAGTCGACGCGGATGCCGCGACCGCCACACCACTCGCCCTCGCCGCCCTCGGCAATGTTGAGTTCCATGCGGTCGACGATCAGGCCGTTGCGGGCTTCCGATATCTCGGCTGGGCAGTTGTAGGTCTCGCCATGGACGGCCGAGAAGATGGCGTTGTTGCCGTCGCGCCCCTCGGCCGCGCCCCATCCGCCGATCTGCGGCTCGATGATCGTGTACTGGCGCCCCGTATCGGGATGCGTCCCGCCGATGAAGGTGCCGGCGATCGACGAGAAGTGGCCCGCCGGCAGCTTGTGCGGCACATGCGGCGCCAGACAGCGCCAGATGAGGTCGGTGACGCGGATGCCGATCTCGTAATAGAAGCCAATGGCCGCCGGCTCCTTGGCGTGGAAGGTCGTTCCCTCCGTGGTCAACACCTTCAGGGGGCGGAAGGTGCCCTCGTTGGCCGGTGACAGGGGATCGGTCAGCGCCTTGAAGATCACCTGAACCGACACCAGAACGTCGTCCCGGCTGGCGTTGTTGGGGCCGGCGTCCTGCGGCGGATTGTCGCGCAGGTCGACCACGAACTCGCTTTCGGAGATCGACACCTTGACGTTGAACAGACGACCGTCGTCCTGCTCCTCGGTCAGCTCGAAGGTGCCGCGCGGCAGCTTGGCCAGTTCCTTGAGCGTCACCTCCTCGCCGTAGTCCATGAAGGAGGCCATGGCCTTCTCGAAGGTCTCGACGCCATATTTTTCGGCCAGCTCTGTCAGCCGGCGCGCGCCGATGCGCACCGAGGCGATGGCGGCCCAGAGATCGCCCCGCAGGAAGTCGGGCATGCGCGAGTTGACGGTGATGATGTCGAAGATGCCGGCGATCGGCTCGCCCTTCGAGATCATCTTGATGGCCGGCAGCCGCAGACCCTCCTGGAAAATGTCGGTCGCATCGGCCGACAGCGACCCCGGCGACTTGCCGCCGACGTCGGAATTGTGGGCGATGTTGGCCGTCCAGGCGATCAACTTCTCGCCGGCGAACACCGGCATCGCCACCACCAGATCGTTGAGGTGGGTGACGCCGCCGTAATAGGGATCGTTGGTGATGAACACGTCACCGGGCTCGACGCCCTCGGACTTGCCGAATTTGTCGACCAGCACCTTCACCGACTTGTCGAGCACGCCGACGAAGCCGGGAATACCGGCGCCCGAGCTGGCAAGCTGCCCCTTGGCGTCGAGAATGCCGGTGCCCATGTCGAGCACCTCGTAGATGATCGAGCTCATCGCCGTCTTGCGCATGGCGGCGAACATCTCGTCGGCCGTCGCCTGCAGCGAGTTCTGGATGATTTCGAGCGTGATGGGATCGTCGTGTGTCATGGTTGGCTCCGTCGCGCTCAGAGTTCGATGTGGATGTTGCCGTAGGCGTCGATCGACACCCGGTTGTCCGGATGGATCACCACGGTGGTGCCTGGGTCCTCGATGATGGCCGGGCCGACGAACTGCATGCCAGGCAGCAGCTTTTCGCCGTCGTAGATGGCGGCCTGGTGGACGCCCTCGAGGGCATAGTCGACGGCGCGCCGGCCCTTGAGGGCGCTCGCCGCCGGGGCATTCGACAGCGGTCGCGCTTCCATGGTCAGCTTGCCGACCTCGGCCGATGCGACGATGTGGATGCCGACCAGTTCGACAGGCGCATCGAGGCGATAGGTGTATTCGCGCTTGTAGGCATCATGGAAGGCGGCTTCGATCTCGCTAAGCCGCGCGTCGGACACCGCGCCGCCGTCGATCAGCACCTCGGTGGTATGTTCCTGATTCTGATAGCGGAACTTGCCGTAACGCAGGAAGCCGACCTTGTCGGCCGCGATGCCCTCGCTCGCGAACTGCTTGAGCGCCGTCGCTTCCGCCTCCTTGAACAGCCCCTCGATCTCGGCGGCCGCGCCCGGCCCGAGATCGGCGAGATGGGTGACGAAATAGTCGCGCCGGAGGTCCGACATCATCATGCCCCAGGCGGAGAACACCGAGGCGCCGGCCGGGACCACCACCTTCTTGGCGCCAAGTTCGCTGCCGAGCGCCGCCGCATGCATGGCGCCACCCGCCGCCGAAGGCAACCAGCGTGAAGTCGCGCGGGTCGAAGCCCCGGTTGAGCGACACGAGCTTCAGGGCGTTGACCATGTTGTTGTTGGCAATGCGGATGATGCCGCGCGCCGCCTCGTCCGCCGAAACGCCTAGCTTGTCGCCGAGGTCGGTCATGGCAAGGCTGGCCGCGTCCATGTCGGCTTTCACCGAACCGCCGCAGAAATAGTCGCGGTTGATGCGGCCGAGCCAGAGGTTGGCGTCGGTGGTGGTGGCGCTGGTGCCACCGCGACCGTAGGCGGCCGGTCCCGGCTGGGCGCCGGCCGACTGCGGCCCAACGTGCAGCTTGCCGAAATCGTCGACCCAGGCGATCGACCCGCCGCCGTTGCCTATCTCCACGAGGTCGACCACCGGCACCATGATCGGATAGCCGGCCGAGGTGCGGCTCTTCTCGATCCAGTAGTCGGTCATGATCCTGACCTTGCCGTCCTCGATCAGCGAGCACTTGGCCGTGGTGCCGCCGATGTCGAGGGCCAGCACGTTCGGTTCGCCGATCAGCTTGCCGAGTTCGGCGGCGCCCCAGAAGCCCGAAGCCGGGCCGGACTCGACCATGGTGATCGGAATGCGCGACACGCTGTCGAGCGTGTCGACGCCGCAGTTCGACTGCATGACGTAAAGGCTACCGTCGAAACCGCGCTCGCCGAGGCCCGAGGCCAGCCGCTTCAGATACCGTTCGGCGGTCGGCTGGACGTAGGCCGACATCACCGCCGTGCTGGTGCGCTCGTATTCGCGCCACTCGCGGCTGATCTGATGCGAGGAGACCGTGGCCACCTCCGGCCAAAGCCGGGCGATCTCGGCCTGCGCCGCCTGCTCGTGCGCCGGATTGGCATAGGAATGCAGGAAGCAGATGGCCACCCGCTTCGACGCCCTCGGCCTTGAAGTCGGCGACGATGGCGGCCAGCGGTGCAAGATCGAGCGGCTCGGTTTCCAGCCCCTTGTAGGTCATGCGGCCTGGCAACTCGCGGCGCAGGTGGCGCGGCACGAACACCGGCGGCTTCTGGTAATAGAGGTTGAAGAAATCGGGACGGTTGCCACGGGCGATTTCCAGACTGTCGCGGAAACCCAGCGTGGTGACGAGGCCGACCTTGCCGCCCTTGCGTTCGGTCAACGCGTTGATCACCACGGTGGTGCCGTGAGCGAGGAAGTCGATGGCCGACGGATCGATGCCGCCCTTGGCCAGCACGTTGAGCACGCCTGCCTCGAAGTTCGGCGGCGTCGTGTCGGTCTTGGCGGTGACGACCCGAGACCGTCCGGTCGCGGTATCTGTTTCAAAGGCGACGAGGTCGGTGAAGGTGCCGCCGACGTCGGTGGCAACGCGCAACGTTTTCTCAGACATGGGCGGCCTCCTCGGCCTTGAGCTTGGAGTTGATCAGGACGCAGACCGTGCCGGCCAGCTTCAGCGCCTCGGCGGCGGCGATCCGATCCGGCGTGTAGTAGCCGGCGTCGTGCAGGCAGTTGAGCGTGCCGATCACCCGACCGTCGACGACAAGCGGCACGTTGATGCAGGATTCGCAGCCCAGCGACTGGATCAGCTCGCTGTCGAAGAACACCTTGGCGATGTCCTCGATGGTGTTGGCGACGAAGGTGTTCTTGCCGCGCAGGACGATCTCGGTCCAGTCGTTTTCCTCATAGGGCTTGAGACCGTAGACCGGGTAGGCGTCGGGCATGTTGGAGTAGAGGCGTTCCGAATGCATGGTGCCGGTCTCGACCGTGGTCACCGTGAACAGCTTGGCGCCGACCTCTTCGACCACCAGGTCCTTCAGGGCCTCGAAGGCCGCGTGTGGCTGGTTGCCCGGCTCGGCGAGGCGGGCAAGGAAGGCGTCGTGGTCAAAGGTCGGCATCGAGAGGCTCCTGAAGCCGGTCGCGCAATTCCGCTTCGCGCCGGCTGGTCACGGGAACCGCCGAAATCAGGCGGCGGGTATAGGGATGGCTGGGATTGGCGAACAGCTCGGCGGTCGGCGCGATCTCGACGAGCCGCCCCTTCTCGAACACCGCGACGCGGTCGGCGATGTTGCGCACCACGGCGAGGTCGTGGGTGATGAAGATGTAGGTCAGCCGACGCGCCTTACGAATATCGGCCAGAAGCTTCAGCACGCGGGCCTGAACCAGCACGTCGAGCGCCGAGGTCGGCTCGTCGAGCACCAGAAGCTCCGACTGGCAGGCGAGCGCCCGGGCGATGGCGACGCGCTGTCGCTGGCCGCCGGACAGTGCGGCGGGCGAGCGGCCGGCATAGTCGGCCGGCAAGCCGACCTCTTCCAGCAGTTCGCCGACCCGGGCCTTGCGCCCGGCCCGGTCGCCGATGTTGTGGACGTCGAGGGCGAGGCGGATTGACGCCCCGACGCTGCGGCGTGGGTTGAGCGACGACAGCGGGTTCTGCTGGACCAGCTGGATCGCCTGCTTGAGGGCCAGCGGCCGGACGTCGGGCAGTTCCTTGTCCTGGAACAGCAGCGCGCCCGAGGTCGGCTGGTAGATGCCGAGCACGATGTTGGCGATGGTGCTCTTGCCCGAGCCGCTCTCGCCGACCACCGCGAGGCACTCGCCCGCCGACACGTCGAACGAAACGCCGTCGAGCGCCCGCACCGGGGTGCCGCCGGCATCGAAGGTCTTGGTGACGTCGATCACCTGGAGAAGGGGCTTCATGGCCGGAGCTCCGCTTCCGAATAGCCGGGATGGGCGACGAGCGGGTCGTAGAAGCCGGTCTGTTCCTCGTCGATTTCCGGAATTCCCTCGCCGGTGATGCGGGGAACGGCGGCCATCAGTGCCCGCGTGTAGGGATGGAGCGGATTGTCGAACAGCGCTTCGGTCGGCCCCTGCTCGACGATGCGGCCCTTGTAGATGACGTAGACCCGGTCGGCGAATTCGCGGACGACGCCAAGGTTGTGCGAGATGAACAGCATGGAGGTGCCGTGTCGCGCCACCAGCGACTGCATGAGGGTCAACGTCTGGGCCTGCACCGTCACATCGAGCGCCGTGCCCGGTTCGTCGGCCAAAAGCAGCGATGGGCTGTTGGCAAGCGCCATGGCGATCAGCACGCGCTGGTTCATGCCGCCCGACAGCTGGAAGGCGTAGGAGCCCAGAACCCGCTCGGGATCGGCGATGGCGACATCGTCGAGCGCCGCCGCCGCCTTCGCCCTCGCCTCGGCCGCGCCGATGCCCGGATTGCCGCGCCGCAACACTTCATGAAACAGGGTGTCGATGGTGTAGACCGGATTGAGCGAGGACGTCGGATCCTGAAAGATCATGGAGATGCGGTCGCCCCTGAGCGCCTCGCGCTCCCGGCGCGACAAAGCGCCGAGGTCGCGCCCCTCGAAGGCCATCCGCCCCGAGTAGCGGGCGCCGCGCAGCTCCTGCACGAGGCCCAGAACCAGACGCGCGGTGACCGACTTGCCGGAGCCGCTTTCGCCGACCAGCGCGACGCGCTCGCCCTTGGCGATATGCAGCGAGATGCCGTGCAGAACCTCCACCGTGCCGGCCCAGCCGCGGAAGCCGAGACGGAGGTCGTCGATGGCGAGCGTGGGTGCGGTCATTGCTCGACCCCCAGGATTTCGCGCAGGGCATCGCCGATCAGGTTGAAGCCGAACACCACCACGAGGATGGCGAGTCCCGGAAACACGGTCAGCCACCAGCTGTCGGGCAGGTACTTGGCGCCTTCGGCCACCATCGACCCGAGGTCGGGGGTGGGCGGCTGCACGCCGAGGCCCAGGAAGGACAAGGATGAGGCGATCAGGATGACGAAGCCGAAGTCGATCGTCATCTTGGTCAGGATCGACGGCACGCAGTTCGGCAGGATCTCGCGGAACATGACATGCAGCCGCGAGGCGCCGATCACCTCGGCGGCCAGCACGTAGCCTTCCTCGCGCTCCGATCGGGTCAGGTTGTAGACGAGACGGGCATACCAGGGCCACCACATGACGGTGACCGCCATCATGCCGTTGGTCAGAGATGGCTCCAGGAGCCCCATCATCGACATGGCCAGCACCAGCGGCGGGATGGACAGGAAGACGTCGGTGATGCGCATCAGCACGAACTCGGTCCGTCCGCCGATGTAACCGGCAATGAGCCCCACCGTGACGCCCACCGGCACGGCCAACGCCAGCACGACGACGCCGAGCGTCAACGAGATGCGATAGGCGAACAGGATGCGGCTGAAGATGTCGCGGCCGACCAGGTCGGTGCCGAACAGATAGGGCCACTCCGGCGGCTTGTTGAAGTTGAGGAAGTCGACGACGGCGCCCTTGTGGTCGGGGAACGGGGCCACGTAGTCGGCGAAGACGGCGGCCAGCACGACGAGGCCCACCAGCGTCAGGCCGAGGACCGACAGCGGGTTGCGCAGGAGGATGAAAAGCGCGCGCTTCATGACGACCTCTGGGACAGGCGAATGCGCGGATTGATCAGCGCCACCAGGAGATCGACCACGATGTTGACGATGAGGAACATGGCGGAAATGATCAGCACGGTGCCGACAATGGCGTTGAGATCCTTGCGCAGGATGACCGCCACGCCGTAGCGCGACAGGCCCGGCCAGGCGAAGATCTGCTCGACCAGGAAGGCATTGCCCAGCATGGACGCCAGATCGAGGCCGATCACCGTCAGCGACGGGATCATCGACGGCTTGAAGGCGAAGCGCCGGGCAATGCGCCCCTGCGGGAAGCCGAAGGCCAGCGCCATCTCGATGAATGGCTTGCGGTAGGTCTCGACCATGTTGGCGCGCGTCAGGCGTGCAGACTGGCCGATGCCGGCAAACGACAGCGCAAAAGCCGGCAGCGCCAGATGCCAGAGGGCATTGCCGAAGGCCGCGACATCCCCGGCGATCAGGCTGTCGATGGTCAGGAATCCGGTCACATGAGGCACGGCGAAGCTGTCGGAGATGCGGCCAGCGATCGGAAAGATCGGCAGGAAAAAGGCGAAGATCAGCATCAGGATCACCGCCCAGACGAAATCGGGCGCCGACACGCCGAGCATGGTGAACAGGCGAATGCCGTGATCGAGCGGCCGGTCGCGGTAGCGGGCGGCGAGCATGCCGAGCGGTACGCCGATCAGGATCATCGTCGTCCCGGCGAAGAACACCAGTTCCAGCGTCGCCGGCAGGTAGGCGGCGATGTCGGCGGTGACGGGCCGGTTGGAATAGAGCGACTGGCCGAGGTCACCGCGCGCCAGATCCGCGATGAAATAGCCGTATTGCACCACGAAGGCGTCGTTGAGGTGCAGCTTGTCGCGCAGGGCCCCCACCGCCTCGGCGGACGCATTCGGGCCGAGGGCGATGCGAGCGGGATCGCCCGGGATGACACGGGCGATGGTAAAGATCAGAAGCGAGACGCCGACGAGCACGATAAACGACGTGGCGATCCGCTTGATCAGCAGACGAACGACTGGCGACATGTCGATGGGTTCCGGGGACGGTGGAGGCGGATCCGAGGATCCGCCTCCAACATCGGTCAGGGATGCATTTCCATGAGGCGGAAGGTGAAGCCGAAGGCGGCGACGCGGAACGCCTTGGCCGGGTCCTCGAGGGCGGGCACGCTCACCTTGTCGGAGGCGGCGAACACCGCTCGCTGGTTCTGCGCGTAGATGGTCGGCGCCAGCGCGATGAGCCGCTTGTCGAGCGCCTTGTAGATCTCGCTACGCTCGGCTTCGCTGGCGCTCGCCCGCCCCTTGTCGAGCAGGCTGTCGACCTCGGCATCCTTCAGATACTCCGGTGACATCCAGGTGCCGCCGGCGCTGGAATGATACATGCTATAGAGCAGCGTATCGGTGTCGCCGTCCATAGTGTCGACGAACACCTGCGAGACGTTGGGCGTGTTCTCGGGCTTGGTCACCTGCTCGGTGAACAGAGTCCAGGGAACCTTCTTGATCTCGGACTTGACGCCGATCTGGTTGAGGTTGGCCTGAAGGAGCAGCGCGAAGCGCTCTTCGAGCGGGACCTCGCCGATCCAGGACAGCTCGACGTTCATGTCCTCGGGCTTGTACTTGCACTTGGCGAGATGGGCCTTGGCAGCGTCGAGGTCCTGCTTGAAGGCCGGCGCGTCGGGATCGGCGCCCATGCCGCCGACGGGAATGGCGCCGGTCGATGGCGCGCCCTGCGAGACGGTATCGGTCACCGCTACCATCTTGATGCCGGTCGAGTAGTCGAAGGCGTTGACGATAGCGAGGCGGCACTCCTGATCATCGAAGGGCGGCTTGGCGGTGTTGAGCTTGATGTAGAGCTGGGCGGTGCCGGATTCGGTCAGAAGTTTGAATCCATCCTTGGAAAGCGACTTCAGCACCTCCGGCGGCAGCCACTGCGAGGAGATGTCGTGCTCGCCCTGGCTAATCAGCGTGCGGACGGTCGCCGCTTCGAGGCCGTAGCGCAGGCGCACCTTGTCAGGCGCCGCCTCGGGCACGCCGAGGAAATAGCTGGGGTTCTTGGCCATGACGGTTTCGGCCTGGGGGTCGTGCGAGACGACCGCATAGGCGCCGGAGCCGGCCGTGTGCAGGTTGAGCCAGCCCTGCCCCCAATCCTTCATCTCACCGTCGCCATCGCCGAGGTGCTCCAGCACCAGCGTCTTGTCGAGGATCGGCAGGCGAACCAGCGCGGCAACGAAGGGCGCATAGGGGAACTTGGTGGTGAACTTGACGGTCGACGCGTCGACCGCCTCGGCCTTCTCGACATTGTCGAACAGGAAGGAGAAGCCGCTCTTGATCGCCATCATGCGATCGAAGGAAAACACCACGTCGTCGGCGGTCAGTGCGTTGCCGCTCTGAAACTTAACGTCGGAGCGCAGCTTGAAGGTGAAGGTGTTGCCGTCCTGCGTCCAGCTATCGGCCAGGAAAGGCTGGTAGCCGGCCTCGCCTTGCTTGGGGATGACCAGCGTGTCGTAGACGTTGAACATCAGGATGGAGTCGGCGTAGTCGGTCGCCTTTGCCGGATCGAGTTCGCCGATCGGCGTCTCGTCGAGGCGCAGCGTCGTCTCGGCCGAAGCGACGCCGACGAGGGCGGCGCTGGCCAGCAGGGATGCGGCTAGCAGTCTTGAAGGCATGTTCATGATGCGGTCCCCTCTTTTTTGATTGGCTTTGTTGAGTATCGCTTCCGTTTGGCGGCTCTGTTGATGGCGATCGCCCCCTCGCCGTTGGCCGATGCCGTCGGCTCGGAGTAAACGTCGCCAAACACGTCGATGGTGCAGGTGTGCAGCACGACCGTGGTCTGGTCGGTGTGGTTCCAGGTGGCGTGAACGCGCGACGACGGAAAGTGTGCGCTGTCCCCCTGGTTGAGCACGGTGGAGACGCCGTCGATCTCCAGCGTCAGCGAGCCGCTGACGATGTAGAAGATCTCCTCGCCGTCATGGGAAAAGCGCTCGCTCTGGTAGCCGGGCGGCTCGTGCATGATCACCGAACGCAGCACGTTGCCGGGAAAGGCTGCCGACAGCCGCTCGTAGACGACGCTTGTCTTCTGCGGGCCGCCGAGCCCGAAGGTGATGCGGTCGTTATGGCGGGTGAACGGCTCGGGCGTTGCTTGCGAGGACAGGAAGTCGCTGGCCTTCATCTGCAAGATCGAACAGACCGATATCAGCGACGTCAGGGACGGTATGGTGAGGCCGCGCTCGATCTGGGAAATGAAGCCGTTGGAGAAGCCCGAGCGCGAGGCAACTTCGCTGAGCGTCAGGCCCAGCTCCTTGCGGCGAAGCCTCAGCTTCTGCCCCAGTGAGCCGACGGAGGTGTCATCTTCCCCGGTCTGGTCCTGTCGCGCCATGCCGCCCGTCCGTTTTTAGCTATAGTGAAATAGTCGGGTGGATAGAGCGCATCGGTCAAGGCAGATTTTTAGGCTGACTAAAATCCACTAAGTCATTGTTCAATGTAGGCATGCCCTGGCGTGCTTGCTCAGAGTGCAACAAGACTGCTTGTATTTTGTGCATTCCATGCCGCACGGGCGGACTGCTTGGGCGACATTGAATGGCGCCTTTTGCCAAAACTCGGTGCTTCGGCTTCATTTGCCGCGGTGAGAGCGTGCCCCGCCCGCGCCTCGTCTCCCCGGAGGCTGTTCGGCCGACGAGACGAAAAATGTCAGGCTATCTTCGCCACGCGATCCCTCGGAAAGCGGACTTCCACCCTGAGGCCGCGCGCATCGGTTCGGTTGGCGATGATCAGTCTCGCTCCGATGCGCCGAGCGGCAAGATCGGCAATGGTCAGGCCGAGACCGCTACCCGTCCCGCTTCTTTGGCGACCACGAAAAAAGCGTCGGGTCACCTCATCGAGCTCGTCCTCGGGAATACCGGGACCATCGTCCTCGATGGCCATGCCCAGGTTTTCCGGAAGCGCCAGCCAGGCGATACGGCCGGTCGCGCCGATGTGCTCGGTGGCATTTTCCTGGAGATTGCGGATGACAAGATAGAGATTGTCATGATCGGCAAGCACCTCCAGCCCGTCGAGCGCGTCGTCGACGACAACGGCGACCTCCGGACGGTGCGGCAGACCTGCGACGACCTCGCGAACCAAGGCGGCGAGGACC
Organism: uncultured Pleomorphomonas sp.; assembly: GCA_963665435.2. GTDB lineage: Bacteria > Pseudomonadota > Alphaproteobacteria > Rhizobiales > Pleomorphomonadaceae > Pleomorphomonas. The sequence continues at coordinate 693,704 of CAXXNH010000026.1, read as the reverse complement.
AACCGGCCGCCGTCGGGCTCGCTTTCGGTCAGAGCCTCCAGCCGCGCCAGCGCCAGAAGCTGGCGAACGAGACGGCTGGCGCGATCGACCGATGCGATGATCTGTCGAAGCGCTCCATCGCGGACCTGCTCGTCTTTTGCCGCCAAGGCGACCTGCGCTTGAGTTTTCAAGCCGGCAAGCGGAGTCCTGAGCTCGTGGGCGGCAAAGGCGGTCATTTCCTTCTCGTGGCGGCGCGCCGCGTCGACCTTGACGAGCAGGCCGTTCAGAGAGGCGATAAGCGGCTTCACCTCGTCCGGAGCTCCCTCGCTCGCCACCGGCGTTACATCGTCGCCATCGCGGCGGGCTATCTCACCGGCAATCCGACTGAGCGGCGCCAGCCCACGGCCGAGGCTCGCCCAGATCATCAGCCCCAGCAACGGTATCGCCAAAAGCGCGGGGCCGACGAGACCGACGATCAGGTCGCGCGCCAGCCGGGCCCGCAGGCCGATCCGGTCGCCCACCGCCACGCGAACGCCATGCACGGGATCCACGACGGTATAGACGCGCCAGGTCTCGCCGTTGACCAGACGATCGGAAAATCCTTCCGCTTCCTCGGCCAGACTGCCCTCCGGCGCCCCATCCGACCGGGCGAGCAGCCGGCCGCTCAGCGACCAGACCTGGCAGGACAGCTGCCGGCTATAGGTGAAATCGGCGGCCGTCACGGCAGCCATGCCTGCCGCTTCCAGGCTGGAACTTGCCACCATGGAATGAACCATGCGGGCCGCTTCCTGCAGACGAGTGTCGAGCACGTGCTCGAGTTCGGCCCGGTTGGCGTAATAGATCCATCCGACAGCGCATAGCCAGATGGCGGCGGTCGCGGAAACCAGCAAGAGGAACAGGCGGCGGCGCAGGGAAGTCATGGTTCGGTCCTCAGCCTGTATCCGAGGCCGCGGATCGTTTCGATCGCCGCTCGACCGACCTTGGTGCGCAGGTTGTGGATGTGAACCTCGACGGCGTTGCTCTCCACTTCCTCCTGCCAGCCATAGAGCCGGTCTTCCAGCTCCGCGCGCGAACGAATGGCGCCGGGCCATTCCATCAGCGCGGCGAGCACCGCAAACTCCCGCCGCGACAGCGACACCGCCTTGCCAGCGACCGTCACGACGGATGTCGCGGGGTCGAGCACGATGCCAGCCACCGCGAGCACAGGACCGGCCCGCCCCTCTCGGCGGCGCGCAATGGCGCGTAGTCGGGCGGCCAACTCGTCGAGATCGAAAGGTTTGCCGAGATAGTCGTCGGCTCCGGCATCGAGACCGGCGACCCGGTCCGTCGTCTCATCGAGGGCGGTGAGCAACAGCACCGGCGTCGCATCGCCCTGTCGCCTGAGGTCGGCCAGAATGTCGAGGCCGGCGCCATCTGGCAGCATCCGGTCAAGCACCACCGCGTCGAAGCGCGTGGCCGACATCGCGGCGCGCGCGTCAGCCGCCGTGAACACCACGTCGACCGTCGATCCCGTCAGCCCGAGCCCGACCTTCAGTCCGTCGGCCAGAACAGGATCGTCCTCGACAACCAAGATGCGCATCGCGCTTTCCCCAGACTCCAACACACGTTCGCTCGAAGGGCCTTGCCTGCCTTAAGGCTGGCTTAAGGTCGAGCGACACTATGCGCCTTGTCCAGCGGAATCAGCGAGGCGACCGGCGGCATGTTTTCTTCGATCAAGGCGAGATTGGCTCTCATCCTTTTGGTGCCGCTTCTCTTTTCGCCATTGACTGCCCGGGCCGAGATGCCGCCGCCGGTCGACAAGGTGTTCGTGCTCGACGCCAGCCGCGACGGCGGCGGCGCGTTGCGCCTTTCCTGGACGGTGGCGCCCGGCGCCTATCTTTACCGCGACAGCTTGAAGGCAACGCTCGCCGGCTCCGACCTTCCGCTGACGCCGCCGCCGGGCGAAACCAAGGACGATCCCAACTTCGGCCTGGTCGAAGTCTACCATGACGCCGTCGCCCTGTCCGTTGCCGGCCTACCGCGAAGCGGCGTCCTCGATGTCACCTATCAGGGCTGCGCCGAGTCGGGCATCTGCTACCCGCCGGTCAGGAGTCGGGTCGATCTCGCCTCGCTCACCATAACGCAGCCGCCGCGCGCCTCGCTCCTGACGGAGACGCCGCAACCGCCCGCCTCTCGAGCCCCCGCCCCGCCCCCGAGTGGAACGCCGGACGACGCAAAGGCCGACACCGCGCTGTCCGGCGGCCTCCTTGCCATCATTCCCGCCTTCGTCGGCTTCGGGCTGCTACTCGCCTTCACCCCTTGCGTCTTCCCGATGATCCCCATCCTCTCGGGACTGCTGGTCGGTGCTGGGCGCCCGTCGGCTGTGCACGGTTTCTTGCTGTCGACAGCCTATGTGCTGGCCATGGCCTCGGCCTACGGTCTGGCCGGCCTTGTCGCCGGCTGGAGCGGCGCAAATCTTCAGGTCCTGTTGCAGACGCCGTTGGTGCTGGGCTTCTCGGCCGCCATTTTCGTCGCGCTGGCGCTCGCCATGTTCGGCTTGTTCGAGTTGGCGCTGCCGTCGTCCATTGTGACGCGGATTGCCAACCGACCGGTTCGCGGCGGTTCGCTTGGTGGCGCGGCGCTCCTCGGCTTCGGTTCGGCGCTGGTGATCGGCCCCTGCGTCACTCCGCCACTGGCCGCTGCCATGCTCTACGCCATCGACACGGGCGATGCAGCGCGCGGTGGCGCAGCGTTGTTCGCCCTCGGGCTCGGCATGGGTCTGCCTCTGTTGCTGGCCGGCACCTTCGGCGCGCGCTATCTGCCCAAGTCCGGTCCCTGGCTCGATGGCTTCCGCCGCGTCTTCGGCCTCGCTTTTCTTGGCGTTGCCGTCATGCTGGCCGCTCGCCTTCTGCCGGGCCCGGCCGGGCTGGCGCTTTGGGGAATCTGGGCTCTCATCGTCGCCGCCTTCCTCGGCGCGTTCGATCGGCTGGAACGCACGAGCCCCTGGAATGCCCGGTTTTCCAAGGTGCTAGGTCTCTCGGCGGCACTTTACGGCGCGGTGCTGATCGTCGGCGCAGCCGGTGGCAGCGGAGATCTTTACAGACCGCTCGCCTTCCTCTCCGGCCGCGAGGTCGCAGAAGCGACCGCCTCGCCCTCGACATTGCCGGCCGACTTCGACCGCGCCTTCGCCGCCGAGGCATCGGCTGGCAAGCCGGTGCTCGTGCTGTTTACGGCCGACTGGTGCTCCATCTGCAAATCCAACGAGAAGATCCTCGCCAAACCCGACATCAGCGCTCGCCTCGCCCATACGGCTCGGATCACCGTCGACATCACCGCCCAGACCGCCGAGGCCGAGGAACTGATGGAGCGCTTTCGCGTAGTCGGACCACCAGCTTTGTTTCTGCTCGATACCAAGGGGCGGGAAATCACCGGCTCACGCCTGATTGGCGCCTTCAGCGCCGCCGATCTGGCCGCCCGCCTCGGCGCTTTCGGCGCCTGACACTTCCACGAAAGGATCTTCATGCAACGACGCACCTTCCTCGCCGGCGCGACCGCCACGCTGGCCCTCGGCCTTGGCGCTGCCCAGGCACTCGCGGCCGACGTGAGCCTCAACGACGTTCTTCACGATCCCGATGCGCCGGAAGTCGGCAATCCAAAAGGGGACCTCACCATCGTCGCCTTCACCGACTACAATTGCCCCTTCTGCAAGAAGGCTGCGCCGGACCTCGCCCGCGCCGTACAGGAGGACGGCAACATCCGCCTCGTCTACAAGGATTGGCCGATCCTGACGCAGGCCTCCGTCTATGGCGCCCGCATGGCCTTGGCCGCCCAGTATCAGGGGGCTTACGAGCGGGCCCACCACGCCCTGATGGCGATCAACGGCCGCGCCGTGTCGCAGGAGGACATGGAAAGGGCGATTGAGGCAGCCGGCATAGACATGCCGCGCCTCAAGGCCGACCTCGAAGCCAGAAAGAAGGACATCACCGCGCTGCTCGCACGCAACATGGATCAGGCCGACGCGCTTGGTCTCCAGGGCACGCCGACCTACCTCATCGGGCCTCTTCTCGCCTCTACGCTGGACTATGACGGTTTCCGGGAAGCCATTGCCGAAGCCCGCAGCCGTCAGGCCGGAGACACCCAATGAGACTTGCAGCCATCTTTGCCCTCGCCCCCTTGTTGCTCGCCGCCTGCGTCGCTTCGCCATATGGGCCGGCCATGCCGCCCCTGCCGGCCGTCACCGCCGCAGGTCCCGGTGCCGGGGTCACCGTTCCCCCACCGCAATACCGTCGCCAACTGGTCGCCGATCCGACGGGCGCCGCTCCCGGCACCATCGTCGTCGATCCGGCAAGCCGTTATCTTTATCTGGTGCAAGAGGACGGCATGGCGCTTCGCTACGGCGTCGGCGTCGGCAAGGCCGGCATGGAGTGGTCCGGCAAAGCCAGGGTCGCCTTCAAGCGGGAATGGCCGCGCTGGACGCCAACTCGCGACATGATCGCCCGCGATCCCCAACGCTACGCCCAATGGGCCGGCGGCATGGAAGGCGGCGAAGGCAACCCGCTTGGCGCCCGCGCCCTCTATCTGTTCGAGGGGGGCAAGGACACGCTCTACCGCATCCACGGCACCAACGAACCGGCCTCGATCGGCAAGGCCATGTCGTCGGGTTGCATCCGCCTGATGAACGAGGACATCATCGATCTCTACAATCGCGTCCCCGCCGGCACGTCTGTCATCGTCCTGCCTGTCCAGCAAGCGGGGGCGTGAGCGCACAACAGAAAGGTGCAGGATGGGGATCGGTTTCAGTCGGCACGCGCATGACACTTTTCGACATTCTGGCTGATCGCCGCCAGAAGTGTCGATCGATTGAAGTTCGTCGTGTCGACCACCGCCCCCAGGGCGCCCTCCGTCATGACCGCAATACGATCGGAAAGGCTCAGGAGCTCGTCGAGATCGTCGGAAATCAGCAAGACTGCGGTGCCTGTCTCAGCCAACGCACGGATCTGGCGATGGGTTTCGCTCTTTGCACCGATATCGACGCCGGCAGTCGGCTGATCGAGGAGCAGCACCTTGGGCTTGGCGAGCGCAGCGCGTGCCATCAGCACCTTCTGGGCATTGCCGCCGCTGAGATGCCCCACAGGGCGTCCCGGATCTTTTGGCAGGATGCGGAAGCGATCAATGGCGTCTTCGATGACATGGCAGGCGAGATCGCGGCGCACCAATCCCCAGTACCCGAGATAGGTGCCGAGCGCCGTCAACTCCATGTTGGAAGCGATCGAAGCCTGCAGCACCAAGCCGGTCAGCTTGCGATCCTCCGGCACCATGGCAATGCCAAAGCGGGCCGCCCGACCCGGCGTGACCTTGCCGATGGCCTCCCCGTCGATGCGCAGCGTGCCGCTGGATGCGATATCGCCGAGGATGGCGCGGGCAAGGCTGGTGCGTCCCGAGCCCACGAGCCCGGCGACGCCGACAATCTCGCCGGGCGCGAGCGCAAGGTTGGTGGGCGGTCGCCCATGTACCGAGAAGTCGATCAGCTCAAGTGTCGCCTTGCCGATCGGCCGTTGCCGGCATTTGTCGGCGACCGGGCGAGCGGCACTGACCATCGTCTTCTCATCTCCGGTCAAGAGGCGCGCCATGTCCTCGATATCCATGCTCTCGGTAGCAGCGGAGGCGACGACGGCACCGTCGCGCAATACCGTCACTCGGTCCGTCACCTCCTTGATCTCGTCGAGGAAGTGGCTGACGTAGATGATGCCGACACCTGAGGCGGCGAGCCGTCTCATGATCTCGAACAGGCGGGTGCGTTCATGGGGAGCAAGGCGCGCCGTCGGCTCGTCCATGATCAGCACACGGGCACGACGCGCCAATGCCTTGGCGATTTCGGTCATCTGCTTGCCGGCGACGCCGAGGTGGCGCACCGGCGTATCCAGCGGGACATCCAGCTCAAACTCCGCGATTTCGCGTTCGGAGCGCCGGCGCAGATCTCCATGCGGCAGCAAGAAACCGCCCAACCTACCGGGTTCTCGTCCGAGGGCGATGTTTTCGGCAACCGTGAACTCGGGAACCAAGGCAAAATCCTGATAGATCACTGCGATCTGATTGTCCGCCGCAGCGTGCGGCGTACACAGGTCTACGGTTTTGCCATTGATGGCGATGGAGCCTGAGTAATCCGGGTAGAGACCGGAGACGACCTTGATCAAGGTCGACTTTCCGGCTCCGTTGTGCCCGATCAAGGCGTGGATTTCGCCCTGTCGGAGATCGAAGTCGACTCCCTTCAGAACCTCGACCGAGGAAAACGACTTGTGGATGTTCCTCAGTTCGAGCAGGTGATTTTCCCGCCGAAGATCCGTCGAGGAGCCAACTTCGGTCATGACGTCAATCTCCCCAAGCTGCCGGGAACTTGTCGGCGTTTTCCTTGGTGACGATCGGCAGGTCCAGGTAGTGGTTGGGCTGCGGCACGGCGTCCTTGTGCCCGTCCAGCCAGAGGATCGCGTCCTTGACGGCATTGGCGCCCTGCGGCGACGGATCCTGATTGACGGTCCCGTAGACGGTGCCCTTCAGGATGGCGTTGCGGACGTTGGCGGGGTAGTCGCCCATAATGAACTTGACGTCGGTGCGGTCGTGCTGGACGGCAAAATTGGCACCGTTGACCGCTTCCGGCCCCTGGTCGAGGATGACGTCGAGCGCGCCCTCGGGGTACTTGCTCAGGAAATCCTGCGTGACCGCCAAGGCCTGGGCGCTATCCCAGTTGGAGACCTGAGTTTCGACAAGCTTGATGTCGGGATAGCTCTTGAGGGTGTCCTCGAGGCCGGCCTTGCGGTTGAGCTGCGGCGACATGCCGAGCGTTCCCATGATGTAGGCGACCTTGCCCTTGCCGCCGATCGCCTGGGCGAGAAGCTTGCCCTGGATCTGGCCGAAGGCGTAATCGTCTGCCCCAACGTAGGTGACGATCTCGGCGCCGCCGCTTGTGTCGACGCGGGTATTGACGGCAATCACCGGGATGTTGGCCGCATTGGCCAGACGAACGGCGGGGACAATGCCCTTGGGATCGCTCGCCGTGAGCAGGATAAGATCAACCTGCTGGGCGATGAACTGCTGCACCAGCGAAATCTCTGTGGTGAGGTCGGCCTTGCCACCCTGGATGTCAAGCGAGACGCCCTCGGCCTTGGCCGTGTCGCGCGCCGCCTTCATCATGTTGGAATAGAAGGGCTGCGCCGTATCCCAGACCATAAATCCGATGCGGTAGGGCTTGTCCGCGGCGTTGGCCCATTGGGCACAGCCGATGAGGGCCACTGCGGCCACCGATGCTATTGTTGTCCACTTCATCATGCTTCCTCCACTTGTTGATCCGTTTCAGTCTCTGCCTGCTCGCTTGCGCTGGTAACTGTCGACACCGACGGCGACGAGGATGACGACGCCGGTGATCGCGGGTTGCCAGTAAGGAGAAATGCCCGTGAGATTGAGGATGTTGGCGATGATGCCGAGCAGAAACGTCCCCAGCACCACGCGCCCCACGCTCCCAACGCCCCCGCTCAGCGGAACGCCCCCGACGACGACGGCGGCGATGGCCGAGAGCGGCCAGTCGGTGGCGCTCGCCGGCTGGCCGATGCCGGTGGTGCCGAGTAGCACCACGCCGGCCAACCCGGCATAAAGGCCGCCGAGGCCATAGGTCACGAGGGTGACGCGGTCGACGTTGACCCCGGCGAGGCGCGCGGCGTCCTTGTTGCCGCCGACCATGAAAACGTAGTGACCGAAGGTGGTGAACCGCAGCAGCGCCCAGGTCGCCAGCGCAATCGCGGCGAAGATCAGCGTCGGGATCGGCAGGAAGGCGATCTTGCCGAGACCGATGGTCGTGAAGGACTCCGGCACGCCATAAATCGGTTCCGCCGAGGTGGCGATGAATAGGAGGCCGGTGACCAGCACCTCGACGCCAAGCGTCGCGACGAAGGGCGTGATGCCCACCTTGGCAATGCAGAAGCCGTTGAGAAGGCCGACCGCCAGCCCGAGCGCCAGCGCCGCGACGATGCCGAGCGGAATGGACACCCCGGCGACGAGGGCGGCGGCGGCCACCGACGACATGGCTCCGACCGCCCCGACCGACAGGTCGAAACCGCCAAGGATGATCATCAGCAACATGCCGCAGGAGACGATGCCGATGATCGAGTTGCGCTGGAGAAGATTGGACAGGTTGCCCCACGTCAAGAAGTAGGGAACAAGCAGGGAGGCCAGCACAAAGGCCAGGACCAAGATCGCCAGTAGCGCGAACTGCGAATGCCGGACGAGCCGAGTGATACCGATGCGGCGTCGGAGCGCGAGGTCGGAGTTACCGTTCAGAACCGCGGTCATCTTGTTTGTTTCCGTGAGAATGTGTGAGCCTGCGTTCGCTAGGTCCCGCGGCGAGCCCCTGTCGGGCCCGCCACGGCCAGACAGACGGTCCCTCACTTCAGGTAGCCGAGGTGCGCCTTCTGAAGTGAGATCATGGTGTCGAGCAGATCGGCGGCGGCCTTGGCGTCGTGGCAGACCGGATCGACCAGGATTGCCTGCAACGCCGCCTCCTTGGACCCGCGCAGCACCGCCTCGGTGGTCATGTCGTTGACCGGCACCTGCGTCATCAGCAACGCCGCGAAGGCCTTCGGATAGGGATCGAGCCGGACGCCGTGGATGCCCTTGCCATCGATGATGCCCGGCACCTCGACCATCTGGTTGGCCGGCAGGTAATCGATGAGGCCGTCGTTCGGCACGTTGACCGCCAGCTCGCCATGATGGCTGTCGTTGAGGATGCCCTCGATGATCGGCACCACGCGCCAATACTCTTCCGGTGGCGTCCCATCGGCGATGCGGCGCAGCGCCTCCTCATGGTTGGAGCGCATGGTCGCCTTGTAGCTCGAATAGAACTCCAGGATGCCCCGGTGATCGACGACGCTGGCCGCCCAGGGAATGTATTCGCCGAAATGGCTGTCGGTGGTGATCGGCAGGCAACCGAACCGCTTCAGGATCTCCTGGAACAGGGCGCGTTCGCCGACGTAGCCGAACACCGCCGGCGCCTTGGCAAAATAGGCCGGCGCCTTGGCGCGGATGTCGGGATAGGCATCCTTGCCGCTGTCCTTGTAGGTCGCCTCGACCAGAACGCTGAAATGATTGAAGCCGCCGGCCTTGATCTCCAGGTTTTCGATCGGAGTGTTCAAGAGCAACGGCAGGTGCTCGTTGAGCGAGGCGACCTCATGGCAGATGCCGACGTATTTCAGGTGCGGGAACCTGGTGTGAACCGCCTGGGAAATGCGCACCATCGGGTTGCTGAGGTTGAAGACGAAGGCGTCGGGGCAGACGGCGGAGATGCGTTCGCAGATGCCGAGGATCGGCGGAATGATGCGCAGGGCGTGGAACAGGCCGCCCGGTCCGCCGTTCTCTCCGTAGACCTGGCGGAAGCCGTATTGCATCGGCACCTTCCAATCCTCTTCCCAGAGGGTATGGCGATCGCCGACCTCGATCGAAATCATGCAGAAGTTGGCCGACTTCAGCGCATCGTCGAGCGAGGTCGTCGCCTCGATCTTGTAGGGCAGCCCCTTGTCGCGAACGTAGCGGCTGGCGACCCCCTCCACGAAGGCGAGAGCTTCCGGGTTGATGTCGTTGAGAACGATCGTGGCCCCTTCCAGCGACTTGCTGCGCAGGATGTCACCGACGGTCCCCAGGCCGAACATAGCGCTTCCGGCGCCGATCAGAACGATTCTTGTGCTCATGACGAGCCTCCTTGGTTGGAATTTGAGAATGAGGATCCCGTCGGCCGCGCCGATGGCGCGTCCGCGAAAGCGTTGGAAAGATTGAACCCAGGCTAACGACCGAAGCGGTATTCGGTGTGGTGGGTGTAGACCTCCCCCGGCCTCAGCACGGAATTGGGGAAATGTGGTCTGTTGATCGAATCCGGGAACACTTGCGGTTCGAGGCAGAAGCCGGAGCGCGCCGTCAGGCGCTCGCCGTCAAGCCCGGGCGCCGACACGTCCAACGTCTCCGCGTCGAACACCTGCAAACCTGGCTGATCGGTCCAGACCTCCATCGCGACGTCGCCGCTCGATGATGTCGCGCGCGCCGCTCGTGCCAGAACACCGTGCGAGCGCAGCACGACATTGCCGTCGTAATGGAACGGCTGGCCATCCCTCTCGAACAGGAAGGGCCGTTCCGTGCGGAAATCCCAGGGCGTCCCCTCGGCGGAGCGGATCTCCCCGGTTGGGATCAGGTCTGCATCCGTGGGCGTGAAGAAATCGGAGTCGAGCGCGAGGCGCTGATGGAGGACGTCGCCACGGCCGTCGAGATTGAAGTAGGCGTGATTGGTGAGGTTGATCGGCGTCGCCTTGTCGGTCGTGGCCGAGTAGACGATCTGGAGCGTTGCCGGCTCCAGTAGGCGATAGGTGACAGTGGTCGTCAGCCGTCCTGGGAAGCCGTCCTCTCCATCCTCAGCAACAACCGCCAATGTAACCGATCGGCTATCGACATCGACGACCGACCAGTTGCGAGCGCCGAAACCGTAGTCGCCACTGTGGAGCGTGTGCCGATTTTCCTGGTTGCGCGGCAAGCCGTATGACCGTCCGTCGAGTTCGAAGCGACCGCCCCCGATGCGGTTGGCCACCCGCCCCGGCACCGCGCCGAGGTGCCAATGCTTGTTGTCGACGTAAGCCTCGAGCGCCGTGAAGCCGAGGAGAACCCGTCGCAGGCCTTCCGGCGCGGGAACCTTGAGGTCGCGAAGGATGGCCCCGAAGGTGATCACCTTCATCTCGGTCCCGGCTTCGGTTCGCAGCGTCAGCTCGTGAACCTCCTCCCCCTTGAACCGGCCGAACGAAACGAGTTCCTTCATGACTTCTCCTCGCAATCTACGTGCGGGACTACGTCTGACCAAGGCATCCACCGACAGGACTGAGATGTTCGCTCGGACGAGCAAATACTCCCGTATCAACCGCTCTGGGCGGCCGAGTGCCGGTCCTGCAAGGGAACTTGTCTAGGCTATCTCACCCTGACGCAACTTGGCGTAGTGCTACGGTCAAATACCGAAGCCTCCTCCCACACCTCGTTTCCTGTTGCTGCAACCGATATACCGGTATACTGATCGCGTCAAGAAAGCTGGCGACCTGTTAGGTATTTGCGCAGATGCCTGCATCGATCAGAGTTGGCGGAGACGAGGTGGGGCTATGAGATCACATAGGAGAGAAGCCGGAGTTGAGGGCGCAGCTCACCTGTGCCGCTCAATGACCGCCGAGGTCATATCGACGGATCGATACGATCTCACTAAGTTGGTACTCGAAAACCGATCTCAGGAAACCTGAAAGATGCGTGCGCCCTCTTCTCTGCAAGCTCTTGCCGCGACCGGCCCGGAAGGTTCGAGATTCGGCTTTTCACCGGCCCTGCTCGACAACGGTCGCCCCAAGGCCGGGCAGATCTACGAACTGATCCGGGAAGCAATCATTTCCATGAAGCTGCTTCCCGGGGCGCCGATCCCCGAGAAGGAAATCTGCGAAGCGCTCGGCACATCGCGAACCCCGCTGCGCGAGGCCATCATTCAACTCGCCGCCGAAAACCTCGTCGTGGTCAGGCCGAGTGGCGGCACCTTCGTCAATCTCATTGTGGTGCACGAGGTGCTCGATGGTCAGGTCACGCGCGACACTCTGGAAAAGCGCCTCGTCCGTCTGGCGGCCCGACGCTTCACCCCAGCCGCTTCCAGCCAGTTCGAGATCTCGCTGTTCCAGCAGAAGAAGGCAGCCGAAAGAAGGGACATCGACGAATTCTTCGCCCTCGACAACGGTTTTCACAAGATGATCTGTGACTGCTCGGGCTTTCCGAGTGCCTGGCGCACACTCCATAGCGCGACCGGCCAGCTGGATCGTATTCGCCGTTATGCTCTTCCCAAGGGCGATCACTTCGTGGATAGCCTCAAGGAGCACACCGAGATCTTCCATCACCTGCAAAACCGTGACGAGGACGCGGCCGTCACGGCCTTTCAGGTGCATATCGACAGCCTCTTTCACGAAGTTGACCTGATTAGCCAACTCGACCCAGACATGGTGTCCGCTGCGTCGCATGTTACGATCGCCGACATCAGATAGCCCCACCAAGTTCTCTCCGACCAACCCGCTCACGCTTACAGGGACTATCGCCGCATCGGTCCGCTCATCCCGGCGCGAAGAGCGCCCCACCTGCCCGGTAGATGACGTAAGCGGCGACGACGAAGACGACGGCGGCGAAAACGCGGTTGAGGGCGTCCTTGTTGGTCGACAACCGGCTCGCAAGGCTTAGGCCTACGAGGCCTCCCCCCAGACCGCCGGCCAGAAACTCGGCGGCGACGACCCAGTCGATGAGACCGGAAACCGCATAGTTGGCAGCCGTCGTCAGTCCAAAGACGCCGACAGCCATCAGCGAGGTGCCGACGGCGTTGATGGTGGCCATGCCGGTGGCAAGGATCAGGGCCGGCACGATGAGGAAGCCGCCGCCGATACCGAAGAAGCCGGAGGCGGCACCGGTCAGCACGGCCATGGCGGCGGCGCGGTAGCAGCTCCCTCGGGTGATCGGTGGTCGCTCGCCCGGCATGAGCTTGCGCGGCCGCAGCATGGAAGCGCCGACGGCGACCATGGCGAGGCCGAACAGGAACAAGAGCGCGTCGCCATCGATCAGCTTGCCGAGCGTCGACCCCAGGAAGGCGCCAACCATGCCGAAGGCCGAGAAGACGAAGGCGCAGCGCCAGAGCACGTGGCCCTTGCGCGCATGTCCGACGAGATTGGCAAAAGCGTTGAGCGAGACGGCCAAAGCCCCCGTGCCAAGCGCAACATGTGGCGAGGCAACCCCGACGAAATAGAGCAACAGGGGTGTTGCCAGCACCGACCCGCCCCCGCCGATCAGGCCGAGGACGAAGCCGGACAGGGCGCCGGACAGTACGGCGGCAAAGGCTTCAAACAGCACGTCGGTTACTCCCTCGGTTGCTTTGGCAAGTCGCTTCCCGAAGCGGCTTTGCCGAGCCGACGTTTCCGCCGGCTCGGCCACCGTTTCCGGAAAGGCGCGACCGTCAGGCCAGCGTCTTCTTCGAGAAGTACCAGTCGGTGGTTTCGAGGCCGGCGGCGAGGCGGGCCTTGACGTCATCGACGGTGACCGGCGCGCCGACCAGAACCTTGTCGCCCGGCTGCCAGCCCTCGGGCGTGGCGACGCCGTTCTTGAGACTGGTCTGCAAGCCCTTGACGAGGCGCATGATCTCGGCGACCGATCGACCGTTGGTCATCGGGTAGTAGACCATGGCGCGGAGGATGCCTTCGGGATCGATGATGAAGGTGGCCCGCACGGCCGACGTGTCGCCAGCGCCCGGATGTATCATGCCGTAGGCCATGGCGACGTCCATCTTCAGATCCTCGATGATCGGGAAGGGGATGGCGACGCCGAACTTCTCCTCGATGTTCCGGACCCAGGCGATATGCGAGAAGATGCTGTCGATGGACAGGCCGAGCAACTCGGTATTGATCGACTTGAACTCATCGGCGGCCTTGGCGAAGGCCATGAACTCGGTGGTGCAGACCGGCGTGAAGTCGGCCGGATGGGAGAACAGCACCAGCCACTTGCCCTTGTAGTCGGCAAGGGAGCGGGGACCGAAGGTGGTCTTGGCCGAGAAGGCGGGCGCCGGCTCGTTGATGCGCGGCAGACTGACGACGGGGGTGGCGGCCACCGGAGCAACGGCAGCAGCGGCGGCAACGGCCGGCGCGGCGACGGTCTTGGGGGCGGAATCGGTGCAGCTCATGATATTTCCTTTCAGTTTGGGTTGGTTGGTGGGCTTGGATTTCAAAGGCCGTCGAGCGGCACTTTGAGGAAGCGTTTGCCGGCAGAGTCCGGTTCGGGCAGACGGCCAGCCTTCATGTTGACCTGCAGCGAGGGCAGGATGAGGCGGGGCATTGAGAGCGTCGCATCCCTGGCGGTGCGCCTGTCGACGAACTCCTGCTCGCCCATGCCGTCTCCGACGTGGATATTGCGGGCACGCTCTTCGGCCACAGTCGTTTCCCAGGCCATGCCGCGCGTCGCCGTGCCGTAGTCGTGGCACATGAAGAGGCGCGTCTCGGCCGGCAGTTCGAGGATGCGGCGGGCGGAGCGATAAAGGGCGTGGGCGTCGCCGCCGGGGAAGTCGGCACGAGCGGTGCCGGCATCCGGCATGAACAGCGTGTCGCCAACGAAGGCGGCATCGCCGATCACATGCGTCATGCAGGCCGGCGTATGGCCGGGCGTCGACAAGGCGACGGCCTCGATGTTGCCGATGAGGTAGCGATCGCCATCCTGGAACAGCCGGTCGAACTGACCGCCATCGCGGGCAAACTCGGTGCCCTCGTTGAACACCTTGCCGAAGGTGTCCTGCACGACGGTGATCCGGTCGCCGATGCCGATCTTGCCGCCGACACGGGCTTGAATGTAAGGGGCGGCGGAAAGGTGATCGGCGTGGACGTGGGTTTCGATCAACCACTCCACCGTGAGGCCATGTTGTTCGACGAAGGCGATGACGGCATCGGCCGAATGGTAGGAGAGGCGGCCGGCGGCGTAGTCTATGTCAAGAACGCTGTCGATGACCGCCGCCTTGCCGGTCTCCGGATCGCTGACGACATAGCTGATGGTGTTTGTTTCGGATTCGGGAAAGGCCTTGACCTCGGGCTTGCCGCCCCGTTCTCGGGTGTTGTCCATGGCTCTCGACCCCATGCGTCGTGCGTTGTCTGTTGCCACTTACATAAGAAACTTCTAAAACACTTGGAAACGAATAATTCTTGTCAGTATGATCGAGGATGGCGATTACAATGCGGGCCTATCCCAACCTTCGGCATCTCGCCTATCTCGTCGCCCTGGCCGAACACCGTCACTTCGGCAAAGCGGCGGAAGCTTCGTCGGTCACCCAGTCGACGCTCAGCGCAGGCATCCGCGAGCTCGAAGCGGCTCTGGGCGTTCAGGTCGCCGAACGCACCAAGCGCTCGGTCATTCTGACGAGAATCGGCCACGTTCTGGCGGAGAAAGCGGCGGCACTGCTACGTTCGGCCGACGACATGCTGGACATCGCGGCCGAGGCGACCGCCCCCTATTCGGGCACCATTTCCCTCGGCACGATCCCGACGATAGGGCCCTACCTCCTGCCGAGGATCATTCCGGCATTGCGCGGACGCTTTCCCGAACTCCGCTTTGCGTTGCGGGAGGACAAGACCGGGGAACTGCTCGACCGGCTTGCCCACGGTCGCCTAGACCTTGTGCTGATCGCCTTTCCCTATGAGACGGATGGGCTCGAGACCATGATGCTGTTCGAAGACGCCTATCGCTTCGCCTGTGCCGCGGACCACCCTTTCGCGGGTGTCGAAAGCGTCGCGATGGAGCGGCTCGGCGGCGAACCGCTGATGCTGCTCGAAAAGGATCACTGCTTGCACAGCCATGCATTGCCTCTGTTGCAAGACGCCCCCGGCATCGCCGAGACGACCTTCTCCGCCACCAGTCTACCGACGCTGGTGGCCATGGTGGCGGAAGGCATGGGGGCGACGCTGTTGCCGGATCTGGCGATCAACGCCGGCATCGCCGGCGGTGGCGAGATCGCTATCCGGCCGATTTCGGGCGAGGCGAACGTACGCAGCATCGGCCTTGCCTGGCGCCGCCAGTCGGGCCGAGCTGACACCTTCCGGGAGATCGGCGATTTCCTCAGGGGCTGGGCCCGTACAGAAATCCGGCCATGGATGGCCTGATCACCCGGCAGGTCGGCTTGTCAGTGCTCGGCCACGCAGATTTCGCCGCGCACCATGGCCACGACGGTTCGGATGGCAAGGGCGGCGATCAGCAGGGCCAGCAGGCCATAAAGACCGAACCCGATCCAGCGATAGAAATCGACGCCGGCTTTTTCCGCCATTGCAAACTGCGCGATGGTGAGGGCGGCCAGCGGGAAGGAATAGGCCCACCAGGATAGCGTGAAGGGCAGACGGGCGAACTTGCCGAGCTGCGGAACCATCATCAGGAAGAAGAAGATCGCCGAGAAGAACAGGATGCGTCCGAACGGATCGACGCCGCCGCTCAGCGTTGTCCAGGAAATGAACCCCACGGCCGGCGGTGCAATCAGGATGAACAGCGTCGGCATCAGCCGCGCCGGCAACGGGCTGTGGAAGATCAACCTGTTGACCACCACGGTGAGCAGCACCAGCCAGAACAGCAGCCCGACCGAGAAGAACATCCATGAGACATCGGCTGGCGCATGCCGGACGCCGGCGATCGGCACCAGGATATTGCCGACGACCGGTATGAACCAGGCGGGATTGAGGTGAACCACCTCGTAGCGCGAGTGGTCGATCCAGGCGGTGATCACCATGATGGTGAAAGCGAAATGTAGACAGGAGCCGGCAAGCCACAGCCAGAAGGACAAGCCTGGAGCCACGCCAAGGGCGGCGATCGACAGAAGAATGAGCCCGATGGAACTCGCCGGAAAGAAAGCGATACGGACGGGGTGTCTCCATTCACTGGCCACGGCGGCGGGCTTCAGCACCATCTTGACGAGATAGATGCAAACGATCGCCGCGTAGACCGAAACCGCAGTCCAGAACAGGACGGTGCCGGCTGTTCCGCCAAGCCCGGCGGCTCCTTCGAGCTTGTGCGTGGCGATGGCAAGGCCGGAGAGCCCCATGACGACGGAAAAGAAGGAAACGGGAAAGTGGGCAAGCCGGTCGGTCTGCTCGGCTTCAAAAGGAACAGCAGTCATCGCACATCATCCAATTTGATCGTGCTTTTCCGAATAAGGCATTGTCCGTAGCCTGAGAAGCAAATTAAAATGGCCATAGTAATCGGAAAAATCGATCAAGAGCCATGCAGTCCTACCCCAACATCCGCCATCTCACCTTCCTGATCGCGCTTGCCGAACAGAGACACTTCCGAAAGGCGGCGGAAGCCTGCAACGTCTCGCAATCGACGCTCAGTGCCGGGATTGCCGAGCTGGAGTCCCTTTTGGGAGTGCGGCTCGCGGAAAGAACCCGCCGATCAGTCATGGTAACGCC
Organism: uncultured Pleomorphomonas sp.; assembly: GCA_963665435.2. GTDB lineage: Bacteria > Pseudomonadota > Alphaproteobacteria > Rhizobiales > Pleomorphomonadaceae > Pleomorphomonas. The sequence continues at coordinate 676,737 of CAXXNH010000026.1, read as the reverse complement.
GGACGGACTGGGGATCGTCGAGCAGGCGCGCCGCATACTGCACGAGACCGACCAGTTGTTCGGGCTCGGCAAGACGGCCGCCAATCCGTTGACCGGCAGGATCGAATTGGGCTGCATTCCCTCCGTCGGGCCCTTTCTGCTGCCGCGGTTCTTGCCGTTTGCCCGCCAGCACCTCCCCGACCTGGTGTTCGGCCTCAGGGAGGACAAGACGCCGGCGCTGATCGAGCGCCTTGCCGATGGCCGGCTTGACCTGGTTCTGATGGCCTTCCCCTATGACATCGGTCCGTTCGAGACCGAAATGCTTTTCGACGACCCTTTCCGCTTCGTTTGTCCGCTCGATCATCCTCAAGCAGCTCTCACCGCCGTCGAGGCGGCTCAGTTGCCAGTTGAAGAGATGATGTTCATGGAGCGGGAGAACTGCCTGCACCGTCACGCTCTGCCGGTGTTTGCGAGATGGCCCAATATCTCCGACGCGGCGTACTCGGCGACCAGCCTGCACATGCTGGCGGCTATGGTCGCCGAGGGGCTCGGCTCGACCCTACTTCCCGAGCTTGCGGTGTTCGGTGGCCTGCTCGCCGACCACCGGGTAGCGGCCATCCCACTTGCAGATGGCGCCAACAGCCGAACCATCGGGCTCGCCTGGCGGCGGCAGTCGCCTCGCGCGGCCGGATTTCGGGTGATCGCACAGTTGATCCGGCGCTGGATCGCCGAGCGCCGGCAAAGCGATAGCCGGAGCCCGTTGCCGTGAGCGCCGGTCCGCGCTGATGCGGCACATCCAATTGCCGGATAGGCGTCTTCCGGTCGAGAAGGTAGCGTACCGCATGATGGAAGCTGGCGGCTCATCGTGGCAGGCAAGGCGCAACTGTGTCCCAATGCCGGAGTCCTGACCACGACAACCAAGGGTCGATAATGCTGGAAATACCGAACAGACACGAAGCGACGCCAACATCCGGCCATGGCAGCCGTTGCGAGGCTTGTCCGGTGCGCCAGCGCTCGCTGTTCGGCATCTTGCCTGCCAACCGCCTCGATGGGCTCCTTCGCCAGGTCGAAGAAGCCGAATACGCAGCCGGTGACGTCATCTATTCGACCGGAGAGCGGCGCTCATCCGTCTTCACGTTGCGGTCCGGCTACATCAAGCTGTTGCGTTTCCTGCCCGATGGTCAGCAGCGGATCGTCCGCCTCCTGAAGCCCTCCTGCACCTTCGGCCTCGAGGCGCTCGTGGGAGACGCCTACGGGCATAGCGCCGTCGTTCTGGAGCGTGCGGCGGTGTGCAGGATATCGACAGCAGCCATCGACGGCCTGCGTCGAAACACGCCCGCCCTGCACGATCAACTGATGCGCCGCTGGCAAATAGCCCTCGAAGAGGCCGATGCGTGGCTGACCGAACTCTCCACCGGCAAGGCGCCGCAACGCTTCTCCCGCCTCCTATGCCGCATGGTCGATCCCAACGGCCTGGCCCCCTTGTTCTCGCGCGAAGATCTGGGCGCCATGCTCGCGGTAACGCCGGAGCACGCCAGCAGGATGGTGACCGATTTCCGCCGGAGCGGTGCCATCGTGGACGTATCGCCGGGGCGCTGCCTCTGCAACGTCGCGATGCTCGCCCGCCTGGCAGCCGGCGGCGAGTGATCGATCATCGCATCTCCGTCGATTTCGTCTCCTCGATATAGGCTTCCTCGACCTCGGTCAGTTCGATGCTGTCATAGCCGGTGACCATCGTCTTGACGTAATGGAGAGGCGTCTTCCCTGTTGTCGTCATGTAGACATGCACGACGACGAAGGCACCCATGGCGAAAGCGGCGGCGGTATGCAACAGCGCGACGACCCAGAGCCCGGTCGTCGACCAGGCGTAATGGCTCCAGGAGTTGTAGAGCAGATAGGCGATGCCGGTAGACCACAGGGCGGGGCCGATCAGGGTCATGAAAGTCATGTAGGCCAGCGACTGCAGGGCATTCTGCTTGCGTTGCAGGGACTTCTTGTAGGGGTGTGGCTCGCCGAAGAGGATGCCCCAGGCATAGAAACGGATGACTTTGAACACTCCCTTCTTGAAGAGATACTGGCGCCATTGTCCGGTTGTGAAGTTCCAGAAGGTCGTGAACATCCAGAGCGCGATCAGCAGCAGGGCCGCATTCGTGTGGATACTGACTGCGAGGCCGAACGGAACAAGGTCGTGAGTGCCATGAATGGCAAGTCCGGTGAAAAAGAGAGTGAAGACGAGGACTGCCTGCGACCAGTGCCAGAAGCGCTCGTAGCGCGTGTAGATCATCACCTCGCGTTTGTGGCTCATGACCGGTGTCCTCTGCTGAGGATGACCCTCAGGGCTCCGTGGACGACCACGCCGAAGAGCGCGCCGAACAGGGCGAGATAGCCGAGGATGTCGAGCAGCCGCGAGCCGTCGCGGCCGGGCATGTAGAAGCCACCGAGCCCGGCGAGACGCCCATCGGGATCGCGGCTGTGGCAATCCGAACAGGGGATGGCCTTCTCCTTCGGGGCGACCATGTGGGTGATCGGCCAATACATGCGCGTCTCGATGAAGCCGATCTTTCCGCTCCACGGCAGGCCAGCGTAATTCATGCCGAAGGCGATCGCCTTGGGATAGTCGAAGTTGGTCCAGAAGGCGCTATCGTCCGTGCCGAACACATGGTTGACGACCAGCGTGTTGAGTTCCGGATCGTAGGGTTGCTTGCCCTTCATCTCCTTGAACGGCCAGATGCGCGACTTGCCGTCCGCCGGACTGCCACCGATCCGGTTGAGCGTCAGGATGCCGTCCTTGATCTTGCCGTCGAGCTTGTCGGTGACGGCCGTCTGCTCGATCTCGCCGTTGTACCAGAGATAGGTCGGCCGGACATTCTCGCCATAGGCAAAGTCACCCTTCTCGGCCGAGTAGACGAGGTGGCCATGCTCGTCCTTGATGTAGACGGGCTTGCCGTCGGCATCCTTGCGGCCGGCGGTCGACCAGTCCCACAGCGTCTTGGTGGCAACGCCGCCGCGCGCGAACTCTGGAATATGGCAACTCTGGCACGCGACGCGGTCGGTGTGATCGTTGATCTTGGCCTCAGCGTGAGGGGCCGCGCCATGGCAGGATTCGCAAGTGGCGCGATTGTGGTCGTCATGCGGCAGGTCGAGACCGTGCGGGTCGACCGCTGTCGTCATGTAGCGCGAGCCGGAGGGGATGTGGGCGTTGAAGGTGTGGCAGGTCGCGCAGGTCATGTTGGCGCCGTCGGCGGCCATGTGCACGTCGAGATCGCGCGGCGGGTCGGTCAGCGAACTGTCGAGGTCGCCATGCTTGACGCCATCGCCGCCGCCGCCATTGAAATGGCATGCGCCACAATTCTCCCGCTGCGACGGGCCGACGCTCATGGCTGCCTTGGCAAGGTCTGGCGGGTCCACCGTGACGCCACCGATGACGCGTGGCGAGTAAAGCGGATGGCCGGCATCCGTCGCGGTCTTCTTGTAGGTACCGGAACCGTCATGGCAGGTCAGACAATCGACCGTCGCGCCATTCTCTTCCGGCGTCTTGCGCAGGTCGGTCCAGCCGTAACCGGCGTGGCAGGAGGTGCAGCGAGGCTCGTTGGAGATCGGCGAGCCGCAGAAGCTGTTCATGATCCGCGGCTTGCCGAGCCGCTGGCCGGTAAAGGAGTTCGTCCCGTCCCAGGTCCAGTGGATCGACTTCTTCACCTCGCCGGCCGCTTCGGTATGGCAGCTCGAGCAGGCCTTGGTGACCTCCTCGGCCGTGCTGAATGGTCCCTTGAGAACATCGAACCGCGAGTGATCGGCTGTGCCTGCCATGGCGGCGGCGAATGCCGAACTGACAACAAGGAACGCGACAACCCGCAGAACCGTTCTTGGGGACATGACATTCCCGCCGCATCCTACCGCCGCGACGACGGCGGCAACTCCATGCGAAAAGCATGGCGAGCCGCATCCGATCCGTCATTGACAATTGTTGTCCGACGATCGGAATGGGCGGCGTCAGGCGGCGGAGACTTCGCTCAGGAACCTCTCGATTTCCTCCTTGAGGCTGGAGCTGCTGCGCAGCGCCTCGGTCGTGGCGACCAGCACCGATGTCGCCGCGCCGTTGGTGGCGTTGACCGATTGCTCCAGCCGGCCGATGCTGTCGACCATGGAGTCCGTCTTGGTTGCTACGGTTTGAATGTTGGAGCTTATTTCGGCAGTAGCAGCGCTCTGCTCGGTGACTGCCGAGGCGATGGCCTCGGTGTACTGGTTGGCTTCGCCCATCGTCGTCGCGATCGCCGAGATGACCTCCACCGCTTCGCCAGTCGACATCTGGATGGCCTGAACGTGGGCGGCGATCTCCTCGGTTGCCTTGGAGGTCTGATCGGCGAGTTGCTTCACTTCCGTCGCAACCACCGCAAATCCCTTGCCGGCTTCGCCGGCCCGCGCCGCCTCGATGGTGGCATTTAGGGCAAGGAGGTTGGTCTGGGCGGCGATCGTCTGGATGAGAGTGATGACCTGACCGATCTTGTTGGCTGCCTCGGCCAGCGAAGCGATCTGATTGTTGCTGCGCTCGGTATCGTGCGTCGCCCGGGTGACGATCTCGGTGGCTCGCAGGGCCTGGGTGCCGATCTCGTCGATGGAGGACGACAGTTCCTCCGAGCTGCTGGCCACCGATGCGACGCCGCCGGAGGTCTGGCGCGAAGCTTCAATCGCCGATTCCGCCTGCTCCAGGCTGGCGCCTGCGATCTTTTCCATGGAATGGGCGGCTTCAAGAAGAGTGGCGTGCTCACGGTCCATTCCGGCCAGAAGATTGCCGGCAATGCCATGGAAGGCATCGATCAGTCGATCGACGCGCTGCTGACGCAGCAGCTTTTCCTCGCTCTCCGCCTGTTGCTGCGACTTCAGCTTCTCCTGTTCGATGCGGTTGTCCCGGAACACCACCAACGCCCGGAGAATTCCGCCGATCTCATCGGACCGATCAGCGTTGCGAACTTCGAAATCGGTCTCGCCGCCGGCAAGACGGTCGATGTGCTGGGTGGCACAGCGCAGGGGGCGCAGCAGGCCCTGATTGACGTAGACGAGGGCACCGCCAGCGATCACCAGTAGCAAGAGACCGATTGCCAGGCCGACATTGCGCGCCTTGTCGGCAATCGCCTGGTACATGCTCCGATCGACGGCGATGATGGCCGTCGCGATAGGTTTGCCGGAATAGTCAGGTACCATTGTCTGAGACAGGAAATAGCGACCGTCCGCAGAGTCGATACCGCCCGACTTTGTCTCGGCCAGAACGACTTCCGGGTCCATTCCGTTCGGTAGCTGGTTTCCGATAACGCCCTTCTTGCCATCCTTGCCTTCGTTCAGAAGTATGATGGCGAGGGGATAGCCAGTCTTGCGCGAGAAGTCGCTAACGAAGAGCTCCTCGAAACCAAGGCCGAACTCCACCGATCCCACATGCTTGCCGTCATTGAACACAGGAACGACGCCACGGATACCGATACCACCGACACCGCCTTCAAGGCCGACAGCCGGTTTGAGGGTGGTGTTCGTTTCGACGACTGTCTTGCGGAACGAGGAGAGGTCGTCATCGAACTTGGCAGGCTGATGGACGCGGAAGAAGGCGGTGGCCGGCGCCAGATGAAACTGGAACTGCCGGATTCCATATTGCCTCTTGAGCTCGGCGAACTCGGGAACGAATTGGGCGGCCAGCCCATCGCGATTCCGATCCGCCAGCATGGCCTGCACGTTGGTTTGCCCGGCAACGATCTTGGCAAGAAGCAACGCCTGCCGACTGTGGGCCTCGATTTCAGCCTGGAGCTGGAACTGTGCGTTCTTCACCTCACGGTCGAGCGCGACCCCCGTCAGGTCCCCGGACATCCAGCGGGCGCCAAGCACGATGGAGAGGGCGCCCAGAAGCGCCAGAGACAGGATTGTCGTCAGAAGGCGCGCGCGAATACTGGTCATGATGGCCCCCATTTGTCGCCGGACGCCCATTCGCGCATAACGCGAATAGTTAAATATCACCCACGAGAAGTTTAATTTATGCACTTCGCAGTCATGATCCGCATCGAGCAGGCATCAGACCCACATCAAGCAAGCATTGCCTTCCGGAAGCGAGCGATCCGCACGAACCTTCGAACATTGATAAATCAATATGGCTTCGGCTGTTAAATTTCTTTTAAATCTATATCCCAACCTGTCTGCTGTATTATTGATTGATAATAAAATACTTCTTCGCAAACCCTATGAGGGGCACTTCAGACTAAAAGTGCTTTGTCGGCGCGCATGGCAACGAGCTGGCCGACGCTGCGAAAGCCCTCGCTCGACGTGGTCTTGTCAGGACAGGCGAGAGGCCTCCGTCTGGCCGGCATCAAGGCGCAAAGTTCAATCCTGCGTCTCGGCCATATCGAGCCGCTCTGCCACCGCCCCCCAAACCGAACGGATGTCGTCGGCCGAGGCTGCTCCATCTTCCACGGCCGTCCGGGCGCGCATCTGAGCCTGCGTGATGCCCCGATCGTAGCGGACGCGTCCGGCGAAATGCCCTCCAGTGGCCCGGACGCGTCGTTCGATAATGGCGCTTTTCTCCGCATCTATGTCCCATTTGTTGACGCAGACCGACGTCGGCACCTCGAAATGCCTGGTGAGCGCCAGGATGCGATCGAGGTCATGAAGACCGGACATGGTCGGTTCGATGACGATCAGGGCATGCGAACACCCGGTCAGCGCCGCCATGGTTGGACAAGCAAGACCAGGCGGTCCATCGATCAGAACGAGCGGACAGTCCTGCTCTTCCGACAGCCGACGCGCTTGCTGGCGAACCCAGGAGACGAGCTTGCCGGAGTTGTCGGCCCCGGGGTTGAGACGGGCGTGGGCCATTGCGCCACACCGAGTCCGCGAGGTCATGACCGCTCCGGCCATGCGCTGGCTGAAGTCGATTGCGTCAGCCGGACAGACGAAGGCGCAAACGCCGCACCCTTCGCAAGCAAGAGGATCGACCACGGCGGAGCCGTGCGGGCCGTCCAAGCTCATGGCGTCGAAACGGCAGGCAGCGACACACCGTCCACATCCACGACAGGCTTCGGATCGGACATGCGCTTCCCGTCCGGCATGGAAGATCTCGCGACGCTCGGCTTCGGGAACGAGGACCAGATGAAGATTGGCGGCATCGACATCGCAGTCCGCCAGCACGGCGGGTTGTGCGAGAGAGGCAAAGCAGGCGGTCAGGCTGGTTTTGCCGGTCCCACCCTTGCCCGAAAGAACGACCAGCTCCCTCATGCCGTCACCCTCTCCAGGCAGGCTTCCAGGATCGAACGGAACAACGGGCGGTAGCCCGGAAGAGCCTCGACGATCAGCCGACCGGCGGCATACGCCTCAGCTATTCTTCGGTCTTCGGGGATCTCGCCCAGAACCTCGATCGCTTCGTGGTGACAGTAGTCGTGGATCAAGCTCTCGGATCTCACCGAGCGATTGATGACGACGCCGAACTCCATGTTCATCTGGCGAAGGACCTCCACTGTCAGGCGGAGATCGGACAGGCCGAACGGCGTCGGTTCGGTGACCAGGAGCACATAGTCGGCGCCACGAAGCGTGGCGACCAGCGGGCAGGACGTTCCCGGCGGCGCATCGTAGATGACGAAATCGCCATTGGCAGCCGCCTTGGCCGCCTTGATGACCGGCACCGGCGACGATACGCCGACCTCCAGACAGCCCTCCACCAAGGTGCAGCGACTAGCGTCGATCCGCCTGACTTCACCAAGCGGGCGAGCCACCTCGACAATGGCCCCGGCGGGGCAGACCAGGCGACAGCCGCCACAGCCGTGGCACAGATCAGGGAAAACCAGCGGCGGCCCGCCGAAGGAGATCAGGGCGTTGAAGCTGCAGAACTCGACGCAAGCTCGACAACCGGTACAGCGGCTCTCGTCGATGGCGGGGACACTCACCGAGACCGTATCCCTGGTGGAAACCTCCCCCTTCAGGAAGATGTGCGCATTGGGCTCCTCCACGTCGCAGTCGACCAATGTCGCGGTGCGACCGGCGATGACCGCCAGGTTGACCGCGACCGATGTCTTGCCGGTCCCCCCCTTTCCCGATGCAACGGCGATCCTCATACCGGCCGCGCCTCGCGGAGGTTCCCCTGCCGTAAATCTTCGAGAGCATCGGCAAAGGTCGTGCTGTCGGTGGAATAGACCTTGACCCCGGCCCGATGAAGGGCGTGCAGCGCCTTGACGCCGCATTCCCCCGTCACCAGTGCGACGGCACCGAGTGCGACGATGCTTTCCGCCGCCTTGAGCCCGGCCCCCATGGCGGCGTCGACGGCGGAGTTGGCAACCAGTCCCCTTTCGTCCGTCTCGCTATTGTAGACCAGGAATGTCTCGGCCCGCCCGAAGCGGCGGTCCAGGAGACCGTCGCGGCCATCGCCCTGCATGGTGAAAACGATCTTCATGATGAGGCTCCCGCCGTTGACTGAGGATGGCTTCGGTCCGGACGGCTCTTGCAAGAGCTGGCGCCATCCGCATGAATTATGAGAATGCACCCATAATAGGAGTTGACCTCGCCCCGCACAATCGGGTTATGCACATATGCCCATAATAGAAAGCGCTAGAATGTTTGAAGTTGCCAGCAAGTCCCTGTCGGATGACGCAATGCGGGACGCCCCTCCCCTCGTCGTCGAACCTTACACAATGACAAGAAGAGCTCACGCCGCCTGCATGGTTTGCGGCCTTGGCGGGCACGAGTTTCCCAGTTTCGGTCTTCGCTTCACGCCCGACGAAGCGGGTGACGTTCAGGCGACATTCAGAACCGCAAGTCGATACCAAGGCTATGAGGGGATCTTGCATGGTGGAGTGATCTCAACGCTCCTCGACGCCGCGATGGCCCATTGCCTGTTCGCTCGGGGAGTGACGGCCGTGACCGCCGAGATGACCGTGCGCTTCCTGCGTGAAGTCCCGGTGGCTTGTGACGTGAGCGTCGGCGCAAAACTCATCAGTGAGCGCCACGGCGTATTCCAGCTGACCGCAAGTCTTTCGCTCGCGGGAAAGCGCCTTGCAGTGGCGAAGGGGAAGTTTTGCCGCACCGTTCGGTAAGGCTTTCGCTGAACCCTTCCCTCGAGCTTCACCGACCTTGTCTTATCCCCTCGGGAACCGCCGCGGCTCGGTCAAAGTCGACCAAATGAGAACAGGACTTTCCCGGTCTTGCTCACGGCATTTTGGGAGAATACCCATAACTGAAACCATTCCCGTCGCCCTGAAGGCGTGGCATCGCGCGCATCGCCGGGCGGATCCGCCTCCCCGGGATGCAGCTGCCGTAGAAGTGCGGATCGAGACGTGATCTGCATATAGTGATTATATAAGAACCTACGAATTTAAGAAGCAAGGAGTCGGGCATGAAGATCATCATCATCGGCGGCGTGGCTGGTGGCGCAACGGCGGCTGCTCGCCTTCGTCGCTGCGACGAGCAGGCCGAAATCATCCTCGTCGAGCGCGGGCCGTACATCAGCTTCGCCAACTGCGGGCTTCCCTACCACATCTCCGGTGCGATCGCCGAGCGCGGCAAGCTGTTGGTCACCACAGAGCAGATGTTCGAGGAGCGCTACAACGTCGACGTTCGCTCACGCACCGAAGCACTATCGATCGACCGCGCCAACAAGACCGTGACGCTTCGCAACCTCGACAGTGGCGAAGACACAGTCGAGAGCTACGACCGGTTACTGCTGTCGCCGGGCGCCGAAGTGCTGAAGCCACCTATCCCAGGCATCGGCTCTCCGCGCGTCTTCACGCTGCGCAACGTACCCGACCTCGACCGCATCATGTCAGCGATGACAGACAACAAGCCACGTCGGGCCGTGGTGATCGGCGGAGGCTTCATCGGCCTTGAAGTGGCCGAGAACTTTCACGATCGAGGGCTTTTCACCACGGTCGTCGAGGGGGCGTCGCACATCCTGCCGCCGTTCGACGACGAGATGGCGGCCATCGCTCACGCGCACATGCGCGAGAAGTCGGTCGAACTCTATCTTGGCGACAAGGTGTCGCACTTCGAGGATCGAGCCGACCACACCATCGTCTTCCTCGCCTCTGGCAAGCGCATCCAGGCCGACATCATCATACTGTCCATCGGTGTGCGACCGGAAGTGAAGCTCGCCCGCGAATCCGGCCTCGCGCTCGGCAACATTGGCGGTATCAAGGTGGACGAGCACCTTCAAACCTCGGATCCCTCGATCTTCGCCGTCGGCGATGCCGTCGAAGTGGTCAACAGGGTTTCGGGCAAGCAGTCGCTCATACCGCTCGCCGGCCCCGCCAACAGGCAGGCCCGCATCGTGGCCGACAACATGCTGGCCGCCGCCCCTGCCGCCTTCAAGACTTATCGAGGCGCCATGGGGACGGCCATTCTCAAGGTGTTCGACCTGGCCGCCGCGTGCACGGGCCTCAACGAAGCCACTGCCAAGGCGCTGGGCATTCCCTATCGGGCCAGCATCACCCATTCCGGCTCGCACGCCTCCTACTATCCCGGCAGCCAGCAAATCAGCCTGAAGCTGATCTATGGACTGGACGGGCGCGTTCTCGGGGCGCAGGCGATCGGCATCGACGGAGCGGACAAGCGGATCGACGTCATCGCCACCGCCATCAAGGCCGGCATGACCGTCGAGGATCTTGCCGATCTCGAACTTGCCTATGCCCCGCCCTTCGGTTCCGCCAAGGATCCGGTGAACGTGGCCGGCTATGTGGCCAGCAACGTCCTCGACGGCAGCCACGACATCATCAGCTGGACCGAACTGAGGGATATCCTTCACGATGCGCCCGACACGATCGAGCTGATCGACGTTCGGACACCGGACGAGTACGCGATCGCCAGTCTGCCCGGAGCCCGCAACATGGAGCTCAACCGGCTTCGGCAGCGGCTCGGAGAAATCGATCGCAACAAGCCCGTTGTCATCTTCTGCCAGGTCGGCCTTCGTGGCTACGTCGCCTACAGGATCCTGAAGCAGTCCGGGTTCAAGGACGTGCGCAATCTGACCGGCGGCTTCAAGACCTACGCCTGGGCAACGGAAAAGCAGGCCAACCCCGACCTCTTCGACTACGAGAACATCCGGCTGCTCGACGCCAGCGAGATCGAAAGCCGGCGCAACGGTTGAGATTTGACCGATACCCAGAACCGTTTGGCGGCGGCCTACGCCGGCGCCAAACGCCCATAAAACACCGTTACGTCAACGCCAGGGGTTGGGACTAGACCTTGATGCCGAGGAAGCGGACGATGGCGCCCTTGCCGACATGGCCACGCCCCTCGTCGAGTTCGACCTCACCTTCGAACGCATGGACGGCACGGATGTCCGGCCCAAAGTCCTCGGCGAGAAGCGCGAGGTCGAACAGCATGGCCGGGTCCTTCGGTCCGCCGCTCGACCGGCCGAGCTGGTCGCGATGGAAGGCCTCGAGAATGATCAGACCGCCGGGCTTCAGGGCGCTTGCCAGATTGCGGTGAGCGGCACGGCGAACGGCGGGCGGCATGTGGACGTAGATCAGCACCACCGCGTCGGCGCTTGCTCGCTCGGGCGCATATGTCGAGAGATCGACGACGGCCGTTTCGATGGAAACGCCGCGTTCTTCGGCCAGCGCCCTCGCCTTGGCAAGACCGACCGAAGAGGCGTCCAGCGCCAGGACGCCATGCCCCTGGCCAGCCAGCCAGACACCATTTCGACCCTCGCCATCACCGGCGGCGATGACACGCGAAGCTTTCGGAAGACGCCCCGCCATCTCGACGAGAAAGCTATTGGGCTCCGTGCCATAGCGGTAGCCCGGCTTTGAGAATTCATCGTCCCATGACGGCATTCAGGCTGTCCTTGCGTATCGTCGACAATCGACCTCGGCATGCCGTCCTCCACGACGGCTGTCCGTCTTCAGACCAAGGGCATGCTCGATCAACGGATACTCCGATACGGCAAGAAAGGCCACGTCTCCACCTCGCCCTCCAGGGTCGATTCCAAGTCTGACACGTCGCGACAAGCGTAGCGTCATCTCTGGGACTCCAAAGGCTCGCATAGCCCTTGAGGGAGAGGAAGGATCCGTGGCCCGTTCGTCATTTCATGCAAGGGGCAAGCCGCTCAGTCCCCTCACTATCCGAAGGATATCTTGCCTTTGTGCAGATCCTTGATGGGGCTATGGACGAGAATTCCTCCCGCGACGAGGTCGAGATCCTTTTCCGACAGCTCTTCCCCGTTGGAAAGCTTTGCCAACCCAGCCGCGAGTTCCTCCTCGGAAAAGCTGAACCCCTCACGGGCGCCCAGGGCAACGACCGCGGCCGGCCCATCCTGCATCGCCGCCGTGGCTTCTACCTCCAGAGCTTCGCTCGTCCGTATCTTGTCGTAAAACTGTTCCAAAGCCTCAATGCTCATGATGTATCGCTCCGTATGAAAACTCTCCCCCTCCTGATCGACGGCGGGGGCCCAACTTGAGACAGGATTTCACGGTGAGTTCAGGCTCACCGAAAAGCTCCCTCTCAGTGGCTCGATGCAACTCCGCAGGCAGAGCCGTTTCGCTTCTGCAGGAGTGGCTCTGGCTTACGTGGCGCCGGCGTGACAGACGTCTCGGGTCCTCGCGGCCAGAAAACGTGCTTCAGAACCGTGCTTCCCGATGGGTCAACCGGAAGACGCCGGTCTTGTCTTGGTGTGTTGTTTGTCGGCAAAATGCTCGGAGCTGGTGCGGCCGCCGCCTGCGACGAGATCGAGGTCCGCGTCCGAAAGCTCGCCATCCGTCAGGATCGACCGATGCGACAAGGCGGTCGACAACTCCTCTTCGGTAAAGTCGAACCCTTTCAGCACCCCCAAGACAACGAGGGCTTCCGGCCCATCTTCCAGAGCGCTCTCGGCGAGCGCTTCAAGCTCGGGATCGGCGCGAACGCTTTCATAAAACCGCAGAAGAGAGTCTATACTCACCCAATCCCTCCTTCTTTCTCATCCATGTTACGAAGTTGCAGACAACCGCTAACAACATTCAAGTTGAACAAATCGACGCGCTGGAAATTCTCAGCTTTCAAACCCGAAACTCAGACCGAGAATTCCGCGAGAAGGAAGATGTCAGGCAGCGGACAAACAACGACTTGAGCCGAAGATCGTTTCGACACGCTCGGCGATCGGTGCAAACCGTCGCAGTGTCAGGGCCACCATGCGTGGACGACTTTCGTGGCTGGTAAAGTAGACCGCGATGGACTCCCGTCCAAGCAGAGTCATCTGCCTCGAGTAGCAATGGTAGTAGGCCCCGACCATGATGCCCCCCTCTCGATAGGCCGGATCGAGATAGGCTTCCAGATAGCGAACCGTCGGCACGTCGGCGTCCCCTTCGACAAGGGGGCGGTGGGATTCAGTTGCGAGCAGCCAACCGACGAGTTGGCCATCACGACGAATGACGATGCTGAAATCGGGCGCAAGTTGATCTGCCTGGCGGATCGGCCCCGACATGTCCGCCGCCTCCGGATCCGAGAGATAGCGTTCGACCGCCTCGATGTCCGCAGCACTCAACTCCAGAGAAGCGAAAGCATATGACCGAGGCAGGGCAAGGCGGCCGGCTATGCTGGGCCAGGTACCGACCTCGTCGACCATCTTTCCAACGCGCCCAACCACGACAACGCCACTGGCACTCGGGCTCGTCCACCCGCCTCTGGCCAACAGGCCTTCCAAAGCCGCGCGACCCGACATGGACTCATTGTAGCTCACCCGGCAATCGGCAGCCCCACGCCGATGCGCTTCCGCCTGCCAAGCCTCAAGGAGACGTCCGCCAAGCCCCTGCCTGCGCAGCGCGGGGGTAACGGCGACCGAGAGCAACTCTGCCTGTGTCCTTCCAGGCGGGAGCGTGCCGACTGCAAGCCCGACCGGACGCGCACCGGCAATGAGGCCGACCGCGATGACATCGTCACGCAGCGGTTCGAGCCAGCGGCCGATCTGGCCGAAGGTGAACGACGAGAAAAGCCCCGCATGCCCCTTGAGCACAGGGAAAGACACTCTCGGGTGCATCGCGACGCACTCCACCGCTTCCAGTGGCCCAGCGCGCAATCGTGTCTGTGCCTCTGCAAGCATGCCTCACCTTTTCTCCGTCCTGTCCTGGAGCCTTCGCTTTTCGACCAGGTTCATTCGACCTGATCGGCGGGTGCTCTAGAGGCTATGTGCCTGTACTCAGTCGGGAAATAAAGTGTGGCCCGTACCCTTGGGACAATATCGGCGGAGTTTGGGATGGGATGTCGGGAGAGGGGCAAACTCTCTCGCGGTTCAGGCTTTGGCGTGAAGTTTGTCGAGCCAGGCCTGCATCCAATTGCTCTCTTGAGAACCGATATCGGTCTTCAGACGGATACCATCCCGGGCGTTCCGAATGGCCTCGCTCGGGCGAAGGCCGTAGTATTGCTGGAAAGCGCGGGAGAAAGCGTTCTCGCTGGCAAATCCGGTCGCATAGGCGAGCTTTGCCACCGACCCACGCGACGTCCCGATCGAAGCGAGCTTCAGCATCGCGAGCTTCAACCGCCTCTCGCGAATATAGTCGGCGATGCCACCGAGCGGTTCGAACAGGCGGTAGAGAGCCGAACGCGACAGGGCGAACTGGCGCATGATCATTTCCGTCGACAGGGACGGGTTGGTCAGATTGCGCTCGATAAAGATCTGAATCGTTTGAAGGTTGGCATCCATGAGCGTACCGCGCTCGGCGGCCACCGCGGCCGAAAGACCGCTCGACACGAGGACGGAGGCGACATCCGCCGCCAGTTTCCCATCCGGTCCGGCAAGCTGTGGCGCAAGCCTCGCCATTGTCATCATGTGCTCGCCCAGCAGGGTTCCAAGTGTGGAGGAGCCATCCAGCCGCGCACCGTGCAGCTCGTCTATGACCCGGGGCATCAGCCGGATCATCGCGCGCGGCAGGATCAGGCTGATGATTTCCATGTCCGTTGTCTGGCTGCGCATCGGGCGGCTCAGGTCGAAACAGACGATGTCCCCGGCAACGCCCTTTGCAATCCCTCCATCGGCGTTGTAGGCGCACTCCCCGTTGACGTAGAGCTGTATCAGCAGGTGATCGACGCCAGTCGCGGCCACCAATTCGCTTGACCGATGAAAGCGTTGCGCGACCGCCGACGACTTGCCGATCAGAAAATGCCCGAGATTGTAGCTCGCAAGGTCCGCCTTGAAGCCATCGAGCCCATCCGTCGCGGGGACGGCATCGAACAGGCTGGACACGCCAATCCGCCAACGCTCGTAGTTTTCTTCATGGCTCAAGTCCGACGATCGGATCAATTGGTATTCGATTTGACTGTCGGTCACCTGGGTCGCTCTCTACAGGTATTCGCTTTCTCCACAAGGACAACCAACGTGAAGCCCATGCGTCAAAAAAAGCGAATATCGGAAGGTTCAAGACAAACGCGTTCTCAGACCCAGCCACCGACCACCATCGCAGCCCATACTACCTTGCATGCAATGTGTAGCGCTTGGTCCCCGTGAATAGAAATAATCCCTTTGTTCTTGAGGGAGTCAACGAAAAAATGAGCTACGGCCTCCAGAATTCCGACGATAGGTGAAGCCGTCGCGAGCCCCGCCAGCCCGCCGTGGATGACCGAATGGGCGCCGAGCAGATAGTACCAGGGAACGCCGGGCACCGGCGTCTTCCAGTTCTTGCCGCGCGCCATGAAATCGTTCTGCAGCGGATAGTCCCCAAGCGCATGACCGAAAATCAGCAGCGCCAGGGAGACGAGAAAGCCGTCCGCGATCATGTCGGGTGTTCCTCGTTGCGAGACAGGCGGGTCAACATGTGTTCGAAACGGACGCCGGCCAGCGATATCGTATCGAGAATGCCGTCATCCAGCTCGTCTTCCATCACGGCTCCTGCCTTGAGCCCGGTTCGAGAGTTCATGCGCTGGGTGGTGTTGCGAAGGCGATCGGCGAGAAAGATCGCCAGCGCCTTGTAGAAGCGTCCACAGAAGGCCGGGTTTTCGCTCAGCCGTGCCTGCAGGTCCCTCTTGTCCACCGCGAGAATGAACGCGCCATTCGTGGCCTCGACGGTGGCAGATGGCGGCGCGGAGTCGACCAGGGACATTTCGCCAACCACCTCGCCGCGACCGAGCCGGGCAACTTCTCCGATACCGGAAACCGTCACCACCACCTCGCCCGACAGAACGAAGAACAGGTCACTCACGATCTCTCCCTCGCGAATGAGAACCTGCCCGGCGGACGCCGAGAACCGGCGTCCCGTGCGGGCCATCCACTCGATGTCCTCGTCGTCGAGCTGCCCAAGTATGTATAGAACTTTGCGCATCAGGCCTCGTTCTCCAGAAGTTGGCGCCGGGCGAGCGCATGGAAAAGCCCCCCTGCCTCGATCAGTTGGTCGTAGCTACCGCTTTCGACGAGGCGGCCCTTGTCCATGACCAAAATCCGGTCGACCTCGCGGATGGTGGAAAGCCGGTGTGCGATGACGATCCGCGTGACCTGCAAACGGGCCAGGGTATCCGTCACCACCTGCTGGGTACGGTTGTCGAGGGCGCTGGTCGCCTCGTCGAGAAGCAGGATCTTGGGCTCGTTCACCAGAGAGCGGGCAAGAAGGATTCGCTGCCGCTGGCCGCCCGACAGCGCGCCACCACCATCGCTGAGGACCGTATGCATGCCCATGGGCATGGCCTCGACGTCAGGCGCGAGTGCGACCAACCGCGCCGCCGCCCAAGCCGCCTCCAGACCAAGCCCCGAGGCTCCCGCTATGTTCTCATAGATCGAGCCCGGCGTGATGCGACCGTTCTGCAGAACGACGCCGATCTCCTTGCGGAGCAACGTGGGGTCCAGCCGGTCCGAGGGTTTGCCGTCAAACAGCAAGCCGCCTTCCTCAGGCGTCTCGAAGCCCAGCAGAAGACGCATGATGGTCGACTTGCCGCTCCCCGACTCCCCGACGATGCCGACATATTCGCCTGACCTGATGTGGAAGCTGACATCCCGAAGAACCAGAGGGCCGTCGGGCGAATAACGGAAGTGCACTCTGTTGAAGGCGATTTCGCCGGATAGCTTGCCCGGGGCCTCTCGCTCCAGGGAGATTTCCGGTTCCGCCTCGACGATCGGCATCGTCCGCTCCACGAGCGGGTTGATGGTGAGCAGTTCGGAGACGGCGGTGATCGTTCCCGTCAAGGCCGCCGACACCTGACCGAAGGCCGTGATGAAGGCGACGAACATGCCGGTGGAAAGGCTCGCAGCTTCGCCGGCCGCGCCGCTGCCCATCACCATCGCCTCAAGGGCCGCGTTCGCGGTCTCCGACTTCATGACCAGGAGAAGGCAGCCGAAGAGGAACAGCAGCGACAGGGGCCCGAGAACGGCAGCGCCGACCATCTGCCAGCCCTGCCAGCGTCGCGATTGTTCCAACTCGCGGCGCTCGTTCACGGTTCGCCACGTCCATTCAGCGAAAGCGCGCATTTCGGCGGCTGCCGCCCTGAGCTTGGGCAAGCCGATCAGGACCTGAAGCAGGAAGCTTCCGCCACGGCGTTCGAACCGGGCACGTTCGTGCCGTAGTTGCCGGCGGGCGATCCAGCCCGACACGACCACCGTGCCCAGAATGGGCACCAGTGCGTAAAGGGTCAGCCGCCAGTTGATGAAGGCCATGGTGGCAAGGCCCGACACCGTGCCGATCAGTCCGAAGACGCCGGCAAGCGTCGAGCCGGTCAGAAGCTGCCGCACTTCCTGCAAACCCAGGGTACGCTGTCCGAGTTCGCCCACCGCATATCGCTGGAAGAAGCTTGCCGGAAGGCGGAAGAGACGCAGCACGATGGCGGCCTGCATCCTGGCGTCCAGGGTGGCTTCAATTCGCTCGATCGTCATGGCGCGTGTCAGCTCGAATATCGATTGCCCGAACGCCGCCGCGATGAGCAGCAGCGCGACCTGCCAAAGGCCGGAGCGATCGTTGAGCGGCACGACCGTGTCGAACAGGATACCGGTCGCGACGGGCAGCAAGGCCATGGTCAGCGCGGCCAGGATCGAGGTGACGACGACGATCCGCGCTTCCGCCCCCATTCCACGCGTGGCGAAACGGGCCAGATCCCGGAAAGCGAGCCTTCGGTCCTCGAGCAGCGGATAGAGCTGCAGGGCCTTTTGCCGAAGCGTCGCGGCGACGGCTGCATCCACCCTGCGTTGACCGCCGGAACCGATTGCCAGAAAGCCACCTCGTCGCGCCGGCACCAGGGCCAGGGGCTCTCCCTCGACGGTTTCCGCCAGCATCGGAAGGCCATCGCGCTTCCACCATCCCTCTTTCAGAACGACTTCTCGGTAGTCGAGCAGCAGATCGCGCAGAACCGGCTCGAACGCCCTTGCCTCCGCCAGCTTTCGTCGCGTCTCGTCGGGAAGACTGCGTGGCGGTCGACCAAGGGACTTCATCGCCGCCTCGATCGCGGCATGCCAGGGGTTGAGAACCGGCGTCCAGTTGTCGCCAACCTTGGCAAGGGTGCCCAACGCCTCCGAGAAGCGGCCGGCGGACGAGGTCGCCCGCATGTCCTGCCGCCTGTTCGCCTCCATTCGCTCTGCTTCGAATATGGCGAGAACGGCGTCCACCGTCATGCGCGACAGGTTGGCCAGCCCTTCGGCCATATCCTGCAAGGTTGGATCGACGACCGGACGAAGGCGCGCCCCTTCCCGAGCCTCAAGCTGGCCCGGCGCCGCGATCGGGAAAGCTGATCCCGGCTCGAGGATGCGGCCGTTCCAGCTGAATACCGGCTCGTCCGCGACGACCAGGGTGAAATCGCCGGCAGCTGCCGAGCAGGTTTCTCCCGGCTGAAGAACGATGGCTTCCTTCTCGATCAGCCGGGTCGGCCAGTCGCGTGAGCCGCCGAGGGCGCCGTTCAGACAGCGGACCCACTCGCCGACGGACGAGACCTTCGTCACCCCGACCTCAAAGCCAACCCGCTCGAAGCAGGAACCGAGACCTCCGATGGCAACCAGGCATCCCTCCGCCTCGGCCGCCGTCGAGAAAAGCACGCCCCCCTTTTCCAGACGGAAAAGGTGACGGCGCCGATCTCCGACGCGGTCGACAACGAATATGTCCGCATAGCCACGGAGCAGTCTGTAGGCGGCAAAGCCGCCATCCAGCGCGAGAGGCCTGTTTCCACCGCCCTCGATGACATGTGCCAGCAGTTGGCCGCCCTTCATCGCTTCCGCGTTCTGATACATCAGGCGCCCCCTCGCACCAGCCGGGCATACTCTCCGTCGAGCCGCATCAGCATGTCATGATCGCCCCGCTCGACGATGCGGCCCCGGCTCATGACGACGATCTCGTCGCAGTCGCGCACGGTGCTGAGCCGGTGAGCGATGATGAGGCAGCCGCAGCCGCGTCGACGCAGGTTGTCGTCGATCTGCTTCTCCGTCACCGGATCGAGCGCCGCCGTGGCCTCGTCGAGCACGATGAGAGAAGGGTTGGCACTCAGAACCCGCGCCAGCTCCAGCCTCTGGCGCTGGCCACCTGAAAAGTTCAGGCCGCCCTCGGCAACGCGCGCATCGAGCTGCCCAGGTCTCATCAGCACGTCATCGAGGATCGCCGCGTCGGCGAGAGCCGAGATCAGCGCCTCCTGCGGAATGGTGTCGTCCCAGAGCGTCAGGTTGTCGCGGACGGTTCCCTCGAACAGGAATATCTCCTGGTCGACGTAGCCGATCACCTGGGATCGGCGCGACTGTGCCAGCGTCTGGGCGTTGATGCCGCCGATGCGGATCTCGCCGCTCCATGGCGTTTGCAGGCCGGCGATCATGCGGCCAACGGTCGTCTTGCCACTGCCCGACCCGCCAACGAGGGCGACGCGGGCGCCGGGCTTCAAGTTCAGGGAGAAGTCCTGGATGAGAGGCGGATCAAGAGGAGAGTAGCCGAAGCTGACGCAATCGAGCTCGACCCGGCTCGAGGCCGGCACGAGGGAGACGTCGCCCTCGACAATCCTCTTGGCCCGGTTCACGTCGGCGATCTTCACCAGATCGGCTCGAATGGTCTGGATCTGACCGGCAAGACCGATGAGCTCGAGCATCGGCGCGTTGAAGTTTCTGGCAAGCCCCTGGAAGGCGACGAGGGCGCCGAGCGACATATGGCCATTCATGACGCCAATGGCGCCGAGCACCAGGACGAGGACGTTGGCAAGGGCCTGAATCAAGGAGGGAATGGCGTTGATCAAAGTCTGCGCCTGAGCCAGACGCGCCCTGGTGCCGAGTACCTTGCTGTGCAGCCCCGTCCATCGACGGTAGGCCTGCGCCTCCATGTTGGACGCTTTCAGGGTCTCGATCGCCCGGATAGGACCGAGCGTGGCGGCGAGCAGCGAGCCCATTTCCACACCGAGCTTGGTGCTTTGCGTCCGCTGGACCTTGCCGCCCTGATGGATGACGATGCCGTAAAGCAGTTGAATGGCGAACATCCAGCCGGCCAGGACGGGGTTCATCATCCACATGATGGCCGCATAGGCAAACAGGCTGGTCAGGTTGAAGACAGCCGATGACAAACGTCCCGACAGAAGATCGGCGACCCTTTCGTTCGCACTGAGGCGACCGGAGAGCTCGCCGGGGTGGCGCTGAGCGTAGAACTCGGCTGGCAGGAGAAGCATGTGCCAAAGCAGTTTGCTCGATGGCACGACGACCTGCTTCATTTCCAACCGTCTGAGGCCGACCTGTTGCAGCAGCGTGGCAACCCCACGCAGCATCACCACGAACAGCAAGGCGATCGCGAAAGGCAGGAACCAGTCCTCCTGCTGCGCGACCAGTATCGTGTCGATGAATGCGCGCGTGAAGACCGGAACGGCGATGCCCGGCACGACCAGGGCCAGCGAGGCGAGAAGAACGAAGAGGAGGCCCTTCCTGGACCCCGTCAGGCGCTCGAGCATCAAAGGCAAGGCGAGCGGCTGCTCCCCGGCGGGGCGAAACTCTTCCGAAGGCTCGAAGGCGAGCACCACGCCCGTGAAGGCCTGCGAGAGCTCGGCGATCGAGACGGTTCGGCGGCCCGACGCGGGATCGTTGATGTAGGCCTTTTTCCCCCGAATCCCTTCAAGAACGACGAAATGGTTGAAATTCCAGTGCAGGATTGCGGGCCAGGGAACGTCGATCAGATTGTCGACTTCCTTTCGGAAGCCCTTCGCGTTCATGCCGTAACCACGGGCGGCCTTCAGAAGATTGCTCGCCTTGGTGCCGTCGCGCGAGACGCCCGCGGCGATGCGCATTTCCTCAAGCGTCACCCACCTCCCATGATGGGCGAGGATGATCGCAAGGCATGTCGCCCCGCATTCGACGGCCTCGATCTGAAGAATCTGTGGCGTTGCCCGCGTTCTCTTGCGGCCGACCGCACCGCCGAACAGCGTGAGAGCCCCTGCCCCGCTCATAGGCCGACCGCCTTTTTCAGGAAGGGCAGCAGGAAGGAGGCGGGTTTTCGGCTATCGACGGTAACCTTGGCGGTGCCCGTCGTTCCCGGACTCAGGCTGGCGAGCGCCCCCGTTCCGCCCGACCAACGGTAGCCGCTGGCGGTCGCCGAGTCCTTCTCGAGCTCGACCAGAACGGCGAAAGGGGCCCCTTCCTTCGAAAACCGACCGACCAAAGCGTCGTTCTGCAGGATCGCCTGCATGCCCTCATGCGTGGCAGGAAAGTCCGACACCGATTTCACGCGCCCGACCAGCGTACCCCACTCCTCCTTCTGCATGCCGCCGAGTTCGATATGAACAGGCATGCCGGTCCGGACGCGCTTTCCTTGCGCGGGCGGCACGTAAAGCATGAACTGAAGCGAGCCGTCGCCGCTTGCCACGGAGGCAATGCGGGTTCCGGCCGCCGTATAGGCGCCGAAAGGGGCCTTCCACTCGACAAGGACACCGTCCGCAGGGCTCGTAATCTTGCCGAAGGTCGAAAGCTGCAACCTCAGTTGCCGAACTTCGGCTTCCGCCGCAAGAACCTTCTGTTCCTGTTCGAACAAACGGCGCTCGTCTTCCGACCGGGTGGCCAACTGCTCGGCCGCGAGCGTCAACAAGCCGGTACGAGCAGTCGCAATGTCGAGGCTGGCGTTGGAAAGCTGTTCACGGGCCTGCTGAACGGCGCTCGCGGTCGTCACGCCCCCCGCCGCGAGCTTCTCCTGGTTTTCCACGAACTTGCGATAGGCCTCCCGACGCTGCTCCGCCGCCAGAATTTGGGCCTCCAGGGCTGCCTTCCTGGCATCCGCGTTGTCCCCACGCGCCGCGCCCAGAACCTTCTGCTCACGGCGCAAGGCGTCCATGGCCTCGCGGGCCGCGCTCGCCTGTGCCTCGGCCATTTCCAGGCGGCTCGACACGTCCGGTTGGCTGATTTCGGCAAGCACGTCGCCTTGGCGGACCCGACTGCCGATTTCCGCGTGACGATGCGTCAATGGCCCGGAGGCCGCCGAGATTGCATCGACGATCTGCCCGCCTCCGTAGATCAGAATACCCTGGCCGGCGATGCGGGTGGGAATGCTCGCCGTAAAGCCCCACACGACGAAGGTCGCCAGCAGCACGGCAACGCCGGCAAGCGCCATCCAGCCCCCCGGACTGGTTATGACGATCGCCTCGTCAAGCTGTTCGGGTGACGACAGCCGGTCCAGTGCTTCCTGTCGGTAGAGGTTCTTGTTCTGAGCAGACATGATCCAGCGTTTCCGGACTACTTGGAGCGTGCGACGTAGACGCCGTCCCACGCGCCGGGCGGGTCGACGAGGAGGGAGGCAAGGCGTTCGGCGTAGATCTCGTAGAGGGTGTCCATCGTCGGAGGGGCAACGCCACGCAGGGCAGTGAGCCTCTCCCGCGCGGCGGTGAAGCTTCCCTCACGGTAGAGATGAAGGAACTCGTCGTGCTGCCGGCGCAGGGAGATGAACTCCTGGCGCCGCGCCATCGCGTCATCCCCCAGGAGCGCGTGGAGGCGAACCGGCGCCGACCGGCCCTTGACGCGGACGAGATCCAGCTCGAGGAAGGCGAAGCTCGGAGCCGCCTCGCAGGTGAACTCGCTGACGGCAATGTCCACGCCATAGAACTTCGTCAGGCTCTCGATGCGCGAGGCCAGATTGACGCTGTCGCCCAGCGCGGAATAGCTGAAGCGCTGCGCCGAGCCGAGATTGCCGACACAGGCCTCGCCGGTGTTCAGGCCGATGCCGATGCGGATCGGATCGGACCGCGTGCGATTGAGAGCATCGACCACGCCGAGCATGGCGAGCGCGGCGCGACAGGCCTTCTCCTCATGCCCGTCGATGTCGAGCGGTGCGTTCCAGAAGGCCATGATCGCATCGCCGATATACTTGTCGATCGTTGCTTCGCCCTGTAGCAGCACGTCGGTCAGTGGCGTCAGGATGTCGTTGATGAGCCCGGTCAGCGCCTGCGGATCCATACCCTCCGAAAGGGTCGTGAAGCCGCGAATATCCGAGAAGAGCACCGTCAGGCGCCGGGTTTCGCCGCCGAGCTGCAAGGCACGCGGCTCGTTGGCCAGACGCTCCACGAGGGCCGGCGCGAGATATCGCCCGAAGGCGTTCTTGACGAAGCGCTTCTCGCGATTCTCGAGCGCAAGGCGCAAGGGGGTGAGGACGAGGAAGACGACAAGCAACGTCGCGATCGGTCCGACGGGATCCACCAGATATTGCGCCCGAACGAAGGCGAGCCAGGAGATGGTCGCCAGCGTCGCCGACAGGAACAGGAAAGCAGCACTGCTGAGCAAGGCTCCGCTGCGGCTTGCTACACCGATCAGGACCACGCCCGACAGGAAGGCGGCGAGCAGGGTTCCGCCCTCTGCCCAGTCCGGCTCTCTCAGAAAGGACCCGGCGACGATCTGGTCGATGATTTCGGCGTGAACGTTCACTCCCGGCATGGCCGAGGCGATGGGCGTGGCGACGATATCGCGAAGCCCTACCGCGCTGGTCCCGATCAGGGCGATCCGCCCCTCGATCGCCGCCGACGCTTCGGCGCTCATACGCCCCGCGATGACATCCGCCGCGCGGATGACCGGCATGTTCGGCATGCCCGAGTAATAGATGCGCATGCGACCTTCGGCATCGGTGGGCACGGTCAGGTCCCCGACCCGCAAATCCACCATCGCCGGGGTGCCACCGCCACCCTGACCGCTGGCATCGCTCGTTCGGATCACGAAGCCCGAGGCGCCCTGGGCGATCCGGAGCGTCTCAACGCTGAGGGCAGGAAAGATCTCGTTGCCCGCCACCGCCGCCAGAGGCATGGCGCGGATCACGTTGTCCCGGCTGGTCGCAAACGAGAAGAAGCCGGCGCCGGCGGCGGACGTTTGCAAAAGGTCGAGGTTGCTCACGGCGCTGGTGAAGTGTGTGAGATAAAGGCGCGGATCGGTCCCTCCGTAGGCAAAGCCCGCCTTGGGCTTCGGTGGCGCCTCTCGCCCCTCGTCCGTCAGTGCCAGTCCGACCACCGCGTTGGCGTTTGAGAGAGCCCTTGCAAGAAAGGCGTCGCTGTCGAGTTCTTCGGCGCCGGATGGGAGATTGACGATCGCGCCATGCTCGCGCAGATCGTCGACCGCCCGGCTCAGCGAAAGGCGATCCGGCTCGGAAAACACGATATCGAAGCCGATGGCGGCCGCACCGAGCGCGTGAAGACGATCGACGATCGAAGCGATGACCCGTCGCGACCAGGGCCATTGGCCGAGTTCCGAGATGGACGTCTCGTCGATGTCGACCACCACGACCGGCGGCTCGGTCGCCGGCCTCGGCAAAAGCCTCTGGTAGCCATCGAACACCTGATTGGTCAGTACCTCCGTGACCGCAGGCCACGTACGCATGCCGATCAGACAGATCGCGAGCGCAATGGAGCCCGCCAGCACCGTCAACCGGCTCAACGAAGACGGGGGCGCCGCCCCCTGCCCGGACGTCGGTTTCATTCGACTAAACCGCCGGCTACCGAAGACATCAGTTTCTGTCTCCCGCAAAGATGCCGGAGGCCGACCAGCCGCCGTTCGAGGTCGTGAAGGCCCCCATCATCCCTTCGGCTGCCAGGCCGTTGCCGTTTGCGAACGAGCCGGTGACCGAGGTGACGCCATCCGTGCCGGTGAAGGTGGAGGACCCGGCGAAGGAAACGCTGCTGCCGAAGCTGTGTCCGTCAAAGCCGCTGATCGCCACGTTGCCGGTGCGAGATCCGAAATCCACGGACGCCGCCATGTTGCCGGTCGCGATGTACTGGTTGCCGCCATTGAGGACGGTGCCGACGGCGTGGCCGGAGTAGGAGGCGGTCCCCGACGCGGGCATATCGACATTGGGCGTGACATCGCCGATCACCCAGTTGCCCATGTGCGACGAGGTAATCGAGCTGTCCGCGCTCTCAGCTTCTCCCCACCAGCCCCAACTCAGATAGGAGCAGGAGCAAAGCTCGGAGGATGCGCCGCCATCGAAGATCTTGGCCGGAGCAAGCTTCGAATTGATGACGTAGGAACGATGGCTGGAACCCGAGGACCCAAAGGCTTCGTCATCGAGGTAGACGGCCCCACCGTAGCTGTCGGTAAAACCGATCTCGTCGTTATAGGCATTTCCATCGTCGTCGAACTGCTTGAAGGTCGCGCCGAAGGTGCCGTTGGCTCCATTGAAGGTCATGCTGGCGGTACCCGCTTTCAGCGAGGTCGACAAGTTCACGGACATGGCGACGGAACTGTAGCCGGTCAGCGTCTTGCCATCGTAGCTCCGGGTCGTGGTCTGGTCGGTCGAGACAAGATTGGCCACATGCGCCGTCGAGAATTTCGTATCGCCGATGGGCAAGGACGTCCCGTAGTTGGGAGTGTCGGTGAAGGTTGCGTTGGCATCGCTGAGATCGTTGGTCAGAACGAGATTCTGTCCGCTCGATCCGAAGATCGACGTTCCGCCTCCGGACCCAGCGGCGCTCGCCACGGTGCCGTAATAGGAAGTGCTCCCATCTGAGGAGTCGAGCCGCTGGCTGCCGCCTCGCTCGCCGGTGAACCCATAGGAAACGCCGTCGCTGAGTTTCTCGATGTTGCCCACCGTCACACCGATTGCGCTTTTCTGGCCGGCGCCCGTCCCGTCGATCACGAGCCAGGCCTGAAGCGCCTTGGCCGCAATGTCCGGGTTGCTGTTAGCGGGCGTTCCCGCGACCAGGAAATCGCTCGACTGGGCGCCACTCATGTTGACGCCCGACAGGCCGGGACCATAGGCGAAGGGAATGGCCGCCCCAGCGCTCGTCGCCAACCCATTCAGGGGATCGGACGTGAGAGAGTAATGACGCGTCCCCGAGGAGGAGAAGGCGCTGGGAATGTTCGCCGTGGGCGTTCCGGCAATCACGTAGAGCGGATCAGAACCACTCGTGAGCATGTAGGCCCTGAAGCCCTCCAGTCCTACGTAGCCAAAGCCGGAATAGGTCGAGCCGCCATAGGCGATGCCGCTCAGGGCATGGCTCGTGAACGCGCTATCGGCGTAGACCGGCAATGTCAGCGTGGAGCTGTCGTTCAATGTCGCCGTGCCGTCCGAACCTTCCGTACCGGCCAGCGTTCCCTGACGATCCGTTGCGGCGGAACCTCCGAGAATGCCGTTGCCACCACCGTCGGCGGGGTCGCGGGACGTCAGAACGCGGACCGCCGCAGTGCGCGGCCCCGCCGGCGCATCCTTGGCTTTCTCCGCAGCGCGTTCGACGGAGTCCGTCTGCGCGGGCTCCACGACCTTTTCGGAGGGCTTTTCCGGACGCGGAAGGGGCACCGGTATGTTCGAGGCCAATGGACTGCCCGAGTTGTGCTGTTCGACCCCGCTGCTGCGCACGGTCTGATCGCTCGGAGGCGTCGTAGAGCCTCCGGTCGTTCCTGGACGCCCTGCGAGCCGATCTTGCACCGACCGCAGGAAGGACGGCGGAGTGCGAATGACCTTGGCCTGCCCACCATCAACGGTGATCGAATAACCGGCCTTGAACAGCCTGTTGCTGACCCCGTTCGCGGACAGCGTCACTTCATGGCCGAAAATCAGCGAGACATGAGGCGGAGCCGAGGCGTCACCTTCGCCTCCGTCGTTCCGTGCCTTTCCGCCCCGCTTGCCCTTGTCGCCGGACTGCTGGCCCATCGCGCCGAGGTCAATGTCGACGACGGCGCCGCGAATGCCGGCCGTACCGATCGGGGTGTTGATGGTCGCGCCGCCGGGCGTTTTCGACGTACGCCCGCCGATGAAGCGCATGAAGCCCTTGGAGAGGCTCGCGGAAACCTTGGCCGTTCCGGCCTCCGGGTCATAGACGAAGCTGTCGATGGTCAGGCGGGAATTCGGTCCCACTGTAAACGTGGTTCCATCGGCCAGGAGAATCTGCACCAGACCTTCGCCGCTGGTGTTGATCACCTGATTGTGGATTACCTCGTCGCCGAGCGTGATGGTCCTCGCAGCGCGCCCCGGACGCAGAGCCTGGGCATCCGGATTGACGGCGGAGGTGACGCCGACGCGCGTCGCCGCGTCCACGTTCTCCATTGGTACGGCAACGCAGAGCGCAACCCCGACGGCAACGAGGCACTTCCTTGACGAGCCCATGTCAAAAAACCTTTTTCAAACCAATGCTTAGGAAGAAATTTTCAGACTTGGAGGTATCGTAGTTGGACCATGCGTGCTGGTAGCCCGCCTGCAGTTGAGCCGCGAGGTCCGTCTCGATCGGAATTGTCTGGGTGAGGTTGACGGCCCATTTCGTCGTGTCCTGGCTGTCGGTGCTGACCATGGGATCGGCTCCGTCATAGACGCGACGGGACAACTGGCTGGATATGGCGAGATTCCACGCGCCCGGCAGGGCATCGATCGGCGAGGCGTAGTCGACCGAGAAGCCGGCGACACCGCCAATCTGCCAGTAGGTGTTGTAAGCCGCCTCGGCCTGGAAGCGATCGGCTATACCGGCAAGCCCGACACTGACCGAGGGAGTGAGGCGATAGGTCCCGGCCATCTGGAGCTGGAAACGATCACCGCTTTTCGCGGCCATTGTCGGGTGATCGTCGGAGTTGAAGAAGGTCTCGTGGCGATACTCGCCTCGCAGGCCATAATAGACATCGGTTGTGGGTCTCGCACCGAGCAGAGCCCCTGCACCGAAGGAGGCAAGAAAGGGAGCGCCGGAAAGAACGGCGCCGGCCCCCACGCCATAGAGATCCAACGAGTAGCCCTCAAGTCCGAACCGATTGAGATCGAAAGAGGGGCCCGCGGTTATTTCCAGAAGGCCAAGATTGAGGTCGGAGCGATCCTTGTAGAACTCGCTCTGCCCCTGGCCGCTCAGCTTGAACTCCACGCCCTGGGCGGGGAGATCGAAGGTCGAACGGACTTCGCCATTGACGAAGACATTCGCATCCGGCGAGCGCCTCGCATCATCGGACAGCTCGTAGCCAAGCCCTCTCAGGGTCACCAGCGACGACGTCGGACCACCGTTCGCGTTCGTCTGGTACCTTGCACCAACGGTGTACGATCCGGACACGCCGACCCCGTCGCTCTTCTGGTCGATGGCAGCCAGATAGGTGGCTACCTTTTGGCGCACCTCCTCAGGAACGTCGGGAACCGCAATGGCCGCATCGAAATAGGTGCGAGCGGCTTCGTAGGCGCCCAGCCGGAAGTAAAGAACGCCGAGCTCCAGTTGCAGGCGCGGCAGGCCGGGCGCGAAAATCAGCATGCGCTCGAGCGTCGCGATCGCTCCCTCAAGATCCCCGACCTGGGAGGACAGTGCGGCGTACTCAAACGCCGCGTCCAGGTTGCCCGGATTGTCGAGCATCACCTGGAACAGCGCCGTGCGCCGCTCTTCGATCTTGACCACGTCCTCGGCCGAAGCGCGCGGCGGGCGATTGTGATCGGCGGATGCAGCGACCGCGACTTGGGCCGCCGACGTCACCGCCAGGAAAGCAAAAACTGCATACAGAGCAGGGCGTCCGTCTCGAAAAATCATATTGATCAACATGGGGTCATTGAAACTACCTATAGCGTCCCGTCCCTCTAGCATGAAGCTTGGCGACTTGACGCGAAATCAACGACTTACGAGATGCCCTTCCGTCCCAGATTGATTGCATTTCGTCCCAGGGAGCGCTTTGCACTGCCATCGGGTGCTGCGGTCGGCTATTGCGGCGGTGCCAACGGAGGCATCGCGTAGCCGCCCACATGGGATTCTCGTTCCGCTCATCACCGCGTCTAGAAACGGAAACGCCGGACATTCGTCAGGGCGAGCACGCAGAGTGCGGCCTCGCGGCACTGGGAATTCTTCTCGGCTACCACGGGGTTCACATTTCCCTTGGAGAGCTGCGTCGGCACGCCGGCTCGACGCTTCTGGGATCAACCTTGCGTCAGCTGCGCCACATTGCGGAGAGCGAGGGCTTTACCGCTAGCGCGCGCCGGGCCGAGCCGTCCGATCTTGAGAAACTGGGCCTTCCACTGATCGCCCACATGCGCTTCATCCACTTCGCCGTCGTCGAGAGGATCTCGGAGGAGACGGTGCACCTGAACGATCCGTCCTCCGGACCGATGGTCGTGCCCCGAGAAGAGTTCTCCCGTGATTTCACGGGCATCGTTCTCCGGCTGTCGCCGCGCGACACAACGCCGCGCGGACGTCCCTTCTCGCTCGTTCGCGCCATCATCGCCGCGTTCAGGCCGCAGACTCCCTTGTTCCTTTTGGCCTGTGCCCTCGCCGCGATCAGCGGCGGTCTCGCCTCGACCGGCCTTTGGGCGCTAGCGGGAAAGGAAGACGCCGCGACGGCTCCTGTCGGTCTTCTCCTGCTGTCGGCGATCGCCCAAGGGTGCGCCTTTCTTCTTGCCGCTCTTTTGGCATACGATGCGACAAATGCCGCGCGGCGACGGCTCATGGCCGCTCTCGCCAGAGCGCGCGACCGCTACTACCTCGACGCGAGGCCGGACAGGACGCTTGGCTTTTTCACCGCCCTCAGAAGCCTCCACCGCAACGGCGCTCCGTTCGGAACGGCGGCACTTCTCTGGTTGGTGTCCGTGCTCGCGTTCTCGGCGGCGATCGCGCCAATCCAGACCCTGCCCACCGTGGCGCTTTCCTTTCTTCAGGGGATCATCCTTTTTCGAACGGCGTACCGACGCAGCAGCCATGCCGCCCGCTTCGGCAGAGATGCGATGCCGGTTCACGCGATGGACGAGGGCTATTTGGCGGAATCGGAGCGGTTCAAGATCGGACGCGGAGCCGACACTTTCTTCTCTTCGCTAGCGGGAAGCCACGCTAGAGGCGCCTCATACGCCCTAGAAGCATCCGAACAGCACGATCTCCCGGATACGATCGTCGCGACACTCGATCTATGCAAGATCGCCTTGCCAATAGGCCTGTCGGCTCGGGGAGTCGGTGCGAGCGAAGACTTGCTGCTTGCACTGACAATGGCCGCCGCGAGCAGCATTGTGCTCCATTTCGTGGCCTCGGATCTGGGCATCCGGCCAATCAAGGAAGCCTTGCTGCGCCTGTCCGATCCTCCGCCCGAACCGCCAGCGAACAGACCAGAGCCTCGGTCTGCACCGTCGGACATACGACTGATCATGGAAAGCGCCACGTGGGCGCCTTCCAGCTCCATTCCCCCCGTGATTTCGGGGCTCTCTCTTCGTCTCCGAGCAGGCGAAACAGCCATTGCCCATGGAATGCCCGGTTCAGGAGCCACGAGTTTTGCCCGGTTGGCGGGGGGCTTGATCGAGCCGACATCCGGACATGTTCGCCGTCTGGGAACGGCGATCCTCGTCGACCATCAACGGTTCCTGGTGCCCGGTACGCTGCGACACAACCTGTCGCTTGGAGAGCCGGATATCGACGAGCAAACCATGAGATCGGCACTCGAAGCGGTTAGGTTGGACACCGCGGTCGAGCATCGGGGCGGGCTCGACTTCGTTCTCAAAGGCGACAGTCCGCGGCTCAGCGGCGGGCAGATCCGACGGATCATGATCGCACGAGCTCTTTGCCGGTCTCCTGGAATTGTGGTCCTGGATGGCGCGCTCGACAACATCGAGACGGAACTTGCCGGTTCCATTCTCGCCAATCTCGGCAAACGCGGTCTTGCAGTCATCGCCACCACAAAGAACCGCGATCTTCTTCGCTTTGCCGATCAATCCGTTGAGCTGGGAGCCGGGCGTGAGTGACGGGGGCGTTCCGGACGAACGGGTCCGCAGCCGCAGGGTGCGCTTCGCGGCGGCGCCCAAGCCGGATCGGGATGCGGGGCCGCTGCTGATCCGCCTGGCGGATGGCGTAAGGCTTTTCCATAACGGCAAGCTGCGAGGGATCCTTTCGGCCCGTACCGACCGGATCGACATGGTCTATCCGACGGCGCCCTACGGGCGGCTTTCTCTTCGCCCATGGATAGCCCGATGGCGCCCCGCCGCCCCTCAGCCAGCCTATCTGGTCGATATGCTGCTCTGCGGGGGTCCGAACTACCTCTCGCTCCTGCCCTTCCTGCTGTTTCAAGCGCCGGGCGACGCCATTCGGGGCGGCCTGATCATCGGAACGATGTTGCTTTTCCTCGCCTCCCGACGAAGCGAAAACCGACTGAGGCGTGACGAGAGCTTGCGCATTCACGCGCGGTTCTGGGACCATCTGCTGCGGTCGCCCCCCCTTCCGGCCGACCCAGACGATCTTTCCAGCGACGCCCGAAGCCAAGCCTTCCAGCTGAAACAAGCACTCACGAGTGCCCTCGCGGCGGCCAGCGCGGTGCGGCAAGTTGCTGTTGGCGCGGCTTCTCTGGCAGCGGCGTTCGTTGGGCTGATCATCGTTCAACCCTCTTTTCCCACAGCTGGTCTCTGGGCTTTCCCGGTCGGCGCGTTTCTGCTGGGCGCGTTGGCTGCACAAGGGCGCGGATGGCTTCGTGATCGACTTGAACTCGAAACGAACAAGCTCGATCGCATCGAGAACAGATATGCGTCACGCATGCCTCTTCTGAGGCAGCTCGGTCTCGGGGAAAGTGTCTTCGCAGAGTTGGAGATTTCAGCACGACGACAGGCGCGCATGGCATTTTGGGGCGCACTTGCCCGGACCGTCGACAAACTCGTGCCCGGTGTCGTGGCGGCGAGTGCTCTCATCTTCATGCTCCAGGAGCACGGAGCACGGGGCAACGAACTGCCAGCTCTTCTTCTCTTCATTCCGGCGGTTCACGGCTCGGTCCGGCTTGGGCAGCATGTTGCGCGTCTCTTGTCGGCGCGCTGCCGGATCATGCAAGCGCAGGCGGTCCTTGCCCCCTCCACCGGCAGCCTCGAACCTGGCTCGAGCGTGGTGAACGAGGTCGAGCTGATCGATATCCGCTTTCGCCACACCCCCGCCGCCCCTCCATTGATCGACAACGTCTCCTTCGTGCTGAAGCGAGGGGACGTCGTTGCGTTGACCGGGCCTTCCGGCTGCGGGAAGTCGACCCTGCTCGACATTCTGACCGGCCTCTGCCGCCCTCAGTCCGGCAGCCTGTCGGTCAATGGCCACGAAGTTCCATGGGACTCCCTCTCCGGCTATCGTGTCCGCATCGCGCGCGTCTTCCAGGACAGTCTCGCCGCCTCGTCGACAATTCGCACCGCGATCAGTTCCGACGCTCCCGACGCGAGCGACGCGGATATTCGCCTGGCAGCCGAGGATGCCGGCCTCTCTCAGCTCCTCACCTCGCTCCCCATGGGGTTCGAAACGCTGCTGGTCGAAGGCGCCCTACCTGCCAGCCTGCTCCAACAGGTGCTGGTCGCCCGAGCACTGGCACAGGAACCGGACTTGCTCGTCCTCGACGAAACCCTGTCCGTCCTCGATACCGATGTCGCCAAGGGCATTATCGCCGCGGCGCGGCGGCGAAACATCATCCTCCTCTTTGCTACCCACCGTGAGGATCTCGCCGCGCTTGCCGATCGGAGGATCGACCTTCCGTCATCGCTGGAACGAAATGCCGGTATTGCGGGATGAAATGGCGGCTTGGCCGTTTTGCTCAGGCAACCGCCCCACCTATAGGATCGTCGCTGCCGTCCCATTTCTCCGTTCCGCCGGGCTCTCTTGTGAGTCGGCCATCAGGCCCTACCCAACATGGCGATCCGCAAATACCTGCACTCCATCATGTTCGGGCTGATCGCCGGCATAGACAGCCTCGGTACGAGCGTCGCGTTCGCGGCGCTGATCTTTTCCGGAACGCTCGCCAGCGGATTCGGCGAGGGCGTCAGCGTCATGCTTCTGAGCTGCGTCATCCTGGCGGTGTATGTTGCCTGGCGCAGCGGTTTTCGCGCCAGTCTCGCCCAGGTGCAGGAAACGAATGTCGGCATTCTCGCAGCGGCGGTTTCGGCCGCCGCGGCGTCCATGGCGGGCGCGACGGACGCCGAGCGGATATCGACCGTATTCGCCATTCTCGCCATCAGCACCATCGGCACCGGAGCGCTCTGCTATCTCTCGGGACGCTTCCGTTTCGGCGTTCTGATCCGCTTCCTGCCCTATTCGGTGATCTCCGGTTTCCTGGCGGGGTCCGGCTGGCTGCTGATCGACGGTGCGCTGATGATGATCGGCCACGCGACGAGCCTGGCGAAGATCGCGCACTCGGCAACCGACCCCGCCATCCTCGCCGTTCTCATTCCGGCGGTTCTCCTCGCCATCGCCATGAGCGTGGGCCTGCGGCTGACCGTCAGCCCGGCCTTCGCGCCTGCGCTCACTCTTCTGGCGATCGGTTTGTTCTACGGAGCCACGCTCTCGATCGGCCTGTCGCCGGAAGACGCCCGCCATCTGCATTGGCTGCCCCAGGTCACTCCCGATCAGGCCGGACTTGCCCTGCCTTCCCCCATCTCGATCGTGACACAGGCCGACTGGCAGGTCGTCGTCCGCATCCTGCCGATCATCGCCGCCATACCGCTGATCACCATTGCCGGCCTGCTGCTGAACACCAGCGGCCTGGAGGCGGCAACCGGCCGGGACATCGATGCCAACACGGAGCTGAAGATCGCGGGCCAAGCCAACCTTGCGGTGGGCGTCCTTGGCGGGGCGCCCGGTTTCACCGGGTTGGGCATGACGCTTCTCGCCGGCCGGCTCGGGGTCAAGGATCGGTCGGCCGGTCTCACCGCAGCGCTCATGCTTGCACTCGCCTTGCCGTTTGCCACCGATCTGGCCTCGGCCATTCCCCTCTTCGTCGCCGCAGGCCTGATGCTCATGCTCGGCGGAGAGCTGGTCTATGACTGGGCCATCGCGTCGCGCCGGTCCTTGCCCACTCTCGAATGGGTGGTGGCGCTGGCGATCGTCGTTTCCATGATGGTCTTCGGCTTCGTCACCGGTATCGCACTCGGCCTGATCTTCGCGGTCGTCACGTTCGTCTACAATTATGCCCGCCTGCCAGTGGTACGATTGGAAGCGAGCAGTCGCGAGCGGCGCAGCCGAACGGATCGTTCATCCACCTCCAACCACATTCTCGACGCGAACGGTCATCTCATCCAGATCATCGAGCTGCAGGGATATCTGTTCTTCGGTACCGTCGAGCAGATCGTCAGGGCCGTGCAGCGCCGGATCGGCAAGGGTGCCCCGCCACACTGCCTGATCCTGGATTTCCGTAGCGTCAGCGGCATGGACTCGGCGGCGATGGCCGGGTTCGTCAAGATTTTCAACATGCTGGCGTCAGCGAACGTGAGCGTGGTCCTGTCTCCCTCGACCCCCGACGTCCAACAGATCGCGGAACGTGCGAAGATGACCCGAGGCAGGCCGTTGCCCTTAACCGTGGAAGTCGATCTCGATCATGCGCTGGAAGCGGCCGAGAACGGGCTGCTGGCCGCCTATGGCGACACGGGACAAAGCATCGGCATAGCCGCGCACCTGGTGCGCGAGCTCGGTCCACACCCTCGCCTTCCAGCGCTGATATCGGTCATGCGGCGCATCGAGA
Organism: uncultured Pleomorphomonas sp.; assembly: GCA_963665435.2. Taxonomy (GTDB): domain Bacteria; phylum Pseudomonadota; class Alphaproteobacteria; order Rhizobiales; family Pleomorphomonadaceae; genus Pleomorphomonas. The sequence goes on along the minus strand of CAXXNH010000026.1, from coordinate 642,050 downwards.
TGAAGGCCGACGAGACGCTGATCTCGTCGGGGGAGGAAGCCAGCGACGTCTTCGTGCTGGCATCCGGGCGGGTGAAGGTGCAGGTCACGCTTGAAAGCGGCCGCAAGCTTCGCCTTCGCAGCATGGCTGCCGGCGCCGTGCTCGGCGAAGTGGCCTTCTATCTCGGAGGCAAGCGAACCGCCGATGTCATCGTGGAAGAGGACGCCGTTCTTTTCTGCCTGACCGGAGAGACGCTGAGACGGCTCGAGGTGGACGACGCGGAGCTGGCCGTGCTCGCCCATCGTCTGTTCGCCGCAACCCTTGCCGAGCGCCTGTCGCTCGCCAACCGAATGGTGCAGCTTGCCTATGCGTGACCAGGGCGAAAGAACGCGCATGACGGCGCGCGCGATGACCGAAATCCGATGCGTCGATTTCCGGAGCGTGGATCAGCTGGCGCATTTGACCTTTCCCGCCTTTGCCCGCGCGTTCTCGGACGATCCGCCCCAAGATTCGCAGCTCCGGTTCCACCGCTTGGCGGCCTTCGAACGGGACAACCCGATAGGTCTCGTACTCGCGACGATGGATGCGCAATCCGGAGACGCCGAGTTGAGATCGCTGGTGGTCGACAGGCCCCATCGGCGAAAAGGAACGGCGCGGACCCTTCTTCTGGAGATGGAGACGCGCTTGCGAGACGGCGGTGGCAAGCATGTATCTGCCCTGTTTTCGGACCAGCTTCCCGGCGCGGCCGGCTTTGCCGCATTGCTCGCCGACGCTGGCTGGAGCGGCCCCGAACCCGAGCGAATTCGCATTCTCGGCCGTGTCGGCAAGACGGGTGACGTGTTTCGCGATCGCGAGCGCCTGGTCCAGCGCGCACTCCGCGACGGTCTCACGATCGTCTCTTGGCGCGACCACGATGGCGATCCTCGTTCCCTCATCCTGCGGGAGATCGAGGCCGGACGGGCACCGGACTGGACGCAGATCGGCCTTATGGCCGACACCGTCGACCCCGACTTCTCCATGATCCTGACCGACGGCACCGGCGAGGTGGTCGGGTGGGTCATCTGCCAGTTCCACGCCGAGGTCCGGCGCTGGGGCTTCCCCGTGGGCTGGATCCACGAAGAGCATCAAAAGCGTGGCTGGTTGCTCGTCGCCTATGCACAGGGGGCCCATTTCATAGAGAGCCGCCATGGACCCGACGCGATCGCCGTCTTTGAAAGTTCGTCCGGCCTCCCGATGATGTGGCGGGTGCTGGAACACCGATTTGCCCCTCATGCCGAACGTACCGACCGGATGATGATCTCTAAAAAGAGCCTCTGACGGCATTTGGCGCCGTTGTTCGAAAGACGGGACGAAAGCTCATCAATGAGAGACGATTTGCCTCATTGCCGAGCTGGTATTCGTCATCCAACAAACATAGAAATTCTGTGACTTCGATGGCGAGATGCGTTGCGAGACCAGTTTTCGGGAGCAACGCGTCGCTGCTTTTGCAAGGCCAAGCAAGTCGACGAACCATCTTTCAAGCAAATGAACACTGAGGGAAACATGTCCGACACAATGACTGCCGTGCGCAACCAGGTTTCCGAAAAGCTGATCGAACGCGCCCAGACCGATGGCGAGTTTCGCGCCCTTCTCAAGTCCGAGCCGCACAAGGCCCTGCAACAGTTGCTCGGCGTCGACCCTGTTCCCGGCTTCAAGATCAACGTGATCGATGAGAAGCCCGGCGAGATCAACATCGTGCTGCCGGCTGAGATCGCTCAGGACGAACTCCCCGACGAGCTGCTCGACCTGGCTTCCGGCGGCGTAAGCTTCTCCTCGTTCGTCGACTACAGCAACAGGTCTTACAAGAAGCCGGCCAAGTAAAAAACGGCGACGATCGAGCCAAGCCGAGGCGTGACGCTCCCCCCAGCAACGCATCGCTGCTTTTGCAAAGCCAACCAAGTCGATGAACAATCTTTCAAGCAAATCAACACTGAGGGAAACATGTCCGACACACTGACTGCCGTGCGCAACCAGGTTTCTGTAACGTTGATCGAACGCGCCCAGACCGATGGCGAGTTTCGCGCCCTCCTCAAGTCCGAGCCGCACAAGGCCCTGCAACAGGTGCTCGGCGTCGACCCTGTTCCCGGCTTCAAGATCAATGTGATCGATGAAAAGCCCGGCGAGATCAACATTGTGCTGCCGGCTGAGATCGCTCAGGACGAACTCCCCGACGAGCTTCTCGACCTTGCTTCCGGCGGCACGTGTTTCTCCGCTTTCGTCGAATGCAAGCCCATTTACAAGCCGTCCAAGTAAGGCGCGGCAGCACCAAAACGAAGCGAGACGCGACGCCAGTGCTCAGGGCGACGCGCCTCACCTTGCAAGGTCTTGATCCAGACGCCGAGGCCGCGACCACGATGCGCGCGGTCGACGAACACGTCCCTCAGGTCAGCAAAGAGTGCATGGTCGGTGACGCTGCGGGCAAACCCGACCTGTTGGCCCGAATGATCGAAAAGCCCAAACCACCGGGCGCATCACCAACGGGGCCTCTTTGACCGCCACTTTCCGCAATCCACTGCACATCGTGCAACGGCAAGCGCACCATGATGGTGCGGCGGTTCGCGCGGATGCAACTCCGCACAACTGAATTGACGTTGAGGCTACTCACGCCTTACACTTTCAAGTAACGAAAAATTCCAGGTCAAGCTTCAGGAATTCAAAAGTGAACCCGGCTTTTGACATCGACGCTCTGCGCGCTGTGGTGACTGGCATCGATCTGCGCAGTTTTGCCCGGGCGGCCGTGGAGCTCGGACGGTCTCAGTCGGCCATCAGCATGCAGCTCAAGAAGCTTGAGCAGCAGGCCGGGACCCAACTTTTTGTTCGCAAAGGCAGAGGCTTGGTTCCGACCGAAGCCGGCGAGGCCCTGGCCGCCTATGCCCGCCAGATCATCGCACTCAATGACGAAGCGGCGCGCGTATTGGGAGCCGCCGTGACGTCTGAGACCGTACGCCTTGGTCTGCCGCAGGACTTCTTCGACGACGTGATGCCGGCGACGCTCTCGTCGTTTGCGGCCGATCATCCCGGGGTACACGTGGAAGTCCGAGCCGGTCCGAACCACACACTGGGCGAGGAGATCCAGGCCGGCCGTCTTGATGGCGCGATTGTCTTCTTCCCCGAAGGCGCTGGCGGAGAAGGGGAGCATCTCTGCAGACTACCGATGCAGTGGCTCATGCACAAAACCATTGCCGACCAGGCCGTGCATGACCGGGTTCCGCTGGTGATGTTCGACCATCCCTGTCTGTTTCGGCAGGCGACCCTCGCCGCGCTCGATCAGGCGGACAGACGCTGGCGCGTGTCGGTGACGACACCAAGCCTGCCCGGTATCTGGGGGGCGTTGCGGTCAAAGCTCGGGATCGCGGTGCGAACCGGGCATGGCGTGCCCGACGACATCGCTTGCGTCGACGGCGGCCTCGGTCTGCCGAGCCTTCCGGCAATCGAACTGAGGCTTCTCAGATCGCAGAATGCGACGCCTGCCGCCTATGATCTGTGCGAGGCGCTCCGCCGGGAGACGCTCGATCGAGTGGCTCCGCATTGACGTACACAGCCCATGAAGCTTGGTGCTGCATCATGGGATCGTATTTGCTATGGTTCGCACCACCGAGGGGTGCCCCGCCAAGGGGCTGAGATACTGTTGGCCAAACGGCAGCACAGTGACCCTTTGAACCTGATCCGGATCATGCCGGCGAAGGGACAGGTCTAGCCGCCTACCGCCTTTGCCGGCCTCGCCAAAGAGGCCAACATGCCTGCAACAAGTTCCGTAGCCCCTCCCATTGCCGCCACGATTGCCGCCACGATTGCCGCTGTCTTCCATGAAGACAGAATTCTTCTGGTACGCCGGGCCAATCCGCCGGATGCCGGCCGTTGGGGCTTTCCCGGCGGCAAGATCGAGGCGGGCGAGCCGATAGAGGCGGCCGCCGTGAGGGAGCTCCTCGAGGAAACCGGGATCCGCGGACAGGCGCGCCGGGTTTTCACGGCGGTGGACGCCCTCGATTTTGACGAAAGCGGCGAGCTTCGACGGCATTTCGTGCTGATCGCCGTCCTCTGCGACTGGATTGCCGGAGAGCCTGTTGCCGGTGATGACGCCCTTGATGCGCGATGGTTTCGTCTCGAAGACCTGGACGACGCCGGACTTGCCCTCAGCCTCGATGTTGCCAAGGTTGCCCGTTTGGCGGCCGACATCGCCATGAAGGGGGACGACCGGTCATGATCGCCAATATCCTGACCATTGCCGGCACCGATCCGTCCGGCGGCGCCGGCCTGCAGGCCGACATCAAGACGTTCTCGGCGCTCGGGGCCTATGCCACCGCTGCAATCACCGCCGTAGTCGCTCAAAACACGCAAGGCGTTCGCGGCTATGTCGCGCTGGAGCCGGCTTTCGTGGCCGAGCAGATCGATGCCGTCCTCGATGACGTGCGGATAGATGCGGTCAAGATCGGCATGATAGCCAACGCCCGGATTGCCGAAGCGATCGCGGAGCGCTTGCGACACCATGCGGCGCGCAACATCGTGCTCGACCCGGTCATGGTGGCAAAGAGCGGGCATGGGCTGCTCGATGCGGACGCGGTTGCCGCGGTGCGCGACCTGCTTGTCCCGCTTGCGACGGTGATTACCCCCAACCTGCCGGAAGCTGCCGTTCTGCTGGACAGGAAGATCGACTGGACCTCAGCCGAAATGCACTCGGTGCTACCCGATCTCTACGCACTGGGTGCCGATTGGGTCCTTCTGAAAGGCGGGCATTTGAAGGACAGCGCGGAAAGCACCGATCTGCTGTTCGGTCCGAGCGGAATGACGGCCTTTCCGGCCCCGCGCATCGCAACCCGCAACGATCACGGAACGGGATGCACACTGTCAGCCGCCATCGCCGCACTTCTGCCGTCCCATGGCGTGGTGGAAAGTGTGCGGCAAGCCAAGGCGTTCCTGCATGGCGCGCTGGCGGCAAGCGACGCTCTTGATATAGGGCATGGTCACGGTCCGCTTCACCATTTCCACCGTCTGTGGTCCACGCCTGAACCGAGTTGACGAGAGGGGGATCATGCGCGCCCCGCTCTATCAGCTGCCCAGAAAACGGAAGTTGATACATCCGTTTTCTTGAACTCACGATCAATATACATTCGTTATTCAGAATGACCGGTGACGTGTAGACTGGCCCGAGACGCAATCGGGAGCGTAGACATGCCACCGGATTCCTCAGTCGGCTTCATCGGCCTTGGCACCATGGGCACGCCCATGGCCCTTAACCTCGTGCGAGCCGGAACACCCCTCGTCGTCTGGAACCGCACGCGCAGCCGATGCGAACCGCTGGCACAAGCCGGCGCGACGGTTGCCCCTGACGCGGCCGAGCTGTTCGCAGGGTGCGAAACGGTCATTCTCATGCTCGAGAACGACCCGGCGACCGATGCGGTTCTCTGCCGCCATCATCCTGAGTTCGCAAAGCGCGTTGCCGGTCGAACCATCGTCTCCATGGGGACAGTGTCGGCGGACTACTCCAAACACCTCCTCGATGACATCCGCTCCGCTGGAGGCCGTTATGTCGAGGCGCCGGTTTCGGGCTCGCGCAAACCAGCGGAGGCAGGGCAACTGGTTGGAATGCTTGCCGGCGATCCCGAAGACCTTGAGCGTCTGCGGCCGCGCCTTGCACCAATTTGCAAGGAAACCTTCGATTGCGGTGCAGTCCCTGCCGCCCTGCAGATGAAGCTGGCGATCAACACTTTCCTGATCACGATGGTCACCGGTCTGGCCGAGGCGACCCATTTCGCCGTGCGGCACGGCCTCGACATTGGCCGCTTCGAAAACATTCTGAACGCCGGGCCGATGGCGAGCGACGTCTCCCGGGTCAAGCTTGGAAAGCTCTCGCATCATGACTTCAGCCGTCAGGCGGGGATCTCGGATGTGCTGAAGAACAACCGTCTCGTGGTCGAAGCCGCCCGCAACGCCGGGATCGCCTCCCCTTTGATGGACGCCTGCCTGTCTCTCTACAACGAGACCGAAGGCCTCGGGTTCGCGGAAGACGACATGATATCGGTCATCCATGCCATCGAGGCGCGAACCGAACACGCATCGGTCAGCCCCCGGAGTTCCGCCACATGATGGCTGACATGCCTTGGCATTCCCTGCCGAACCTGCTGGTCATTCTCTCGATTTTCACCGTGGGTGTTGCCAGCCCCGGCCCTGCAACGCTCATGATCCTGGGAACCGCCATGGCAAAAGGCCGGGCGCCGGCCGTCGCATTGTCCAGTGGCGTGGTTGTCGGATCGATGGTCTGGGCCTCTGTCGCAGCATTGGGATTTGTCGCAGCACTCAGGACGTCCGCGGCTCTTTTCATGGCGCTCAAGCTGGCCGGAGGCTTCTACCTGCTCTTCCTCGCCGCCAAGTCATGGCGCTCGGCCCTCACAACGAGCGCGGCAGCCGCACAAAGGTCAGCCGGGACAGGCAGCCTGCGACGTTGCTTCGCCCAAGGCCTTTTGCTGCACCTTACAAACCCCAAGGCACCGCTGGTGTGGCTGGCGACCTTGTCGGTCGGTGTCGGCGAAACGCCCACCGCCACCTTTCTCATAACTGCCATCCTGCTTTGCGCCCTCGTGGCGATGACAGTCTTCGTCGGCTATGCTTTCCTGTTCTCCACGCAAACCGCCGCACGGGTCTACCTCTCGGTCCGTCGCCCCATCGATGCCTTGCTCGGATTCCTTTTCGGCGCCGCCGCGCTAAAGATCCTGACCTATCGGCTGAGCTGACAGTCGCCGGCATGGCGCCGCGCCTTCATTGCTTCAGGCGACAACACATCGTCATGCCCGATCAGACATCGCAACGCGTCTCAAGGCGTTACAACCGGACCAACGATCGCCTGATCGAAGGCCGCGCACACCGCCGCGACGTCTCGCGGATCATGCGGCACGGCCATGTCCGATAGCGCCAAGAAGAAGCGTTCGTGGTGGGCCGGCGTCGAAACGAGCGTCATCCTGGCCGGACGTTCGCCAAGGGCGGAGAAGCCGTGTGTGACGCCCTTGGCAACATAGACATGCTCCCCCGTTTCAACCGTCACTCTCTCCTCGCCGACCAGGAACAGAAACAAACCCTCAGCCACGTGAAACACCTTCTCCTCATGAAAGGAGATATGTGCCGGCGCTCCCATTCCAGGCGCCACCGTCATGTCCATGACGGTGAACGGGGCCATGTCGCCGCCCAACAGGATATCGGCATCTATACCGGAAAAGCTCGCCCTACCGACGGGGGACAGCGCCCCGCTGACGAGCGTTCTGGCTTCAGCATCGGGGGTCATGAACAATCTCCTTGCGTCTTTTCCCCAAGGCTAGGCGATGGTTGCTATCCGCACTAGTTGCCATTCTCGGTCATCATCGGACAGTATTCTGCACAATGATCAAGCTCGATCCTCTGCTGACCTTTGTTGAGGTCGTTCGCGCTGGAAGCTTCTCTTCCGCAGCGATGCGTCTGGGGATGCCGCGCTCGACGGTCAGCCTTCACGTCAGGAACCTGGAAACGTCTCTCGGCGTACGCCTTCTCAAGCGTTCGACCCGTTCCCTTTCGCTGACGGACGAGGGGCGAAAACTCTTCGAGCAGGCCGGAGACGGTTTGGCGGCGCTGACATCCGCCCTGGACGCAGTGCGCAACAGGCCCGGGATTCTGAGCGGATTGATCCGCTTGACCGCCCCCGCCGATCTGCCCACCGAGTTCCTGTCGACAGCGGTGGCGGAGTTCCAGGGCCTTCATCCGGGCACTCGCTTTGAGATCACGCTGACAAATACCGCATTGGACATGGTCGGCGACAACGTGGATATCGCCGTGCGGATCGGCGCACGCGGCAGCTCCGATCGGGTGGAAAGGCGCTTGCAGGATATCGCTTGGCGGTTTTGCGCCGGTGCGGAATGGATTCGGAGAAACGGCGTGCCCAACACTGTTGCGGATATCGGGAACTTCATCTCGCCGATGCCAGCACTGAGGTCTCTTCTCGAGCAAACTGTCCTCGGCGGCGCGAGACTGCCCGATGCTTCTATTACCGTCGACAACCAACTCCTGTCCCGCGAACTTGTTCTAAAGGGGGGAGGCGTGGCCCTGCTTCCCGAGGGCTTGCTAGAAGAACACGTCAGCGAAGGGCGCATTGTCACCGTGCTCGATCAAGCCATCCACGCCACGACACGTTTGTGTCTGGCCTTTCCGAGCCGGGCCGACATGGTGCCTCGCGTCCGGGCTTTCGCCGACCACCTTTCCCGTTCGTTTCATGGGAAGGATTAGGCGCACTCAAGCCACCATCAAGCACTTGACCACATTTGATATTTTGAGTTCAGTGCTTGGCGCGAGCTTGATGCCAGCTGGTACCCAAGCCTCGAGTTCTCTCACCTAGAACGTCGTCAGATACAGTTCGAGTTTGCTGTCGCTTGCCAAGTCGTTTGGCGTAACGATGAACTCGGTTTTGATACGATCCCAGCACGCCTGCTGGGACAACCGCTGTGATTGGCAGTCGGGACGCTCGCGCCAGTTGTTCAGGAAAAAACTGCGGCCCGCTTCCGTGTCGAAGTTCAAGTCTCTGATCCTGCGCAGCCTTCCGATCGGATGGCCGATATCCTTGAAAATCTTGAAAATCAGTTCCGCACTGTAGATGGCTCGCGAATCCTGCTGATAGAAAAAATCATAAGGCAGATGGTAGTAATCATATGCCGCCAAGGAAGCTGGACTATTCAGTTGTCCAGCTGGACGGTAGTCTTTCTTTGTCACGTATATCGCGAACTTCTGGCCGACGCCCGCATTTATGAACTCATCCAGAGGCACCTCCTCGACGCCTCCTGTCATCGCCGAAGATTGCATGACATATGGACCGCCGCCGGTAATCCTGATGATCCCGACATGCGTGTAGGGGCTGCCCGTGGCAAGGGCGAGCGCCATTCCTTCAAGGCTGTCTCGCTGCTGGAAGATCAACGATCCGCTCGGCGGATTCTTTGCAGAAAAATACTCTTCCACAACACTTCTGCCGGTTTGTGCGAGTGAACTTGAAGGAAAGCTCAGCGCGGCAACCGTCATAGCAATGGAAAGCCATCTATAATTGCACGTCGTCATCAACTGCCATCCTGAGATTCCAGGGTCAATCAGGTCCACCGTCTCGTGGCGGCTCACGAAATCAAAGACCGTCTTGCGGCCACCGAGATCTTTTCAGAGCGGTACAACAAGCGCTAAGTGCGCACGCATGCGAACCATTGCCAGGGAAGACCCTTCCTACCTTCAAAAATTCGAAACTTCCACTTCAACAATATTCGCTTCCTGAAAGTCTAGGGCACTGCTAGACTCGACGTCAATCCTGATGTGCGGTTCCCCCCCCCAGACGCGTGGTTCAATGACGAAACGATAGAAGGCGGACGCGAGATGACCGCGAACGTGACGACAACAGGCCGCCATAATCGCGGTGGCTTGACCTATGGCGAATGAACTTCTCCTGCTCTGGCTTGCGGCATTCCCGCTCATGGGAAGTCCCGGGCCGGCAACAATGAGCCTTGCAGGCCTCGGTACGGCTTTCGGCTTTCGTCCGAGCCTCGGCTACCTTCTGGGCATCATCGCGGGGACCACGGCGGTTCTGCTCATGATAGCGACAGGCGTGACCGCCCTTGTCCTCGCCCAGCCGCTCCTTCTCACCGCCCTGACGATCCTCGCCGGGATCTACATCCTCTATCTCGCCTGGAAAATCGCGACAGCGCCTGTCGGCCCACTTGCCTTGCGCGCGGATCATCCGCCTGCATTCATTCCGGGTTTCAGCCTGGCCGTCGCCAACCCGAAGGCCTTCGCAGCGATCGGGGCAGTCTATGCGGGCCACACCCTCGTCGCCGATAACCTCACGGTCGATGCAGTCTACAAACTCGTTGCGCTCACCCTTGTCATCGTGATTGTCAACACAGTATGGCTCGCCTTCGGCGCAACCTTCTCAAGGGTTCTCAAGAACCCGGTTGTTGGACGAGCGGCAAATATCCTTTTCGCCACCTTGATGATCCTGTCGGTGGGCTGGGCGCTTATACTGGAGTACATAATAGTATAAATTTCATACAGAAAATCAGCACACACCAACTACGTTATTTTTAGTAAAAGCACAGTTTTACGCGCGCACAATATTCAGCATTCATAGAATAATAAAATTCGCGCTGAAAGCAAAATTTGATCTTTTTCAAACAAAACGCGCCTATTCTCCTCATCCGCTCGTTCCCGCTCAGGAAGATCCAGGCGATACCGGAAGGTGAGCAGACGTTGATCTCAGTTCAACCGATGACCATCCTTGCCGAAGATATGCAGTTTGTCTTCGTCGGGTATGACATGAATGACAGCGCCAGGGCGGATGTCCAGTCGTTCGCGAAAAGCACAGACGACGGGTTGTTCACCGATGCGACCGAGCACTTGTGTCTCGGCCCCGGTGGGCTCGACGACCGTGACGTGCATGGGAACACCGCTATCGCCCAGCCTAAGATGCTCGGGCCGGATACCATAACTGAGGTCGTCACCTTCGACCGCGGCGTTGGGACCAAGCGGTAGCTCTATGCCGTCCGAGGTCAGAAAATGGCCAGCCTTCGCGTGGCCTGAAAGAAAGTTCATCGCCGGTGACCCAATGAAACCAGCAACGAACTTCTTCCTGGGGAGATCATAAAGGTCCAGCGGCGCGCCCACCTGAGCAACCTCCCCGTTCTGCATCACGACGATCCGATCGGCCATGGTCATGGCCTCAATCTGATCATGGGTGACGTAGATCGTCGTCGTCCCCAAGCGCTCATGCAGCTCCTTGATCTCGGCACGCATCTGGACGCGGAGCTTGGCATCAAGATTGGACAGGGGTTCATCGAAGAGGAAGACTTGAGGGTCACGAACGATCGCTCGCCCCATGGCGACACGCTGTCGCTGCCCTCCCGAGAGTTGGGCAGGGCGACGATCGAGGAGATTTTCCAAGCCAAGAATCGCCGCCGCTCGCGTGACCTTGGCATCGCGCTCCGGCTTCGGGACGCGCGCCAACCTCAGAGCGAACGACATGTTCTCGGCCACCGTCATGTGCGGATAGAGCGCATAGTTTTGGAACACCATGGCAATATCACGCTCTTGCGGAAGCAGATCGTTGATCACCTGCCCGCCAATCTCGACTTCTCCGCTTGAGATATCTTCCAGGCCGGCAATCATTCGCAACAGCGTCGACTTTCCACACCCCGATGGCCCGACCAGCACGACGAAATCGCCGTCGGCGATATCTATGTTGATCTCCTTCAAAGCATGGAAAGCACCATAGTACTTGTTGACGCTGCGAATTGCTACATTGGCCATGAAACTCTCCTCCGTCATCTCATGGGCAGTGCGCCCGAAAGACGAGTATACTTGCAGCCCAAGCCAAGACGGGCTGCCCCAGGTGGTCTCGCGCGACAGAACCGGAGCGCTCTCGCTCCGCCCTTGTGGATGCACCCGCCCGCCAATCACCGGAACGGAACTTGGCAAGCGGATGCATCCGGACGCGTTTAGGCGATCGCGAGTTCGGTGAGCACCGATGCCTTTTCTCGAACGAACACTGGAATGTTCTCCAATGGTGCAGCGCATTCGAACCACTCGCCACCAGTCCGGCGTGTGCCGTCGGCAAGGTCGACCCAGATGCAGCCCTCAGGTAGCCAGACGCGTCTACTCCGCTGTCGTGCTTCGAGCACCGGCGCAACCAGGATGTCCGGCCCGAACATGTACTGATCCTCGATCTGCCAGCTCTGCTCCTGATCCGGAAAATCATAGAACAGCGGTCGCATCACGGGATCGCCGCTTTCGTGCGCGACTTGCATCTGCCTCATGACATAGGACCGCAGCCGCTCCCGCAGTTCGAGGCCCCTCACCATGATGGCGTAGTTTGTCTCGCCGTAGCTCCAGACTTCGTTTGGCGCTCCGCTGTCGCACTGCGCGATACCATTGCGGTAGGCTTCCTTTGGCGGCTCCTTCGGTAAACGGTAGCCGTGCAGGCGCATCACCGGGCAGAACGTACCCCACTGGAACCAGCGGATCAGCAACTCCTGAAAGGCAGGGTCGGTGACGTCGCCGCCATCAAAGCCACCGATGTCGGTGGTCCACCAAGGAATACCGGCCATACCCATGTTCAACCCGGCCACAAGCTGGTTGCGCAGGGCGGTGAAGGTGGAACTGATGTCGCCTGACCAGACCAAGGCGCCGAACTTCTGGCTGCCCGCCCAGGCACAACGGAGCAGGTTGACTATTTCGGTCTGTCCGGCCTCCCGCATGCCTTCGTAGAAGCCTTGTGCATAACCGCGCGGATAGATGTTTCCGACCTCCAACACCGGACCGAGGTGATAGCGGTAGTTGTCGAAGTCATAGACGCTATATTCCGGCTCCGCCTCGTCGAGCCAAAACATCCTGATGCCGAGATCGTGGTAGTTTTTCTTGGCCTGTTCCCATACATAGCTGCGCGCACCAGGATGGGTCGCATCAAAGAACGTGGTGTTGCCGAGGAAGGTCATGTTGACGGGAACGCCCCGCTCGGTGCCGACCAGATATCCCTTCGACTTCATGATCCTGTAGTTCTCGGTGCGATTGTCGACGGTCGGCCAGATCGACACCATCAGCTCGATGCCGAGCTCGCGAAGTTCGTCCACCATGGCCTTCGGATCCGGCCAGTCGTGTGGATCGAAACGCCATTCACCCTGGTTGGGCCAATGGAAAAAGTCGGCGACGATAACGGAGAGCGGCAAACCGCGCCGCTTGTACTCCCGCGCCACTTCGAGCAGTTCGTCCTGGGTTCGATAGCGCAACTTGCACTGCCAGAATCCAGCGGCATAGGCGGGCAGCATGGGCGCCGTGCCGGTAGCCGCAGCATATTGACGACTGATGTCGGCCGGAGTGTCGCCGGCGGTGATCCAGTAGTCCATCTGACCGGTCACACGTGCCAGCCACGTCGTCTGATTGTTGGCGAAGGTAACCTCGCCAACCGCAGGATTGTTCCAGAGCAGACCGTAGCCACGGTTTGACACCATGAAGGGGACGCTCGCTTGCGAGTTGCGTTGCGCCAGTTCGAGCGTGCAGCCCTTGAGATCAAGGAACGGCTGCTGATACTGGCCCATTCCATAGATCTTCTCCCCCGCCTGCGCCTCGAAGCGGACGCGGAGCTCGTATTTTCCGCCAGAGATGGGCCGAAAATCACGGCCGGAGAGCATCAGGGGGCTGAAGTACTTCGTACCAGGATCTTCTGGTTGACCAGCAGCAAGGCGAGTTCGCCAGAACTCCTCGAGCAGGAGCTTTCCGTGCTGGTTGTAGAAACTGAGCTGGCCACGGGCGTTGACAACAGCGGTAATATTGCCGTTGACGATGCGGACACCGCCGCCTTCGTCTTTCGAAATCAGAGCCTGGGACTCCATGCCCACGGGCAGCAGTGCCCATGCTTGATCGCTTATCTCGAAGGTTGGTGTTGCGCGCACGCGCAAACTGTTTGCCCCCCAAGGCTCCACTACCAGTCTATGACCGTCGAAGGTCCATTCCAGCCTGCCCGAGGCCACGGTGAACTCGCTCATGATTTTCCTTCCGACATTCGCCCCGGTTGCGACTTCGTGTCTGTCTGCCGGAGCTCTTTTTTCTCGCGTGGCTTGCTGTTGCCGCCGGTGTGATCCGTTACCGGTCGGCCGCAGCCACTGGAACATTCGCGCCGGCGCGCAGATAAACGGGGATCTGTTCCAACGGCGCCGATTGCACGATGTCCGTTCCCCCTTCGATCACCTCTCCGGTGAACGCGTGGGTCCAGCTTGCACCCGCGGGCAGATAGACGCGTCGGCTGCGCGCACCGGCCTCGAGAACGGGAGCAACGAGAACGTCGGGACCGAACATCATCTGATCATCCACCGTCCATGCGTGCTCATCGTCCGGGAAGTCGACGAAGAGCGGGCGCATGGCCGGTAGCCCCTCGGCGGAGGCGCGGTCGAGCTGCTGGTGGAGATAGGGACGCAACCGCTCGCGCATCGCCATAACCTCGGCAATGATGGCGTAGGCCTCCTCACCGTAGGACCACACTTCATTGGGACCACCAGTGGAGTTCCAGCCCGTGTCCATGCGCGGCTCGCGATGCCCATGCAGGCGGAACAGGGGGCAAAATGCGCCATACTGGAACCAGCGGACAATGAGCTCGCGATAATCGGCATCGCGGGAATCCCCGCCATGGAAGCCGCCAATATCGGTCGTCCACCAGGGAATACCGGCCATGGCGATACTCAGCCCGGCCCTGACCTGGCGACGCAGCGAGTCCCAGGTCGCGGGGATATCACCGGACCAAACCGCAGCTCCAAAGCGCTGCTGACCAGCCCAAGCCGACCGGCAGAGCAGCACCGTCTCGGCATCCTCCGGGCGACCGGTTTCGACGGCGGCGCGTTGCATACCCTCTGCAAACAGCCGCGCGTTCTCCAGCGGGTAGAGGCAGGCGACTTCCGCTCCCGGACCTGCGTGAAAAACAAGATTAGCCGAGTGGCCGGGGTTAAGCTCCGGTTCGCAGGCATCGAGCCACCAGACCCTGACACCGAGATCGAAATAGTTCTTCTTTACGACCGACCATATGTACTCGCGTGTTCGAGGATTGCTCGGGTCGTAGTAAGCGAGAGGCATTGGAGTGGTCATTCCCTTGTCGCGAATGGTGACGAGGAAATCCATGCCTTGATCGGCACCGACCAGCATGCCGCCTTCCCGGAGCTCCTGATAGTTCTTCGACAACGGAGATACCGTCGGCCAGATCGAGACCATGAGCTTCACGCCCATCTCATCGAGCTCGGCCATCATGGCTTTGGGATCTGGGTATTCTGCAGGGTCGAGTTCGTAATCGCCCATGGCGGTCCAATGGAAGTAATCGGTCACGATGACCGACAGCGGCAGACCGCGGCGGCGATACTCCCGCGCGGCTTCCAGCAGCTCCTCTTGAGAGCGATAGCGAAGTTTGGACTGCCAGAACCCAGAAGCCCAGCGAGGCAGCTTTGGAGCATGACCTGTCGCGTCGGCATAGCGAGCCAACACCTCGGCCGGCGAACCGGCGACGAACAGATAATCGATGGCCCGAGCCTGGGTGGCCGTCCAGCGGGTGACGTTGCTGGCGAACTCGACCCTGCCGACGGCAGGATTGTTCCATAGGAAGCCGTAACCGCGATTGCTCACCACGAAAGGAATGGATACCTCGGAGTTGCGCTGCACCAGATCCAGCGACAAGCCTTTGTGGTCGAGCCGACCGTGGGTGCGTTGTCCCATGCCGTAGAGGCGCTCGCCGTCGTAGGCCTTGAACTGCTGATGGACCTCCCCGGCTCCGGATCGATTGCCATAAAAGACTCGCGCTCCCGGCCACCAGAAATGCTCCCGTTCCTCGGCAAGCAGCTCCGTTCCATCATCGGTGCGCAGAAAACGAACCAACGGCATGGCGATGCCGTCGGTCGGCGGCGTGCAAACCTCGACCGTCAGCGTTCCGTTGGTCAGCACCGCCCTATCCGAAGCGATCGAAATATCGACAACCGTATCGAGATCCGGCGGCGTATCGAGGGCACCGGGAAGCGAAGGGAGCTTCCCTTGCGCGGCGCGCACACGCACGCCATCTCGCCCCCAGGCTTCAATACGCAGCAACTCGTGCAAATGTCGGACTTCGACGGCATTGCCGTCGCGAGAGAAAGTAGCCATGTTCATTCCAGTCTTGAAGGAGATTTACTTGACGGCGCCGGCAGTTGTGCCGGCCGCGATGTAGCGCTGAGCGAAGACCAGCAGGACGATGGTCGGTATGGACGCCAGAACCGAGGTCGCCATCACTGAACTCCAGTCGCTGATGAAGCCGCTGATATAAACGTAGAGCCCGAGCGTCACCGGACGCACATCATCGGTGGTCGTCAGCGTCAGGGCGAACAGGAAGTCCGACCAGGAAAACAGAAAGGTGAACAAACCCGCGGTCACGATGGAGTTGCGGGACATGGGCAGGACCACGGACACAAGTGTCCGCAAGGGACCGGCGCCATCGATCCGTGCCGCTTCAAGGACAGAAAGCGGCATGGAGCGCATGAAAGCATTCAGGATCAGAATGGAGAACGGAATGCCAGCGCTCGAATCCGCCAGAATGAGGCCGAGGATCGAGTTGAGCAGACCAATCTTCGTATAGGCACCGTAGAGCGCGTTGGCGACCACGATACCCGGGATCATTTGGCTGACCAGGATGGCGAGCAAGACAGCGTTCGCCCAACGGACGCGAAAGACCGCCAGGGCATAAGCAGCAGGCGCCGCCACGAGGAGGCTGAACACGACGCTGCCGCTGGCGACGATCAGACTTGTAAGCAGATGCCCGCCCTGATCCTGGAACGCCTTGGCGTAACCGTGCAAGGTGATGTCGATTGGAAGCCATGGCGTCATGGCCGCGGCGCCACCTTGCTGCAGCGAGACGTTGACCATCCAGTAAACGGGGAACAACAGAAAGCCCAGGATGAGCACGCCGAAAACGGTCTGGCACCACCCACCATGACGGTTGTTCCGATGGCGTCTCTTGCGGTTGATTGAGATCTGTAAGGAGGAGGAAGTACTCACGATTTCCCCGCAAACTTATTGATGTAGAGATAAAGGAGGGCGAAGATCAGCGAGATGGCGACGAGAATGTTGGCCATGGCAGCGCCCTGCCCGAACTGAAACTGGACGAAGGACAGATGGTAGGACTGGGTAGCGAGCGTCTGGCTTGAGTTGGCCGGACCTCCTCCAGTCAGTCCGAGAATGAGATCCATCACCTTCAGCGTGTAGATCACGCCCAACATAAGCACGACGCTGACAACGGGACGCATCAGAGGCCAGGTGATCCAGCGGAAAGCGGTCCATCCCGTCGCGCCATCCAGCTGGCCAGCTTCGTAAAGCTCCTCCGGGATCTCCTGAAGTCCGCTGTAGAGAATGGCGACGTTGAACGGGATCCCAATCCAGATGTTCACAAGGATGCAAGCGACCAGAGACAGAGAAGTGGTGGTAAGCCATCCCGGCCGATCGGCGAGCAAAAGCAACTCCAGGATACGATTGAGAGCGCCGTTGTCCTGATCGAGCAGCCAACGCCAAATCGCGCTCGATACGATCAGCGGCAGCAGCCAGGGCAGGAGAATGAGCGACCTGAGAAGATCGTTCAGCGGGAAGCGCTTTCGGAAGTAGAGCGCGATCGCCAGCCCGATGACAAACTGACCGGCGATCGAGCAGATCGTAAAGACGATCGTGTTGATGAGTGCAGAAGAAAAGATAGGCGACGAGACGACGGACTCGTAGTTTTGCAATCCCACCCAAGGGGCTTTCCCAGTGAAGAACGACTTCATGGAATAGTTCTGAAACCCCATGACAACGTTCTTGACCACAGGATAGCCAAAGAAGATGAGAATGTAGGCGACGGCCGGCAACAAGAACAACTGTTGGATGAAACGTTCTCTTCGCCGGCTCCCCGCCCTGCGCGCAACCGCCACCGACGGTCCATTCGTACCGAAGCTCGGCATGGTGCCTATCCTTCTGCTTGAGCGACTTACTGCTGGACCTGCTTCAGCGCGTCAGTCGGTGACGCCTCTCCGGTCAGGGCCAGCTGGACGGCGGTGTAGATGGCCGTTGCGGCCTCAGGCCAGTCGTTCCCCAGCTCAGCGGTACGAGCCCGAGCGGTTTGAACCATCTCGGCGAAGGTCTTCATCGACGGCGCCTGCTTGAGGTACTCATCGAGTACGGCTGCCGACGTCTTGGTGGGCACCGTCTGCCTGAGCACGCCAAGCTTGACCTGATTGGCATCGCTGTTCAGACAGGCAATCATCTTGGCGGCTATTTGTTCGGTCGCCTCGTTGCCAGTATTTGGGACAGCCCAGGTTTCCCCGCCCAATGGAGCGATAGACTTACCACCGGCTTCCGGCGTCGGAATCGAGACCACGGCGTAATGCAGCGACGGGTCGGAGTTCAGGACGGGGATCTGCCATGGTCCATTGACCATCATGGCGGCATTCCCTTTGCGGAACTGATCGTTGACGTCGGACTGGGCCCAGTTCAGGACCGAGCGAGAGACCGATCCATCCGTAACGAGATCGACCCAAAACTGTATCGCGCCAGCAACTTCCGGTGTGGCTAGATTCTTCTCGTCCCCGCCGTTCGACCACATGAACGGCAGAAACTGCCAAGTTCCCTCATAGTTGGCAGGGGCGGAGAACGCGAGCCCGTAGCGCTTGCCGTTTGTCAGCTTCTTCGCAGCGTCACGCAGCTCGGCCCAAGTCGTTGGCGGGGTGACACCGGCCTCCTTGAGCACATCGACGTTATAGAAAAGAGCAATGGTATTGGTGATGGGCTGCAGCCCATAGAGCTTACCCTCATAGGTAGAGGCTGCGATGACTTGGGGCAAGTAACCATCCCCGCTGAGGCCGAGGTCGGTCAGTGGGACGAGTGCGCCGGTGGACGCGATCTGTTGCAGATCGGGATTATCGATCATCAGAAGGTCAGGTAGAGTACGCGATGCCCCCTGCTGAAGGATCTTGGCAATCAGCGTATTTCCTGGAACGACTTCGCGATTGACAGTAACACCGAGCGTATCGGCGCAGGCATTGAGCATATCGCCATATATTTCTCGATCAGGCGAGTCGTTATAGTAGTCGAGTACCCGGATGCTTTTGACGTCGCCGGCGGCGGCCCCAGTGGGCATAGAGACAGCCGTCGCCAAGGGTAACGCCACGGCTAGAACGGCCAGAAAACTTGAACGAGACTTGAGATACTCTTTGGTCATGGTGATTTCCTCCGGGAGCGAGCCCTACGATCTCCAACTCGCAGGTCACCTCCGTCTCCTTGCTTTCGTGCGCCTCCGGACGGGACATGGAATCCCGCTCCTCCCGGAGTTGCTCTAAGTCTGGCGCCGTTGCCCGGAGCTCGTTGTTGTTGTTCTGCAACCAGATCCTCGTGCCCCCTTTCTCAGAGGCAATCAGCGGATCTATTGGAGGGTTATGTTCAGGCACCCTTGGGAGGCGGCATTACCGTAGAACGACGCGTTAGCCGAGACGGCACAAGATCAACGATTTCTTTAGGGCGCGACCGTTTGCTGTCGAGAAGACGAAAGACAGTTTCGATGGCGCGCCGAGATACTTCTCGTGGTTCGAGCGATACATTCGTCACGGGCGGTTCAGCTTCCTGGGCCACTTCGTCTGTGCAGTGAGCAATGACCGAAACATCCCGCCCAGGTACAATGCCGTGCGCGATCAGCGCATTGAGGATCGGCTGCATGGTCTGGCTATTTGAGATGACAAGACCTAGCCGTTCCTTGCCAAAATCCGGGAGTAAGCGAGCAACAACCTCACGCGCCGCAGTACGTCCCGGCTCAACGGGAGAAATGAACTCGAGGGGCAAGCCGTGACGACGCGCTGCCGCGACAGCGGAAGCATTGAAGCGTGGAATATAGTTCAACTGCCGGCGTTCAAGTTCAGCCGGATATCCAACAAAAAGAACACGATCGTGCTGCGCCGCCACCATTTCTTCTACGCATAGCTTCGCTGCGAGCTCGAAATCGACGTCGACGCACTGTAGACTGGAAGAGTCTGCGGGAATGCCGATAAGCACAACAGGAACTGAAAGCGAAGCTGCCAATGGTATGCGTTCGTCTTCGACCTGGACATCCATGAGAATGATGGCATCGGTCAATGATCGCCCGGAAAGTCGACGCAAGCCGTCGGCCCCTTCATCGGCCGTCACGAGAAGGACATCGTAATCATGAGCCCGCGCAAGACTGGCAATGGTCTCGATGAAGGGAAGCTGACCTGCCGTATCAATCCCCGGGCTGAAGGGCACCATCAGGCCAATCACGCTGGTGCGCTGGCTGGCCAATGCGCGTGCCCCGGCATTGGGTTGATATGTGAGTTGGTCGATAGCCTCTTGAACTCGACGGCGCGTATCTTCGGAAATCGATCGCTTGCCTGTGAGTACGTAGGACACGGTGCTCTGGGCCACACCCGCAACCCGCGCCACGTCCTTGCTTGTGAACTTCACCATCGAGTTCTCCCTTTCGGGTAGCGATCGATACGTATCGACAACTTTTGCTAAAAACTCGCGCCGCCTGTTGGTTTACTGCGACGCGCCATTAATTATCGATACGTATCGATTGATTGAATTATTTGCCTCTGCCCCTTTACTGTCAATTCCTCTCCGGCACTGATGCGTTACTCCTTTATGCTAATGTTTGCCGACAAGGACGTCGCGATGCTCGTGACAGCGCTTCGCAGCCGCAGACGGGCGGGATCGCCGCCACCCCGTTCATGCCAGACCTGAACGAACGAAAATGGCGATACTTGGCAAGACAATGCCGGGTGACACCCTCGTGAGTTCGACCCACTTTGACGCCGTCTACTTCCCGTCGAATCTTTTGAGGAGCCGAGCCTTCATAACCGTCCGCCTCATCACACGGGGCAACTGGCAAGTACTGCGCTTACAAGGCAGGTATCTTCTCCCACGTTCATTTCAGCAACTGTAGAGAGGACATGGCCGAGGCGGCCTCACGCTCAAGACGCGGCTTGTACGAGACGGTTTTGGCTTTGAGAGCGTTACAAGATCCGAGCTCACTTGCAGTCGTCCGCTTTCGACCGGATTCCGGAGCTTGATCGGTGGGTACTCCAGCAAACGCCATACACGCAATGCACTACGACGCGAGACGGTTGCGGACAACAAGGAACGTCTAGCGTGGCGCGCCGTCCTGCCGGAGACAGATCTATGGTCCTTTTTCCCCACAAACAATTGACATTAAAACACTTATGCGCGAGGATTTGACACTATTGGGGCGCTATGCGACCTGCCGATCTGATGGCGGATCAGAGAGGGCGCCTTCAGAGGAGACTGCAATGTCGGATTCCGAGAAAGTCGTCCTTTCCCCGGCGGAGATCGACGCGAAGGCCCAGCGACTGATCAAGAACACGGCGTGGGGTTCGGCTGGCCTCGGGCTGGTGCCGGTACCGATCGTCGACCTTGTTGCGATCGGGGGTCTTCAGGTGTGGCTGGTGCGCGAACTTGCCAAGCTGCATGGCGTGCCGATGGCCGGCAATCGCATCAAGACGCTGGTTTCCGCCCTCGTCGGTGGTGGCGCGCCGTCGCTGATCACTTCCGGTACTGTCTCGCTGTTCAAGGCCATCCCGCTCGTCGGTCCGGTTCTCGGTCTGGCACTGGCGCCCAGCTTGTCGGGCGTCTCTACCATGGCCCTCGGCCGGGTATTTCACGCGCACTTCAAAACTGGCGGCACTCTGCTCGATTTCGATGCGGACAAGATGCGTGCGTTCTATGAGGCCGAGCTCGCCAAGGCCAAGGAAGAGACAGAGGAAGCCCAGAAGGCCGAGCCTGCCGCCGCCTGAGGCCTCCCTCCCCGAGCCGTGCTATGCGATCGCGCCGGACCGTATGTCGACCGGCGCGATTTTCTTGTTGGCAACCAGACAGCCGACCAGAATGCTCTCCGGCCAGCCCGAAGTACCCAGCTGCCAGGCAAAAGGGCCGGGTTCGTGCGGCGAAGAAGCCGTGTTTCGATCAGATCGAGTAAAACTGAACGGCGAGGGCTGGAGGCCCGGCACCAGCGCGAAATCAAGCAACGTCCACTTTTGCCCGGCGAGCTCCGGTGTGCTGGGCTCATTTCCGAGCCCCACCTTGACACTGCGCGGATCCAGGACAAGACCGCAGCCCAAAGCTTTCAGCAAGGCCTCCTTGCGAGTCCATGCCCGCAAGAAAGCCGCCTCCCGAGCATCGGCGGGCTGAGCGAGAAAGGCCTCCATCTCACCTTCCGCCAGCACGAGCTTGGCGATCCCCAGGGTATCGGTCGCCCGCGCTTCTATATCTATGCCGATCTCTGCCTCGAACGAGGTCGCCAGCACAGCATGGTCGCCAGCGTGCGACAGGTTGAAGCATGGGCTCCCTCCGGCAAGGGCTGGTTTGCCATACTCTCCGGTGACAAAGACGAGCTCGTCCGGCCGCCAACCGGTTGCTTGCGCCAGGATGCGCCGCATCGCCGCATGCGCCCGCACGTAGCGTCGGCGATCGTCCTCACGCAGGAAACGCTTGGCACGCCGTCGCTCGGTGGCGTCGAGCAGGGCATCATCGTCCGCCGTCGGCCTCTGGCTCAACGGGATATGCCAGACCGTGACCGCTGCCTCCATCAGAGCTCCATCAGATCGCCGATGTCACGCAGGGTCAGACGCTTCCTGGGTATCGTGTCCGACGTCTGTCGGGATACCCAGTCGAACGCCTGCCGGGCCGCCGCCTGTGCAGCCGATGGATCGTCGCGCAGGCAGAAATGCCCCCCCGGCAATCGAATCAGCAAAAAGGGGCCGGTTGTCGCCGTTTGCCAGGCCGCGACATCTTTCTCATCGACGAGGGCGTCGGAGTTTGCGGCGATGGCGACGACAGGACAGGAAACCGAAGGCGGATCTGACAATGGCGCCTTTTCGACCAAGGCAAAGTCCGCTCGCAGCATCGGGCCGGCCAGTTCGCGCAATCCGGGATCGTTCAGCGCTTCGCCCGGCGTTCCTCCGAGATCGGCAAGGCCGCGCCAGAAATCCTCGCCGGGAAGGTCGTGGATGCGTGGTCTGCCATAGGGCAAATGCGGCGCCGAGTTGGCGGCGGCGATCAACAGGCGGGGCGACCGGCCAGCAGCCTCGCAACGGCGGGCCACGGCGTGGGCAATCCGTGCGCCCATAGACCATCCGAAAAGAGTGAAAGGACGGTCGCAAAGTGGCAGGAGGGCTTCGCAAACCTCATCGGCGAGCCGGTCGAGCAAGGCAATCGGCGGCTCGCGAAGCCTTCCTTCCCGACCAGGAAGCTGAACCGGCAGCACGTCGATGTCGGCGTCGAAGGCACGCCCCCATTGCCGGAAAAGACTGCTGCCGCCACCGGCGTAGGGAAACAGGAAGATACGCATCCGCGCGTCGGCGCGCGGGGTGGCATGGGCGAACCAGCGCTCAGTCATGACCCGGCCGCGGCCACGGCGTCGGCAAGGATGTTCAGGCCGGCATCAAGCTCCGCATCGGAGATGACCAGCGGTGGCAAACACTTCAGTACCTCGCCATGCGGTCCGGCCGTCTCGATGACGAGGCCTTTCTCGAAGGCGATCGCCGACGCGCGGCCGGCGATATCGCCCGAAACCATGGCGATCCCCTGCAACAGCCCGCGACCGCGCACGCTCGGGTCGGCAATCGCCGAATACGCCTCGACGATGCCGGCCAGACGTTCGTGGAGCCGGCGAGCCTTGCGGGCAACCTCGCGTTCGAGCTCGTCGTCTCGCCAGAAACGCAGCGCCTCGGTGGCCGTGACGAAGGCAAGGTTGTTGCCCCGGAACGTTCCGGTGTGCTCACCGGGCGACAGGCAGTCGTAGCCCTCCCGGACCAGGACCAGCGACAGGGGCAACCCCATGCCGGACAAAGACTTGGAAAGGCAAACCATGTCCGGCTCGATGCCTGCGGGCTCGAAGCTGAAGAAAGACCCCGTTCTCCCGCAACCGGCCTGAATGTCATCGACGATCAGCAGCATGCCGTGGCGGCGGCAGATATCGGATAGGCGCCTCAGCCAGGGAAGAGAAGCGGTGACCACCCCGCCCTCGGCCTGGATGGTCTCGACAATGCAGGCGGCGGGAAGCTGTGCGCTGTCCGAAGCATCGGCCAACAACGACTCAAGCCAACCGAGACCGTCGCAGCCCAGGGTTCCGTCGTAGGGCAGGAACACGGTATCACCCGCAGGAATCGCCGATTGACGAAATGGTCCGCGAGACACGGCCATTGATCCGGTGGTCATCCCATGGAAGGCGTGGACGAAGCTGACGATTCTCGATCGCCCCGTTGCCTTTCGTGCGGCTTTCAGGGCCACCTCAACCGCGTTGGTTCCGGTGGGCGCAGGAAACAGCATGCGATAGGCAAGGCCACGCGGCTTCAGGATGACATCCTGGAACCCCAGGATGAAGGCCTCCTTGGCTTCGGTGGCGAAATCGAGGGAATGGGTGATGCCGTTCCGTTCGATATAGGCGACCAGTCGGGCCTTCATGCCGGCGTCGTTATGGCCGTAGTTGAGCGTGCCGGCTCCCGAGAAGAAGTCGATATACTGCTTGCCGCTTCTCCCCGAGAGGCGACATCCTTCCGCACTCACGAAGACGTCCGGAAATTTCCGGCAGTAGTAGCGAACACCGGACTCGTGGTCAGCAAAGACCTGCATCGGACCCTCCGGCCGATCACGCCGGCCATCGGCTTGTTTTCGCCAGCGACTATACACCGAGACCCTTAAGGAGCAATTGCTTAGAGGGAAGACCGCGTTGTCGGGCGTGGACATGGCGCGCCGTGTCGCTATAGTGCCATCGGGCTTTTGTCGCGGATACACCGGCGTTCATGAACCACCTCATTCGGCTCCTGGCCTCGCAGCCCTCGTTTCCGCGCGCGCGCATTGTCGGCGCGGCCCTGCTGTCGGGCGTTTCCGGCGTCCTGGTATTGATGATCGTCAACGTCGCCGCCCGCGAACTCTCGGATTCGGGTCAGGCGCGCGTAGACTGGCTACTGGCCGCGCTATTCGCGGCTGGAATCGCCGTATACGCCAGCAGCGAAATCTTCGTCACCTCACGGGTCTGCTCGGCGCTTGAGGACGCTATCCATCAGTTGCGTTCGCATCTGCTGGCCGGCCTCGCCCGAGCCGACTTCGAGAAGGTCGAGGCCATCGGCCGGTCGGACCTCAGGGAGGGCATAACCCAGGCAACGCAGACGATTTCACAGAACTCGCAGTTCCTGGCGCTGAGCCTTCGCTCCTCCGTCATGGTCGTGACGGTGCTGGGATACATTGCCTGGATATCCCTCTCTGCCTTCCTGCTGGTCGGCATCGCGACGGCGATCGGCGGCTTCGTCTACCACCGGGCCGGGCAACGTCTTGTCATCGGCTTCGTCAAGATGATGGACACCGACAAGCGGCTCATGGAAAGCCTCGGTGACCTTCTGGATGGGTTTCAGGAGGTCCGCCTGTCGAGTGCCCGCCGCCGCGATCTGGCTGAAGCCTTCGATGCGGTGGCCGCCAACGCCACCGAGCTCCGCGCCGACGTTCAGATTCGAGCCATGCAACAGTTTGTTCTGGGGCAGGTGGCGATCTATTTCATGCTGGCGGTGGTGGTGTTCGTCATCCCCATATACTCGCCCGGCTTTCGCGGTCAGGTGGTCCAGGTCACCACGTCGGTTCTGTTCATGACCAGCGCCATCGGCGCGCTGATACAAACCGTTCCATTGCTCGGCGCCTCGGAACAGGCGGCTCTTCGCATCCTGACGCTTCAGGAAACGCTGGCCGCCATAGCCGACGCGCCCATGGCGACGGCCGACGAAACGGGCGATTTCCAGACCATCGGCCTCAGGACCGTCTCCTATGCCTATCCTGCCCCCGAGGGAGAAACTCCCTTCTGCCTCGGGCCGGTCGACCTGACCGTCCGGCGTGGCGAGATCGTCTTCGTGACCGGCGGCAACGGCTCCGGCAAGTCGACGCTGATCCGCCTCATCACCGGCCTTTACCATCCCCAAGGCGGCATCACGACCATCGACGGTCTGGGCGTCGGAGCCGAGCGGCTGCGCGCGCTGGTGGCGCCGGTCTTCGCAGATTGTCATGTCTTTCCCCGCCTCTATGGCGCGGCGCCTTTCGACGAGCGGGAAGGCGCGCGCCTGCTCGCCTTGATGGAAATGGACCAGATCACCCGCATCGTCGGCGACCGTTTCGAGCGCATCGCCCTGTCGACCGGCCAGCGCAAGCGTCTCGCCCTCATCGCCGCCCTCCTGGACGACCGACCACTCCTGGTGCTGGACGAGTGGGCGGCAGATCAATCGCCTCACTTCCGGCGCAAGTTCTACCGCGAGATCCTGCCGGAGCTCCGCGCACGGGGCAAGACGATCATCGCGGTGACCCACGACGACGCCTATTTCGACGCCGCCGATCGGCGGCTTCATCTCGAGGAAGGGCGCCTCATCGAAGTCACCGCCCCGGAGGCGGCCTGACATGCGCCTCTTTGCCCTTCTCCGTAGCGAAGCCCGGATCAATCCGAGAGCCCTTGCGTCCCAGACGGCGATCGGCGCCGCCTCGACCGTCGGCGTCCTCGGGCTCGTCAGCTTCAGCGCCGTCATTGCCGACCACAGCGATCCCGGCCTTCGCATGCTCGCCATGCTGGCGGTGGCCGTGCTGCTGAACGCCGTCTCGCAGAATGCCGTCATGTCGGCCTCGGCCAGGGAGGCGGAAAGGATCATCCGCAGGCTGAGGGCCCGGCTTTTCGACCGCATCCAGTACGCCGACTACATGACGGTCGCCTCCACTGGCCGGGCGGTGCTGTTCACCGCCATGGCGCAAGAAACGCAGACCCTGTCACGCACCGTGCCCATCCTGACGCTGGCCGCCCAGCAGGTGGTGACGTTGGTGATGGTGGCCGCCTTCCTTGCCTATCTCTCGCTGGCCGCCTTTCTGGCCGCCACCGTGTTCGGCTCGCTCGCCGTGCTCGTCCACGTCCGACGCAGCGGCACCATGGCCGCTGCAATGGGGGAGACCATCGCCGAAGAACAGCGACTGTTTCAGGCATTCGAGCATTTCGTCGACGGCTACAAGGAAGTGCGAGTCAACCAGCGTCTGTCGGACGCACTTTCCGACGAGATCGTTGCCCATTCCGATCGAGTGCGTACCGCCCGCAGCAGTACGAAGCGCCGCTGGGCCATCGACTTCGTGATCATCCAGTCACTGTTCTACGCCCTCGTCGGGCTGATGACCTTTGCCGTGCCGATGTTCGACGATGGCTTCTCCGACGTGGTACTGCAGGTGACGACGGTCGCCCTATTCATGATCGGGCCAATCTCCACCATCGCCCAGGCCATCCCGGCGGTTGCCGAGACCGACGCCTCGCTCGGGCGGATCCTGGCCGTGGAGGAGGCCCTGTCGAGCGCAGCCTCGGCCGGAGCCGCCGAAGAGAGCCGCTCCCTCGACGAGCCGACGAGGGAGATAGCACTCTCAGACGCCACCTTCACCTACCGGACGACCGATGGAGCGCCCGGTTTTGCCCTCGGGCCGGTCGACCTCGAAGTACGGGCCGGAGAGATCACCTTCATCACCGGGGGCAACGGAGCCGGCAAAACCACGCTGTTACGTCTTCTGTCCGGCCTGCTGGCGCCTGATCGCGGCGCCCTGCTCGTCAACGGCGAGCCCCTCCAACCCGACCAGCGGCAAGCCTACCGCGACGGGATCTCGGCGGTCCTGTCCGACTACCATCTGTTCCGTCGTCTCTATGGTGTGGCAGAGCCTACCCCCGAGCGGCTTGCGTCATTGCTCGACCGACTGGAAATCGCCGACAAGGTGGCGGTGCACGACCGTTCCTTTTCGACCATCGATCTCTCCAGCGGACAACGCAAACGTCTGGCGCTGCTGGTCGCCGAGCTGGAAGACAAACCGGTCCTGATGCTCGACGAGTGGGCGGCCGACCAGGATCCGTCGTTCCGGCGCAAGTTCTATGAAGAGATTCTGCCGGGGCTGAAGCGACCCGACCGCATCGTCCTCTGCGTTACCCACGACGACCGCTACTTCCACGTGGCGGACCGCGTCATCCAGATGGAAGAAGGACACCTCAGCCGCGCGTCGACAGGCTGAACTCCGGGGGCGGTCCTTCCGTATTGATCGCCAGTATCCTGCTCGACCGATCGAGCTTGAGCATCCGACGACAGGTGTCGTCCGACGCCGCGGCGACGAGTCCAGCCAGACCGGCGACGCCGGTATCCCAGGTGGCAAGCGGCGCATCGCCCCATGCCCCAGCACCCAAGGCCGTCTGGACCGTTTCGGCGATACTTTCGTCAAGCGCCAGCCCTGCGAAAGCCGTATGCGACAAGATTTGCCACGACGGGACCGACATGCGGCCACAGGCAAGGCCCGCCATGCGAGTTCTGAGATCGCCGCCAACCGGCGTGGGCGCGCCGGCCCGAAGGCTGGCCAGAACGCAGGCCGACGACGCGGGCTCCACCGTGACCATCCGAGGCACCATCGGAGACATGCGGCGCCATAGCGACGCAGCCACGCCACCGGCCACGCCGCCGACGCCGCACTGCACGAAGACATGGCTTGGCGGCGCCTCGAAGAGGCCTTGCTGCCAGGCCTCCTCGGCAAGCACGCCATAGCCGGCCATGATCGCTGCGCAGACCGCGCTGTCGCCGTCATAGTCGGTATCGGTGACGAGCAATGCGCCATTGCGGAGGGCCGCTGCCTCGGCGGCCAGGACCGCCTCGTCATAGGTACCGTCCACCACGACCACTTGAGCTCCCTCGGCCCTGATCCGTCCGAGCCGGACCTCGTCAACGTCGCGCCCGACGTAGATCCGTGCGAAGCCGCCCTGCCGCCGGGCCGCCCAGGCGAGAGCCAGTCCATGATTGCCATCGGTGGCAGCGACCGCCACGAAGGGGCCGCCTCCCCCGCACTGGCGGAGGAGAACCCGGAGACCGTGCGGCGCGCCGAGAGCCTTGACGCCGCCAGCTCCGAAGCGACGCGACTCGTCCTTGCAGACGACGGTTCCAAGGCCAAGCCGGTCGGCCAAGCCCGGAAGGGCGAGAAGCGGTGTCGCCCGGTAATCCGGTTCTGCGCGGATGGCGGCAAAGGTTTCGTCCATGCGGTCGGATAACGGAGCAGGGAAGGCGAGATGGGCGCGAAACGCATCGTTGACGGCAAGATCGGCGATGCCAGTCTCGGAACAGGTCAGGATCATTCTTCCCTCTCGTCAAGCTTTCGGAGCCTATCACTATGGCCCTCAGTCGGTTAAACTATTGCGCCTGGCGAGGAAAAATCCCTTGAAGTCCATACATGTCATCGCGGTGATCGCCGCCATCTGCGTCCTGACCGGCCCCGCCGTCGCACTTGCGGGGGATTCGACCGAGTTCAACCCCGACGCCATCCCGACCGTGCAGACGGTCCCGGACGACCCCGGCTTCAGTTCGGCGCTGCCGCAGACCGAACGCTTCATCGCCATTTACGGGGGCAGCACCAAGGGCACCTACTACCAAGTCGCCAGCGCCATTTGCGCCGCTGTCGAGGCATCCTTCTCCAAGCATCATATCCGGTGCGTTTCGCTGCGTTCGCAAGGCGATCTGAGCAATGTCAGCCTGATGGCCGATGGGCGCGCCCAGTTCATCATCGTGCAGTCGAACACAAGCAACGACATCGCCGAGAAGCGCCTCGACCTGCCGACGGCCCGCTCGGTCATGTCACTCCACGACGAGCTCGGCCTCATGGTTACCGCTGCCGGACAGCAGATCGACAGCGTCGGCGACCTCAGGGGCAAGCGTGTCAACCTCGGTCCGGAAGGATCCTCGTCGCGCCGGCTCTGGAAACAGCTGCTGTCGGCCGAGGGGGTTGGGCTCTCCGATCTGGCAACAATCTACGACGCCGCACAGGATCTCAATCAGCGTGGCCTGTGCGATGGCGACATCGACGCATTCGGCCTGTGGATCGGCCATCCCGCATCGGCGATCGCCACGTCCATCTCGATCTGCAATGCAAGAATCGTCGGCATGCGCTCGCCCGCCACGGACCGGCTGGTGGCCGAACATCCGGATTTCTTCAACGGGGAAATCCCGGCCGGCACCTATCCCAACCAGGACAAGCCGATCCCCTCCTACGGCTTCAAGGCCACCCTCGTCGGCGACAGCCGCGTTGACCCGGATCTTGTCTACTGGCTGACGCGCAGCGTCGTGGAAAATATCGATCTGTTCCGGTCGCGCCACCCCGCGCTTGCCGGCGTCGAGCCCCGCGCGATGTTCGAAAAGGGCAACTTCCTGCCCTTCCACGAGGGTGCAGCCCGCTACTGGCGCGAGGTCGGCTGGCTGACGAAGTAGGCCCTGATCGCCGAGGCATCAAAGGTAAGCGCCGTGCCGCCGGTTTCGAAATGCAGCACGAACGCGCGCCCGATGGTCCGCGTCATGGCGGCGGCGGCGACCGAGGACGTCATGATGCCCAGGATGTTGGCCCCAGGCACCAACTTGGCGAACGCGGCGGTGGTTACCACCCCGGCACCCGCCTGCCCGAGCCCACCGGCGAGACTGGCGACCAGCGCTCTCACACGATCCTTGCCGATATCCTGACCGTGGAGCTTGGCAAGTGCCTCGATCATCAGCGCGACCACCGCCATGACGCCCAGAGTATCGACGAAGGGCAATGGCAACAGGCCACCGACGGCCGCATAGGCCGCGTGGCGCTCCACGATTTCGCCTGCCCTTGCACGCCTCAAGGCCGCAGCGTCACCGACGGAAGCGACCGTCAGAGGGTGCTTGGTGTTGGAGACGTCAGATGGCGGAGGGCTCGGCGCTTCTGGCGGAGCCTTGTCGTCTTGGGGGGGCAGTGGCTTGACGGGCACGGCGCGGGTGGTCCGCGGCCGACGACGGATGTCCTCAAGGGTCTCGGCCGTCGCCTTGGGAAGCTTACGACTCATGGGGGCCCCTCGCCTCGCTCAACGCCTGTTCGACTTCCTCAGCCAACGCGGCAATCTCCCGCGCCGCAGCGCCTCGCGGCTCGGTCATCGATGGCGTAGCGCCGAACAGTGCCGCCTCACCATAGGCAATCCGGTTGACGAGTTCGGATTCGAACAGCGGAAAGCCGGCCCCGACGAGTTCCGACCTTATGTGGCGCGCGATGACGCTGTCACGGGTGGTCTGCGTCAGAACGCAGCGGAACTTCAAGCGCCGCCCCTCCTGACCGGAAAACAGCGCGTCGGCCGTGTCCAGCATCACATCGACGTCCAGCGGCGACGGCTTCACCGGCACGACCACAAGATCGGCGACTGTCATGGCGGCCAGAGTGGCCGCCGTGCGGAAGCCCGCGGTATCGACGATGACCGGACTATGCCTCAAAGCCTCTTCCCGCGCCGTTGCCACGACGGTGCCGCGAGAGTTCTCGATCACGGGCACACCGGCGAGCGCCTGTTCACGCCGAGCCAGACGAACCAGCGAACGCTGCGGATCGGCATCGATCAACGCCGGTTGGCCGCCCGCAAGGCGCCAGTGAGCCGCAAGGCAACTGGCCAGCGTGCTCTTGCCGCTGCCGCCCTTCAGCGTCGCCACCGCGATGATCGCCCCCCCGGTCATGACTTCCCCTCGCCCCGCCCGAACCGACCGACAGATGTCAGTTTCCCGGCGCATCCCTTTCGTAGGCGTACCAGATTCGCGGCCCGTCCGCCGCCTCCGACAGGCTCCACCCTTGGTAGCCCGATATCAGCGCCTGGGCGGCGTCGGCGGTATCCGCCAAGGCGATCCAGCGGCCTTCCATGGCCGGCTTCGGTGACAGGTCGAGATCGCGGCGCACCAGAAAACGGAGCCCTCCAAAGGCAGGACGCAGCGCACGGATGGTCAGTCCCTCGGCGAGAAGATTGCGGAGGCTGGGCAGATTGCCCGGCGCCACCGTCGAGACGGCGATCCGTCGGAAGGCCAATCGGGCTGCCTCGATGCGCGCGGCCACCAGCCGACGCTGCAATCCATTGCCGCGCCAGCGCGGCAAGACGCCAGCGCCATCAATCGTGGCGACTTCGGCTCTTTGCTGCACCGTCAGACCGAACTGATCGGCGAAGCTTTCCTGGTTGGCCGCGGGCAAACCGAGCACGCCGTAGGCGATCATCTCGCCATCCGCGAACAGGCCCAAGATGCGGCCGCAAGCACTGCAATGCTCGTGAAAAAAGGCCTCGGTCTCGCGGCAGAGCAAATCCGGCGCCACCGCCTCCCGCACGACGTGATGGAGGGCGATGACGCCGCCAACCTCCTGGGGCTCGAGCCAACGGCCGACATAGGGAACGGCCGCCGAGGGCCGGCCGTCGCAGCGGTGGAGATAGCCGGCCAGGACCGTTTCGGTCATCGGATCATCTCCGCGTAATCGATGAGCTGCAGCGATGGATAGCGGCCGAGTCGCAAGGCCACCGGCAGTCGGACAAGATAGGAAAACCGCTGCAACGTCTCGATGGGAATCGAAGACGGGGACTTTCCGTCCACCAGAACCTGCCTGGCCTTGTCGGCGGCGAACTGGCCGACCGTCGCGTAGCGGCTGACAAGGCCAATCATCGCCTGGCTTTCGCGAATTTCGAGCTCGGTGGCGGTAAAGGCGGGAATACCCGCCTCGATGCCGGCGCCCGTCAACGCATCGCGGTTGGCGCCGACGAAGTTGTCCGGCCCGATGTAGAGAATGTCGGCGCCGCGACGCCCGAGATCGGCAACAAGGTCGGGAATGGTCGTCGCATCTGGCTGACCGTCGGCATCGTTCGGCACGGGGGCTTCGAGAAGCTGGAAGCCCGCAGTGGGCGCCAACGCCCTGAGTTCGGAAAGATTGGCGAGTGAGTTGGTTTCGGCCGGATTGTAGACGACGCCGAGCCGCCGCATCGGCAGAAAGGCCTTGATGGCGTTGATCTGAGCGGGCAGCGGCGCAATGTGCGATACGCCCGTGACATTCGGCCGTGGCGGTTGGCCTTCGGGAGGCTGAATGCCCGCCCCGCGCGGCGACGACACCATGGTGAAAAGAACGGGCACGTCCGTGAGATGAACCGCAGGATCGACGGCGTCCCAGCGACCGACGAGGCCAAGGGTCACGCCTGTGCCCCAGGCGTAGACCAGGTCCGGTTTCGAACGGCGGAGATCGGCGATCACGGCGGGCAGTTGGTCTAGATTGCGGGCAATGTCGTGCACATCGATGTCGGCCTCGATTCCTAGGGCCGAGAGCTCCCTGCGGAAGCCTGCCTCGGCATCGGTCTCCCCCCTCCAGAGCACCATTGCGATCCGGAAGCGCCGCCCGCCGGTCGCCGGGGTGGCCGCGGAGGCCGCTGCCGAGACCGGTCGGCCAACCAGCAGGCCGGCAGCGCCAGTGCACAGGCCAACGAGAAGATCGCGCCGTCTCATGGTGCGATCTCCTTCGGCATGACACGCCATCGTGCCGTCATACCCGCATAGGCCAGCGCGCTCAGGCAGGCATAAAGGCCAAAAATGGCGATCGCGCCAACACTGCCCAAATAGGCACTGAGCGGGGCGGCGATCATCGGGCCGAGACCTCCGCCGAAGCGCTCGACGAAGCGCATGACGGTCAGTTCCGGGGCGTGCCCCTGTCGAACGTCGGCTTCCGATGCCATGTCCACCACCATGGAGGTCTGGGCGCTGATCGACATGGCTTGCCCCGAGCCGAGGGCCGCCACCATCAAGATGGCGGCGGGAAGGGTGAGCGCCTGCGGCACGACCGGCGCCGCAAGAAGCGGCAACGCCGACAAAAAGAGTCCCAGGGTCACCACCGCTGCGTGGTTTTGGCGGCGATCGGTGAGGCGGCCGAGCCACGGCCCACCGAGCAGCACCACCACGCCATAGACCATCAGTATGCGACCGACATCCGCCTCGCGCCAGCCGTTGCCGAGGAGCGTCACCGGCAGGAGATAGTAGAGAAAGCCGGTGAGCAGCAGCTTGGCCGGGATGGCAGCGAAGATCATCTGCACTGCGAGGCGCCGGTTGGCGAGGGCGACGGCAAAGTCGCCAAGCGTGACGCTGCGTGGTCGCTCGCCAGGCGACCGTCGAGACCCAGCCATCAACCAAGCCGCGACGACCGCCGACAGGGCGGCAACCAGTGCGGCGAAGACGAAGGTCTCGTTCTGACCGAAGCGCTCGGCCAGCACGCCGCCAAAGGCTGGACCGCAGATGTCGGCCAGCGTGATGCCGCCGACCATCATCGCCGAACCGCTGGCCCGGTTGGTCGAGTTGGTCTTTTCGATCACGAAGCCCTGGCAAGCGATATAGGTCGTGCCGTATCCGATCGCCGACACCGCGCGCCAGGCGAGCAGTTCCCAGTAGCTGCCGGCGAGCCCCGTGCCGCCCAGACCGATCGTCGCGATCACCGCGCCCGCCGCGTAGAGGCGAGCCTTGCCAAGACGGGTGTAGAGCAACGTGGCGAAGGGCATGGCCAGCGCGACGACGCTCATGTGAAGGCCGACGACGACGCCGGTCGCGAAGTTGGCGTCGAGACCCGACGTCGACGCCGCGATCTCGCCGGCGTAGATCGGCATGAACGAGCGGCCAAGTTCCTCGGCGAAGACGAACAGGAAGGCGAGGAGACGGATCGACACCAGAGGGGCCGAGCGGGGCGACGCGTCGGAGCCGGTCGATGGTACCCCCAGAAGACCTGCAAGCCGGCTCGCCAGGGATCGTATCCATCCGCTTGCGCGGGGAATGGCGAGGGTCGCAGCCTCTCCGCTGGCCAAAAGTCGCAACGCACGAGCAACGGCCCGCGCCGGCTCCACCACGTTGAGGACCACCACGAGAAGCATCACCTCGAAGGCCAGAAGACAGGACACCAGAACGATCACGCCGGCGTCCACAAGATTGTCGAAAAGAGGCTTGAACAGCGCGTCGCTGTTGTGGCCGAGATAAATGGACCCGTTGCGCAGCGGCAGCTCAGTCACGAGATGCCCGCCTCTCAGCGATTGCGACGGCGCAAGTCCGTCAGACGAGGGCTCGGCTGGTCTGGCGAGGAGACGTTCCAGCGCATCACCGGTCATACCCTCGCTGAACAATACCTTCTTTCCATCGGTCACCGCGAGAAAGGCGATGTCCGGATCCCTTTCTTTCAGCGAGTCGAACAGCCAATCGACACCGACCATGCGATCGATGGGAATGCCAAGCTCGATCGCCGCGTCGATCTTCGCCCTGCCCTGGTCAGCTTCGACCAACGCCGTTCTGGCCAGTTCGGGAAGCAGAAGCTGCGTGCTACTGGCCATGGTCAACCAGGAAACACAGGCCAGTGCGGCGGCGAGGGCGAGCGTCGCAATGGCCAGCCCCTGAAACATGGGATCGAAAAAGCGCCTCGGCATTCAGTCGCTCCCAGCTCGCCGAGCGGCGACAAGCGCGGGACGGGCCGCGCGGTAGGCCTCGATCAGGTCAGCTTCCCACGCATTGCCGGGAACAACGTTTGCGACCCCGACGGGCTCATCCGACGCGTCGTCGCGTCCGAGGAGTTCGAGATCGGCATCGAGTGCCCGCAGGGAAGGCGGGGGTCGGGAGAAGACCAGTGCTGCGACGATCATGGTCAGGCTCGCCAGACCGGCGACCCAAGCCCCAAGCATCAAGTAGCGCTGGGTCAGCGACGCCATCGCCTGCCGAAAGGGAGCGGCCGCCCGGGACACCACCAGTTCGGCGGCGCAACCGCCCGTGGCATCAGTCACCTGCATGCCGATGTCGAACTGCTCGTCATGTCGCCGCATCCAGGACGAACTCGCCGCGGTTCCCGTCTTCGTCGCGTCACCGGCCTGGAAAAGGACCTGTCCGCCACAATCCCGTACCGTGATGGCGGCGAGGTCCGGATGGGCCGCAAGACGCTGAAGAAGCAGACCGGGAATGTTCTCCTGCGCATCCACGGGAAGGCCGAGGTCCAACCCGACCGACAGGACGCGGGCCACTTCGCCTGCAGTCAGCTCCATGCGCTGGTCGACCAGCGCTCTGTAGGTCTCTTCGAAGCGGAACAGACTGAGCGTCGAGGTCAGCGCGATGACGGACAACGCGACCACCACCATCGCCGCTCCCGTCCTTACGGCGAGGACGACCGACTCGCGTTGTTTCATCACGACACCCGCGTATTGACCACGAGCCATGGTCTTCCGCGCCCCCTGCCCCGTCAATAGAAATCGAATTGACGGCTCCGTCCGGCATTCGTATCGTAACCAGCGATAAAACGACGGGAATTTCCTTGCCCGTCGCCTGGCGGGGCTCCGTGATGATCATCATCGGTATCTTGTATCTTATGGGATGCGCCGTCACCGGTTTCATGGGGCGTCACACGGTCTTTGGCTTCGTCGGTCACTTCCTGCTGTCGATCGTCGTTACCCCCCTCATCGACTTCCTTATCCTTGCGATCAGCCGCCCGCGTCGCAATGCCGAGCACGGATGACGATCGGCGGGGCGATGCGAGGCAGACGATGACAGCGGGCAAACGGGCGAAAAACGATGGCTGACACGACCTTGACGCAGGGCGAGGCGGCTGTCGGCTCAACCGGGCGCGGCAAGGTGGGGGGCGCAAGGCGCTTCTGGAGCCGGCTTTACGAACGGCTTCACCGGCATTCGATCAGCGTCTATGCGCTTGTCCTCAGCTTCATCCTATTTCTTCTGGTCCTGGCACCGCAGATCTTCGTCAACGTTCCCGCCGGCAATGTCGGCGTTCTGTGGCTTCGTTTTTTTGGTGGCACGGTCACGACGTCCTACCTCGATGAGGGCCTGCACGTTATCTTTCCCTGGGACGAGGTCTACCTCTACGACGCGCGCCTTCAGAACCGCGCCCGCGTCTACGACACGATTTCCTCCAACGGCCTCAGCATGCAGGTGGAGATCGCCATCCGCTACAGAATCAACCGCGACACGGTCGGCCTCCTGCATCAACAAATAGGCCCGAGCTACGACGAAGTGCTCGTTTATCCGGAAATCGGTTCGCACGCCCGCGAACTCATCTCCCGCTACACGCCCGAGCAGCTTTATTCGGAAACCCGCGCCTTCATCCAGGCTCAGTTGCTGGAACGGATGGTGACCCAGCTCGGAGCCTCGCTTGGCAACCAAAGCTTCCGCGGCCGCCTCGTTGACGTCGAGGACGTCCTGATTCGCAGCGTCAACCTTCCAGAGCGCGTACAGGACGCCATCGAGCGCAAGGCCGAACAATATCAAGCCATGCTGGAATACGACTTCCGCCTCGCCCGCGAAAAGAAGGAAGCCGAGCGCAAGAAGATCGAGGCCGACGGTATTCGCGACTTCCAGGACACGGTGGCCCGCACCATCACGCCGGAGTATCTGCGCCTGCGCGGTATCGAGGCAACGATGACCTTGGCCGCGTCTCCGAACAGCAAGATCATTGTCGTCGGCGGCAAGGACGGCTTGCCGCTCATCCTGAACACCGGCGACGAGCCGACCACACGAACCGAACAGACGGCGGGATCGGGAGAAACGTCAGCCGGCACGAAGGCTCTTCAGCCGGCGCCGCCCAACGCGAAGCTGGACGATGTCCCCCCCACCAACGCCGCCGTTCCCTTGAACCTGCCGGCGTCTTCGCCAACCGGGGTACAAGCCGACCCCCGCGGGCGCAGGGACACCGTACCGTCGAGCATTGAAAGCGGCGGCAAACAGGCCGCCGGTGAGCCAAAGCCCGCCGATCCGCCGAACCCCGATCAGAAGACTCCCGCGTCTCCCTGACGGCACACTCGAGCATTCCGTGCCGCCAGACAGACCGTTCGCGGCTTCCGATCGCGAGATATTCCGCAGCAAGCGTCGCGAAATGGCGGAACCAGGTCACCTGTCCGAAAACGGCAAAGGATTCAAATACCAAGGCGCGGGCCGCAGGACCGGCAGTTGTGAACATTGGGTATGTTCCCTCTTGCCGAAATCGGGAAGGAGCAGGTAGGCTCTTCACGGGGCGGAGATTATTGAGTTGGCTGGCGATTTTCCCTTAACGGCACCACAAGTCGCTATTTGGCTCGATAGTCGGTCCCGGCCAAACAAGGCAGCCTATAATCTCGCCGAAATCATTCGCTTCGACGGGCCGTTGCGTCCGGGCCTCATTCGGCGCGCGGTGCTTGCGGCCGACACCGAAGCGGATGCCTGCGCACTCCGAGTCCTCGACATCGATGGTATCCCCGGCCTCAGGCTCGGGACCGTGGCCGGAGAGTTTCTGCATATCGACGTGTCCGATGCCGGGGATTACGGCAGTACGCCGGAGAACGCCGCGCTCGCCGAATGCCGCGCCGTCGTGGCCCGTCCGTTCGACCTCTCCGGCGAGACGCTCGTTCGTCATCGGCTGATCCGGCTGGGCCCCGAGCAACACTGGTGGCTGCGCATCAACCATCACCTCATCAACGATGGCTTCGGCAGCGCCGCGCAGGTGCGTCGTGTCGCCGATATCTATAACGCCTTGCTGCGAGGCTCGCCGCCGCCGCCCTCCTCGATGGGGCGCTATCTCGACCTGATCGCCGCCGATGCAGCCTATGCCGGTTCCGAGCAGTTCGCGAGGGATGCCGCCTATTGGCGCGAGCGCCTTCTTCAAGGGGGGGCCGCCAGCCGCTTCCACCCGGGGGCGTCCGTCACGGCCACCGATATGGCGCCCTTCCTTGTGAGCGATATCCCCTTCGGATTCGTCGATGAGGTGAATGCGTTCGCCACTTCGCTTGGAACGACGCCCTCAATCGTACTGCTGGCGGGCTACCTGCTGCTGCTCGGGCGCGCAACCGGTACGTCTTGCCCGGTCGCCGCCACACCTCTTCTCAATCGTCTCGGTCGCATCGAGCGGAATACGGTCGGCCTCCGCACGTCGGTCGTACCGATCCATGCCCGGCTTGACGAAGCTGCGACCTTCGCCGACCTCGTGAAACAGCTGTCCATCCGACTGCGCGGTGATTTCCGGCACATGCGAATGGGCACCGTCCATATGCGCGAGGCCTCCATCGCGCCTTGGAGCGACGGCGACTC
The DNA here is from genome assembly GCA_963665435.2 of uncultured Pleomorphomonas sp. Classification (GTDB taxonomy): domain Bacteria; phylum Pseudomonadota; class Alphaproteobacteria; order Rhizobiales; family Pleomorphomonadaceae; genus Pleomorphomonas. Next base: position 603,600 of record CAXXNH010000026.1, on the reverse strand, counting down.
CAGGGCCGCCATCTTCAATCCGATCGATTTTCCTCGATCTGCTTCATTCGATGGCCTGACCTCGATCCGCACGACGCTGGCCAGCGGCCCGGTCGATGACATCAGTCTTCAGTTCGACTCCACGCACAGCGATATCGACGGGCGTCCGGCGCCTCTTGTCTGGCGCCGGAACCCCGACATCCATAGCGAGGCAGCCGTCAGCCGGCTATCGGACCGGTTCGTCACGCTGATATCTTCGGCCGTAGCAGCCCCGGATGCGCCGATCGGCGACCTGCCCGGCACCGGCGGGCGCGAACTCGTCGAGATCGTCCGCTGGGAGAACGGTCCGGAGGCAGCTCTCGAAGATCGACCGGTTCACGAGCTCTTTCTCGAGCAGGCTGCGCGCCAGGCAGAGGCCATCGCCATTGCCGACACGAATGGCGACACAAGTTACGGTGATCTTTCGGCGTTGGCTTGCGCCGTCGCCCGGCAGCTTGCCGACCAGGATGTTCGCCCCGAGGAACCGATCGGGCTGTGCTTGGTCCCCTCATCGCGGCAGATCGCAGGCTTTCTCGGCGTCCTGATCTCCGGCGGCGCGGCGCTGCCGCTCGACCCCATCCAGCCACCCGCGCGTCTCGCCACCATGATGGATGGCGTCGGCTGCCGGCTGATCTTGACCGATCGGGTCTCTCTGGCCGCCTTGCCGACCGGTAGCGGACGAAAAGTCATCGTCCTCGACGACCTCAAGCCGGGCATGCCGGAGGTACGCCGCGCGGATGGCGCGCGCTGGTCGCCCGATAGGCTCGCTACCATCTATCACACGTCAGGGTCGACGGGGCGCCCCAAGCCGGTGGGTATCACCCACCGGGCGCTCGCGACGAAAATGCGGTCCCTGTCGGGTCTTTTCAGCATGACCGCAGACGAGACGATCGCCGTCACCTTCTCCATCGGCTTCGATCCATGGCAGGAGCAGGTGTTGTGCCCGCTTCTTGTCGGCGCACGGCTGTGGATGCCTCCGCGTCTGCAAGTCATCGATGCACAGGCCATGTGGCGGGACATGCAGACACGGCGGGTTACCCATCTCAATCTCGTACCGTCGATGCTGGCGAGCCTTTTGCCGACCGCGCCGCATGGGGGCATGCCAGGCTTGAAGCGCCTTGTCCTGGGAGGCGAGCGACTGACGGCGGATCTGGCCCGCGAGGCCGCTGCGGTGTTGAGCCCCCCGACAATCTGGAACGTCTACGGACCAACCGAAGCGACGATCGAAGCGACTGCGACGCTGGTCGATCCCACGGCAGGCGAGCCTGTCATCGGCCGGCCGGTGCCGGGCTATCGAATTCGAATCCTCGATGCCGACGGTCGCCGCGCCCCGATTGGCGTGGTCGGCGAGATCGCGATCGGCGGTTATGGCTTGGCGCGCGGCTACCTGGGGCAGCCGGAGCAAACGGCCGAAGCTTTTGTCGACGACCCCTTTCTGCCGGGAGAGCGCCTCTACCGCACCGGTGACCGCGGCCTCTGGAGGGAGGACGGGACCATCGCCTATCGGGGGCGCCTCGATGAGCAACTGAAAATCCATGGCCAACGACTGGAGCTCGGCGAGATCGAGACGGCACTATCCGGTCTACCGGGGGTGGACCAGGCTGCCGTCCTTGTCGATCGCACCGGTGCCGACACCCGTCTTGTCACCCATTTCGCTGGTACGGCCTCGCCAACAGAGCTCAGGTCGCGGCTCGCTTCCCTGCTTCCCGCAGCGGCCATTCCCGACAGGTGGGTGCGTCATGCGCGCCTACCCCTTCAGCCCTCGGGCAAAATCGACCGCGCATCGCTGAAGGCGGACGCGCCCTCTGAAGACGAACCCGACAGTCGCGCGACAAGAGTCGTGCTCGCCGATCACGGCCGCCTCGCCACCATGCGACGCCTGATCACGTCGGTATGGTCCGAGCTCTTCGAGCGCGACGACATCGACCCCGATGCCAGCTTCTTCGAGCTCGGCGGCCACTCGCTCATGGTCCCCCAGGCACAGGCCCGCCTTTCGGCGGCGACCGGTCGTGAACTTACGGCGGTCGACATCTTTCGCTATCCCTCGATCAACTCCCTGGCTGGTTATCTCGCCGACGTCGATGCGTCGCAGCCGGTGGAGGCTGGAGCTGAACCGGCGCAAGCAGTCGACAAGACCATTGCCATCGTCGGCATGGCATTCCGCCTGCCGGGGGCAGACGACCCGTCATCGCTCTGGCGACTGCTCTTCGACGGCCGTGCGACCTTCACGAAAGCCGACGCCGACACACTGCGAATGGCCGGAATCGATCCGAAGCTTCTCGGCACCCCCTCCTATGTCGACACCCAGGCCCGGCTCGACGACATTGCCGGCTTCGACGCCGGTGTCTTCGCCTATACGCCGGGCGAAGCCGCCACCATCGATCCGCAACAGCGCCTCCTCCTGGAGGTCGGGCACCACGCTCTGGAGGATGCCGGTTGCGACCCCAGCCACGAAGGACCGGTCGGGGTCTTTGCCGGGACCGGGTTCAACAGCTACGTCTTCGACAATCTGTTCGACCGTATCCACGGCCGGTTCGATGCCGAGCGTTACGCAATGGTCATTGCGTCCGACAAGGATTTCGCGGCGCTTCGCCTTGCCTACAAGTTCGGCCTTACCGGTCCGGCGATTTCGGTGGCGACCGCCTGCTCCACGGGCCTGACGGCCCTGACGCTGGCCGTTCAGGCCTTGCGCAGCGGTCAATGCAAGGCCGCTCTGGTCGCGGCCGCTTCGTTGGGGCTGACCTCGGCTGGGGGCTACCACGCGGTCGAAGGCGGCATCGGTTCGCCTCGGGGGCGGTGCCGCCCCTTCGATACCGAAGCCGATGGCACGGTCGGCGGCAGCGGTGCCGTTGCGCTTCTTCTGAAGCGCCTTGCCGACGCCGAGGCCGATGGCGACTCCATTCACGCCGTGATCAGGGGCATTGGCGTCTCAAACGATGGTGCCGACAAGGCGGGTTTCACCGCACCCTCCGTTTCCGGGCAGACGGCCGCCATTTCCGCGGCGCTTGCCGACGCGCAAGTCGATCCCGCATCCATCGGTTTCGTTGAAGGACACGGAACAGGGACTGCCCTTGGCGACCCCATAGAGGTTGCAAGCCTCAACGAAGCCTACGCCGGTCTTCCTGCCGGCTCGGTGCTTCTCGGCTCGGTCAAGGGCAATTTCGGCCATCTCGATGCCGCGTCCGGTCTGGCCGGGCTTGTGAAGACGATCCTTGCCGTCCGTGAGGGAATCGTTCCGCCAACCGTCGGATTTAGGACGCCTAACACCCGCGTTCCGTTTGCGGCCGGCCCGTTCCGCGTCAATGCCGCGCCCGAGGCCTGGCCAGTTCGCCCCGACGGAACGCCACGGCGAGCCGGTGTGAGTTCCTTCGGCCTCGGCGGGACCAATGTCCACGTGATCGTCGAGGCACCGCCTGTCAGGAAGAGGGCGTCGGATACGACAACGGAACGCCCCGAAATCCTCATCCTGTCGGCAGCGGACGGCGAAAGCCTCGACCGCTTGGCCGACACCCTTGCCGGCCGCCTCGGCGGTACCGAAGACGCCCCCCCGCTCGCCGACACCGCCTTCACCCTTCAGTCTGGCCGGCGGCGGATGCCCCATCGCATGGCCGTGGTCGCGCGATCCGCCAAAGAAGCCTCGGCGAAACTCATGGATCGCCCCGGCCTACGTGGCGAGTGCCGCAAGGGGACGCCGGGCGTCGCCTTCGCCTTCCCTGGACAGGGTACCCAGGCGCCAGGCATGGGCGCGGACCTCTACAGGACCGAGCAGGCCTATCGGGCCATTCTGGACGAGGCGGCCGAGCTTCTTGTCGGCACCGGGGCGTCGTCGGTCCGAGACCTGTTGCTCGCCGCGCCCGACGACGAAGATGCGGCTCGCCGACTTGCCGAGACGGCGCTGACCCAGCCCGCCCTGTTCGTGACCGAATATGCCATGGCGCAGTTGTTGATCGGTTGGGGGGTGGTGCCGGTTGCACTGACCGGCCATTCCATCGGCGAGCTGGTCGCCTCCTGCATTGCCGGAGTCATGTCCTTCGAGGACGCCCTCCGCCTTGTCGCCGCGCGAGGTCGACTGATGGGGTCGACGCCACGCGGCGCGATGCTGGCTTTGTCCCTCGGCGAACAGGAGGCCCGGTCCCGCATCGCTGGACTTGGCGCCGAAGCAGCCGGTGGACTATCGCTCGCGGCCGTCAACGGGCCGCGACAGTGTGTGGTGGCGGGACCGGAGGATGAGGTGGAGCGCGTCGAAGCGCTTCTTGGCGGGCGGCGACTCAATACCTCGCGCGCCTTCCATTCCTCCCTGATGGACGGCATCCTCGACGAGTTCGGCGACCTGGTGTCGCGTGTCCGGCTCTGCCCGCCCGAAATACCCTTCATCTCGAATCTGACTGGTCGGTGGATATCGGCCAGCGAAGCGACGGATCCGTCCTATTGGGTTCGCCATCTGCGCGGCACCGTTCGCTTTGCCGATGGCGTCAAGGAACTGGCAGCCGACGCCGGGCTGTTCGTCGAGGTCGGACCGGGAGCAACCCTGTCACGCCTTGCGAGAGCCTCGGGCATTCCGGAGGCCGATGTCGTTACCGCGGCACCACGTATCGGCGACGAAGCCATCGGCATCCGGGAAGCCGTGGCAAGGCTCTGGGTTCGCGGTATCGAACCCAACTGGTCGATCATCTCGCCCGGTGAGCGTCGCAAGGTTGCACTCCCCGCCTATCCCTTCCACCGTCGGCGCCTGTGGGTGGATCCGGCCGAGGGCGGGGGCGCTGCGCCGGTGGTACCCTTGGGGAAGATGGTGCCTCGGCCTTCAGCCCTGACAACCGTTCTTTCGGTTTGGAGAGATGTGCTCGGCGTGCAGGACGTCGCCGAGGATACCGACTTCTTCGCATGTGGCGGCGACTCCATGAGCGCCATGCGCGTTGCTTCGCGCCTCAGCGAAAAACTCGGTATGCCGGTCTCCACCGCGCAGGTCCTGACGGAGACCACACCTCGCCGGCTGGCCAATCTACTTGAGGGAGCGCCCCTCGACTTGGAACGCGGAACGATCTGATGCATAGCAATCCAACCGGTTCCGGCAGTATCGAGACACTCCTTCTGGATCTATCCGCCCGTGGCATCCGCTTGTGGGCGGAGGGCGACAATCTCGGGTTCGAGGCCCCGCCCGGCGCGTTCACGCCCGATCTCAAACAGCGCGTTCGCGAGGCGAAGGCCGATCTGCTGGCCCATTTCTCCGCCGACGCCATGCCTGCCCTGCTCCACGAGCTGTCGCCAGCACAGGAAGCCATCTGGCTTGCCCGTCTCGATCGGCCGGATGATGTGGCCTACACGATCATCTTTCCCGTCCCCCTGCCGCGTGTCGGCGAAGAGGTGGTGCGGCAGGCCGTTCAATACATTGTCGATAGGCACGAGGCGCTCAGAACGATTTTCACAGAAAAGGACGGAAGGACATTTCAGCGGGTGCTACCGACCGTAGCGCCCGTTCTTCTGGTGCACGATTTCACCAATGCCGAGAATCCGAAGGCGACGGCCGAGTTGGTGTTCCTCCGGGAGGCTGCCCGCCCCTTCGATCTCAGGAACGGACCGCTTGTCCGATTCCACCTGGCTCATCTCGGAGCGGATGGGGACCAACTCGTCCTCGCCGCCGATCATCTGATTGTCGATGGCATTTCCTGTGCTGTCCTGTCGGCGGAACTGAGAGCCGTCATCGGCGATCTCCGGGGCGGGCGCCAACCCGCGTTGCCCGCTATCGCGGTTTCATCGGGGCAACTGACTCAACGGCGCCTCGCTGCACTCAACGAGCGACGCAACGCCATCCTCGAGGGCTTTTGGGGACCGCGCATCGCCCGGTTGTCCGAAAACGAAGAACTGCCTTGCGACGGCATTGCCGAAGGCGCCATCGATGGCCGTCGGTTGGTCGTCGAGCTTTCGACGGCGACACAGGCGGCCCTGCGCAAGCTGGGTGCGCGGTCAACCATCAACACGTTGTGTTGTTCCGCCGTCGCCGCGCTGCTCGGGCGCTACAAGAACAGCGGGCTCGTTTCGCTGGGAACGCCCTTCTCCGGGCGCATCGAGTCGGACTCCTCGTCGACGGTCGGCTGTTTCGCCTCGGTCATGCCGGTGATCATCGACGCGCTCTCGGCGTCGACCTTCGGTCGTCTGGTCGAGTCTGTCGCCGAGGAGGTGTCGGCGGTGATCGACTATCAGGACATCCCCAACGCCCGCCTGCATCGGATGGCGATGGCGGCGTCGGCGCCGGCTCTCATCGACGCGGCCGTGGTCGTTGAAGAAGCCGCCTCGATCGCGTTCACCTACGAAGCGTCGAATGTCGGCACTGGCAAGTTTCCGCTGCTGTTCACGTTCGAGCGAAGCGGCGCCAACGTTACCCAGCTCTGCATCGAGTACGATACCGGCCGGTTCGGCCGTCGGCGCGTCGAGCGCATGGCTGGGCACCTCGACCGGCTGATCCAGGCTGCAGCCGACCGGCCTGAAACACCTCTCGTCAAGCTGCCCTTGCTCACCGAGGATGAGGAGGCCGAACTCAGGCGGCTCAACGCCACCACCCGCCCCTATCCTGCGGACCTGTCGATTTCCGAACTCTTTCGCAAGGTCGCCCGCCGTGAGGGCGACCGGCCGGCGCTGGTGACCGACGAGGCGATCATCACCTATGCGGACCTCGACCACCGCTCGGACGCGACCGCGCAGTGCCTGATCACCCAGGGCGTCGCTCCTGGCGAGGTGGTGGGGCTGGCAACCGGTCGGGGGCCGGAGGCGATCATCGCCGAGCTTGCCATTCTCAAGGCGGGGGCCGTCTACATGCCCCTCGACGGAAGCATGCCTCCCGACGCCATCCGCCGACTGATGGCGACCGCCGGGGCGACCCGCATCATCGCCGATACAACGGCCAGACGGCGTCTTCAGGGACTTGAGGCCGCGTTTCTCGACATCGAGGGCGACACCCCGGTATCGCCCTCGTGTCTCGAAGACATCATTCGAGGCGGTGACGATCCGGCCTACGTGATGTTCACGTCAGGCACGACTGGGGAACCCAAGGGCGTTCTCGTGCCACACCGCGCCATTGCCCGGCTGGTCATCAATACCGACTATGTTGCGCTGACGCCCGACGATACCGTGGCGCAGGCCGCGCCTCTTGGCTTCGATGCCGCGACCTTCGAAGTATGGGCTCCGCTGCTCGCCGGCGCCCGGCTCGCCTTTATCGACGATGAGACGCTCTTCGACCCGGCCGCACTGCAGGAAGCGCTGGTGCGCCATGCCGTCAACGTGATGTGGCTGACGGCCACCCTCTTCAATCGCGTCGCCGACGAAGAACCGGGGGCATTCCGCTCCTTGCGTCAGCTGATCTCTGGCGGCGAGGCGCTGAGCCCGACGCATGTCGCGCGCGTCATGGCGGCCTGTCCCGACCTTCGCCTCGTCAACGGCTACGGCCCTACCGAGAACACGACCTTCACGACGACGCACCCGATCAGCCAAAGCGATCTCGGCGCGTCGTCGATCCCCATTGGACGCCCCATTGCCAACAGCCTCGCCCTGGTGCTCGGTCGGGGCGGCATGCCCCAGCCGATCGGCGTCTGGGGGGAGCTCCATGCCGGCGGCGACGGCCTCGCGCTCGGCTACGTCGGCCGCCCGGACCTGACGGAACGAGCCTTTCCCGAGATCGATGGCCGACGCGTCTACCGCACGGGCGACATCGTGCGCTGGACCGAGAGCGGCGTGCTCGAGTTCGCAGGCCGGCGCGATGACCAGGTGAAGATCCGGGGGCACCGCATCGAGATCGGCGCCATCGAGGCCGTGTTGTCGGCGCTGCCGGGCGTGCGTGACGCGGCCGTGCTGGCGGTCGGCGAGGGCGACCGCCGACACCTCGTCGCCTTTGTGGCAAGCGGCGCGACCGACATCGATCGCTGGCGCGCGGCCGTGCGCGACAAACTGCCCGACTACATGTTGCCCAGCCGCTTCGTGGCGGTCGATGTCCTGCCGGCTTCCACCAACGGCAAGAAGGATCGCCAGGCCCTGCTCGCACTCGTGGCCGAACAGGAAACACCCACCGATGAGCGGGCCGTCTCGACGGATGCCGAACGACTGGTGGCGCGCCTCTTCGGCGAACTGTTCCCAGATGCCGCCATCGGCGCCGAGACCGACTTTTTCCGGCTTGGCGGCCACAGTCTGCTCGCCATGCGCCTCGCCGCCCGCGTGGAACAGGAGACTGGGGTCCGGCCGAAGATCCAGGGCCTCGTCGCAGCGCGCACGGTCGAGCGGATTGCCGAACTGCTCGAGGCATCGACGGGCTCGCCGCCACTGCCTCGGGCGGAAGGCCCCGACTTCCCCCTGTCGAGCGGTCAGGCCCGGCTGTGGGTATTGCAGCGCCTGTACCCCGACGCCGCCGTCTACAACGTCTGCGGCGCGCTTGATCTCGAGGGTCAGCTCGACGTTCCGGCTCTGGAACGCGCCTTGACTGCGCTCGAAGACCGCCACCATGCCCTCCGGCTGCGCATCGTGCGACGACCCGACGATCCCGTAGGAGCCCGCCAGCGGCTGGTTCCTGCCGGCGATCTCCGCTTGCTCCAGACCGATCTCGGCAAGGAGCCCGATCCCATCGCCGCGGCCGACGCGCTGGCCGCCGCCGATGCGTCGATCGCCTTTCGCCTTGAGGACGAACCGCCGGTTCGAGCCCGGCTGATCACGCTGGGACCGAGCCACTGGCTCCTGGTGGTATCGATCCACCATTCGGCCTGCGACGGGTGGTCGATGCCGATCCTGCTGCGCGATCTCGGCAGTCTCTATGCCTGCGAGCTGGGCCGGCCAGCACCACGTCTGCCAACGCTCTCGCGCCATTATGAGGACTTCGCCGCCTGGCAGCGCGGGTTCGTCGAGTCCGACGAGGGCTGCGCCCTGATCGCGCGCCGCGCCGCCGATCTCACGCCGCCGCCCGAACCGCTCGCCCTGCCGACAGACGGCCGACGGCCAGCGACGCAGCGCTTCCACGGACGATTTGCCGCCTACACCCTGTCGGCCGAAACGACGCGGCGGCTGGACGAGCTCGCCGCTGCCGAGGACGCAACGCCGTTCATGGTGCTGCTCGCGCTTTTGCAAGCGCTGTTCCATCGATACACCGGGCAGACCGACTTTGCCCTCGGAACCCTTGTAGCGGGGCGTGGGCGATCGGAAACCGCCGATCTGGTCGGGTTCTTCGTGAACACGCTGGTGCTGCGCGCCCGCCTCGACCCCTGCCTCGGATTCCGAGATCTTCTGGCGACAACGCGGCAGGACTGCCTGGATGCCATGGCCGACCAGGATTGCCCGTTCGAGACCCTTGTCGACGCGGTCGCTCCGGTCCGCGATCGCGGCCGCAACCCCCTTTTCGACGTGATGGCCACCTGGCAGGAAGGCGCCCCCGGAGTGCCCGAGCTGCCGGACGTCGCGGTCGGCCTGGTCGATGTGTCCTTCCCCTTCGCCAAGTTCGACCTCGCCTTCCATTTCCTGCGGGGCGTGGATGGTATCCGTGTTCAGGTCGAGCATGACACCGACCTGTTCCAGCCGGAAACCATCGACGATCTTTACAGGCGACTGCTCCTCGTGGCCGACGCCGTTCTCGGCGATGCGACCTGTCCATTGGGCGACTTACAGCTCCTTGACGACGAGGAGCGGCGTCGCGTCATCGAGGACTTCAACGACACAGACTTCCCCCTGCCGATGCGCAGGACGATCCCCGAGCCGTTCATGGACATGGTCGCGGCAACGCCCGACGCTCCGGCGGTTCTCTTCGATCACGGTCGTTTCGACTATGCCGGCTTTGCCGGTCGGGTCGCCGCCGTTGCCGACCGTTTGCGCGAAGAAGGGGTTCGCCCCGGGGAAGTGGTCGCCATCTGCGCAAAGCGATCGCCGGACCTGCTCGTCGGCATCCATGGCATCCTGATGGCCGGCGCCGCCTACGCCCCGCTCGATCCCGATCATCCCCAGCAGCGGCGCGACGACATGCTCGCCGACCTCGGCGGTCCACTGGTGCTCGGATCGGCCGACCTTGCTCCCCTGTTTGCCGGGAGCCACTTTGTCGCTCTCGGCGGCGAGCAAATCGCCACTCCCGTGAGCTCCACCGCCTCACCCGACGATATCGCCTATGTAATCTTCACTTCAGGCTCGACCGGACGTCCCAAGGGTGCGGCGATAGAACATCAAGCCGTGCTCAACCGCATCCTCTGGATGCAGTCGACATTTCCCATCGGGCCGGGCGACGTTATCCTGCAGAAGACGCCGGTCACCTTCGACGTCTCCGTATGGGAACTGTTCTGGTGGTCGTGGGCTGGCGCTGCCGTCGCGCTGCCGCCAGCGGGAGCAGAAAAAAACCCTGAGGAGCTCGTCGCAGCGGTGGAGCGCTTCGGCGTCACCGTCATGCACTTCGTGCCGTCGATGCTGGCGGCCTTCCTCGGCTGGCTCGACGGTCATCCAGAAGAAGTCGGTCGTCTGCACCGGCTGAGATACGTCTTCGCCAGCGGCGAGGCACTGGACCTAGCCCAGGTCGAGCGCTTCAATCGGCTCCTGCACGCCGCCCATGGCACCGAGCTTCACAACCTCTATGGTCCGACCGAGGCAACCGTCGACGTTACCTGGCAACCATGCTCGCCCTGGAGCGGGGGCGACGTCGTGCCCATTGGCCGGCCCATCGCCAACACCCGGATCTACGTACTCGACCCGGAAGGAAATCCGGCGCCGATCGGCTTGGCCGGCGAGATCCATATCGGCGGCGTTCAGGTGGCGCACGGCTACGTCAACCGACCCGAACTGACCGTAGAGCGCTTCCTTCCCGATCCGTTCCGGGCGGGCGGCCGGATCTATCGTACCGGCGACCTTGGCCGTTGGCGGCACGACGGCAGCATCGAGTATCTCGGCCGGATTGACCAACAGGTGAAGGTGCGCGGATTCCGCATCGAGTGCGGCGAAATCGAGCATGCGCTTGAGCGCCATCCGGCGGTGGAGCGGGCGGTCGTCGTTCCGGAGCGAGTAGGCGATCTCACCGAGCTGCACGCCTATGTGGTCTCGACTAGGCGACCCGATGTCGTCGAACTCAGCGCCCATCTCTCCCGCTCACTACCGGATTACATGATCCCGGCCCGCTTCTTTCACCTCGAGAGACTGTCTCTGACCACCAGCGGCAAAGTCGATCGCAAGGCGCTGTCCGGCAAGCCGCTCGACGAGCCGACGGAAGCGGTTGTCTCCTCTCCTGTCGAAGAGGCCATTGCCGCCATTTGGCGCGGTCTCCTTCCGGACCGCAGTTTCGGTCCCGCCGACGGCTTCTTCAACGTCGGCGGCAACTCGCTTCTGGTCATCCGGCTGCACGAACAGCTCGATCAGCGTTGGCCGGGCGTGTTCACCATTGCCGACCTGTTCGGCGAGGCGACGATCGCCGCCCAGGCACGTCGTATCGCCGCATCGAAGGAAGCCGTGACCGTTCGCCAGACCGGCGCTACGGCCGGGCCGGTTGCCATCGTGGGCATGGCGATCCGTCTTGCCGACTTCGAGGATCTCGACAGTTTCTGGCACGACATCGCCGGAGCGGACGACCGCGTCGCTCGCCTGTCGCCGAAACGGTCCGAGGACGCCCGGCGCCTGTTCGAGCTGATGGGGCGCGAGGCGCCCTCGGATTTCCGGGAGGCCGGTTACCTCAACGAGATCTTCGCCTTCGAACCGAGCCGGTTCCGAATGTCACCGATGGACGCCGCATTGCTCGACCCGGAGCAGCGCCTGTTCCTCGATACGGCGAGCCGGGCCCTTGACGACGCCGGCTATGGCGGGGCAGCGCTTCACGGACGACGTGTCGGAGTCTTCGTGGGTGGGGCTCCGTCCACCGTCTATCGCGACGCGATGTTGGGACTGCTCCCGGAGAGAAGCGAGCAGATCTTCATTCTCAACGTGCCCTCCAATATCGCGACCCGGCTCGCCTTCCTCAACGACTGGCGAGGACCGGCGATGGTTGTCGATACCGCCTGTTCGTCGGGTTTGACCGCCGTGCATCTGGCCTGCCACGCCCTCGCCGAAGGCGAATGCGAAGTCGCGCTTGTCGGTGCCGCCAAGCTGCTGCCGGTGCCTCCGGAGGCAGGCAACCGGATGGCCATCGATTCCTCCACCGCCCGGACGCGCGCCTTTGCCAGCGACGCCGACGGAACCGGAATGGGGGAAGGAGCCGTGACGCTGCTCCTGAAGCCACTCTCACGTGCGCAGGAAGATGGCGACCCCATACATGCGGTAATCCTCGGCAGCGCCGTCAACCAGGATGGCGCTTCAAGCGGCCTGTCGGCGCCCAATCCGGCCGCCCAGGCCGAGGCGATCCGGACAGCCGCCCATGTGGCCGGCATCTCCCTCGCCACCCTTTCCTATGTGGAAGCGCATGGGACAGGTACCGTGCTGGGCGATCCGATCGAGATCGCCGGCCTGACGAGCGCTTTCGCGGACCACACGGCGGAAGTCGGCTTCGCTGCCATCGGATCGGTGAAGGGCAACTACGGGCACCTCGACGCGGCAGCGGGAATTCTCGGCCTCGCCAAGGCGGTGCTCTGCCTGCAGCACGATGTTGCGCCGCCGCAGCCGTTCTTCGACGCGCCCAACCCGAAGATTGACTTCATGCGCGCGCCGGTCGTGGTCCCCAAAGCGATCATGCCGCTTGCCGATCGCGGTACGCCACGGCGGGCGGGCGTCAGCTCGTTCGGCCTGAGCGGCATCAACGCCCACGTCATCCTCGAAGTCCCTCCCTCAAGGGCACCAACCGTCATCGGAGGCCACTTCGTCATCGGTCTGTCGTGCAGCGAGGCAGGCCAGCTTCGCACTGCCGCCGAGACCTTGGCCTCGCGCCTCCGCCAGGGCAGGCCGCCCATCGCGGACGTGGCGCGCACCCTTGCCGAAGGGCGGACCCATCTCAGACACCGCTTCGCCTTTGTCGCCACCACGCTCGATGAGGCGATCGGCACGTTGACCGAGTTCGCCATCACCGGCCGCGGAGCGGTCACTGACATCGCGCCTTCTCCAAGCCGTCGCCCAAGCCAGGAGAAGGCGATCGCGGCAACGCTTGCCGAGGCGCAGCGCGCGGTCGCGGCCTATCTTGCCGGTACCGATCTCGTTTGGCCGTCCGACATGCCCGCCGGGCGCGCCCATCTGCCGCCGACGCTGTTTCACCGTGTTCCCTGCCATCCGGATTTCGGCGCCGCCCGACCTAGTGCACATCGAGCCACCGGACCGCTCGGCCGACCGATGGCGACCCGCGACGGGTGGCTCATTCCCGTCGACTTCGGCAGTCCCGATTACTGGCCCGTCGCCGAACACCTGCTGAGTGGCCGACCGACGCTGGTCGGCATGGCGCTTCCCGGTCTGGCGCTCGACGCCGCGCGAACGCTGGGCCTCGACGGTGACCTTGAAGTTCGCGCCTTGCGCTGGCGAAGGCCAGTCCGCCCCGACGAAATCTCCCCGCATGGCTGCAGTCTCGACATCCATGCCGATGGCGATGGCTGGATGCTATCGCTCGGAGCGCGGGTTTCGCCGGGTTCCGACTGGACGCTTCTCGCCGAGGCCCGGATCTCGCCCCGCCAGGGCACCATCAAACGGGTCGATCTCGCAGGATTGCGCGCCGCCTGTCCCTTTGTCGTCCCGGTAGCCCTCTTCTCGCCGGAGCAGGGTACCATCAGGGTCAGCGAACGCTGGAACCGTCGACTGGCCTGCTGGCAAAACGAGAGCGAAGACGAACTGCTGGCCGAACTGAAAGGTGGCGGCCACTGGGATCCGGCGTTGCTCGACGTCGCGGCCAGCGTCGCCCTCGATGGCCTGGCGCGCGTGCCGGTCGGCGCAGGCGCCATTCGGTTCTTCGCGCCGCCATCGCCGCGCCTCCTGGTGCATGCCCGCCGCCGGACTGGTCGAGACGATTTGCTATCCGCCGACGTCGCTCTGATCGACCCCGATGACGGCCGGGTTCTTGCGGAGCTTGAAGACCTCAAGTTCGCGGTCCTCGGCAATCGGATGCGGGCTCCTGTGTCCATCCCGACCTGGGTCTCGCTTCCCCTATCGGGCCAACCTCAGGCAGCGCCGATCCTGCTGCTGGGCGACGGCCCGCTCGCCGATCGCCTCGCCGACGGACTTGCCAGTTCTGGTCGCCTTGCCGGCAGAAACGGAACGCCGGCGAACGCCAGTCTCGTGCTCCTGGCTCCAGATCTTTCGGCCGATCCCTTCCGGCAGTCGATTTCCGCACTGAGGACTCTTGCAGCCAGTCTTCGCGGACCACTGCGCGTGATCGCCGTCGGCGAAGGCGCCTACGCGCGGGCGGGCGAAGCCGTTCGCCCCAACTCGGCCCTGCTCGCCGGTGCGTGTATCGCCTTCGCCCACGAAGAGCCCCTCATCTCCCTTCGCTACGTCGACCTCGACGAGCGGGTGAGCGCGCTTGCCGTCGCGGCCGAGTTCGAGTTCTTCGGTCCGAAGGATGCCATCCCGCTCGTGGTGGCGCTCAGAGGGGACGAACGCTTCGTGCGTCGCCTGGCGGCGTTGCCGGACAGCACCGACCGGGTCAGGTGGCCGGAGAACGGCGTCTGCGTCGTCAGCGGCGGACTCGGAGGATTGGCGCTGTCGCTGGCTGAGGAGATGTCGGCAGGCGGCCAGGTGACTCTGGCCCTGCTCAGCCGAAGCGGCGATATCCGCGGAGAGAGCGAGGAGGCGGCCAGTCGGGGGAACCTCCTGGCCGACCTCGCAAAAAGAGGCATCCGCCATCGCATCTACATCTGTGACGTTTCCAACGCGGATGCGGTGTCCGCTTGTCTCGCGACCATCCGCGCCGAACTCGGGTCGATCACCGCCGTGGTGCACGCTGCCGGGATCGCCGATGGCGGCTTCCTCGCCATACGCCCGGATGCCGACATGGCGGCCGTGCTGGCGCCAAAACTCGACGGTGCCCGCCATCTCGATGAACTGACGCGCCAGGATCCTGTCGAGGCCTTTGTCCTGTTTGGCTCGACTACCGGGCTCGTGGGCGCGCCGGGACAGGTCGCCTATACGGCTGCCAACGCCTGGACCGACGCTTTTGGCGCCCAGCTCCGGGCAGAAGGGCGCCCGGCGCTGGCCATCGACTGGTGTCGACTTGCCGAGGTCGGCATGGGCGCGCGCTCCAAGCTTGCGGTATCGGCCGAGACCACCATCACGCCGGCCACGGCGGTGGCGGTGTGGCGCCGCGCATTGGCTGCCGGCTCGCCGCAGGTCGTAGTCGTCGACCCGTCCTTCGAAACGCAGGCCGCTCCCCAGCCGCAGCGGAAGGCCGAAACACCAGCCCAACCGAAGCCTGCCGGCGATGCACTCGAAACCGCGCTCGCTTCGATCTGGGCCGACGTGCTCGGTTATCCGTCGCTGACACCAAGCGACGATTTCTATGCCCTCGGAGGTGACTCCATTTCGGGCATGCAGATCGTCGAGCGCATTGTCCGCGAGCTCGGGCTTGCCGCGACATTGCCGGACATCCTCGGCTCAGCGACGGTGGGCAATCTCGCAAAGGTGCTGCGAGGCAGCAAGTCCGAAGCTCCGACCGACGCACCGGAGGCAACCGAGGCTTCCGATTACCCGGTCGGCTTCGAACAGGTCGGCGTACTCAACGCCGAGGCCGCCGCCGACGTGGGCACGGCCTACAATCTGCCCAATCTCGTTCGTCTTCCCGACGACCTCGATGTGTCCACAATCGAGGTGGCGGTCACCGCCCTGATCGCCCGCCACGACATCTTGCGCAGCCGCTTTCTCCGGTCGGACGACAACTGGCGGATGGAGGTCCTGCCGGCGGGTCCATTCCATCTGCCACAGGTCGACTTGACCGGCGAGGTCGATCCCTTCGACGCCTGCCGTCGGCGAGTGACGCGGTTCGATCTTCTGGACAAGCCACCGGTCCGTCTCGAGCTGGTACGGGCTACCAACTGGCAGGCCCTGTTCATCGATATCCATCATGCCCTGGCCGACGGACTGTCGATCGAGCTTCTGGCCGGCGACCTGTTGCGCCTTCTGAGGGGAGATGCCCTGCCCCCTCTGGCGCGCCAGCTCAAGGACTTCACCCGCTGGAGTACGGACGGGGCGGGCAGCCGGCAACGGGAAGAAGCGCGACGCTACTGGTTGGAGCGCTTCCAGGCGCCTTTGCCTCTGATAGATCTACCCGCCGACCGGCGCCGGCCGCCTGTCCAGACCTTCCGTGGTTCGATATCCAGTCTTGAACTGTCGCCCGTCACCGCCGCCGCGCTGCGCGCCTTCGCATCGCAACAGCGCGTGACGCCCTTCACGGTGATGCTGACCGCCTGGATGATTCTGATCCACCGGCTGGCCAATGCCGCCGATGTCGTCATCTCCGTGCCGGCCGACCGGCGCGACGACGGCGGCTTCTACGGCACGCCGGGCATGATGGCGACATTGCTGCCACTGCGCGAAACGCTCGCGCCCGACATGCATGTCGGCGCCTTGCTCGAACGCGTCCATGCCGACCATGCCGACGCCTTGCGCCACCGGGCTTACGGATTGGGCCAGCTGCTCGCCGACCTCGCCCCGCCAGCGGCACCCGACCGAACGCTGCTGTCCGAAGTGACACTGTCCTACATGAACTTCGCCCAGGGCTCCGGCGATGGCGGCGCACTGACCATCTGGGGCCTGACGCGAGACGCCTGCAAGAACGATCTCGCCATCTTCGTTCGCGATCTGCCGGCGGCGATATCCCTCACGATCGAGTATTATGCCGATCTCTTCGATGCCGAGCGCATGGAGCGTCTCGGTCGCAGCTTCACGATGCTGCTGGAAGCGCTGGTCGCCTCGCCGCCCGGCACGCCCATCGGCCGCTTGCCACTGTTGCCCGCCGACGAGCTGGAGCGGATCCGGTCGTTCGAAGAGGGAGCATCGCCAGAGCTGCCGCGCGGCATCGGCCTCTACGATCTGTTCAGGCAGCAGGTGGAACAGCGGCCGGACGCCGCCGCCGTGGCCGATGCCGAGGGGGAACTCAGTTACTCCGCACTGTTCCGGCGAGCCAATGGACTCGCAAAGGCTCTTGTCTCGACCGGTGTCGTCCCGGGAGACCGGGTTGCGATCCACACCGACCGCGACGCCAATCTCGTGGTGGCGGTGCTGGGTGTGATCGCTTGCGGCGCCATCTACGTGCCGCTCGACCCGGAGTACCCGCCCGCCCGCCTCGCCCTGATCACCTCCGATGCCGGCTGCCGACTGGCCGTGGCCGGCACAACCACCGGTCCGGTTCTACGCAAGCTCGGAATCGGGGTGATCGACGTGGAGGAGGCGCGCCTTCTCGAAGCCGACGAGCCGCCGGACATTCCGCGGCCGGCCGATGCCGGATCGCAACCAGTCTATCTGATGTACACCTCCGGTTCGACCGGGGTCCCGAAAGGCGTACTGGTGCCGGCGCGCGCCGTCATCCGTCTTGCGATCGGCGACGACTACGCCGAGCTCCGCCCGGGGGACAACGTCCTGCAGGCCGGTAGCCTCGCCTTCGACGCCTCGACCTTCGAAATCTGGGGCGCCCTGCTCAACGGTGGCCGCGTCTGCGTCGCATCGCGAGACGACCAGCTCGACCCGGCACGGATGGCCACAGCCATCCGTCGCTTCGATGTCGACGCCCTTTTTCTGACGGCCAGCCTGTTCAACCGACTGATCGAGCACGATCCGTCGGCCACGAGAGGCGTCAGAGCATTCCTGTCGGGCGGTGAGGCCATGAGCATGCCGCACATCCGCCGCGCATTCGAAGCGGCGAGCGACGTCCAGTTCTACAATGGCTACGGACCGACCGAGAACACCACTTTCACCAGTATGCATCGCGTTCGTCGCGAGGATCTCGACGCATCGTCGATGCCCATCGGTCGTCCCCTGCCCAACAGCTCGGTGCGGATCCTCGATGCGTCCGGCAACCGGATGCCGATCGGCGCCTGGGGAGAGCTTCATGCCGGTGGCGACGGCCTTGCGATCGGCTACTGGAACCGGCCGGACCTCACGGCCAAGGCCTTCGCCGAGCCGGCGGACGAGCCGGGCACCGTCCTCTATCGCACGGGTGACCTCGCACGATGGCGCGCCGACGGCGTCATCGAGTTCGGCGGTCGCGCCGATGCCCAGGTCAAGATCCGCGGCTTCCGCATCGAGCTCGACGAAATCGAGCAGGTCCTTCAGGCGTGCCCCGGCGTCATGCCGGCCGCCGTCGCCTTTCTCCAGAAGGGAGCAAACGAGGGCCATCTCATCGCCTGCCTCACCGAGCGGCGCGATCGCCCGCCCCTCGCCGACATCAGGGCATGGCTTGCCGGTCGTCTGCCCAGCTACATGATCCCTGCCTTTTGGTACGAGCTTTCCGAGCTGCCGCTCAACAGCAACGGCAAGACGGACCGCCAGAAGCTGCTGGCCTTGATCGACGACCTTTCGCCGCTGTCGGCAAGGGGGGAGGGCGACATCGAACCGCCGAGGGGGGAAGCGGAGACGCTTGTCGCCGACATTCTCACGGAGGTGATGGGACAGCCAGTCAACGATCGGAGAACCAGCTTTCTGGACCTTGGCGGCCACAGTCTTCAAGCGATCCGCATCGTCAACCGGCTGGCCGAGCGGACCGGTGTCCGGCCAAGGATGGCCGATTTCTTCGCCGAGCCAACCGTCGCCGGGCTCGCCCTACTGATCGAAGGAGGCCAGAGCAAAGACATCATTGCGACGGCACCGGTCCTCGACGTTTATCCTGCCAGCCACGCTCAACAGCGGCTTTTTCTTCTCGACAGCATGGATCGGGGCTCAGCGGCCTACAACATCGCCTTCGTGTTCCGATGCCGGGGAGACCTGGACGTCGCCGCGTTCAGGCAGGCGCTCGGCGCGCTGGTAAACCGGCATGAGCCGCTACGCACCGGGTTCGACACGATCGACGGCGAGATCGTCCAGCGCATTGCCGTCGGAGTGGAACCGCCCGTCGCCGTGGACGACCTGCGGCAGGCAGCCGATCCGATCTCGGAAGCGGTCAGCCGCGCACGGCGCGACATCGCAACCCGCTTCGATCTCCATGAGCCACCGCTTCTCAGGGCACGACTTGTTCGGTTGACCGACGACGACGTGGTGGTGCTGCTCCTGCTCCATCACATTGTCGGCGACGGTTGGTCGTCGCGCCTTCTGGCGCGCGAGCTGTCGGCCTTCTACGGCGCGGCGCGAACCGGACGAAGCGAGGCGCTTCCTTCCCTGCCGATCACCTACAAGGACTTCGCCGTCTGGCAGCGAGGTCGCGACTGGAGCGCGGCAGCCAGCTTCTGGCGGAATCGCCTCGACGGCGCACCCGATCGCATTGCGCTGCCTAGCGAGCGGCCGCTTTCGGACATCCAGTCCTATCGGGGTGGAACCAGCCGGCTGACGGTGCCGGAGACAACGCTTGCCGCTCTCCACCGGTTTGCACTTGATCGTCGCATCACCATGGCCGCCGTAGGGTTGGGGCTTTTCGCCGCCCTCCTCTATCGCCTGACACGCCAGACCGATCTGGTAATCGGCATGGGCGTCGCCGGCCGCGACCGTCGCGAGTTGGAGGGGCTGATCGGCTTTTTCGTCAACGTGCTGCCGCTGCGTCTGCATCTGGACGAGGACACCGAGATGACGGAACTGGTCGACGCGGCGCACGGCGCCATCCTCGAGGCGATGGAGCATCGCGACTATCCTTTCGACCTTCTGGTGCGCGATGTGGCGCCACAACGCCGCTCGAACCGCCAACCGCTGGTCAACGTCGTCTTCGAATATCAGCGCTTCGATGCTCTGGCCGACGAAATTACGGATGGTCTGCCACTCCGACCGGCGGAAGCCACACCGGATCGCCTCGACGAGGAACTCGCCCCGCTGATCGATACAACCACGGCCAAGCACGATCTCATCCTCTACTGGCAAGAGAGCGGCGTTCGGGGTGAGCTGGTCATGGAGTACGATACCGATATCGTCGACGCCGGTACCGCAGAGCGCTGGCTCGGCTATCTGCTTCGCTTCTCGGAAGCCGTTGCTGCCGAATGGAAGCCCAGGGAGAGTGGTTCGTGAAGATCGGCGACCTCGACTTTGAGACGGCCAAACTGGAACATGGCCAAGCCTTGCCGAACATCGTGATCGAAACAATCGGTTCGGCCTTCGAGGCAGCGGCGGCGCACCATCCGTCACGCATAGCGGTGACCGATGAGGATGGCCGCGCGACCTATGCCGAGCTCGCGGCCGAAGCCAGGCGCATCGCCGGCTTCATCACTCGGCTTGGCCTGCCGCCTGAGACGCCTGTCGGCGTCATGTTCGGCCGCAACCGCCGCTTCGTTGCCGCGGCGCTCGGCGTACTGCTCGCCGGCGTCGCCTATGTGCCGATCGACCCGCTGCTGCCCTTCGAGCGGCGGCGGCGCATCCTCGACATCAGCGCCGCGCCGCTCCTGATCTCCGAGGCAGCGTTCTGCCGTGACATCCACCGCCTGCAATGGCGGTGCCCTGCCCTTCGCGACCTCTTGATGGTCGACGCCGAGAGGGTGGACGAGATCGTCGAAAAGGCCGGCGTTATGATGACCGGCGAGCTCTGGGACCATCTGGCCGGCGACACCGCCGACGATACAGCGGCCGGCGGCTGGAAGAGCGCCTTTACCGGCGAGCCCCTGACAGACGCCGCCATGGCAGCCTTCGGAGACAACGCTCGACGCAAGACGACACCACTTCTGGCTTCAGGCGGCAGCGTTCTTGAAATCGGCTGCGCTTCGGGGTTCACGATGCGCCATGTGGCTCCGCGGGCCGGGCTCTATGTCGCTACCGATATTTCCCGTCGCAATGTGGAACGCGTCGACACCTGGGCGCACGTCCACGGTCTCGGACAGGTGACGACCCGCCAGCTACCGGCCCACGACATCGATGTTTTTCCACCGGCGAGCTTCGACCTGATCGTTCTCAACAGCGTCATCGAGAATTTTCCCGGCTTTTCCTATCTGCGGCAGGTTCTGGACAAGGCGCTGGCCCTGCTCAAGCCCGGCGGCGCCATCTTCGCCGGCAGCATCTGGGATCTCGATCGCCGCGACGCCTATGTCGGCGATCTCCATGCCTTTGCCCGCGCGCACGCCGGCGAGGGGCTGAAGACGCTCCTGGACTTTTCCGAAGACCTGTTCGTGCCACGCTCATTTTTTGAGGATTGGGCCGTCGAGCGGGGCGGCAAGCCGAAGCTTGCCTTCAGCCCGGTTGAGGCGGAAGGTTTCGAGCCGGCCTCATATGCCTATGACGTCGTGATCCGGTGGGAAAATGAGCCGGACGTTTCCCCCGCCGCCAGCAAGTTCCGCCATGGTTCCGCGGAGCTGGATACCCCCACCGCCGCACTGCCCCGTCTGACGCCGAATCGGCTGGCCTACGTGCTGTTTACCAGCGGTACCACCGGCGACCCGAAAGGGGTGATGATCGAGCACCACTCGGTGGTCAACCTCGCCCGGCACGTCGCCGACAGCCTGTTCGCGCTCTTGCCGACAGACCAAGGTCTCAACGTCTCCTGCGTGTCCTCCTTCGCATTCGACAGCTCGGTCAAGCAGATCTTCGCCACCCTCATCAACGGGCACACGCTTCACATTGCCGACGACGAGACCAAGAGGGACCCGACCAGGCTGAGGGCCTTCATAGAAGCGCGAGAGCTCGATCTCTGCGACATGACGCCCAGCCTGTTCGCCATGCTGGTCGACCATCTCGTCGATGTGGGCGCCGCGAGCTCGGCGCGCCTATTCCTGCTCGGTGGCGAGGCGATCCCGCCCGACCTGCTGAGGCGCTTCTATGCGATCGCCGGCCATGGCGACTGCCGCGTGGTCAACGCCTACGGCCCGACCGAGACCTGCGTTGCCGCCTGCCAGCACGTGATGACGTCGGTAAGCTGGAGCCAAACCCTGCCGCCGCCCATTGGCCAGCCGATCCATGGCGCGGTGATCGATATCTGCGACAAGACCGGGCGGCCGGTGCCCGATGGGGTACCCGGCGAGCTCCGCATCGGCGGTGCTGGTGTCGGACGAGGCTACCTCAACGCACCGGAGCAGACGGGCGTGCGATTCGTCGGGTCCGGCGCCGACCGCCGCTATGTGAGCGGCGACATGGGGCGCCGGCTTCAGAACGGTCTGATTGCCTTTCTGGGACGCGTGGACCGACAGGTGAAGATCCGAGGCAACCGCATCGAGCTGGCGGAAGTCGAGGCGGCCATCGCCGCCCATCCGCTGGTGCGTCGGGTAGCGGTGACGACGTATGATCCGCATGGCGGCGGCAATCCTTCGCTCGTCGGCTACGTGGTGCCGCGCCCCGGCTTCGATATGGCAGACTGCAAGGCCGAGCTCGATGCCCGCCTGCCGCCTTTCATGGTTCCATCATGGCTGATCTCCGTGGAGGATATTCCGCTCAACCGCAGCGGCAAGCTTGACGAGTCCCGCCTGCCAGCGCCGACCGTGGCCGTTTCCGCCCAGCCGGCACGCGCGCCGACCAGCGAAACCGAACGCCGACTCGCCGCCATCTGGTCCGGCGTTCTCGGTGCCGACGTCATCGACGCCGAAGCCGATTTCTTCACCCTTGGCGGGCATAGCGTCCTCGCCGTGCGGATCGTCGCGGAAGTCCAGCGCGTTTTCGGCTTGCGGCTGCCGCTTGCCGATTTTTTCGCCTTCCCGACGCTCGCGCAGCTCGCGTTTCGCATCGAGGGTCGCCGTCGCGATGAGGAGTGGCAGCCGGTCGTCGCCCTCAATGCCGGGGGAACGCAGCCACCGATCGTCTGCTTCCATCCGGTAGGTGGCAACGTCCTCTGCTACCAGCCGCTTTCGGAACTGCTCGGCCCGGATCAGCCGCTCTACATGGTGCAGTCCTACGGACTTGAGGAAGGCCAGCCGTTGCTTGCCTCGGTCGAAGAAATGTCATCGACATATCTCGCCGCGATACGGGAGTGCCTGCCCAAGGGACCGCTGGTCATGGCCGGCTGGAGTTTCGGTGGGCTTCTCGCCTACGAGGCGGCCCAGCAAATGCTGCGTGTCGGCGGCGACGTGCGGGCGATCCTGCTGTTCGACACGGTGGCCGTGCCCGACCCGGTGCGCGATCTCCTGCGCAAGGATGAGGCGGAGTATCTGGCCGCCCTGTTCTCCGAGCTCGGCATCGTCGATGCCGACACACTCCGCCCGCTGACGCCCGATGCGCGGCTCGACCTTCTCGTCGAAAGAGGGAAAGGCTCGCACCTGCTGCCCGACAGCACCGATCGCTCGGGCATGCGCCGGTTGCTGGGCGTGTTCCAGAACAACGCGCTCGCTGCCGTGCGCTACAGGCCGTCCAGGTGCGAAACGCGGAACGTCCTGCTCGTTCGCCCAAGGATTCTGACGGCGGCCGCGCCCGGCATCGCCGGGGACGACAACAACGGCTGGAATGACGTCGTGGCGGGTGGCGTCGACTTGCGCTGGATCGACGGCACCCACGGGCAGATGCTTCAAGCGCCGCACATCACCGAACTCTGTGCCCATGTGGCGGACTATCTGGCTCGGATTGGAGTTTTATTCTCCGATTCCTAACGACGCGGAGAATGCTATGTTATTCATGCCGCAGACTAAATGTGTTCTTCTCGAGTAGAGTTCCGAGAGCTCTCGTCGACTTTTGGCCAAACCCGGTTTTTAGTTACGAACGGACATTACTTACTGGGAACGAGGTCAACAGCTTTCACCTCAAGCGTCACCCTTTCGGAAAACAGTAGTTCGATCAGGAGGGAAACAGCTCCTCGCCGCATATTGGGTGCGGGTGACCGGACACCCGAGGTGAACCTGCAATGCCAAATATTTGTTTTTGAGGGCTGACATTGCCACCTCAGCGATCGACATACGCCAAGTCTCTCGCTCCCCGGCCGCGATATGAATAGGAGCGATCAGCGTAGTGAACCGATGGCATCCTTGTAGACACGGACGATGCGGGCGTGGTCGGCATCGGCAGCCACCAGCTTGGAAGGGTGGCCTTCCCAGGCGTTGGGTCCGAAGACGTGACCGTCGAGCTTCTGAATCGACTGGCCGACGGCGATGCCTTCGGTCACCACACGCACCGCGCCGGAGCGCATGGTGAAGAGGTCCGGTGCGACCAGATAGGCAGCCGCCGCGACGTCGTGCAGACAGCAGCCGTTCACCTGCTGCGAGCGCAGGTAGAGCGCTTCATAGCCGCGAGAAATATCCCAAAGGAACCGGCCGGCCGGGCCGCTCTCGGCAAGCTCGGCGGCGTCCTCCGCGGAAGCGACGCAGTGGCTCGTGACGTCGAGGCCGATGGCGGCGATCGGCCATTCGGCGGTGAAGACGATGTCGGCGGCGTGCGGGTCGTTGTGGATGTTGGCCTCGGCGACGGGCGTGACGTTGCCGCGCTTGCCGCCCCAGGCGAAGGCGCCGCCCATGATCACCACGTCCTTGACCAGCCCGGCGATGCCGGGATCGCGCTGCAGCGCCAGCGCCAGATTGGTCAGCGGGGCGACCGCGAGAATTGTCACCTTGCCCGGATTGGCGCGAACGATCTCTATGATCCGATCGGCCGCTTCACCTTCGGCCGGCCGGGCGGCGAAGCCATCGATCACGCCGGCATCGCCGAGACCATCGTGACCATGGACGAATGTCGGCGCCGGATGGCGCCTGATGGCGAGGGGTTTTGTCGCGCCCGCGTAAACCGGCACGTCGATGCCGAAGCGTTGCGTCAGATAGAGGGCGTTGCGGGTGGTTACATCCGTTTCGGCGTTGCCGAACACGGTGGTGACGGCCACGAGGTCAACGCTTGGCTGCGCCTTCAGGAACAAAAGCGCCATCGCGTCGTCGATCCCCGGATCGGTGTCAAAGATGACGAGCGACTTTTCCGTGGGGGTCATTGTCCATTTCCTTCCGATCCATCCCGTCAGCCAAACACGGCCTTGCAGACGGCCTCGCACTTGTTGAGGTCGAACCAGCCGTCGGTCCGAACCCCCGATTCCATGTCGATCCAGTAGAGGGCGCCCTCATCGGCATCAATGGCATTCAGGACGTCTTCGACGTTGCCGGGATTGATGCCGCCGGAAAAGCCACAGAACGGACCGCTGTCGGGCAGCTTTGGCCACCAGCCGGGCGCGGCGCCACGGCCGAAGGAGGTGTCGAATAGCCAGTCGAGACGGGCGTCCGCCGGAAACGCTCCCTTGCACTGGAGCATAGCCCGAAGCCCGCGTCCCCGGCCGAAGCGGACGGTGTTCTCAACCTGCGCCGAGTTGCTGCCTTCGAACGAATGGTTGACCTGAAGGCGGGAAAAGCCGCTGAGGTCAAGCGAGGCCGTCGCCGGTGCGTTGGCTATGCGCCGGGCTTCGTCGCCGCAGACGTGCGCTGCAAAGCGCAGCCCTCCGGCCGTCAGCAGGGCGTGACGGGTCGCCGCGTCGGGGAACAGCGGCAAGGTCTCCTGCGCGGCGTCGATAAGGATGCCCCATTCGATCGGATAGCGGGCCGACAGGGCTTTCAGGTCATCGATGACGGTTCCGAGGTCGACCCCGGTGAAGGCAATGAAGGAGGGCAGCTGGGGCACGGTGTGGTCCTCGCGTTGTCGTCAGAGAAGACCAAGCGGTACGTACCAGTCAACCGCATTCCGATTGCGGGATGTCATTTCCTTGTGCATTCTCTCGGAAAGGACCGTACCAGTAAGCACGACAGTCGATGGATGGGGGCGGCTCATGTCCGGGGGCGTGGTGCAGGAGCAAAAGGGTGGCGAGACGCTCTACGGGCGCTTGGCGGAACGGCTGCGCCGCGACATCGACAGCGGCGTTTTCGAAGCCAACAGCATGCTCGCCTCCGAACGAGAGCTCGCCATCAGCCTGGGAATGAGCCGCGAGACCGTGCGCAAAGCGCTGCGGCTGCTGGAAAGGGAAGGCGTCGTCTACAGCGAGCAAGGGCGCGGCACGTTCGTCGCCCCTCCCGCCGTTCGCGAGATGGCGCGCGTTCTCGACGGTTTTAGCAGCGATGCGAGGCGGCGTGGCGACGAGCCTGGCCAGATCATTGTGGCGGTCGACGAGATGCCGGCAAGCGTCGCCATTGCCGGGGTATTGAAGATCCAGCCGCGCCGCCCGATAACCCGGGTCAAACGCATTCGCACGTTGAACGGACGACGCATCGGTACGCAGGAGAGTTTTCTGGCCCTGCCGGGCTCGTTCTCGGCCGACGACCTGCGGTTAGCCGGTTCGCTCTACGCGTTGATCGGCGAGCGCTTCTCCATCCATGCCACCGAGGGGCTCGAAAGCGTAGGCTCGATCGCCGCCAATGCCGACGATGCAGCGCTGCTCGACATTGCGGTCGGTGCGCCGCTTCTTCTTTGCGAGCGCATCACCCTGTCGGAGCGCCGCCAGCCGTTCGAGTATTGCGAGATGCGTTACGTCTCGTCCTATCGCTATACGGCCCGCATCAACCGTTCGGGACCGACGAGACCATGACCATACTCTCCGGAAGCGACAACAGACCGTTCGATCTGCTTGCCTACGGTGATCCAAACGTCGACCATGTGTTCGAGACGGCGGCCATTCCCGGCCCCGACCAGAAGGTGCTCGGCCGCGATCTCGGCATCTTCCCCGGCGGTACCGTTGCCAACGTCGCCTGTGCGGCCAGCCGCCTTGGCGCTCGCGTCGCCAGCTACGGGCGTGTCGGTTCCGATCCGGCCGGCGCGATGCTTCTGCGAGACAACGATCTTTTCGGCGTCTCGAACCGCTACGTGGCAGCGGTCGACCGTCCGTCGGCCGCTGCGATGATCATGGTCGACGCAGCCGGCGAAAAGGCGCTGATCTACGCGCCGATGCCGGCCGACCCGCTCGACGAGTCGAGGTTTGCCGAAGCGGCGCGCCTGAGCCGCGTCGTCTACGCCATGCCCTACGACCTCGGGGAGTTTCGTCGCATCGCGGCCATCGCTCACGAGAGCGGCGCCGAAGTCGCCATCGACATCGAAGCGGCGGTCGCGCCCGATGCCGGGCGGCTGGAGGCGCTGCTTTCGGTGAGCGACATCGTGTTCATGAACGAGGGTGGGTTCCGGGCGACGCAGGCAGGCGACATCGACGAGGAAGGCGTTCGGTCGCTGGTGGAACGCGGCCCGCGCGTCGCGGTCGTCACGTTGGCGGAGAAAGGCGCGCTGGCCGTCACGCGTGACGGAGCCTGGCGGCAGCCCGCCTTTCCGGCAAGGCTTGTCGATGCTACAGGCGCGGGGGATTGCTTCAATGGCGCCTTTCTGGCTTCCACGCTGGCCGGACAATCCATCGGCGCAGCCCTGAGGTTTGGCTGCGCGGCGGCAAGCCTCGCCGTCTCTGCGATCGGCGCTCGCAGCGGCTTTCCGGATCGTTCGGCCGTCGAGGCCATGCTCGGCTGAGCCTTACCACACCACCTTATGCGTCTTGCCGTTGGACACATTGACGAAGCCGTCGGGCGCCAGCGGCGAGGGCGCGACCAACACCCAGCGCCAGGGGGCACAGGTCAGGGTCGCAAAGGCCAGCCTTTCGGGAAAACCGGCCCACCAGCGTGGCGAATAGGTGGGCTCATACATCCAGTCGATCTTGGCGCCCTCGGCATAGAGCGCCTGCATCTCGGCGTCGAGTTCTTCCGCCGGACGGCAGGTCATCAGGCCGCCGATCTCGTAGCGCACGGCGGCGACCACCCTGCCCTCGCGAACCAGCGCCCAGCCGCCCTGATTGGCCCGAATGGCGTTGACGGCCCGGGCCATTGCCGCATCGGACGAACCGACCACCCAGATGTTGTGCTTGTCGTGCCCCATCGAGCACGCAAGCGCCGTGCCTGGGGTGCGCGGGCCGGTGCCGAGCCAGAACATTTTTGACGTCCGCCCCTCGCCGGAGAAGCGGTCGACAATGGCAAACTTGGTGACGTTGCGGCTTTCGTCACGCTGCACCTCGCCGTCTTCAACCGGCAGTTCCATGGTGATGAAGTCATCGGCCCAGTGAAAGGGGCGGAGGATGGCGGCGGTCATCGTCGTTCGGCCGGCCTCGGCGGGGATCGCGAAATCGGCGGCGGTCATCTCCCGCCCGATATGGACGGTCCGACGCGCCCACTCCGGCCAGTCGATCCGCGGCTGCGGCCCGGTGTAGCGCTTCCCTTCTGAGACCTGCTCGCCGTCGGCCCAGACCTCGGCGATCGACAGCCGGGCGACGTCATCGAGAAGCACCAGGTCGGCATAGCGCCCGGGCGTGACCGAACCCACCCAGGGCGTCAGGCGCATGTGCCGCGCCGGATTGATCGTCACCATCTGCAAGGCGATTTCCGGCGGCAGGCCGGCTTCGATGGCCAGCCGAACATTGTGGTCGGTACCGCCGAGCCGCAATGTGTCGGAACAGGAACGATCGTCGGTGCAAAGGGCAAACTGCGACCAATCCTGCAAACCGCCCTCGATCAGTCCCTTCAGGATTTCCGGCAGGGAATGCGGGCGCAGCTCGACGAAGAGGCCGCGCCGAAGCCGCTCTCGCACCTCCTCGGTCGTCCAGGCCTCGTGATCGGAGGCCATTCCGGCGGCGGCGAACGCGTTGAGATCATCTATGGCCTTCATGCCGGCGGCATGACCTTCGACGACGCCGCGCTGTTCGAAGGTCGCGCGGATCATTCCCCAAAGACGGTCGTGCGACGGATTGTCGGGGTTCCAGACAGCGGGCCAGTCCATGACTTCATCGAGGCCGACGGCGTTGAGGTGGCCCTTCAGGAAGCCACGCTGCTCGTCATAGCCATAGTGACCTCCGCCCCATTCATAGGCGGTCGGGGGAACGGCCGAACCGGGCAGCGGAAAGATCTTGGCCGGCATGCCGGCCCGGCGCCCCGACAGCCAGAATTCGATATTGTTGGCGCCGTCGACGTTGGAAAACTCATGGCTGGCCTCGCAGGTCCAGGTACAGCCGCGCGGCAGCGTCAACGCCGCCTCCCACTCCGGCGTCAGGTGGCTCGATTCGACATGCTTATGCACTTCGCCGAAACCGGGCACGGAGGACAGATGCGATCGATCGATGCGCTCGGCCACCTCGCCGGGGTACGCGCCCGCCGGACCTACCCAGGCGATCCGCCGTCCCGAGACGACAATCTCCTGGTCGTCGAGCCACTCCCGGCCGCAGACGTCGAGCAGCCGGCCGACACGAATGGCGCGGTCGGCCGGGCGCTTGCCGAGAGCAACCAGCGTCAGGTGCTGACGGATTGCCACCTCGTCGGCAGCGTCGATGATGAGGTCGGCGGGCATGGCATCGCTCACGTCAGCTTGCTCCTTTCGGGCTCTCGGCAAAGGTCATCGTCTCGCGTCCCCTCTGATGTCGGCCACCGATTGCCGGATGATCAGCTCAACAGGCAGGCGGGTCATCGCGGGAACCTCGTCGCCGTCGATGGAGGCCAGAAGCCGCTCCAGCGCGATGCGGCCCATCTCGGCGATCGGCTGCCTTATGGTGGTAAGCGGCGGATCGAACAGTTCGGCCAGCGGCATGTCGTCGAAACCGACCAGCGAGATGTCGTCGGGAACGCTCAGAGCGAGGGTGTGGAGCGCTCTCAGCACGCCGACCGAGAGATAGTCGCTGCAGGCAAGGATCGCCGTCGGGCGCGGCGACATTCGCGCAATGGCGAGCGCCGCCTCGTAGCCGAACTCGCTCGTGAATGCCCCATGCAGGATGCGCGCTCCGTCGACGCGAAGACCTTGGGAAGCCATGGCGGCGGCGAACCCCTCCACGCGCTCGTTAGCGCTGAGCAACCCCTTCGGACCGGCAATGAGGGCGATGTCGCAGTGTCCCATTGCAATCAGATGTTCGGTCGCCAACCGGGCGCCGACGGCATTTTCCACGAAGACGCGTGGCACCTCGGCATCGGGAACATCCTCGTCAAGCAGGACGATACCCCGCCGCCGGCCGATCAGGGCGCCCAGGGTGCCGTCGTCGGGCCGGGCCGCTATCATGATGAGACCATCGAAATAGCGGTCGGCGAGTTGGTTGACGGCTTCGATCTCCCTTGCCGAGCGGCCACGGGTCGACAGGAGGGTGATGCCATACCCCCGCTCCGCGGCGGTCGATTCGATGGCCGAGGCGAGCTCCGCAAAGAACGGGTTGGATATCTCGGGCATGGCCAGGCAGATCGCCTCGGCCTTGCCCTTGGAGAGTCGCTTCGCCAGCGCGTTGGGCCGATAGCCGAGGCGACCGACGGCCTCGTCGATGCGATCGGCTGTCGCCTTCGGCAACACGATCGACCGGTTGAGATGGCGAGAAACGGCGGTTGGAGACACGCCCGCCTCCCGCGCGACTTCGCTCAACGTGACCATGCCGCCTCCTCGCGCAAAGTCGGCCTAGAGCATGTTGGCGAGTGCCATTTCGCCAACATGCTCCAGCCAGTTATTTCCACGCAGTTCGTGACGCAAAACCGGTTCCCACTTTTGCTGGGGCTGCTCTAGAGCCGATGCCGGCTCCTGTAGGACTCGATCTGAACGAGACAGGCCGCCACGATGCCATCGATCAGTCGCCACCCCTTGTCCACCGTCGACGGACAAGGATCGCCGAAGACACCGCTCTGGTTGAACGCGCTGAGCTGCATCTGTTCGATGCCGAAGGTTGCCGGAAACACCGGATACTCGGCGACTGCTTTCTCCATGCACACACTGTCGGGTCGGAGCGCCAGCATCATCGATGTCTCCACCTCGTCGGCATGGAAGAAGCCCGGTCCGGCCGGCTGGCTGTCGCAAATTTCGGCGGCCAGCGCCTCAAGACCCGGATAGTCGAGGTGGACGACCTTCAGCCCTTCGCTTTCGAGGATACGGGCCGCCAGGGCGATCGGTTCCTTGTTTCCGAAATGGCCGTTCAAGGTCACCATGACGGGCACGCCCATGCGCCTCAACTCTCGACCGATGTCCAGTACGATGGCTTTCAGCGTTTCAGGCTTCAGCGAAATCGTGCCGAGGAAGCCAGAGTTGTTCCAAGCGTCGCCATAAGCAATGGCCGGCAGAAGTAGAGCGCCGAGCGCATCGGCGATACCGCGCGCCACTCCGGTCGCGAGGTCGGTGTCGACCGTGAGCGGCAAGTGGTAGCCATGCTGCTCTAGTGCGCCGACCGGCAGAACCGCCCATGCTCCCCGTGTAATTGCCTCTCCGGCGTCGCGCCAACTCGCTGAGGCAAGATCAATCGCGCCCATTACGGCCTCCAGTCGATGATATCGAGGACGGCGCCCGGTGCGACCGCCCCCAGCAGTTCCCGCGTGCTGGACGAATAGTCGACGGCGCCTTCGGCTACGGTTCCCAGCGTTGCCCTGACGATGTCTCCAAAGCTGTAGCCATGCGCGATCAGGTCGATGAACGCGGCCAGCAATGGCCCCATGGTCGGGTTGAAGGCGACGTTCTCGATCGACGTCCCTGCGATCAGGCCACCATCGGCCATCTCGAGGACCACGGCACCGGGGCACTTGCTGTATGGAGCATGGGCACGGCGGCCGGCCGCCAGCAGCACATCCATGACCGTGCTTGTGGCATCCGCCCTCGGAGCGAGGCCGGGAAAGCAGCCGGCGCCGGGAGATATGCCGGAATGCCCAAGATAGCGACTGTCGAACGGCCAGGGATAGAGCTGCTCCAACGTCAGTCGGTGCCCGAGCGGATCGATCAGTTCGAGCTCGGGGCCTGGCGCGAACTCCGAAAGGTATTGCCTGCAGTGAGCACAGGGATGGGCCTCGCCGAGCGCGATGCGACGGATCGTCGTGCCGCGGCTGAATGCGCGCGTGAGGATGAAAGTTTCGCCGTGCAGCGTATAGCCTAGATGAGTCTTGGGAAACTCGACGTTTCCGCCGAGCAGCAGATTGCCGGTTTCGGCCTCGAGACCGATGGCCCCCACCCGGAAGCCGGAGATCGAAGGACAGGCGATCGTCCTCGCCGCGTCGAGGCCGAGCAGCATGACATCGTCGACCTCCGCGAGGCCGTAGCGGTCCATGACTCTGGCGAGGTCATCGGCGGGCAGAATGCCTCCGAGATTATCCGCCAGACGATCACCCGTCCGTGATGCCGCCGCGACGATCTCGGCGCGAACCTCGGCGCCAACTGTCGCCTCAAAGGCCTCGTGCCGGCTTTTCAGCGACAAATCCGCCTTATACGGATTTTTGCTCATTTCCCGTCTCCAACCAGGGGCGTCGAAATAGCAGCAGCCTACCTCTTGTGCAAATACGCCAACGCATATTGATTGTGCATAGGCCGTGTGTTTGCATTTGACAGCCGACCGAAAATGTCGATAGCTCCGGCAATAAAGCGCTTTACCAAAGGCGGGTCAAATGGCTTCTGTGCTCATCCTCAACGCCACAATCCTGAGCGTGGATGACCGCGACCGGGTGTTCGCACCCGGATGGATTGCCTTCAGCGAGGGCGTGATCACCGGCATCGGCGCCATGCGCGAAGCTCCCGCGCCGACCGGCTTCGACGAGGTCGTCGACCTGACCGGACACCTCGTGATGCCGGGGCTCGTCAACGCCCACACTCATGCGCCGATGGTGCTGTTTCGCGGCTGCTCGGAAGGGCACAGCCTGCTAACCATGGAAGGCTGGTACAACTCGATCCGCGAGCCGGAACTGTCGCTGGTGGCATCAGACATCGGCCCGGCGGTGGCGCTATCCTGCGCCGAGATGCTGCTGTCGGGTACGACAACCTATTGCGACCAGTATTTCTTTGCCGACGAGGTGGCGAGCGCGGCCGGCCGTTCGGGGATCCGCGCGGTGATCGCATATGGCATCGTCCAGTTGGGCGACGCCGAACGCGGCGCCAGCGAACTGAGGAATGCTGCCCGCTTCATCGAACGGCAGCGCTCGGCCGATGGCCGCGTCATTCCCTGGTTCGGGCCCCACGCCCCCTATGTCGACAACACCGAGGAGCTGATCCGCGCCGAGGTGGAACTGGCCGTCAAGCATGGTTGCGGCCTGCACCTGCACATGGCATGCGGCCCCGAAGACAACGAGGAAACCTTGCGTCGCTACGGCCTCACGGCCGCCGTGGCGCTCGATCGCGACGGTTTCTTCGCAGGGCGCGTCCACGCCGCCCACTGTCTCGACCTGTCGCCGGAAGACATCGCCGTGTTCGCCAAGGCGCCGGCCGCGTCGGTGGCCCATTGCGCTACGGCCGGCCTCCGGTCCGGCCGGGAGGGTATCTGCCCGGTGGTCGATCTCAAGGCGGCCGGCGTCACGGTGGCGCTCGGGACCGACAACGTGGCGGCCAACAACGCCTACGACATGATCGCCGAAATGCGCGTCGCCGGCCTCGTCGCCTCCCATCGCCAGGGCGTCGCGCAACCGATCCCGGCCAAGGAACTCGTCCGCATGGCCACGATTGACGGCGCCAGGGCGCTCGGTCTCGACAACCGCACGGGGTCGTTGGAGCCGGGGAAAGCCGCCGACATCATCTCAATCGACCTCAATGGTCCCGGCTACTCGAAATCTCCGGATCTCGAGGCGCTGCTGGTCTATTCCGGCAGCGGGCGCGACGTCCGGCACGTCTGGGTGGACGGCGAACCACTGGTTCGAGACCGGCAGTTGATTCGACAGGATTTCCGCGAAATCCGCTCGACCTACGACCGAACCTATGATGACTTCTGGGCGCGGGTCCGCGCGGCACGCGAGGTGGCATGAGCGCATGAACAGGCTCATTCTGGATACCGACGGCGGAATTGACGACGCGCAGGCGCTGCTGCTGCTGATCGCCGCGGGGCGCACACCCTACGCCGTCACCACCGTTTTCGGCAACGTCGGCCTCGATGTGGCGACCGCCAACATCCTGGCGACGCTGGCCGTCGCCGGCGTCGAGGTCCCCGTCCACATGGGAGCGCGGAAAGCGATCGCCCAACCGTTGATCGACGCCAAGCACGTCCACGGCGAGGATGGGCTCGGCGGCGCGCCCCGCCCTGCCCGCATGGCCGAACCGGCCGGCGACGACGCGGTGGGCTTTCTCGTCCGCACCTTGCGCGAGGCCGGCTCGGAAGGCCGGAAGGTCGATCTCCTGATGATAGGCCCCTTGACCAACCTGGCGCTGGCGCTCGACGTCGATGCGGCGATCGCCGAGGGCATCGGCCGCCTCACCATCATGGGCGGGACGATCCACGGACGCGGCAACGTGACGCCGGCGGCCGAGTTCAACATCTACGCCGATCCCGAGGCGGCAAAGATCGTCTTCTCCGCCGGCCTCGACACGGTGGTGGTGCCCTGGGAGCCATGCGTCGAGCATCACCTGTCCGGCGCAGAGGTGGATGCGCTGTTCGCCGGTCTTCCGGAGTCGCCGGTCAAGCGGTTCTCCCTGGCGCTGGCCAACCATGCCCGCCAGCGGGTGGCTGGCTTCGGCGGCGGCGATGCCTTCCGTTTCGTCGATCCCTTCGCGGCAGCCGTCGCGGTCGAGCCGGAGATCGTCACCCGGTCCATCCGCGCCTCCATCGACGTGGCGCTGGCGCCCGACATCACCCGCGGCATGACCGTGATCGACCCCAGCCATCGCCTGGGTACGCCGGCCGTCACGCTGGTCGAGCGGGCCGACATCCGGCGGCTGACCGAGCTCTATGCCGCCTCGATGACCCTAGAGGCCCAACAATAAGAAAAGACCATCCAGACAGGAGAACAGTGATGACGACCAACATGCTCAGCCGGCGGACGTTCGCCGGCCTCACGCTCGCCGCCGGACTTGTGCTGCCGTTTGCCGGTTCCTCGGCCCTTGCCGCCGACTACAGCAAGGACAATCCGCTCAAGGTGGCACTGGTGGTGCACGGAAACCTCGGCGACAAGAGCTTCTTCGACAGCGCCGCCGCCGGCCTCAGGAAGGCGGATGCCGAACTGCCGGTGAAGACCACCGTCATCGAAGCCGGTCTCGATCGAGGTCGTTGGCAACCTGCCCTCGCCGACGCGGCCGATGGCGACTTCGACGTCATCATCGGCGGCACCTGGGAGATGAACGCCTTCATGGCCGAGCTCGCACCCGAGTATCCGGACAAGAAGTTCATCCTGTTCGACGATGCCCCCGACTTCGCCGCAGCCGATCTCAAGAACATGATGGCCATCCAGTATCGCACGTCGACGGCCGCATACCTCGCCGGCTACGCGGCGGCCAAGGTCTCCAAGACCGGCAAGCTCGGCGAGATCCTCGGCGTCGAGGGCGCGACGGTGGTCGAGTTCGCCGTCGGCTTCGAGCAGGGCGCCAAGGCAGCCAATCCTGATGTCGAGGTGACGCGCGCCGTCGCTGGTTCGTTCACCGACCCAGCCAAGGGCAAGGAGCTGGCCCTCGCCCAGTTCTCGCAAGGCGTCGATGTGGTGTTCCCCATCGCCGGCGGCACCGGCATCGGCGCGCTGCAGGCCGCCCGCGACGGCGGCAAGCTGGCCGTCGGCGTCGACAGCGACCAGGCCGTCATCTTCGAGGCTTCCGACCCGGCCCAGGCCGAGGTCATTTTCACCTCGGTGGAAAAGAAGGTCGGCCAGTCGCTTTACGACACGCTGAAGAAGACCATCGACGGAACCGCGACCTACGGCCAGGTCGTGTTGCTCGGCCTGCAGGATGGCGCCGTTTCGATTTCCAAGAACAAGTATTACGAGAAGGTGGTCCCCGCCGACGTGCGCGCCGCCGTGGACGAGCAGGAAAAGAAGATCATCGCCGGTGAGATCAAGGTCGACACGGTGATGAAGTGAGGCTCGGCGGCCTCGCCTTCCACGAAGGCGGGGCCGTTTCCATTCGGGGACGGACGACATGGTGCCTCTGATCCAGGCAAAATCGATTTCCAAGACCTACACCGGCGGCACCCTGGCCAACGACCACGTCGACCTCACGGTAATGCCTGGCGAGGTGCATGCGGTGATCGGCGAGAATGGCGCCGGCAAGTCGACGCTGATGAAGATCCTGTTTGGCGTCGAGCAGCCGGATTCGGGCGAACTGATCTTCGACGGGAAACCGGTCAGCTTCACCAAGCCGCGCGAGGCCATCGACGCGGGTATCGGCATGGTGTTTCAGCATTTCTCGCTAGTGCCGTCTTTTTCCGTCTACGAGAACGTGGTGCTCGGAGCGGAGCCCCGTACCGGCATGCGCTTTGACCGAGACAAAGCAATCGCCGAGGTGGAGGCGCTGTCTGAAAAGTATCGCCTGAAGGTCGATCCGCTGCCTCCGGTCGGGCGCATTCCCGTGGGACAGCAGCAGCGCGTCGAAATCCTGAAGGCGCTCTACCGCAACGCGCGCGTACTGATCCTGGATGAGCCGACGGCCGTTCTGGCGCCGCAGGAGGTGGAAGAGCTTTTCGTCGCCGTCCGTTCGCTGGTGGCGCAAGGCAAGACGGTGATTTTCATCGCCCACAAGCTTCCGGAAGTGCTGGAGATTTCCAACCGCATCACCGTGATGCGCGGCGGCCGCACGGTCGGCGAGGTGTTGTCCAGGGACGTTGACGAACGCAGCCTCGCCACCATGATGGTCGGCCGGGAAGTGACGCTGCGTGTCGATCGCGCCAAGAACGAAGGCCCCGTCAGCCTCGAGGTGAAAGGCCTGCACATCCATGGCGAGAGTGGCGCTCCCATCTGCCAGGACCTTAATCTCAGGGTTCGCAAGGGTGAGATCCTCGGCCTGGTCGGCGTCGAAGGAAACGGCCAGTCCGAGCTGATCGAGGCCGTGGCCGGTCTTCGTTCGATCGCCGATGGCGCCATCTACGTCGACGGCGAGGACATCCTGCCGCTCGGCGTCAAGGCGCGGCGCCACCTCGGTCTCGCCAGCATTCCAGAGGACCGCATCGCCCGTGGTCTCGCCGTCGGGGCGAGCGTTGCCGAGAATATGGTGGCGACGCGCCTCGATGACGCGCGCTTCGTGCGGCGTGGCCTGCTCGACCTCAAGGCCATCCGCGCCCATGCCGAACAGCTGATCGATCGTTTTTCGGTCAAGGTGGGCGGCCCGACCTCGGCGGTTGGAACGCTGTCCGGCGGCAACATGCAGAAGGTCGTGGTGGCGCGCGAATTGGCCGAGCAGCCAAAACTGCTGCTGGTCAATCAGCCGACGCGCGGCGTGGACCTCGGCGCCACCGAGTTCATCTGGAAGTCGATCACAGGCGCCCGCGACAGTGGTGCGGCGGTGCTTCTGTGTTCGGCCGACCTCGGCGAACTGCTGGCGCTGTCCGACCGTCTCGTCGTCTTCTATCGCGGCCGTATCGTCGCCGCCTTCGTCAACTCGGACGAGCTCACGCCAGAGACACTTGGCCGCTACATGCTCGGCATCGAGACACAATCGCCCGAAACCGTGAGAACCGCCCTCAGATGAATCTTCGAACCGACCCTCGCTACAAGGCGGCCGGCAAGGAAATCGGCCGCGCCGTCGCGGCGCTGGCAGTCGCCCTTCTGGTGACGTTTATCGTGGTGCTGTTCACCTCGCAGGACCCGATCAAGGCCTACGCAACCCTGCTCACCGCTCCCTTCTCATCGATGCGGACGACCGGCCTGTGGGTCGACGAGGTGGCCAAGCTGACATTGACTGGCCTCGCCTTCGCACTGGTGTTCCAGGCGCGGCAATTCTCGATGGGCGTACAAGGGCAGGTTTACGTCGGTGCGCTGTTTGCGACCTTCGTGGCCCTGTCGCCCCTCGGCGCAACCTTCCTCGCCCTGCCCCTCGGGATCCTGGTCGCCATGCTGGCGGGCGCGGCCTACGGTTTCATTCCCGGCTATGCCAAGGCCCGCTTCGGCGCCAACGAGATCGTCTCTTCGCTGATGCTGAACTATCTCGCCATCAAGGTGGTCAACTATCTGATCCGGGCCCATCTGGCGCCGACCGGAACCGGCCAACTGATGACAGAGAAGTTTCCGGCCCAGTCCATCTTCCCGGCGCTCTTGCCAAACACCCGTTTCGACCTCGGCATCGTCATCGCCATCCTGTCGGTGGCGGCGGTGTGGTTCCTGCTATACCGCACGCGCTGGGGCCTGAAGCTGCGGCTCGTCGGCCATAACGCCCGCTTCGCAGAATATGCGGGCATTCCTTCGTCGCTGACCATGATCTCGGCGATGACGGCGGCCGGCGCGATCGGCGGTATGCTCGGCGCCGTCTACGTGCACGGCCGCGCTTTCGGCCGCCTGGCCATCGACTTCGACGGCAACCTCGCCTTCGAAGGAATCCTGGTGGCGATCGTCGCACGCGATCGGCCGCTGGTGGTGC
Organism: uncultured Pleomorphomonas sp.; assembly: GCA_963665435.2. Taxonomy (GTDB): domain Bacteria; phylum Pseudomonadota; class Alphaproteobacteria; order Rhizobiales; family Pleomorphomonadaceae; genus Pleomorphomonas. The sequence goes on along the minus strand of CAXXNH010000026.1, from coordinate 565,476 downwards.
CCATCGTCGCGCTGTTCTACGGCTATCTCCGCCAGGGCGCGCAACTGATGGCCATCCGATCCGACGTGCCGTCGGAGGTGATTTCCATCGTGCAGGCCATCATCATCCTGCTGGTAGCCTCTTCCTTCACGCTCCCCGGCAAGGCGTTCTGGGCGAGACTGTTCCGCTTCGCCCCCGCCCCCACCGCGGAGGTCGCCGGCAAATGACCGAACTTCTGATCACCGTCTTCTCGGCCACCTTCTTCGTCACGGTCATCCGTACCTCGACGCCGCTGCTGTTTGCGACGCTCGGCGGCCTGATCTCCGATCTCTCCGGAGCACTCAATGTAGCGCTTGAAGGTATGATGCTGATCTCGGCGCTCACTGCCGTCATCGTCTCGGTTCACACACCCTGGTACGTGGCGGTGCTGGCCGGCCTTGCCGCCGGCGGTGTGCTCGGGGCACTGATGGGCTTCTTCCACCTGCGCCTGAAGGCCGACATCATCCTCGTCGGCTTCGCGGTCAACATCCTGGCGGCCGGTGGCACGGTATTCACGCTATCGCTGGCGACAGGCGGCGACAAGGGCACCTCGATCAACATGGTCTCCAAGGCCATTCCGACCGTCGACCTGCCATTTCTCGCGGCAATTCCCGGCGTCGGTCCGTTGCTGCACAGTTTGCTGTCGGGCCACTCGGCGCTGAGCTGGCTAGCCATCTTCAGCGTGTTCGGCATCTGGTACTTCCTCTACCATACACCGCCCGGCCTCTGGCTGCGCGGTGTCGGAGAATATCCGGCGGCACCTGAGTCGGCCGGCATCCCCGTTGCCAAGGTGCGTTTCTGGAGCCTCGTCGCTTCGGGCCTTCTGGCAGGTCTGGGCGGCGCGCAGCTTGCCATGTTCAACTACGTCGGCTTTACCCGCGACATGACCGCCGGTCGTGGCTTCATCGCCCTCGGTGCCGTGCTGCTCGGAGCCCGCCATCCAATCGGCGCCATGTGGGCGGCCCTGTTGTTCGGGGTCTTCGACGCGCTTTCGATCGTCATGCCCAACCTGTTCAGCTGGATTCCGTCCGAACTCATCCAAAGCATACCGTTCCTGGTGACGATCATCGCCCTGATCCTGTTCTCGCTGCGCGCCCAACGGGCGCGACGCGTGGCGGCGCCGCTACGCTCGGCCGACACCTGACGAAGGAGACCGATGAAAGACCTTGCCAGGGAAACGGGCACCCGCGGGGTGTCCGTGCTGCTTCCTCCCAACGCAGGTATTACACGGAATAAAGCCTAAAAGGACAGCTCACAACTTTCGACACACCGATCTGTTGCATGCGGTGACGGATCTAGTGCATCGCTCTTTCGGATAAGAACGGCCCTATCAGAAGCGAGATGCCCCCGTCACATGATGGTTGCGGGCTACCGGCCCCCATTTTAACCTACAAAGCTAACTACTTGATTTTCTTAGGCTAGGATAAACCTGCAAAAACAAAGACCTCAGCAAATCATTGATTTTGCTGAGGTCTTTGGTTCGTACTGGTTGCGGGGGCAGGATTTGAACCTGCGGCCTTCAGGTTATGAGCCTGACGAGCTACCGGGCTGCTCCACCCCGCGTCAAGCGCCGTGTTTGCGGCGACGGGCGGTATATAGCGGCTTGCCGGCGAAAGGGAAAGCCCCGTCAGGCCATTTTTTCGACTAAATAGACAAGCTTGCTCGATAAAACGAAATCAGCCTTCAAAAAATCCCGGAATTCCGGGATTTCTTAAAGTAGCCGTTCGTCCTTCCATCCAGTGGAAAGCAGGCCGATCCCCTGCTTTCCCCGGCTATCGCGCCAGCTGAGGCCTTCCCGTTCGGGACGAAAGCGCATCAGTCCGTGGCGATTACGCCGTCAACATCGCTCTCCCCACCGAAGGCCATCTGCGGAACGGGACGCCCGGCGGCCAGAACACCGCGCAGAGCGGCGGCGATCTCGTCGGCGAGAGACCCCGGTCCGGCCATCCGGCCTGCTTCGCCATGCATCCAGGCGGCGAGCGCCACAGCCTCGAAGGTTGGGCGACCTGCCGCGAGCAGCCCACCGATGATGCCGGCCAAAACGTCGCCCGACCCGGCTGTGGCGAGCGCTGCCGTGCCGTTCTCGTTGATGACGGCGCGGCCATCGGGATGGGCGATCACCGTATCCGGTCCCTTGAGCAGAACGACCGCACCGGACCGCGCGGCTGCCTCGCGGGCGCGATCGAGCTTCGAGCCGCCAATATCCGGAAACAGCCGCCCGAACTCACCTTCGTGCGGCGTAAACACAACGCCACCTTCGCGCTTCTTTATGAGAGAGAAGGCTTCCTCGGGGCGACGGGAGGCCTGGGTTATGGCATCGGCGTCGAGCACGAGCGCCATGCCGCCCTCTAGCGCTGCGCGCACCGCTGGCCAGACGTCATCACCGAGACCGAGCCCCGGCCCCAGCACGGCGGCCCGAAGCCTCGGTTCGCCAAGGAGCGCCGCGAGCGCCGCCATGTCGGCGGCGGGCTTGACGACAAAGGCGGCGCGCCAGCCGGCAACGGTGGCAACGGCATCCGGAGGCGTTGCCACGGTGACGATGCCAGCCCCCGCCCGAAGCGTCGCTTCGGCGGCGAGGCGGGCCGCGCCGCAGGAGGGGAGCGGCCCCGATGCCACCAGCGCAGCGCCCCGGCTGTACTTGTGGCTGTCGACGGCGGCCTCTGGCCAGCAATCTGCCCAAAGCTCAGGACCGTTCGCCGCAGTGTTCGGGGCAATCTTGGCCAGCACCTCCGAACCGATGCCGATCTGGGCCAGACGCAGGCGACCGCAGTGCGTGCGACCGGGGAGCAACAGATGTCCGGGCTTGCGCCGGAAGAAGGTGACCGTCTCGTCGGCGACGACCGCCGTTCCCCGAACCTCGCCGGTTCGGCCGTCGATGCCACTCGGGAGATCGACGGCATAAACCCGCGCGCCCTCGGCGCGAGCGGCGTTGACGGCGGCGATCAGCTGGGCATCGCGCCCGGATACATCACGGCTGAGTCCGGCACCGTAGAGTGCGTCGACGATGACCGTCGCACCATCGAACAGCGCTGGGTTTGCCGGCACGGTCTCGCCGCGCCAGGCTCTCTCGGCGCCGGCAGCATCGCCCTTGAGGTCGCGAACGGACATCCCTTCAGGGAGGGCCAGCGCCACGCGCACGACAAAGCCGCGTTGCCTCAGGACGCGGGCAATGACGAAGCCGTCGCCGCCATTGTTGCCCATGCCGCAGAGTACGATGGCCCGAGCACCCTGACTGAAGCGAGCACAGATGACGTCGGCAACGGCGTAGCCGGCATTTTCCATCAAACGCTCGCCGGGAATGCCTGACGCGATGGTCAGCGCGTCTGCGCGACTCATCTCCGCTGGAGTCAGCAACAACTCGCCCTGCATTCGGTTTACTCCCTCGACCCCAGGCGCATGCGCCATCCATCCAGCGCACAACCCCTTCTCATCTACACCCTTGGAGAAATAGCGACAAATTGGCGCAGCCGCGCGGCTCGGCGCGTTGAGCTCGGCCACGCGAGGGCTGGCGAACAAACTCCTAACGCGGCCAACGGCTGCCCAATTGAGTCACATTTGCACAACAATTAGGCCGCTCCGTTGGGCAAACTTCGATATACCTCCCCACGGCTGACCGCCAGTCGCCTCATTTTTCGCCAGGATCCGGCTCGCCCTCGAACTGGCACGTCGAATGCTTGAGAGGGTGCGTCTCGGTCGGCGCAGGGCGAAAAACGCCTCGCGCGGGCGCCTGGAGCAACGGAGACAAGGGGTCGATGAAAAAAATCGAGGCTATCATTAAGCCCTTCAAGCTGGACGAGGTGAAGGAAGCGCTGCAGGAAGTGGGGCTTCAAGGCATCACCGTCACCGAAGCCAAGGGCTTCGGCAGGCAGAAGGGCCATACCGAGCTTTATCGGGGCGCCGAATATGTCGTCGACTTCCTGCCGAAGGTGAAGATCGAGGTCGTCATGACGGACGACATGGTCGCCAAGGCCGTCGATGCGATCCGCAATGCGGCGCAGACAGGCCGCATCGGTGACGGCAAAATCTTCGTGTCGCCCGTGGAGGACGCCATCCGCATCCGTACCGGCGAGTCCGGTAACGACGCAATCTGACCTCGCGCGCTTCGCCGACAGAAAGAGTAGGCGGCAGAGCGGCAAGTGAGGACAACCCAGGGAAATTGGAGCGTTCGGATCGGCCAGACAGTTGGCCGAAAAGCGCTCCAGCAAGACCAGAAACCCGAAAGGAAGGGCAAATGACCACTGGTGCTGATGTTCTGAAAATGATCAAGGACAACGACGTCAAGTTCGTTGACCTGCGGTTCACCGACCCGAAAGGCAAGTGGCAGCACGTGACCTTCGATATCGGCCTCGTCGATGAGGACATGCTCGAGAATGGCACTGCCTTCGACGGCTCGTCGATCGCCGGTTGGAAGGCCATCAACGAATCCGACATGACGCTGATCCTCGATCCGGAATCGGCCTTCATCGACCCGTTCTTCGCTCAGACTACGCTGGTCATCGTCTGCGATATCGTCGACCCCTCCTCGGGTCAGTCCTACAGCCGCGACCCGCGCTCGATCGCCAAGAAGGCCGAGGCCTACGTTGCCACGCTCGGCATCGGCGACAGCGTGTTCTTCGGTCCGGAAGCCGAGTTCTTCGTGTTCGACGACGTTCGCTTCTCGGCGACGCCCTACAACACCGGATTCAAGCTGGACATGGTCGAGCTGCCGACCAACGGCGACACCGAGTACGAGTCGGGCAACCTCGGCCACCGCGTCCGCACCAAGGGCGGCTATTTCCCGGTGCCGCCGATCGACAGCCTGCAGGACATGCGCTCCGAGATGCTGTCGGCCATGGCCGAGATGGGCGTCGTCGTCGAGAAGCACCATCACGAGGTGGCCTCTGCCCAGCATGAGCTCGGCATGAAGTTCTCGAGCCTGACCCGCATGGCAGATCACCTGCAGATCTACAAGTATGCGATCCATCAGGTTGCCCCACGCCTACGGCAAGACGGCCACGTTCATGCCGAAGCCGGTGTTCGGCGACAACGGTTCGGGCATGCACGTCCACCAGTCGATCTGGAAGGACGGCAAGCCGGTGTTCGCTGGCAACCAGTACAACGACCTCAGCGAGACCTGCCTCTACTACATCGGCGGCATCCTGAAGCACGCCAAGGCCATCAACGCCTTCTCCAACCCGTCGACCAACAGCTACAAGCGTCTGGTTCCGGGCTATGAGGCGCCGGTTCTTCTGGCCTACTCGGCCCGCAACCGTTCGGCCTCCTGCCGCATCCCCTACACGACCAACCCCAAGGCCAAGCGCGTCGAGACCCGCTTCCCGGATCCGGCCGCCAACCCGTACCTCTGCTTCACTGCCCTGCTGATGGCCGGCCTCGATGGCATCAAGAACAAGATCCATCCGGGCGACGCCATGGACAAGAACCTCTACGACCTGCCGCCGGAAGAGCTGAAGTCCATCCCGACCGTTGCAGGCTCGCTGCGTGAGGCCCTGGCCTCACTCGACGCGGACCGCGACTTCCTGAAGGCCGGTGGCGTCATGGACGACGATTTCATCGACAGCTGGATCGAGCTGAAGATGGAAGAGAACATGCGCTACGAGATGACCCCGCATCCGGTCGAGTTCGACATGTACTACTCGGTCTGAGGCAGGTCCCCAGAGCCAACCCGGACGCCGACGAAGCGTCCGGTTTCGATGAGCCGCCCCGCCGCAAGGTCGGGCGGCTTTTTCGTTGCCCCGGGGGATAGCCGGTCGACCGCGACTTCCCGTCGGCCTGCCGCGCGCCTATGCTAAACCGAGCTCACAAACGGAGATCGGAACATGCCCGACAAGCCCGCCATCGGTCCGTCGACGAAACTGTGCATGTCTCTGGCCGGCCGACCGGGGAAGTTCGGCTCGCGTTTTCACAACCGGCTCTATGAGCTCACGGGTCTCGACTACATCTACAAGGCCTTCACGACCAAGGACTTGCCTGCGGCGATCGGAGGTGTCCGCGCCCTGGGGATTCGGGGCTGCGCCATTTCCATGCCGTTCAAGGAAGTGGTCATCCCGCTGCTCGATCATATCGAAGGATCGGCAGCGGCCATCGACAGCGTCAACACGATTCTCAACGACGACGGTTGGCTGACCGGCTACAACACCGACTACAGCGCGGTGCTCGATCTGCTCGACCACGCGGAAATAGCGCCCTCGACACCCTTCCTTCTCGCCGGCTCAGGCGGCATGGCCAAGGCTGTGGCAGCGGCCTTGCGCAATCGCGGCCACCGTTCCGGCGCGATCATTGCCCGCAACCGGACGACCGGCCGAGCGTTGGCTGATCTCTACGGGTTCGACTGGGCGGAGACCTCCGAAGGACTGACGGCGCCACTTATCATCAATGCCACGCCGGTCGGAATGGCAGGCGGCGTCGAGGCGGAGACGCTTGCCTTCCCTCCTGAAGCGATCGAAGCGGCCGAAACGGTGTTCGACGTGGTGGCGCTTCCCGTCGAGACACCGCTGATGCGGGCAGCGGCGGCAGCCGGGCGCAAGCGTATTTCCGGCGCCGACGTGGCCGTGCTTCAGGCGCTCGAGCAGTTCGTACTCTATACCGGCGTGTATCCCAGCGAGGAGCAAGTGAAGGAGGCCGCCGCCTACGCGCGAAGCCCCTGAACCGTCAGGTCGTCGGCATCTCGGTTGTTTCCATCTCCATCAAGCGAAACACGGTGGTCGAAACCGCGCCGGTCACCACGAGACGCCCCACCAGCCTTCACCGCTCAGCTGTAGCAGGCCCGCTCCACCTTGCCGACGGCCTTCGACGAACCCTTCAAGGTGAAGGTTTCCTTCGGCAGAATACCGGCCTTGTCGGTCACGCTCAGTGGCCCTGCCGACTTCAGAATGCGGACAAGGTCGCTATCGCGACGAGGCGTCGCAGCCATCACACCGTCCATCGCCTCGTAGCGGAGAGCGACTTCGGCGCTCAATGAGCCGCTCGTGAAGACGAAGGCCGACCGGTAGTTCATGTCGCCACCGGGTGGAAAGTCATCGTTCGTGGCCGTGACGAAGCGAAGGCCGAGCTTGCCCTCGCCGCCGCAGGTGATCAGCAGCATGTCGTCAGGCCGGTCGATCGCGCAGATCGAAGCGGTCATCATCATGCCTTCCTCTTCCTGCTCCAGCCCGGCTTTCCAGCTGTCGCAGTCACCCGCCAGCGCCGGGGCCGCCAAAACGACACCGACCACCGCCATCCCACTCATCTTCATAGCCCGTCTCCGACTGGTCGGTGCATCAGGCGCCCGCTTGCCGGTACCCGCAAGCGCGACCTTTGGAGTCAGCCGTAACGTTTGGCCGCCTCGACAGCGAGGCCGGTCCCGACGGAACCGAACACGTTGCCGGTGACGACGCGCGCCTCTGGCACTGACGCCAGAATGGCGGTGCGAACGTGCTCGAGCCGGGTGGAACCGCCGGTCAGGAACACAGCGTCGATATCTGTAGCTCCCACGCCGGCCATTTCGAGGCAGGCATCCACGCGAGCGCCGATGCGGCTTGCAAGCTCGCCGGTGTGACGAACAAGCTCGGAATGGTCGATATCGGTTGAAAGGCCGCGCTCCAGCCAATCGAACGGCACAGTGACGGCGCCATGCTCCGCAACGGAGATCTTGGCTGCCTCCACGTCGATGGCGAGGGTATGACCACGCTCGTCGTCGACGACCCGCATCAGGCGGTGAATGAGCTCCGGCTCGGCCGCGCGCTTCTCGAGGTCGACGAGCTCGCGATGAACGCGCGACTCGTAGAGGCGATTGATCGCCGACCACGTGGCGAGGTCGTGGTAATAGACCGAGGGCACGTCGAGCTCGCCACGGGCGAGCTTTGAGCGAAAGCCGAGAAGCGGCATCACCGTGCCAAGGCTGAGGTGGCGATCGAAATCGGTGCCGCCGATGCGGACGCCGTCATTGGCCAGAACGTCGGAGACGCGCTCGGCCTTTTTTGCCCGCTCCGGCCCGAGGCGAACGATCGAGAAGTCGGAGGTGCCGCCGCCGATGTCGGCGATCAGCGCCAGCTCCTCATGGGAGAGCTGCTGCTCGTAGTCGAGGCTGGCGGCGATGGGCTCGTACTGGAAAGACACCTCCTCGAAGCCGAGATCGCGCGCAATGGCATGCAAGGTCGCCTCCGCCAGCCGATCGGCCTCGGGATTGCCGTCGACGAAATGAACCGGGCGACCATGGACGAGGTGGGTCAGCGGCTTGTCCGCCACCGCTTCGCCGCGCCTCTTCACTTCCGCGAGGTAGCGTTTCAGCACGTCGCGGAACTTGACGCGGCTCCTGCCGACCAACGTCGTCTCGTCCATCAAGGCCGAGCCGAGCACCGACTTCAGGGCTCGCATCAGTCGGCCGTGCTCGCCGCCGACATAGGCCGCGATGGCGGCGCGGCCGACCGAAATGGACCCATCCTGATAGTAGAAGGTGGCGCTTGGCAGCGTTTCCTCATCACCCTCAAGACGCACCATCTCGGCCCGACCGCCGGTAACGACGCCGAGGGTAGTATTGGACGTGCCGAAATCGAGGCCTGCCGCCGCCATGACCGCTCTCCGAATAAATGGGGGGCGGTTTCCCTAGCGCCTCAGAGCGACGATTGCCAGCTCAAATCAGGCGAGCAGGAGGACAAGCGCCGTCAGCGAGAGCAGCACCAGTACGGCGGGCAACGCAAAGAGCCCGCTCGTAAGCGGCGGCTCGGCCACCACTTCCTGAAGATGACGCCGCATGCCGCCGAGGCGATGGCCGGCGACAAAGGCATGGGTGTGGACGGTTCCGAGTTCCCGGAACACGGCATCTTGATACTGGTTTCGACGCATGACAAACCACCAATGAACATTCCGGAGCTTGCCGCCGCCACGGTTAAGAACGCCTCAACGGCGTTGACTGTACCCGGATCGCCGGTGTACGAGCCGGAACACATATAGAACGAGATTGGCGCTTCCACCGCTGGCGTGGCAAACTCCGAAGCGCGCGAATCAGCGTCGCCCGGCGGTAGGCGGAATGGCTGGCAAGGCCGGCCCATGGACGAAGACGGAACGCATGGAAAAGGACGACCTGTTCGGAACTCTCCCTCCGCCGGCAAGCAACGCCGCCTCGACGACGGCACCTGTTCGCGCTCCCAAGGCAACCCGCGCACGCCCCGAGCCCGCCACGCCGGTTGAGGCGGTCTATGATGCGTCCACCATCGAGGTTCTGGAGGGACTTGAGCCGGTGCGTCGGCGGCCGGGCATGTATATCGGCGGCACCGACGACAAGGCGATGCATCATCTGTTCGCCGAGGTCATCGACAACTCGATGGACGAGGCTGTCGCCGGTCACGCCTCGTGGATCGAGGTGCGTCTCGATGCCGATGGGTTCCTGACCGTCAACGACAACGGCCGCGGCATTCCGGTCGACCCGCACCCGAAGTTTCCAGGCAAGTCCGCGCTGGAAGTGATCCTCTGCACGCTACACGCCGGCGGCAAGTTCGACAGCAAGGTCTACGAGACATCCGGCGGTCTGCACGGCGTCGGCGTTTCGGTGGTCAACGCCCTGTCGGAATGGCTCGACGTCGAGGTGGCGCGCGGTCGTCAACTCTACAAGCAGAGCTTCTCGCGCGGCGTGCCTCAGGGCGGTTTGCAGCGGCTCGGCGAAACCATGAACCGGCGCGGCACCAAGACGCGCTTCAAGCCGGACCCTCAGATTTTCGGAGAAGATGCCCGGTTCGAGCCAGCACGCATCTTCAAGATGGCCCGGTCGAAGGCCTATCTCTTTGGCGGCATCGAGATCCGCTGGTCCTGCGACCCATCGCTGGTCGAGGGTTCGAAGACGCCGCCCGAAGCCGTCTTCAAGTTTCCCGGCGGACTAAAGGACTTCCTGGTCGAAGCGCTGGATGGCGAGAAGCGGGTCACCGACGACCTGTTCGCCGGCCGCGTCGGGACGGGTGGTCATGGCACCGTCGAGTGGGCCGTCTCGTGGTTCGCTGGAGACGGCTTCGTCAGTTCCTATTGCAACACCATCCCGACTCCGGATGGCGGCACCCACGAGCAGGGCCTGCGCCTCGCCCTCACCCGCTCGCTCAAGGCTTATGGCGAGATGGCAGGCAACAAGCGCGTCGCTCAGGTGATGCCCGAGGACGTGATGACCTCGGCTGGCGCCATGCTGTCCGTCTTCGTGCGCGAGCCCGAGTTCGTCGGGCAGACCAAGGACAAGCTGTCCACGGCGGAAGCTGCTCGCATCGTCGAGACGGCGGTGAAGGATGCCTTCGACCATTGGCTGACGGCGTCGCCGCAGCAGTCGGGCCGCCTCCTCGACTGGATCGTCGAGCGTGCCGACGAGCGCCTTCGCCGCCGTCAGGAGAAGGACGTTCTCCGCAAGAGCGCGGTGCGCAAGTTGCGCCTGCCCGGCAAGCTTGCCGACTGCACGCAGAACGCCGCCCAAGGATCCGAGCTGTTCATCGTCGAGGGTGACTCGGCCGGTGGTTCGGCCAAGCAGGCGCGCGACCGCGCCAGCCAGGCGGTGATGCCGCTGCGCGGCAAGATCCTCAATGTGGCGAGCGCCGGCCGCGACAAGGTGACGGCCAACCAGCTGCTGTCCGACCTGTTGCAGGCCCTCGGCTGCGGCACCCGCTCGCACTATCGCGAGGACGATCTCCGCTATGACAAGGTGATCGTGATGACCGACGCCGACGTCGACGGCGCACACATCGCCTCGCTGTTGATCACCTTCTTCTACCGCGAGATGCCGCAGCTCATCCGTGGCGGTCACCTCTATCTCGCGGTGCCGCCGCTCTACCGCCTGACCCACGGCGGCAAGACCATCTACGCCCGAGACGACGCCCATCGCGAAGAGCTGCTGCGCACGACCTTCAAGAACAAGAAGCCCGAGATCGGCCGCTTCAAGGGCCTCGGCGAGATGATGCCGTCGCAGCTCAAGGAAACCACCATGGACAAGAAGACACGCACGCTCTTGCGGGTCGTTCTGGTGGAGGACGAAGCGGAGCGGACGGCGGATTCAGTCGAGCGCCTGATGGGTAACAAGCCTGAAGGTCGCTTCCAGTTCATCCAGGAGAATGCCGAGTTCGCCGAGGATCTGGACATCTAGTGGAGCGAATTTGACATTTGCTCTGAGGCTTGTGTCACGCGGACGCAAATGCCTCGGTCGAACCACTAGGTTTCGCCAGTATCCGGCGCCCTCACCGCGTAGAAGTTGCAGACGGCATGCAGGTGCTCCATCCTGCCGAGCCCACGCCCTCCGAAGGATACTCCAGCAATGACCTACGTTCGCTTCGGCGTTTTGGCGCTTCTTGCGGTGGTGTTGTTGGCTCTTCTGAACAGTGGCTGGTTCACGGTTCAAGAGACCGAGCGCGGCGTGCTCCTTCGAAATGGTGCCTTTGTGGCAACCGTCGAGCCGGGACTTCATTTCAAGTTGCCGATCTTCGAGACCGTCGTAAAGATCGACGTGACGCAACGGGCGCTTAAATGGTCGGGCGACAGCAGTCTGGAAGCCTACAGTCAGGATCAGCAGCCGGCCAACTTGTCCGTATCGGTGGTTTATCACGTGCCACCGGCAGATGTGGACAAGGTCTACCGACAGTTCTCAGGCGTCGACGGTCTGGAATCCCGCCTGGTTGCTCGGAAGCTACCCCAGGACCTCAAGACGGTGTTCGGTCGTTATACGGCGGCGTCAGTCATCCAGAACCGGGGCAAGTTTGTGGCCGACGTCGAGGACGCCGTGCGAGCCGGCATTACAGGCCCCTTGGTGATCGATCAGGTCAACATCGAAGACATCATCTTCTCCGATGCCTACGAGAACTCGGTCGAACAGCGTATGCTGGCGGAAATCGAGGTGATGAAACTGCGGCAGAATGCCGAGCGTGAAAAAGTTCAGGCTGAAATCACGGTTACGCAGGCGAGAGCCAGTGCTGACAGCCAACTCGCGACTGCCACGGCAGCGGCGCAGGCTACGGAAATCCAGGCCCGCGCCGATGCCGAGCGCATCCGCCTCAGAGGCGAGGCCGAGGCCGCGGCGATCCGGGCTCGGGCGGAAGCTCTCAACGCCAACGGCGACATGATCATCCGACTGACCAACTCCGAGAAGTGGAATGGCCAACTGCCGGCCACAATGCTGCCGGGGGCGGCTCTGCCCTTCGTCGAGGTCAAGTAAAATCGCCCCAAGAACATCAGCCCCCGGCCTTGCGCAAAGAAGCGGCTCGGGAGCGGAGGGCCGCGCCGCGCCTTGCGGTCGAGCGCCCACCGAGCCTCATTCGAGTAGCTGTGCCATGCACACCCCGCGCCAGCCTGCGAGGAGAGAGTGCGTAGAACTGCTCGCCTCCAAAGAAGATCTGCCGATCAACAGTGACGCATCGATGTGGTCCTCGCGTTCATCTCAAAACCAGCACCATGCAAAGCCTGCCAAGAAAGCCTCCGAGAGCGCTCCCATGACATCGGAAGTAACAATAAACGCTCATTTTGGCAGGAATTGATTGACATGCCGACGATTCCACATATGGTCTCCCACCATATCCGGATCGTTCCAAGTTGATCTGGAAGCGCGTGGATTTGCCTGTCTACAGTGTTCGAATCCCCCTACCCAAGAGACCGCACACCACATGAGTTTTTCTGATCTCGGACTGAGCGCCAGCGTCATGGCGGCCGTTGAAGCGGCCGGCTATACGACTCCGACGCCGATCCAGGCCGAAGCCATTCCGCATGCCGTCGCCGGCCGAGACGTGATCGGCATTGCCCAGACGGGCACCGGCAAGACCGCCGCATTCGTGCTGCCCATGCTGACCCTGCTCGAGAACGGCCGCGCCCGCGCCCGGATGCCGCGAACGCTGATCCTCGAACCGACGCGCGAACTCGCAGCGCAGGTCGAGGAGAACTTCGTCAAGTATTCGATCAACAACAACCTCAACATCGCGCTGCTGATCGGCGGTGTGTCGTTCGACGACCAGAACCGCAAGCTCGATCGCGGTGCCGACGTGCTGATCGCCACACCCGGTCGGCTGCTCGATCATTTCGAGCGCGGCCGCCTGCTGTTGACCGGCGTCGAGATCCTCGTTATCGACGAGGCCGACCGGATGCTCGACATGGGGTTCATCCCCGACATCGAGCGCATCTGCAAGCTGGTCACCAAGAATCACCAGACGCTGTTCTTCTCGGCGACCATGCCGCCGGAGATCCAGGCGCTGACCGAGAACTTCCTCAACAACCCGGTCCAGGTCGAGGTTTCGAAGCCGGCGAGCGCCGCTACGACCGTGGCTCAGCGCCTCGTCGTTTCCGGCACCGAGGACTTCGAGAAGCGCGAGACGCTGCGCGCGCAGATCGCCGCAGCCCAGGACCTCAAGAACGCAATCGTTTTCTGCAATCGCAAGCGCGATGTGGCCGTGGTGTTCCGCAGCCTCGTCCGTCACGGTTTCAACGTCGGCGCCCTGCACGGGGACATGGACCAGCGCGCCCGCATGGCCACTCTCGACGCCTTCAAGAAGGGCGCATTGACCCTGCTCGTGGCGTCCGATGTGGCAGCGCGCGGTCTCGACATTCCCGACGTCAGCCACGTTTTCAATTACGATGTGCCGATCCACGCGGAGGACTACGTTCACCGCATCGGTCGTACGGGCCGGGCCGGAAGGTCGGGCACGGCGGTGATGATCATCACGCAGGACGATGAGAAGCATCTCTCCGCCATCGAGAAGCTGATCACCACGGACATTGAGTGGATCGGCGATCCGATCGTTTTCGATCCGGAAGCACGCAAGCGGTCGCGCGGCCGCAAGACCGCCGAGGGCAAGGCGCCAAGCCGCTCCCGTTCGAAGACGGACGGCGACGAAGCTCGGGCTCCGTCTCGCTCGCGTCGCACTCGCCAGGAGGCCGCGCCTTCGGACGCCGCCGAGAGTTCGGCCGAGGAGGCTCCACGTCCAAGCCGGAGCCGCAGTGCCCGCCCCGAGCGCGAGGCGAAGCCGGAGCGCGAGCCGAAGCCCGAGCGGGCAGGCGCGCGCCAGCCGGTTCGTGCCGGAGAGCGCCCGCGTCCGCTGCCGCGCCGCGACACCGATGATGGCCCCGCCGTCGTCGGACTTGGAGACCATGTGCCGGCCTTCCTTTTGAGGCCGGTTCGGATCGCCAAGTCTGCGAACTGACGAGAGCACAACGTCTCAGTCTTGTTGCGGCGGCCTTCCGGGCCGCCGTTTTCGTTCTGCGGTGTAGCATTTCGCGTCTGGCGGTCGGAAAAAAACGCCACAAGGCGTCAGGCCAGTGGCGGAAAGCTCAAGCTTTAGCGATAGCGTCCACCTTTGCTTAACGCTCAATTCATGCCTGCGGTCTATCAAATGGCAGGTCACGAGAGGAGCGATGGGCAGCGACAATGGCGCACCGTGAAGAGTTTTTGCGGACGATCGGCTACGGTGAGGCCGCCGTGGCGCAGTTGCGGCGCAACGAGAACGCCGCTTACCCGAGAAACTATGAGCTCTGGTACAACTACTGCGCAGGGTTCAACCATGCGCTGAATCGTGCAGTGAACGACATTCTTCGCAGCAAAGGCCGCATCGACAAGGCGGAGTTGCTCGCCATCTACAACCAGTTCATCTCACCTTCGCGCCTGTCCGATCGCATCGAGGATGTCGGCGGTCGTATCTCCGGCGAAATCGAAGGCGTCATGACCGTGATGAACAAAACGATCGCCGCTAGCACCAACTATGCGGAGACGTTGTCCGAAGCCTCGACCGAACTCAGCACCGAGCCCGACCCGTCACGTCTCCGGGGCATCGTCGGGGACCTTCTTGTTGCCACGCGCGCAACGGAGAAGGTCAACCGCGAGCTCGAAGGGCAGCTCGCCGACAGCCAACGGCAGATTTCAGAACTCAAGGAAAGCCTGGAGTCCTTGCGTTTCGAGACGCTGACGGACGAGCTGACGACGCTCGCCAACCGCAAGCACTTCGACCAGTCCCTCGAGAGGGCGGTCGCCAATGCCGTGGAGACGGACGGCATTCTCTCCCTTCTCATTACCGACATCGACAATTTCAAGTCGTTCAACGACAGCTTCGGCCATCAGACCGGTGATCAGGTGCTGCGTCTGGTAGCTCTTTCGGTCAAGCAGGCGATCAAGGGGCACCACCTCGCGTGTCGCTACGGTGGCGAGGAGTTCGCCATTATCCTTCCGAAGACCAGCCTCTCGCGAGCCGAGGCGTTGGCAGAACGCATCCGGGAGAGCGTCAAGGAGAAGGAGTTGAAGAAGCGGTCGACCGGCGAAACGCTCGGCTTCGTCACCGTTTCCGTCGGAGTGGCGACTTACCACGCGGGCGACACGGCCATCTCGCTGATTGAGCGCGCCGATACGGCCCTCTACCTCGCCAAGAGAGCCGGCCGCAATCGGGTGTGCACCGAGGCGATGCTCGCCACCTCCGGCGAGGAAGCATAGCGTCAACGCGTCGGTGCAAGCCACGGCCTGCGCGGGTTGCCGAGCACGCGACCGGTTTCCTCAACACGCATGCCGCCGTCGCCTTCCATCCGGACATCGTAAGTAAGCGTTCCAGTCGAAGCGAGTTGACGCCCGTCGATGAGTATGCCGGACGGATGGCACCATCGCGGCGCTTCCAGGCCGGACACCAGAACGTCGGCGACCGCGCAATCGTCGCCGAAGGCGAACGGCCGACTGACAACCGACACCGATGGACGGCCCTTCCCTGCGTTCAGGAAGCACGCCTCGGCGTCGCAGATCGTGTCGCTGTCCAGCGAGGAAAGCAGGGCCGGATCGATGCCCAGGGCCGCCATCCACACATCGAGCGTGAAGCCTCCCTTTTGACCAACCTTGTGCCAGGCACCGCTCTCTTCCCTAACAAGGACCAGTGATCCATCCCCCGCAACGATCAGCCCGGGGGGCACACCAATGAAAACGAAGGCGAAGCCAACAAGGATCGGGGCAAGCCCGAGCCAACGCTTCCGGCCACGCCACAGGCAGATCCAGAGCCCGCCCGCTGCGACGACCAGCATGGTCCACCCGATGGGGCGACCGTAAAGGCCGCCGCCAGGCGTCCAGTCGGCAACGGTTCGGGCCACGGCGATCATCCCATCGATGCCGAAGCCCATGATGGCAAGCGGCAGCCCCTCAAGACCGAGCGGCATCACCAGTGCCGAGACGAGCGCCGCCGGCATGATCACAAACGACACCAGTGGCTCGGTAAGAAGGTTGGCGATCATGCTCAGCGGCGCCAGACGGCCGAAGTGATAGAGCGCCATCGGCAACGTCGCGAAACCGGCGAGCACGGTCGCAGCCAAGGCGGCCATGACCCATAGCACGAACCGTCGCACCATGCGGGCGAGCAAGTTGACGTCGCCGGAATCCCCCGTCTCACCTCGTCTTGAGCGCCAGGCTTCGAGCCCGGCCATCAGTGCCACGACGGCTGCGAACGACATTTGCGCACCGGGCTCCATCACTGCCTCCGGCGAGAAGGCCAAGGTTATCAGAGCTGCAACCGCCACCACTCTCAGCGACAGCGCACGACGATCGATCAGTACCGCGATCAACGACACCGCCACGACGATCATCGACCGCTCCGCCGGCACGCCCATGCCAGAGACGACGAAATAGGCGCCGGTGCCGATCATCGACAGCACGGCGGCGATCTTCTTGATCGGCAGGTTCAGAGCCAGCGCGGGAATCAGCGCCAGAACAAGACGAATGCCACCGAACAGAAAGGCGGCAACAAGGCTCATGTGCATGCCGGAGATCGACAGCACATGCGACACGCCGGCGATGCGCATGGCTTCATTGGTCGGGCGTGAGATGCTGCCTCGATCACCAACGATCAGCGCGGCCGCGATGGCCCCGGCATCGCCGGGAAGAGCTTGACGAATGCGCCCCGCCGCTGCCGTACGCAAGGTTTCGATGCGGCTGAGGATGGTGAACTTCATGCCAGGCGAAGGCGCGTCCGGCCAAGGCTTGACGCTCCCATAGGAGAAACCGCTGGCGCCGATGCCGGCAAACCATGCGACGCGAGCAAAGTCGTAGCCACCCGGAAGGGGCGGCGGCATTGGCGGCGCGAGACGCGCCAGCATCGACACGGCCTCGCCGGGGTTCGTCAGCACCCCACGCGTCGTCACGCGAACGAGCGGTGGCAGGCCTGCCCTTGGGGCAGGCTCCATCTCGGCCGGCTGGACGAGCAGGCGTAACGCGCCTTTTCCCCTATCCTCGACGGCCACGACATGCCCGCGCAGCTTTACGGTTCGCTCGAAGGGAAACACCGGATGAACGGCAAGCCGCGTCATCAGGGCTGCATGCAGGAATCCGGCACAGGCGAGGCAGATGAGGATCGGCACCAATGGCACCAACGGCGACAGACGGACGATCACGACGAGCATGACCGCGAAACCAGATCCGACGAGCGCGAACTCGATCGCGGAAGGCTCGCTGATCGGGGCGAAGTACATGGCCGCCCCGACAGCGGCGGCAACCGGCCACCAGAGAAACCCACGCCCGTCATCAAGGTCGCGGGCGAAAGACTTCCGGAGTATCGAGACCACGCGCCGCCATTGCGCGCCGATGGGGGACCGCCCCTGGCCGCGGCGCTCGATATTCGTCTCGGTCCCGACCGTCACACTCGCCGCCTATTTCGGTTGCCGACGCGGCTGATGCCGCGATCTTATTTTGCGAAACGCGCGGCTTTCCTGTAAGACGCCGTCCACGCCATGTCCGGCCGACGACGGTCCGCCGTCCTTTCCGGGCCAACCCTGGTATTTTCGGAACTATTGTCGATGTCCACGCCCGTCGTCACGCGTTTTGCGCCATCCCCCACCGGTTTTCTGCACATTGGAGGCGCGAGGACGGCGCTCTTCAACTGGCTCTACGCCAAGCGGCACAATGGAAAGATGCTGCTTCGCATCGAGGACACCGACCGCGAGCGCTCGACGCAGGCCGCGGTCGACGCGATCATCGACGGCCTGACCTGGCTGGGCCTCACCTGGGAGGGGGAGCCCATCTCCCAGTTCAAGCGTGCCGATCGTCACGCCGACGTGGCGCGCGAGCTGGTCGCTGCGGGCAAGGCCTATTATTGCTATTGCACGCCCGACGAGCTCAACGAGATGCGCGAGACCGCCAAGGCGAACGGCCTGCCGCCGCGCTACGATGGCCGCTGGCGTGACCGTGATCCATCCGAGGCTCCGGCGGGCGTCAAGCCGTCGGTGCGCATCAAGGCGCCGCTGGACGGCGAGACGGTGATCGAGGACGCGGTGCAAGGCACCGTTACGTTCCCCAACAAGGATCTCGACGACTTCATCATCCTGCGTTCGGATGGCACGCCCACCTACATGCATGCGGTGGTCGTCGACGACCATGACATGGGCGTGACCCAGATCATCCGTGGTGACGATCACCTGACCAACACGGCGCGCCAGAAGATCATCTACGATGCCCTCGGCTGGGACATGCCGAAGGTGGCGCACATCCCTCTGATCCACGGGCCGGACGGCGCCAAGCTCTCGAAGCGCCACGGCGCTCTGGGTGTCGAGGCCTATCGTGCCATGGGCTACCTGCCGGTGGCGCTTCGCAACTACCTTGTCCGGCTCGGCTGGGCGCATGGCGACGCGGAGATTCTATCACCTGACGAGATGATCGCTCTGTTCGACCTCGAGGGTATCGGCCGCTCGCCATCGCGGTTCGATTTCGGCAAGCTCGAGAATCTGAACGGCCACTACATCCGCCAGACGCCAGACGACGAGTTGGTGAACCACGTCGTCGCCCTGCTCGACCACATTCCCGGCGGCGAGGATCTCAAGGCGAAGCTCGACGAAGGCAAGAAAGCGCAGCTCGCCGCCGCCATGCCTGGCCTCAAAGAACGCGCCAAGACGCTCCTTGAACTGATCGACAATGCCGGCTTCCTGTTCGCCAGCCGGCCGCTGGCTCCTGATGAAAAGGCGACCGCGCTGCTCGACGCTTCCGGAAAGGCGGCGCTGGCCGACCTGCTGCCACGCCTGACGGCGTTGCCGGACTGGACCGCTGCCTCCACCGAGGAAATCGTCCGTGCCTACGCGGCCGAAACCGGCCTCAAGCTCGGCAAAGTGGCGCAACCCCTTCGGGCCGCCGCCACCGGCCGCACAACCTCGCCGCCGATCTTCGATGTCCTCGCCGTACTTGGCCGCGACGAAGCGCTTGACCGCATCAGTGACGCATTGGCCGGCTGATTCCCCAAAAGAGCTGAAAATCGCCAACCCCGCCCGGCCACGCCGCGGCGGGGTTTTCACTTCCTTGCGAGCAGAAACGCGGGCAGGTGAAAAGCTCTGTATCAAGCTCAGCAAGGCGGAGCACCCTACGGGGTGAAAAAGCTCACCGAAACAACAACTCCCATGGCAACGGTCTGGTTCCGCACCTCAGCCGAAATGGCAAGTCTGACCGCCAATTCGACGGCTTGCCGGAGTAGGGATTTTCCGCTACGTGAAGATCGACATGCGACTGGGAGGTTGGTCTGCAGTTTACGTAAGCGTAAACGATTTGTCCTTCCCCTCATTGGCCTGGTCCACCCGATCACCTCTGCTGGAGATCCGACCGAATGACCACGAAGAACGCAACCGTCACCATCGATGACAAGACCTATGAGTTCCCGCTCAAGGACGCAAGCATCGGTCCGAGCGTGATGGATATCTCCTCCTTCTATGGCAAGACCGGCCACTTCACGTACGATCCGGGCTATACGTCGACCGGCGCCTGCGAATCCAAGATCACCTACATCGATGGCGACAAGGGCGTTTTGCTCTACCGCGGCTACCCGATCGAACAGCTGACGCTTGAAGGTGACTATCTCGAAACCTGCTATCTTCTGCTCTACGGCGAACTGCCGACCCACGCGCAGAAGGAGCAGTTCGACCGCCACATCACCCGCCACACCATGATTCACGAGCAGATGACCCGCTTCTTCCAGGGTTATCGTCGCGACGCCCATCCGATGGCGGTGATGGTTGGAACAGTCGGCGCGCTCTCGGCCTTCTATCACGACTCGATCGACATTTCCGATCCGCACCAGCGGATGATCGCCTCGCATCGGATGATCGCCAAGATGCCGACGATCGCTGCCATGGCCTACAAGTACTCGATCGGCCAGCCGTTCATCCATCCGAAGAACGATCTCGATTACGCGGCCAACTTCCTGCACATGTGCTTCGCCGTTCCTGCCGAGGACTACAAGGTGAACCCGGTGCTCGCCCAGGCGATGGACCGCATCTTCACCCTGCACGCCGACCACGAGCAGAATGCCTCGACCTCGACGGTGCGCCTCGCCGGTTCGTCCGGCGCCAATCCGTTCGCCTGCATCGCCGCCGGCATTGCCTGCCTGTGGGGCCCGGCGCATGGCGGCGCCAACGAAGCGGCGCTCAACATGCTGGCCGAGATTGGATCGGTGGATCGCATCCCCGAGTATATCGCCCGCGCCAAGGACAAGAACGACCCGTTCCGCCTGATGGGCTTCGGTCATCGCGTCTACAAGAACTACGACCCGCGCGCCAAGATCATGCAGCAGACGTGCCATGAGGTGCTTCAGACGCTCGGCATCAAGGATGACCCGCTGCTCGACGTGGCCGTCGAACTGGAGCGGATCGCGCTTTCCGACGAGTATTTCATCGAGAAGAAGCTCTACCCGAACATCGATTTCTATTCGGGCATCACCCTGAAGGCGATGGGCTTCCCGACCTCGATGTTCACCGTGCTGTTCGCCGTCGCTCGTACCGTCGGCTGGATCGCCCAGTGGAAGGAGATGGTCGAGGATCCGAGCCAGAAGATCGGCCGTCCGCGCCAGCTCTACATCGGCGCGCCGCAGCGCGACTACGTGGAGTACGACAAGCGCGACTGAGGGCACGGGCGACCGGTTTTCAGCGCAAGACAATCGCCTCCGGCAGCAATGCCGGGGGCTTTCCATTTGGACGGGAAACGCCCTCAGCGCGTAGCGAGCCGAAGCACCACGTTCGCCGCCGTCTCGGCGGCCGGCCGACCATCCGGCAAAGCCATCATGCCGCGCAAACGTGCGAAGGCGGCAAGTTGCTCGGCGCGGGCTTTGGTCTCTGACAGAAGAGGCGCCAGAGCATCGGCAAGCCGCTCGGGCGCAAGGTCGGGATCGAGAAACTCGGGGCTCGCCTTCTCTTCGAGAATGATGTTGGCGAGACCGAACATTCTGATGTTGATCAGCCCCGGAATGCGGCGGGCGATCTCTGATACCAGACGGAACAGAGGGTCGCGCGCATAGGCGATCACGCAGGGCACGCCGGCGAGCGCCAGTTCCAGCGTCACGGTGCCCGACGTTGCAAGTGCCGCGTGAGCCGATCGAAAGGCCGCCCACTTCTCTGCCTCGCCGGTGACGACATGGGGGCGTACCGCCCACCCCGAGGTCTCCCGCTCGATGCGTGCTTTGAGGCGGTCCACGGCCGGCAGCACCGGGCGAAACGCGAGACCGCGCGCCGCGAGTACATCCAGAACCCGCCCGTACAGCGCCAGCATTCGGTCGATCTCGCCGGAGCGGCTGCCCGGTAGCACCAGCAGCGTCGGCAGCGCAGCATCTCCCAACGAAGTGCGCTCCCCGAGCGCGGGCGTGAGCTGTTCCGGACGATCGATCAGGGGATGGCCGACATAGGTCGCATCAGGGCCACTCAGACGCTTCAGGACGGCCGGCTCGAACGGAAGTAGTGCGAGTACATGGTCGACGTAAGACGCCATCCTGCGGGCTCTGTTGGGCCGCCAGGCCCAAACGGAGGGACAGACGTAGTCGATGATGGGCAAGCTCGGCAGCGCGCACCGGACATCGCGCGCCACACGATGGGTGAAATCGGGGCTGTCGATGATCACCAACACGTCCGGCCGCCCGGCAATGACGGCGCCAGCAGTCTCGGCAGTACGAAGCTGAATGAGCGGCAGACGCTTGACGACCGGACCAAAGCCCATGACGGCAATGTCGTGCAGGGAGAACAGGCTCGGCATCCCCTCGGCGGCCATACGGTCACCGCCGACGCCGAAGAACTCGACCGGGCGCGCCGACAGCTGCTTCAGCGCGGCCATCAGCCGCGCACCGAGCTGATCGCCGGACTCCTCGCCGACGACGATGGCGACGCGGAGCGGCGAGCTTTCAGTCACGACTTACCATCCGCGAACGATCGGACCTGCAAGAACAACCGGGCCGCATCCGCCGCGGCGACCGTGGCGGATCGATCGACAATCATGACGCGCCCGGACTCCACCACGATGCCGGCAAGGCCCGCCGCCGCCGCCATCTCCACCGTCCTGGGACCGATCGTCGGCAGGTCGACTCGCAGATCCTGCTGAGGCTTGGCCGCTTTGACCAGTACGCCGGAACGATGCGCCGCCTTGAGGCGGCCACGCTTCCTGAGGTCCGCCACGCGCTGCAGGAGCTCGTCGGTACCCTCGATACCCTCTACCGCGATGACCCGGCCCGAAATCGCCACGACGGCCTGGCCGATATCGAGTCGACCGAGCGACAGAGACGCCTCGACGCCTTTCACAATATCGGCCTCGGAATCATCGCTGGGCTTGAAGCGCCCCAGATTGCCGTTCCCGCCGACCAGTTCGGGCGCGACCTGATGGGCCCCGACAACACGATAACCGCGATCCTCAAGAAAGCGGACAACGTTTTTCAACACGGTATCGTCGCCGCCGACCATGAGCGACAGGATCTTCGGCAAGCTCAGCACAGCGCCGAGATCGACTCGAATCGCCGAGAAATCAGGCCGGTTCACGGCGCCGCAGATCACCACCTCGCCAACGCGCTCGCGCGCCATCAGGTCGAAAAGGCGGCCGATTTCACCCCAACGCAGCCAATGGTGATGAAAGGCCTCGATGTCCAGATCGGCCTCCCCGACGATGCCGAACACCACGACAGGTCTTCCCGCCGCCTCGGCCGCCTGTGCCACGACAACGGGGACGCCGCCGCCACCGGCGATGATGCCCAGGGTCGGGCGGTCGGAAGCGGTCTCCCGGGTCATTCGGCCTCGCCGTCTCGGCTTCGGGGCGTGCAGATGGCACGATCACCCCCAGCCCGGATGAACTCGACCATACGATCGACCAGTTGGCTGCCGCCATGGGTCTCAACGACGCGATCGAGACGCACGGACAGCGGATCGTCGCCCTCGAACAGCAGCTTGTAGGCGTTGCGCAACGCATGGATATCGTCGCGGGGGTAACTGGCGCGCCGGAGCCCGACGAGGTTCAATCCGCCGAGGCGGGCACGGTTGCCGGTGACGATGCCGAAGGGAATGATGTCGTTCTCGACGCCGGTCATGCCACCGACCATCACGCCCTCGCCGATCCGAACCCACTGATGCACGGCGCTGAGTCCACCCAGAATGGCGTTGTCGCCAATGTGGACATGGCCGCCGAGCGTAGCGCAGTTGACCAGGATGACGTTGTTGCCGACGACACAGTCATGGGCCACGTGAGCGTTGGCCATCAGGAGGCAGCCAGCGCCGACGCGCGTCAGCATGCCGCCGCCCTCGGTTCCGAGATGCAGCGTTGCGCATTCGCGAATGACCGTACGTTCGCCGACTTCGAGGCGGCTCGGCTCGCCATGGTATTTCAGATCCTGAGGCACCATGCCGACGGTGGCGTGCGGGAACACGGTGACGCCGGCCCCGAGCGTCGTACGCCCGTCCACCACGGTGTGCGCGTGCAGGACCACCCCGTCGCCCAGCCGCACGTTGGGACCGACCACGCTGAAGGGCCCGATGCTGACGTCGTTTCCAATCTCGGCAGCCGGATCGACAACAGCGGTAGGATGGATGGTGGGCATGCGATTGATCCTCGTCGGCAAAGCGACAGCAAGCCGCTCGCTTCCCTATAGCTTTCGTTGCCGGGAGAAAGGCTGCAATTAATGTTTCAGCGTATTACGACGCGGCAACCCGGCGGCAATCGGTCAGGCATTCACCAGCATGGCGCTGAGCTCAGCCTCGGCAACTTTGGTGCCGCTGACGATGGCCGTGGCCTCAAACCACCACATGTTGGCGCGCTTCTTAATCTTGCGAACGTGATACTCGACCACGTCGCCGGGGCCAACCGGCTTCCTGAACTTCACCTTGTCGATGGTCATGAAGTAGACCAGCTTCGGCGCCATTCCTTCGGTGGCATTGACACAGATGGCACCGGCCGTCTGAGCCATGCCCTCGATCATCAACACGCCCGGCATCACCGGTGCATCGGGGAAATGCCCCTGAAACTGCGGCTCGTTGATAGTGACGTTCTTGATACCGATGGCCGAGTTATCGCCGTCGATCTCGATGATCCGATCGATCATCATGAACGGGTAGCGATGCGGCAAAGCCTTGAGGAGCGCCTGGATATCCATGACCCCCAGGGTGCCCTTGTTCGACGCTCCGGCTTCGGCCGGTGCCGTTGCGGTATCGGTTTCGCTCACGTTTCGTCCCTTCCCGTCGCCTGCTTCACGGCCTTCTTCAAGGCCATCTGTTCCTTGGTCCACTCCCGAATCGGCTTCGCCGGGTTGCCGACGTAGCGCGTCCCCGCGGGAATGCTGTCCTTCACCATGGCGCCCCCCGAAATCTGAGCGCCCATTCCAATGCGAATATGACCGGCAAGCCCCGTGTGCCCGCCGATCGCCACGAAATCTTCGAGTTGCGTCGAGCCCGAGATGCCGACCTGAGCCACCAGCACGCAATGCCGGCCAACCTCGACATTGTGACCGATCTGTACACCGTTATCGATCTTCGTGCCCTCGCCGATCACCGTATCCCGATTGGAACCGCGATCGATGGTCACGTTGGCGCCAATCTCGACGTCGTCCTGAATCACGACCCGGCCGATCTGCGGAACTTTGAGGTGGCCGCGCGGCCCCATGGCAAAACCGAAGCCGTCCTGGCCAATGCGTGAGCCCGGATGGATGATGACCCGATTGCCGACGAGCGCGTACTGCAGCGTCACCCCTGCTCCGATGTAGCCGTCACGGCCGAAACGCACACCGCGCCCGACCACGGCATTGGCCGACACCACGCTCCCGGCGCCGATCTCCGCGCCCGCGCCGATGACGGCGCCCGGCTCGATGGTGACCCCCTCTTCGAGGCGCGCCGTGGGGTGCACATTTGCCGCCGACGATATTCCCGCTTCGCCGAAAGGTCCTTTCAGACGGAAGGCGTCGGGGAACAGCGCCTGCATGATCATCGCCATCGCCCGGTAGGGCTGCTGGGCCACGACGACGGCCGCGCCCTCAGGGGCATCGGCGACATGGGCAGCCGAGCAAATCACGACGGACGCCCGCGTCTCGCGGAAGGATGCGACGTAATGAGGATTGTCGAGGAAGGAAAGATCGCCTGGGCCAGCCTGATCGAGCGGCGCCACGCGGCCGATGGCGATCTCGACGTCGCCCCGCGCAACTTCCCCGCCCGCAATACGCGCCACCTCGGCCAGTTTGAGCGGGCCGGAGGGCGCGAAGAATACTGGATCGGTCATGACAACATTCGCTCGTCCCTGCCGGCTAACAACCGAACGGGACGTACGCCTTCCTTCTTCGTTTCGGTTGAGGCACCACTGGCTCTGCGGCCGCCCGGCTTGCCGTTGCGACCGGCTGCGATGTCACCGGAACGGAAGGCATTAGCCATTGCTTCGCCGCGGTGTCAACCGATGGGACGCTTCCCGCCACCAATGGAAGCCGGGCATGTGACCATCGCGCCCATCCAGGCCGCCAGCTCTTCACTCCCAAAGGCGCAACCCATCAAGAAACCAGTACCAAACCCTCGGCCGATTGTTGCTCAAAATGAAACCGCCGCGCTTGCGGGCGCGGCGGTTGATGACTTGCAAGGCGATGGCCTCAGAACTTGGTACCGCCCGAGAAGCGGAACACCTGGGTCCTGTCGGCATCTTCCTTCATGACCGGGTAGGCAAAGTCGGCGCGCAGCAGGCCGAACGGCGACTGCCAAACCAGACCGGCGCCAACCGAAGCGCGCAGCGCAAGGCCGTTGTCGGAGCTGGCTGTCGTCTTGTCGGACGACCAAAGAGTACCGGCGTCGGCGAACACCGAACCCCAGAAGCCATATTCCTGCGGAACGAACGGAACCGGGAAGATCGTCTCGGCACTCGCCGCGAAGAAATACCGGCCGCCAAGCGCATAACCGGAGGAATCGCGCGGCCCGATACCGTTGGACTCGAAGCCGCGGATGATGGAGCCGCCCACCTGGAACTGGTCGATGGTCTCGAGGTCCCCATCCAGGCCGAACATGGCACCGCCCTTGGCGCCGAGGTGACCGATGAGATCCCAGTCTTCCACGAGTTCCTTGTAGTACTCGACGCGGCCAGTGGTCCTGAGGAATGTCGCATCGCCACCAACGCCGGCGAACTCCTGCTTGATCTGCGCGAAGACACCATTGCGCGGGAAGGAGTAGTCATCGACCGTGTTGTAGGTCAGGCTCGCGCCGACGATCGAGATGAAGCGATCACCAGTTGGAACGAACGTGCTGTAGGCCGCCTGAACGCCGCTGATCTCCTGCTTGTATCCCTCATAGAAGAGACCCAGGGTCGTGTCGTCATTCAGTGGCACACCGAAGCGAATCTTGCCGCCTGTATTTGCCTCGTCATAGGGGTGCACGCCATTGTCGCCTTCGCTGTAATTGCGGCGATAGACATCGAAGCCACCTTCAAGACGACGATCGAACAGGTAAGGCTCGGTAAACGACAACTCGTAGGAGGAGTCGCCGCTCTTGCCGTCGGTAGTGATACCCTTCGACACCGAAGCGCGCACATACTGGCCACGGCCGAGGAAATTCTTCTCGGTCAGCGACAGCTCGGCCAGAATGCCATTCGAAGTGGAGTAACCGGCACCGACGCTCAGCTCACCGGTCGGCTTGTCATCAACCTGCACGTTGACGATTACCTTGTCGATCGACGACCCTTGCTCAGACCAGATGCGCACATTCTCGAAGTAGCCAAGATTCTTGAGCCTGCGCTCGGCCTTCTCGATCAGCACCTGATTATAGGCATCGCCTTCGCCGATATCGAACTCACGGCGGATAACGTAATCACGAGTACGGTCGTTGCCGATGATATTGATGCGTTCGATATAGGCACGAGCACCTTCATCGACGAAATAGGTCACAGCGATGGTGCGGTTGGCGTAGTCACGGTCGCCGCGCGGCCGCACCTGCACAAAGGCATAGCCCTTGGCTGCGACAGCCGTCGTGATCGCCTCGAGGGACTTGTCCACCTCCGCAGCCGAATACGTATCGCCCGAACGCGTCAGTGTCATAGCCTTGAGATCGTCGGCGTTGAGATCCGGCAACGTCGTCTCAACCTTGACGTCACCATACTTGTAACGCTCGCCTTCATCGACAGTGAACGTCAGGAAGAACGAATTCTGCTGACGATCAAAATCGGCAGTGGCCGACACCACGCGGAAGTCCGCATAACCGTGATTGTAATAGAAGCGACGCAACGCTTCCTGATCGGCGCTGAGCTTTTCCGGCGTGTAGGTATCGGACGTCTTAAACCAGCCGAAAAGGCCAGACTCCTTGGTGGAGATGACGCTGGACAGACGATAGTCGGAGTAAGCCTTGTTGCCGACGAACGTGATCTGACTGACCTCGGTACGCGGCCCCTCGTTGACCTGGAAGATGAGATCCACGCGCCCCTTGCCAAGATCGACCTGCTTGGGTTCGACGGTCGCGTCATAACGCCCGCTTCGACGATAGAGTTCAAGAATGCGCTGCGTGTCGGACTCGACCTTGCCTTGCGTCAGCACCGAACGTGGCTGTAGCTCGATAACGCCCTTCAACATCTCGTCGGATTTGACGTCGTTGCCCTCGAAGGCGACGCGAGCGATTACCGGGTTCTCGACGACCTTTACGACAACCCGCCCACCAGACTGGCTGATCTGCACGTCGGAGAACATGCCGGTCGCGAACAGTGCCTTGATCGATTCGTCGACCTGGGCCGCGCTCAGGGCACGCCCAGGCGTTCCCTTGACGTAAGCCGCGATCGTCTCGGGCTCGACGCGCGTATTACCGACGACCGTTACCCGCCCCGTAGTTGCGGCCTCTGCCGAGATTGCGCCCAACTCTGGCACAAACCCGCCCCACAAAGGTGCCGCGACAAGCAAAGCAGCGGAGGCGGCGACGACTTTCGTCCATTCTTTGAATGAGCGCATTTAATCACGTACCCGAGTTTCTGCGGCCTGAGCCGATTGGGAACCCTTGTTAGAGATTCCGATCAAGAGGTTTTTACAGTCTTTGCCACGATGCGCAAGCGACCTTGCCATGAACGGTGCCGTTTTCCATGTCGTGCGTGACCCGAAGGTCACGAGTGAGGCCTAACCCGATGCGATCTTGGCTATATCGTTGAGCACGCCAAAGGCCATCAGTCCCAAGACGATAGCGAAGCCGATGCCGAAGCCGATCTCTTGGGCCCGCTCCGGCAGCGGACGCCCGCGCAACGCCTCAATCGCGTAGAACGCCAGATGTCCACCGTCCAGCATGGGGATTGGGAAGAGGTTAATGAGACCGATCGAAATAGACAGAATCGCAGCAAGGTTAATGAGCGGTATCAAGCCCATCGCAGCGACCTGACCGCTAACGCGGGCGATGCCGATCGGACCGCTGATTTGCGTCGTGGAGGTTCGCCCGGAGAACATTCCGGCCACGGATGACAGAGTACTGTCGACAATCGACCACGTTTCACGCGCCGCTTCGCGAACCGCCCCAAACGGCCCGAAGCTTCGCAACTCGACAGTGGGGTTGGTCTGCCTCAAGCCAAGCACCGGCACGATCTGCTTTTCGCCAAAGCCGTCGACGATCTCTCTAGACCGGGGCGTGGCATGCAACGTCAACCGGGTGCCGGACCGATCGATGTCGATGGCCAGCTCGACCCCATTTTGCAGCATGACCACACGCTGGATGTCGGCGAAACTCTCGACGGGACCGCCATCGATGGCGACGATGCGATCGCCGGGCTGGAAACCGGCTTCCGCCGCCGGGCTACCCGGTTCGACGGCACCGGCGACCGGAGCGATCATCGGCTTGCCGAACGCGTAGAAAAGAACCGCGAGCACGGCGATCGCGAACAAAAAGTTGGCAACCGGCCCGGCGGCCACCACGGCGGCGCGGGCGGCGAGCGCCTTCGACTGGAATGCCCCCGGCTCGGTCGACTTCTCGCCAGGTTGGCTGGCAGCATTGGCATCATCGATGAAACGCACGTAGCCGCCAAGCGGGATGGCCGAAAGCTTCCAGCGCGTCCCCTTGCGATCGGTCCGCCCCAGAAGTTCGGGCCCGAAGCCGATGGAGAAAACGCTGACGGCAACGCCGGCCCGACGTGCGACCCAGAAGTGTCCGAGCTCGTGAACGAAGACCACCACGGTCAGCACGACCAGAAAGGGAATCACCGTTCCGATCAGAGTGCCACCGGTTGCCGCGAGAAAACTCAATGCTTCATCCTCTCGTGATGCTACCTGCTTCAGTCGCCGACGGATTCAAGGAAGCGCCTGATCGCCCCACACTATAGGCAGGCCAAGGCGATCTTGCGAGCCCAACCGTCGAGTTCGGTCGCAGCCGTCAACGACGACGGTTCAGACAGACCGCCCTCCGCGTCGATCTTGTCAAGGGTTGCCTCGACGACGCGGGCGATATCAAGGAAGCCGATCCGACCGGCAAGGAAGGCTTCGACGGCAACCTCATTGGCGGCATTGAGCACGCAAGGGGCGCCATCTCCCCGGCGCATCGCGGCCTCGGCCAGCGGAAGGCAGGGAAACCGATCGCGATCGGGCGCTTCGAAGGTCAGCGTCCCGATCGTCGCGAGATCGAGCGGCTTGACCGTCGTTGGCCGACGTTCCGGCCAAGACAGGCAATACCCGATCGGCGTGCGCATGTCCGGCACACCAAGCTCGGCAAGCAGCGAGCCGTCCCTGTATCGAACAAGGCCATGCACCACCGACTGAGGATGCACGAGCACGGAGAGCTGGTCGACCGAAACCGGATAGAGGCGGTAGGCTTCGATCAGCTCAAGCCCTTTGTTCATCAGCGTCGCGGAATCGATTGTGATCTTCGGGCCCATGCTCCACTTCGGGTGCTTGAGCGCCATATCGCGCGTGACGGCGGCAAGCTCCTGTTTCGGCGTCCGCAGGAAGGGGCCACCGGAAGCGGTGATGATCACCTCGGACACATTGGCGGCGTTGTCGGTCTCGAAGACCTGAAAGATGGCGTTGTGCTCGCTGTCCACCGGCAGAATGCGCGTACCTGCCCGTTGCGCCGTCGCCAGGAACAAGGGGCCGGCGGAGACCAGCGTCTCCTTGTTGGCCAAGGCGAGGGTCCGCGTCGCACCGAGTGCGGCAAGGCTTGGCGCAAGCCCGGCGAATCCGACGATCGCCGATATGAGAATGTCAGTCGTTCGGGCAGCCGCCGCCGCAACGGCATCGGCACCCGCCGCCGCTTCGATGCCCGTTCCGGCAAGATGCTCGCGAAGCTCGGCGTAAGCGGAGGGATCGGCGACCACGGCGATCCGAGCGGAGAACCGAATGGCGAGCGCAGCAAGTTCGCGCGCGTTTCGGCCGGCAGTCAGTGCCTCGACCTCGAAGCGGCCGGGCTCGGCGGCGACCAAGTCCAGCACATTGAGGCCGATCGACCCGGTGGCGCCGAGAATGGACAATCGGCGTGGCGCAAGACCGTCCGAGGTCGCCCCCCTGCCTTCTACCTCCGTTGTCGATGTCATTGTCATCACCAGATAAGGAGGCCGGCGGCAATGCCACCACCCGAAAGCCAGTTTCGTGCAAGGCCAATCGCAGCCGCGACGACAAGCGCAGCGACCAAGCCGTCGACGCGATCCATGATGCCGCCATGCCCGGGAATCAGTACGCCCGAGTCCTTGACGCCGAAGTGCCGCTTCATTGCGGACTCACCGAGATCACCCACCTGCCCCACGGCCGAAAGCACCAGCGCGATCAGCACCAGGGCGACGCTCACGTTCACGCCGGCCGCAGCGACGACCAGACACCCCACGACAACTCCGGCGAGCGCTCCACCGAGAGCGCCCGACCAGGTCTTCTTAGGTGAGAAACGCGGCGCCAGCTTGGGGCCGCCAATCAGTCGACCACAGAAGTACGCGGCCGTATCGGTTGCCCAGACGACGGCAAGAACGAAAACAACGGCGACCGCTCCGGTCGAGGCGAAGGTGAACGTATCCCCTCCTCGCAACCCCACGACCGCCACCGCCGGAGCGCCCGCATAGAGAAGCCCGAGCGACAACCAGCCCACGCGCGGCTCGGTAACGCGCGCCAGAAGCAGAGCCGCTGCCACGAGCACGGTGAAACCGAGCGATTGAAGCGGCTCCTCGCGCCCGGTCATCACAGTAACGGCTACGAAAGCCATCAAGGCCCAAGGCGCAGCCCGGAAGGAGAACGGCCCGCTCATGGCCATCCACTCGCGCAAAATCAGCACGGCGGCGACCGCGACGAGCACGGCGAAAACCCAACCGCCCGCCCAAAGCGCGGCGATGGTCGCCGCCGCGAGCACGACGGCGGACAGCAGACGCAGAACGAGCTCGGAGCCCGGCTTGCCGAACTTGGGGACCGGTGCGTTCATCGGGCCTCGTCTTTCTGCGACAACCCGCCGAAGCGGCGATCACGACCGAGATATTCGGCGATCGCCCGGTCGAAAGCGGCGCCGTCGAAGTCCGGCCAGTAATCGGGGACGAACACGAACTCGGCATAAGCGGCCTGCCACAGCAGGAAATTGGAAAGTCGCTGTTCGCCACTCGTGCGGATGATGAGATCGGGATCGGGCATGCCGGCGGTGTCGAGCTTCGTCGAGATGAGATCGGCGGTAATCTCGTCGGCGCCGAGGCGACCGGCGGTTACCTCGCGGGCAAGAGTCCTTGTCGCCCGCGCGATCTCGTCACGGCTACCGTAATTGAAGGCAATGACGAGATTGAGGCCCGTGTTGCCAGCCGTCTTCTCCTCTGCCTCGACCAGCAGAGCGGCTATGTCGCCGGACAGATTGTCGCGGCCGCCGATCACGCGCACACGGACGTTGCCACGCTTCAACTCGGCAAGATCCCGACGGATGAACAGCTTCAGGAGCCCCATGAGCTCGCTGACCTCTTCAGCCGGCCGAGACCAGTTTTCCGACGAGAAGCCGAAGACGGTCAGCCACTCGAGACCGATGGCCCTGGCGTGTCCCACGACATCGCGGATCGATTGCACGCCACGCCTGTGCCCCTCGGCACGCGGCAGCCCGCGCGAACGGGCCCATCGCCCATTGCCGTCCATGATGATGGCAACATGGCGCGGCAGACCCACCTTCGCAGCGTTTTCCGCCGGCGCCGTTCCGAGCCCCGCCATGTCCGACCTGCCCCTCCCCGAGACCACAACGACCC
This sequence comes from uncultured Pleomorphomonas sp., assembly GCA_963665435.2. Classification (GTDB taxonomy): domain Bacteria; phylum Pseudomonadota; class Alphaproteobacteria; order Rhizobiales; family Pleomorphomonadaceae; genus Pleomorphomonas. Next base: position 533,138 of record CAXXNH010000026.1, on the reverse strand, counting down.
ATCAGTCCGCCGCTGCGGATCAGACCTGCATGATCTCTTGTTCCTTGGCGGCCAGCATCCGGTCCGCCTCGGCGATCGACTCGTCCGTTATCTTCTGCACGCGGTCCGAATAGATGCGGAGCGAATCCTCGGAGATGAGGCTTTCCTTCTCGAGATCCTTCAGCTCGTCGAGACCGTCGCGGCGCACGTGGCGAATGGCCACCTTGGTCGCCTCGACATACTTGTGCGCGATCTTCACCAGCTCCTTGCGGCGCTCGGTGTTGAGCTCGGGAATCGGCAGACGAAGGAGCGTTCCCTCGATGATCGGATTGAGACCGAGGTTCGACTCCCGAATTGCCTTGTCGACGGCGTGAACCATGCCCTTGTCCCACACTTGGACGGAGAGCATGCGCGGCTCGGGAACCGACACGGTGGCTACCTGATTGAGCGGCATGGTGCTGCCGTAGGCGACCACAACGATGGGATCGAGAAGACTCACGCTGGCGCGACCGGTACGGAGGCCTGCGAGGTCGTTCTTGAACACGCTGAGCGCGCCCTGCATACGGCGCTTCAGGTCGTTGATGTCGTAGTCTTCATCGGCCATCTTGCCAACCTTCCAGAACTGATCGGCGCCGTGCCAACCTTTCGCCACTCACCGGCAGCGGCGGGTCGTCGGCGCTCGCTGTTGTTACCCGTCGATGACGGTGCAGAGACCCTTGCCCTTCAGAACATTGACGAATGCGCCATGCTCGTGGACCGAGAACACCACTACCGGAATCTTGTTGTCGCGGGCAAGCGCAATCGCGGCCGCGTCCATGACCTGCAGGTTTCTCGAAAGCACTTCCTGGTGCGTCAGGCGCTCGTAACGGCGCGCGGTGGGATCCTTCTTGGGGTCGGCGGTGTAGACGCCATCGACCTGCGTTCCCTTGAGAAGGGCGTCACAATCCATCTCGGCGGCGCGCAAGGCGGCACCCGAATCGGTGGTGAAGAAGGGATTGCCCGTACCAGCCGCGAAGACGATCACCTTGTTGGCTGCGAAATGGCGCAAGGCCTCGCGCTGGGTGAAGGTCTCGCAAAGGGCGGGGATGGCAATGGCCGACAGCACCACAGCCGGCGCCCCGAGCCGCTCGATTGCCGAGCGCATGGCCAGAGCATTCATCACCGTACCGAGCATGCCAAGATAGTCGCCGGTTGTCCTGTCGCCGCCGTCGGCCGCCACGGACACACCGCGGAAGATATTGCCGCCGCCGACAACCACGCCGACCTGGATGCCCAAACGATGCGCCTCGACGATCTCGCCAGCCAGCCGATCGACCACTTTGGGATCGATCCCAAAGCCGCGATCCCCCATCAAAGCCTCGCCCGACAATTTGAGCAGGACACGGCGATACTTGAGCTCGGTCATGGGCAATAACTCCGAATTATCGAGAAAAGGCGATTCCAGGAAAGGCAGGGATCTCAATTCGACCCAACTACCCCGCATCGGCGCCGATGGGAACCCCCACGAGCGGCATAATCGAGACCGCCGCCATGCGACAATGGCAGACATGACAAAGGCGCCGAACCAGTCGGCGCCCTCATCTTGATCAACAGTGATGCCGCTCAGCCCTGACCGGCAGCGGCGGCCACTTCGGCGGCGAAGTCGCTCTCGCCCTTGTCGATACCCTCGCCAAGAGCGAAGCGCACGAAGCCGGTGACCTTGATCGGCGCGCCGACGGTCGCCTCGGCGGCCTTGACGGCAGCCTCGACGGTGAGGTCGGGATTGATCACGAAGGCCTGCTTCAGAAGCGTCGACTCTTCGTAGAACTTGCGAATGCGACCTTCGACCATCTTCTCGATGACGCCAGCCGGCTTGCCCGACTCCTTGGCCTGCTCGATGAAGATGGCGCGCTCCCGCTCGACGACCTCGGCCGAGATGTCCTCAGCGGCCAGGGCCAGCGGCGAGGTGGCCGCAACGTGCATGGCAATCTGCCGGCCAAGCTTCACGAGCTCATCGACATTGCCGGTCGACTCGAGAGCAACGAGAACGCCGATCTTGCCGAGACCATCGGCAATCGCCGAGTGGATGTAGGTGGCGACGGCACCGGCGGACACCTTGAGAGAGGCGGCACGGCGGAAGCCCATGTTCTCGCCGATGGTGGCGACCAGCTCCTTGACCTCGGCATCGACCGAATGCTCCTTGCCGGGATAAGTCGCGGCGGCAATGGCGGCGGCGTCGCCCCCCTTGTCCACGGCAACGGTCGCCACGGCGCGAACAAGCGCCTGGAAGGCCTCGTTGCGGGCGACGAAGTCGGTCTCGGAGTTCACTTCGACGACGGCGGCGGTCTTGTCACCGGTGGCGACGCCGACCAGACCTTCGGCGGCAACCCGGCCAGCCTTCTTGGCGGCCTTGGAAAGGCCCTTGGCGCGCAGCCAGTCGATGGCAGCTTCGATGTCGCCATTGTTCTCGGCCAAGGCGTGCTTGCAGTCCATCATGCCGGCGCCGGTCTTCTCGCGGAGATCCTTCACCTGTGCAGCGGAAATGTTCATGTGACCCTCGTCTTTTTTCGTGAAACCTCGAACGCCCGCAGCCGGATTGATAGCGACCCGTTCTGACGGGCCGATGAACGGAAGCCAAGCAACCTATCGGTTAGCTCGACGCCGGCAGGCATCTCCGGTTCAAGTGCCCACCGACCGGCGGGCTTCCTAACAACTCGGGCGGACCCTCGGAGGACCCGCCCGAAAAGCATCGGCAAGATCACGCCGAAGCGTGGATCAGGCGTTGGCCTCGGCGGCAGCCGCATCGTCGGCGAGCGCCGGCTCGTCCAGCGGCTGCTCAGCGGCTCCGATGTCCTCGCCCATGGCACCCATGGCGCGCGACAGGCCGTCGATGGCGGCGCGGGAGATCAGATCGCAGTAGAGCGAAATGGCGCGGCCAGCGTCGTCATTGCCCGGAACCGGGAAGGTGATGCCGTCCGGATCGCTATTGGAGTCGAGGATGGCAGCAACCGGGATACCAAGGCGACGAGCTTCGTCGATGGCATTCTTTTCCTTGTTGGTGTCGATGACGACCATCAGGTCGGGCGTGCCACCCATGTCCTTGATACCGCCGAGCGCACGCTCCAGCTTGTCGCGCTCACGGGTCATCACCAGACGTTCCTTCTTGGTGAGACGGGCAGACAGCTCGGAGTTGAGCGTCTCGTCAAGCTTGCGCAGGCGCTGGATCGAGCCGGAGATGGTCTTCCAGTTGGTCAGCATGCCGCCGAGCCAGCGGCTGTTGACGTAGTACTGGGCCGAGCGATGGGCCGCCTCGGCGATCTCTTCCTGGGCCTGGCGCTTGGTGCCGACCAGCAGCACGCGGCCACCACGGGCGACGGTGTCGGACACCGCCTTGAGGGCCTGGTGCATCAGGGGGACGGTCTGCGCGAGGTCGAGGATGTGAACGTTGGCGCGCGAGCCGAAGATGTAGGACTTCATCTTCGGGTTCCAGCGGTGCGTCTGGTGGCCGAAGTGAACGCCGGCCTCGAGAAGCTGGCGCATGGTGAACTCGGGAAGAGCCATAGAAGTAGTACCTTTTTCCGGTTTAGCCTCCGCGGGAGGAATCAATCAGGACAACCGTGCCCGAACCGACCGGAGGGAACGCCAAGGCGCACCCGCGGCTCCCGCGTGTGGAATGGCGCGGGATATAGGGGAAACGGCCGCCCATGGCAAGTGCCAACGGTAGCTGGCACCGCCGAGAAGCGTCTCGATACGAGCGCAACGCTCCATGGGGCAAGCCCGGCAATCACCACTAATTTACCTAGCTTACCATTAACTCTAGTTATCATAAGCATGCTTATCATATAAGCGATCAACATGAGCACTTGGACACCCACCATCGGCAATCTGGTTCACGAGATCGACCGCCTCGTGAAGAAGCGCTTCGATCGCTTTGCGGAAACAACCGGAATGTCTCGCGCCCAATGGCAGGTTCTCGCCCGTGTCGCCAAGCGACAAGGCGTCAATCAGGCGACCCTGGCCGATCTCGTCGGCGTCGAGCCGATCAGCATTTGCCGCATGGTCGATCGCCTCGAAGCGATGAACCTGGTTGAGCGCCGTCCGGACCCCGGCGACCGGCGGGCTCGCCTCATCCACGTAACAGAGGCGGCAAATCCGGCGCTCGAACGCGTGAAGGCGTCAGCACAGGCCCTGTTCGAGGAGGCTCTCTCGGGCATCACGCCGGAAGAGGAGGCGATCCTTTCCGGATTGCTCGGTCGCGTCCACGCCAATCTCCTCGCCATAACCGGCGAGGATCAGCCCTCCCCCATTGTCGCTGACGACCACAACTCCGTCCGGACCGAGCCGGACCAGAAAGACTGACGAGACATGTCCGATACCCAAGACGCGAAGCCAGCCTCTTCCCACTCGACAGAACCGGCACCCAGTTCACCCCCTCCTTCTCCGAAACCGCGTCGGCGGGGCGTTCGCTACCTGCTGATGGCCGCACTTCCCCTGGCGCTTGTCGCAGCCGGCGGTTGGTACTGGGTGATCGGCGGCCGGTGGGCCTCGACCGATAACGCTTACGTGCAGCAGAACAAGGTATTGGTCGCTCCCGAAATCGAGGGGCGCATCGCCGAGGTGCTGGTCGGGCAGAACCAGACGGTGAAGCCCGGCGACATCCTGTTCCGTATCGATGACGCCGCCTATCGGATTGCCCTCGAGAAGGCCGATGGCGCCGTGGCGCTCGCCCGCCTGCAGGTGGAAGAGCTTCGTACCAGCCTGAAAGATGCCGAGCTGAAGGCCGAAACGGCGCGAAACACCCTCGCATTTCGGGAAGTGCAGTTCGGTCGGCAGGAGAAGCTCCGGCAAACCGGCAACGCAACCGAGGCGCAATATGACAGTGCCCGCCACGACCTGGACCTTGCCAGGCAAGCCGTGGCGGAGGCTGAGCAGGGCGTGACCGATGCGCTGGTTGCGCTTGGCGGGGACGCCAACATCGAAACCGACAAGCATCCATCGGTGCTCGGCGCTCTTGCAGCACAGGATAGCGCTCGGCTCGACCTGCAGCGCTCTGTGGTGCGCGCGCCAACCACCGGCACCGTCAGCCAGGTGGGCAACCTGCAAGTCGGCCAGTACATCGGCAGCGGCAGCCCGGTCATGGCGATCATCGACACCACCAGCACCTGGGTGGAAGCCAACTTCAAGGAAACCGATCTTGGCCACATGCGTCCCGGGCAATCGGCCGAGTTGACGTTCGATGCCTATCCCGACGTCACGATCAGGGGACATGTCGACAGTCTGGGCGGTGGAACCGGCGCCATCTTCTCGCTGCTGCCGGCGCAGAACGCCACCGGCAACTGGGTGAAGGTCGTGCAGCGCGTGCCCGTCCGGATCGCACTCGACGAGCCAACGTCTCTGCCGCTGAAAGCCGGCCTCAGCGTCGGCGTCGATGTCGACACCGGCTTCGTCCGTCCGCTGCCGACCTTCCTGCGGACCGCGCTCGGAACGCTCGGGTTCGTGCCGGAAACAGAGAAGCTCGCCGCCAGATGACCGCCTCCGCCGACCTGACAAAAGTGCCGCATCGCGGCCTGCTGTCGCTCGCCACCATGCTGGCGGTGATCATGCAGGTACTCGACACGACGATCGCCAATGTGGCCCTTCCCTCGATGCAAGGCAGTCTCGGGGCGGCGCAGGACACGATCAACTGGGTACTGACATCCTATATCGTCGCGTCGGCGATCGTCATGCCACTGACCGGCTGGATGGCGGACGCCATAGGCCGCAATCGCCTGTTCTTGATCTCCGTGGCGGGCTTCACATTGGCCTCCTGCCTCTGCGGCATGGCCGGCAGCCTCACCGAGATGGTGTTCTTCCGCGTACTGCAAGGCGTGTTCGGCGCCTCTCTGGCCCCACTGTCGCAGGCCGTTCTGCTCGACATCAATCCGCGCGAGCGCCATGGCCAAGCCATGGCGCTCTGGGGAGCCGGCATCATGGTGGCGCCGGTTCTAGGACCGACATTGGGTGGATGGCTGACCGACAGCTTCGATTGGCGATGGGTGTTCTACATCAATGTGCCGGTTGGGTTGCTGGCCTTCGTCGGCATTACCCTCACCATGCCGACTTCATCGCGCCACACCCGTTCGTTCGACTTTGTCGGCTTCGCCTTTCTCGGCCTGTTCGTCGGCTCGCTTCAACTGATGCTGGATCGCGGGGAGCAACTCGACTGGTTCTCATCGCCGGAAATCGTCATCGAGGCCGCTCTCGCCGCCGCCGCGCTTTGGTGCTTCATCGTTCATTCGGCGACCGCCGAGCATCCCTTCATTCACCCGCAGATCTTCCGTGATCGCAACTACGTGGCCGCCAGCATCTTCAGCTTTGCCATCTCCGTGGTGCTGCTTGCGACCACCGCCCTGCTGCCGCCGCTTCTGCAACGCATCATGGGTTTTCCCACCGTGACCACCGGTCTCGTACTGGCGCCGCGTGGTATCGGCACCATGGTGGCCATGCTGCTGGTCGGCCGGCTGCTGCGCTTCATCGATCCACGCCTTATCATCGTCGTCGGTCTGGGCTTCACTGTCGGTGGCCTCTGGGGAATGACTGGCTTTACTGCCAACATGGACTCCTGGCCTGTCATCTACACCGGCGTGTTGATGGGTTTCGGGCTGGGGCTCGTGTTCGTTCCGATGTCGACGGTGGGATTTGCCACATTGCCAACCGAGCTCAGAACCGAGAGCGCCGCCCTGTTCAGTCTGGTGCGCAACATCGGTTCGTCGATCGGCATTTCCATGGTGTCGGTGGTTCTAACACGAAACATTCAGGTCAATCACGCCGAGCTCGCCGAGCGAGTGACGGCGTTCTCGCCAAGCGTCAACGCAGCCGCTCGCTCGGTTGGCATGAACGCCGGCTCGAGCACATTCGCAGCGGTTCTCGATCAGATCACCACGCTTCAGGCAACGATGCTTGCCTACGTCGATGACTTCAAACTGATGATGTACGTGTCGATCGCGGCATTACCGCTCGTGCTCCTGCTGCGCAGACCAAGGACGGCACAACAGGGACCGATCACTCCCGAAGCCGACTGACAGACCTCACTGACAGCTTGGTTCGCGGAGCACCTGACAGCGCAGAATATCAGGCTCCACCGGAACCGTCAGGCCCCGGCTTCGGTTCGATCACCCGCCGCCAGCGCCTTGGCCTGGGCAATCCAGTCCTCGCGCTCGATGCGCCCAGGAAAAGCAAGGTAGGCACCGACCCAGCGCACCTCTACAGGTGTCCATGCGGCAATCTGTTCAAAATGGTAGATACCGAGCGCGTTGAGCCGTGTCGCGCTCTGCGGACCGACACCCTTGATGCGCCGTAGATCGTCGGCACCCTTGGCGAGCGGTCCCGGCAACGCCGGCGGCCGCTCACCGACGCGATCGGCCGCGGCAATGCGATCGAGCCCCGCCGAAACCTCGGCTGCAGGGCCGGTCAACGGATCCGGGCCGGTCGGCTCGACGATTGGCGGGGACAGAACTTCAACCGGGGCAACGGGCTCGGTCTCCTGCGCTGCGGAAGCCGGAGTCGAGCCCTCCTCAGCTTTGCTATCGGCAGCCTCAGCCTCCGCCGCTTCGGCAGCGGCCATAACCTCGGTCAGGCGTTCGCTGCCAACGGTGCGGCGGCCGAACCATTGCTTGACGAGGATGCCAATCAACACGCCGGCACCAACTGCGATCGCCGTCAGAATGAAGGCTTCGATGATCAGAATGGCCATGACGAACCCCGGTGGGAGAAAAGGCCGACGAACAACAGAGTCATGCCTCGATGCGGTCGGAGCCGAACCAACCGATGATCAGGCCGGCAACGAAGGCGATGAAGAGATAGGGCCACAGCATGATTGCAAGATAGAGCATGACCGCCTCCCGATCACGGCGTTGCCAAGGTGATGGAAAATCCGTCGACGCCACCGGCCGCACCACTGGTCGCGAGCCGACTGGGGTCGATGCCGATCTCGGCGAAAGCGCCCGCCACGCTTCGCGCACGCGCTTCGCCGAGAGACTGCGCCCGAGTGGCGTCGATCCCCGACACGGTGGCGATCAACGCGAGCCGTGCCGTCGGGCATCGAAGGGCCAGGCCGCCGACCCGATCGACCACCCCCCAGCTGTCGGCGGCAATGGCCGCCAAGCCATCGCCGAACCGGATAGGATTGCGGGCAAGTACACTTGCAATCGCTTCGCCACAGGCTGTCGCCTCAAGTGTCGGTTCGGCGGGCGCCGCCGTGACCGCGATTTCAAGCGCGTAGCCTGAAGGAACCGCCGCCGAAAGCTCGGAGGGCAGGCGCGCGGATCCGGCGGCGGTGAAGGCGCTGCCCGTCACCCTGATCACGGAACCTTCAACGCTGACGTTGCCCTTGGCAAGAAGCGACGCGGCGCGGATCGCGAACAAAGCCGCCTCGCGTGCGTTCGTCGGCGCGGCTTCGGACACGGCTGAAGAATCGAGAATGTCGGCTCTCCCGAAAGCCCTGTCGGCAGCGGCGCGGATCGCCTTGCGCATGGCTTCGTCGGCAAGATCGCCGTCGAGGGTCACCGTGTCGAAGCCGCGTTCGACAAAGAAGCGAAAGGCGACAGGAGCCGAAACGTCGACAATCCCCTTGACCACACCACCTGGCAGATCGCCGAATTCCCGGTCGACCGCCGTCTTGCCGTCGACGGTCGTCGCCTTGCCCGTTACCGACAGCGTGTCAGCAACGAAGCGTACCTCTCCGATATCAAGTTGGGCCAGGACGGCAGCCGCCTTGCGCGCCACCGAAACAAGATCGACAGCAGGATCAAGGCCAGCTCCAAGCCCGGACCTGTCGATGAGGCCGAGATCGCCGGAGGTGCCATCGACGACGGAACGTATGGCGGATCGCGCCGCTTCCGACGGGGCCGAACCACCGATCGTAAGTTGTTCGGAGTCCTTGTTCAGAGACCAGACGTAGGGCGACATGACCGGCGGGGTAACGCCATTGCCGACACTATAGCCGGGGGGTGGATTTGCGATCGCCGCCTCCAGCTCGACAAGGTCGCCCGATGTCGACGCGGCACCGGAGAGCATCAGATGCGGACCCGACAAAAGTGCCGTGCCTTCATCAAGCTTTGAAAGAAGGCCAACCGCGAACTCGGCCGCGGCACCGAAGTCATCCGGAGCGCCATCCGCAAGCGTCGTCTCGACCACCGGCTCGCTCTCCCCTGCAATTGCTTTTGCCGCGATGGTCAAACTATCCCGCACACCATCCGACGGCACGAAGCCCGTGACCGTCACGCGACCGCGACTTTTGGAGATCGTCAGCGTGAACGGTTCGACGACCGGCAACGTGACGGACTTCTGGAGGATGAAGCCGGGTGGGTTCCAGGTCTCCAGATAGGCATTGAGTGTGCGATAGGCCTCGGGACTGGCGGCTCGACCGGAGACGACCAGCGTACGGTCGCTGATCGAGATGTGCGCCGATGCCAGGAGATCGATATAGTCAGCCGCCGCCTCGGCGACATCGGCGAACCCATCGGGTGCACCCGATGCGTAATCGAGATTGTCGAACACGTTGCGGGGCCCAACGGCTTGCCGCACCACATCGAGCAGACTGGCGCGGGTCGCCGGATCGGGCACGACACCAGAGACCGTGACGCCACTGTCGTCGCGATCGACGGACCAGACGAAGGGCGACGCCAGTGGCCGCGATACGGTCACGGCTTCCAGGCTGTAGCCTTCCGGCAGCGTCGGAGCGAAAGAGACCAGTCGATCGTAAGCCGCATTGCTGACCGCCTCGCCGTCGACGGTTACCGTCCGATCGGCCAGCGTCACCTGCCCTTGCGACAGCAAGACCGGCAAGCCATAGAGCGTTCTGAGGGCATCGAAGTAGCGATCATCGGCCTTGCCGCGCGCCAGAAGGCTGTGATCGGCCACGGCGAGTCCCGGCGCTGCTGCTGCCAAGGCGCCCAATACGCGAGCCCTGTCCGGCAGCGAAGGCACGGCACCCGAAAGCGTGACCGTATCGCCGTTGCGCTCGAATTTCGTGACGTAGGGATGAACTTCCGGAAGCAGCCCAGACGCCGTGGCATCGACCGCACGGACGCCATAGAGCCGGCTCAGTCGCTCGACCGCCAACTGACGGTACTCTTCGGACGGCGCGTCACCCCGAAGAAACACGTCGCGGCCCCGAACATCGACGGACGCCCAACTGGTTGCCTCACCAGCCAGTACCTGTCCGGCACGCGTTCCGAGATCGACGGCAATATCTGTCGTGCGACTGATGAGCGCCGCCGCAGTCACGGCGACAGCCGCCGTCACGCCCAGTATCGCCGAGATCTGCCAGCGAACCATTTCCCGCCTCCGCACACCCGGACATCATCCGACCGATTGCAAGGCTGAGAATACGAAACGGCATTTGCGAAAAGCAATTACCCAAGGAGCACACTCGTCAAACAAATGACGAGCAAGGCAAAAATGTCGTCACCGACGGGTAATACTCGGTCGTCCAAAATAGAAAAGGCCCGGATAAACCGGGCCTTTCCCTCAAACCCCAGAGGGGATCGATCTTACCAGTTGCGGGTCAGCTTCAGCATGGCGTCCCAGTTGTCGTCGGTCGTGCCCGAACCGAAGTCACCCGAGGCATAGCCGCCATCGCTGGTGTAGTTCACTTCGGCCGTCAGGATCAGGTCCGGAGTGAAGGCATAGTCAGCACCGAGCTGGGCCTTGTAGGCGGTGTCGGCCTTGTCCCAGAACGCGCTACCGATACCGGCGTAGACGGCCAGGGCGTCGGTCGCCTGATACTTCAGAGCCGCAGCGGCGCCGAAGTAGCTGTCAGCATCGAAGTCTTCGTAGGTGGCGACCAGACGAGCGCTGAGCTTGTCGACCAGCTTGAGATCGGCAGTAGCCTTGACACCCCAGATGTCGTTGGCGTCGCCGTCCAGAGCCTGATAGAAGGCCGACACGTCAGCCGAACCCCAGGACTGGCCATTGATGCCGAAGCGACCGGTGTACATCAGCTCGGCGCTTGAGCCCTGGTTCCACACGCTCGGGTTCCACTTGGTCGAGCTCGTGCCGAGGCTGCCGGTGTTGGAAGCCTGAATGCCGGCGCCGACATAGAAACCACCGCCGAGGTTGTCGACCATGATCTGAGCGCCAGTGGAGCTCTGATCGAAGGCGCCGTAGATCGCGCCGGTGTCGCCATAGAACACGTCGCCGTAGCCGTTACCGAACTTACCAACCGTCAGGTAACCGACCTGAATGAAGGCGTCGTCAGCGGTGATGGAGCCATCGGCGCTGTCGAGCTGCAGAACGAAGAACGAACGCACGGTGCCGAGATCGGAGGCGGTGCGGGCGTCGAACTTGACCTGAGCGTCGGTCTTGAAGCTGATACGGTCGCCAAGGACAGCATCATTCTTGTCCACGGTACCAGCACCAGCTGCAGCAGCGTTAGCAATCTCCTCGGTGGAATAAGTACCGAGAGCACCACCACCAGAAACGGTCCACGTCGCGGCCGAAAGCTCAGCATGGTTGGTGTAAGCAATGCGAGCGCGGACGCGGCCGGAGATGTCCAGGCAGGTCTCGGTGCCGGGGATGTAGAAGAAGCCGGCGCCGTAGGCGTCGCAAACCTTCACGTAGTCAACAGCAACCGGAGCGGCTTCGCCCGGCAGGTCGGCGGCATAAGCGCCCGAGGCGACCATCAGGCCGGCGGCGGTGCCGAGCAGCGTCTTCATGTTCATTTCCTGACCTCCAAAGTCATCTAGAGAAGGAACCCTTCCCCGCCTGACAACAAACGGCCTGACCGTTATCATCGCTGGCTTGGAACCGGTTCCGGTTCTTTGCCGCCTTGCTCCGCCGCCTAACCACCCCAGGCAGATCGACTTCACTTGGCGGTGAGTTCCGTCTCCCGAAATCTCACGGTGATAGTGATGGCCGATCCTGAGCCGGTCTTCAACGGGAAACACGCCGCCAGTCCGCCCGGTACGGCTAATCGAAAATCCATGTTGCAGTTTTGTCACGCACCTCCCCACCCCCCTCACGACGAGAATTAACGGGAGGTTAAAGGTCTGCATCAAAAGGGAATTGTCGGTTTCCAACCCATTAGCATCCGGGGTTTTTCCACAGGCTCAGGGAACATACTCATAACCAAACGGCTAGCGTTCGTGGCGCCTTTCAACAGCCTGGAGACAGAAGGAGCGGTCCGACGCCGACGAATCTCTCGCGGCAGAGTCGGGTTGTCCAGGTGAGGCAAGGGGGCGCCGGGCATAGCCAACACTTCGAGTCGCAACATACCTCCGTCACCGAGCACTTCTTCCTTCGCTGGGACTTGATGCCCCTCCGGCTTTCCGATTGGATGGCGGCGCCTCTTCCTCTTTCACCGGAACAGACAATGTCCTCTCGCCCCTCGCCGCAGGCCATCGCCGCGGGCTTGATTGCAGCTTTCGTCGGTTTCGGCGGGGCCTTCACGGTCGTCGTGCGCGGCCTTTCCGCCGCCGGCGCGTCTCCAGCCGAGGTGGCCTCCGGGCTGATGGCGGTCACCATCGTCATGGGGCTCTCGGGCATACTGCTCAGCCTCCGCTTCCGAATGCCGATCTCCGTGGCATGGTCGACTCCGGGGGCGGCATTGCTCGCCTCCTCCGGCGCGGTGGCCGGCGGATACTCCTACGCGGTCGGGGCCTTCCTTATAACGGGCGCGCTTTTGATGCTGTCCGGCGTCGTCAAGCCTCTCGGCCGAGCGGTCGCCGCCATACCCACGCCGATCGCCTCGGCGATGCTGGCCGGCGTGCTGCTCACGCTTTGTCTCGCACCGGTCAAGGCAGTCGCCATCTCGCCGGTTGCCGGCCTCGCAGTCGTAGTGACATGGCTCGTGGTCGGCCTGTGGCGAAAGGTGCTTGCCGTGCCGGCCGCCGTGATCGTCGCCGCCGTCATCATAGCGATGACGACGCCAATTCCTCCCTCCGTAACCGAAGGCCTCGTGCCGGCGCCGGTTCTCATCGCGCCTCACTTCAGCCTTGCCGCGCTGATCGGAACCGCGCTTCCCCTCTACGTGGTCACCATGGCGGCCCAGAACATTCCCGGCATGGCCGTCCTGACCGCCAATGACTACCGGCCGGAGTTCGGTCCTATTCTCAGGAACACGGGTGCCTTCACCCTTCTCGCAGCCCCATTCGGCGGCCACTCGGTAAACCTCGCAGCGATCACCGCCGCCCTTTGCGCCGGCCCCGACGCCGATCCTAACAAGGACAACCGTTACTGGGCCGCCGTCGTCTGTGGCGTCGCCTATGTGGTCGTCGGGCTGATCTCCGGCGCAGCCACGGCGTTCATCGCGGCCGCCCCGCCCGTCCTCATCGAGGCCGTTGCCGGCCTCGCCCTTCTTGGGGCTTTCGGCGCCTCCACCTCAACCGCCCTTTCCGCGCCCGATACGCGCGAAGCGGCCGTCGTCACCTTTCTCGTCACGGCATCGGGAGTGGGCTTCCTTGGCATCCCCGGCGCTTTCTGGGGGCTGATCGCCGGCATCTCAGTACACCTCATCAACCGCTTCAAGATGGCCGCCTGACGGCTCAAACGGATCACCGACATGCTTTATCTCGTACGACACGGACAAACGCTTTGGAACACGGAGGCGCGTTTCCAGGGACAATTCGATTCACCGCTCACGGATCTCGGTCGCGATCAGGCAACCCGCATCGGACGAGCGCTCGCCGCGGAGATCGGGCTGCGATCCGAACCGATCCTCGCCTATGTCAGCCCGCTCGGGCGCACCCGTGCCACTGCTCGGTTGATCGGACAGTCGCTGCCAATGCGCATCGTCGAAGAGGCGAAGCTGATGGAGGTCCATTTCGGCGACTGGGAAGGTTTGACGCGCGATGACATCCTGTCCCGTTTCGGCGAGGATCAGTCCATTCGGCCGATAGACTGGCAGTTCCAGGCTCCGGGCGGAGAAACGCTCGATACCGTATTGGCTCGAGTCGCGGAATGGTACGACAAGGTGGAAGCGCCGGCCGTCGTCATCACCCACGGGGTGATCAGTCGACTTGTGCGCGGCCTCTATGCGGGGCTTTCGCATGAGGAGATGCTGACGCTGCCCGTGTCGCAGGACGGGTATTTCCGGCTTGATGGCGGACACGTCGAGTTCGTGACGGCGCCTTGACGGACTTCCGCCAGGTTTCGTTGACCGAACCGGTCAATTCCTGGTGTGAATGGCGTGATCGGCCGCGTCCGGGCTCGCCAGGGTAGCGATTATGCCTTATGGTCCATGATCATGACCTTCTGGCAGCATTTCTCCGCCGTCATCTCCCGCATTCCCGATGCGGTCACCTGCGTCTTTCAGTGCGTGGTCGACGTGCTCCGCGAGACCTTGTCGCCCGAGGCGCGGCGCGAGGTCGCCTTCACCTCTGCCATGATTGCCCTTTCCGCCAAGATGGCCAAGGCCGACGGCGTCGTCACGGCCGATGAAGTGGCCGTGGTGGAGCGCCTTTTCCAGGTGCCGCCGGAAGAGAAGCGCCACGTCGCTCGCCTCTTCAATCTCGCCAAGCAGGACACTGCCGGCTACGAGTACTACGCCGAGCGCATCCATGCGCTCTACGAGGCGGATCTGGAGACGCTCGAAGACATCCTCGACGGCCTGTTCGTCATCGCCACCGCCGACGGCAGCCTGCATGACGACGAGCTCGCCTTCCTGGAAACGGTGGCCACCATTTTCCGCGTACCGCAGGCGGCTTTCCATCGTCTCTTCGCCCGCCACGTCGGCGAAGACGCACGTTGTCCCTACGCGGTGCTCGGCCTCCCGCCGGGCGCCGACGACGCGGCGGTGAAGAAGGCGTGGCGACGTCTCGTCGCCGAACACCATCCGGACCGCCTCCAGGCGCGTGGCCTTCCGGCCGATTTCATTCGGGTCGCAACCGAGAGGATGGCGACCATCAACGCCGCCTACAGCGCGATCACCCGGCAGGCTGCCTGAGAAAAGCCTCCGGCGCCGAGGCTCGCCTGCGATTTGGCGATACGGTATCTTTCGACGCTCTCCAGCTTCCGCTAAAGACGGAAGCCATGACCGACACAACCTTCCTTCCCGACGGCTACCATGCCCTCGCCCCCGGCAAGCTCGCCAACGTCGTCACCTTTGTGGAAATGACCGGGCGGCCCGACCGCCCACGGCGGCCGGCGCCTGCGGGATACGTGCTCGAGCCCATCGATCGCTGGGACACCGACGCCTTTCTTGACCTCTATCGGGAGATTGGCTGGGAGTGGCTGTGGAGCTCGCGCCTATTGATTGCCCGCGAAAAGCTCGAGGCAAAGCTCGCCTCGCCTCACCTGCGTTCCTGGTGCCCGGTCAAGGATGGCCGTCGCATGGGAATCGTCGAGATGGACCTTTCCAGGCCGAACGAGACCGAAATCTCCTTCTTCGGTCTGGTTCCGGACGCGGTCGGCGGCGGTATCGGTGGTTGGCTGATGCAGGAGGCGATCGACCTCGCTTTCGGACGATCGGGCGTGAAACGCCTGTGGCTGCATACCTGCAACTTCGACAGCCCGCAGGCCCTGCCGTTCTACATGCACATGGGCTTCGTGCCCTACGCCCGCGCGGTGGAGGTGCATGACGACGTCCGCCTCCTTGGAGAGCTCGGAGAGAGTGCCGGCCCGCACATCCCGATGATCCGGAACGGCCGCCCACCGGATCTCGACCAAGACTGAAGCGGCGGCGGACGTTCGGCGAACAAACGGGACTGGCTTCGTCGTCATCTTGTGGTATTGACCTTGCGGTACCAGCCCAAGGGTGAGCAACCCAGAGGGCACGTACCGCAAGAGACCGACATGATCGCATCCGAGCGCCCGGCTCCCGTTTTCGTCGATAGCCCCCCCCGCCTGCCCATGACGAGTTTCCGCGACGCGGAAGCCGCCGTCGACCGCCTGGTCGAGATCTATGCCCGCAACACCGCTTTTCTTCGCTCGTCCTTCGAAGCGGTCGTGCAAGGGGCTGTTCCCGAAGGTCGAATCCGCGCCTTTTATCCGCTGATCCGGGTGTCCACCGACACGCACGGGCGCGCCGACTCGCGCCTGTCCTATGGCCAGTTCAGCGGCCCCGGAATCTATGAAACCACCGTTTCTCGCCCGGAACTGTTCCGCACCTATCTGGTCGACCAGTTGTCGGTGATCATCCGCAACTACGACGCACCGGTGGAAATCGGCGAGAGTTCGCTGCCGATACCGCTGCACTTTGCCTTCTTTGAAGGTGCCTACGTCGAAGGCGCCTTGATGGACACGCTGCCGCGCCCCTTGCGCGACATGTTCGACGTGCCCGATCTCGCCGTCACCGATGACGCCATCGTCAACGGCACGCTCGATCCCAAGATAGGCGACCCGCTACCGCTGGCGCCCTTCACCGCGCCGCGCGTCGACTATTCGCTGCACCGCCTTCAGCACTACACGGCGACGTCGCCGCGCTTCTTCCAGAACTTCGTGCTGTTCACCAACTACCAGTTCTACGTCGACGAGTTCGCGGCCCGCGCCCGCGAAATGATGGCGTCGGGAGAGAGCGACTACGTCGCCTTCGTCGAACCCGGCAACCAGATCACGCCGCTCGGCGAGGCGGCGCCCGTCGAAGGCGACGAACTGCAACGCCTGCCGCAGATGCCGGCCTATCATCTCCTGCGCAACGACCATTCGGGCATTACGCTGGTCAACATCGGCGTCGGCCCCTCGAACGCCAAGACGATCACCGACCACGTCGCCGTTCTCCGCCCGCACGCCTGGGTGATGCTCGGCCACTGCGCCGGCCTCAGAAGCAGCCAGGCGCTTGGCGACTATGTTCTGGCCCACGGCTATGTGCGCGACGATCACGTGCTCGACGCGGACCTGCCGCTGTGGATCCCCATTCCGCCACTGGCGGAAATCCAGGTGGCGCTGGAAGGCTCGGTCGCCGAGGTCACAGGCCTCAAGGATCTCGAGCTCAAGCGCATCATGCGTACCGGCACCGTCGCCACCATCGACAATCGCAACTGGGAACTGCGCGACCAGCGCGAGCCCGTGCAACGATTCTCGCAGTCGCGCGCCATCGGCCTCGACATGGAGTCTGCCACGATCGCCGCCAACGGCTTCCGTTTCCGCGTCCCCTACGGAACCTTGCTCTGCGTCTCCGACAAACCGCTACACGGCGAGCTCAAGCTGCCAGGCATGGCAAGCGCCTTCTATCGGCGCCAGGTCAGCCAGCACCTGACCATTGGCATGCGTGCCATGGAAAAGCTGCGCGAAATGGCACCGGAGCGACTGCATTCGCGCAAGCTGCGTTCCTTCATGGAAACGGCCTTCCAGTAGGAGGCCAATTCCGCTCCGCCCACAGGGCCACTTCAATACGGACTGACTAATGCTCACCATTTTCGACTGCGACGGCGTGCTCATTGATTCCGAGATCATTTCTTCGACGGTTACCGCGGAAGTGCTCAACGATGAGGGGTTCGCCATCACCGCCGAAGAAGTGACGTCCCGCTTCGCGGGCCTTGCCAGCGGTGAGATGGAGGCCATCCTCTCCGAGGAGACGGGGCTTCCCGTCAGCGGCCGCATCAAGGACCGCATCCAGGCGGAGTTCGACCGCCGCATCGTCCACGTGAAGGCGGTGCCCGGCATCGCCGAGCTGCTGGATACGCTCGA
The DNA here is from genome assembly GCA_963665435.2 of uncultured Pleomorphomonas sp. Taxonomy (GTDB): domain Bacteria; phylum Pseudomonadota; class Alphaproteobacteria; order Rhizobiales; family Pleomorphomonadaceae; genus Pleomorphomonas. The sequence goes on along the minus strand of CAXXNH010000026.1, from coordinate 515,576 downwards.
TGGCCCGCGCTGCGTCGGCTCCAATGCCGACTCGGCCTACCTCAAGAAGGCGCTGACCAGCGCCGGTCTCTACGATCGCTTCAAGCCCTACGTGTTTTCGGCCGGCGAGGTCGGAACCTGCCATGGCAAGCCCGATCCCAACGTCTTTCTTCATGCCGCTCGCGAGTTCGGCGTTGACCCGGGGCAGGCGATCGTCGTCGAAGATTCCTTCGCTGGCGTCACCGCCGCCGTCCGGGCCGGGATGCGAGCCATCGGGTTTACAGGCGGCGCCCATTCGTGGCCAGGACACGCCGAGGCGCTGATGGAAGCCGGCGCCGAGACGGTTGTCCGTCGGCACGCGGACATTCTGGCAGTGATCGAGGCCTTCCGGAGCTGGGACGGTAGGGGCGTCTGACGCCCCCTCCTGTTTGACGAGCGATGATTTCCAACGACGGTCACGCCTTTTTAGCGGCCCGCAGCACGGCTGCGATCACCGACGCCACCGCCTTGTAGAGATCGACAGGGATCGTCTCATCGAGCTTCAGCGTCGACAACGCATCGGCAAGCGCCGGATTCTCCTCGATTGGGACGCCGGTGTCCCGCGCCTTGTCGATGATCGCCTCGGCCACGGCTCCCTTGCCCGTCGCAACGACTTTCGGCGCGTCCGGCGCGGCGTATTGCAGGGCCACCGCCTTGCGAATGTCATTGTCGCTCATAGCTGAAGATCCAGGCGATGATTGGCTGCGACTGTCGTGTCCTCGCGCCCTTCGGGCGGATGGCCGTGGTGCAGGTCGAGGCCAGCCACGACCATTCCCTCCTGTTCGAGACCGAGTACGATGTTCTCCCGCTCCGCTTCCATTCGGACAAGACCGTCGTCGCTCTCGCACCAGACGCCGACCGCCACCCTGCGCCCATCCATCAGGCCAATGCGCACCGCCACCGGCCCAAGCGGCGCAATGTCAAAGGCGATATCCACCTGGAACACCCTGCGAGGCTTGGCTCCCGGCTCGGTCGGCGCGTGGTCGTCGCGCTCGATGCGTAGCTGGGCGATCGAGGTCCCGTGCGGCCCGGCGATGGGTATTTCGAACATCAGGGTCTGCGTCGGCTGCGCGACCTTGGCGTCCCGGCTCTCGGACGTCGCCGCCTGATGAAGGAAGACCCGCGACAACGAACGCTCCGCCTCGCCGAGCGCTCGACCGGCCAACGCTTCCGTCGTGCCTGCCTCTGCTTGATCGCCATCGAGAAGCGGCACGGCCGGCTGACCACGCACCGGTCCGCCCTTGCGAGGCGGCGGCGGTCGGTTGACGCTTGCCGTTCCGCCATCGTCTCCGGCAACGCTGGCCATCACGTCGGCGTTGCGGCCGAGCCAGGCCAACAGCTCGTGGCGCAGGATCCCCAACGCCCCCTTGAGGTCGACGCCCGTTATCGCAAGATTTGCAGCCGCCTGTGGCGGCGTGGCGGCTGCGGGCGAAGTAACCTGTCTGTCAGGGTTCGCGACCGGTTCGCCGGGAAGCGTCGATGCCGGACGTGCCGGTTGAGGAGCCTGCGGTGGGCCGACATTTCCGGAACCGACGGCGACCTTGGGCTCCGAACCCGGCTGAGACGATACGGCCTCCGCCGCCGGTTGACCGGCGCCCGGCGGCGCCGGCACTCCGGGGGCGTTGGGTGGTGACGAAGCCGGCCCGGCAGCCACGCGCGGCAAGGCCGCAGGCGCAGCGTTCGGCAAGCTGTCCACCGTGGACGGAACAAAAAGAGCTTTGTCGCCGGCCGAGCGGGGAAGTGCAGGCTCCGTACTCGACGGATGAACGGACTGGGAAGGCACCGAATGGCCTGCGACCTGGGGAGATCCAGACGACGCCGACGTTGTGACTGCCGAGGCCTGCGGGTGCAACGGACGGCCTGGCGTCCAAGGCGCGAAGGTGCGCGCTGACGCAGCGGCACTCCCTGAGCCGCTCTGTGGTGTCGCCTGCGATGGTGAGGGCGACGGCCCATCCGCGTCAGCACTGGATGCCGACACCTCGGGTGACGGAGTCTGAACCATGGAGCCGGATGTCGGTTGCGCGCCGCCGAGTTGGCCGGGCGCGGCTCCCCCGGGTGTCGATGCGACAGGGGGCGATGAAGGCGTCCCCCCCGCCCCACCGCCAGGCTGCGGTGTTGGCGCGCGCACTTCGACATCGGACGGCGAAACCTGTTGTGCAGGAGATGCTGGCGCCCCTTCGGGAGCGAGCGCAGCGGCGGGCAGCGCAGGCGCGGATGCGGTTGATCCTGACTGGGAAGCCGCGACGCCCACCGTGGCGGACGTCGTCGGCAGCGCTTCTCCTCCCGCAACTGGTTGGGCGGATATCACGGCACCGACCGACGGCGCGGGCGTAGCGGTCGAAACGGACGCGGAAGCGGCCGTCGGCGCAGCGGCGCCGGTAGTGGCCGGAGCCCCCGGAGGGACGCTGACCGAACCGGCAGGGGGGGCGGCCGGAGACGCTGGTGTGCTAGCCGGAGAGGTGACGGCCGTAGGGCCCGGCGATCGAGAGCCGCCTTGAGCCGGGGACGCTTCCGTGTTCTGAGACACGACTCCTGCGTTCGGCGAAGATGATGATGTTGCGGTTGCAACGGGCCGGGCGCTAGGGGACGGAGTGGCGAGCGAAGAAGCCGATATCGAGGGGCGCGCCGTTGCCGGACGCCTTTCTTCCGGCAAGCCACCAAGCGCTTGGCGGACCGCCGGAGGCAGAACCGCCGCCATCCGACCTGCCGCCACCGCCTCGTGAAACAAACCGGACGAACGGATCGCCTCGGCAACCCGCTCCGGTGTCACGTTTCCATCGCCCAGGCGAAAAGCCAGCACCGTGTTGATCGCGGCCTTCACGGTGTCAGGGAGATCCGGGGCGTCGGCAAGCTCGGCCAGCGTGGCATAGAGCGGCGCCAGCCCGCCCTGGCGGCCAAGTGCCTCGGCGACCGCTTTCTCGATCAGGGTGGTCTCGGGAACAATGGCAACAGCCGGCTCGGCCGCCGCCGCTTGTACGTCGAGCAGCGAGCCGGCTGGTATATGTTGCACAAGCGTCTTGCCCGGTTGACCGGAGTTCGCCTGAATTTCGTTGGTCACCGGCGGCAGCGAGCCGATCGCCATGGGCGTGCTCCCGGAGAAGGGGGTCTCCGGAAGGGTGCTTCGAAACGGCCCGTCTGGCAAGCGATCACATTGGATTGGCGTTACCCATAGCAAAACGGCGGCCGAAGCCGCCGCCCTGTCGCTTACCCTTGATGGACCAGTTTTGGCTGACGGGCTGCCAGCGTCTCGTCGACGCGGCGTCGTGGTGCCAGCCGTGGAGCGGCCTTGAACGCACCGGCGTCACCCGACTTCGCCTTGTCCGCGAGATGGCGCAGGGTGCCGATGAACTGGTCGAGGCTGACCTTGGACTCGGACTCCGTCGGCTCGATCAACATGGCACCGTGAACGACCAGCGGAAAATACATGGTCATCGGGTGATAACCCTCGTCGATCATCGCCTTGGCGAAGTCGAGCGTCGTGACGCCGGTCCCTTCGAGGAAGCGATCACTGAACAGCACCTCATGCATGGCTGGGCGTTCGGGGAAAGCGACCGTCATCACGTCCTGAAGGCGTGCCTTGACGTAGTTGGCGGCGAGGACCGCGTCTTCCGAGGCCTGCCGGAGGCCGTCGGCACCGTGGCTCAGCATGTAGGCAAGTGCGCGCACGAACATGCCCATCTGGCCGTGGAAGGCGGTGATGCGGCCGAATGGCTTCAGGCCCCGCTCGCCGGCCGCTTTGCGCGTCTCGACGAACTCGGCGGCACCGTCCTCGTCGAAGCGGACGAAGGGCACCGGCGCATATGGCGCAAGCCGATCGGACAACACCACCGGACCGGCGCCCGGACCACCGCCACCATGCGGCGTCGAGAAGGTCTTGTGCAGGTTGATGTGCATGGCGTCGACGCCAAGGTCGCCCGGCCGGACCTTGCCGACGATGGCATTGAAGTTGGCCCCATCGGCATAAAAATAGGCACCAGCCGCGTGCACCGCCTCGGCGATCTCGACGATGTCGCGTTCGAACAGGCCGCAGGTGTTGGGGTTGGTCAGCATGATCGCAGCGACCTCCGGCCCAAGACGTTTCCTGACCTCTTCCGGATCGACAGTGCCGTCGGCACGCGCCGGCACGGACACAACACGGAACCCGAGCTGGGCGGCGGTTGCCGGGTTGGTGCCATGCGCCGATTCCGGCACGAGCACCACGTCGCGCGCCTCGCCGCGATCGACGATCGCCGCCTTGATCGCCGCCATGCCGCACATCTCGCCGTGCGCACCGGCCTTGGGGCTCATGGCGACAGACGCCATGCCCGTCAGTTCCAGGAGCCAGCGGCCGAGCTCGGCTACCAGTTCGACTGCCCCCGACACCGTCGACAACGGCTGCAACGGATGAACGTCACCAAACCCCGGCAGCCGCGCCATGGCCTCGTTGAGGCGCGGGTTGTGCTTCATGGTACAGGAGCCGAGCGGATAGAGGCCGAGATCGATGGCATAGTTCTGCCGACTGAGGCGAACGTAGTGGCGCATCGCCTCAGGTTCGGTGAGGCCGGGGAGATCGACAGGCGCCGAGCGGGCAAGGCCGCCGAGGCGCGTCTCGAAGCTATCGGCCTCCTCGATATCGACGCCGGTGGCGTCGAGGCGGCCCACTTCGAACAACAGCGGTTCTTCGATGGCGAGCCCCTGATTGCCGGTGAATGTGGATGTGGCAACGACGGCGTCGGTGGCGGCGGGCGCGGTCGGGCGGCCCACGGTGTTCATGGTCATCGATCACCTCCGAAGGTGAACAGCGTCGAAAGCAGGAAGCTGCGGTAGCGGCTCGGCGTCTTTGTCGGACAGTCGCTGAAGAAGCGGCGCAGGGAAGCGGAAGACTTTTCCTTTTCCAAGGGGGCGGCGCCGTTGGCCGATCGAGTGTCGGTCATGCCAGCGCCTCCCGCAGGGCGCTTTTGAAGGCGGCTCTGTCGTCGTCGGTGTTGACCTCGGTGGCGGCCACCACCAGCACGTTTGCAAGTTCGGGCCGGTTCGGCTCGAGCCGGCTCGCCGGAACGCCCGCCAGAACACCCTGGGCAGCCAGCTTATCGACGACGGCAGCCGCGCTTTTCGGCAAGCGAAGGGTAAACTCGTTGAAGAAGGTACGGTTGAGCAGCTCGACGCCGGGGACGCCGGCCAGTTGATCGGCAAGCTGAACCGCGTTGGCGTGATTGGCGCGGGCAAGCTTCGTCAGCCCCGCGCCACCCAGCAGAGTCAGGTGGATCGAGAACGCCAGCGCGCAGAGGCCGGCGTTGGTGCAGATGTTTGAGGTGGCCTTCTCGCGGCGGATATGCTGCTCGCGGGTCGACAGCGTCAGCACGAAGGACCGCTTGCCATCGGCATCGACCGTTTCGCCGCAGAGGCGACCGGGCATCTGGCGCACATATTTCTGGCGCGTGGCGAAGAGGCCGACGTAGGGACCGCCGAAACTCAGTGGGTTGCCGAGCGACTGCCCCTCGCCCACCACGATGTCGGCGCCTTGCGCGCCTGGAGGTTCGATCAGCCCCAGAGAGACCACTTCGGTAAACACGGCGATCAGCAGTGCGCCCACGGCGTGCGCCTTCTCGGCGATCGGCTTCAAATCGTAGAGGTGACCGTAGAAGCTGGGCGACTGCACCACCACGCAGGAGGTGGTATCATCAATGGCCGCAAGGATATCCTCGGTGCCCGAAAGATCCGGCGGCAAGCCCTCCACCACGTGCCCGGGGAAGCGCGTCACCGTCTCGACCACCCCGCGATAGTGCGGATGAACACCACCCGACAGCACCGCCCGATCGCGCCGGGTGATGCGGTGGGCCATAAAGACGGCTTCGGCCAGACCGGTCGAGCCGTCGTACATCGAGGCGTTGGCCACTTCCATGCCGGTCAGCCGAGCAACCTGAGTCTGGAACTCGAACAGGACCTGCAAGGTGCCCTGGGCGATTTCCGGCTGGTAGGGCGTGTAGCTGGTGAGAAACTCGGACCGCTGGATCAGGTGATCGACCGTGGCGGGAACGTGATGCCGATAGGCACCGGCACCGACGAAGAACGGCACCGATCCGGCCGATATGTTCTTCGCGGCCATGGCACCGAGGCGGCGAGAAACAGCCTGTTCGCTGGCGTGCGGCGGCAGTTTCGGCAGCGCCTCGAGGCGCTTTGCCTTGGGCAGATCGGCGAAGAGATCGTCGACAGAGGCAACGCCAATGGCGGCCAGCATGTCGCTCCGATCGGCATCGGACAGTGGAAGATAGCGCATGAACTTGGCTCCGTGGACGCACGGCGGAAATCAGGGTAAGACCTGGAATGCCGCATTCCCCATCTCTCAGAGTTCCATCGAGAGAGGAGAGAGCGAAAGTGTCGCGGGTAAACCGATCGAGCCCTACAGCCCCTCGACGAAGGCCTTGTAGGCGGCCTCGTCCATCAGGACTTCCAGTTCGGCGGGATCGGACATTTCGATCCGGCAGAACCAGCCGGCGCCCTCAGGGTCCTCGTTGACGGTGATCGGGCTGTTGGCCAGCGGATCGTTGGCTGCGACAACTGTTCCGGTAACCGGCGAATAGACTTCGCTCGCCGCCTTGACGCTTTCGACGACAGCCGTTTCCTCGCCCTTCTTCACCTTGCGACCGACGGTCGGCACTTCGACGAACACGACGTCGCCAAGCTGGGCCTGCGCATAGTCGGTAATGCCGAGGGTCGCGACCTTACCCTCGACGGCGATCCACTCGTGCTCTTCGGTGTAATACTTGGTCATGGTTTTGTTCCGTTGTCTCTGGAGGTCTTATTTGGGCGCGCGATGAAAGCGTGCCGGAACGAAGGGAAGAGAAACAATCTCGGCCGGCAGCGCCTTGCCGCGCACCAACAGGCCGACCCGCGTACCGGGGCGAGCGTGAACGACAGCGACGTAGCCCATCGCCACCGGGCCGCCGACCGTCGGACCGAAGCCGCCGGATGTGACGGTGCCGATGGCGACGCCGTTTTCATCCACGATCTCGGTTCCGTCACGGGCGGGCGCGCGGCCATCCGGCTTGATGCCGACGCGCTTGCGAGCAACGCCCTCGGCGATCTGGGAGCGAACGATATCGGCGCCGGGGAAACCGCCCTCCTCGCGGCGGCGCTTCTGGATCGACCAGAGCAGACCGGCTTCGACCGGCGTCGTCGTCTCGTCAATGTCGTGACCGTAAAGGCAGAGCCCGCCCTCAAGGCGAAGCGAGTCGCGGGCACCGAGACCGATCGGCCGAACACGGGGATCGCCAAGGAGGATTTGCCAAAGGCCCACGACGGTGTCGGCATGGACCGATATCTCGAAGCCGTCCTCACCGGTGTAGCCCGAGCGGGACAGGAAGACCGGAATGCCGGCAAGGTTCGCCGGGCCGACCTGCATGAAGTCCCAGTTCGCAACGTCGGCGCCGAGCGACACCAGCACGTTCACCGCTTCCGGTCCCTGAAGGGCGAGCAGCGCCCGCTCCTCATGGATTTCCAGCGAGACGCCTGCGGGCAAGCGGGCAACGATATGGGCGTAGTCCGCCACCTTGCAGGCGGCATTGACGACAAGCCCGAGCGTGCCGTCGTCACCCGGAGCGCGATGTACCATCAGGTCGTCAAGGATACCGCCACGGCCGTTGAGAAGCTGGGAGTAACGCTGTCGACCGGGCTCGAGACCAAGAATGTCGGCCGGCACAAGTGCCTCGAGAGCACCGGCAACCGTCGCGTGGTCTGCCCCACGCAGCGTCGCCTGTCCCATGTGCGACACGTCGAACAGCCCGGCTGCAGCACGGCAATGCGCGTGTTCGGCGAGAATGCCTTCATATTGCACCGGCATGTAGTAGCCGGCGAATGGCACCATGCGGGCGCCAAGCGCCACGTGGGCGTCATAAAGCGGCGTCTTGAGTGGTGCGTCGGAATGCGGGTCATGGTCTGCATGGACGGGTGTCGTCATGCGTCAGCTCCGGATAGAGGTGGGCGAACGACGGGTTCCGTCTGTCCGCGCCCCCTCTGTCACGTAACCTGAGAGATTTCCCCGGGACACCTTGCCCGGGTTACTCCTTCGGTGAGTCGGGCCTGAACCTCGACTGCTTTCCAGAGCGTCGCCCGCTGCGAGCGGTCCTTTTGCCTGAGAGTTTCCGGGGCGGTTGCTCCTTCGGCGCCGACGGTAACCACCGTCGATCTCTCCCGCGCAGCGTCTCGGAGCCATGCAGCCCCGCGTCCGGGTACGACCTTTCCCGGACAACCGCCAACATGACCTGTCGGCGGCGGAATATCAAGCGTCCTACTTCTTCTTGCTCTCGTCGAAACCAACATAAATGATGAAGTTGCCCTGGGTCTTGTCGCCCGTCACGACCAGATCAGGCGCCACAAGGTCCCAATCGGCAGCGGCCGTACCGGGCGCGATGGTGACATTCACCGGATAGAGCTTTGAGTAGAGCACCTCATCGCCGTTGCGGACCATCACGACGCGCACCGGTAGCGATGTGGAACCTGTCAATCCCTTGGGTCCGGCCAGAAGGCGACCGGCCACGCCGACCTTGATGGTGGTCGTGCCGGAAGCATCCGTATGACACTCGCGGGCGAACTTGCGGATGGTGCCCTGGAAGCGGATGGCGCTGTAGTCGCCCTCCTTGCCTTTCTCGAACACGGCCAGCATCTGCGTGCCATCGCGCACCTGCACCTCGGGGCAAACCGCCACCACGGCGAATCGCTCAAGGGCTTCCTGCTCGGCCTTGGGATCCGGGCCACCGGAGACCAGCGACCGGGGGGAGAAGCCATTATCCGAGGAACAGGCCGAAAGCGTCACGGCGAGCGCCAACGCCGACAAAATCTTACCGCTGAAACCGACAGACATCATGAGAGCGTCACCTCCGCTTCGCCGCTTCCATAGCATGTGGCCCCAGCCTTGGCGACTCGTTCGATGCAGCTCATCAACGAGCAGGTCTCCAACCATATGGGGAGGCTGTCGGCACGAAGAGAGGGCCTCCACCTTCATCCGAACCATGGCCCGGACGTCGGCCTTTCCCTTGACAGTGCATGGGCAAACACTTCTATTCCGCTTCTCCACAGACGAGGTGCCACGGTTGACGCTGCCGAAGCTCAAAATCCTGCTCTGCGCGCCGCGCGGCTTCTGCGCCGGCGTCGACCGGGCGATCCAGATCGTCGATCTGGCGCTCGTCCGTTATGGCGCGCCGGTCTACGTGCGGCACGAAATCGTTCACAACAAATACGTGGTCGAAGAGCTCCGGGCCAAGGGCGCCGTGTTCGTCGAGGAACTCGACGAGATTCCCGATACCGAGCAACCGGTGATCTTCTCGGCCCATGGCGTGCCACGCTCGGTGCCGGCGGCCGCGGCTGCCCGCAACCTCTTCCAGCTCGACGCGACATGTCCGCTGGTCACCAAGGTGCATCGCGAGGCGGAGATTCACCACAAGAAGGGACGGCACGTCATCCTGATCGGTCACGCCGGCCACCCCGAGGTGATCGGCACCATGGGTCAGCTCCCCGAGGGATCCGTGACGCTTATCGAAACGGTGGATGATGTCGACAAGCTCGATTTTCCGCCCGGCACCGTGCTCTCCTACACCTCGCAGACCACGCTGTCGGTCGACGACACGCGGATGATCGTCGAAGCTCTCTCGCTTCGCTATCCGGATATCGTGCCGCCCCACAAGAGCGACATCTGCTACGCCACGACCAACCGGCAGGCTGCGGTGCGGGAAGTGGCGCCCAAAGTGGACGCCATGCTGGTCGTCGGCGCTCCCAACTCCTCGAACTCGCAGCGCCTGCGCGAAGTTGCGGCTCGCGAGGGCTGCGCGCGGGCCTTTCTGATCCAGCGAGCCTCCGATCTCGACTGGAGCGCACTCGACGGCATTGCCACACTCGGCATCACAGCGGGTGCTTCGGCACCGGAAGTGCTCGTCGAAGAGATCATCGATGCCTTCGCCGCCCGTTACGACGTGACGGTGGAAACGGTGCGGACGGCCGAAGAGACCATTGCCTTCACCCTTCCGCGCCAACTGCGCGACATCACCGACGGGGCCGACAAGAGCGGTCCGGAGCAATAAAAATGGCCGTCTACACGGATGTTTCCGACGAGGAACTTTCCGACTTCCTGACCCGCTACGATATCGGCGCCCTCGTCTCCTGCAAGGGGATCGCCGAAGGCGTGGAAAATTCCAACTATCTGCTCGGCACCGAGGCTGGCCGCTTCATCCTGACGCTCTACGAGAAGCGAGTGAACGAGGCCGACCTGCCGTTCTTCCTCGGCCTGATGGATCATCTTGCCGGCCGGGGCATCACCTGTCCCCAGCCCGTACGTGACCGCGACGGCCAGGCGCTGGGCCGTCTGGCCGGGCGCCCAGCTACCATCGTCAGCTTCCTCGACGGCATGTGGGTGAAGCGGCCGGAGGTGAGCCATTGCGGCCAGCTGGGCGAGGCGCTGGCCCGTCTGCACAAGGCCGGCGAAGGTTTCTCGATCCGCCGCCGCAACGGCCTCGGACCGGACGGTTGGCCGCCGCTTTACGCAGGCAGCGCCGACCGGGCCGACGAAGTTCTCCCCGGCCTCGGAGGCGAGATCGAGGCCGAACTCGCCTTCATCGGGGCGAACTGGCCGAAGGATCTGCCTGAAGGCGTCATCCACGCCGACCTTTTCCCGGACAATGTCTTCTTCCTGAAGGGCCAGTTGTCCGGCCTCATCGACTTCTACTTCGCCTGCAACGACTTTCTCGCCTACGACCTCGCCGTCTGCCTCAATGCCTGGTGCTTCGAGCCGGACGGCTCGTTCAACATCACGAAGGGCCAGGCGATGCTTGCCGGCTATACGGCCGGCCGGCCGTTGACGGACACCGAGGTCGGCGCACTGCCGATACTCTGTCGGGGCGCGGCGCTACGCTTCCTGCTGACCCGCCTCTACGATTGGCTGATGACGCCCCCCGGCGCGCTCGTTCGCAAGAAGGACCCGCTCGAGTACTACAAGAAGCTGCGCTTCCACCGCACGGCGGCAACGGCGAACGCCTATGGTCTCGAGCTTGCCGGAACCGGCGCATGAGCGAGGGAAAGCGCGTTACCGTCTATACCGACGGTGCATGCTCGGGAAACCCCGGCCCCGGCGGCTGGGGAGCCATCCTCGTCTATGGCGACAAGAGCAAGGAGCTCTGCGGCGGGGAGCAACTGACCACCAACAACCGCATGGAGCTGACCGCCGCCTGCGCCGCACTCGAGGCGCTGACGCGATCCTGCGCGGTCGATCTCTATACCGACAGCCAATATGTGAAGGGCGGCATCACCGGATGGATCTTCGGCTGGAAGAAGAATGGCTGGAAAACCGCCGACAAGAAACCGGTGAAGAACGCCGATCTTTGGCAGCGGCTCGAAGCGGCGCGTGAGCGCCACAATGTCGATTGGCACTGGGTAAAAGGCCATGCCGGCCACGACATGAACGAGCGGGCCGACGAGCTTGCGCGCCAGGGCATGGCGCCGTTCAAACCCGGCTATGTGCCGCCCGGCGGAGGAGGAGAGAATGCCGCATGAGGCCGCGCCGATCCTCGTCGTGGCCAATCCGGTGGCCGGAAACTTCAACTATCGCCACCTGATGCGGCTGGCCGAGCGACTCGATCGACTCGGCCTCAAGTCCGACATCTGGCTGACCCGCTACTCGGGTGAGCTTTCCGATATCGCCTCGGAGCTATCGCCCTCGGTGCGTACACTTGTGGTCGGCGGCGGCGACGGCTCGATCAACGAGGCGATTACCGGCATCGTCCGTCGCGGTGGAGATGGCCCTGCCCTGTCGATCCTGCCATTCGGCACCGCCAACGTGCTGGCGCACGAACTCGGGCTGCCCTCCTCACCGGAGAAGATCGCCGAGCGCATCGCCGCCGCGCGCAAGACCCCGCTTCATCTCGGCATGGTCGGCGAGCGCCCCTTCGCGCTGATGGTGTCGGCCGGCTTCGACGCGGATATCGTCCACGCCGTCGACGCTCCCTTCAAGCGGCGCTGGGGCAAGCTCGCCTATGGCTGGCGTGGCCTGACCCTGGCGCTTGCCCGAAAAGGGCGAGACGTGACGGTCATCGCCGACGGCGAGACGATCAAGTGCCGGATCGCCGTGGTGACGACGGCGCGCTTTTATGGCGGTCCGCTTACGATCACACGCCACACCAAGGCGACCGAGCCCGGCCTGCGCCTGGTAACGCTCGCCGACGACCGGCCGGCAACGCTGCTTCGCGCCGCCACCGCGCTGGCGCTCGGCCGCTTGGAGACGTTAGCCTCGGTTCAGGATCGACCGGTCACCGAAGTCCGCTTCTCGGGCGAAGACATCCGCATGCAGATCGACGGTGACCGGATGGACACGACAGACGCGGTGGTGCGATCGGGCCGCGTCATCGACGTTCTGGCGTGATCGCTTCACTCGCGTTTTTCGCATGTGAATGACGGCCACAATCTCGCCGCGAACGGGCTCGATGCATAGCCCGATAGCATCCACTGGCATTTTACGCCGCGTGGGGCCCAGCCAAGCCCGCAGGTATCATGCTCCATTCAACAACCTTCGCATTCGCTTGCTTGCTGTTGTCGGCGTATCCCCTACAGGCGGCCCCTGCGAATTTTGAAACGCCGAGACCGGATGGCAGTACGATCCACTGGTCGCTAGACAGACCGGACGCAGGCGCGAGCGGACTGCTGGTTCTGATGCAGGGCTCGGGCTGCGCCAGTTCGAACAGCAGCGCCAATCTCGCCAAAGCAAGAGCTGCCTTTGCCGACTTCGCGGTGTTGACGGTGGAGAAATACGGGGTTGAGCCATCGGCCGGCCCGGCCCCCGCCGGAGAGACTTGCTCGACGGAGTTCTACAAAAACCACAGCGTCTTGCAACGCGTCGCGGACTATCTCGACGTCATCGCCACGCTACGCGACTCACCCTGGTGGAACGGCCGCCTCGTGCTCTTCGGCGGTTCGGAAGGCGCCGATGTCGCCTCCCGCCTCGCGGTCCCGGCCCACGCGGACGCGGCCGTCTTCCTTTCCCTCGGCGGCGGCTACACCTTCGGCGAGGATGTGCGCTGGTCTTTCGAGCAACAGATGATCCGCGAGGGCGTCCCTCGGGATCAGTGGCCGGACCTCGCCGCCGTCTTTTCAGAGGCCAAGTCCGCCCCGCGCAGTGGCAAAGCCTGGGGTGGATCCGGCTATCGCTTTTGGGCGGACAGCGTCGACCACCGGGCCGCCGATGACCTCATCCGGTTCGACGGTCCGATTCTGATGATCCATGGGAGCGCCGACACGTCGGTTCCGGTCGCCTCGGCGCGCGCGACGCTGGACAGGTTCGCCGATGCAAAGCGTTGCAACCTGACCTTTTGGGAGTTCACCGGTTACGACCACGGCATGACCGATACGGACGGTCGGAACCACATGACCGAGGTGCTCGATCAGGCCGCCAGCTGGGTCAAGACCCAGCTGGCGAAACAAGGCGCCCGGCCATCTTGCATGGCGCCCTGAGCCTCGTCCAAGCCATCGTCGACCGCAGAGCCTCCCACGAGAGCGACTACAGCTTTTCGAGAATGCTCGGAGCCGCCGAACAGGTGGCCTCGCTTGCCTTTTCCTCGACTTGCAGTTCCCTGACAGTGCCGTCCTCTACGATTGCGGCGTAGCGTCTGGACCGAATGCCCATGCTGGGCGAGGGATCGAGATCGAGCCCAACGCTCTTGGCAAAGGCGGCCGCCCCGTCTGCGAGAAAAACGATCTTGTCGCCGGCACCGAGCGCATCGCGCCAAGCGCCCAGCACATAGGCATCGTTGACCGCGGTGACCGCGATGGCGTCGACGCCCTTGCTCCTGATCTCTTCGAACTGCTGAATGAACCCGGGCACATGGGTCTTGGAACAAGTCGGGGTGAAGGCACCGGGCACAGCCACCAGAACCACCTTCTTGCCGGCAAACACTTCGTCGGTCGTGATCTCCTTCCGGCCGCCATCGGCGGTCGGCGTCAAGAAGGTGAACGCAGGCAGCTTTTCTCCAACCTTGATCATGACCTCTCCCTCTCTCTACGAATACGGCCTCGTGATTATACCTATTCAGACATAGCGTCGAGGCTACGGACGATCTCGTAGGCCCGGTCTTTCTCGGCAAGCACGAAATTCAGCTCAACGCCGTCCACGCCCGCCGCTTTCGACGGTCCTTCCAGCGCAATGGTGAAGCGGCGACGGCCGGCCTCCACGCCAACGGGCTCCGGTGGCGCGGCGTACCATTTGGCCGGTCCGGTCACGAACAGATCGACAAGGCGACCGTCATCGGGCACCGACACCTCGACGTTCCCCCTCGCCGTCGTCGCATCGAAGTGGAGGCGATCGACGACGACGCGACCATCGTCGGCGATTGTCGGTACGCGCGCTTCGAAGGCCGAGATGGCGGCATTGGCCTCCGGATCGGCTGGAGCATCGGGATCGAGGAGGACGGTCGCATCAGCCTCTGCCGGCACGCAGATCTCCGCGCAAAGCCCGTAAAGCACGTGAACGGAGAGCGTCAGCGGCTTGTCCGGCCGCTCCGGAACGGCTCGGATCGGCAGGAGGAGACGCCCCTCATAGATCATCGACGTGCCGGTGCCGTCGGTGTAGCGCTTCGGTACCGGATAGGCGACACCGAAATCCTTGAGATTGGCGCTGCTGGCCACATCGAAGATCGGCGGAATACCGGCATCGCCTGGGTTGCGCCAATAGGTATGCCAGCCCTCGGGCAGATCGAGTTCCAGCGCCGCTCGATAGGCGCCGTTCTCGATGCCGCCCGCGACAACCAGGCGAGCATCCACTGTCGGCACGTCAAAAGCCGACGCAGGGCCCGCCAGGACACCGAGCAGCGGCAGGAGAAAAGCAGTTCGCAGCAGGGCCGACATCTTCAATACAATCATCTCGATTCCGGGAAGCAATGGCGACCAGATAGCATCAACCCGGCCTTCAGCCCCACGAAAAAACGATAAGCCGACTGATTGGGGATCACAATATCGTGGCCGGCACCACCATCCGCGAGACTTGTGTCATTGTCATAATAGTCAGTGTTTTCTGTTTCTTAAGGGCTCCGGGAGTTGATGATTACACCTTTCGTATGAGCCCTCGAGGATAGTATGCGTCTGTCCATACAGAAGTCGATAATTCTGGTTGTTTCGACGTTGAGTCTGGCCCTTTTGGCCCTGACAGGAGACGGCGTCTGGACGGCATATCGAGCATGGTCGACAGCGGAGACATTGCGAGGTCTCGCGGAGGTTGAACGTAGCCTGTTCGAGGCCATGTCCGCCTTCCGTATCGAGCGCGGCGATACCCCTTCCGCGCTCGGGATGCCGAAAGAGCAGAGCGGCGACATCGTCAACGCGATCGCCGAGCGTCGGGCGGAAGCCGCAGCCAAGCTCGATGCCACGATCGCCGGTCTCGAGTCGATCGGCGGCGACGCGTTGAGGCCGACGAAGGACGATCTCATGAACCGGCGGGACCGACTAAAGATTTTGCGAGACGCCGCCGACACCGAGCTCGCCAAGCCGCTTGCCGAGCGGGACAAGAAGATCGGAAAGACCTACCTCGCAGAGGGCGGAGACATCCTCGTCGCGATGGATAAGGCAACGGGCGCAATTGAGGCCCAAATGCAGTCCATGGCCCCGGAACTCGCCGCCTTGGTCAACGTTCGAGCGCTGGCCTGGAACGCCCGCAGCTACGCGGGCACCACGGTGATCGGAATGCTGCCCGCGATTACGGAAAAGCGCCCTTTCCGCGATGGCGAGGCCGCACCAATCAACGCGGCCCTCAAGCAGGCGCAGTCGCTGTGGGAGTTGGTGCTCGACATGGTCGCCTCACCCGGCATTCCAGAAAAGGTCAGGCAGGCTTTCACCGAGGGAGATGCAGCCTTCTTTACCGGTGAATTCCGAAAGCTCCAAGACGGCCAGATCAAGAAGATGACGTCCTGGCAACCGCCGAGCATCAAGCTCGATGCCTGGCTGCAGGCCGGAGCCAAGGCGACTTCGACGGTCGGCGGGGTCGCCGGAGCGGCGATCGAAGCTCTCGGGGCGAAGGCTGACGGCTACTCGTCCGAAGCCACGCGACAGCTCGCCATCAATGCGGCCATGCTCGCCTTCACCGTACTTCTGTCGATCGCCGCCGTCGTCGTCACCCGCGTCCGGCTTGGCCGCCCCATGGCCTTGATGACCGTCGCCATGAGCCGTCTCGCGGCCAACGACACGACGGTGGACATTCCCGGCCTTGGCCGCAAGGACGAGATCGGCGCGATGGCCGCCGCCGTCGAAGTGTTCAAGAACAACGCCATCCGTGTCGGCGAAATGGCTCGCGAGGCCGCCGAGCGCGATGCCGGAGAAGTCGCGGAACGCCAGCGGCTGCGCGACGAGACCGCCGCTGCCTTCGAGACCACCGTCGGCGGCGTCCTGGAACGGGTCATCGCCGCCATCGACCTGTTGCACAGCTCCGCCGAAACTCTGACCGGAAACGCCGAGGAGACGGCAATGCAGGCCGCCTCGGCCGCCGCCGCCGCCAATCAGGCGACAGCCAACGTTCAGACCGTCGCCGGGGCCACCGAGGAGCTGTCGTCCTCGATCAACGAGATCGGCACCCGCGTCGCCGCAGCCGGCTCGGTCACAACTGAAGCGCGGGAGACGGCCGCCGCCACACGAGAGAACATCGCCAGCCTACAGACCGCAGCCGATCAGATCGGCACCATCGTTGAGCTCATCGACAGCATCGCAGGACAGACCAACCTCCTCGCACTGAACGCCACCATCGAGGCCGCGCGAGCCGGTGAAGCGGGCAAGGGCTTTGCCGTGGTCGCCGCCGAGGTGAAACAGCTTGCCGACCAGACGTCGAAGGCCACATCCCAGATCGGTCGTCAGATCGGCGGCATCCAGTCGTCGACCGGCACATCTGCCACCTCGATCGGCGCGATCGCCGAGATCATCAACCGCCTCAACGATATCTCCGGGGCGATCGCCACCGCCGTGGAGCAGCAGTCCGGCGCGGCGAGCGAAATCGCCCTCAATGTCAGCGAAGCGGCACGCGGCACCGCCGCCGTGTCGGAGAACGTCGAGGGCATCCGAAAGGCCTCGGAGCATACCAGCGTCGTATCGACCACCGTGCTCTCGGCGGCGGACGATCTCGCGGAGCAGGCTGGCGAACTCCGCCGGGCGATGGACGAATTTCTGGTGACGCTGCGGGCGGCCTGATACCGGGCAATCCTGTGCTTTTTGCGAGGGGAGGTTGCAAACGCCATCTCCCCTCGCCGCTTTCAAGCCTTGAATAATCG
Source organism: uncultured Pleomorphomonas sp. (assembly GCA_963665435.2). GTDB lineage: Bacteria > Pseudomonadota > Alphaproteobacteria > Rhizobiales > Pleomorphomonadaceae > Pleomorphomonas. Next base: position 498,300 of record CAXXNH010000026.1, on the reverse strand, counting down.
TCATGGCGGTTCATATTGGTCAATCGGAGCCCCTACGAACCCCGGATGCGCCATGGCCGACAAGGCAGCCTATCTCGACGGTAAGTTCCTGATCGCAATGCCGGCGCTCGACGACGGTGAGTTCGAGCGCTCCGTGATCTATATGTGTGCCCACTCGGCCGAGGGAGCGATGGGGCTTGTGATCAACAAGCCGCTCGACCATCTGTCCTTCCCCGATCTTCTGGTGCAGCTGGAAATCATTCCCGACGAGAAGCGCATCCGCCTGCCCTCCATGGCCCGCTCCATGCGGGTGCATCAGGGCGGCCCCGTCGACACCGGCCGAGGCTTCGTGCTGCACACGTCCGACTTCCATCTCGATACGTCGACGCTGCCGATCTCCGAGGACCTGTCGTTGACCGCGACGGTGGAAATCCTGAAGGCGATCGCCGAGGGGCGTGGGCCCGAGCACTCGTTGCTTACGCTTGGCTATGCCGGCTGGGCGCCAGGCCAACTCGAGAGCGAGATCCAGGCCAACGGCTGGCTCATCACCGATTCCGATCCCGACATCATCTTTTCCGCCGCCGATGGCGAACGCTATCGCCGGGCGCTTGCCACGCTGGGCGTCGATCTCGCCTCGTTGTCGCCGGTCAGCGGGCGAGCCTGATCAGCCCTCAGCCTTTTCCCTGGCCACGGCGCGCCAGCCGATGTCGCGGCGGCAGAAACCATCCGGCCAGCGAACGCGATCAACCGCCTCATAGGCCTTGACCTGTGCTTCGGAAACACTGTCGCCCAGTGCCGTGATGGCGAGAACGCGACCGCCGTTCGAGACGATCGCGCCGTCCTTCGCAGCGGTCCCTGCGTGAAAGACCGACACGTCCGGCAGCGCCGCCGCCTCGTCAAGGCCGTCGATACGGCTGCCCTTGCCATAGGTGCCGGGATAGCCCTTGGCGGCCATGACCACGGTCAGCGCCGTGCGCTCGTCGAAGTTGGCGATATTGCCGGACAGGCGCCCTTCGGCGGAGGCCAGCATCAGCTCCAGAAGATCGGACAGAAGACGGGGCAACAGGACCTCGGTTTCCGGATCGCCGAAGCGAACGTTGTATTCGATCAGCTTGGGGCCGTCCGCTTCGATCATGAGCCCGGCGAACAGCACACCGACAAAGGGCGTGCCGCGCTTGGCAAGGCAGCGCACCGTCGGGACGATGATCTCGTCCATGATGCGCATCTCCATCGCTTCGTCCACCACCGGCGTCGGTGAATAGGCTCCCATGCCACCGGTGTTGGGGCCCGTGTCGCCATCCCCTACCCGCTTGTGGTCCTGGGCAGCGGCGAGCGGCAGCACGTCGATGCCGTCGGTGATGGCAAAGAAGCTCGCCTCCTCGCCGACGAGACAATCCTCGATCACCACCTCGGCGCCAGCCGCTCCGAATGCGCCGGAGAAGCAGGCGTCGACCGCAGCAAGCGCCTCATCGACCGACGACGCCACGACGACCCCCTTGCCGGCGGCCAGACCATCGGCCTTGACGACGATGGGCGCGCCCCGACCGAGAACGTAGGCACGGGCGGCCTCGGCATCGGAGAACCGGCCATACGCCGCCGTCGGGATACCGGCTTCGGTGCAAAGCTCCTTGGTGAAGGCCTTGGACCCTTCGAGACGCGCCGGCTCTTTCTTCGGACCGAAGGCCTTGATGCCGGCGGCGGAAAGATCGTCGACGAGGCCGGCAACCAGCGGCGCTTCCGGTCCGATCACGACGAAATCGACGCCATTGGCCTTGCAGAAGGCGATGACGGCCTCATGATCGGCGGGATCGATGGCGACAAGGTCGGCAATCTCGGCGATTCCCGCGTTGCCAGGAGCGCAGCTCAGACGAGTCAGCTTGGGAGAACAGCGAAGGGCGGCGGCAATGGCGTGTTCACGCCCGCCGGAACCGATAAGGAGCACGTGCATCTGAAGCCTCCAACGTCGCCGAGCCGATGTCGCGCGCCTTAACATGGCGGGCCGTGGAACAAAAGGCCGGAAGGAGAAACGGCCAGCGTTTTTCCATGAGTAAGCTGTCGCGCGCCAACAGGAGGAAGGCTAAACTTCCCCCATGAACGCCCCTGATTCCGACGATATCGTCATTCCCGACGCCAAGCGCGGCAACTGGACCGATCGCCTGTTGCCGGCTGCAGCCAAACCCTATGCGCAACTCGCCCGGCTGGACCGGCCGATCGGTTGGTGGCTGCTGCTTCTACCCTGCTGGTGGTCGCTGGCGCTGGCGAGTGGGGCGTCCGGCCAAGCCTTTCCGTCGCCCTGGCATGCGTTGCTGTTTTTCGTTGGCGCCGTTGCGATGCGTGGCGCCGGCTGCACCTATAACGACATCGTCGATCGCGACATCGATGCCGCCGTGGCACGAACGCGGACGCGGCCGATCCCGTCGGGTCGTGTCAGCCGAGGAGCCGCCATCGCCTTCCTGGGGCTGCAGGCTCTTGTCGGCCTCATGGTGCTGCTTCAGTTCGACCACTACTCGATCGTTCTCGGCCTGTGTTCGCTGGTGCCGGTCGCGATCTATCCGTTCATGAAGCGGATTACCCACTTCCCGCAGGTCGTGCTCGGGCTCTCCTTCTCATGGGGCGCGCTGATGGGCTGGAGCGTGGTGTTCGGGCGGCTCGACCCACCGGCATTCCTCGTCTATGTCGCGGCCATCCTTTGGACCTTCGCCTACGACACGATCTATGCGCATCAGGACCGCGAGGACGATGCGCTGATCGACCTCGGTTCGACGGCCCGCTATTTCGAGCACTCCACGCCGAAACTGCTCACCGTTTGCTATGGCGCCGCCGTCTTGCTGCTTGGGGTGGCCTTCTACCTCGCCGACGCCAAGATCGTCGCCTTCGTGGGCCTCGCCGGTTTCGCCCGCCATCTTGCCTGGCAGGTTGAGAAGTTCGATGCCGACGACGGTGAGCTTTGCCTCAAGCTGTTCAAGTCCAACCGCGATGCCGGACTCATTCTGACTGCCGGTCTTGTCATCGACGGCCTTCTCAAAGGCATGTAGCCGGCCTCCGCTTGGCGAAGGTCGGCTACAGGACACCGTTGAAGCCACGATCACTCGTAGCTGATGATTTCGCGCCAGTCGCGCAACACCGGCATTTCGCCCGCCGCGCCCATCTTGCGACGGACGAGGAAGCGGGGGCGACGATCGCCCATGGAAGCGTGACGCCGACGCGGCGCCGGATCGCCCACCGGAACGGCGGCCTTGGAGCCGACGCGCTCGACGGTGCCGGAAGCAGAGACCAGCAACATCGGCAGCCCGAGACGATCGGACCAGCCCTTCCAGTCGGCCGCCGCAGCTTCCATGTCGCGCGTCACCGTGAGCGGAATCGACATCGCCGGATCGCGATGATGCAGCTCGACGTTGGCGACGAGATCGCCGGCCGCATTCGGCTCGATCCTGACCGACACGCCCTCGAAGGCGGCGAACGGCAGACTCAGCGTCAACGGCAACCCTGACAACTGGCGGCGAACGACGACCCCGTCATCGTCCATATAGATGGCGGCCTCCTGGACGGGCCGACCGACCTGCCCGACGTTGACGCACCACTTGGCCGGCAGATGCCCTGGATCGAGCCTAAGCGCCGTTTTCAGGCCCAGGGGAGTGGCTCCCATCATGCTCTTTGCCTCACTCGCAAACTTTTGACTATCCCTGTCGGGCCGAGCGTCTTTTTTTTCGCGCTCAGTCCCGAAACCATGGCGAGCATAGGTCGAACGTCATCCCCGGCGGCTTAAGGGATTGGGTAAACTTTTTCTCGATTTTTGAGAGGGTTAGCGGAATCTGAAGCGTCAAATCGCGGCACGCCGTCAACTCTCGGTCAATCTTCGTTGACAACGGCTCGCCCGCGCATCCATCGGCGATGGCGTGGCGTCCACCCAGAAAACGCTTGCACGCCAAAAGGTTGACGGCCAACCTCCAGCGAATGGCGAGCAAGCGTCACGGTGAAGGCCGGCAAGGAGTTGCCGCAATTCTGTACGAGGAAGACGGCCTCAAGGCTTGTCGGCCGACACCCCCAGCCCTAAACACGGAACTCCAGGAACCGATCGGATACCCGCATGAGCGATCTCGTCGACCTCGACCAACTGACCCAACAGGCGGCTCGCCTCGTCGAAGCGGCGCGCGCAGCCGGTGCCGACGCCGCCGATGCCGTCGCCGTCCGCTCCGTCAACCAGGTGGCGAGCGTCCTCAAGGGCAAGGTCGAAAAGATCGAGCATGCCGAGAACGACGACTTTGGCCTCCGGGTCTTCGTCGGCGATCGCAACGCAACCATTTCCGCAACGCTCGGCTCGGATGTCGAGGCATTGGCCGCCCGAGCGGTCGCCATGGCCCGCGCAGCGCCCTCGGACCGCTACGCCGGTCTGGCCGACAGCGCGTTGCTGACCACCGCCCGGCCCGACCTCGACCTCCTCGACGAAACGCCGGTGTCCGCCGCCGATCTCGCCGAGCGAGGGAAGGTCGTCGAAGCGGCTGCCATGTCCGTCGACGGCGTGAGCAACACCACCGGCGCCAGTGCCTACTGGGCACGCGGAGGCATGGCTCTCGTCACGTCCAGCGGGTTCTCCGGTGCTTATGAGTCCTCCGGCCACGGCCATTCGGTCGCGGCCATTGCCGGCAGCGGGACCGGCATGGAACGAGACTGGGATTCCTCCTCGAAGACCCATCTCGCCGATCTTGAAAGCGCCGAAACTGTCGGCGCCCGGGCCGGCATGCGCGCCGTACGCCGCCTCAACCCTCGTCAGGTGGCAACCCAGAGCGCGACGGTGGTCTATGATCCGCGCGTCGCCACCAGCCTGATCGGCGCGCTCATCGGCGGCATTTCCGGCGCGTCGATCGCCCGGCGCTCATCCTTCCTCAAGGATAGGCTCGGACAGCAGCTGTTCGGGCCGAAGATCCGGATAACAGACGATCCTCTGCGGCGACGCGGCCCTGGATCACGTCCGTTCGATGGTGAAGGTGTCGGCGCCGAGCCGCTCGATCTCGTCAAGGACGGCGTTCTCACCACCTGGCTGCTCGACAGTGCGACGGCACGCGAGCTTGGCCTTCAGACGAACGGCCGCGCTGGCAGGGGCACCGGAGCGCCAAGCCCCTCGTCGACAAACGTCTTGCTGCACCCCGGCAAGCAGTCGCCAGCAGAGCTGATCGCGGCGGTGGGCACGGGCCTCTACGTTACCGACTTCATCGGGCATGGCGCCAACCTCATAACCGGCGACTACTCGCGGGGCGCCGCCGGCTTCTGGATCGAGAACGGCGAAATCGCCTATCCGGTGGCCGAGATTACTGTGGCCGGCAACCTCATCGACATGTTCCGCGAACTGGTACCGGCCGATGACATCGAATTTCGCTCGGCCTTCACCGCGCCCACGGTGGCCATCGGAGGACTGACGATTGCCGGTCGCTGACAGCGCACGCATCGACGAAGACACGGCGCTCCTTTCCGACGCGGCGCTCGCCGCCGCTAGCATCGGTCTTTCCTTCTTTCGCCGTGACCCGCGCGTCTGGAAGAAGGCCAATGATTCGCCCGTCAGCGAAGCCGATCTCGCCATCGATCGCTTCCTGAAGGATCGCCTGCTGGCCGCGCGCCCCGATTATGGCTGGCTGTCGGAAGAAACTGAGGACGATCCGGCTCGTCTCGGCTGCGAGCGCGTCTTCGTGGTCGATCCGATCGACGGAACGCGCGGCTTCATCGCCGGATCCGACCAGTGGACCATTTCGATCGCCGTCGTCGAAGGTGGTCGACCAGTGGCGGCGGCGCTTTTGCAGCCGTCAGTCAGTCATCTCTATACGGCCGGTCATCGGCGCGGCGCATTCCTAGATGGCAATCGTCTGCGCCTGCAGGCGCGTCCGAGTCTCGCCGGCGTGCGCGTGGCCGGTCCGGCGGTTCTGATTTCTCGCCTGTCGCGGCCGGTGCCGACGCTGAGGAGCCGGGGGTACGTCGCTTCGTTGGCGCTCAGGATTGCCATGGTCGCCGACGGTACGCTTGACCTTGCCTTCGCGCGCGGCGGCTCCCACGACTGGGACCTTGCCGCCGCCGACCTGGTCGTTGCCGAGGCCGGTGGGACACTCGAGACCATTGACGGTGGCCCCATCATCTACAACCGTCCCGATGCTGACCACGACAGCCTGATCGCTGGCTCGCCGGCACTGACACGAGCGGCGGCGGCCGTCATTGGCCCCTATTGAGGAGCCGCCCTTGCAAATCGGGCCGGGCTTGACGAAAAGAAGATGGGCCGCCCAAGGAGGCACCCGTTGCGGAAGGCGAGATCTTCATGACGACCGAAATCACATCGAAGCAACTGCTTCACCTCGTCATTGGCGGCGAGATGAAAACGCTCGACTCGACAGAGTTTGCCGATATCAACGCCATCGATATCGTTGGCGCTTTCCCCAATTATGCCGCCGCCTATGCCGCCTGGAAGCAGAAGGCACAGGCCACTGTCGATCAGGCGCAGACACGCTACTTCATCGTTCACCTGCATCGTCTCATGGATCCATCGACCTGATGCAAAACAGGAACGGCCCCCACCTTCTGATGTCGCACACGCGCTGCCTTCTGTCTTCGGAGACACCGCTTGCAATTTAGCCGGAAACTTCTCGGCAGCGCGTCGGTCAACAACGCCCTGTCGCACCTGCTCGCCTGGTATGTTCTTGGCGTGTTTCGCACCGCCAGGGTGAACATCGTGCCGCCCGACGCCTTCGACGTGGCTCTCGCGGAAGCACCGGCAATCTTCACCTTCTGGCACGGTCTCGCCCTGATGACGACACGCGCCGTACCGCTCGACCTGCCGATCGTGCCGATGATCGCCCGCAACAGGGCGGCCGGAATCGTCGCTGATGCCGCGGGAACACAGGGCATCCGCACCATTCGGGCGTCGGGCTCGCAGGGCGCGCGCACCTTGCACAGGAAGGGTGGGGCCTCTGGATTCCGGCAAGCCTTGCGCGAGCTCGAAGCCGGCAACTCCGTTCTGATGACGGCTGACGTCCCCAAGGTGTCTCAGGTGTCGGGCAAGGGCGTCATCCACCTGGCCCGGCTCTCCGGCAGACCGATCATCCCTCTCGCCTACGTGTCACGCCACGGCCTTCGCTTCAACAACTGGGATCGCATGGTGGTGGATCTGCCGTTTTCGCCAGCGACCATCAGGCACGGCGCCCCGATCCGGGTTCCGGCCGAGGCCAACGTCGAGGACGTCGAAAGGTTGAGGCGCTTCCTCACCGAGGAGCTTGATCGGATCACGCAAGACGCCTACCAACGCACGGGAATCGCTGAAAAGTTCATCCCCGGACCTCAAAACCAAGACCTTGCCGCCGATGGCTGATCTCGGAGACGCGCTTCTTTCGACGTGGATCGCCCTGACCCGGCTCGCCGGCCCTGTCGGTGGGGCCATCGTCGGCATGCGTCGACGCCGCGGAAAGGAAGATCCCGCCCGGTCGTCCGAACGGCTGGGCCATCCTTCGGCCCCCCGTCCGGAGGGGCCGCTCGTCTGGGTACACGCCGTCAGTGTCGGCGAGGCGATGGCGGCGATGCCGGTGGTCGACCGGTTGATCGCAGAAGGCCTGGGCGTCCTGGTTACAACGGTCACCATGACATCCGCCGCTCTCGTCGGCCACCGCTTGAGGCCGGGACTGATCCATCAGTTCGCACCTCTCGATCTCGCCGGTCCGGTCGATCGATTTATCGCCCATTGGCGCCCCGATCTCGCGGTGTTCGTCGAAAGCGAGATCTGGCCGGTCGCCATCGGCCGCCTCGCCGATCACGGCATACCGCTTGTCGTCGCCAACGCCAGACTGTCGCCGCGTTCCTTCGGAGGGTGGCAACGGGCGGCGCCAGCGGCGCGCGCCGTGTTTCGTCGCATGTCCCTGGTGCTTGCCCAGACCGATGACGACGGAGCGCGCTTCTCAAGGCTGGGGGCCCAAGAGGTCGCCACTTTCGGCAACATCAAGTTCGACGCCGGCCTGCCGGACGTCGGCGTCGCCGATCTCGAAGCGTTGAGACATGGCATTGGCGCGCGACCGGTACTGCTTGCCGCCTCCACTCACCCAGGCGAAGACGAAGTCGTCCTGACGGCACTCCTGAAGATCAAGGAGAGACGGCCGGAGGCGATGCTCGTCATCGTACCGCGCCATCCGGTGCGGGGAAGCGACATTGCACTGCTCTGCCAGTCCGCCGGCCTTGAAACACGGCGACGCGGCGCCGGAGACCTTCCGGATGCCTCTACGGAAGTCTATGTCGCCGACACGCTTGGCGAGCTGGCAACGTTCTTCCGACTGGCCGACTTGGTCTTGATGGGCGGCACCTTCATCGAGGGTATCGGCGGGCACAATCTCATCGAACCTGCCCGCCTCGGCGCTGCGGTGGTGAGCGGGCCGCATTTTTCCAACTGGGTCGAAATCTACCAAGCCTTCATCGAGGCCGGCGGCCTCATGATCGCCCAGCGGCCCGACGATCTCGCCGAAGCGGCACTGACCCTGATCGACGATCCAGACCTCAGAGCCAGGCAGGCGGCAGCTGGGGAGCGGGTAGTCGCAGGCTCGGCCGGCGCCGTTGCCCGCACCATCGAGGCTATCACGCCCCTGATCGGCCGACCGCCGGGTGGTGCCCCATGCTGACGCCGGCCTTTTGGTGGAAGCGCAAAGGTGTCGCCGCCTTGTTGCTGGCCCCGATCGGCCTTGTCTATGGCGCCATCACGGCGCGCCGCATGCACCGCCCCGGAGGCGCCGAGCCGCCATTGCCTTTGGTCTGCGTTGGCAACTTCGTGGCCGGAGGCGCCGGCAAGACGCCGACCGCCATCGCTCTTGCCCACTCTGCGCGTTCGGTCGGTCTCGATCCCTGCTTTCTGACCCGCGGACACGGCGGGCGCCTCAAGGGGCCGATCCTCGTCAACATCGAGACGCACACGGCGAGCGACGTCGGCGACGAAGCTTTGCTGCTCGCCCGAGTCGCGCCGACGGTGGTCGCACGCCGACGTACAGATGCTTTTGCGCTGCTCCGGGCCACCGGGACGGATCTCTGCATCATGGACGACGGGTTCCAGAACCCGTCGGTGAAGAAGACCTTCAACTTCGTGGTGGTCGATGGGATGGTCGGGGTGGGCAACGGCCTGCCGCTGCCCGCCGGACCTCTTCGGGCGCCGCTTCGACGTCAGATGCTGCTGGCCGATGCGATTATCATCTATGGCGACAGCAAGCTCGGCCAGCGGGTCGTGCGGACGGCCGCCCGCGCCGGCAAGCCGGTATTCCGGGCCACTCTCGACGCGAACGCGCCGCCCGCCGCCCCGCACCGAAGGCTCTATGCCTTCGCCGGCATCGGGCGCCCCGAGAAGTTCTTCCGGTCGCTAGAAGCTGAGGGCTACCGTCTGGCTATGCGTCGAGCCTTTCCAGACCATTATCCATACCGCTTCGAAGACCTCACCCGTCTGCTCGACGAGGCCGACATGCTCGATGCGGTGCCCGTCACCACCGAGAAGGATGCCGTTCGTTTGCCGCGCGGCATTGCCGGCAGCAACTGGTCGCGAAACCGGGTCGCCGTGTTCGGCGTTCACACACGCTTTCTCGAAGAGAACGCGTTGGGATCCTTGCTTCTCGACATCCGCAGACGCTGGATGGCAAAGCATTTCAGCTGATCTGCTCCGACCTCGGTCAGATGCCCCAAACCGAGCCTTGGACTCAGCGAGCGCCTGTATGACGACGGTAGGCGGTAAGCGCCGCCTCGGCATCGATATACGGCTCCTGATGCTCGGCGGACCAGTATTTCAGGTCCTGCAGCAAGATCGGGCGTCCGGTGATCGCGCAACGCACATAATTGCCGTTGCGGAGGATCTGGTAATCGCCGTCGAGGTAGCGGATCTGCGCCTCGCCACCGCCGAAGGGGGGGTCCATATTGTTCAACATGGAAGGTGAATAACCCCCGCCCGGCGATCATGCAAGAGGCTCTTGCCTGACGGCTAGACGATCGATCGACCGCCCGGCCAGCCACAGGGCGGGCAGACCGAACAGCGCGGCGCCAATGCTCCACCAGAGGATCACCGCGTCGGCGCTGCCGTACCAGATCCCGAGCCAGCAGAAAGGCAACGTACCGAGCGTCGCCCTACCCCAGTTGAAGAACGTCGAGTAGGAGGCAAAACCGAGATTGTTGAAGGCGGCATTGGCCACGAACAGCGCTCCGGTGAAGATGAACGTCGGCGCCGCCCAGAGACAGTAGAAGGCGATCATCTCCGCCACCCGGCCCGTGGCCTGGAACGCCCAATTGATCGCATCGGTCCCCAGAAGCAGCAACAGCCAGATCGCCACCACATAGATCGCCGTGAACAGCGTGCTGTCCGATAAGGTCTTGCGAACCCGGTCGAAGCGACGAGCGCCGACATTCTGGCCGAAAATGGCGCCGACAGACCCCGTCAGCGCAAAGATTCCGGCAAAGCACAACGGATAGATGCGGCCGATGATCGACCAGCCCGCCACCGCTTCCGTGCCGAAACGCGCAACATAGGCGGTGACCATCATGTTGCTGACCGGCGTGGCGAGGTTGGTCAGGATGGCAGGAAAAGCGATGATCAGGAGCGGCGCGAAGTCTCGGCGGACATTGCTCATCGTCGGCCTCACCAGAGCGTTGAGGCGCGGCACCAACCCGTACCAGCCGACGGCGATCGACACGAAGCGGATCAGAACGGTGACGATGGCGGCACCGGTGACACCGAGATCCAGAGCGAAGATGAAGATCGGATCCAGGATTGCCGTGGCAACGGCGCCGGCAAGGTTGATCCATAGTGTCATGCGTGGCGCACCGAACGCCATCAGCACGCCTCCCATGGCCATGCTGAGGGCCAGAGGGGGCATGCCCAGCATGGTGATCCACAGGAAATGCCGGGTTACCTCGAACTCGCGACCGGTGGCGCCGAGCAGCGAAAGGCATGGGTCGAGCACGACGGCGATCGCCAGTGTCACGGCGCTGGTGGCGGCGAAGGAAATGACCAGGCCCGATGTGGCGACGCGCCGGGCGCCGCTGCGGTCGCCGGCACCGACCCGCTGAGCGGTCAACGCCGTCACGCCGATCGAAAAGCCGATGCCGACCGACACCAGAAGGAACAGCACGGCTCCGGCGTAGCCCATGGCCGCGGTAAGCACTTCGTCGCCCAGAAGCGAGATGTAGAGGAGATTGACCAGATCGACGGTAAAGATCGCCATCAGTCCCAACGAGCCGAGAGCGGTCAGCGCCACGACGTGACGGAACACCGATCCTTCCACGTAGGCGGCGTCGGCGGTCGCGCCGGCGGCGGCGTGCGGCATCGAGAAACCTCTCATGCGATCAGAAACAGACGAAACGACAAAGGCCAAACGGCCTCACTTCAGAATGTCGCCTGTAGCATCCTGGAGATCCTGAATCTGGCAGCTTTGTTCGCCGGTGATCCCGGTGCAAACTTCAACCGAGCCCCGATGGATCATGTCTACGGCGACATAGAGGATGATCAGGAGGCCGATCCACGCGATCCAGCGGAAGCGGTGCAGCAAGCGAGCGATCAGCGTGGCCGCGGCCCCCATCAGGCCGACCGACAGCAACAGGCCGACCACCAGAACGCCGACATGGTCGCGCGCGGCACCCGCCACGGCCAGCACATTGTCCAGCGACATGGAAACGTCGGCGAGGATGATCTGGATCAGCGCTTGACGGAACGTCTTGCCACTCGCGGCGGGCGTCGCGTCGCAAGCGGCGGAGTCGAGCGCCTGCTCGGCTGCCTCGACGCCCCGAGCCTCCTCGTGACGGCTCGACCAGATTTCCCGGAACATCTTCCAGCAAACCCAGAGCAGCAACACGCCGCCCGCCAGCGTCAAGCCGACGATGGCGAGGAGATGCGTGGTAATGATCGCGAACAGGATGCGCAGGGCAACGGCGCCGCCGATCCCCCAGAAAATCACTTTGCGACGAATGGATCTATCGACGCCCGCCGCCGCCATTCCGACGACGATCGCATTGTCACCGGCCAAAACGACGTCGATGAAGACGACCTGAGCCAGCGCGGCGAGTTCAACCGACAAGAAATCCATCGAAAACACGGCGTCTGTCCCAACCCTGTTCGGCGAGACGCCGATATCTTCCAGGCAAATTCCCGACCGCCGTCAGGTAGGATGCGCGAGAGGAAATTTCAATGGCCGGAGTGAATTTAGACCCTCGTCATTTATGCGAAGGAAGACATTTCAAAGAAGGCCATGGGAGACGAGCTCGGCCTCAAGGGCGACCGGCGTGGTAAAGACCGCCCCGAGCAATCCGGCTGCGCTGGCGCCCTCCACGTTTTCCGGCATGTCATCGACAAAGAAACTTTCCTCCGGCCGGAAACCCAGTTGTTCGAGGGCTCGGCGGAAGACCTCCGGATCGGGCTTCAACGTCGAGAAGGAGGAAGACACCAGGAAGCGGTCACCGACAAGTCGTGCGAGGTCCGGTGCGAGCGTTTCCCGATAGGCATAGACAAGGGGACCGTTGTTGGTCAGCACCCCGACCGTCGTGCCTGCCGCAATCAGCCGTTCGATGAGGGCGAGCGTTCCGGGGATGAGACGCATGCCAAGCCTGCGAGCCTCGACCCAGTCCTCGATGGTCAACGGATAGCCAAGGCGCTCGCGCCAGGAGGCGATATAGAGTTCCGGCGTCGGAAACGCGCCACCGTCGGCAGCGGTCTCCAATCCCTCGCCCCAGACGCGCTCGTTGATGAAGAAAGGATCGAGACCGGTGACGCTTGCAATGTGGGCGATGCGATCTGCACACGTGTAGGTGTAGACGACATCGTCCATGTCGAACAAGGCGAGGCGGATGGGACGCATACTGCTTTCTCGTTACGATCGGATGGGTACCGGAGGCCGGCTCCAGCTCTTGGGCGCCTGCGACTTCAGGTCGCCGTACCGCCGACGGTGACCTGATCGATCCGGAGCGACGGCTGCCCGACGCCGACCGGCACGCTCTGTCCGGCCTTGCCGCACATGCCGATGCCCCGGTCGATTTCGAGGTCGTTGCCGATCATCGAGACCCGCTTCATCGCCTCGGGACCGTTGCCGATCAGCATGGCACCCTTGATCGGCTCGCCAACCTTGCCGTTTCGAACGCGATAGGCCTCGGTGCAATCGAACACGAACTTGCCGGAGGTGATGTCCACCTGGCCGCCCGAAAAGGACACGGCGTAGATACCGTCCTTCACCGAGGCGACGATCTCCTCGCGGCTCTTGTCGCCGGAAAGCATGTAGGTGTTGGTCATCCGCGGCATCGGCACATGGGCATAGGACTGCCGACGACCGTTGCCGGTGGACTCGGCGCCCATCAGGCGGGCGTTCTGGCGGTCCTGCATATAGCCGACGAGGCGTCCGTCCTCGATGAGCACCGTCTTGCCGCTCGGCGTTCCCTCGTCGTCGATGGTCAGAGAACCGCGCGCGTCCGGCAGCGTGCCGTCGTCGACGATGGTAACGCCCTTCGCCGCCACCTGCTCGCCCATCAGGCCGGCGAAGGCGGAGGTCTTCTTGCGATTGAAATCGCCCTCGAGGCCATGCCCCACCGCTTCGTGCAGCAGAACGCCCGTCCAGCCGGACCCAAGCACGACATCGAAGGTTCCCGCCGGGGCCGGCTTCGCTTCGAGATTGACCAGGGCCTGACGAAGCGCTTCGTCCACGGCGTGCTGCCAACGCTCGGGGGTGATGAAGCCGTCGAGCGCCAGACGGCCACCCTCGCCATAGGAGCCGCTCTCCTGCCGGTCGCCGCTGCCGGCAATCAACGACACGTTCACGCGGACCAGCGGGCGCACATCCCTGAGGTGAACGCCGTCGGCGCGGATGATCTCGACGATCTTGTGGCTGGTGGTGATCGAAGCGGTCACCTGTCGCACGCGCGGGTCGCGAGCGCGCGCCCAGGCGTCGATTTCCGAAAGCAGGGTCACCTTGTCCGAGAAGGCGGGAGACAACAGCGGATTGACGTCGCCGTAGAGCTTGCGGTTGGTCGGGCGTGGCGGCTCGGCAAGCGTGCCTGCATAGCCCATGGACACGGCCTTCACGGCGTCGGCGGCCCGTCGCAGGGCCTTTTCCGAGAGATCGTCGGCATGGGCATAGCCCACCGCCTCACCGGCCACCGCCCGCAGGCCGAACCCCTGGTTGACGTCATAGGTGGCCGTCTTGAGGCGTCCGTTGTCGAAGGTCAGCGCCTCGCCTTCCGAGCGCTCCAGGTAGAGTTCGCCATCGTCGGCGCCGACGAGTGCATCGCGAACGAGGCGTTGCGTGGCGTCGGGATCAAGACCGGCGAGGGCGAGAAGGTCATGGCGTTCGGTCATCGGCGGCAGCGTCCCATCAGCAGGAGGATCAACACCTCCATAAATGCAAACGTCCGGATGCTCTAGCTTCCGGACGCGCAACATGTCGTGTTTCGTGCAGGCCCACGCAAGTGCGGCCGCTCACGGAAGGGCGTCGAACCCGTCCTTGAAGCCCTTCAGCGAGATCGGAATGCCGATACCGTCTTCCGGGGAATCGTAGATGATGAACAGCGCCTTGCCGCCCTTCTCGAGCTGACCGATGAGATCGTCCTGCAGGACGACCTCGGCATAGCAGCCACGCGCCCGACAGCGGACGAACCCGACTCGGCCGATGTCCTTGTCGTCGATGCGAAGGCCAAGCCCAGCCATCAGGTAGACGCCGAGCGGCGCCAGGACCCGCATGATCCTCGCCTTCTTGTCGACCGTCTTCACGATCAGCACGGACAGGCCGATGTTGTCACGGTCTTCGGCGGTGACGTTCTGCACCATGGCGCACTGCTTGTCGCGTGCGCCGACCGGCTGGTCGCAACGGATCTGCCAGTCGCCGTGCACGGACTCCACCTTGCCATCGACGAACTCCTGCGCCGCCGCCGAGGAAAGCGTCGCCGGCAGCGAGCCCATGGCGAGCAGAACGGAAAGGCAGGCGGAAAGAACGGTCCTCATGACGGTCATGATCCTCTCGTCAACGTCCCAGACCCAAGAGACTGGCGACGAATCGCCGGCCGGTCCTTATTCCCACACTTGCGGCGGCACGAAAAGATGGCGTCAGGCGGCCGGCGGGCCGCTGGCCGCTTCACCAACAACCACCGTCGAGGCCCCCGGCACCCGCTCCGACACGCGTTGCGGCGCGTCGGGTACGGCAACCGGCGCCACCTTGGCAACCGCCTTCTTTGCTTTTTCCATCAGCTTACGCACTTCGTCGGCGCTCATCGGCGAGCCGAAAAGGTAGCCTTCCAGATAATCGGCGCCAAGGTTGGCGACATCGTCGAGGTCGACGGTACGGTCGATCCCTTCCACCACCAGTTCCAGTTCGAGATCGTGGGCAAGCGACGCGATGGTCCGCAACAGGGCCTGCCGATGGCGGCCGGAACTTCTCAGCACGTTCTGATCGACCTTGAGCGTACCCGGCGGCAACCGCTGCAGATAGCTCAACGAAGAGAAGCCCATGCCGAACTCGTCGACGGCAAAGCCCGCCCCAAGTTCCTTGATCTTCATCAGCATCTGCAGCGAGAACTCCGGGCTCTCCATCAGCAGGCTTTCGGAGAACTCGAGGTGAAGCACATCTCGCGGCAGGCCGGTGCGGGACAGGATGGCCTTGATGTCGTTCAGAAGCTCGTGCCGCAGGATCTGCCGGTTGGACAGGTTGACCGACATGGTCAAGGTGTCGCCGAATGGCAGATGATCACGCCAGTCGGCAAGTTGCCGGGCAGCCCTGTCGAGCAGGAACATGCCCAGCTGGACCACGAGGCCGGAGCGCACGGCGATCGGCATGAACTCGGCAGGCGGGATCGAGCCCTTGCGCGGATGATTCCAGCGCAACAGTGCCTCAAAGCCGGCGACCGACCGATCGCCGGCCCGGATGACCGGCTGGTAGAGCACCGTCAACTCGCCCTTGTCGATGGCGCCGCGCAGGTCCTGCTCCAGCGAGGTGAGGTCGGCCGACATGATGCGCAAAGCCGGACGGAAGGTCTCGATGCGATCGCCACCGAGCTTCTTGGCAAAGGCAAGCGCGATCTCGGCATCCTGCATCAGCGTTCGAGCTTCCTTGTCGTCGGCATCGGGCACGGCGATGCCGATGGAGGCGGTCAGGAATACTTCCTTCTCGCCGACGACGATCGGCGCGCGAACCGCCCGCTTGACGGTGTCCGCGAAGGCAGCAAGCCGGTCGGAGGCCTGCTCGGACACCAGCACGATGCCAAAACGATCGCCCTCGAGACGCGACAGGGTGTCGAGCGGCTTGACGAGACGTCCCAGCCGGCGAGCCAGGGTCAAGAGGATGGTATCGCCCACGGAGAGGCCCAGAGTCTCGTTGACCTGCCTGAAACGATCGAGATCGACGAGGAAGACCGCCGGCCGCCGCTGATTGTCGACTCCGGCCCGAACCAGGTCGGATGCCAGACGGTCGAGATAAAGTTCGCGGTTCGGCAGTGAGGTAAGGTTGTCGTGAATGGCGTCGGACAGAAGGCGCTCCTGCGCCAGCTTCATGTCGGTGATGTCGAGCAACGTGCCGACGCAGCGGATCACCTCGCCATCCGAACCGAGAATGGGGCGAGCGCGCAAGCGGAACCACTGATAGTGCCCGTCCTGGGCGCGCATGCGGAAGGTCTGGCTGAGGCGCCCCTTGCGCGTTTCGACGACGGCATCGAGCGTTGCCTTGAAGCGCTCCCGGTCCTGCGGATGCAGATAATCGAGCCAATCGCGCGCGGGCCCCTCGAGGCGACCGCGCTTGAGGCCAAGGCTTTCCTCAGCTTCGGCCGACGTGACGATCTGGTCGGCGAGAACGTCCCAGTCCCAGATCATGTCGCCGGAGCCGGTAAGCGCCAACGCCTTGCGTTCGCTATCGTCCACCTGCCCTTGCGTGATGGCGCCACCGGCAAAGGCATGCTGCATGACCGTGAAGCCCAGCAGCAGAACGACCAACACGAGGCCACCGGCGAGCGCCGGTTGGGCGAGATCGCTGACGAGGCGCCCCGAGACCGCTAGCCCCGTACCAGCCAGCCAGGCAAGGAACACCAGCCAGGTCGGCACCAGCATGATCGCCCGGTCGTATCCGCGCAAGGCGAGCGCGACGATCAGCACGAAGCCGACGCCGCCGAGTGCGGCCAATACCATGCGGGCGATGCCGGCGGTGATCGAGGGGTCATAGAGGGCAAGGGCGAACAGACCGATGAGCGCCAGAAGCGTGATCAGCATCACGTGGCTGTAGCGTACGTGCCATCGGTTGAGGTTGAGATAGGCGTAGAGGAAGATCACCATCGTGACGGCGATCATCACCTCCGAACCGGCCCGGTAGAGTTGATCGGTTCCCGAGCCGACGGCGAACACCTTGTTCCAGAAGCCGAAATCGATGCAGAGATAGGCGAGAACCGCCCAGGCCAATGCCGCGGTCGCCGGGAACATCATCGATCCCTTGACCACGAAAAGGATGGTCAGGAAGAGCGCTAGAAGGCCGGAGATACCGAGCACGATGCCCCGGTAAAGCGTGTAGGCGTTGACGCTGTCCTTGTAGGCGTTGGGCTCCCACAGGCCGATCTGCGGCAGGTCGCGCGTCCGAAGCTCGACGACGAAGGTGACCACGGTGCCGGGGTCGAGCGTCACCAGGAAAACGTCGGAGTCCTGACTGCTTTGTCGCTCCGGGGCAAAGCCGGAGCTCGGGGTGATCGCCGCGATGCGCGAAGCGCCAAGGTCGGGCCACATGACGCGCGAGCCAACCAGATGGAAATGCGGAGCGACAATCAGTCGGTCGAGCTGCAGGTCCGACTGGTTGGATAGCGAAAACACCACCCAGGACGGATTGGAATCAATGCCCTTGGCCCGAACCTCGATGCGACGCACAACCCCGTCTGGTCCGGGGGCCGTGGAGACCTGAATGGAGTTGCCGGCATCGCGTCGATACTCGACGGCGTGGGTGAGATCGAGCGCCTTGACGTCGGGTTCGACGAGAATGGGCTCGGCAGCCAGCGCGAGATGCGGGATCAGACTGGCGGCGAACACCAGCAGGAAGAAGGCGACAGCGGCGCGGACGAAGGCCAAGGACACTCTCCAGCTCGACTGGCGAACAGTTTGGTTTCGTGGACCGCGCCGGACACGCGGCGGTTTCTGTCAAAGGGCGCGGAAGCTTCGACGGCGCCCGCGCTCGAAATCCTTCGCGCACCAACCTTCGAAAGCGCGTTCGGAGAGATATAGCCGAGGACGGCGGCCATGCAAACCGCCCGTTCGGCGCCTGCCATCAGGCCGCGTCGTCCTCGTTCGTCATGTACGAGAGCAACACGTGATCCTGCCAGCGGCCATCGATCATGAGATAGCGCCTCGCATAGCCTTCGCGAACGAATCCGGCTTTTTCGAGAAGACTGAGGGAGCGGTCGTTGCCCGGGATGCAGGCCGCCTCAACGCGGTGAAGCCGCAGCTCCTCGAAACAGAACTTCAGAACGAGATCCACAGCTAGGCGCATGTAGCCACGACCGGCGTGGCGCACGCTCATCCAGTAGCCGAGGCAACAGCTCTGGGAAACGCCACGGCGGATGTTGGACAGTGTGATTCCGCCAAGGAGAGCTTCGTCGTCGCGACGAAAGATCAGGAAAGCGAAGCCGGTCTGCTCGGCCGCCTCGCGCTGAACCCGGCGAACACGGCGCTTGAAGGAAGCCCGCGTCAAGTCCTCCGCCGACCATGTCGGCTCCCATGGCTTCAGGAAGTCATGACTCTCGGAGCGCTCGTTGACCCAGGCGGCATAGTCGGAAACCACCGGCAAGCGCAGGGAGACGACGTCGTCCGCCAGCGCCGGAAGGGCTCCGGAAGCCACGACGCCGAAAAAAGTCATGCTGCGCTCGCCTTGGTCGACACAGCGCTGGCAGCGATCGAGCCGACCGAAGGCACCTTGGCGATCGGACCGATGGCCGCCAACGTCGGGTTGGGCGCAACGTTGATCCTCTCGAGGAACTCGCAGATCCTCTGCGGCGTCACGGCATTGATCCGCGTAACCAGCTCGTCGAGCGGCAGAATACGCCCATGGAACATGATGTGACGGGCAATCTGACCGGCCCTCGCCACGGGGCTTTCCAGAGCCATCAGAAGGCCGGCACGAAGCTGCGATTGCGCGCGCTTTACCTCCACCTCCGTGACCGCCATCGAAGCGCGAGCGATCTCGTTCATGGTTTCCTCGACCACCGCGCCGGCGTCGCGCTCACCCGTCGCCGCCGATATGCCGAAGATACCCGCATCCTCGAACCCCCAGTGGAAGGCGTAGATGGAGTAACAAAGGCCGCGTTTCTCGCGGATTTCCTGGAAAAGCCGCGATGACATGCCGCCTCCCAGAATGGACGACGCGATCTGGGCGGTGATATAGTCCTCGTGGCCATAGGCGATGCCGGGGAAACCAAGAACGACTTGCGCCTCCATCAGGTCGCGTTCCTCACGCGCCTCGCCGCCGACATACGTCGCACGCTCGGGAACGACCGATTCCGCTTCGCCAAAATGCTGGAACTTGCGGCGGGCCAAGCGCACCAGGTCGCGATGTCCCAGTTTGCCGGCAGCGGCGATGACCGTCCGGCCACCGGTGTAGTGGCGACTGAGGTAGCCTCGCAGGGCGTCGTCGGAAAAGCCCTTCACCGTATCGATCGAACCGAGAATCGGACGACCGATCGCCTGGCCGGGGAAAGCGGCTTGCTGGAACATGTCGAAGACAAAGTCTTCCGGCGCATCGAGAGCGGCGCCGATTTCCTGACCGATGACGTGCTTCTCGCGATCGAGCTCTTCCGGATCGAACTTGGAGTTCTGCAGGATGTCGGAGAGGATATCGAGGGCGAGCGGCACATCTCCGGCCAACACCCGAGCGTAGTAGCTGGTGCTTTCAATGGAGGTGGCGGCGTTCACTTCACCGCCGACATTCTCGATCTCCTCGGCGATGTCCTTGGCCGAACGCTTCTTCGTTCCCTTGAAAGCCATATGTTCGAGAAGGTGGGAGATGCCGTTCTCGTCAGCCGCCTCCGATCGCGATCCGGCCGCCACCCAGACGCCAAGCGCCGCCGATGCCAGATGCGGCATGGAATGGGTGACGACGGTGATGCCGTTATCCAACTTGGTTATTTCGACGGCCATCCGACCATTTCCTCCCTAGTGGTTCGGCCCCGACACTGGCATTCGCTCGACACAGGCCTCCGACAAATGTCGGCGCCGAGAGAACCACGATCACACCCTTGTTCTGGTGGAGCTTTTGATTTCGGCATCGTGCCCGTCATGATGTCAGGCATGTTCCAAATGTCAAATTCGCTCCACCAAAAGTCAGCTTTTGTTGCGGACTCTGCATGGAACGACGTTCCACTCAACACAAAGTTTCACATGCCCCTTCACTTTTGACGGCGCAGCCTCTCCCTCCGTCCGCGTCGTTCAGGCCAGAACCCTTGCCCGCTGGCGAATGAAACCTTCGACGACTGCAAGGTCGTTGGAAAGCACCGTCATGCGCTCCGGTCTCTCCATCAAATTGCCGAGAAATGCGGGCAGCGCCGGCCGTTCGCCGGTTGCCGCCCCCACCGCGTCTGGGAATTTGGCGGGATGGGCGGTCGCAAGCGTCACCATCGGCACAATGCCACCGGTGAAAGCCTCGGCCACAACGACACCATTGCCGCCGTGGGTATCGATAAGGTATCCGGCCTCGTTCCGAAGCCGGCGGATGATTTCGGCTGTCGCCTCGACCGAAGCTCGGCCGGCGCCGAACTCCTTGCGGATACCTGCATAGGCCGCCTCGGGCAGCGTGAAGGCACCCGACTGGGACAGGGTTTGCATCAGGCCGGTCACGACGCCCGCATCACGACCACAGGCCTCGAAGACGAGACGCTCGAAGTTTGAGGAGACCTCGATATCCATGGACGGCGAGGTCGACGGCACGACGCCGGTCGCCTCGTAGCGTCCGCTCTCGAGCGTGCGCGCAAGGATGTCGTTGACGTTGGTGGCGATCACCAGCTTCTCGATGGGAAGCCCCATTTTCTTGGCGACATAGCCTGCGAAAATGTCGCCGAAGTTGCCCGTCGGCACGGTGAAGGACACCTTGCGGGCCGGTGCGCCGAGCGCCACGGCCGCGACGAAATAGTAGACGACCTGCGCCGCGATACGCCCCCAGTTGATCGAGTTGACGCCGGAAAGGCAGAGCTCGTCGCGGAAAGCGAAGTGGTTGAACATGCCCTTCACAAGGCTCTGGGCATCGTCGAACGTGCCTTCGAGGGCAATGCAATGGACGTTGCCGTCGGCCACGGTCGTCATCTGCCGGCGCTGCACGTCCGAGACGCGACCATTGGGGAACAGGATGAAGATGTCGGTGTTGTCGCGCCCACGGAAGGCCTCGATCGCCGCGCCGCCAGTATCGCCGGAGGTGGCGCCGACAATGGTGGCCCGCATGCCGCGTTGGCCAAGCACGTGGTCCATCAGGCGGGCGAGCAGTTGCATCGCCACGTCCTTGAAGGCAAGCGTCGGCCCGTGAAACAGTTCCAACAGAAAATGATCGGGGGCGATCTGAACGAGCGGCGTCACCGCCGGATGACGGAATGTGCCGGTGTAGGCTGCATCGATCATCGCCTTGAGATCCGCATCGGCGATATCGCCGTCGACGAAGCGCGAAATCACCTCGAAGGCGACATCGGCGTAAGGCCGGCCGGCAAAGGAGGCGATGGTCGCGGCATCGAGCGTCGGCCAGGTCTCCGGGACGTAGAGACCGCCGTCGCGGGCGAGACCGGCGAGAACGACGTCGGAAAAGCCGAGAACGGGGGCGTTGCCACGGGTGCTGACGTATTTCATGGAACTCTTCCCTGTCCTTACGCGACGGCGGTTCGCCTTCTTCCTGGAAATGCTCTAGCGGCGGCGCAACTCGGCCGCAAGCGCACTGGCAGCAGTGAAAGACCGTTTTTTGACCGCCGGTCTCGCCAAGACGTCGTGAAGACGCCATATCGATCCGGCATGCCCATCCCATGACGGAGATAGCAATCATGACCGATGCCGCCGCCCAGCAAACCGTTCCCGCTCTCGGACTGGCGCTCGGCGGCGGTGGCGCACGCGGCCTCGCCCACGTGCACGTGCTCACGGCTCTCGACGATCTCGGCCTCCGCCCGTCGGCCATCGTCGGGTGTTCGATCGGAGCGCTGATCGGCGCCGCAGCAGCAGCTGGACTATCGGGCGCCGAGATCGAGGACGAGTTACTCGCCGCGCTTGGCCGACCGGCGGACCTCTGGGGCAAGGTATGGAAGCTTCGCCCGCGCAGCCTCGCCGAAGTGGTCGGAGGCTTGCCGCTGTTCGACCCGGAAGCGGCGATCCGCGAGTTCCTGCCCGAGCGAGTTCCCGACGACTTCGGCGATCTTCCCATCCCCTTCTCGATCGTCGCTGCCGATTACTACAGGGCCGCCGAAGTGGAGATCGGCGCAGGCTCGTTGCGGCGCGCCGTCGCTGCCTCGATCGCCCTGCCCGCCCTGTTCCGGCCCGTTGAAATCGGCGGCCTGACCTTGATCGACGGTGGCGTGGTCAATCCGCTGCCGTTCGACAAGCTGCCGGAGGACGTCGGGATGATCGTCGCGGTCGACGTGGTGGGCATGCCTGTACGGTCCGACAAGGGGCGTCCGCCCGGCGCCCGCGAAGCGCTGTTCGGCTCAAGCCAGATCCTGATGCAGTCCCTCATCTCCGAAAAGCTGAAGTCGCGCCGGCCGGACGTGCTGATCCGCCCTCCGATCAACGGCATTGGCGTGCTCGACTTCACTAAGGCCAAGGACATTCTCGCAGCGACCGCCTGTGTCCGGGAAGAGGTGAAGGCGGCCGTCGGGCGCCGGCTCGATGCCGCGGCCTGAGCACGACACCGGGCTGCGCCCTTCCCCGGATTGCGTTAGCGCCGGTTGGCGAAGAACGCCTTGAGAAGCCGCCCTGCCTCGCTTTCGCCAATGCCCGAATAGACGTCTGGTGCGTGATGGCAGCCGGACGAAGCGAAGAAGCGAACGTTGTGTTCCACAGCGCCGCCCTTCTCGTCGGCCGCGGCGTAATAGAGCCGCCTCAGACGCGCAAAGGATATGGCTCCTGCGCACATGGCGCAGGGCTCGAGGCTGACGTAGAGATCGCAGCCGATCAGCCGCTCCGAACCAATCCTGGCGGCGGCGGCACGGATCGCCAGCACCTCCGCGTGCGCGGTGGGATCGGAAAGCTCAAGAGTCCGGTTGCCGGCGGTGGCGAGAACGGCGCCGTCGCGGACGATCACCGCACCGACGGGAACCTCGCCGCGTGCGGCCGCCAAGCGCGCCTCTTCGATCGCCATGTCCATGAAGCCGGGCATGCTTTTCCTCTGTACTGACGACACTCGGTATAACCCGGCGATCGCCAGACGAACATAGGCTGGGCGCAAGCCTGCCAACGCCTAACAGACCGGCTGCACGTCGCCCTCTTTTCCTGCTAAGAGCGTCGGCATGATCAAGACTCCCTCCCCCGCCCCCAAGGCGATGAAATCTCCGGCCAAGGCCGACGATGGCGCCGACCGCATCGCCAAGGTGATTGCGCGCGCCGGTCTATGCTCGCGACGCGAGGCCGAAACGTGGATCGCCGACGGTCGCGTCAAGCTCAACGGCCGCGTGCTGGACACGCCGGCGGTCACCGTCAAGCCCGACGACAAGGTCGAGGTCGACGGCCAGCCGCTGCCCGAGCGGGAGAGAACCCGCCTCTGGCTGTTCCACAAGCCACGCGGCACCGTTACCACCACTTACGACCCCGAAGGACGGCCAACGGTCTTCTCGATCCTGCCCGAGGATCTGCCGCGCGTCATGACCATCGGCCGACTCGACATCAACACCGAAGGCCTGCTGCTGCTCACCAACGACGGCGGTCTCGCCCGCGTGCTGGAGCTGCCGGCGACCGGTTGGCTACGCCGCTATCGCGTGCGCGCCCATGGCGACATCGACCAGGCTCGGCTCGATGCGCTGAAGGACGGCATTGCCATCGACGGCATTCTCTACGGTTCGGTGGAGGCAACGGTCGACCGGCGCCAAGGCGACAACGTTTGGCTGACGGTAGGACTGCGCGAGGGCAAGAACCGGGAGGTGAAGACCATTCTCGCCCCATCTCGGCCTCGACGTGAACCGGCTGATCCGCGTTTCCTTCGGTCCGTTCCAGCTTGGCGAACTGGCTGATGGCACCGTGGAAGAAGTCCCGCGCCGCGTCCTGCGTGCCCAGCTCGGCGACCGGCTGGCTGGCGAAGCGGGGGCCGATTTGGATGCGCGCGAGGAGGATCGCACACCGATCCAGTCGGTGCTTGCCAAGGCGGGCAAGACGGGCCCCACCTCAAGGGACAAGCAGCCTGTTGCCCGGGAGAGAGCACAATCTCGACCGAAAGGCGTGTCGGCGGCGGCGAGTCGCAAACGACATGAGGCCGATCTCGATGCAGCGCAAGGCCGGCAACCGACCGGGCGTAGCACTGGCAAGACCGGAACAGGCAAGCCGCCGGTTCGTGTCGCCAAGGCGGAAAAGCCGCAGCGCGCCACCCTGACGCTCAAGGGCGAGGCTAAGGACGGACGCCGCGACGGGCGCCTCAGCCGTCGCACCGAGGCCGAAGACGCCCCACGCGCCTACAAGTCCGGCAAGAGCTTCGACATCGACCGCAAGCCGCGCGCCCACGGCGACGAGCCGGCGCGCGTGCGGGGCGACAGGCCGCAACGCGGCATCACGCCGAAGGGCAGCCGCATCCAGGACGGAAGTCCGATGAGCGCGCCTGGTGGCAAGGGAGCAAAGGGCGGTCGCGGGCCGAAGGATGGCGGAGGCCGCGGTGGCCCGGGCAAGCCGAGGGGACGCGATGCGGATCGTCGCCGGTAAGCATCGCGGGGCGGCGCTGGCGACCCCGGCGGCCGGCAGCCTCGCCATCCGCCCCACGTCGGACCGCCTGCGCGAGAGCGTCTTCAACATTCTGGAGCACGCCTACGATGGCATTCTCCAGGACGCACGCGTCATGGACGTTTTCGCCGGCACCGGCGCCCTCGGTTTCGAGGCAATGAGCCGGGGCGCCAAGACGTGCCTGTTCGTCGAGGAGGCAGCGGAGGCGCGCGGCCTGATCCGCCGCAACCAGGAAACTCTCGGCCTGATGGGGGCGACGCGCATCTTTCGCCGCGACGCGACCACCATGGGCTCGATCGGCCCGGCCGAGCCCTACACTCTCGCTTTCCTCGACCCCCCCTATGGCAAGGGGCTAGCCGAAAAGGCGCTCGCCTCGCTGCTTTCAGGCGGCTGGCTCTCGGTCAGCGCCCTTGTCGTCATCGAGGAAGCGGCCAAGGCCGAGGTGACGTTGCCCGACGGACTTGAGCGGCAGGATGAGCGCCAGTACGGCGAAACGCAGGTTATCTTCGCGCGCCGGATTTGAGCTAGCGCTCAGTCAGACGCCACAAGAAGGTCCCTTACTTCCCCTGGATGGTCGGCGCGGCGCGGAAAGGATCGCCGGGTCACGCCGGTATCCAGGAGATTCACGCCATCGGGATCGATCGCCACCAACCGAGCCCCAATGCTGCTGAAGTTCTTCAAAAGCGTGGCTTCGGCGTTGGCGAACGCATCAGCCACTTCCGTTGGCACTAGAAGATCGGCCGAGGAGAGCTGCACGATCCGACCGAAGCCGGCGACGAGATGAACACTATCGACCGTCATGCGATAAATGGAGAAGTCGCTGAAGCCAGCATAGCCCTCGGCCTCTGGATGGCGCGCCAGGAAGCGCCCAAAGAGGCGCTCATGATCGTCCTCGTCCCGCGCCACGCGCCGAAGGCGACCACTGACGGTGGCGCGAGCACCGGCCAGCGAGGCATCGTCGGTGTCCGCCAGCGCATGCACGAGGAGCGATGCGCGTGGGTCACGCTCAAGGTGGCGAGTATGGGCTGCGAGATCCGATAGAAGCGCCAGAGGAGACCCATCGATGTCGGTCGCCACGGCAACGAAAGTGACAAATGGCCCACCATCGGGAGAGAGCGTTCCGAGCGAAGCAGTCGCCGCCGACCGCACGATCCGGCGCGCCATATGCTGAGCGTCGAAGCGGGTGTCATTCATGTGAGATCTCCCTTGATCTCCCGACCGCAATCTCTGTCTTGCAACTGCGGCGAAGCGATCCGACAGGAAAGATAGCCGGCGCGTCACCGCATTCGATCAAAAATCACTCTCGCCCCGCCGATTGGGGTGAAAAAGCCAGTGAATTCTTGATCTTTCTACAATCTTGCCCAGATTCCGCTCAACTCTGCTACAAAGGTCCGGCTACTGAAACCGACCGAATATGACATGAAGAGCTGAGGCTCGGAACTGACGGGGACCTGGGGCATGCCGACCATCGCGCTCGTGGACGATGACAGAAACATCCTGACGTCCGTCTCGATCGCCCTCGAATCGGAGGGTTATCGCGTGGAGACCTACACCGATGGTGCCTCGGCCCTCGACGGTCTCAGCAAGGCGCAACCCGATCTCGCCATCCTCGACATCAAGATGCCGCGCATGGACGGAATGGAGTTGTTGCGCCGCCTCCGCCAGAAGACCGACATGCCCGTCATCTTCCTGACCTCCAAGGACGACGAGATCGACGAGCTGTTCGGTCTGAAGATGGGGGCCGACGACTTCATTCACAAGCCTTTCTCGCAACGCCTCCTGGTCGAGCGCGTCAAGGCGGTGCTGCGCCGCGTCGCTCCGCGCGACACCTCTGCCTCGCCGAAGCCGACCGACGCCAACCGCAACATCGAGCGCGGCAACCTCGTCATGGATCAGGAGCGGCACACCTGCACCTGGAAGGGGCAGAACGTCGTGCTGACCGTCACGGAGTTTCTGATCCTGTTCGCGCTCGCCCAGCGCCCCGGCGTGGTCAAGAGCCGCAACGCGCTGATGGACGCCGCCTACGACGATCAGGTCTATGTCGACGACAGAACGATCGACAGCCACATCAAGCGGTTGCGCAAGAAGTTCAAGGCCATCGACGATGACTTCGAGATGATCGAGACCCTCTACGGCGTCGGCTACCGCTTCAAGGAGATGTGAGGCGAACCCTAGCGGAGCGAGTTTGACATTTTGCGCCAAGGCTAGCATCTGGCGTGGGCGAGTGTCGGAATCGAACCACTAGCAGGAAACGATGCCGATGAGGGGAAGCCAGGAAGCGGACCGAACCGACAGCGGGCGCATACAGACGATGCGCCGGCTGGCTCCGGTCATCACCCGCCGCATCAAGCGCTTCACGGCAACGTCGATCGGGACCTCCCTCAGCCGCCGCATCCTTGTCCTCAACCTCGCCGCGCTGGTGGCCCTGGTCTCGGGCATTCTCTATCTCAACCAGTTCCGCGCCGGCCTGATCGACGCGCGCGTCGAGAGCCTGCTGACGCAAGGCGAGATCATGGCCGGCGCCATCGCCGCGTCAGCCTCGGCCATATCCAACACGATCACCATCGACCCCGAGCGCCTGTTGCAGATGCAAGCCGGTGGCGAGGTCACCTCCCAGACCGACACGGAGAGCCTCGACTTTCCCATCAATCCGGAACGAGTGGCGCCCCTCCTGCGCCGACTGATCACGCCGACAAAGACTCGGGCGCGCATCTACGACCGCGACGGCATCCTGATCCTCGATTCCCGCTTTCTCTACTCCCGGGGACAGGTGCTGCGCTTCAACTTGCCCCCGTCGAAGCCACCTCAGCCCTCGCTCTTCGAGCAAGCGATCAATGCCATCAATTTTCGCCTGAGACGAATCGACCTCCCCGTCTACCGGGAGCTCGGGGGCGGCAATGGGCGCGGCTACCCGGAGGTGGAGCGGGCGCTCAACGGTTCGCCCGGCACGGTGGTCCGCGTCAACGAGGCCGGCGAGATGATCGTCTCCGTCGCCGTACCGGTGCAGCGCTTCGGCGTGGTCGTTGGATCTCTGCTGCTGTCCACCGAGGGCGGCGACATCGACGCCATCGTCGCAGCCGAGCGGTGGGGCATCTTCCGCGTCTTCCTGGTGGCCGCAGCGGTCACCACCACGCTGTCCTTCCTGCTGGCGGGCACCATTGCCCGCCCCTTGCGCCGCCTCGCCGCAGCGGCGGACCGCATCCGGCGGGGCGTCAAACAACGCGAAGAGATCCCCTCCTTCGATCGCGAGGACGAGATCGGCGATCTCGCCCGCGCCTTTCGCGACATGACCAACGCGCTTTACAGCCGCATGGATGCCACGGAGAGCTTCGCCGCCGATGTCGCCCACGAGCTCAAGAATCCGCTGACCTCGCTGCGTTCGGCGGTGGAGACCCTGCCGCTTGCCAAGAGCGACACCAGCCGGGAACGGCTGCTGGAGATCATCCAGCACGACGTCCGCCGGCTCGACCGGCTGATCACCGACATCTCCGACGCCTCACGCCTCGATGCCGAGCTGGCACGCGAAGATGTGGCGCCGCTGGATGTCGGCCGGCTCGTCGAGGGCGTCGTCTCGCTGGCGCGCGAAACGGGGCGCCATCAGGAGATCGGCATCGACCTCAGGATCGAACGCGGCGAGGGAAACCGCCCACTGACGGTCCTCGGCCACGACAGCCGGCTTGGACAGGTGTTCAACAACCTGATCGACAACGCCCGCTCGTTCTCCCCGGAGGGTGGGCAAGTGGAGGTGGTCGTCCATCGCGACGATGGCATGGTCGAGGTCGTCGTCGACGATCACGGGCCGGGCATCCGTGCCGAAAAACTCGAAAGGGTCTTCGAGCGCTTCTACACCGACCGTCCCGACGGAGAAGGCTTCGGAAACAACTCCGGCCTCGGCTTGTCGATCTCCAAGCAGATCGTCGAGGCCCATCGGGGCACCATCATGGCGATCAACCGCAAGGACGACCCATCCGACCCCGACCGCGTCACGGGCGCGCGTTTCGTGGTGTCGTTGCCGGCCGATCTCGCCACATGACCCCGCCCACCGTTCACGCCACCGCCGTCGTCATCGGTGAAACCGGGCTGCTGATCCGCGGCGCCTCGGGTGCCGGCAAGACCTCGCTGGCCTTCGCGCTCGTCGAGGCGGCACGACGGAACGGTGCCTATGCGGCCTTCGTCGCCGACGACCGCGTGGCACTGTCCAGAGTCAATGGCCGAATCGTCGCCCACTGCCCGGAAACCATTGCCGGCCTAGCCGAGCGACGGGGCCGTGGAATCGAACGGGTGGACCATGTTCCGGCGGCGGTGATCCGTCTCGTCGCTGATCTTGTAGAACCCGAGGCCATGCCCCGCCTGCCAGAAATCGATGAGGAAGG
The DNA here is from genome assembly GCA_963665435.2 of uncultured Pleomorphomonas sp. Lineage (GTDB taxonomy): Bacteria > Pseudomonadota > Alphaproteobacteria > Rhizobiales > Pleomorphomonadaceae > Pleomorphomonas. Next base: position 469,089 of record CAXXNH010000026.1, on the reverse strand, counting down.
GGCCGAGATCGACGGGGTGAAGTTGCCCCGTCAAGCGATTCCGAGCAGGCAAACGGCTGTTTCGCTGCCGCTTCTGGGTGCGGCACTCTCGGAAATGAACAAGATTTAACGATCACCGCCACATTTCCGACAGAAGATAGCCATTTCCCCTAAACTCCCTCCATGGCCGGGTTTTTCGGGCTATCGTGCGGTGTCATTCGTTGAGTTGCCCCCCCTTGTCACGCCTTTCGAGTAGGAAGCGAACCGGCGTCAAGTCGGATTTCCTCTTGCAAGAAATCCCGCTCTGGTGAAGATGTGGCCCGTTCCAGCTTGGAGCGAAACCAACATGGCGTGCCGCATGATCTTCGTAATCTATAGGGATCGGACCCCAGCATGATCGGGTTGGTTTTGGTGACGCACGGTCGTCTGGCAGACGAGTTCCGGTCGGCGCTTGAGCATGTGGTCGGTCCCCAAGCCGATTTTGAGACCATCTGCATCGGCCCCGAGGACGACATGGAGCAGCGTCGGAGCGACATCATCGCGTCGGTTGGTCGCGTCAATTCTGGCAAGGGTGTCATCCTGCTCACCGACATGTTCGGGGGCACACCTTCGAATCTCGCCATTTCCGTCATGGACATCGGAGACGTCGAGGTGATCGCCGGCGTCAACCTGCCGATGCTGGTCAAGCTTGCGACAGTGCGCAAGGAACGTCCGCTCGCCGAGACCGTCACGGAGGCGCGCGACGCCGGTCGCAAGTACATTTCCGTTGCCAGCCAGGTACTTGCCGGATCATGACAGACGACAGAGCCGACGGCGCCATCGTCCGCGAGCTGAAGATACTGAACAAGAAGGGCTTGCACGCCCGTGCCTCCGCAAAGTTCGTCCAGTGCGTCGATCGCTTCCAAGCAGAGGTTCTCGTCCTGAAGGACGGTCAGAGCGTCTTGGGAACGTCGATCATGGGGCTCATGATGCTGGCTGCCGGCATCGGCTCGTCCATCGAGGTTCAGGCGACCGGCACCGACGCGGCGGCCGCCGTCGAGGCGATCGCCGCGCTGGTCAACGACCGCTTTGGCGAAGGCGAGTAATCCTGTGGCCTCGGCGCTTCGCGTCGTTCCGGCCACGCCGGAAGGCTTGGCGTCTCTTCCATCCTGGTTTTCTACGCCCGAAGCGCTTGCGCAATGGGGTGGCAGCGGCCTCAGCTTTCCGCTCGATGCCCGTCAGATCGGGGCGATGCTCGCCGAAACTCGGACGGCTCCACCGCTTCGTCTGGCATTCGTCGGCATCGTTGAGGACGAGACGGTGGCTCATGCCCAGGTGGTGCTCGACTGGACGGATGGCATCGCTCGGCTTGCTCGCTTCGCCGTCGCTCCGGCTTCCCGGCGTCAGGGGCTGGCGCGCCCCTTTCTAGCGGACGTCTTCGCCCGTCTCGACGCGGTCGGCGACTTTCCCCGGCTGGAACTCAACGTCTACACGTTCAACACGTCAGCGATCGCGCTCTATGAGTCCCTTGGCTTTGTGCGCGAAGGCGTTCGCCGGTCGTCGGTGAAGGTCGGCAGCGCCCGCTGGGATACCGCCATCTACGCGATCATTCGCGAGCGCTGACGTCACCGCCGGCCGAACAGCCGTTCGATGTCGCTGAGCTTCAGCTCGACGAAAGTGGGACGGCCGTGGTTGCACTGGCCGGAGTTGGGCGTCTCTTCCATCTCGCGCAACAGCGCGTCCATCTCCTCCACCCTGAGGCGGCGGCCGGCCCGGACCGATCCGTGACAGGCCATGGTGGCGGCGATGGCGTCGAGCTTCTCCTTGAGGCGCGTCGCTTGGTCCCATTCGGCGAGATCGTCGGCGATGTCGCGCAACAGCGCCGCGGTGTCGGTCCTGCCAAGCAGTGCTGGAATCTCGCGAATGGCGATGGCGCCTGGCCCGAAGGCCTCGACGACGAGACCGAGCTCGGCCAATTCGTCGGCACGCTCGATGAGGCGATTGACGTCCTCCTCGGGCAAGTCGACGATCTCCGGAATGAGCAGCATCTGCGTCTCGACGCCCTTGGCGATCTCGCGCTTCAGCCGCTCGTAGACGAGGCGCTCATGCGCGGCGTGCTGGTCGACGATGACGAGCCCCGTCTCGGTCTGGGCAACGATATAGGTCTCGTGGATCTGAGCGCGCGGCGCACCAAGCGGTCGCGAGAGGCTCTCCACCGGGACCTCGGCGAGGCCGGCGCGCGCATCGGCCGACACGGCGCCATCGATCACCGAGAACCGGCCTTGTGGTGGCCCCGCATCGAAAGGCACGTCGTCCTCGGCAAACGTTCGAACCGCCGACGCCTCGTCGGGAAGCGGCCGGTCGGGCGCCGTCCGCCAATCGAAGGCGACGGGACGGCTCTGGTAGTCCGACCGCCAGGAAGACGCGCCGGCCGTCGGCATCGGTCGCGACACGGCGGCGCCAAGCACGTCGAGCGTCGCAGCGCCATGGGTCGAGGCGGCGCGATGTCCGGCGTCGGCATGCGCCCGGCGAAGCGCACCGACCAGAAGGCCGCGCACCAGCCCCGGATCGCGGAAGCGTACGTCGGCCTTCGTCGGATGAACGTTGACGTCCACTTCGTGCGGGTCGAGATCGACGAACAGCACCGCGGCCGGGAACCGGTCTCGGGCCATGACGTCGGCATAGCCCGCCCGTATGGCTCCCATCAGCAACTTGTCGCGCACGGGCCGGCCGTTGACGAACAGGTACTGGCTCTGGGCGTTGGCCTTCTGCAAGGTGCCGAGACCGGCGAGGCCGGTCAGCCGCACCCCTTCGCGCAGCGCATCGATCTCGATCGAGTTTTCCGCGAAATCGGCGCCCATCACCTGCAGGGCGCGCCCTCTGAAATCGGCCTCCGCGAGGCCGGGATAGTCGAGCGTCGAACGATCGGAGCCCGACAGCGAGAAGCGGATCTCGGGGTGAGCCAGCGCCAGCCGCTTGACGACGTCGGTGATGGCACCGGCTTCAGCGCGCTCGCTCTTCAGAAACTTGAGGCGAGCCGGAGTCGAAAAGAACAGGTTCCGAACCTCGATGCGCGTTCCCTGGCTCAGTCCCACCGGCATGATGTCCGACCGGCTACCACCCGAGACCGTAATGGCCCAGCCATTGTCTTCGGATGCGTGCCGCGTCTCAATTCGGAGATCGGCCACAGAGCCGATCGAAGGAAGCGCCTCGCCGCGAAAGCCCAGCGTGCGGATATCGAGAAGATCATCCTCAATGAGCTTGGAGGTACAGTGCCGCTCCACGGCCAGAGACAAATCGTCCGCCGTCATGCCGACGCCATTGTCGGTCACGCGGAGAAGCGTCTTGCCGCCGCCCGAGGTCACCACCTCGATGCGATCGGCGCCGGCATCGATGGCGTTCTCGACCAGTTCCTTGACCACGCTCGCCGGCCGTTCCACCACCTCGCCGGCGGCGATGCGGTTGATGGTGACGGGCGAAAGCTGGATGATAACGGGCATGAGCTGTCGGGATTCGCGTGTACCGGAGAGGATCGGAGCGACGACCTTAACCGAAGCGACTTTGCGAGGCGAGATCGCCTCCGGCCACAAAATCGTCAACACCGGTGTCCATCCACGTGTCTATATAGTCGCCGGCAGTAATGAAGGGCGATCATGAGAGACATCGAGATTTCGCCGGCGACGTCGATCGTCGTGCTGACGGGAGCCGGCATTTCCCAGGAGTCGGGCCTCGACACCTTCCGCGACGCTGGCGGCATCTGGGCGCGTTACAACATCGACGACGTTGCGACCCCGGAGGGGTTTCGCCGCAACCCGCCTCTGGTGCACGACTTCTACAACGAGCAGCGCCGGGAGGCTGCGATCGCGCGTCCCAATCCCGCGCATGTTGCGCTGGCCGAATTGGAAAAGGCCTGGCCGGGACGGTTTCTCCTGGTGACGCAGAACATTGACGGCCTGCACGAGAAGGCTGGTTCCAAGGCCCTGTTCCACATGCACGGCACACTGGATGGCTTTCTCTGCGAGGCCTGCGAGAAGAGAGGCCCATGGGGAAGCGACATGTCGAGCGCCTCGATCTGCCCGCTTTGCGGAACGAAAGGCACACTCAGGCCTGACATCGTCTGGTTCGGCGAGATGCCCTATCACATGCCGGAGATCTACCGGGCGCTCGGCGAAGCAGACTTGTTCCTGTCCATCGGCACATCCGGCACCGTCTATCCGGCAGCCGATTTCGTTCGCGAGGCCAGGCAGGCCGGTGCATTGACGGTCGAGTTGAATCTTGAGGCATCCCGCCGGGGATACGGTCTCTTCGACATCGAAATCGAGGGCAAGGCGAGCGAGTGCGTCCCAACCTTCGTCCGTGACCTGCTCGGACGGCAAGGAGGCTGATCAGCGAGACCAGGGGCCCTCCAGCCCCCAGTCCTTGCAACGTTCCCTGATCGCAGCAGGCGAAGATAGCCGGATCTTGGGCAGAGACAGCCCATCGAACGTATCTGTATTGCGCTGACGATTGCGGCGCGTCGTCACGGTGATGTGGCGGATCATGTCCAGCTTGACGCTATCGGCGCTCCCCTCAAGCCCACCGATCCGGTTGGACTGGAAAAGAGTTCGCCTGAGGTATCGGCAAAGGCTGAGCGTCGTCGATACGTCCAGATAGATGACGCCCGTGGCCCGGCGAAAGCGCTGCGGCATGCAAACGGAGTAGTTCCCGTCCATGATCCATCGGTCACCTGCGATGGCCTCGTCGTGCAGCGCGACGAAGTCCTCGCGTGGCCGAGGTGCCCAGTCGGTCCGGGGCAGATGATAGAGCCGATCGAGATGAACGACGGGAAGGCCGAGCTTCCGACCGATCGCCGTCGCCAGCGTCGATTTTCCGCTGTTGGATGGACCTAGAACGCAGATCCGCTCACCGAACTCCGATAGCTGCATGTTGCCCCTTTCATTCTGTCTGTGGGCATTGCCTTGACCTTGTCATGTCCGCCCCTTATCGGGATGGGCATGCAAGAGATAGACATGATCGCGGGGCTTTCGACCCTCGCCGAGGCCTATGACGGCGTCATCTGCGACGTCTGGGGCGTTCTCCACAACGGCGTATCACCTTACCCGGCTGCCGCCGAAGCGCTCACCCGCTTTCGCGCGCTTGGCAAGGCCGTCGTGCTGCTCACCAACGCGCCGCGTCCGGCGAAAGCCGTCGAGGACCTTCTCAGCCGGCAGTATGCCATCGGCCCGGAAAGCTACGACGAGATCGTCACATCCGGTTCGGTCGCTCGCAATGTGTTCGAGAACGAGCCGCGTCGACGACTGTTCCACCTTGGGCCGCAGCACAATCTGGGCCTCTTCGAAGGGCTCGACGTCGAACTGGTCGGCGAGGAAGACGCGGAGTACGTGGCCCTCACCGGGTTGTTCGATGACGAGACGGAAACGGCAGAGACCTACCGGCCGATGTTTTCACGCTTCGTAGAGCGCGGCCTCAAGATGTACTGCGCCAACCCAGACGTGGTGGTCGAGCGAGGCGATCGTCTCGTCTATTGCGCCGGGGCCCTGGCCCAGCTTTACGTCGAGCTCGGCGGCGACACCACCATCATAGGCAAACCCTACAAGCCGGTCTACGACGCGGCGCTGGCCGCCATCGACAAGGCACAGGGACACCCCGTCGAGAAGCGTCGCGTGCTTGCCATCGGCGACGGCCTGCCCACCGATATCAAGGGCGCGTGGGGCCAGGGAATCGACGTGCTGATGGTGACGGCCGGTATCCACGGCTCCGATTTCGGCGACCTTCTCAGCCCCGATCCAGTACGGCTGGCCAAGCGGCTCGAGGCGGAAGGATTTAGCATCCGGGCCGCCATTCCACGGCTTGCCTGGTAGGCGGATACGAGAAGAGGCCCGATCGGGCCTCTTTTTCGCTGCCGTGGGTTCAAGGACCGTCAGAAGAACGCGTCGATGTCGTCCTGGCTGACGCCTTCGCCCTTGAACTGCGGGCCGTGCAACATCAGCTCGCGCGCACGCTTTTCGGAAGCCGTCTCTTCGCCGGCTGCATCGGTGATGCGCATGATCTTCAGCTTTTCGACCAGGGTGGTGATGCGCTTGTCGAGGGCATTCAGGGTTGAGACCACCTTGGATATGCGCTGCCCGGTGATATCCTGGAACGAGCAGGCCTGGAAAATATCGATCACCTTCTCGCCGACCAACGCCTGATAGGCATCGCTATCGGCCACGTCGGCCGCCATGATCTCTTCGGCGGCGGACATGATGGTGTTGGTGGCTTCCTCGGTCGCCTCGACGATGGCGTCGAGCTCGCGGCCTGCAGTGGGAATATGCTCGTCGCGCATGTCGCTGAGGCGCAGCAACGCAAGCTCTTCCTTCATGTTGGCGATTTCACGCGCCATTTCGCCCAGCTCGGTATAGATGGCGAGATCCATCGTCTTGAAGAAGGACTGGAAACTCTCGGCCATCAACTCCGCAAGACGCATCACGTCTTCGAGCGACACGTCCTCCGCCTTGCGCTCATTGCGAAGGAAGTCGATAATCTTGGCCACGTGCTCTGAAGACATGTCCGACATAGATAGATCTCTTTCTGAGGTGCGCGACGGCGTCCGCCCGAACGATACGGCGGTAGGAACGTCTTGATCCTGCGTTGAATGCATCGGCAGTGCCGCGCCTCCCCGGGTTCGCGGTTGGCGGTGTCAGCACCGCTCCGCGTCTTCCCGGCCCGTTTACGGCATCAGTCGCCGAACACGGCTTCAATCTTGCTCTTCAGCGTCGGTGCATTGAAGGGCTTGACGATGTAGTTGTTCACGCCTGCCTTCTTGGCGGCAATCACGTTCTCGGTCTTGGATTCGGCCGTCACCATGATGAACGGCGTCTTCGAAAGCGAGGAGTCCGAGCGGACCTGCTTCAGAAGCTCATAGCCGGTCATGGGCTCCATGTTCCAGTCGGAGATCACGAGGCCGTAGCGGCGCTCCTTCATCTTGCCGAGGGCTTCGGTGCCATCGGCAGCCTCGTCGACGTCCTCGAAGCCGAGCTGCTTCAGAAGGTTCCTGATGATTCGGATCATGGTCTTGTAATCGTCGACCACCAGAACCGGAATCGATGTGTCAAGTGCCATCGTTTACTCCACACTGCCGCGACGCCACCCGCGCCTCGATGACGAGCTCACATGCACGGGCGGGTGAACGTCCCTGACGGGGCCCGTGCTTGAAGGAAACCATACGACGGGGACCTGAAAAGTCGGTTAATTCTCGCAGCCCCGGCCATTTGGGTCATGGTTGATCGGTGAGACGCTTGATTTACTTTTTGTTTTTCAATTGAATCGTTTTTTTTGGCGGTGTTCGGCGGTTTTTTGTTTGAGTTGTCATAAAGCTCGGCGCGGTTGGTTTACGCTTTGCCAACCATGCCGAAGATTCCCCCTCGTCAACCGGCGTCCCGAGGACACTGACATGGCGAGGCCATCCTGGCATTTAGCTGCTTGACCTTGTCTGGAGCAGAAGGCACGGTCACGCCGCGCCGCCGAGCCGATGTTCGCGCATGACGGCGTCCAGGCGACAGCAGATTCCAGAGACCCATGCCCCCCTTCCAGTTCGTCGATCGTCATTCCGTTTCCGCGTCCCTTCGAGGAGGCGCCGTCGCCATCGGCAACTTCGATGGCGTGCATCGCGGGCATCAGGCCGTCCTGGAGACAGCTCAGGCGGTGGCCCGGAACCGTGGCATCCCAGCCGTCGGCGTGACCTTCGAACCGCATCCGCGCGATGTGTTCCGTCCGGAGCATCCGGTATTTCGCCTCACGCCTGGGCCGATCAAGGCACGCCTCGTCGAGGCCATTGGACTCGACGGGCTCGTCTCCATTCCTTTCTCATCCACCTTTGCCGCGCAAAGCCCCGAAGAGTTCGTCGAGAGGGTGCTGATCGACGAACTCGACATTCGCCATGTCGTGGTCGGCTGGAACTTCCACTTTGGGCACGGGCGACACGGCACGCCGCAGATGCTGCGTGAACTCGGCGAGCGACATGGCTTCACCGTAGACGTCATAGAGCCGTTCGAGACGGAAGACGGCTATACCGTTTCTTCAAGCGCGGTGCGTGACCGTTTGTCCGAGGGCCTCCCGGCCGAGGCCGCCGGCCTGCTCGGCTGGCACTGGTTCTTCGAAGGGACCGTCATCGACGGTGACAAGCGAGGGCGGACCATCGGTTTCCCGACCGCCAACATCCGGCTGCCCAGCCAGGTTCGACTGTCGGAGGGCGTCTATGCCGTTCTCGCCGAGATCGACGGCGTTCGTCACGCAGGCGTGGCAAGCTGGGGCCGTCGGCCCACGTTCGACAACGGCGCGCCGGTATTCGAGACTTTCGTGTTCGACTTCGCGGGCGACCTTTATGGCAAGACCATCACGATCATGCCGCTCTCCTATCTCCGCCCCGAGCTGAAGTTCGATGGCGTCGCCCCGTTGATCGATCAGATGAATAGAGATGCCGAGGAAGGCAAGGCCCTTCTGGCCGCGTTCGACGGCTTCACTGTCCTCGACCGCGCACTCTGGCGCAACTGGACTCCCTAAGCCTGCGCTTACAGTCTACCACTTGGTTCATGCGGACAATTTCTCTCTTTTGAGAGCGGAAACGCGTGTTTTCTTAAGAGCTCAACGCCATCATACTCGTACCTCCCAGGAAGAGTGTCGAGAATGCTTGGTAAAATTCGCATCGGACATCAGATTCTGCTTAGTGTGATGATCGCCGGCTTCGGTTTCGTGGTGATCGCCGCCAACCTGTTCTACATGGGCCAGAAGGTCGACACCGCCACAAACCTCGCCCGCATCGGCCGTGAGGTCGGCATGGATGCGACCCACTTTCAAGAGGTGATGCTCCAGATCCGACGGACAGAGAAGGATTTCCTGCTCCGAGCGGACAAGGCTTACGCCGAGCGCGCGCTGGCGCAGGTTGAAGAAGCGGAGAGCGCGCTCGCCGGGCTGCGTGGCAAAGCGGCGCCCCTCGGCAACCCGCAGATCGTCGCGGCGATCGCGGACATCGAACAACCGCTCGCCGCCTACAAGGCCGCTTTCGCCAAGATGGCGGAGACACGTAGCGCAATGGGCCTCAAACCCGATGAGGGGCTCGAAGGCGATTTGCGCCAGAAAGTGCACAGTCTGGAAAAGGCTTTCGCCGAACTGAATGACAAGGACCAGACGATCCGCATGCTCATGCTGCGTCGTCATGAGAAGGATTTCATGCTGCGACGGGATAGCGCCTATCTCGACAAGCACGCGCGCATGATGGCCGAGTTCTCGGATGCTATAGCCTCCTCGTCCCTTGACGACACGCGGAAGGCGCAACTCGCCGAACTCGCCAATGGCTACAATGCCTCCTTCAAGGCATGGTCGGATTCAGCAAAAAAGGTGCAAGCCGACCAAGCCATTGTCTCCGACGCCTACGCGGCGCTCGAACCGCTGGTGGCCGCCATCGACAAGGAAACGGGCGACCTCAGCAGCGAGCTTGACGCCACGGCCGAGGCAGCGCGCAACACCTCCAATCATCTAGCCTACCTGACCATTGTGCTGGCGATGCTTACCGCCGTCTGCTTCGCCTTGGTCGTCTGGCGCTATGTTTCGAAGTCTCTCGGTCGGATCGAGGACTGGATGGGGCGTCTCTCGGCGGGCGACCACGACGCCCGGTCGCCCGACACGGCGGCGCGCAACGAGATCGGTTCCATGGCGCGCGCACTCGCCGACTTCGCCGGCAAGCTCGCCGATGCCGAGCGCCTCCGGCGCGAAGCGGCAGAAGCGGAAATCCGCCAACGACACGAGCGTGCCGAGGAAATGCGGGCTCTGATGGCCGCCTTCGATGCCAACGTTGGCGAAATCGTCGCCACCGTGTCCTCGGCAGCGCACGAGTTGCAGGCGGCGGCAGGCACCCTGACGGAGACGGCAACCAGCACCTCGACCAAATCCACCGGAGTTGCCAAGGCGACGGAGGTGATCGCTGAGCAGGTTCAGGCGGTAGCCGCCGCGTCGGAAGAACTCTCGGCCTCGATCGGCGAGATCGGCCGGGGCATCGGCCAGTCGCACCAGATATCGGCGCAGGCGGTCGGAGAGGCGCGCGAGGCGGCTTCCACCGTCGGCGATCTTGCCACGACCGCCGAGAAGATCGGCGAGGTCATCCAGCTCATCGACAGCATCGCCTCGCAGACCAACCTGCTCGCTCTCAACGCGACCATCGAGGCGGCGCGCGCAGGCGAAGCGGGACGCGGCTTCGCCATCGTCGCCGCCGAAGTGAAGAATCTCGCCGGACAGACCTCGGAGGCCACGTCGCAGATCAGCGATCAGGTCAACCGCATTCAAGCGGCGACAGGCAACACGGTCGAAGCCATCCGGCGGGTGTCGGAGATCATCGACAGAGTGAACGAGATCGGCGCCGCCATCGCCTCCGCCATCGAGGAGCAAGCGGCGACGACCCGCGAGATCTCGAACCGCATCAACGACGTCGCGACGGAGACGGGACGCACTTCTGCCAGCATCGGCGACGTTCTGATGGCGGCGGAAGAAACGTCCGGCGCGGCGACGCAGGTGCTCGCCTCTTCCGGCGACCTCTCGCAGCAAGCGGAGAACCTCTCCGAGCGGGTGCGGCATTTCATCTCCAACATTGCCGCCGCCTGACGATCGGCTTCGACGGCAATCGACCGAAGGAACGGATCGCCGGCCAGAGAAATCTGCCGGCGAACTCTTTATTTCGCCGCGCTTTGTCGCTAGAGCTTCTCGGTGAATTCAAAGGGCTCGGGCCGGCCGTTTCGGTTGGCTTCAACCCCGGCACGCCATGGCGACATGCGTCGCGCCGTCCCCAGCCATTTCTGTCGGAACAGCCCATGTGGATCCGAGCCTTCGGCACCATAGCGTGCCGGATCAGAGAGCGAATTATCGGCCCGGCCCCGATGGACCGCCGCTGAAGCGGCGAAATCGAGGGACCGGGAGCCGAACTCTGGCCGATCGCCGCATTGACCGGGCCGGCCAGCCCTTAATCTAGCTGCACCGACGAGACACCCCATGACCGACACGCCCGCCCCGACGTCCGAAGCGACGCCGACCCGCGACTATTCGTCAACGCTCAACCTGCCCGCAACCGATTTCCCCATGCGCGCCGGCCTGCCTGAAAAGGAGCCGAAGCTGATCGCGCGCTGGGACGAGATGAAGCTTTACGAGAAGCTGCGCGAGACAGCCAAGGGCCGCGAGCAGTTCGTCCTTCACGACGGACCTCCCTATGCGAACGGCCATCTGCATATCGGCCACGCACTCAACAAGATCCTGAAGGACATCATCACCCGTTCGCGGCAGATGATGGGCTACGATTCCAACTACGTTCCCGGCTGGGACTGCCACGGCCTGCCGATCGAATGGAAGGTCGAGGAAGAGTATCGCGCCAAGGGCAAGAACAAGGACGAGGTGCCGATCAACGATTTCCGCGCCGAGTGCCGGGCCTATGCCGAGAACTGGGTCAAGATCCAGAGCGAGGAATTCCGTCGGCTCGGGGTCGAGGGCGATTTCGCTCGTCCGTACACGACGATGGCGCTGGCGTCCGAAGCGGTCATTGCCACCGAGCTTCTCAAGTTCGCCACGAGCGGCCAGCTCTATCGCGGCTCCAAGCCGGTGATGTGGTCGGTGGTCGAGAAGACGGCGCTGGCCGAGGCCGAGGTCGAGTATCAAGACTACCAGTCCGACACCATCTGGGTGAAATTCCCGGTTATTGAGTGCAACGATAGCCTTGCACCAAGCGACTTCCCCGACATCCACATCTCGCCCAACCAGACGCTGGCTGAAGCTGCGGCTGAGGCGAAAATCTACGAGCCCGCAGTCCAGAAGGTTCTGGATGAAGGAAAGGTTCAAGGCCCCTCCCTAAAGGGCGCTTCGGTTGTCATCTGGACGACCACCCCATGGACCATCCCGGGCAATCGGGCCATCAGCTATTCCGACAAGATCAAGTATGGCCTTTACGAGGTCACCGAGGCGCCAGAAGGCAACTGGGCCAAGGTAGGCGAGCGCTATGTGCTTGCCGTTGAGCTGGCCGAAGCAGTGTTCAAGCAGGCGAAGGTGACGGGTTCCAAAGAACTCAGGATCGTCTTGCCGACGGAACTCGCTGCGCTTACCTGCGCCCATCCGCTCCGCGGCCTGTCCGGCGGCTACACCTTCGACGTTCCGCTGCTTGCCGGCGACCACGTGACCGACGACACCGGCACCGGCTTCGTCCACACCGCCCCCGGCCACGGCCGCGAGGACTTCGAAGTATGGATGGACTACGGCCGCGAGCTGACCGAGCGCGGCATCTCCACGGCGATCCCGTTCACCGTCGATGACGACGGCTTCCTGACCGACGAGGCTCCCGGTCTCACCGGCCGACGCGTCCTCACCGACAAGGGCGAGAAGGGCGATGCCAACGGCGCCGTCATCGAAGCGCTGGCCGCCGCCGGCATGATGGTGGCGCGCGGTCGCCTCAAGCACACCTATCCGCACAGCTGGCGCTCGAAGAAGCCGGTAATCTTCCGCAACACGCCGCAGTGGTTCGTTTACATGGACCGCCCGATCGGCGGAGAGGCCGCGGGAAGCAACGCCACGACGTTGCGCGCCCGGGCGCTCGCTGCGATCGACGAAACCGCCTTCTACCCGCCCGCCGGCCAGACCCGCCTGCGTTCGATGATCGAGAATCGTCCGGACTGGGTGCTGTCGCGTCAGCGGGCCTGGGGTGTGCCGATCGCTGTATTCCGTAACGTCGAGACCGGCGCTGTGATCCCCGGCCCGGAGTTCGCCCATAACGAAGCCTATGCAGCTCGCATCCGAACCGCCTTCGAAGTCGAGGGTGCCGATGCCTGGTTTGCGGAGGGCGCCAAGGAGCGGTTCCTGAAGGGCTTCGTCGATCAGCTCGAGCCCTGGGAGCAGGTCACCGACATCCTGGATGTCTGGTTCGACTCCGGTTCGACGCATGAGTTCGTGCTGAGGAGCCGCCCGGACCTCAAGTGGCCGGCCGACGTTTATCTCGAGGGGTCGGACCAGCATCGCGGCTGGTTCCACTCCTCGCTCCTGGAGTCCTGTGGCGTCAACGGCGTCGCCCCCTACAAGACGGTCGTGACGCACGGCTTCACCATGGCCGAAGACGGTCGCAAGATGTCGAAGTCGCTGGGCAACCAGGTGCTGCCGCAGGACGTCATCAAGCAGTCCGGCGCCGACATCCTGCGCCTCTGGGTCGCCTCGACCGACTATTGGGAAGACCAGCGCATCGGCAAGAAGATCCTGGATGCCAACTCCGACGCCTATCGGAAGATCCGCAACACCCTGCGCTGGATGCTGGGAACGCTAGCCCACTACGACGGTAGCGCCGTGGATTACGCCGACCTGCCGGAGCTCGAAAGGGTGATGCTGCACAAGCTGGCCAAGGTGGGCGCCGAGGTTCAGGAAGGCTATCGGGAGTACGACTTCAAGGCCGTGTTCTCGTCGGTGCTCAACTTCATGAACATCGAGCTCAGCGCCTTCTACTTCGACGTTCGCAAGGATGCGCTCTACTGCGACCCGAAGTCGAGCCTCAAGCGCCGCGCCGCGCTTCATGTGGTGGCGGTGCTCTACGACCATCTCGTCAAGTGGCTGGCGCCGCTGATCCCGTTCACCGCAGAAGAAGCCTGGCTCGAGCGGCATCCGGGCGACACGTCGTCCGTTCATCTCGAGCTGTTTCCGATGGTGCCGCCGGAGTGGACCGACACGGCTCTCGATGACAAGTGGGAGAAGGTGAAGAGGGTACGGCGCGTCGTTACCGGCGCGCTTGAGATCGAGCGGAGGGAGAAGCGCATCGGCTCGTCCCTTGAGGCTGCGCCGATGGTCCACGTCGAGGACAAGGACCTTCTCGCGGCGTTGGACGGGCTCGACTTTGCCGAGATCTGCATCACCTCGCAGATCGCCGTCACAGACGCCCCGGCGCCGGATGATGCCTTCCGCCTCGAAGACGGCACGCCGGTCGCCGTCGTGCCGAAACTGGCCGTGGGACGGAAGTGCGCCCGTTCGTGGAAAATCCTTCCCGAAGTGGGCAGCGATCCCGACTATCCCGACGTGACGCTCCGCGATGCCCAGGCTTTGCGTGAGTTGGCGGCTGGCGCATGACGACAACGTCGAGCGATCATCGGATACGGCGAACGCGGCTTGCCGCGCTCGTCGCCATTCTGTTGACGTTCATTGCCGACCAAGCGAGCAAATATTGGGTGCTCAACCACACGGGCCTGCCGAATGGCGACCGCATCTCGGTGCTGCCTGTGTTCGACCTCGTGCTAACCTGGAACATGGGTATTTCCTATGGCCTGTTTCAGCAGCACGAAGCCCTTGGGCGATGGCTGCTGATAAGCCTTACGACGCTGGCGACGGTACTGCTCGCTGTCTGGCTGTGGCGGTCGCGCGATCGGCTGATCGCCTGCGTGGCGCTGGCGCTGATCATCGGCGGCGCGCTCGGCAATCTCGTCGACCGCGTCGTATACGGTGGAGTCGTCGATTTTCTGTACCTGCACTACGGCTCGTTTTCCTGGTATGTTTTCAACTTGGCCGACTGTGCCATCGTTGCAGGGGTGGGCGCACTCCTGTATGAGTCTTTGCGCTTGAGGCCACAGTGATGCCTCAAAAGTTGGCTAGTCGCTGACCGGAACAAAGGTCAGACCATGACTGATCCGGCACGAGAGCGAGAGTGACGATATCGATGATCAATCTGCTGACCGGCAAGCGTTACGCTCTTCTCGCCGTCGCCGCCTTGAGCCTTTCTGCTTGTTCGGCGCTGGGTACCTCGGTCGCTGAGGACGATCCTGAAACGGAAGTTCCAAACGTGTCTATGGGCCGTGCCGTCATGGAAGGCCTCGGCGCCGTGCCGTCACGCACCACTGCGATCAACTATACGCCCCGTGCCCCTCTGGTCGTGCCGCCCAACCGCACGGCCCTGGCGGAGCCCGAGGATCCCAAGCGGCTTGAGGCGAGCGGGACTTGGCCGGAAGACAATGACGTGAAGGCGCGTCAGTTGCTGGCCGAAGCGTCGGCGCGCGAAGCCGCGCGCGACGAAGACGACCATCAGCTTTCGCCTTCTGAACTGAAGTCCGTACGGCTACCGCAGAATCCCAGCCGCGCCATGACGTCGCCTAACAGCATCGAAGAAGCCTCCAAGCCACTGTTCCCGAGCCAGCTTGGCGACATGCCGCGCCAGAGCTCCAGCCAGCTTTACGACGCCAGCGGCAAGCCGGTTCGCAAGGCACTGGTTGAGCCGCCCGTTGCCTATCTGGAGCCGGCGCCTGGTGTACCGGTAACGACGGACGACGGCACCCCGCCCTCAGCCAAGAAGTCGTGGTGGAAGTTCTGGTAATCGAGCAAGACGCTTCGCTAGACAGAGAAAAAGCCGCGAATGTCGCGGCTTTTTTGTTACCATGGCAAAGCTGATGCTCAGCGGCGCGACATTCCCGCCCGCTCTTTGCCGGCAGTCGCCGGACGGGCTTGCGCCCCCGCCGTTGCCTGAGCCGCCCCCAGCACCTCCGGCCGCACCTGGCGCGGGCTGGAGAACAGGTTGCCCTGACCGAAAGTGAGGCCGTAGTCCAGAAGATCGATGACCTGCGCCTCCTGCTCGACCCGATCGACGATCAGGGTCAAGCCCTGGCGCTGCAGATGGCCAGCCATGTCTTCCACGTGGATGTCGCCCGTCACGAGAGGCGCACGGCCGAGCAGTCGATCTGCCGCGACCTTGATCGAGCGGAAGCCGAGATCGGACCAGCGGCGGAAATCGACGCGCAGATCGGTGACGTTGTCGATCGAGAAATGGAAGCCGAGATCCGACACCGCCCGGAGACTCTCGATTTCGAGCGGCCCCATCTCGACAAGCGCATCCTGGCGAAACTCGAATTGCACGAGATCGGCCATCGCCCTGTTCTGGTTGAGAAAGCTCTGAAACTCCCGGAAGAAAGTGGACGAGGCCAGACTTTCGACCGACAGATTGACGTAAAGGCCAACATCGCTGTTGCGCTGAGTGAGCCGCTTCAGGATCTGGAACGAGCGGATCACCTGGTAGGTGTCGAGTTTGGCGATCAGCCGGCTCTTTTCGGCGACCGGTATGAACTCGGTAGCCGGGATCAGACCGGAAACCCCTTTCAACCGTGTCAGCACCTCGTAGGAACGAACAAGCCGTTGCGGCAAAGTCACCACCGGCTGCAAGTGCAGCTCGATCTGTTCCTCACGAATGAGGCGCTCCACCTCGCGATCGAAAGCCGGATCGGTATCCGGGACGAACAGCGAGTTCTTCATGCTGGCGGAGACGTCATCGCGCCCGCCATTCGGGCGCCCAGGGCGATCCTCGTCGAGATAGTCGTCCGAACGGCTCCTGCGTGACCGCCGCCCGGTGTCTTCTGTTTCGCGCATATGCCGTTCGAGAGCGCCGAAGCGCGCGTTGACGCCATCCAGACGGCCGTCCACGGTCGACTCCAGCTCGGCCAGCGTCTCGGTGACCTGTCGGAGCAGCTCTCCGACCACTTCGACTTCGGCGGCGAGTTCGCCGGTCTGTTCACGCACGCGTCCGGGCAGAGCCTGCTCAAGGCGATTGAGGCGCGCGGCGATTTTCTCGATCTCGGCTTCGCCATCACCAGCGACGGCTGCGATTTCGGCAAGACGGTTCTCGATCCAGACCCGCTCCCGGCGCCGCTCCATCGGCTGCTGCAGGGTGACCATCACGAGCATCAGGCCAATGCCGACCAGCAGCGCCGAACCCGCCGACAGGCCAAGCTGAAAGAACAGCACCACCGCGGCCGAAGCGGCGATCACGCCCATGGCGATCAAGATCATCGTCGATGACGACCGGTTCATTCGCCTGCCCACTCCAACACGATATCACGCAACGAATCACGAAGCATTGTTGCCGTTTTCGCTCTCGGAAGCGAAGACGGACAATGGTTTTCCAAGGTTTTTCAGTCCATTTTGCCCATCTCGGGGCGCTTTGGGCACCGATCTGCCCGTCTATCGCCACCTTGACCGTCGCCGGCCACCGTCCCATGCTTGACGAAGCTCGACGACGACCGGTCGACGGGCTCGGAAAATGGAGACGAAACATGGTCGAACTCAACGTCAAAGGCATGATGTGCGGCGGCTGCGCCAGCTCGGTGGAGAAAGCGATCAAACGCGTCGACGCCGACGCCACCGTAAAGGTCGATCTGGCCGCCGGGAAGGTCAGCGTGGAGAGCAAGGCCGACGCCAAGACCCTGGGCGATGCGATCACGGCCGCCGGTTACGAAGTGGCCGCCTGAAGACCGATTCTCGGAAAACACCCGTCCTGCCCTTCCGAGGTGATCTGAAAGCGGCTTTTTGCGCCTGGGTTTTCTTGGCGGGAAAGCGGGCTTGAGCGAGGGCTTTGACATCCTGTTAAGGGTTATCAACCGTTTGTTTACCATGATCGGGGCAGAGTTCCGCCGGTACGCAATGCAATTTGCAACTGTCTGGCAAGGAACGCTTTCCGATGTCGGTTGGCCCGCGCAGCACATCGACGGTACGTCTTCTGATCGTCGATGCCGACGTCTCGTCACGGAGAGCCATACGTAAGGCACTTGAGGCCCGCATCGCTCGTCCGATGCTGATCCTCGAAACCGCCGAACGCGACGCCGCGCGCGTCATGGCCGGCAAGCAGACGTTCGACATCATCGCCATCGACCTCGAGACCATCGGCGGATCGGCGGCGTTCAAGGCCTTCACCGAACAGCTCACGCCCACAACGATCTACGCCATGGGCGATCCGACCGACGTGCAGGCCGCGGTGGCCTGCGTACGGGCGGGCGCCGCCGACTTCATCGAGAAGCCGGTCGATGGCAACGCCTTTGCACGCCGCGTCGAGCGTCAGTTCGTCGAGAGCATCGCCAATACAGTCGAAGAGACGGACGGTCTGATCGGCTCGGCCCCGACGACGCGGGCGCTCGCCGAGCAGATCTTGCGCGTCGCACCGTCGCTCGGCCCGGTTTTTATCTCTGGCGAAGCCGGCAGCGGCAAGTCGCTGGTAGCCCGTACCGTTCACGCACGATCCCGCCGCCGCACCGGTCCATTCGTCACGCTGGACTGCGCGCGGACCCCGGTCGACCGGTTGGTTGCCGATCTGTCCGAAGTCGATGGCGCCCTCTCCACGGCCGATGGCGGCACACTTTTCCTCGATGAGGTCGGACACCTTCCCGATCCGGCTCAGCTGGCGCTGATGCGTTTTCTCGACACCGGCGAGATTGCAGGGTTCGACGGCGGCCACCGTCTGTCGGTCCGTATTGTCGCTTCGTCGCGTCGACCGCTTGACGACCTGAAGGGTCCGGCCGGCTTGAGACAGGACCTCTACTTCCGCCTCAACGTCCTGACCTTGACCGTACCGCCGTTGAGGGACAGGACCGAGGATATCCCGCTCCTCGTCGACACCATGGTGCGGCAGATCAACCGCGACAATGGCTCACGCTACACACGCTTCACCGCCGCCGCCGTGCAATGCCTTGCCGGCCGCGCCTGGCCGGGCAACGTCGCCGAACTCAGGTCGGCGCTCGAAACTCTGATGTCGCTCTATCCCGGCGATCTGGTCACGGCAGACATGGTCGTACCTGTGATCGTCGCACCGACGGCCCTCGCAGCGTCACCCAGAAAGAAACTGCCGGCCGAGGTCAAGCCGCTCTGGGTGGAAGAGGCACGAGTGATCGAAGAGGCGATAGCTGCCTTCGACGGCAACATTGCCAGGGCCGCGGCGGCTCTTGAGATCAGTCCCTCAACCATCTATCGAAAGCGTCGCGACATCGAAGAAGCGATGGCTGCCCGCAGCGCCTGAGTAGTTCTGCGAGGCAGCGGCCGTGACCTTGGAATACGGCAGCGGATCAGTAAGATATAGAGTGGGATCACAATCGCCCCGGCAGCAAGGCTGCGCTGCCCCGTTTGAAGCCTTCGGCGGATGCGGCGGCGTTTTGTGGAAGGGCAAGAGTATTCGCTTGAGTTATCGTTTTCGATCTGACCGGATGGGCCTGATCGACGGATGCTCTGGGGGAAGGACGAGCGGTCATGCACGGGTTGCGTTTTCTTGCTGCTTTTTCCGCCTGCGTGATGGCGGCGTCGACGGCAATGGCAGGGCCGATCCTCGATGAGGCCAAGGCCGCCGAAGCGCTGCTTGCCGAGGGCAAGCCGGTCGAGGCGCTGGCTTCTCTGGAAGCAGCCTTCAATGTCGCCTGGGATGCCGCGCCGCTCGGCTTCTCCGAGGCGACCTTCGTCACCGCCAAGCCGGCCGGCTTCGGCATTTACTCAACGCGCCCCAACTCCGTCTTCCAGCCCGACGAACAGATGCTCGTCTACGCAGAGCCGTTCGGCTACGGCTTCGGCAAGGAAGGCGATCTGTTCCGGATCGATTTTTCCGCCGACTTCGAACTGCGCACCCCACGAGGCCAAATCCTGCACGCACAGGAAGGGTTTGCTTCGCTCGACATGGTGTCGCGGCGGCGAAACAAGGAGTTCCAAGTCTACATCGTCTATAATTTCAAGGGCCTGAAACCGGGCGACTATGTGCTGGTCACCAAGCTCAGCGATCGCAACTCCGACAAGAAGGGCGAGTTCGAGCTACCTTTCACCATTGCCGATACGCCGACCAACTGAGTAGCGATGACGAAAGAGCCTCTCATTCGAACCGCCATCGATGCCGATGGCGACAGCATCGCGCGCCTGATCGCCAGCATTTTCGGCGAGTATGAAGGCTGCCCTTTCGTCCTTGACGATTTTCCGGAACTAGCGGCACCGGCAACGCACTATGAAAAGCGGGGCGGCCGGCTGTTCGTCGCCGAGCATGACGGCGTCATCGCCGGCTCCTTCGCCGTGTCTTCGCCCGATAGCGACGGCGTTTTCGAGATCAACAAGGTTTATCTCGACCGGGCTCAGCGCGGCTCCGGTCTCGCACAACGGCTTTACGCAGTGGCCCTCGCCGAGGTCGCCCGGCGCGGCGGGCGGACGCTGAAACTCTGGAGCGATACCCGCTTTCTTTCCGGCCACCGATTTTACGAGAAGCTTGGCTTCGCCCGCCAGCCTGTCGTCCGCTTCGTTCCCGACGCCACCGACTGCTGGGAGTTCGCCTACCGGCTGGAACTCGCCCCCTGAGCAATTGCCGCGGCGCGCCTGACATTACGCGTGAGGGGCCTTCGCCAAATCGGATAACCGGCGGACCTCATGCTCGGATTTCTGGCCCGAGAGGTCTTTTCGCCGACCTTCCGACCTTGCCGCCGACACGGCCGAAGCGTAGAAGCCGCCGTCCGTCGCTCCGGAGACACCATGCAGTCGTCGATGCGCCTATACGCGGCCGGCGCCGCCCTCCTTGCCGTGTTCCTATTCTCGGGGCTGGACGCTCTGGTCAAGGCCACCACTTACGGCACGCCGCTCGCCATGGTCGTGTTCCTGCGCTATGCTGCCGGCCTGATCTTCTCCTCGACCTCGGCGGCCCTGCAAGGGCAGATTCGGCCAGGCTGGGCCACCATCCGGCGCGCGCTCGGTCGGTCGCTGGCGGGTCTCTCTTGTGCCGCCTTGTTCTTTGGCGCCCTCAAGCTGTTGCCACTTGCCCAGACGGTCGCACTCACCTTCACATCGCCCTTCTTCATGGTGATGATCTCAGCGGCCATGATCGGTGACCCGGTCACTCGGCGTTCGCTTGTCGCCGCGGCCTTCGGGTTCCTCGGGGTCGTCGTCATGCTGGCGGAGAAGTTCAGCACGGAGGCTGGAAGCCCGCTCGGTTTTGCCATGGCTCTTGCGTCGGCCGTTGCCTACGCCCTGTCCATGATCATGTCGCGCCGGGATACCGCTCACGACAGCGTCCCCCAGATGATCCTGGTTCAGAACTCCATCAGCGCGGTGGTGGCGCTTCCCTTCGCCCTCTACTCGTATCAACCGATCCCCGGTGAAACGCTGCTGATGTTCCTGGCCATCGGCGCGCTCGGCACCGGCGGCAATTACGCCATAACATGGGCCTACAAGCACGCCCCTGCGACACTGCTCGGCCCCTTCGAGTTCACGGCGCTGCTCTGGGCCGTCACCTTCGGCGTGATCTTCTTTGGCGAGATTCCGAGCGTCCATACCCTGATCGGCGCCGGAATCATCGTCGCCGCCTGCCTCGTGGTGGTCCAGCCCGCCGCCATGCCGACTCGCCCGGCTCCGGACGAGCCTCGTCCGTAAAACACCAGACCGGCCCTTGACAGATTGGCGGCTTACGCCTATCTCCGGCCCGCTTAGCACTCGCCATCAGCGAGTGCTAACAGCAGGTAATTTTCGCCGTGGCCTGCGAGGCAAGAGCGCGCAGAGCACGGGCAGTTCAGATAACGAGGAGCCGAACATGAAGTTCCGTCCCCTGCACGACCGTGTCGTCGTCCGCCGGCTGGAATCCGAGGAGCGCACCGCTGGTGGCATCATCATCCCGGATACCGCCAAGGAAAAGCCCCAGCAGGGCGAAATCGTCGCCGTGGGCCCCGGCGCCCGCAACGAGAAGGGCGAGCTCGTCGCCCTCGACGTCAAGGCCGGCGACAAGGTGCTTTTCGGCAAGTGGTCGGGCACCGAGGTGAAGATCGACGGTCAGGACCTCCTGATCATGAAGGAATCCGACGTGATGGGCATCATCGGCTGATCCATTCAGTCCGTTTCGTCCTCCGTTAACCTCTCATTTCAAGGAAAAAATCCATGGCTGCCAAGGAAGTGAAATTCGGTACCGACGCCCGCGACAAGATGCTGCGCGGCGTGGACATCCTCGCCGACGCCGTCAAGGTCACGCTGGGTCCGAAGGGCCGCAACGTCGTGATCGAGAAGTCCTTCGGTGCTCCGCGCATCACCAAGGACGGCGTGTCGGTCGCCAAGGAAATCGAGCTTGCCGACAAGTTCGAGAACATGGGCGCCCAGATGGTCCGCGAAGTCGCTTCGAAGACCAACGACAAGGCTGGCGACGGCACCACCACCGCCACCGTTCTGGCCCAGGCCATCGTCCGTGAGGGCGCCAAGGCGGTTGCCGCCGGCATGAACCCGATGGATCTGAAGCGCGGCATCGACATGGCCGTCGCCGAGGCCGTCAAGGATCTGAACGCCCGCTCGAAGAAGATCTCCACCTCGGCCGAAGTCGCCCAGGTCGGCACGATTTCCGCCAACGGCGAGACCGAAATCGGCCAGATGATCGCTGACGCGATGCAGAAGGTCGGCAACGAGGGTGTCATCACCGTCGAGGAAGCCAAGACCGCCGAGACCGAGCTCGAAGTCGTCGAAGGCATGCAGTTCGACCGTGGCTACCTCAGCCCCTACTTCGTGACCAACGCCGAGAAGATGGTCGCCGAGCTCGACGACCCCTACATCCTCATCCACGAGAAGAAGCTCTCCAACCTGCAGGCCCTCCTGCCGGTGCTCGAGGCCGTCGTCCAGTCGTCGCGCCCGCTGCTGATCGTTGCCGAGGACGTCGAGGGTGAAGCCCTTGCCACGCTCGTCGTCAACAAGCTGCGCGGTGGCCTGAAGATCGCCGCCGTCAAGGCTCCTGGCTTCGGCGATCGCCGCAAGGCCATGCTTGAGGACATCGCCATCCTGACCGGTGGCCAGGTGATCTCGGAAGACCTCGGCATCAAGCTCGAGAACGTCACGCTCGCCATGCTCGGCCATGCCAAGCGCGTGTCGATCTCCAAGGAGAACACCACGATCGTCGACGGCGCTGGCGCCAAGGCCGACATCGAGGCCCGCGTTGCCCAGATCAAGGCGCAGATCGAGGAGACCACCTCGGACTACGACCGCGAGAAGCTGCAGGAGCGTCTGGCCAAGCTCGCCGGTGGCGTCGCCGTCATCCGCGTCGGCGGCTCGACCGAAGTCGAAGTCAAGGAGAAGAAGGATCGCGTCGACGACGCGCTCAACGCCACCCGCGCTGCCGTCGAAGCCGGCATCGTCCCGGGCGGTGGTACCGCTCTCCTGCGCGCCAAGGCCGCTGTTGCCAAGCTCTCGTCCGACAACCTGGACATCGAGCGCGGCATCAAGATCGTTCTCGCCGCCCTTGAGGCCCCGATCCGTCAGATCGCCGTCAACGCCGGCGTCGAAGGTTCGGTCGTCGTCTCCAAGGTGCTCGAGAAGGGTGATACCTTCGGCTTCGACGCCCAGAACGAGACCTATGTCGACATGATCCAGGCCGGCATCATCGACCCGACCAAGGTCGTGCGCACTGCCCTGCAGGACGCCGCTTCGGTCGCCGGCCTGCTGGTCACCACCGAGGCCATGGTCGCCGAGCTTCCGAAGAAGGAAGCCGCGCCTGCCATGCCGGGTGGCGGCATGGGCGGCATGGACTTCTGATCCAAAGGATCTGAACGTTCATAAAGGCCGCCCATCATCAAAGGTGGTTCAAGTCGGCAAAAGCCGACTTGAACAGGCGGCATGGACTTCTGATCCAAAGGATCTGTACGTCCACAAGAAACAAAACCAAGTTGGGCGTCGCGAAAGCGACGCCCTTTTTCATTGTCAACAATAGCAGGGCACGCGGGATCGATCACCAAGAGGTGCGTGCGCAATCTCTCACTCTCACTGCGTTTAAAATACATTAGGACAATTGGTCTAGGCTGCTTCGGTCAATCCTGCCGGCTTTGTCGTGGAGAACACCTGAAATGGCTGATTGTCCGAACCTGCCGAACTGCGGCTTTATGAAGAAGTACTGCGATGCCAAGAGCCTGGTCTGCCAGGGCTTTATCACAATGTACTGCAAGGGCGAAAAGCAGTCTCAGTGCCAGCGCAAGCAATACAAGGCGACCCACGGCACGCCTCCGCCGGACAACATGATGCCGAGCGGACAAATGATAGCGGCCTGACCACCAGATTGGCCTGAGCGAACAAGTTCCCACCGAGCACATCATCCGAAAGATGTTCTCCGGTTGATGTCGGCCGCCCTCCTTACGAAAGCTTCATCCAAGTCGCCGCAATGTTGCCGCGATCAAGCCGTGCTGTCCCTGCTGAAAAACTTGACGAACTCGCTGCAGTGGCATCGATTTTGATTGTCACTGCCGGGAGATTCTGCGTCAGTTCGCCGACTATCCGCCGTTCCGGGGACACCACATGAAAGCACTCTTTGCGACGCTAGCGCTGGCCTGGCGCCTCGCCAATCCCTACTTCAAGGAAAAGCGACAGGGCGAGCTGGTCTTCCGATGGTTCAAGATTCGGACGCAGGAGCGCTGGATCGGCCTCGGATTCCTGGGACTGATCCTCGCAATCAACGTCGCCCAAGTCTATCTCAACGTACAGTTTAACAGTTGGTACAATCGCTTCTACACGGCGATGCAAGACCGCAATGCTCCGGCCTTCTCGGCGGAGCTCATCATGTGGTGCGTGATCGTTGCGCCGCTTATCGCGTCGCTGGTCGTCGAAATCTACCTGACCAACTGGCTGCGCATTCGCTGGCGGGACTGGATGACGGATCACTTTGTCAACCGCTGGATGAACAACGCCAACTATTATCGCCTGTCACAGGTTGCCAGCGGCACCGACAACCCCGACCAGCGTATCGCCGAGGATATCCGAGACTTCATCAGCTATACGGTGACCATCTTCGTCCAGCTCTTCAATACGGTGCTGACGCTCTATGCCTTCACCATGGTGCTGTGGGCGATCTCGTCGCAGTTTCCCTATTCGATCGGCGGCTTCGATCTTGCCCTTATACCTGGCTATCTCGTCTGGGCGGCAGTGATCTACTCGATCATCGGCACCTATTTCACTCACATGACCGGTCGCAAGCTCATCACCCTGCGCTTCCGCCAGCAGCACGTCGAAGCCGACTTCCGTTTTGCCATGATGCGCCTTCGCGAGAACGCCGAAGAAGTTGCTCTTCTGAAGGGCGAAGAGCCCGAAAAGCGCGTCTTCAAAGGGGCGTTCGAGAGGCTGAAGACGAACTTCTATGAAATCATGGACGTGACGCGCAATCTCAACATCGTCACAGGCTTCTACGGCAATCTCTCCGTCATCTTCCCGCTTCTGCTGCTGGCGCCGGCCTATTTCGCGGCTGGGTCGACCATGCAGCTCGGCGTGCTGATGCAAACCTCGCAAGCCTTCGACAAGGTGCAGAACAACTTCTCCGTCTTCGTCTCCCTGTACGACACCATCGCCAACTGGAAGGCTGTTCTCGACCGTCTCACCACGTTCGAACGAGCGATGTCGGCGGCCGAGGCGAGTGCGGCCAAGCCGGGCGTAGCGCTGAAGCCGACTGGTAGTGACATGATCAGCGCCAACGGTGTTGTCGTCTCCCTGCCCAACGGCTCGCCACTGGTTCGTCTTGACGGTGCCGCCTTCGAAAAGGGCAAGGCGGTGCTGATCTCCGGCCCCTCCGGAGCAGGCAAGACGTCGGTGTTCCGGGCGCTCGCCGGAATCTGGCCATTCGGCAGTGGCGAGCTCGGCATCCCCGAGAATGCGAGCGTGATGGTGCTGCCACAAACGGCTTACCTGCCACTCGGTACACTGCGAGAAGCGCTGGCCTATCCGAATCCGGCCGAAACGCAGGACGACGCCAAGGTTCGCGATGTACTCGCCGCCGTTGGACTCAGCGCATTCGCCGACCGGCTGGACGACCTCTCGGAAGGCCCAAATCTCGCGTCGCGTCTTTCCGGCGGCGAACAGCAACGGGTGGCCATTGCACGGGCGATCCTCGCCGAACCCGATTTCTTGCTTCTCGACGAGGCGACCGCCTCGTTGGACGAGGTCTCGGAGTCGGCTCTCTATCGCCTGCTTCGGGAGCGCCTGCCGAGAACAGCTATCGTTTCCATCGGCCATCGCTCCTCGTTGAAATCGCTGCATGACGAACTCATCGAGTTGCGAAAGCCCGAGAGCGACGGTCCTTACGTACTCGGAGCGGCGAAACCCATTACCGCTGCCTGATGGCGGACAGACCGTTCCACGACCAAAGAGCAACCGTTGCGACGCATTGTTTCCTTGACGGGAACAATGCGTCGCTCTTTTCATGGCTATGCCGCCAGCGTGTGCGTAGCTATACGGACAGCAACGGCGTCTGGCGATGCCGCCCGCATCTCTCGATCGTGGAGTATCGACATGGACAGCATCAAGGCCCCGGCTCTGCTCGCCGGACGTATCCTCCTCTCAATCATCTTCATCACTTCCGGCTGGGGCAAGATCACCGGCTACGCCGGGACCGCCGGCTACATGGAGGCCATGGGTGTGCCGTCCATCCTCTTGCCGCTGGTTATCCTGACCGAGCTCGGCGGCGGTCTTGCCGTTCTCGTCGGCTTCCAGACCCGCATCGCCGCCTTCCTGCTTGCCGGCTTCTGCGTCGTCTCCGGTTACCTGTTCCACTACAAGGGGATCACCGGCACCGCCGGCCAGGATATGATGGACATGATGAACTGGCTGGCCTTCATGAAGAACATCACCATCGCTGGCGGCTTCCTGGCGCTGATGGGCGCCGGCGCCGGTGCGCTGTCGGTCGACGCCAAGCTCGGCAAGGCCTGACCCGACAACACACCCCGAAGGGGCGGGCAACGCCGAGCGGCCAGTTCGCCTTGCCCTTTCGCCGCTTATCGATTACTTGGAAACCCGCGCGCCCCGCTCGCGGGTTTTCGCGCGTCTTGGCCTTTTGTGGCCACTATTCCAGGGCATAGGACTGATGTCGGATTATCTCAAGGCGCGCCTGCCGCGCGGTCTCGTCGATCGTACCCCCGCCGAACTCAAGGCGACCGCGGCCATGATCGAGACCATCCGACATACATACGAGATCTACGGCTTCGAGCCGGTTGAGACGCCCCTCATCGAATATACCGATGCGCTCGGCAAGTTCCTGCCGGACCAGGACCGGCCGAATGAGGGCGTGTTCTCCTTCCAGGACGACGACGAGCAGTGGCTGTCGTTGCGCTACGATCTGACGGCGCCGCTTGCCCGCTTCTACGCCGAAAACCACGAGAAACTGCCAAAACCCTATCGCAGCTATCGCAACGGCTGGGTGTTCCGAAACGAGAAGCCAGGCCCCGGCCGTTTCCGCCAGTTCATGCAGTTCGACGCCGATACGGTCGGGGCGCCGTCGGTCGCTGCCGACGCCGAGATCTGCATGATGATGGCCGACACGATGGAGGCGCTTGGGCTCAAGGGTCAGTTCGTCGTCCGCGTCAACAACCGCAAGGTGCTGGACGGGGTGATGGAGGTGATCGGCCTTGCCGGGGACGACAAGGCGGGTACGCGCCTCACCGTGCTGCGCGCCATCGACAAGCTCGACAAGATCGGACCGTCTGGCGTGCGCGACCTCCTGGGCGCTGGCCGCTGGGAGAATCCCGAGGAAAAATCCGGCGATTTCACCAAGGGCGCCGGCCTGCCGCCGCAGGCGGCCGATGTCGTGCTGGCCTTCGTGGCCAGCGGCGCGGACAACGCGGCGAACACGGTTGCCAATCTCGGCCAGCTTGTTGCCGGCAGTCCGCGCGGCAGCGAGGGTGTCGAGGAGCTGAAGCTGATCGCCAGCCTCGTCGATGCCGCCGGCTACGCCGAGAAGGTGAAGATCGACCCTTCGGTGGTGCGCGGCCTCGAGTATTACACCGGCCCGGTCTTCGAGGCGGAGCTGACCTTCGAGGTGACCGGCGACGACGGTCGCCCGGTCCGCTTCGGCTCGGTGGGCGGCGGCGGTCGCTACGACGGATTGGTCGGACGCTTCCTGAAGGATCCGGTGCCGGCCACCGGCTTCTCCATCGGCGTATCGCGCCTGATGGCAGCCCTCCGGACGCTCGGCAAGATGGGCGTCGACAAGGTCAACGGTCCGGTCTGCGTTCTCGTCATGGACAAGACGACCGAGGCGCTCGCCGGTTACCAGAAGATGGTGGCCGAGTTGCGCGCCGCCGGCATCGCCGCTGAAATGTATCTCGGCGCATCCGGCATGAAGGCGCAGATGAAGTATGCCGATCGGCGCAACGCTCCTTGCGTCATCATCGAAGGGTCGAACGAGCGCGAGGCTGGAATCGTCCAGATCAAGGATCTCGCCCTTGGCAAGGAGCTGTCGGCAGGCATCACCGACAATGCCGAGTGGCGTGCGGCGCGTCCTGCCCAGAAGGAAGTCGCCCGCGCCGACCTCGTTGCCGAAGTGAAGGCGATCGTTGAGGCGGCGGGAGGCGCGGCATGACCGACGCCATTCAGATCGCCCTCGACAGCTTCAAGGCGGCCGGCTTCACCGCCGTTGACGTGCCCGTTCTTCTGCCGATGGAGGACTTCGTCCGCATTTCCGGCGAGGAGTTCCGCCGCCGCATCTTCGTGACGTCGTCGAACAATGGTCACGACTGGTGCCTGCGTCCCGAGTTCACCATTCCCGTGGTGCGTACCATGTTGGCCGCCGAGCCGGCTGGCGGTCGCTTCAGCTACTCCGGCCGCGTCTTCCGGAACGGACGCCCCGGCGAGGCCGACGAGGTTTGGCAGGTCGGCGGGGAGATCCTTGGCGATCACGACCCAGTCGCCACCGACGCTGCCGCCCTCGCCCATGCCGTCGCGATCACCGCTGCCTGCGGCGCCACCCGCCAGCGCATCATCGTCGGAGACGTGGCGCTGTTCTCGGCGCTGCTCGCCGCGCTCGACATACCGCCGGCCTGGCGGGCTCGTCTCACCACCCTGTTCGGCGAACCGGACAAGATTGCCGACACTCTCGCTCGTCTGGAGCAGCGCCGCTTTGGCTTCCCCGGGTTCGCGGCCCACTCCGAGATCATCGAGGCCCTGTCCGTTTTCCCGGCAGAGAAGGTCGGCCAGCTTTTTGCCGACATCCTGTCGATTGCCGGGGTGAAGACAGTCGGCGGACGCACCACCGGCGAGATCGCCGAGCGCGTGCTCGAGCAGGCGATGCTCGCGGCGTCCGACGGCGTGCCGGCCGAGACCATCACCGCGATCGCCGATTTCATGTCGATGCAGGACGAGAATGGCGGCGACCTCAGTATCGCCGACGGCGTGCTCCGCCTGGAAGAGCTGTCGAGCCGCATCGGCGACCGTGCGCCGTTCAGGGCCGCCGTCGATCGTTTCAAGGCGCGCGTCGCGGCCATTGCGGCCCTCGGCGTCGACCTCTCGACGCTGCATTACGCCGCCGGCTTCGGTCGACGCCTCGGCTATTACGATGGTTTCGTGTTCGACATTCACGATGCGAGCCAAGTCGAGGTGGGGCAGGTCAGCGGCGGTGGCCGCTATGACGGCCTGGTCCGACACTTCAAGGCCGCCGAGCCGGTCAAGGCGGTCGGTTTTGCCGTCTGGCCCGAGCGTTTCCGGAGGGCGTCATGACCGAACCATTGATCGTCGCCGTACCGTCCAAGGGACGGTTGCAGGAACACACGCTCGCCTTCTTCGAACGCGCGGGCTTGCCGATCCGCCAGGCGCGCGGCGCGCGTGACTATTTCGGCACCATCGACGGGCTGAAGGGTGTCGAGGTGCAGTTCCGGTCGGCCTCCGAGATCGCCCGCGAGATCGGCGCCGGCAACGTGCATTTAGCCGTGACCGGCATCGACCTGCTGCATGAGACGCTAGGCGGAGACGACGGTGTCCGCGTGGTTGCCGAGGAGGCGCCCCACCCTGCCCACATCGTCACGCGTCTCGGCTTCGGCCGCGCCGACGTGGTCGTGGCCGTGCCGCAAGCCTGGCTCGACGTACAGACCATGGCCGATCTTGCCGACGTCGCTGCCCGCTTCCGCTTGAAGCACTATCGCCCCATGCGCGTCGCCACCAAATATGTCTCCCTGACGCGCCGCTTCCTCACGGCCCACGGCGTCCACGATTACCTCATCGTCGAGAGCCCGGGTGCAACCGAGGGCGCGCCGGCGGCCGGCACGGCCGAACTGATCGTAGACATCACCTCGACCGGCCAAACCTTGGTGGAGAACGGCCTCAAGATCGTCGATGATGGCGTCATCATGCGCTCCGAGGCCGCGCTTGCGGCTTCGCTTTCCGCCCGCTGGACGGAGGCGGCCCGCACCGCCTGCAAGGGAATGCTCACCCGTATCGCCGCCGACGACCGGGCACGGTCCGTGCGACGCATCGACGCCGTCATTCAGCCCTCTTCGATGCTGCCCGAAGAGCTCAGGGCGCGTACCGACCTGACGCTGCTGTCGATGCACGACGAAGGACTGAGCCTCCTGGCCCCGAAAGCTCGCGCTCAGGCAGAGGCCGAGGCGCTGATCGCTCGTGGCGCCACCACTGCCATCATCTCGTCGGTCGAATATGTGTTCGAGGCGAAGAACGCTCTCTACGAGAAGCTGGAAGCGCGATTGGGCTGAGGAGTGAGCTGCGGCGGGTGGACACTCGCGGTGCAAGGGAAAGCGTATGGAAATTTCAAATCTTCAGCGCTTCCCGCAGTTTGCCGATGCCATCGCCGACCGCTGCTGGCACGCTTGGTGGACCGACAGTGGCGTTTCGCTCAACCAGTACCGTGCCCACCTCGATCCATTGATCGAAGGGGACGGAGTATCTTTTGCCCTCGTTGCGCATCGGGATGGGGTTTATCTCGGGTCCGTCCTGGTGATCGAGAACGATCTTGAGGCGCGGCCGGAGTACATGCCGTGGATCGCCGCGCTTTGGGTGGAACCAGGCCAAAGGCGTCGGGGCATCGCTGCCCAACTCATAGGGATGGCCCGGCAGGAGGCCGCTGCGAGAGGGCACCAGCGCTGCTATCTCTGCGCCACGCCCGAGAACTCCGCCTACTACGCAACACGCGGCTTCACACAGATCGAGAGCGGTGTGTCTGGCTTGAACATATTTATGATCTGAGACACGGCGACCTGCCGATCTTGTCGTTCCCTATCCCAAGACAGACAGCTCCGAAACTCGGACCTCAGTTCACGATTTCGGCCGCACGAAAGCGGCGCGCTCCTTCTCGACCGCCTCGCAGACGTCGCAGCCGTCAAGATGATCGTTGACCAGTCCCATGGCCTGCATGAAGGCGTAGACGGTGGTCGGACCGACGAAACTCCAGCCGCGCTTGCGAAGCTCCTTGGATAGGGCTGTGGATTCCGCCGTCTTCGGCTGGATGTCTTGCATGGTGAAGACGGAGGGGCGCGTGGACGGATCCGGCTCGAAGCGCCAGATGAAGGCGGCCAGCGAGCCAGCCTCGGCCTGAAGCTCGAGAGCGCGCCTGGCGTTGTTGATCGTCGACACGATCTTGCCACGGTGACGCACGATGCCGGCATCGCCGACCAGTCTTTCAACATCAGCGTCGGTGAAGGCGGCGACCGTCGGAATGTCGAAGCCGGCAAATGCTGCGCGAAAATTCTCTCGCTTGCGAAGGATGGTTATCCAGGCAAGGCCGGACTGAAAGCCCTCGAGGCAAAGCTTCTCGAAAAGACGGGTATCGTCGGCAACCGGCCTTCCCCACTCCTCGTCGTGGTAGCAACGGTAGAGCGGATCGGTCCCAGCCCAGAAGCAGCGATTGATGCCGTCTTCGCCCGTGATGATGCCGTCCATGCCACCCGCCCCTCGTTCGATGATTGAGTCCGGCGGACCCTAGCGACGGCGATTGCCACGAAGTGGCAGCAGCAAAACGGCGGTCGTTGCCGACCGCCGCGAAAGAAATGTTTCCTGGGAGCGGTTAGGCAAACAGCGCGTCGATGTCGTCCTGCGTCGCGCGCTCGGCGGTCGGCAAGGCCGGCCCGTTGAGCAAAGCAGCGTCGCCGACGCGGCGCAGCGACTCGTCGGCCTCGATCGAATTGAAGGCCTCCATGCCGCCCCAGATCTCCATCATGCGATTGACGCGATCTTCGATGAAGCGAAGGACGTTGACCACCTTGGTGATGCGCTGTCCGGTCAGGTCCTGGAAGTTGCACGCCTCGTAGATGGCCAGCACACGTTCCTGGATATCTGCTGCCATCGCCTGCTTGTCGCCCTTGAGATGGGCAACCAGATTGTTGGCGTCGTCGTCGATCTTTTCGACGGCCGCCAGAATGCTCTCGGTGGCATGCTCGGTGCCCTTCACCACGGCGTCGAGCTCGTCCGTGACGCGGCTCATGTCCTCGCCCTTGAAGCCAGAAACGTGAAGGCTGGCGATTTCCTGCTTGGTGCGTGAAATGGCTTCCTGGATCGTTTCCATTTCGCCTTTCAGCTTGTAGGCCTCGGTGAACTGCTTCTGGTAGTCGGCGATAATGTCCTTGCTGATTTCCTGTTGCGGCTTGACCAGCTTCTTGATCTCGTTGAGTTCATGGAGGATCGTGTCAGCGCGAAAATCGTTGGTCGGCTCGGACACCGCGCCGCCGCCAAGCATAGCTTCGATACGATAAGCCTTGCGAGCCAACGCCATATTCCACTCCTCGCTTCCGCAGCCAGAAAACGCCGCCAATCGGGCACCACCGCCGAATGAACGGATTTTAGGGTGAGGCGGTTAACAACGTGTATTCCGGAAACATGGCCCGACATAATTTCCACCTAAGTTTCAGATGGTTGGAAAGGACGATGATACGTTTCCTTAACCATGGCGACAAATCGATCGACTTGAATGGAAATGGGTCGCATCTCGTTCACCATTCCTAGAGTGCCCGCCCCTAGCCTCGGCTGAAGCGCATGGTCAGCGGAGCCGCCGGCCGCGCAGGACTCCACCAATCGAGGTTTCCACCGATGAGAGCTGCCGCCTTGTTCCTTGCCGGGGTTGCCGCCGTCGTGGTTGCGACGGGTTCGGCCGCCGCCCAGGCAGGTCGCTACCTCGCTCCACCGCCAGTCGTGTTGTCGCCCAATCTCACCGACCCATGGGTGATGCAACTCCAGCCTGGCAACGTACCGATCTACGCGACGCCGCAGGCGCGCAGCCCACGCACATGGTCGGCGCCAACGGGCGCCGAGACGAGGACCGCTCGCAAGGTTGATCCCCGCAGCTTGCCGCTTGCGCCGGAGCTGCTGCCGCAAGAGGTCGCCTACAACGGCCCCGGGGTGCCCGGATCCATTGTCATCGATACCGTCAATCGCTTCCTGTACCTTGTCGAGAGGGACGGAGTGGCGCGCCGCTACGGCGTCGGCGTCGGCAGGCCCGGGTTCACCTGGGCGGGAGAGCATCGGATCACGCGCAAAGCCGAATGGCCGGACTGGCGCCCACCGGTCGAGATGCGCCGGCGGCAGCCCGGACTGCCGGTCATGATGCCCGGCGGACCCAAAAACCCCCTCGGCGCCCGCGCCATGTATCTTGGCTCGACGCTCTATCGCATTCACGGTACAGCCGAACCTTGGACCATCGGCCATGCCGTTTCCTCGGGCTGCATCCGCATGCGCAACGAGGACGTGACCGACCTCTACGAGCGAGTGAAGGTCGGCACCCGCGTGATCGTGTTGTAACCGCCTCACCTTTGACCTTTTTCGCGCAAGAGCCGGTTCTGCGTACCCATTTGGATGGCGGCGATCTCGACAATCGAGACCGCCGCCATCTAGCTTCTTGAAAACGTCGTGATTCGCATTTGTTGCGTCGCCAGGCGGCGCCTCGCCCTTTCAGGTCCTTCCATGATGAAACTGTCCGTCGTTCCGGCGCGTTCGCTGATGTTGGCGCTCGCAGCCGGCCTTTCCCTGTCCGCTTGCGTTTCCTCAAAGCCGGTGGAACCGCCCAAGCCGCCGGTCGTCGAGAAACCCGTCAAGCCGCTGTCCTATCTGCCCGACGACACGGCCGAAGACGCGCGCGACCTTGATCTCGTTGGCGACCAGTTGCCTCCGGAACCTTTCCGCCGCACAGAGATCGACTTCCCGACCGAAGAGCCGCCGGGAACGGTGATCATCGACACTTCGGAGAAGCATCTCTATCTGGTCGAAGAGGGCGGCAAGGCACTTCGTTATGGCGTTGGCGTGGGGCGTCAGGGCTTTTCCTGGAAGGGAACCGTGGAAATCGGCAGCCGCCAGAAGTGGCCGCGCTGGTTCCCACCGAAGGAAATGATCGCCCGCGAGGCGGCGCGGGGCCGCACCATCCCCGAAATGGTGGAAGGCAAGATCGGCAATCCGCTCGGAGCCCGGGCCCTCTATCTCTACGACGGCCCCAAGGATACGCTGTTCCGGATCCACGGCACGTTCGAGCCGAAGAGCATCGGCACCAACGCCTCGTCGGGCTGCATCCGCATGGCCAATTCCGACGTGATGGACCTCTACGAGCGAGTCAAGGTCGGAACGCGCGTGGTGGTGCGCTGAGCCAATCGCTCAGAACTGGGCGATCCGCTTTGTGTAGGCTTCAAGCACGCAGCCTCGCGGATCGCCGGTGCGGGCGCATTTCAGCATCTGGACTCGCCATTCGCGCTGAGAGGCCCGAAGCTCGGGAACCTGATCGGCGCTGGCACGGGAGAGCACCCGCGCAAAGTCTCGGGCAAGACGCAGATCGAGATCGGCGAGTGCATCGTCGCCGCAGATCATCTTTTCGACCTCCGACTTGGCGCCATCGCAATCGAAGCTGGGTTGCGCCGCCTCGGTCGGCAGTGCCAGCATCGTCAAGAGGACGACGGCAACGATGCCCGAACCTGTCGTCAACCCAGTCATACCTTCTCCTTTCTGCGAACGGCCTCTTCGAGCAAAACCAGCCCGTCACTCAGGATCCGCCACGTCAGTCGCGCAAGACTAACGCATGATCCTACCGTCCGTCCATGACCGCCTTATGAGGGAAGCGACCAAACGCTACCCCTCAAAGGTGACGTTTCCTGGGATGAAAACAGGTTTTTGCTGGTCGCTTTCGGATTTCGCGCTGTTAATCGGCGAGAGAATGCGACGATCGTCCCCACGATTGCGAAGATCGATCGTTGCGCGTATCACCTTGGCCGCGAAACAAACAGAACGGGATCATCATGACGACGCCGAAACCGCGGGTCGCGCTCTTCGTGACCTGCCTCGTCGACTTCTTCCGCCCGACAGTCGGTTTTTCGGCCGTCAAGCTGCTTGAAGATGCTGGCTGCGACGTCTACGTGCCGGCCGGCCAGACCTGTTGCGGCCAGCCCGCCTACAACTCCGGCGACCGGACCGGTGCACGGGCCCTTGCCGAACGGGTGATCACGCTGTTCGAAGGCTTCGATCATGTGGTGATCCCTTCGGGATCCTGTGCCGGCATGATCAAGACGCACTATTCCGACCTGTTTTCCGGCGAACCTGGCTGGCGACTTCGAGCCGAGGCGCTTGCCGACAAGACGCACGAGCTCACTTCGTTCCTTGTCGACGTGCTCGGCGTCTCTCCGCTACCCGTTACGTGGGAGGGGACGGCTACCTATCACGATTCCTGCTCCGGCCTCAGAGAGCTCGGCATTAAGGAACAGCCACGCCGGCTGCTGTCGGCGGTGGACGGACTGACAGTCAAGGAGATGGCCGACCCGGAAGCCTGTTGCGGCTTCGGCGGCGCCTTCTGCGTCAAATATGACGAGATCTCGAACGCGATCGTCGAACGCAAGGTCGCCGACGTCAGGGGCACCGGCGCCGAGTTGTTGCTGTCGGGCGACCTCGGTTGCCTCCTCAACATCTCCGGCAAGTTGAGACGCGAGGGCTCCCGCGTCGAGGTCCGTCATGTCGCTGAGGTTTTGGCCGGCATGGCAACCGGGCCAGCCATTGGAGAGCCGAGAAAATGAGCGGCGGTCTCACGTCCCAGTCCTTTCCGAAGAATGCACGCGCGGCGCTCGCCAATCCGCCGCTTCTCAAGGCCATCGCGCATATCGAGGAAACGCTGGTCGGTGGCCGCCGGCGCGCCACCGAGGCGCTGCCCGAGTTCGAGGCCTTGCGCGATGCCGGACGCGACATCAAGGCGCACACGCTCGATCATCTCGACCTCTACCTCGAGGCCTTCGAGCGAAAGGTGGTGGAGGCCGGCGGCTTCGTTCACTGGGCAGCCGATGCCGCCGACGCCAACTGCATCATTCTCGACATCTGCCGGAAAGCGGGGGCGCGGCGGGTTACCAAAGGCAAGTCGATGATCACCGAAGAGGTCGGCCTCAATGCCTTCCTTCAGGAGAATGGCATCGCACCGGTGGAAACCGACCTCGGCGAGTACATCATCCAGCTTCGTGGCGAGACACCGAGCCACATCATCGCTCCAGCCGTTCACGTCAACAAGGAGCAGGTGGCGGCCGACTTCCGCCGAGCCCACGCCGATCTCGACCCAAAGCGCAACCTCGAAGAACCGACCTCGTTGCTCGCCGAAGCGCGCGGTGTGCTGCGCGAGCGTTTCCTGTCGGCGGATGTCGGCATCACCGGCGCTAACTTCCTGGTCGCGGAGACGGGCTCGACGGTGATTGTCACCAACGAGGGCAACGGCGATCTCACGCAGATCTTGCCAAAGACCCATATCGTCCTCGCCTCCATCGAGAAGGTGGTGCCGACGCTCGAAGATGTCGCCACCATCATGCGGTTGCTTGCACGCTCGGCCACCGGGCAGGAAATGAGCGTCTACACCACGTTCTCCACCGGCCCTCGTCGCGCCGGCGATCCGGACGGTCCCGAGGCCTTCCATGTGGTCCTGCTCGACAACGGCCGTTCGGCCATGCTGGGCAGCGAGTTCGAGGCCATGCTGCGCTGCATCCGCTGCGGCGCCTGCATCAACCACTGCCCCGTCTACCGGTCCATCGGCGGCCATGCCTACGGCTCCGTTTACCCCGGTCCGATGGGGTCGGTGCTGACGCCATCATTACAGGGCCTCGAGAAGTCGGCCCACCTCGCCAACGCATCGACGCTGTGCGGCCGCTGCGAAAGCGTCTGTCCGATGCGCATCCCGCTGCCGAAGATGTTGCGACACTGGCGGGAGAAAGAGTTCGAACGCCACCTGACGCCCAAGAAGGCTCGCTTCGGCCTCGCTGCGTGGCGCTTCCTCGCGGCGCGCCCGCGCCTCTATGGCCTCGCGACTCGTCTCGGCGCCTGGGGGCTCGCTCGCCTTGCCGGTCGGGATGGTTCGCTTCGTCAGGCTCCGCTCGCCGGGGGCTGGACGCGTTGGCGCGACCTGCCGGCACCGGAGGGCGGAACCTTCCGCACCGAATGGGCCAAGCGGGGGAGAAAATGATGTCGAATCGTGACGCCATCCTTGGTCGCATCCGCCGTTCACTCGGAGCATCGGGCTCCGACGCCACCCGCCTTGCCGCCGTCCGCCATCGTCTTGCCGAAACACCCGTCAACGTCGTGCCGGCACGTGGCCAGTTGCCGAGCGCCGAGCGCGTCGACCTGTTCGTTCGCAAGGCCGGGGAGGTCTTTGCCAGCGTTGCCCGCCTCGAGGGCCGAGAAGACATTCCAGCCGCCGTCGCCAGCTACCTGCGCGACCGCAATCTGCCGCAGGAGATCCGGCGCGGCGACGACCCGCGCCTTGCGACGCTGCCCTGGGACCGGGAAACGCAACTGGCCGTCACGGCCGGCCCGAGCGAGGGGAACGACCTCGCCGGTCTCAGCCACGCCGATGCCGGCGTTGCCGAAACGGGCACGGTTGTCCTGACTTCCGGCCCGGACAACCCGACAACGCTCAACTTCCTGCCCGATCACCACATCGTGGTGGTCGATGCCTCGACGGTGGCCGGCGACTATGAAACCGTCTGGGCCGAGCTTCGCCGACGCTTCGGCGCCGGGGTGATGCCGCGAACGGTCAATCTCGTGACCGGTCCGTCTCGCTCGGCCGACATCGAGGAAACGCTCCTGCTCGGCGCCCATGGCCCGCGCAGCCTTCACATTCTGGTCGTGGGATAATCGATGCCAATACTGACGCTGGTCTTCTACACCGGTGCCCTCGCCGTCGCGGCGGCATCGCCCGGTCCCGGCATGACGGCCGTTGTGGCGCGCGCGCTCGGCGGCGGCTTTCGGGCCGGCATGACCTTCATCCTCGGCATCGTCTTCGGCGACCTGTTCTACCTGACGCTCGCCATCTTCGGCCTTGCCTCTCTGGCGCAGGAGTTCAACCTGGCCTTCCTTGTCATCCGCTACGTCGGCGCGGCGTATCTTCTCTATCTCGCCTACAAGCTCTGGACCTCGCGCGCCGATCCGGCCGAGGTGGCGGCGAGAGTGCGATCCGAGAGCGCGTGGCGCACGGTGCTGGGCGGTTTCATGCTGACGCTGGGCAACCCGAAGACCATTGTCTTCTATATGGCGCTTCTGCCGTCGCTCATGCCGATCGAGAGCATCACCTTGACCGGTTACTTCGAGCTGATCGGCATCTCGATCGTGACGCTGACAGCCGTCGGCGTGATCTACGCGGCGGCGGCCGCTGGCGCGCGCGAGTTCTTCCGCAGTCCAAAGGCGATGAAGCACCTCAACCGCGCAGCCGGCACCATGATGGCCGGCGCCGCAGCAGCCGTCGTGGCACGATAGGCCAGCGCCATCGGCCGGCTACTCCGCCGCGAGATTCAACACCTGGTCGGCGGCGCCGAGATTGCCTAGCGACGTGACGATGTGCTTGGCAAGCGCCTCGTGAATGGGGCTCTTGGCGTGTTCGGCGCGCAAGAGGCCAATCTCGGCCGGTTCAAGCTCGGGAAAGCCTTCGCGCAAGCCGAGGATACGCATGTTGGCCTTGAGGGCGCTTTCCGGCAGCACCGACACCGCTAGGCCGGCCAGCACGGCGCCCGAAAGGGCCAGTGCCGCGCTGGAGATATAGGCGACGCGGAACCGCCGTCCCTCGCGGTCGAGGGCGCGCACGACATTGGCGCGCCAGCAACAATCGTCCGGGCCAAGGGCCAGCGGCACGGGGTCGAGTTCGTGAACGCTGTGGTCGCGCGAGCCGACCCAGAACAACGGCTCGCGCCGGATCACTTCGCCGCGCATTGAGCCGTAGTAGCCGTGATTGATGATGCCGAGGTCGAGACGGCCGTCGCGGATCATGTCGGAGACGGTGACCGAGCGCTGACACTCTACCGTGATCTCGATCAGCGGGTTGATGCGCGAAAAGCCGGCCAGCACAGGTGGCAGCAAACGATCGGCGTAGTCGTCGGGAATGCCAAGGCGGACCGAACCTGTCAGGCCGGGGTCCTCGAAGGCGGCCAGCGTCTCGTCATTGAGACGGATGAGGCGACGCGCATACTCGAGAAGTCGCCGACCATCCTCGGTGAGGCGACTCTGACGGCCGTCGCGGGAGAAGATCGGCTTGCCGACTCGATCTTCAAGACGCCGCATCTGCATGGAGACTGCCGACTGCGTCTTGTGCACGACATCGGCGGCGGCCGTGAACGAGCCTACCTCGGCAATGGCGACAAAGGTCCTGAGTTGATCAAGGTCGAGAACGTTCATCTTCAACATTCCTGATGGATTGCCCGCTAGCAGCTTCTCCTGGGATCGTCGTCGGTTTTCGGGTGGTTTCCCATCGTTCCGCGTGATCTCATGCAGTCACACGGTTGATATCAAAATTCGTCATGAAAAGCATCAAAAACATGCGTTGGACTGATTGATAGCCACATGAGATAAATCCACTATCGAAACACCCAAGCGGTCCCCCCACATCAAACACGCAAGGCCGCTTCGTTCTGCTCCATGAGCAGGACAAGTTCGCAGGAGCCAAGAGATGACCCTGATCCTCGATCATGCATCCTCGCACCGCGTTTCCGCCTCTCGCTCCGTGCACGAGGCGTTTCGTCTCGCGAGCGCACTCTTTCGCCGTCTTGGCATGCTGATTGCCGCAGAAATCGATCGGCGGCAAACCATGCAGCTGCTTGAGTTCGACGCTCGTGCGCTGAAGGACATGGGCATTTCCCACGCCGATGTCGAAGGCGCGCTGCTGACGCCAATCGACCGCAAGCCGAGCTATGTGCTAGCCGCGCGCCGCGCCGAGGCCCGACGCGCCGAGCGCGAGAAGGCCCTGGAAGCCGCCGCCGCGCTTCGTGAATAACACGTACGTGTTTCATAAGAGATTCACATAAGTTCGGCACAAAGCATTCGCCGAACTTATGGAATGGTAAACGAAATCTCAACGGGGCTTCCAGGTGAAGCCCCGTTGGCGCCTCAAGTCCAAACCTCAACCCCTTGACCCCAACGCAACGCACCCAACCCATCCAAGCCCCTTGATGGAGCCGATCATGTCCACGACCTTCGCGTCCCGCACTTACGCCGCCGCTTTCGTTACGACGTTCACCACGCTGGTGCGCGCCGTTACCGAGCGCACCGCGTCCGTCGCGAAGATCATGGTCAATCGATGGATGGCCAAACAACTCTGCGACTTCACCGATCACGAGCTGGCCGATATTGGCCTCACCCGGCACGATCTGCGCGTAGCCCTCGACAGTCCGCTTCATGCCGACCCGTCGCTCAGGCTCGCCGCCATCGTACGCGGCAATTCGGCGAACATGAGCAGTGCTGTCCTGCGTCGTGCGGAGAGCGTGAATTTCACGCCCTTGGTCAGGGGGAGGGAAGAATGATCGCACCCAGACTAGAAGACTGCGTCAACGATCTTTGCCCCATCACCCGCCGGCCCGTCAGCCCCGATGCCCTGACCTATTACAAGGGCAAGGTGGTCGGCTTCGCTGACCGTCAGGCGCGCGACACCTTCCTCGCTGCGATGCTGGCCTTCGAGACGGCCATACAGCCGCCGCCGGAGGTTCGCTACTCGATGCCGCTCAAGAAGCAGCGCCAGAAGGAGCTGGAAGCGGCCTGAGCGAGGCACCCTTCACGTGCGCACGCCACCCCGTGCGCTTCCGGGGTCCGGACCCGCCTCCTTTCCGGATCCTTCCCATCCCGGCCCCCTGCCGGAACAACTGGCGGCGTCGCAAGGCGCCGCCTCTTTTTTTGCCCCTTCCGGGCGTGCTATTGGCGTGTCCATGGCTCACTCCGATTTCCGTACGCCGCGCGTCTTTGTTTCAACACCGCTGGATGGTGCGCCGGTGTCGTTCGACCGCGACCAAAGCAACTACCTTCTCAACGTGCTTCGGCTGAGAGAAGGAGATGACGTGCTGGTCTTCGACGGCGTGAACGGCGAATGGCGAGGCCGGATTGGTCTTGCCGGAAGACGATCGGCCGAACTGATCGATCTCAAGCCGAGTCGATCCCAGCCCCCAGCGCCAGATCTACTCTACCTGTTCGCGCCGCTGAAGCACGCCCGGCTCGACTACATGGTGCAGAAGGCGGTCGAGATGGGCGTAGGTCGGATCCGCCCCGTGCTGACGCAGCATACCCAGGCGAGCCGGGTGAACATCGAGCGCATGCGGGCCAACGTGATCGAAGCGGCAGAGCAATGCGGCGTGCTTCACGTGCCCGCCGTCGAAGACGAAGAGAAGCTCGACCGGGCTCTCGCTCGCTTCGAACGCGACGAACCGCTCCGTCGTCTGGTTTTCTGCGACGAAGGAGAGGAGACAACCAATCCTCTCGTCGCGCTGGCGTCCCTGCCGCGTGGACCACTTGCCGTGCTGATCGGTCCGGAGGGGGGCTTTTCGGAAGACGAGCGGCGGACCCTGCGGTCCCTGCCCTTCGTCACCGCGATTCCCTTGGGCCCACGCATTTTGCGGGCCGACACGGCGGCCGTGGCGGCGCTCGCCGTTATCCAGGCGACGCTCGGCGACTGGTAGGCCCGGCTCCTGACACGATCGTGACGAGGCAAAGCGCAAAACGCCTCTCATCGATCGTTGGCGACAATTGAACAAACTTCGTCGGGCGGCTAGGTTGCCGCCCAATCCGAAGGGACCCCTATATGGCGCGCGACACGTCCGACACTACGCCGATCACTTCCGTCGCCGATCTCGTCGAGAGGATCGCCGGCGGCTGCAAACCCAGGGAACGCTGGCGGATCGGCACCGAGCACGAGAAAGTCGGTTTCCGCAAGTTCAGTCACGCACCGGTGCCCTACGAGGGGGCCGGCGGCATCCGCCAGTTGCTTGAGGGCATGGAGGGGCTGCTCGGCTGGGAGTCTATCGCCGACCGGGGGCGGCCGATCGGCCTGCTCGACCCCACGCATGGTGGCGCCATCAGCCTCGAACCGGGCGGCCAGTTCGAACTCAGCGGCGCGCCACTCACCAACCTGCATCAGACGGCGACGGAACTGCAGGCGCACATGATGCAGGTGCTGGAGATTGCAACACCACTCAAGATCGGCTTCCTCGCCCTTGGCGCAAGTCCGGTGTGGACGCTGCCCGAAACGCCCGTGATGCCGAAGTCGCGCTACGCCATCATGTCCGATTACATGCCGACGGTCGGTACGCGCGGTCTCGACATGATGTTCCGCACCGCAACCGTGCAGGTGAACCTCGACTTCGCCTCCGAGGCCGACATGCGCCGGAAGATGCAGGTATCGATCGCCCTGCAGCCGATCGCCACGGCATTGTTCGCCAACTCGCCCTATCTTGACGGACGGGCCACCGGTCGCCTGTCGGAACGCTCCGAGATCTGGCGCGATACCGACAATGCGCGATCCGGCATGATTCCCTTCGTGTTCGAAGAGCGGTTCGGTTTCGAGCGTTACGTCGAGTGGGCGCTCGACGTGCCGATGTATTTCATCAAGCGCGGCGATACCTATCACCGGGCCACCGACATCACTTTCCGCCAGTTCATGGCCGGCGCCTTCCGCAACCGGCTGCCCGGTGTCGAACCGACAATCGGCGACTGGGACAATCACCTCGGCACGCTGTTCCCGGAAGTGCGCATGAAGCGCTATCTTGAAATGCGCGGGGCAGATTCAGGCTCTACCGACCACATCCTGGCTCTTCCGGCCTTCTGGGTCGGTCTTCTTTACGACCAGGCTTCTCTCGATTCAGCCTGGGACCTTGTCAAGAACTGGAGTGCCGAGGAACGTCAGCGCCTACGCGACGATGTGCCGACGCTGGCGCTCAAGGCGGAAATCGGCGGACGGACGGTGCGCGATATCGGCCGCGAAGTCGTGGAGCTGTCACGGGCCGGCCTTGTCCGCCGCGCCCACCTCAACCGCTGCGGTCAGGACGAGACGCAGTATCTGAGGCCGCTCGACATCATCCTCGACCGTGGCAAGACGGAAGCCGAAGTGCTGCTCGAGAAGTTCGGCGACAATCTCGACGGCATCTTCTGTGCGCTCGACATGCAGCCGATGGGTGACCTCGGCTGCCTGTGAAAGCCCGCCGCCCAGCGTTTGACGCCTCGCCTTCCGGCCGCCATGATCGTCGTCCCATCGAGTCGCCGCGCGCGGCTCATTTCAGCTCTGCCGGAAGATCTTGGTGACCGACACCCCGACCAACGCCGCCGAATTTACCGTTTCGGAAATCTCCTTCGCCCTCAAGCGCAGCGTCGAGGATCAGTTCGGCTTTGTGCGTGTGCGCGGCGAGATCTCCGGTTACCGTGGGCCGCATTCCTCGGGGCACGCCTATTTCGCCCTGAAGGACGAGGGAGCCAGGATCGAGGCCGTCGTCTGGCGCGGCGTGATGGGCAAACTGCGCTTCAAGCCCGAGGAAGGCATGGAGGTGATCGCCACCGGGCGTCTCACCACCTACCCAAACTCGTCCAAGTAT
This sequence comes from uncultured Pleomorphomonas sp., assembly GCA_963665435.2. Lineage (GTDB taxonomy): Bacteria > Pseudomonadota > Alphaproteobacteria > Rhizobiales > Pleomorphomonadaceae > Pleomorphomonas. Next base: position 425,836 of record CAXXNH010000026.1, on the reverse strand, counting down.
CAGATCGTCATCGACGCGCTGGAACCGGCCGGAGCCGGGGCGCTGATGGCGCTCCTGGAAGAGCGTAAGCGAAAGCTTGGAGCCGAAGGCCTTTTCGACCCGGAGCGCAAGCAGCTTCTACCGTATCTTCCGCGCGTCGTCGGCGTCGTCACCTCGCCGACCGGCGCCGTCATTCGCGATATTCTGCATCGCCTCGCCGACCGTTTTCCGGTGCATGTACTGGTCTGGCCGGTCAAGGTGCAGGGCGACAACTGCGGTCCCGAGGTGGCGGCCGGCATCGCAGGCTTCAATGCCTTGCCGGACGGCGGAGCCATTCCGCGTCCCGACGTCATCATCGTGGCGCGCGGTGGCGGCAGCCTCGAAGATCTCTGGGGTTTCAACGACGAGGCCGTGGTCCGTGCCGCGGCGGCCAGCGACATTCCACTGGTGTCTGCCGTCGGCCATGAGACCGACTGGACCCTGATCGACCTTGCCGCCGACGTGCGTGCGCCGACACCCACCGGCGCCGCCGAAATGGTGGTGCCGGTGAGACGCGAGCTTCTGGATCGTGTCGACGATTTCGGGCGTCGCCTTGCTGGCGCCAGCCTCAGGTCTATCGACCTCAGACGGACAAGGCTCGTCGCCGCCGCGCGCGCCCTCCCTCGCGCGTCGGATATCCTCGCCCTGCCACGCCAGCGCTTCGACACCGCTGCCAACGCCCTGCCAAAGGCGCTTGCGGCCAACACCACCCTGCATGGCCGGCGGTTCGAGCGCGTCACGGCCCGCCTCACGCCGACGAGCCTTCTCCGAACCCAAGAGCAGCTCGCCGAGCGGCTGTCGGTCTTGTCGGCGCGCGGCGGTCGCGCCATTGGCGAGTTGATCGCCCGACGACGGGGGCGCCTCGATCAGGTGGCTTCGGTGTTCGATGCGGTCAACCATATGGCAACGCTAAGGCGGGGCTATGCGCTGGTGCGCGACGATGAGGGTAAACCGGTGTTCCGCGCCAGCGGGCTCGCATCCGGAGCTCCGATCGAGATCGAGTTCGCTGACGGCCGGGTTCGCGGCCGGATCGGCGACGAACCGCCTCCCGCTACAGAGGCAAAGCCGGCACAGCGCCGGTCGAAGCCAAAGCCCGGCCCGGAAGACCAGGGCAATCTTTTCTGACGGGTGCGCTCAAACGGATCGCAGTCGCGCCTCGCCCGCCTCGCCCGGCAAGCGGGAAACGACAACGCGGTTGCGGCCAGCGCGCTTGGCGGCATAGACGGCCTTGTCGGCCTGCTGCAGCATCTGCTCAAAGGACGCTGCGGTGTCGGGATAGGCGGAGATGCCGGCCGAGAAACTGATCTCGGCCACGCCTTGGCTGGTCTTCACCGGCTGAGAGCGGATCACCGCCCGCCATGCCTCGGTGCGCGCGCGGGCCTCCTCGATGTCGGCGTGGGGCATCAGGACCAGGAACTCCTCGCCTCCCATCCGCACGGCGACCTCACCAGGGCGAAGCGAGCGCGCGAGAACGCCCGCCAACGCGACCAGGGCGTCGTCGCCCGCCTTGTGGCCAAAGGTATCGTTGAGCCGCTTGAAATGGTCGAGATCGAGTGAAACGGCGACGAGCGATCGTCCGATGGCGTCGGCGCTGTCGATCAACCGATCGGAGATGCTTTCAAGAATGCGCCGATTGTTAAGACCGGTGAGGCTGTCGCGGTGCGCCATCTCGTGCAACTGCTCCTGAAGGCGCAAGTTGGCTTCGAGGCGATCTTCCATCAGCCGCGTCGACACATGAAGACTCTCCTGGGCGCGAAGATACTCGGTAATGTCGCGCAGCACATAGGCAACGCTTTCGGAGTGGCGAACCCCTCCGACAACGACGGTCCGTACCTCGTAAGTACGATCGCCCCTCTGCCAGCGCCGAACCAGTTCTCCGCCGTTGAAAAGGCTTGCCCGGTCCGCCGGCCCGAAGTTGGCGCCGAGGCTCGAGAAAGATTGACCGATAGACAGCTTGCCATCGAATATCGAGTGCATCGCGGCGTTGGCTTCGGCAATCAGCCCATTTCCCGATACCACCAGAATGCCGTCCGGATGGGCTGCGACCACAGCGCTGAGCGCGACGGGAGCCAATGACAGGAACTGGTTACGGCTGACCAGAAAACTGTAGATCACCGGGACCACGACGTAGGCGAGCGGCGTCGGGTCGAAGCCGAGAACCCTAATCCCGGCGAGGTTGTACGCCGCGTTGGCCGCCCAGGGCACCATGGCCGATATGAGGAGACCGGCGAACTGGGCGCGATGCACCGGCGGCGCATGGATGGCAGCCCAGAGGGTTCGGACCGTTGTCAGCGCCATGAAGAAGTAGATGGCGATCATCACCGCGAAGAAGACCGAACCATGTTCGTAATACAGCTGGTGCGGATAGTTCGGCGTGGGATCCGGCGTCACGGCCACATAGACAAGGTGATGCAGCTCATTGGTGATCGCAATGCCCAGCATCGAAAGACCGGCCGCGATCGAAAGCCCGGTGTAGAACGAGGTGTTCGGCAGATCTCCTCCCCGAACATAGGCGCTCATGAACAGCATCCACGAAATCGGCGTGGTGACGATGCCGTACCAGGCGAGCTCCGAGTAGAACAGTTTGAGCTCGGGCGCCTCGGAGCTGACATCGAGAATGGCACAGATCGCCCACCAGCAGCCCGATGCCATCAGCATGAGATAGTCGGTGCGCCCCGGAAAGCTGCCGATGCGCAGCGTGTGCCAGGTGGTCGCAGCCGTACCGGCTACGACAAGTGCCAAAATGACGGCGGCCGGCTGCACGTGAATGGCTCCGCAGAAATAGATTAGGAAAAATGATTCGGGAGCATATATCCTGCAAGGCCTTTCCATTTGGTTTCGGATATATGCATTTTTCCCTCCCCTGATCCCGATCAAGATCACGTTCGGGACTGGACAGAGCCTATCGCAAGGGCTTTTGTGAGGCACCGTGCCATGAGGGGTTTTCCGGAGCCCCCAAAACCAGGATGCCGAAATGACCGCCTATCGCACGCTGAACGGCTACAAGGTCGCCGCGGAGCTCGCCGACTTCATCGAAGGGGAAGCGTTGCCCGGCACAGGCCTCGATCCCGATCGCTTCTGGACTTTGCTCGCCGATATCATCAACAGGTTCGGCCCGGAAAACCGAAGCCTCCTCGACCGGCGCGATGCGTTGCAACGTCAGATCGACGACTGGCACACGGCCCACCCCGGCCCCGTGGACCGTGCCGCCTACTCGGTCTTTCTTGCCGAGATCGGCTACATCGTTCCCGAGCCGCCCCCCTTTTCCATAGAGACGAGTGGCGTCGATCCGGAGATCGCCGAGGTTGCCGGTCCGCAGCTCGTCGTCCCGGTGATGAACGCCCGGTACGCCCTCAATGCCGCCAACGCCCGCTGGGGCAGCCTCTATGATGCCCTTTACGGAACGGATGCCCTCGGTACGCCGCCGCCGCAAAGCGGTTTCGACGCAGAGCGGGCCAAAGCGGTGGTGGCGCGGGCCAAGGCGGTGCTCGACGGGGCGGCCCCTCTTGCGTCCCGAAGCCATTCCGATGTCGTCGCCTACGTCATCGTCGACGGTCGGCTCAAGGTTCGCTTCTCCGATGGCAACGAGGAAGAGTTCGTCGATCCCGACGTTTTCGTCGGCTATCGCGGCGATCAGGAGGAGCCGGCGGGCATCATCCTGAAGCGAAATGGCCTTCACATCGACATTCACTTCGATCGTGGACAGCCGACCGGTGCGAGCGATCCGGCCGGAATCGCCGACATACTCGTCGAGAGTGCGCTCACGACCATCATGGACTGCGAAGACTCGGTCGCTGCTGTCGACGAGGAAGACAAGGTTGCCGTTTACCGCAACTGGCTCGGACTGATGCGAGGCGACCTCGAGGCGAGCTTCGACAAGGGCGGCATGAGCACGACCCGGCGCCTTGCAGCCAATCGAAGCTATTTCAAGCGTGACGACTCGGATGGAGCTCTCAAGGGGCTCAGTCTGATGTTGGTGCGCAACGTCGGGTCGCTGCTGACGACCAACGCGGTCCTGGACGCCGACGGCAACGAGACCGCCGAGTGCCTTCTCGACGCCCTCGTCACGTCGGCCATCGCCCTTCACGACGTGGGCCCGAACGGTCGGCATGCCAACAGCCGTACCGGCGCCGTCTATATCGTCAAGCCGAAGATGCACGGCCCTGATGAAGTCGCCTTCGCCGACCGCCTGTTCTCGGCAATCGAGACGGGATTGGGGCTCAAGCCGCTCACGCTCAAGATGGGCATCATGGACGAGGAACGGCGCACCTCGGTGAATCTTCGCGCGTCGATCGCCGCCGCAAAGTCGCGCGTGTTCTTCATCAACACGGGCTTCCTCGACCGCACGGGCGACGAGATCCATACCTCCATGCTGGCCGGGCCGATGGTGCGAAAGGGCGACATGAAGTCGGCCGCCTGGATCGCCGCCTATGAAGCAGGCAATGTCGACGCCGGCCTGGCCCTGGGCTTTAGGGGACGCGCCCAGATCGGCAAGGGCATGTGGGCGGCGCCGGACAGGATGGCGGCCATGCTCGCGGAGAAAGTCGGGCACCCGCGTGCCGGAGCCTCAACCGCCTGGGTGCCCTCGCCAACAGCGGCGACATTGCATGCCCTGCACTATCTCGACATCGACGTTGCCGCCCGCCAGACCGAGCTGGCCAAGCGCGAGCGGGCGTCCCTCGAGGCGCTACTGACGCTGCCGATCGCTCCGGATCGTCCATGGAGCGCCGAGGAGATCGCCGAGGAGCTCGACAACAATGCGCAGGGGTTGCTCGGCTACGTCGTCCGCTGGATCGACCAGGGCGTCGGCTGTTCCAAGGTGCCCGATATCCACGACGTCGGCCTGATGGAAGACCGGGCGACGCTCCGCATTTCCAGTCAGCATATTGCCAACTGGCTGAAGCACGGCGTCATCAGTCGCGAACAAGTGATGGAAACGCTAGAGAGGATGGCGGCGGTCGTCGACAGGCAGAACGCCGACGACCCAGCCTATCGACCGATCGGCACCGATTTCTCGGGATCACTGGCTTTCCAGGCCGCGATCGAGCTCATCATGACCGGCGACCGCCAGCCGAATGGCTATACGGAGCCGGTCCTGACGACATTCCGGCGTAGGCGAAAGGTGGAGATCGCCATGAGGTGAATTGATCGGCGCCCAGACCTATCTAAGGATTATGGCGTCGGCGGTTTTTGGGTCTCGTACAAGGCCTTGCCGCCAACGTCGGGTCACTGGAACCCCGTTTTGAAGTCACTGAGGAGGCGCAGCGATGACCGTCAGGGACATCTTCACCATCATCGACATCTACAATGAAAAGATGAACGCCTCCACGGCGGCGCTTGAACTTGCGTCGCGGCGAAAGGCCCACGTCACGGGTCTGGCGCTGGCGCTCGAACCGATTGCACCCGGCTTCCTTGCCTCACCGGTTCCGGCGGAGTACCTCGTCGAGGCGATCACCAATGCGGAGACCTCGGCCAAGGATGCAGCCGCCGCCTTTGCCGCCGAGGCCAAGAAATACGAGGTCGACGCCGAAGCGCGCACTGCCACCGTCTACTCGGGCGGAACGCCGGCCATCGTACGGCAGGCACAACTCTCCGACCTGATCGTCATCGGCCAGGACGACCCCGAGCATGGCGAGCCGATGCGCGCGGCCATCATCGAAACCCTGCTGTTCGAGTCTGGCGTGCCGGTCCTGATCGTCCCGTCGAACTGGAACAAACCGATCACCTCCGAAAAGGTGATGATCGCCTGGGATGGTTCGTCGACGGCGGCCCGCGCCGTTCACGCCGCCCTGCCGGCGCTGAGGGTGGCCACTTCGATCGAAGTCGTGATGGTGGCCGGTTCGAAGAGCTGGTCCGGAGAACCGGGTGCGGACGTCGCGGCCTACCTAGCCCGCCACGACCACAAGGTCACGGTCACGACATTGCCGCGCTCGGCTTCGGAGGTGTCGGCGGTGCTCAACAACCATGCCGCCGAAAGCGGTGCCACCATGCTGGTCATGGGCGGTTACGGGCACAACCGCTTCCGCCAGTTCGTGCTCGGCGGCGTTACCCGCGACATGCTCGAGAAGATGACCATTCCGACGCTTATGACTCACTGATCGCCCAGAACGGGGCGCGGCCGAAGGCTGCGCTCCGAGCCCCTTCGCCGAGCCCTCGCCCGACATGAGCCACCAGAGCCTCGACCCTTTCTTCCGGCCGAAGCGTGTCGTGCTGATCGGCGCGACCGCTCGGCCAAACTCGGTCGGGTCGGTTCTTGCTCGCAACCTCGCCGCTTTCGGTCGCGACCGAGTCGCATTCGTCAATCCGTTCGTCACAGAGATCGACGGCGTCGCGGTTCTTCCTTCGGTCGCCGATCTCGCCACACCGGCCGATCTCGCGGTCGTCGCCGTGCCGCCGGAAGCAATCGTCGGTGTGATGGACGAGCTCGGCGCGGTCGGCATTCGCCACGCGGTCGTCATCACCACCGGTCTTGGCCACGGGCCGAACAGTCTTCTGGAAGCGATGAAGGCAGCGGCGCGGCGGCATGACATTCGGGTTCTCGGCCCCAACAGCGCCGGCCTGCAGATACCGCCCATCGGCCTCAACGCTAGCTTCGCACAGCGAGCGGCCGTACCCGGCGACCTTGCCTTCATTTCGCAATCGGGAACGCTCACTCATGCTGCCCTGGATTGGGCCGCGCGGCACGGCATAGGTTTCTCAGGCATCGCCGTGCTCGGAGATGCCGTTGACGTCGATTTCGACGAGATGCTCGACCATTTCGCCCTCGACCACCGTACCCGCGCCATCCTGCTTTATCTCGAGAGCATTCGTGACGCTCGCGCCTTCCTGTCGGCGGCGCGCGCCGCCGCCCGGTCGAAGCCGGTGGTGGTGATCAAGGCTGGCCGGCATGCCGCCGGTGCCCGCGCCGCTAGGTCTCACACCGGCGCGCTGGCCGGCGTCGATGCCGTCTATGACTGCGCCTTTCGCCGGGCCGGCCTGCTCAGGGTCGCCGACCTCGACGAAATGTTCGCAGCCGCCGAAACCCTCAGCCTCGTGCCCCGTATCCAGGGCAAGCGCATTGCCATCATCACCAACGGGGGCGGCGCCGGAGTGTTGGCAGCCGACCGTGTCGTCGACCTTGGAGGCGAACTCGCCACGCTGTCCGACGACACCATAGCATCGCTCGATCAGGTGCTGCCGGCGGGATGGTCACGGAGCAACCCGGTGGACCTCATCGGCAACGCCGCCGCGGACCGATATGGCGCGGCAACGCGAGCCATCCTCGCCGACGGAGGCGTCGACGCCGTGGTGGCAATCAACTGCCCCACCCCCCTTGCCCCCTCCAGGCTCGCGGCCGAAGCGGTGGTCGACGCCGTGACCGAGTATCGCCGAGGCCGCTACGACGGCAAGCCGTTGATCGCCGCCTGGCTCGGAGAGGACGATGGCTGGAGCAACACCTTTGCTCGGGCGCGCATACCGGCACTCGAAACGCCGCACGGCGCAGTTGAGGGGCTGATGCAGCTTGTCCGCCATGCCGAGGCTCAGGCGGCGCTGACGGCGACGCCGGCCGACGTTCTGGCCGGCTTCTCTCCGGACCGGGCCCGTGCTGCAGCCGTGATCTCCGCCGTGTTGGCCGACAGCCGCCGCTGGCTCAAGGCGAGCGAAGTGGTCGAGCTCCTCGGCACATACGACATTCCCATCGTGCCGGCGCTGGCCGCTGCCGACAGCGACGAGGCCAGGCGACTTGCGGCGACGCTTCTTGCCGAGCATCGTTCGCTGGTCGTGAAGATCGCTTCGCCCGATATCGTCCACAAGTCCGACGTGGGCGGGGTGGAACTTGAACTATCGAGCCCGGACGCGGTGGGTGTCGCCACGGAGGCGGTGATCGCCCGCGCGAAAGCGGCCCGCCCGGACGCCCGCATTGATGGTGTTACGCTCCATCCGATGATCGTGGCGCCCAAGGCGGTTGAGCTGATCGCGGGCGTTACCGACGACCCGATCTTCGGGCCGGTAATGGTCTTCGGGCGTGGCGGCACTGCCGTCGAAGTGATCAACGACCGAGCGTTGGCCTTGCCGCCACTCGATGCCAATCTCGCCCGCGACCTGATCGCTCGTACGCGCGTCGTCCGCCAGCTTCAGGGCTATCGAGACCGCCGCCCCGTCGATGTCGACGGTCTCGCCATCGTCCTGCAACGCCTCGCCCAGCTCGTTGCCGAGCACCCGGCCATTGCCGACATAGACCTCAACCCGCTCATCGCCGAGGCGGATCGTCTGACAGTGGTCGACGCACGCGTCACGCTTGTCGCCGACCCTCCGGCATCCGGCGGCGCCGTCCACCACCCGCGCCTGTCCATCCGCCCCTACCCGACCGAATGGGAAGAGTATATCGCACTTCCCACCGGCCAATCGGTCTTCGTTCGGCCGGCACGGCCGGAGGACGAAGGACGCTACCTTGCCTTTTTCGCGCGAATGACCCCCGAGGACATGCGCCTGCGCTTTTTCCAGCGGGTTCACGATCTGGGTCATGCCTTTGTCGCCCGCCTGACGCAAATCGACTACTCGCGCGCCATGGCCTTCGTCGCACTCGATCCGAAAACCGGCGAGATGCTTGGTGGCGTCAGGCTGCACGGCGATCCTGGCGGCGGCGATGGGGAGTACGCGGTGTCGGTTCGCTCAGACCTGAAGGGGCACGGCCTCGGAAGAGCGCTGATGATGCAGATCATCCGCTACGCTCGCCGCGAGCGCTACCGGCGCATTCACGGAGAGGTTCTCGCCGAGAATCGGCAGATGCTCCGGATGTGCGAACGCCTGGGCTTCGCGCTGGCGCCCGATCCCGACGGTCCGGAAATCATCCGGGTTTCCCTGGACCTCCGTTCGACTGCGGACTGAACTAAAGTCTAGCCGCCACACCTCAAGATTGAATTCGCCGTTTCATATACATGAACGGTCGTTGCCAATTTGATTTTTCCGCTATTTTCAGCCGTCGATGGAACGATCCCGACAAAACCGGCGGCGGCCGAGATTTCCACTCAACGCAAACGATTGCGAAGCTGACAATTTTTCGCGTATTTCGCGCATCCCATCCACTTTTTCTTTACCTGCGAGCAGCACATTCCGCGGATGCACACGTGCAGCTTGCGCGCCGTCCTGTGGCGGGCGCTATTCCGGGGGGAGAAAATGTCGCTCACGGCTTTCCTGTCGAACCGTTCGATTTCAATGAAAATCGGCGGCGGTCTGGTCTCTCTCGCGGTACTAGCCGCCGTCGTTGGAGGAGCCGGATTTCTAGGTCTCAGCCGCCTGGGCCTTGCCGTGGACATGACCTCGAAGTCGGCTTCGGTACTGGCGACGGTCAACGATGCCGGCAATGCGGTAACGACTTTCATCCAGAACAGGGACAACGGCGCTGCGGCCGCGGCCAGCAGCCTGCTTGAGCAGGTCAACGCCAGCCTCGACGAACTTGGCGGCAAATCGGACCCTGCCCTTGCCCCGGCCTATGCGGCCGTCGACAAGTTCCGCGCCTCGATTGGCGTGCTGGCCTCGTCATCGGATGCCGTCGCGGCCAGCGCGGCCTCCACCATGGAACTGCTCTCCAACATGCAGAGCCGGGCCAGTCAGATCGAATCCGACGCCGCCACCAAGGCCAAGGACTTCCAGACCAAGGCCAGCGAGTCCGCGCTTGCCACCAACTCCGCCGCCAACCTTGCGGTCACCGCCTACAAGATCGAGATCTCGGCCCTGAAGGCCAACGAGCTCCTGGCCAAATTTGCCGCGACCGGCGACGGCGCGAATATCGACGCGGCGCTGAAGGCGGTGATGTCGGTACGGGCGATCGTCAATCAGATCAGGGCCTTGGGCGCCGACGACGAGATAAAGGCACAAGCCGGCACGATCGAACAGGTGGCCAAGGATCTCGTCCCGTTGCTGGACGAGATGCGGAACAGCTCAAATCCGTTCGCAGTCGAGCAGAAGCGGATCTTCGCCCTCGACGGTCTCGGCAAGCTCAGCAACGGCACCGAAGAAATCATTCGCCTGGCCGGCCAGCAGGCGTGATCTTGCCAGCTACAACATGCAGTCTCTGCTCGAAGACCGCCACCAAGGCGCGCCAGCTATCCGACCTCGCAACCGTTTTCGGCAGTCAGATCGACCAACTGGCGCAGCAGACGACGACCTACCGCTACGATCCGGAAGCAATCAGTACCAAGGCAACTCTCAAGGCCGCCGATGTCGCCAAGGAGACGGGGCAGAAGATCGTGGCCGCCGGTGGCGTCGATCCGTCCAAGGACATCGATCGCTTCAAGGAGGCGTTTGCCAAGATGGTCGATGCTTCCAAGGCCTTCAAGGGCGCACGGGAAGAGTCGCGCAGCCAGTCGGTCGCGGCCATTTCCTCGATCAAGGCGGTGGTCGATGACCGCGCCGCAGCGGCCAGCCGCAACCGCGCGTCGAGCACCTTCACCATGTCCGGCACGCTCGGCGCAGCACTTGTGTTCGCATTGATCATCGGCGTCGTTCTGTCGCGACTGATCACACCGCCCGATCACCAACCTGACCGCCGCCATGCGGCGGCTGGCCACCGGCGACACCGACATGGCGCTCGACCTCGCCGGCCGAAAGGACGAGATCGGCGGCATGTTCGGCGCGGTACGCGTTTTCCGCGACAACGCCATCGAGCGCCGCCGTCTCGCCGACCAGACCGCAGCCGAGCAGCGGGCACGGGAGCTCCGCCAGGAAACCATCGAGGGCGTCATCAACGACTTCCGGTTGGAGATCGAGCAGCTCGTAGGCACCGTTGCGGGCAATGCCGACCAGATGGAGGCAACCGCTCGCGCGTTGGCCGCCATTGCGGAGGAAGCGCGCGAGCGCGCAGGCACTGCCGCCTCGGCGTCCGAGCTTGCATCGGACGGCGTCCAGACCGTCGCCGCAGCCGCAGAGGAGCTGTCGGCGTCCATCGGCGAAATCTCGCGCCAGACGGACACGGCGACCGCCGTCGCCCAGCGCGCCACGGGCGAAGCGAAGAAGACCGACGCCACCATCTCCGGCCTCTCGGACGCGGCAACGCGCATCGGCAATGTCATCACCCTCATCAAGGCCATTGCCGAACAGACCAATCTTCTGGCCCTCAACGCCACCATCGAGGCGGCGCGCGCCGGCGAAGCGGGCAAGGGCTTTGCCGTGGTGGCTTCCGAGGTGAAAAACCTCGCCGGCCAGACAGCCAAGGCCACCGAGGAGATTCGCCTCGCAGATCGCCCAGATCCAGGCCTCGACCGATGAAGCCGTTTCGGCCATCCGCGCCATTTCCGACATCATGGGCGAGGTCGATCGCACGACCAACGTGATTGCAACGGCCGTTGGAGAGCAGGGTCATGCCACCGCCGAAATATCGCTGAACGCCCAGAAAGCGGCCGGCGGCACCAAGTCGGTCGCCGACGAGACGCTGGCGCTGACCCGCGTCGTCGGAGAAACGTCGCAGTCGGCGAGCCAGGTCCTCGCGGTTTCCAACGACATGAACGATCAAGCGACGCGCCTTCGCGCGGTCGTCGAGAGCTTCATCAACCGCGTCATGGCGGCCTGACAGTATTCGGGGGGAGAGGGAAGCGGGCGGGCTCCAACAAGGGCCCGCCCGTTCCATTTGCAAACTCAAAATGCAATTAATTTCTTTTTATCTGTTTCTTGCATTTTGATGGTCGGGGGACCATAGTTTGTGAGGACGGAGAGCGGCCGCGGCGTCAACGAATGCGCGGTCGGATATGGAGTTGAGGACATGGCTTCCAAGCTGGATCAATTGCGCGAGATGACCGTGGTGGTCGCCGATACGGGCGACATCGACGCCATCAAGAAATTCAAGCCGGTCGACTGCACGACCAACCCGACCCTAGTGCTGAAGGCCATCGGCCTGCCGGCCTACGAGCCGATCCTGGCCGATGCCGTTGCCTGGGGCAAGAAGCAGGGCGGCACGCAGGAAGCGGCGATCAAGGCCATCGGCGATCGTCTCGCCGTTGCCGTCGGAACCGAGCTCACAAAGCTGGTCGAGGGGCGCGTGTCCACCGAGGTCGACGCCGACCTCTCCTTCGACACTGCCGCCACCGTCGAGAAGGCGCGCGCCATCATCGCGGCCTACAAGGCCAATGGCGTCGATCGCGAGCGGATCCTGATCAAGGTCGCCGGCACCTGGGAAGGCATCCGCGCGTCGGAGATCCTTCAGAAGGAAGGCATCGACACCAACATGACGCTGATCTTCGACATCGCCCAGGCCATCGCCTGCGCCGATGCGAAGGCCTTCCTGATCTCCCCGTTCGTCGGCCGCATTCTCGACTGGTACGTCAAGGCCGAGGGCCGCACCTTCACGCCGGACGAGGATCCAGGCGTCGTTTCGGTACGCGGCATCTACGACTACTACAAGGCCCACGGCATCCCGACCGTGGTGATGGGCGCCTCCTTCCGCTCGCAGGGTGAAGTCGAAGCGCTGGCCGGCTGCGACCGCCTGACCATCTCCCCGGCGCTGCTCGATGCGCTGGCCGCCGACAACGGCACGCTCCAGCGCGCCCTATCCCCGAACAAGCCGGGCCCGAAGCCCGCGGTGGTCAACCTCGACGAGAGGGCCTTCCGCTGGGCGATGAACCAGAACCCGATGGCCACCGAGAAGCTGGCCGAGGGCATCCGCCTGTTCGCCAAGGATCTCGGCGAGCTGCGCAACATCGTCGCCAAGCGCTTCGCCGCCTGACGACGCTAGGCCGGGGTATTTTCAAGCCAATACCCCGACCGTCTCCCCGGGCCGGCACGTCGACGACGGACGACGTGCCGGACGCCGGAGGTTGGTGAATTCAAGTCTCATCCAAGGCGCATATCATGCCCCGGCCCCGCCGCAGCGAAGACATGATCGTCGAGATCGCCCGCCTCCGCTACGAACAGCGCCTGCCACAGACCGAGATCGCCCGCCTCCTGGAAATTTCCGAAGCGACAGTCAGCCGGGCCCTGAAGTCAGCGCTCGATCTCGGCTATATCGAATTTCAGGTCACGCCCAAGGCATTTCGCGACAGCGCTGCCGAGCAACGGCTCAAGGCGCACCTTGGCCTTCGCCTCGCGATTATCGTCGAAAGCAAGGCCGGTACCCATGCCGATACGCTGGGCAAGGCGGTTGCCCGCGTCATCGAAGACACCCTGAAGAGCGGTGATGTGCTCGGCGTCTCCGACGGGGCCACGGCTGCGGCCATTGCGGCGGCCGCGCGTCGATCGCCAGCGCGCGACCTCAACGTCGTCGCCCTGGTCGGCGGCGTTGGCGCACCGGAACACTACACCCATTCCTCCGAAGTCTGCCGACGGTTCGCCGCCGGTCTCGGCGCCCAGGCCTGGCAACTGCCGGTGCCGGCCATCGTCGACGACGCCGGTGCGGCGCACCTTCTGCGTGAGACCGGTACCGTGCGAGGCGTCCTTTCCATGATGGATCGCCTTGCCATGGCCGTGGTGGGCGTTGGCGCCATCTCGGCGAATGCCATGGTGTTTCGCGAAGGGTTCATCGCCCCCGGCAAGCTCGAGGAGATCCGCGCGCATGGCGCCGTGGGCACCATATGCGGACGCTTCTTCGGTCAGGATGGTCGGCCCGTCGGCACGGAGTTCGACGACCGCACCCTTTCCATTTCGCTGGAACGCCTCGCTCGCGTGCCGCTCTGCATCGCCGCCGCGTTGTCACCTCTGAAAGCCGAGGCGATCCGCGCAGCCGTCACCGGCGGCATCGTCAACGCGGTCGCCACCGACATCGAGACAGCCGAGGCGCTGATGGCGCTTCCCCCCTCCCGCTGCTGACAGGCGTCGACATCGTGCAGCCCTAATCTCCCAGCCAAGCCAAAGGGGGAGATTGCCGTGACTATCGCCGACGACATTATCGCATTGGAAAAAGCAGCGCTCGACCGCTGGTGCGCGGGGGATCCCGATGCCTTTCTAGACTTGTCGGCCGAGGACCTGACCTACTTCGATCCCTTCCGCGAGACCCGGGTCGACGGCAAGGCTGCGCTGGCAGCCCTTTATAGCGATCTGCGCGGCAAGATACTCGCGCCGCGTCATGAAATGCTCGAACCGAAGGTTCAGGTGGTGGGGGAAGCTGCCGTGCTGACCTTCCGCTTCGTTTCCTGGAACGGCAGCGAGGGAAAACGCGTCGCCTGGAACTGTACCGAGGTTTACCGGCGGTCCCCCGAGGGATGGCGCATCATCCATACGCACTGGTCGTTCACCGGCATAGGCCTTACCGCCTGACACGCCTGTGCGCGGGAGCATGAGGCCCTTCCGTCGATCCGCACGGGCTTTCACGCTTGCCGGAGGGAAGTCGCCGTTTCCGGCGCGACCCTGTCCAACTTGCTTGAGGGGCCCAACTTGCTCGAAAATGCACTATTGGGTTTTCCGCTTAGGGATTGCTATGCTCGGTGGCAATCGCAACAGACAGCGGATGGAATCATGGCGGATGTCAGGGCAATCTGCGCGATCGGCCAGCGAGGGCAGATAGGACTCAACGGTGAGTTGCCGTGGGAGGGCAATCCGGACAGGGAGTTCGTCGCCGACGTCGAACGCTTTTACGAGGTGACGCGCGGCCATGTCATGCTGGCCGGCCCGCACACCATTTCCACCCTGCCCGGGTTCATGAAGTTCGACCGTACGCTTTGCCCCGTCCGTTCGAGCGACCGCCCCGAGGATGTTCTGGCCCGCTTCCCTGACCGGGTCGTCTACATTGCCGGTGGGCCAGCGGTTTGGGAGGCCTACGCGCGCTTCATCCGCCATTGGGACATCAATCGCCTGCCTTACGACGGTCCGGCCGACCGTTGGTTCAAACCGGAGTGGCTGGTGGCCGCCCGCTGACGCGCGGAGACCATGGAAAAGGCGTCAGGGCAATGCCCCGACGCCTTCTATGTTTCGGCTAGGTCGAAAATGTTTCTGGCGTTTCGATACAGCGGCCTTTGTTTCCGGATCAAAGGCTGTTCAGCCACTCCATGCGCTTGCCGAGATCGGGTGCATCGAACACCAGTTTGCCGGCGACGATCGCCTGGGCTCCCGCCTTGCGCAGCACTGGCACGGTATCCTCGCGAATGGCACCGTCGGCCACCAGTACAATGCGGTGGGCACTCGGAATCCCGGCAATGTACTTCCGCGCCTCTTCGAGACGTTGCGTCGCCGACTGACTGATACCCTCGCGCTCACCGATGCCGGCACCGAACAACGTGACCAACTGAACACGCGGCAAGTGGCGGATCAGCTTGGCAACCGGTGTATCGACCTTCAGCACGACACCGGCCACAAGACCGAGCTCGTTGATACGGGCGATACCGCTGTCGGTCAGCAGGGTGTTCTCGGCATGGATGGAGATGGCGTCGGCACCGGCGTCCGCGAACTGGTTGATCTGGTTGATCAACGCCGGTTCTCCGACCATCAGGTGGACGTGAATGGGCTTGTCGGTGATCGAGCGGATGCGGGCCACGATCTCCGGGAACATCAGTAGCGTATCTGCAAAGACGCCATCGGAGGCGTCGATGTGGATCACATTGGCATAAGGGTCGATACGGACAACTTCGTCGGCAATGCGCAGGAGGTCCGACGACCACATCGAGAACTCGGTGATCAGGTGGTCGGTCGGGAGGCGGTCGATCCATCCGGCGGCGGGGCGGTTCATCAGGCGGTTCTCCGGGGGTCAGAACAAGCAAGGCGCCCCACCGGACGACGGCCCTCGCCGGCCCGCTGGCGCGCCATGTTCAAGATTGCGCACAAGCACTTGGATAGCACTAGTGCTTTCGTAGCGAAGAGTGCTTTTTTCGCGCGGCCGTCATGCACGGCACATTCCGCCCCCCGGAAGCGCGGAACGGCGGAGCCCTGCCCCGCCGCCCAAAATGCGCGATCGACACCAGCCTCAGGCGACCAGATCGAACAGATAGCTGGTGCTGTTCGACGAGGTCGAAGAACCATCGGCACCGTAGGCCGTCTGGTTGCTCTCGGCGAGCGCCGCCTGCAACTCCTCAAGAATGTCGGCGATGGTCGTGCCGGACGACGAGCTGCTGTCGGTGCTGTCCGTCGATTCCTCCCCCCCGGGGGGCGGCCCCGGAGGCGGTCCGCCAGCTCCACCCGGACCGCCGGCGCCTTGCGCGCCCTGCGAGAAGGTTTCGTCGAAGACCTTGGCGAGCTCGTCGGCCTGATCGGAGGTCAGCGTGCCGGCGTCAACCTGCTGCTGGATCAGATCGGCGATCTTCTCCGTCATCTCGTCGGGCGACGGTGGCTTGCTGCCGGAGGTCTGGCTCGACCGATTGCTCGACAGGGTCTCGTCGATGCTTTCGATTGCGGTTTCGAGAGCGGATTGGCTGGTCGACTGAATGCTGCCGGCGCTGATATCGGACTGTAGCGTCGACTGCAGCCGAGCAAGCGGCGACTGATAGGTGTTTGTTGATGAAATCGAGGTCATTTTTACCCTCGGGCTAGAGTCTTACGCATTACCTTCGGGAAACCAAGCGCCGCGTCCGTTAACGAGCGGTAACCAATTGGCTGGCGCGGTAACAAGGCGTTTCGACAGTCACGAAAGGAAACATCCAGATACAAAATAACTGTCGTGGCCGACCGCCCGAATGCTAAAGCTCGGCCGTTGAATGGAGATGGCCTTTCTTCATGCAGAACCACATCCTGCTCGTAGAAGACGATAACGACATCAATACGCTGGTCTCCCGCTACCTCAAGGCGAACGACTGCCGCGTATCTGTAGCCCGCGACGGGCGCGAGATGGACCGCATCCTGGCGACCTCGCGCGTCGATATTGTACTGCTCGACATCATGCTGCCCGGTGAGGATGGACTGAGCATCTGCAGGCGCCTGCGCAATGGCTCGACCATGCCGATCATCATCCTGTCGGCACGCGGAGAAGAGATCGATCGGGTGGTGGGTTTGGAGATCGGCGCCGACGACTACATTGCCAAGCCGTTCAGTGCTCGTGAGCTCCTGGCTCGCATCCGCGCCATTCTGAGACGAAGCAGTCTGCCCGCCGCCAAGACGACGCGGTCGGACGCCCGGCGCCTGACCTTTGCCGGATGGGTGATCGACACCCGAGAACGCAGCCTGACGACACCAAGCGGCGCCAAAGCAACACTGACCGGCGCGGAGTTCGACCTGTTGGTCGCCTTCGCCGAGCGATCCGGCATCACGCTCAGTCGGGACCAACTCCTGGAGCTGACCCAAGGCCGACTCGCCGCACCGTTCGAGCGGTCGATCGACATCCTGGTGAGCCGCCTGCGACGCAAGCTCTCTCCCGATGATGAGAAGTCCGAGTTCATTCGAACCATTCGCTCGGAAGGCTATCTGTTTACTCCCGAAGTCACGCCCTCATGATCGGCCGGGTCCTGCGCCTGGTCTTCGATTCCGTTGCCGGCCAGGTCATCGTTCTGCTGGTGCTTTCGATCGCGGCGATGCACGGGGGACTAACCGCCTATTTCTTCCTGTCCAATCCCCGCGCGGCCTTCAGCGCCTCGCCGGCAGAAACGGCTGGCGAGATAGGCGCGGCCGCCCATATGCTAGATGCCGCCAATCAGGCGGAACGGTCACGGCTCATCGAGCTGATGGCGGATAACCTTCCATCGATTGGTGCCTGCGCCGCCCCGGTACCGAAGGAAGCGACCAAGATCCGGTTCGGCCCGCTGGCCGCGCGCCTGGGTGGAGCCGCCACGGCCTGGAAGGTGTTTGACGGTCGACCGGCTCCCGGCGACGAGTTGATCGGTCCACTCTTTATCGAGCTCTCCGACGGCACCTGCTATAGGCTGGACCTACCCGAAGCGGACGCACCGCACTTCTTCGGCCCCGGCACGACCCTGCTCGTCTTCCTGCTCATCACGACTATCGTGCTGGTGAGCTGGGCCATGATCGTCATCATCGGGCCTCTCAGGCGCTTCGAGACGGCCGTGGAGCGCTTGCGCGACATGCGCTCGGACGTGTCTGTTCCAGAGATCGGGCCGCGTGAGCTGCGATCGGCCATCTCAGCCTTCAATCGCATGCGCGCGCGCATCGGCAAGCTCATGGCGGAAAAGACGACCATGCTCGCAGCCGTGAGCCACGACCTTCGAACGCCGATTACCCGCCTGAGATTGCGCGCCGAGTTCATCGACGACGAGACGATCCGCGAACCAATGCTGGCCGACCTCGACCACATGGCCGCGCTGGCCCACGTGGCGCTCGTCCACCTATCCGGCACCGACAGTCCCGAGCCCTTCGACCAGACAGATCTGCCAAGCCTCTTGCAGACCATCGCCGACCAGTTCGCCGACCTCGGCCACACGGTATCCTATGAAGGGCCGAGCCGTCTCAGCGCTTGCGTAAGGCGTCGCGACATCATGCGGGCGGTTACCAACCTCGCGGACAATGCTGTGCGCTACGGTGACAAGGTGGTGATATCCCTGCGGAAGCTGTCAGGGCGTCGTCTGGCGATTTCAGTGGCCGACAACGGCCCGGGCATACCAGCCGGTGAAAGGGAGCACCTGCTCGAGCCTTTCGTGCGCGGCGACAGCGCCCGCAGCTCCATGCCGAATTCCGGCTTCGGGCTTGGCCTCACCATCGCCAGAGACGTCGCTGAAGCGCATGGTGGACTCATCTTGCTGGCCGACCACGCACCGCACGGTCTGCTGGCCGTCCTGGAAATCGAAGGATAGCTCCGGACAGGCAACGGCCGGCGGGTTCCCCCGCCGGCCGCATCATGTTTCGCTTCGTTCCAGCCGGTGCCGGGGTCAACCGTCCTTGGCTAGACTTGCGACCGTCCAGCCGAACATCTCGGTGTGAATGGTGTTGACCTTGAACTCGTAACCAGCCGTCTTCTCGTTGATCGCCTTGGCGGCGTCGGCCGCCTTGGGATCGATCGCTTCGGCGACGATGCGGATCCAGCCCTTACCCCCGTCATCCGCCGCGGGGACGGCCGTAGCCGTGACCGCAAGACCATCGGTGGTCTCATAGCGAAGATGGGTGGTGTTGGCGATGGACGCCGGCGTTTCCTTGCGGACATCGGTAAAGTTGAAGCCCTGCAGGAAGGCAGTGACGCGATTGGCCTTGCCTTCGTCCGGCGTCTTGCCATCGGGCAACGCCGCCGGGAGCAGCTTGTCGCCCGTCCGCACGAAGTCTACGGTCGCACCGCCGGCATCGGTCAGTGTCACCTTCGACAAGGTCGCAGGCTTGATGTCGGTCAGGCTGGCATCGAACCAGTCGGCCCGCGCTGTCGGCACGTCAAGGGAACCACGCACCAGATAGGACTGCGGGTTGCCGTCGAGGCGAACGTACTGGCCACCTCGGCTACCTCCGACCGTGTAGTCCTTGGTACCGGCATAGACAACGGCCAACGGCTTGCCCTGCTTGTCCAGCAGTGCAACCTTGGTGGCCGCCCCGTCATCGGCGGTCGGGTCGGCAAGTCCGAGATCGACGTAGCGGTCGGGCTTGTCGGTCTTGTCCTCGTCGATGGTCAGCGTGGCCAGCGACGAGACGAGCTTGCGGACCACGTCGATCTTGGCCTGGTAGCCGGACGCATCCACGAAGCGATCTCCTTCGCGCGTCAGCGTGGTAGTGTCCTTGCCGACGGTCACGGCGAGACTTTCCACAGATGCTGATGTCTTCACGAGGTCCGGCAGAAGCGCCCGACCACGATCGGCGACGGCGCTGTCGGCGGCAGTCCCACCAGCGACCACCACGGCCGCGACAACGGCGGCGGCGGTGACGACGGCAAGACCGAAGAGCGATTTCGGCGTCATATCAGGTAACTCCTCGCTGGACTCAGGCTTTGCGGACAGGCACCGGCCGACGAGGCCGGCGCAGTGCGAAGACGAGGGCGATCAGCGCCACCGCCGCGGGCACGACGCCAATGATCAGCACCATGATCCAGTTCTTGAGCCGGGCAACGTCGGCCCGGAGGTTGTATTGCACCTCACGCAGTTCGGCGCGGGCCGACAGCAGATCGGACCTGAAGGTCTCGATCGTCTTCGCCTGCTCGGCGGAGACCAGCTCGCCATCCTTGGCCTCGCCGGTGGTCGAAACGTCCTTCAGCTTCTTCTCGGTGTCGGCGATGCGCTGTGTCAGCTCCTGCTGCTTGGCGAGGAACCGCTCTTCGGCGGCCCGCTCCAGCGCGTCGATCCTGGTGAATGGACGCCAGGAGACGGTGCGGCTGCGAAGGTCGGCTAGCGCCACGCCACCAGCCATCTGCTCGACGGCGTTGAGCAGGAAGTCGCCATTGTTGGCGAAGGCCTGCGCCACCTGCCGGCCGAGCACATTCTGCTTCTGCAGCCAGTTGCGATCGGACAGCATGTCGGCGTCACCGACCAGAATGACGTTGGGGGCCGAGGCGCTTTCCTTGATCGGCGTGGCATCGGAGGCCGAGTCCTTCGGCTTGCCGTCCGGGAAGGCGGTGTGAAGCTTGCCTTCGAGACGGGCGGCAACCACCGGGCGACTGCCGGTCTTCTCGATTTTGGCGAGAAGGGCGCGCGGATCGCCATAGGGATCGGCCGCTTCGCCGGCCGGCAGCAGGCCGGCGTCGGCGGAGGCATACATCAACGGCTTCAGCGTCGTGTCCTTGCCGGTGGAGGTGAAGCTGCCGGCGGTGGTCATCACCACGGCGTTGAGCTTGGAGGTGACGGCGTCGCCCCGGTCGAAGCCATCGTCCTGGATGGCGAACCAGGGATAGTTCGCCGCCTCGACCTGACGTCCGCCGACGTTGCGCGCGGTGCGGATCGCCCAGTCGGGATCGCCGATCGCCTTCTTGACGTCGAAGCCCACGCCCCAAGCGTCAAACATCTTCTGGAAATCGGAGGCGTTGTTCTCCGCCGGCATGCCGGGCCGGGGCCCCATCTGGGTCTCGGCGAACGGATCGGCGAACACCAGCGTGGCTCCGCCCGAAAGCACCCACTGGTCGAGGGTGTAGAGTGTGCGGTCGCTGAGATTCTGGGGTTGCACGACCAGCACGACGCGGGTGTTGTCGGGCAGCTTGTCGACGTCGCCGCCGATGGTCTCGACCTTGTAGGTCTCCTTGAGCATCGTCAGGATCTGGGCTGGTTCCTGGCCTGCCATCGGATTGCCGGCCATTCCGAGACCGTCGATAAGAGCGACGACGGGCTTCTTCGGCTGCCCAAGTTCGGCGACCAGGCGCGTCAGATCGTATTCGAGGAACGCCTCGCGGTCCGGCGTGAACACTGGAATGTTGGCCGAGCCGTTGGTGGAGTTAGTGGCGGCGAGACCGAAGTAGATCGGATCGGAACTGCCATCGAGGCTGATGCGATTGATGCCGAGACCGACGGCACGGTCCTCTTCCTCAGAATAGGGCTGGGGATCGATCACCTCGAGGGTGATCTTGCCGTGCGACAGGCTCTCGTAGGTGTCCAGCATGGCCCGGACGCGCGAGGCGTAGGCCGAAAGCGCCGGAGCAGCCTGATGCAGACCGGCCGACATGAACAGGCGCATGTGGATCGGCTCGTCCAGCTTGTCGAGCATGGCCACCGTGCCATGGGAGAGCGAGTAGAGCCCACCGTCCGTGAGGTCGATGCGGCTCGAACGGAACAACGTCGACGCGAGCGAGTTCACGGCCAGATAAAGGATGACCGCGAGGATAGCGCCAACGGCGACGAGGCGGGATTTCGGAATCCGGTTGAGTTTCGACATCGCTGAACCTCAGGCGGCTTTCTTGGCGTCGACGACCTGGACGTTGATCCAGAGCGCGAGCACGATGGTCGACAGGAACAAGATGACGGCTGGGGCCTCGAGGACACCGCGCGTCAACCGGTCGAAGTTGGTGATGAAGGAGAGCGACTGCACCAGATCGACCACGAAGGCCGGCGCCCAGCCGCGAAGGGCCGCGAGCACCAGATTGGTACCGGACATCACCAGAAGGAAGGACACGATGGCGGCAAGGATGAAGGCGATCACCTGGTTCTTGGTCATGGCCGAGATGCAGGCCGAAATCGCCAGGAAGGCGCCGGCCATCAGGAAGGACCCGATGTAGCTCGCAAGGACGATGCCGTTGTCGGGCGACCCGAGATAGAGCGTCACCAGCCAGAAGCTCATGGTGAGCACCAGCGCCACCGCCGTGAAGGCCCAGCCGGCGAGGAACTTGCCGATCACCACCTCATGGGCGCGAACAGGCAGCGTCATCAGAAGCTCGATGACGCCGGATCGGCGCTCGTCGGCCCAGAGCCGCATGCCGATGGCGGGCATCAGGATGAGAAAGAGCCAGGGGTGCCAGGCGAAGAAGGGGCCAAGGTCGGCCTGCCCTCGCTCGAAAAAGCCACCGGCGAAGAAGGCCAGACCGGCCGAAAGGGCGAGGAACACTAGCAGGAAGACGGCGGCGAGCGGCGTCGCAAAATAGGCGCGGAACTCGCGGCCAAACACCAGCGCGATGGTGCGGAAAGAAGTTTTCATCTCGGATTGTCTCCGGAAGATAATCGGCGTCAGGCGGCCTTGCTGCCGGTGATGGAGCGGAAGACGGTTTCGAGCGTCGGTCGCATGCCATCGACGGCGGCGGCATCGAGAAGCGCGGTCGGCGTCGCATCGGCGACCACCTTGCCCTCGGCAATGATGACGACCCGACTGCAGATCGCCTCGACTTCCTCGAGGATATGGGTCGAGATCACGATCGCCTTGCCAGGCGCGATGGCTGCAATCAGCTCGCGCATGTCGTGCTTCTGGTTGGGGTCGAGGCCATCGGTCGGCTCGTCGAGGATGAGAACCTCGGGGTCATGGATCAGTGCCTGGGCAATACCGACACGGCGCTTGAACCCCTTGGATAGCGCGTCGATCGGCCGATTCCAGACGGCGGCGAGGTTGACGCGTTCGACCATTTCGGCAAGGCGTTCGCCAAGCATTGCGCTCGATAATCCGCGCATGCGTCCGACGAAGGCGAGGAAATCGGCGACCGTCATGTCGCCATAGGCCGGCGCCCCCTCGGGCAGATAGCCAAGATGACGGCGCGCGGCGATCGGGTCAGCGAAAACGTCGTGGCCGGCGATCGAGGCGGTACCGGCGTCGGGTTCGAGGAAGCCGGTCAGCATCTTCATGGTCGTCGACTTGCCGGCGCCGTTGGGGCCAAGAAAGCCCACGACCTCGCCACGGCTCACCTCAAGGCTGACGCCGTCCACGGCGCGCAGTCTCGAAAAGGTCTTCACCAGGCCGCTGGCCTGAACGAGTTGCATGCCTTTTCCTCCAGCGTTCGAAATCGTCCATCTGGGCGCCCAGCGGCCCCGAACCGGTCCGGCCGGAGCTACCACGGGCGAGCAAGCAGGGATATCGGATTCTTGGCGAAATCGTGTTCAAAAACAGACCTTACCGATTGTTCATCAAAGTCGGTCCCGCGCATTACTCGCGCCCCTCGACTGACTGCGCCCGAGGCGGGGCGTGCCCAACAAAACGCCTTGGCCATTCCTTGGGCGATGATAAACTGGCAGACATGTCCAGCTATGCCATCCTGCTCGGCCGCCAGCGCCATGTCTTCGACGACCTCAAGGCCCTCATGGCCGCAGCCTCGCCTGAGAAGTCCGGCGACCGGCTGGCCGGCATCGGCGCCGACACCAACGAGCGTCGCGTCGCCGCCCGTTATCTTCTGGCCGACATTCCGCTCCGCACCTTCCTTGAGGAGCCGTTGATCCCTTACGAGGTCGACGAGGTCACCCGGCTGATCCTGGATAGCCATGACGCTGCCGCCTTTTCGCCAGTCGCCCACATGACGGTCGGCCAGTTTCGCGACTGGCTGCTGTCCTACGAATGCACCACGGACGCGCTTTCCGCCCTGGCCCCAGGCCTGACGCCGGAGATGGTCGCCGCGGTATCCAAGGTGATGCGCAACCATGACCTGATCGTCGTCGCCGCCAAGACCAGCGTCGTCACCGGCTTCAGGACCACCATCGGCCTCAAGGGGCGCCTGTCCAGCCGCCTACAACCGAACCATCCCACCGACGACCCGGAAGGCGTTGCCGGTTCGACGCTCGATGGTCTCACCTATGGGGTTGGCGACGCCGTGATCGGCATCAATCCGGCCGGCGACAACCTCGAAGCCTGCATGCGGTTGATGGAGCTGTTCGACCGGCTTCGCCAGCGCTTCGACATTCCAACGCAATCCTGCGTGCTGACGCATGTGACGACGTCGATCAAGGCTGTCGAGGCCGGCGCACCGCTCGATCTGGTGTTCCAGTCGATCGCTGGCACCGAGGCCGCCAACCGCGGCTTCGGCGTCGACCTCAACGTGCTTCGGGAGGGGCGCGAAGCCGCTCTCAGCCTCAAGCGCGGCACCGTCGGCGACAATGTGATGTATCTGGAAACCGGCCAGGGATCGGCGCTCAGCGCCGATGCCCATCACGGCGTCGACGAGCAGACCGTGGAGGCGCGCGCTTACGCCGTCGCCCGTCACCTGAAGCCGTTGATCGTTAACACCGTCGTCGGCTTCATCGGGCCGGAGTATCTCTACGACGCCAAGCAGATCATCCGGGCCGGTCTGGAGGACCACTTCTGCGGCAAGTTGCTGGGCGTGCCGATGGGCGTCGACGTCTGCTACACCAACCACGCCGAAGCCGACCAGGACGACATGGACAACTTGATGTTCCTGCTCGCCTCGGCCGGCGTCAACTTCCTGATCGCCGTGCCCGGCGCCGACGACGTGATGCTGAACTACCAATCGCTCAGCTACCATGACATCGTCAGCCTTCGGCACTCCTTCGGCCGGCCGCCGGCGCCCGAGTTCGAGGCCTGGCTCTACCGCATGGGGCTCTTCGACAGCGAAGGGCGGCTGGCGCCGCAAGCCAGCTCCGACGTGCGACGCCTCATCGACTACAGGGCGTCGGCATGAGCAATCCCATCGACCTCGATCCATTCGCGCGCTTCAGAGCCGTCACCCGCGCTCGCATCGGCCTCGGGCGAGCCGGCGACTCGCTGCCGATCCGGGCCGTGCTCGACTTTCAGCTCGCCCATGCCCGCGCCCGCGACGCCGTGCATGGCCACGTCGACTTCTCCGCCATGGCGGAGCGGATCGGCGCTACGCGGTCGGTGATCCGCCTCAAGTCGCGCGCAACCGATCGATCGACCTACCTCGCCCGCCCCGATCTCGGCCGACGCGTCGATCCGACAGCCCTTGCCGGCATTGAAAGGGGCGAGTGGGACGTCGCCTTCGTCATCGCCGACGGCCTCTCGGCAGCCGCCGTGGAAGCGCATGCCGAGACCGTATTGTCGGCCTGTCTGCGCAGGATGGGAGACCTCAGGATAGCGCCCATCGCGCTGGGCGAACAGGCGCGCGTCGCCTTTGGCGACGAGGTCGGCGAAGCGTTCGGCGCCCGCATCGTCGTGGTGCTGATCGGCGAGCGCCCCGGCCTGTCGGTTCCCGACAGCCTCGGCGCGTATCTGACCTTCGACCCGAAGGTCGGCCGGCGCGACAGCGAGCGCAACTGTCTCTCCAACATTCACGCCGACGGGCTGACGCACGAGATGGCGGCCGACAAGATCGCCTGGCTGACCCGGCAAGCCCTGCGGCTCGGGCTCACCGGCGTCGACCTCAAGGAGGACATGGCGGGCACGGAAGCGTTGCCGGTCTCCCCTTGATCCGAAACTTTCTCGCCCGTTCCTCCGTTCTCGACCCTTCGCCAGTACCTTCGTGCCGATTGCCGCATTAGCATTCCCGACGGAGTGGAGTGAGTCGGGGGAGTAAGAGTGATGCGCTTCTGCGCGATTGTGGGGGTTGCGACGCTGATCGGCACGACCGCTGCCGCCATGGCGACCGAAGTACTGACGATTGCCGCCGTCGACAATGCCGACATGATCCGCATGCAGGAGCTTACCGACGACTTCGTGGCGAGCAATCCGGACATCCACATCAACTGGGTCATCCTGGAAGAAAGCGTCCTGCGGCAAAAGATTTCAACCGACATCGAGACACGCGGCGGCCAGTTCGACATCATCACTATCGGTAATTACGAAGTACCGATCTGGGCGCGGCAAGGCTGGCTTCAGCCGCTTGATGATCTGGGCGACAATTATGACGCCGACGACCTCCTTCCGGCGATCCGCAAAGCGGTCTCCTACCGTGGCAAGCTTTACGCCTCGCCGCTCTACGGCGAGAGCGCCATGCTGATGTACCGCACGGACCTGTTCCGCCAGGCGGGGCTGGATATGCCGCCCTCACCGACTTGGACTTTCGTCCGCGAAGCGGCCTTGAAGCTCACGGACAAGTCCGCCGGGCGCTATGGCATATGCCTGCGCGGTCGGGCCGGCTGGGGCGACAACATGGCCCTGCTCACCGCGGCGGCCAACTCGTTCGGTGCCCGCTGGTTCGACTTCGACTGGCGCCCCGAGCTCGAGTCCCCGGAATGGAAGCGGACGCTCGCCTTTTATGTCGATCTGATGCAGTCGGCGGGACCTCCGGGGGCGGCCTTCAACGGCTACTCCGAGAACCTCGATCTGTTCCGGGCCGGCAGGTGCGCGATGTGGATCGACTCGACCGTCGCCGCGTCGACGCTGAGCAATCCCATGACCTCGGACGTGGTCGGCCGCGTGGGATACGCGCCATTTCCGAGCCACGGCGGTCTTGGAAATCATGGCAACTGGCTGTGGACCTGGAACTTCGCCGTTCCCACCAGCACGGAAAAAGCCAAGGCAGCCCAACGCTTCATCGCCTGGGCGACGGACCGAGAGTATGCCGATCTGGTCGCCGCCCACGAGGGCTGGCCCTACGCTCCGCCGGGTACGCGCACATCGCTCTACAACAACCCGTCCTATCGTTCGGCGGCCCCGTTCTCCAACTACACTCTGACCGCCATCAACACGGCCAACCCCGACCAGCCCACGGTCAAGCCGGCGCCCTATACGGGAAGCCAGTTCGTGGCGATCCCCGAGTTCCAGCGCATCGGCGACGCCGTCGGCCAGATTTTCGCAGCCGCCGTCGTCGGCCAGATGAGCGTGGAGCAGGCGCTGGCATCGGCGAACCAGTTGACACTGAGAGAGATGAAAAGAGCGGGATACGTATCGTCCCCATGAAATCGCCGACCAGTTTGTCGCCGCGCAACGTCGCAGACAGACGCTCGACCTAAGTTCCCCTCCATTCCGCCGGCCCCGCCGGCAAGAAGGGCCAAAGGCCCCCGAGGATGGAGACGGACAGATGTTTTGCTATCAGTGTGAACAGACCGCCCGGGGAACCGGATGCGTGACGCGCGGCGTCTGCGGCAAATCTCCGGAGGCTTCCGACCTGCAAGACGTGCTCGTTCACGCCGCCAAGCGTCTTGCGACCCGTTATGCGAACGTACCTGCCGCCGATCGGCCGGCGAGCCTTGCCCCGATGCTCGAGGACGCGCTGTTCGTCACCGTCACCAACGTCAACTTCGACACCGCTTCGATCCTCGGCAAGATCCGCGAAGTGGTCGCCGCCGCCGGCCCGGCCGCTGCAGTGGCGGCGGAAGCCCCCGAAGCCGCGCTGGTCTCCTGGTCGCGAGCCTCGATGATCGATTCACGCAAGGCGACGCTTGGCGACGATGTCACCGGCCTGCAGGAGCTGCTGCTCTATGGCCTCAAGGGCGTGGCCGCCTATGCCCATCATGCCCGCCAGATGAACCGAGTCGACCCGACCGTCGACGCCTTCATGGTGGAGGCGTTGGCCAAGCTCGACGCCGGCGTGGCCGCTATCGACGAGCTTCTCGCCCTCAACCTCAAGTGCGGCGAGATCACGGTCAACGTTCTGGCGCTGCTCGACGCCGCCCATTGCGACACCTATGGCAAGCCGACGCCGACGCCGGTTCTTATGGGCCATGTCCCTGGCAAGGCGATCCTGGTTTCCGGCCATGACATGGTCGATCTCAAGGCGCTTCTCGAGCAGACCGAAGGCAAGGGCATCAACATCTACACCCACGGCGAAATGTTGCCGGCCCATGGTTATCCCGAGCTCAAGAAGTTCAAGCACCTCGTCGGCCATTTCGGCGGCGCCTGGATGCTGCAGCAGCGGGAGTTCCCCAATTTCCCCGGCGCCATCCTGATGACCACCAACTGCCTGATGCAGCCGTTCGAGGACTATGAGGGCCGCCTGTTCACCCGCAATCTCGTGGCTTGGCCGGGCATCGCCCACATCGCCGACCGCGACTTCTCGGCGGTGATCGAAGCGGCGCTGGCCGCCCCCGGCTTCACCGACAGCGCTAGGAACGGCGAGCATATGGTCGGGTTTGGGCATGACGCAGTGCTGGGCGCCGCCGACAAGATCATCGGCGCGGTCAAGGCCGGAGAGATCAAGCACTTCGCGGTCATCGGCGGCTGTGACGGAACCGAAGGCGAGCGGTCCTACTACACCGACCTCGGCACGACCATTCCGAAGGACTGGGTGATCCTGACGCTTGGTTGCGGCAAGTACCGCCTGCTTGGCCACGACTACGGCACCGTTGCCGGCCTGCCCCGTCTCCTCGACATGGGCCAGTGCAACGACAGCTTCTCGGCCGTCAAGGTGGCCCTGGCGCTGGCCGATGCGTTCGACTGCACGGTCAACGACCTGCCGCTCTCCATCGTGCTGTCCTGGTTCGAGCAGAAGGCGGTCTGCGTACTGCTCGCCCTCCTCCACCTCAACGTCAAGAACATCCGCATCGGGCCGCGCCTCCCGGCCTTCCTGACGCCCGCCGTGCTGAAGGTGCTTGTCGATAACTTCGGTCTGAAGCCGGTCGGCGACGTCGAGGCGGACCTCAAGGCCATGGCCAACGCCGCCTGATCGACACCGCGAGGAGGGGAAAACGGACCGGCCGGGCATCGCTGCCCGGCCGGCGGTTTTCACCAAGGACGCTTAGCGCGTATCAAACGCCGACGGCGATGGCCTGAAGACCGAACAACACCGTCAGGAATGCCGCTGCAACGGCGATCCGAAGACAAAAACCAGCAGACGGACACGTAAGGGCCCGCCCTACTCCCTTGACCATGGTGACAATCACGGCCGCCTCCCTGTTGCGTTCGCAGGTCAACCATGAACCATGAAGTCCGGCAAGTTCCTCCCAAGCCGTACTGCACGTGTATAGTAACTAAAATCGAATCTGCTCAAGAGTCATCCAAAACGTTTCGTCTAAGTATTCGGAGGGATGGGTGGCGCCTGTTACCAACAGGCTGTTCAGGCTATAACTTTCACAACAGATATAAGTTTTCGGACAGTCAATGAGCACAGCCCCTGCCCGCATGGAAGAGGTCCCCGCCGGGGATGTTTTCGACCGCCCTGCCGTTAAGGCCCTGTTCGAACTGCCGCGCGAGACGCTGTTCGCCCGCGCCGACGCCGTGCGTCAGGCCAACATGGGCGACGAGGTGTTCCTGCGCGGCATCGTCGAGTTTTCCAACGTTTGCGCCAACGACTGTCTCTACTGCGGCATCCGCAAGTCCAACCACGATGTGCGCCGCTATCGCATCGATGAGGAGGAAATCCTCGAGGTCGCGCGGCGCATGGAAGGGTGGCAGCAAACCACCATCGTGCTGCAATCGGGCGAGGTGGCTGCGGAGAAAGAGGATGAGCGCATCGAACGCATCATCCGCCGGATCAAGACGGAAACGAAGCTGGCAGTCACCATGAGTGCCGGCAACCGGCCGCGCGATACCTATGCGCGCTGGCGAGCGGCGGGAATGGACCGCTATCTGCTGCGATTCGAGACGTCGAACCCCGAGCTCTTTGCCTTCCTGCATCCGGACTGCGACCTCGATGAGCGCATTCGTTGCCTCCGGGATCTGCGCAGCCTCGGCGTACAGGTGGGCTCCGGCTTCATGATCGGCGTGCCGGGCGAAACGCTGGACGTTCTCGCCGACAATATCCTGCTCTGTCGCGACCTCGACTTGGACATGATCGGCATCGGGCCGTTCATCGCCCATCCCGAAACGCCACTCGCCGGGAAGCCGAACGCCTACGCAGACGACCACGACATGTTCTTTGCCGCCGTGTCGGCGCTTCGCATCGTCAACCCGAAGGCGCACATTCCGGCAACCACGGCCTTCGACGCCATCTTCCCGCATGCCGGCCGCGATCTGGTCCTGCAGCGTGGCGCCAACGTGTTCATGCCCAATGCCACGCCCGGCCGCTTCCGCAAGAACTATATGCTCTATCCGGACAAGCCCTGCGTCGACGAGGACGACCACCAGTGCTCGGGCTGCGCCGCCGCCCGCGTCTGGTCGATCGGCCGCGTGATCGGCCAAGGGCCGGGACACTCGATCAAGGTCAGGTGACCCTGCGAGGTCCCGCAGCAAGCCGACGCGGGAAACGCGAAACGGATTTCAGTCGAAGCCGTACAGCCTGATCGCGCGTGCCGCCGTGCAGGACGCTTTCCCTTCGGTCAGCTCTACTGACGCCGGAATCGGGGCGTGAAGTCGAGACCTCGCCCGTTCACTGGGCGAGATTGGCTCGCTCGAAGGCGATACGCGCCGAGGGGAACGGGCCGAGCGAACGGTGAAGCACTCCCTGCACGCGACTGATGGCGACACCGTAATTGGTGATCGGCACCCCTTGGCGTTCCGCCTGTCGGATTCGCAGCAGCACCTGTTTTCGATTGACGGTACAGGCGCCGCACTGCACGACCAGCGCGTAGGGACTGAGATCCTCGGGGAAAGCCCGGCCGGCCATCGTTTCGAACTCTATATCGCCG
The DNA here is from genome assembly GCA_963665435.2 of uncultured Pleomorphomonas sp. GTDB lineage: Bacteria > Pseudomonadota > Alphaproteobacteria > Rhizobiales > Pleomorphomonadaceae > Pleomorphomonas. The sequence continues at coordinate 395,252 of CAXXNH010000026.1, read as the reverse complement.
CCGGCATACTGTCGGAACCAGCGAGGTATTTTTACCCGTCCGATATCGTCGGCCATGGAGTGATGGGTGCAGGCCTCGGCGATCAGCACCCGATCCCCCGGCTTCAGCTGATCGATGCGCGCCGCCCCCTCGGCAAGACGGACGAGATCGCCCTTGAAGCGGGCCATCAGGATCGAGAAGGTGGTGAGCGGCACGTCATCCGGCGTATCGGCGGCCGCCTTCAGCACGATCTGGCTGTCGCAGACGACGAGATCGGGCTTCTTTCCCAGCGTTTTCAGCGTCGACGCAAGCTCACGCTCCTTGACCACGGTACAGCTCGCATCGGCGTCGAGGATATCGCGGATCGCCATCACCTGCGGCAGGATCAACCGGCCCTTGGGCGCCGACAGGTCGATCGGCACCACCAGCACGACATGGCCACCGGCAGGCACCAGATCCGCGAGAAGATGCGGCACCTCAAAGGAGCTTTCCGGCGCCACTTCGAGAATGAGCTCACGCACCCGGGCGGCATCGTTCTTCATGCCCGTGGAGATCGAGGCAACGGGCACGTCGCGCCCTTTTGCCAACGCCAGCGCTTCCGCCGGCGGAGCGCCGAGATCGGCCTTGGTGAAGACGATGCAATAGGGCGTCTCGCGCTCGGCCAGCGCATCCATCAGCTTGATCTCGTCATCACCGATCGGGCCGTCGGTGACGATGATGCCAAGGTCGGTGTGATCGAGCGCCTTGAGGGTCTTCTCGATGCGCATTTCGCCTAGATCACCGACATCGTCGATGCCGGCGGTATCGACGAACAACACCGGCCCGATCGGCAGCAGCTCCATCGCCTTCTCGACCGGATCGGTGGTGGTGCCGGCAACGTCGGAGACGATTGATACTTCCTGCCCGATCAAGAGATTGACCAGCGACGACTTGCCGACATTGCGCCGGCCGTAAACGCCGATGTGAAGGCGAAGACCCTTGGGCGTGGCGAGCATGATCTGGTCCTTGTTTACTTCGTGCCGAGAGCGGTCATGGCGTTGGCGGACAGCAAGTGCTCGAGATCGGCAGGCTCGATCAGCTTGCGTTCGAGAACGATCTCGATCACCGAGCGGCCGCTGTCGCGCGCGGCGACGGCCACCTCGGTGGCGGTTTCGTAGCCAAGGCGGGGAAGGAGCGCGGTGACGACGGCCCGGCTCTCGGCGACCTGGCGACGGCAGGCCGCCTCGTCGACCGATAGTCCCTCGACGCAGCGTGTCCTGAAAACGGTGGAAGCGGCCTCCAGCAGGCTGAGACTGTCGAGCAGCGCGTCGGCCAGAAGCGGCAGGAAGGCGTTGAGTTCGAGCTGACCGTTCTGGGCGGCAAGCGTCACCATCTGGTCGTTGCCCATCACCCGCATGGCCGCCTGCCCCACCGCTTCCGGGATCACCGGATTGACCTTGCCGGGCATGATCGACGAACCTGCCTGCACCGCCGGCAGCAGGATTTCACCGAAGCCGGCCTGCGGGCCCGACGACAGCAGCCTCAGGTCGGAGGAAATCTTGAACAGGTTGACGGCGTTGGCTTTCAGGATGCCCGACACCTCGACGAAGGCGTCGGCATTCTGAGTGGCATCGACGAGGTTCTCGGCACGGGCAAGGCCGAGGCCAGTCACCTCGCGCAGCACCTCGGTGACCATGAAGACGTAATCGCGCGGCGCGGCGATGGCGGTCCCGACGGCAGTGCCGCCGAGGTTGACGACGCGCAGCCGCTCCTCGCACTTGAAGACACGCCAGCGGTCGCGTGATAGCGCCTCGGCCCAGGCCGAGAAAACCGCGCCATAGGCGATGGGACAGGCGTCCTGCAACTCGGTGCGGGCGATCTTGACCACGCCGGACCACGTCCTCTCCTTCTCCTGGAAGGCAACCTGAAGGTCGGCAACGGCCTTTTCCAGGCGGTGCAGCAGGCGGATGGCGGCGATCTTCAGCGCCGTTGGAAAGGTGTCGTTGGTCGACTGGTTCAGATTGACGTGATCGTTGGGATGGACGCTGGCGTGCTGTCCGCGCCGACCGCCGAGCAACTCCTCGGCACGGTTGGCGATTACCTCGTTGACGTTCATGTTGAGCGAGGTGCCTGCTCCGCCCTGCAGGGCATCGACGACGATCTCCTTGAGGAGCGCTCCATCCTCGATCTCTCGGGCGGCGCGCACGATCGCATCCGCCACATCGTCGGCAAGGAAGCCCAGGCGATGGTTGGTCTTCGCCGCCGCGATCTTCACGGCGGCGTAGGCCTTGATCAGTTCGGGATGGCACGGCCGGCCGGTGAGCGGGAAATTCTCGCGCGCCCTCGCCGTGTGGATGCCCGCAAGAGCATCCTCCGCAATGTCACGCTCGCCGATCAGATCGGCCTCGCGCCGCGTCGCCATCGCCTGCCTCCAGGCCACGCTACCTCAGCGGTAGACGTCGCGCTTGCCCTCGCGCACCTTGCGCATCATCGTCTGGGAATAGCGGGCGATCTTGGGCTCCATGGCATCCACCTCGGCCGCCACGGCCTTTTCGCCGGCGGCGCAGGTTTCCTCAGAGCCATAGTCGAGCATGTATTCCATGAAGGACGACAGGGCGTTCGGCCCGCACATTTCGCGGATGAGACCGGGTTTGGCAAGGTCCATGAAGTCGGCGCCGGTACGGCCCATACGATAGCAGGCGGTGCAGAAGGATGGCACGCAGCCGCTGGCGGCGATGTCGCGCACCACTTCGTCGAGAGGCCGGTGATCGCCACGGGTAAACTGCGCAGCCTGCTCCTCGACCGGCGTCGCATATCCGCCGGGATTGGTCCGGCTGCCGCCCGAGATCTGCGACACGCCGAGCCGGAAGGCGTCGCGACGCATCTCAGGGTTCTCGCGGGTCGACAGGATGATGCCAGTGTAGGGGACCGCAAGGCGCAGAATTGCGATGATCTTCTTGAAATCGGCGTCCGAGACCATATGCGGCGGCGCCATCGACACGTCGGAGCCCACGGCCGGTTCCATGCGCGGCACCGAGATGGTGTGCGGGCCGACGCCGAAGGCATTCTCGAGATGGGCAATGTGCTGCATGGTGGCCAGCACCTCGAAGCGCCAGTCGTGCAGGCCGAACAGCGGGCCGATGCCGACGTCGTCGATACCGGCCGCCATGGCGCGATCCATCACCGACACGCGCCAGTCGAAATCCGCCTTGGCGCCCGAGGGATGCATCGCCTCATAGACCTTGCGATTGTAGGTCTCCTGGAACAACTGGTAGGTACCGATGCCGGTTTCCTTCAGGCGACGGAACTCGTCGGTCTCGAGCGGCGCGACGTTGACGTTGATGCGGCGAATCTCGCCACGGCCGCGCTTCACCGAATAGATGCGTTCGATGGCATCGATCAGATACTGGAAGCCCGTCTTCGGGAAGGCTTCGCCGCCGATCAGCAGAAGACGCTTGTGGCCCTGGTCGATCAGCGCCGCCGTTTCGGCCTCGATTTCCTCCATCGTCAGGATCTTGCGGTCGAGGTCCTTGTTGGACCGCCGGAATGCGCAGTAGACGCACTCGTTGAGGCAGATGTTGGAGAAATAGAGCGGCGCGAACAGCACGATGCGCGGCCCATAGATCTCCGTCTTCACCTTCTCGGCCGTGTGGAACAGCTCGGCCGTCAGATCGGGGTCGGTAATGGCGCAAAGAACGGCGACATCATCCTCGGACAGGCCACCAAGCGTTGCCGCCTTTTCGAGGATCTCGCGCACACGCTGTTTGTCGGCGCCGGCGGCAGTTGCGGCGATCTCCGTTTCGATGCGGTTTTCATCGAGCCAGGTGATCCGTTCGGTCTTTGTCATCTTTGCAGCCTTTCACCGGCCCGTCCGCCGGAGCTATCCGCGAGCGACACTGCCCCATATCGACCGATGGCGAATTGCGCGAGATCAATCCTAACTCGGTTAAACTGGAATAACGGGGTAATAAAAGCGGGAAACGCTCGACTTGGCGGCGTGTTTACCTTGCTCATTGGTGCGATTTGAGGTGTTGGCGTTTGCTGTCAGCACAAAAGCGGATAGGTTTGATGCAAACCAGCGAGGATTGTCGAATGAGGGAAAAGGACAACGAGGCCTTGTCCAGCGGTCCGGCCGGTCAAGAGTCCGGCTCCCGCAACCGTGGTCGCCTCAGAAATGTCTCCCGTTCGCTGCCAGTCGCCCTTCTCCGGACGCGGGAGGCGGTGATGCGGCAGTTTCGACCGGTGTTGAGGTCGGTCGATCTCACCGAGCAACAATGGCGCGTGCTGCGGGCGCTCGATTCGGTTCCGGAGATCGACGCCACAGGCCTCGCCATGGCGACATTCCTGCTTCCTCCCTCGCTGTCGCGTATCCTGCGCGACCTGGAAAAGAGGCATCTCATCAGCAGGCGCCCCGATCCCGCCGACCTCAGGGCCTGGCTGATCTCGTTGACGCCCGAGGGCAAGAAGGTGGTCGACACGGCCGGAGCCCGGGCCGAAACGATCTACGCGGCGATAACGGACCGGATCGGTCAGGAACGGCTCGACACGCTGATGTCGCTCCTCAGGGATATCGAGCAGGACCTAAACGTGCCGTTGCTCGATGACGGCACCGAGGCGGCCGCTTCGCAAAAGAAATGACAGGAGGAGACATGGAGAAGGCAGGGTTCGGCGGCGGCGTGTGGCTAAACGAGCCATCCCGCTGGAGCATTGACGGCGACCGATTGACGCTGACCACCGAGAACGAGACGGACTTCTGGCGAGAGACCTATTACGGCTTCGTGCATGACAACGGCCACGCCTATCTGCTGCCGGCCGACGACGGCTTCACCGCCCTCTTGCGCATTCGCGCCGACTACACCGCCAACTTCGACCAGGCCGGTCTGATGCTGTACCTCGATGACAGTCACTGGCTGAAATGCGGTGTCGAGCTGACCGACGGCGACCGCTTCCTGTCGGTGGTCGTCACCAACGGTCGTTCCGACTGGTCGGTGTGCCAGCCGTTCCGCGAGCTCGACGATTTTCGCCTGCGCATGACCGTCAAGGACGGTTCGGTATTGGTTCACGCCTCTCGCGACGGCCAGACCTGGTTGATGCTGCGGGTGGCGTCCTTCGCGTCGTCGGCGCGCTATCAGGTTGGCCCGATGGCCTGTTCACCGTCGCGGGCCGGATTGGACGTCGCCTTCTCCGACTTCTCCATCGGTCCGGCCTCAACCGAGCCACTGCACGCCGAGATGTGAGGCGAAGGAGCTTCCGCATGACCGAAACACCCGCGATCCGGCTGACCGGCGTCGACAAGCTGTTCTCAACCGAAGCCGGCGGCACGGTAACTGCGCTCACCGACGTCGACCTCGACGTGGCGGCGGGGGAGTTCGTCGCGCTGATCGGCCCGTCCGGTTGCGGCAAGAGCACCATCCTGAGGCTCGTCTCCGGTCTCGACAAGCCGACAGGTGGAACGGTGGTCGTTCATGGCGGAGAGCCGGAGGCGCTTGGCCGGGCCCACAAGCTGGGGTTCGCCTTTCAGGATGCGGCGCTGCTGCCGTGGCTCGACGTTCGCGACAACATCGCCATGCCCTTCCGCCTCGCCGGCATCGAGACGAACAAGGATCGCGTCGCGATGCTTATCGATCTCGTGGGGCTTGCCGGTTTCGAGCGGGCGCGACCGGACGAACTCTCCGGCGGCATGCGCCAGCGCGTCGCCATCGCCAGGGCGCTTGTGCTTGAACCGGAGGTGCTCCTTCTCGACGAGCCGTTCGGGGCGCTCGACGCGGTGACGCGACGGCAGATGAATCTGGAGCTGCAACGCATCTGGAGCGCCACGCAGACGACGACCCTTCTGGTGACGCACGCCGTCGACGAAGCCCTGTTCCTTGCCGACCGCGTGCTGGTGATGAGTCCGCGCCCCGGCCGTGTCGTAGAGACGGTGCCGGTACCCTTCGGCCGACCGCGTGCATCGGCGCTCCTCCGCGAACCTGACTTCCACATCCTGGAGGACCGGTTGACCGAGGCGCTCATCCCGAATGTCTACAGCGAACCGGAACGCATCCAGCCTATTGCGTAGCCGCTCTCGAAACGCTAGGTAATCCCTCACGTTTCGGTCGCGGGGCATAGCGCAGTCTGGTAGCGCACCTGCTTTGGGAGCAGGGGGTCGCAAGTTCGAATCTTGCTGCCCCGACCAAACGGCGGCCCTCGATCGCGGTCCCGCGGCCGGCGGGCTGGGATGGCGATAGAGGAGAAGGGCCAAGATGACGGCGCGAATCTACAAGCCTGCCAAGACCGCCATGCAGTCCGGACGCGGTCGCACGGAGCGTTGGCTGCTGGAGTTCGAGCCCGAGAAGCCCAAGACCATCGAGCCGCTGATGGGCTACACCTCGTCGCGCGACATGAAGCAGCAGGTGCGCCTTTCCTTCGACACGCGCGAGGAGGCTATCGCCTACGCCGTGCGCGAGGGCCTCGCCTATCAGGTGATGGAGCCCAAGGAGCGGACGCCGAAGAAGCTCTCCTATTCCGACAATTTCAAATACTCCAAGGCCGAAACCTGGACGCATTGAAGCGTTCGGTCCCCGCCGCCCGGGAGCGGCCGGCCCAACGGCTCCATAGCTCAGCTGGATAGAGCAGCCGCCTTCTAAGCGGCAGGTCGCAGGTTCGAGCCCTGCTGGAGTCGCCATTCCCAATCCGTGCCTTCTCTGGAAGTAATGCGCCATGACGTCGCCTCCTTTGTCGGCGAATGAATTGGCGGCAAAATTGCGTCTGCGAGGATGTCGTTGGAGTGAACGGATGGATCTGGAACGTATTGGACGATTGTTCTTCCAAGCAGCGGGCGTCGTCTGTCTGCTGACGATCGTGGTGCTGTCCGTTCTGCCCGGCGCCGATCGCCCGCACGTGTTCGGCTCGGGCAACGTCGAACATCTGCTTGCCTATGCCGGCGCGGCCTTTTTTGCCTCCACGATACCGCCCTTGCGCGGGTGGCGGATCGTGCTGCTGTTGTCCGCCGCGTCGTTGCTGTTCGAGGGCATACAGATGTTCATTCCCGGCCGTGGCCCGGGACTCGACAACTGGGCCGCTTCGACGCTCGGCGCCATCATTGGCCTCGTTCTCGCCCGCGCGTTTGTGACCGTGGCGCGCACCACATTGGCGATCGTCTCGCGCTGAGTCTCAGCTCGCCGTCACGAGTTCCACGCCCGACTGCCGAAGCGTCGTGGCCAGCTTCTCGGGCGGGGGGGCATCGGTGACGAGCGCATCGACATCCCGCCACGGCGCGTAGCGCGAGGGGAAAATGGCGTCGAACTTGGAATGGTCGGCCACCACCACGCTTTTGGCGGCACGCGCCACCATCGCCGTGTAGACGGCGCCGCATTCGAGCAGCGCTTCCGACGGGCCGTCCGCGGCAAGGCCCGACGCGCCGGTGATGGCGTAATCGGCGTAGAAGTTGCCAAGGAAGGATACCGTGTGTACGCCGACCGTGGCGCCTTCACTGGAGTGATAGTCACCAGGCAACATCAGCACCTTGATGGTCGGGTTGAAGGCCAGCACCGTCGCCACGCCGAAGGAGTGGGTGATGACGGTGATGTTCTTCATCTCCACGGCGATGCGGCGGGCAACGTGAACCGTGGTGGCCCCGGACCCGATCATCAGGACATGACCATCGCCAACAACCTTCAGGGCGGCGCGGGCGATACGCTGACGCTCATCGACGAACAGGCTGTGACGCTCGGTGACCGACGGCTCGCTGGAAAGCGGCCGCACGGCACCGCCATAGGTCCGGTTGAGCAACCCTTGCGTCGTCAGCTCGTCGAGGTCGCGCCGGATGGTTTCGGTGGAGACGCTTAGCCGACGGGCGAGCTCGGCGACGCGCAGCGACGGACTTGAATCGAGCTCCGCCAGAATCTGCGTCTGCCGCGATGACTTAGTCCGCTTCATGCTGCGCGCCATAGTTCTATCCGACCGACCGGCTCGACGCCGATTCGGCCATCCTCTTGGTTTCTGAGGTTTTCAGGTCGGGGGGACCATGGTCAAGGCGTCTTGTTGCCTGCCCTGGTCGCTAATCGCCCGGCTTCGCCGACGCGGCAACGCCGACGGGAGGAACCGAGCCGACCGTTCACCCTTCCCTTGCCCTCACTTCGGCTCGCCGCCGGAGGAGAAGGCGGACAAGACCACCACCGAGGAGAAGCGCCGCCGCCGTCAGCGTGCTCATGGTCCCGAGCGCAGGCACCATGGGCGTATAGCCGGCCACCATCTTGGAATAGAGCCACTTCGGGATCGTCGAGTCGGCGCCGGCCGTGTAGAGCGACAACGGGAAATTGCCCCAGGACAGCAGGAAGGCGAAGAGCGCGCCCGACCAGATGCCCGGCCAGAGGATGGGCAGCGTCACCGTGCGAAGGGTGAAGAGGCGCGAAGCGCCGAGATCGCTCGCCGCTTCCTCGAGAACCGGGTCGAAGCTGAACACCTGGATGGCGATGACCAGCGTCACCACCGGCACGATCCAGACCAGATGGGCAACCACCGCCGTCTTCCAGGAAGGGCTGATGCCAAGAGCGTTGAACCAGAGCAACAAGGCAAGTCCGAGAACCGGCTGCGGAAAGAAGATCGGCAGCAACAAGAGGCGCTGGAAGGCGCGCCGACCTTTCCACGGGTAGCGAGCGAAGGCCAACGCCCCGAAGAAGGCAAAGAGAACGCTGAGCACGGTGACGATCAGCGCGATCAACACCGAGTTCTGCACGAGAACGTGGATTTCGAAGGAATCCAAGGTCTTGCCCCACCACTCGGTGGAAAAGATGCGGATCGGGAAGGCGAAGTAGCGCCCCTTGGAAAGCCCGGCCAGCGCGCCGCAGGCGATCGGCAGATAGATCGCCAGAACGACGAAGACGGTCCAGGCGCGAATGAGAAAATGAGTACGGGTGCGGCCGACGGTCTGCATGGCTCAGCGCTTTCCTAGGATCTTGTCGAGGTCGAGCCGCGCCATGGCGGAAAGCGCGAGACCAGAGACGATGAGAACGAGGATGAGGGCAAGCGCCGATCCCATCGGCCAGTTCTGGGCATAGGTGAAGGCAACCTCGATATCCTGGGTGATGGTGATCACCGACTGTCCGCCCAGGATTTTGGCCTCCGCCACCGCTCCGGCGGCCAGCACGAAGGTGAGCAGTGCACCGATCAGGATGCCGGGCATGGCGAGCGGCAGTTCCACCTCGCGCCAGATCATGAATCGTCCTGCCCCCAAATCGCTAGCGGCGTCCACGAGATCGCGCGGAATCATGGCGATGCCGAGCGTCATGGGAAACAGCATGAACGGCAGATAGACGTAGACCATGCCGAAGAGCGTGATGCCCGGCGTGTAAAGAAGATCGGGGCCGCCTGGAAACCCGAGCCATTTCAACGCGCCATCGAGGACACCGTTCTTGATGAAGAACAGCACCCAGCCATAGAGGCGGACGTTCTCGGACACGAAAAGAGGAAAGACGAACAGCACCGACACGAGGCCGGACCATTTGCCGAACACCTTGTTGAGGCCAAAGGCGATGGGGTAGCAAACGATAAGAAGGATGGCCACGCAGGCAAAGGCCAGCGCCAGCGCCCAGACGAACGACGTCCAGACCGTGTTGTTGGCATCGAAGATCGCCGCGAAGTTCTGAAGCGTGAAGGAGCGGAAAACGTCGAAGCTCTTTGGCGTCGCAAAGGCGTAGGCGGCAACCGTGACCAGTGGTGCGAGAAAACCGGCGACAAGCAGGACCAACACCGGCAGTGAAGCGCGAAGGCCGGGCGACAGTTTCGGCGCCGGTGCGGACAGGGAGTTCTCGGCCATATCAGCCTCCCACCACGATGGCATTGCCGGCATCCCAGCCGATCGTCACCTCTCCATCGCCCTTCCAGGCGGCGGCACGCGGCACCTCGATCAGGAAGGTGCGTCCGGTGCGACTCCTCACCTGATATTGCAGGCGCGAGCCGAGCGAATACTCGTTGAAGATGGTGCCGGTGAGTGTGTTGTCGGCGCCGGCCTCTTCGGTCACGAAGCGCATGTATTCGGGGCGGATCACGACGCTGGCCTCGTCACCGGCGATGTCCAGGTTGGGCGCCACCGCCACCGGCTTGCCGTCACGGCGCAGCCAACCGCCATCGGCGCGGCGGATGGGTACGATGTTCACCTCGCCGAAGAACTCGGCGACGAATCGATCGGCCGGCGTCGAGTAGATCTGCTCGGGCGTGCCGATCTGCACCACCTTGCCGGCGCGCATGACGCCGATGCGGTCGGACATCACCATCGCCTCTTCGAGCGAGTGGGTGATGTAGACGAAGGTTTTGCCGCTTTCGCGATGCAGATCCTTGAGCTCCTTCTCCAGGAGCTTCTTGAGCTTGTAGTCCAGAGCGGACAGCGGCTCGTCGAAAAACAGAACGTCGGGGTCGTAGGCGAAGGCACGAGCCAGCGCCACGCGTTGCTTCTCTCCGCCCGAGCAGAGCATGACATTCTTGGAGTAGTAATCCTCGGGCAGGCGGACCTTGGCCATCAGCTCGAGAGCCCGCTTGCGCCGCTCTTCGGGCGCCATCTTGCGAACACGCAGCGGAAACTCGATATTGTCGCCGACCGTCATGTGAGGAAAGAGCGCCAGCGACTGGAAGACGAGGCAGGTCGGCCGCCGGTTGGACGGCACGTCGTTGATCAACTCGCCGCGTAGCGTGATGTATCCCTCGCTTGGGCTTTCGAGGCCGGCCAGCATCCGGAGCAGCGTCGTCTTGCCCGATCCCGAGGGGCCGACGATCGTCACGAACTCCCCTTCCTCGATGTCGAGACTGATGCCGTCGACCGCTGCGAATCCGTCGAACACCTTGCGGACGTCGACGAGCTGCAGCACCGGTCGTGGGGACTTCTGGGCGAGGGGCGAATCGGATACAGGAGAGGCGGCGACAGACGACATGAGCGAGCGATCCTGAAAGCAAACCTGAGGAAAACCGCCCGCCGCGAACGGCGGACGGTGTTGTTCGGGCAGATGGTCAGCCGCGCTGGCGCTTGGCGCCAAGCATGATTTCCAGCGCCTTGTCGTAGTCCGGCACGATGTCGTACTCGGCCGAGCGAGCCATTTCCTCTTCGACGCTGTCCCACTGGATGGCGTCGAGTTCGTCCTTGGTGAAGAGATCGAAACAGGCCTTGTTGCCCATCTGTGCCACCGGGTTGAAGGTGCCCTCGGCGAAGGCCACGGTGTGCGCCACTTCCGGATCCTGAACGTACTGAAGGAACTCGACCGCCAGCGGCGACAGCTGCGGATTGTTGACCGTCGAGGTGATCTCGATCCAGGCGACGCCACCCTTGCCGTCGATCGGTCCCTTCAGCGGCGTGACGGCGCGAAGGTTCGGATAGCCGTCGGCTCGAGCCGGAGACACGGAGTAGGTGCCGCCAGTGAAGTGCAGGTCGATTTCGCCGGAAATCAGCGCCTGGTTCATGGTGGCTATGTCGCCGATCATCTTGGCACCCTTGAAGATGCGAACGGCGGTCTCCTCGAATGCCTTGAAGTCGGCCTCCGTGTGCTCGACGAAGGGGTTGATGCCGGCGGTCAGGAAGATGTCGAAGACGTTCCAGTCGTCGGATTCGAGAATGCCGTACTTGCCGGCCAGCGACGGATCGTTGAAGAGGTTCCAGCCCTGCTCCTCGGCGGTGGCCCGGCTGATCTTGTCGGTGTTGACGACGAAGGAGTAAGGCCCGAAACGCTGGGCCATGCCCAGGAGATCCTTGCCGTCGTCGCTCATCGCCCAACGGTAGGGCGCCTTGAACTCGGGCAGCATCTTGTCGAAGTAGGGCTCGAAGGTTTCGCGCGGCAGCGGCTTGATCAGGCCGGCCGGCGCCATCACCTTGCGCGCCCAAGGATTGTTGACGTTGATCAGATCCCAGACGTTGGTCTCGCCGGCCCTCAGGCGGTTGATCATCGTCGGATCGTTGGTGAGGCTCTCGGCCTTCACCGTCGCGTTCTTGGCCGCCCGGAAGGGGTCGAGCACCTGCGCCGAGTTGTAGCCCTCCCAGCAAAGAATATTGAGCTCGCTTTCGCGGGCGGCGAAGGCACGGCTCGCGGACACCAGCGGGCCGGCGAAAGCCGCCGCCCCCATCATCTGCAACATGTTGCGCCTGGACATCGGACCCATCGGAAAATCCTTTCCTGCTGACGGTTGGTCTGTTCCCTTTCGTTATGTTGGAAGTCTGTCGCAAAAATGTGTTGTTTACAACATCAATTTCGTTGGGCATGTTGACCTCACCGAAGAGCAGCCGTGCGGCTAGCGGGGGGCTCAAGCGGTTGCAGGAGCAGAATGAGTACCCGTCAAAATCCCTTGTTTTTCGGGGAAAACTCCATGTTCACCGCGCGGCGCATCTTTTTTGATCTCCGACTGCCGCAGGCATGATCGATATGCCGGATTTTTGTTCAAACAACGAGAGAAGGTGGAACTAAATGTTGCAGTCGCTACAAGGAAGGACGGTGATCGTCACCGGCGGGAGTCGGGGAATCGGCAAGGGAATTGCCCTTCGCTTTGGCGAAGCCGGGCTCAATGTGCTGGTGGTATCCCGCAGCGAGTCCGACGCCTCGGCCGTCGCCAAGACGATTGGACCGAACGCCAGCGGCCTTGGCGCCGACGTGTCGACGCCGGACGGGTGCCAGGCGATGGCGAAGGCCGCCATCGATCGCTACGGCGCCATCGACGTCTTGTGCGCCAACGCGGGCATCTTTCCCGCGGCCAAGTTGTCGGAGATGACGCCGGCCGACTTCGACCACGTCATCTCCACCAACCTCCGTTCCACCTTCCTCAGCGTGTCGGCCGTGCTGCCGGCCATGACGGCTGCGGGACGCGGCCGCATCGTGCTCACCTCTTCGATCACCGGCCCGGTGACCGGCTATCCGGGCTGGTCGCACTACGGCGCGAGCAAGGCCGGCCAGCTCGGCTTCATGCGCACGGCAGCGATCGAGCTGGCGCCGAAGGGCATCACCGTCAACGCCGTGCTGCCGGGCAACATCTTCACGGAGGGTCTTGAGGGGATGGGGCCGGACTACATCGCCAAGATGGAGGCTTCGATCCCGCTGAAGCGACTGGGCACGGTGGCCGATATCGCCAACGCCGCCCTGTTCCTTGCGTCCGAGGAAGCCGCCTACATTACCGGGCAGAGCATCACCGTCGACGGCGGCCAGATCCTGCCGGAAAGCCTGGGCGCGCTGGAAGCCATGGAGGGCTGAGTTTTCAGGAGGAGCGACGCCCGGAAGCGCCGCTCCTCCGACCTTATACCGTCTCAACGCTCAGCCAGAATCACCTTCAGCGCATCGACGAAGACGTCGGCGTTCTCCCGCGAGAAACAGAGCGGCGGCCTGATCTTCAGTGTGCTGCCCCAGAGGCCGGCAGCGCCAATCAGGATGCCATGCTCTTTCATGGCATTGATGACGAAGGTGGCAAGTCCCTGATCGGGCCGACCTTCAGCATCCACGAAATCCAGCCCGATGAAGAGCCCGGCTCCGCGCACCGCCCCGATGTCGCGACGATTGCCCATCACCGTCGACAGGCTGGCCTTGAAATAGGCGCCAACATCGCGGGCGTTATCGACCAGTCCTTCCCTCTCGATGACGTCGAGCACGGCCGAACCGGCTGCGGCTGCCACCGGATTGCCGCCGAAGGTGTTGAAGTAGCCGGTTTCCTCGCAGAACAGCGACAGAAGATCCGGCCGGGTTACCACGCCCGCCATCGGGAAACCGTTGCCCATCGGCTTGCCCATGGTGACGATATCGGGAACGATTCCGTGCCGGGCGAAACCCCAGAGGCCGCCACCGGTCCGACCAAAACCGGGTTGCACTTCGTCGGCGATGAAGAGGCCGCCGGCCTTGTGCGCCACGTCGACAGCCGCCCTCAGGAAGCCCGGCGGATCGGCGAAGATTCCGTCGGAGGAGAAAATGGTGTCGACGATGACGGCGGCAAAGCCGACGCCCGCAGCCTCAAGGTCGTCGATCGCGGCCTGAAGGTTGCCGGCAAAGAAGGCGGCGACATCCCCTCCAGGAGCAAGCGCGGGATCCGGCTCGGGAATGACGCGCACGAAGTCGGGGACCGGCTTCGACTTCATCGACGATGGCGAGATGGCGGTCACGTGCTGGGTGTTGCCGTGATAGGCGGCGCGCGTGACGACGAAGCCACGCTTGCCCGTCGCCGCCTCGGCGATCCGCATGGCGAGGTCGTTGCTCTCCGAACCGGTGCAGGTCATGGTGAGATTGGAGAGCGGCGCCGGAAACTTCGACAACAGCTTCTCGGCATAAGCCTCGACCGGCCGGGTCAGGTAGCGAGTGTGGATGTTGAGGACGGCGATCTGCCTGGCCACCGCCTCGGCGACAGCCGGATGGGAATGGCCGATCGATGGCACGTTGTTGTAGACGTCGAGATAGCGTCGCCCCTCGGCGTCGTACATGAAGACGCCCTCCGCCCGCACCATCTCTATCGGCTCCTTGTAGAAGAGCACCGACGACGCGCCGAAGGTGGCCTGACGCTTGGCGACGCGCTCTGCCAGTTCCGGCGCCAGCGCCGTCCCTTCCGAAGCCTCGAAGCGGTTGAGGGCGAGAATCTGCTTGGTCGAGCTCATGCCACACCCTTCAGGAAATCGGCGGCGAGATAGCGATCGGCGAGGTCGATGGTGCCGGTGGTATAGGCCGTACCCATGGACTGTGCCGTCGGCGTTTCGGAATGCGACGCAATCCAGGCGGTGAGCTGCATCCGCCTCAGCATCACCAGTATGGGCAGCGCCGCCGCCTGCTCCGGATCGAGCGGGGCAAGGCGCGCATAGCCATCGAGCCAGGCCGCCATCAGCTCCGGGATGAAGGGCTCCGTCTCCATGAAGGAGATCGAAGCGGCAAAGTCGTAGGCAAACCAGGAGAAGCCGCAATCGTCGAAGTCGATGACGCCCAGCCGGTCGCCATCAACCAGGAGATTGGCGGCGCGCATGTCGGCGTGGATCAGACCAAAGCGATCGGGCGAAGTGCCGAAGGCCGCCGTTTCCTGCTGGAGCTGGGCGGCCACCCTCTCGAGGATCGCGCGGCCGGCATCGTCGAGGCCAAGCGCCGCGCGCCAGTCGCCCCAATAGGCGTTCGGGCCGATGATGGTGTCGAACGTCCAGGTCTTGCGCGTAAAGCCAGCCGGCGGGGACCACGCCCGACTATGAGCGTGAAGGCGGGCAGAGATTTCGCCGAGATGGCCGTACCATCGCGTGAGATCGCCGGCCTCGTCGGGGGCCTTCCCGCTCATGAACTCGAACGCCACGACGTTGCGATGCGTTTCGCCGTCGAAGAAGGTGGCGAGCAGCCGTCCATCCCTTGCGTGAATCGGCGCCGGTGTGGCGATGATGCCCGCCGCCCTCAGAGCCTCGATCCATTGCAGTTCGGACGAGATCTCCTCATCACTGTGGTAAGCCGGGCGATGAACGCGCAAGATCTTGCGTCCACCACCCCGAGCATCGTCCACCATGAAAGTGGCGTTCTCGGAAATGGTCAGCAGAGACACTTCCGCAGTTTCATCGATATTCCAGGTCGGTAGCGCTGAGCGCAGGCCACCTTCGAGGCGGGCGAGAAAGGCATCATGGTAAAGCATGCTGGCCGGATCCGTGCAGGACTATATTTGCAGATGCAACAACACAAATGTTGGAATTGCAACATTAAAAAACGGGCAGATGCTGCCTGCCGCACCGGCAAGCCACACATTCTCGCCTCAAAAGCAATCCCCGGGGAGCGGTGCTCCCCGGGGACGCAAGTCCAGACCGAAACGATCGGGCAATGGCTCAACGAGTAGCCGTCCAGCCCTTGTAGTCGGCCACGTTCTCGCGAGTCACCAGCTTGGACGGCAACAGCGTCACCTGCTGCTCAGGCTTCTTGCCATTGAGCAGGTCGATGCCGATCTGCGTGGCGAGCTGCGCCATGGCATAGGGATCCTGGCTCGACGAGGCGAGGACGAGGGACGAGGTGTCCTTCAGCTCGGCTTCGATGTCGGGCGCGCCGTCGACGGCCGTGATGAACAGGTCGGTACGGTTGGCCTGCTTGGCGGCGAGGCTGGCACCGATGCCCGTCGGATCGTTGATGGCGAACACGGCATCGATCTTCTCGAAGCGAGTCAGCATCGACTGCATGACATTGAGGCCGCCATCGCGCGAGCCCTTGGCGTCCTGGTCGTCGGACAGCACGTTGATACCGGAGTTGGCGCCGAACACCTTCTTGCAGCCGACGACGCGGTCGATGACGGCCGACACCTGCGGACCGTTGATGATGACGACGTCACCCTTTCCTTCGAGCTTGTCGACGATGTACTGGCAGGCGATCTCGCCGGCCTGGACGTTGTCGGTGGTCACGGTGGCATCGGCGCCCTCGGCGGCGGTGTCGACGGCGACGACCGGAATACCGGCGGCCTGAGCGCGGGCGATGGCCGGGGCCACAGCCTTCGGATCGGCCGGATTCAGGAGGATCAGGTCGACGCCGGCGGCGATGAAGTTATCGATCTGGGTGAACTGCTTGTTCATGTCGTAGTCGTAGCCGAGGGCGGTGACTTCGACGTTGGGGTTGATCTCCTTGGCCTTGTCCGTCGCGCCGGTGGCAAGGGCCACGAAGAACGGGTTGCCCATCGAACCGAGCGAAATGCCGATCTTGTTGAGGTCCTTGGCCGAGGCGACGCCGGTGAAAGCGACGGCGGCGGCGGCGGCGAGCAGAATGCTGCGAGACTTCATGACTACGTTCCTCCTTGGGATGCCGGCTGGGTCTGGCGGATCTCCTCCCGCCCGACGCGCCTGCTATGTCCGGCCGGCCGCGAGGCGGTCCCGCCGGTGGATTGCAGGGGTGGCATGGCTACCGGCTTCTACCGGCGGATACACCACCCCAGATGCGGAGGCGGGGACAGCCCGCCGCCGAATTTCTGGGATTGGGCAAAGCACTTGTCCCAATCCTTCGTTTCCGAGCACCTTCCTGGTCCGAAAGTCTTGGGCTTTCGGCCTGCGGGCTCAGGTCCGCGCCCCACCCTGCGAACGGACGCGGTCGAGCGCCACGGCGATGATGATGACGAGGCCCTTGATGATGTACTGCCAGATGTCGGAGACGCCGATCAGCACGAGGCCGTTGGACAGCACGGCGATGATCAGCGCGCCGATCAGCGTGCCCCAGATGGAGCCGACGCCGCCGGTGAACGACGTGCCGCCGAGGATGACCGCCGCGATGGCGTCGAGTTCGTAGGACTGACCGAGCTGGGTGCCGTTGGCGGCGAACAGACGGGCCGCGCTCATCACACCGCCGAGACCGGCCATCAGGCCCGAGAAGCCGTAGACGAACAGGAACACCGCCCAGACCTTGATGCCCGAAAGGCGGGCGGCGCTCTCGTTGCCGCCGGTGGCGTAGATGTGCACACCAAGCACCGTTCGCCGCAGGATGATCCAGGTGACGATCACCGACAGGAAGGCGATGATCACCAGCCAGGGGATGCCGAACAGGTAGCCGTTTCCGATGAAAGCGAAGGGCATGTGCGAGTTGAAGACGGTGGTATCGGCGCCAAACAGGCGGGCGACGCCGCGCACGGCGGTGAGCGAGCCGAGCGTCGAGATGAACGGTGGCAAGCCGATGAAGGCGACCAGCGAGCCGTTGATGAGGCCGAACACCAGGCCGGCGAACAGCGCCAGGGGAATGCCGATCATGCCCATGTCGGGGATCAGCGAGCCGATCACCGCCACCATGGCCGAAGCGGCCAGAATGGAGCCGACCGAAAGGTCGATGCCGCCGGTCAGGATCACCGCCGTCATGCCGCAAGCAAGCACGGTGTTGATCGATGCCTGCTGGGTCACGATGGAAAGGTTCTGCGGTGAGATGAAGCGGCCGGACATCAGCTGGAAGCCGATGCCGAGCAGGATCAGGATCGGCAGCATGCCGACGGTGCGAATGATCTGCTGGATGAGGACCTGACGATTGGCGGCGGCCTTCTCGCGGGTGAGATCGGTGGCCGAGGTTTCCTGGGACATGGCGGTTCCCTTGCTTGCGTTTCTTGTGGCTTCAGGCAGCAGGCGCGCTCGGATGAGCGAGGCCGGCGGCCAGGGCAATGATGTTTTCCTGGGTGATCTCGATACCGGTGGTGCCACCGACCTCGCCGACGATGTGACCTTCGCGCATCACCAGCACGCGATCGGCGATGCCGACCACTTCCGGCATCTCCGAGGAGATGACCAGCACGCCGACGCCTGCCTGCACGAGATCGTCGATGATGCGGTAGATTTCCGACTTGGCGCCGATGTCGACGCCGCGCGTCGGCTCGTCGAGAATGAGCACGCGCGGCCGCGTCTCCAGGAGGCGGGACAGCAGCACCTTCTGCTGGTTGCCGCCGGACAGCGACCCCACCTCGACGATCGGACCGGCGACGCGGATCGACAGCGCCTTGATGGCGTCGATCGCCCGCACCCTGGCCTTCTTGAGGTCGAGAAAGCCACCTTTGGCTGCGTCGCGACCGATCACCTGCAGGTTGATGTTCTCCTGCACCGTCATGTCGAGGAAGAGCCCCTGCCCCTTGCGGTCCTCGGTCAAGTAGACGATGCCGGCATCCACCGCCTGGATCGGCCTGTTGATGTCGAGCGACTTGCCGCCCAGAGCCACCGTTCCGCTCTTGCGGGTGTCGGCACCGTAGATCAGGCGGGCAAGCTCGGTGCGCCCCGAACCGACAAGGCCGGCAAGGCAGAGAACCTCGCCCCGATGCAAGTCGAAAGAACAGCCGCGCACGCGGTGGCCGTCGCTCATGTCGCTGACCGACAGGATGACCTCGCCACGGCTGCCCTTGGCGTCATGATCCTTCTTGTAGAACTTGGAGAGGTCGCGACCGACCATCATCTTGACCAGCACTTCGGCCGACAGCTCGTCCCGCGAGAGAGTGCCGACGTAGCTGCCGTCGCGCAGCACCGAGCAACGGTCAGCCAATTCGTAGACCTCGGCCATGCGGTGCGAGATGTAGATGATGGCAAGGCCGTCGGCGCGCAGCGTGCGGATGAGGTCGAACAGCTTGTCGGTTTCGCGCGACGACAGGGCCGTGGTCGGCTCGTCCATGACGAGGATGCGGGCGTTGGCGTGGATGGCGCGGGCGATCTCCACCATCTGCCGCTCAGCGATCGACAGCGTCGAGACGATGGTTGTCGGCCCGAAGGTGGCGCCGAGGCGGTCGAGCACGCCCTGGCAGTCGGCGCGCATGCGGGCCCGGTCGACCTGACCGCCCGACGACAGCTCGCGCCCGAGATAGATGTTCTCGGCCACCGTCAGGTTGGGCGACAGGCTGAGCTCCTGATAGATGACCGCGATGCCCTTCGTCTTGGCGCTGAGCGGGCCGTCTATATGGATCACCTCGCCATTGATGCGCAGTTCACCGCCGGGATCGGCGCGATAGGCGCCGGACAGGATCTTCATCAGCGTCGACTTGCCGGCGCCGTTCTCGCCCATCAAGGCGTGGACCTCGCCGGGGTAGACGGTCAGTTCGACGTTGGCGAGCGCCTTCACGCCCGGGAAGGTCTTGGAGATGCCGCGCATCTCGAGGATAGGTGTCGTCTCAGGCGCGGACGGCATAGTCTCTGAACTCCCTGAACATGGGCGCCGTACCGGTCAGGATCGACGAGCGCGGCGAAAAGTTGAAGAAGAGCGGCAGTGTGGCGGCGCCGAGAGCGCCGGCGCGAGCCCGGAACGAGCCCTCGAGCACGCTTGCGACCGGCACGCTTTCCGGCGTGGCGGCGGCAAGCGCTTCGGCAAGACGCTCGACGATGATCTCGATGAGGCCGCAATCGAGATCGCCCTCGAGAATGACCTGATCGACATCAAGCGCCGCCGTGGTGGAGAGGATGGCCGGAACGAAGGCGGCGACGGCGTCATCGATCCATTCGTCGAACGCAACCGGCCGGGGCTCGCGGCGGAAGAGATCGCCGATCTCGGCCAGCGTATCGACGACGTGACCGTGCCAGCGCAAATGGCGGCGAAGTCCAGCCAACGATGTCCGGGTGAGCAGCACGTCGCAGGAGCGCTCGGGCCGAGGCGTCGAAGGCAACATCGACGCCGGCACCGGCATCATGGCGAAGTCGCCGGCATTGCCGCGACTGCCGCGCAGGCAATCGCCATCGAGCACGATGCCGCCGCCGACGGCGCCCCCGATGAAGACATAGATGAAGTCCGAGCGCGCCCTGCCATGACCGTAGAACAGCTCGGCAATGGCAGCGGCATTGCCGTCGTTCTCAACGAAGACGGGGATGCCGGTCTCCGCTTCGAGCGCGGCGCCGAAATCGAAATCGTCCCACAAGCGGAAGGAGTTGGCCGGCAGCTCCAGCTCGCGCAGCCAGCTTCCGAGATGATAGGGTTGGGCCAGACCGATGCCGGCCAATCGCTCCCAGCGCTCCGGACCGATCTCCTCTTCGATCGACTTGATGTCGCCGGCCACGATTGCCAGCATTTCCTTTGGCGGCGGCAGCACCGTATCGTGCGACCGGCTGGCAAGAATGTGCCCCCCGAAATCGACGCACACCGTCTCGCAGCCGACACGGTCGATGCGAACGCCGATGGAGTAGGCGCCCTCAGGCGCCAGTGCCAGCATGGTTGCCGGTTGGCCACGCTGCCCTTCACGCTTCTTGCCAAGCTCGACCACGAGGCCGGCGGAGGCGAGAAAGGCGATGATGGCGCCAATGGCGTTGTTGGTCAGGCCGGCCGCACGAGCAAGGTCCGCCTTGGACGCCTCGCCAAACCGGCGTAGCGCCTGCAGTACGATCCGCTCATTGTAGAGACGAACCTGAGCAGAGTTCGACCCCTGCCCGGTCCGCATCGTGCGGGCCGACATTCTCACTCCCCCGGAGCAGAGCAAAGCAACCAACCTGTCGACTGTTGAAGGTGGCGACGACGGCCTCCCAACCGTCGTCGCCCAGCCGAGGCAAGTTCTCCCGTGCTTCCCTCGATTAATTAATTCACGATGAAGAACCTAGGTCCGATGTGTGGGACCGTCAATTCAGCCAAAAGAATGAAGGACATCCGGTTGACGCGACGGACAGATTGTCGCATCGCGCGCAGGCACGGTAGGTAACAATTATGAATTGTTTCAACCGATAAGACGGTCAGGCCAGCCGCTTGAACGCAACGTTTCGAGAAAGCCAACAACCGAGAGTGAGCCCCTCGATGGCCCCACTTGCCGCGCGGCGAACCTGCACTGTCCAGTCGCCCGGTGCCGGCGCATCCATGCTGCGCGGCGTTGCCAGCTTCCAGACATCGCCGGCAAACGGCCGTATCTGGTGCATTGGCCCGCGACCGAGAAACCCATCGAAGCGGCCGGCGAAGGCAGGTCCAACAGCTTCGATCTCCAGCAAAGACTCGGTTTCCGCCGACCAGTAACGGCCGGCGATGTCCGCCAACGGGGTGCCGACAAGCCGCGCCGCCAGACCACGAAGATTGTCACCCGGGCGTTCCAGCCGCAGACCGTCGCCCTCGCGGGAAAGGCTCATCCCCACCGAGCGCGCCGCGCCATCCTCACCCAGCGACAGCACCTCGGCGCCACCGCCGATGTTGGCGAGAACGGCATTGCCATGGGTGGTCACCTCGACCGAAAGACCCGACTCCGGCTCGAGATAGGCGCCTGCCCACCCCTCGCCGACCGGCGCGCCGCTACGCGGCGACGACGGTCGACCGAGCGCCGCGCGCATCACGAAAAGCGCTGCGGCATGGGCGTCGGATTCATGGTTGAACATCACGACAACCGACAGCCGCTCGGCCGCCGCATGCAGACGGCGAATGCGGAAACCGCGCAGCGCCCCGCCATGACCGGTAATGGCAATATCGTCGATTCGATCATGGGCAAGGCCCATGCCGTAGCGCGCCGGACGACCGTCGGCGAAGACCGTTGGCGCCGACAGCCGCCCATAGAGACCATTCGCATCGTTGCGGGTTCGATCGATGAAACCTTCCCACGCCAGCATGTCGTCGAGTGTCGCCGCCACGCCGGCGTCACCCGTCCAGAAGATGCGATTCGTCGCCGGGAACCAGCCGAGCACCGGGCTGCCCTCGTAACCGACAGTCCCGTTGAGCGGCAGCGCGGTGTCGGAGGCGAGCCGGGCATCGCTCATGCCGGCCGGCCCGAAAATGTGGTGGCGATATAGCTCGGCAAGCGAGCGTCCGGATTGGTCCTCAAGGAGATCCGAGAGGATGCGGTAGTTGCCATTGGAGTAGGAATACTGACTACCCGGCTCGTAATGGGTGGTCTTCATGCGGGCGAACAGCGGCCTTGCGTCCTCGCGGCGGAAGACACCCTCATGGTGAGCACCATGAAGAACGGTGAGTGCCCAGTAGTCGCGCAAGCCGGAGCGGTTGTCGCAGAGTTCGCGCACCGTCGGCCGTCGCCCCTGCAAGTTCGGCAGGAAGCCGGCGAGTCGATCATCAAACGCCGCGGGATCGCCAACGAGATCGAGCAACACGCCGCAGGTCATCTGCTTGCTGATGGAGCAGATCGGAAGGAGGCGGGACGGCGTCATGGCCAAGCCTGCATCCTGATCGGCGTACCCCCACGCCTCCCGAACGATGACTTCGCCATCCTTCATCACGCCGACCGTGCCACCCGGCCCCTTGAAACGCTCCGGCAGCGAGGCCACGGCGGCGGCAAGGGCGGCACGATCTATCGATGACATCTTCATTCTTCCTTCGGATTGACCAAGCGCAGCTAAGGCAGCAAACCCTTGCCGCGCAAGGTCGTTCCAGCCGAAGTTCGCTCCCTCAGTGCGACATTGAGGATCGATGCGCCCACCCGGTCATGCGCTTTTCCACCCAGGCCATGATCGAGTACATGACGATACCCTCAACGGCGAGCGCCAGCAGACCGGCAAAGACGAGGGGGACGTTGAACTGGCTCTGAGCCGAGCTCATCAGGTTGCCGAGGCCGTAGTTGGAGGCCACCGTCTCCGACACCACCGAGCCGACGAAGGCGAGCGTGATCGCCACCTTCAGCGAGCCGAAGAAGTACGGCATCGAACGGGGAATGCCCACTTTCAGCATGATGTCGAGTTTCTTGGCGCCGAGCGCCCGGAGCACATCCTCGGTTTCCGGTTCGATCGTGGCAAGACCCGTGGCAACGTTGACGACGATCGGAAAGAAGGAAATCAGGAAGGCCGTCAGCATGGCCGGCACGGCGCCGATGCCGAACCAGATGACCAGAATCGGCACCACCGCAACCTTGGGTACGGCGTTGAAGCCGATCATCAGCGGGTAGAGGCCGGCATAGATCATCTTCGACCAGCCGATGAAAAGGCCAAGGGCGAGACCGCCGACCACCGCCATCAGGAAGCCGAGCGTGGTGGTGTAGAGCGTCTGCAGCGAGTTTTTCCAGAGCGGCGACCAGTACTGGTAGAAGGCGGCGAAGATGCGCGAAGGCGCCGGCAGGATGGTATAAGGCAGCTCGAAAACGCGGACCGCCGCCTCCCAGATGACAAACAATGCGACGGTATAAAGCCAGGGGGACGCTTTCACCCAGTCTATGCGGGCAACCAGAGGCTTTGTCGGCTCGGGCTTCTGAATGTCCTCGACAACAGCGCTCATGCGGCCCTCCTCGCGTTGGCGATCTCGCCATGCAGTTCGTGAACGACGTCGTTGAAAGCCTTGTCATAGGTGATCTCGAGATCGCGTGGCCTGGCGAAGGGCACGCGGTGCTCGCGCAAGACGCGACCGGGACGGGCGCTCATCACCAGGATCTTGTCGGCGAGGAACACCGCCTCGCGAAGATCGTGCGTGACCAGAACGATGGTGACGTCCTGCGCGGCGTGCAGGTCGCGAATGACGCACCAGAGCTCTTCGCGGGTAAAGGCGTCGAGGGCGCCGAAAGGTTCGTCCAGCATCAGGAGCTGCGGCTCATGGATCAGCGCGCGGCAGAGGTTGGCGCGCTGCTGCATGCCGCCGGAGAGCTGCCAGGGAAACTTCGACCCGAATCCCTTGAGGCCGACCACTTCGAGCAGGTGCTCAGCCTTCTCCACATATTCGGCCTTGTGAGCGCGCAGCCGCTTGCGGTGTTTCTCGACGATCTCCAGCGGCAGCAGGATGTTGTCGAGCGTGGTGCGCCACGGCAGCATGCTTGGGTTCTGGAAGGCCATGCCGACGATGCTCACCGGCTCGGTAACGTGCTGGCCGGCCACGATGACATTGCCCGCCTGGGGAATGTGCAGCCCGGTGACGAGGCGCATCAGCGTCGACTTGCCGCAACCGGAGGGGCCGACGACGGCGGCGAACTCGCCCTTATCGACCTTGAATGTGAGGTCGGCCACGGCCAGCGTTCCGCTCGCCCCGCCATAGCGCATGTCGACGTTTTCGATGGAGACGAGATGGGTCATGTGCCTCGCGTTTCAGGTTCGCTGTTCGGGGAAAGCGCAAGACCGGCCGAGAGGCCTCGACCGGTCCACATATCTTGATCAGGGCAGCATGCGCTCGCCTTCCGGCGGCAGGAAGCTTGCATCGAACACCTGGTCGGCAGCCACCGCGCCCTTGAGGCCCATCGAGGTCTTCAGCGTTTCGATGGACGCGGCAAGCCGCTCCGGATCGACGCCACCCATGCCGTGCTCGACGACATAGGGAGTCTTGATGTTCTGGGCGTTGGCCATGGTGAGGCGTTCGAGTTCGATGTCGGGGTTTAGCGTCTCGTTGCGCTTCAGCACGGCATCGACCCCCTCCTGCGGGTTGGCGACGGCGTCTGCGAAGCCCTTGGCAAGCGCCTTGAGCACGCCCTTCACCACCTCGGGATTGTTGGCCGCGAAGTCGGTGTTCACCGTGACGGTGTTGCCATAGAGATTGAGGCCGTGCTCGGCCATCAGGATCGGCGCAATGTCATCGGCGGGCACGCCCTGGGCCTTGAGATTCAAAATGACCGAAAACGAGAAGCCGAAGACGGCGTCGACGTCGCCCTTGGCCAGCATAGGCTCGCGCACCGGGAAGCCGACCGATTCAAGCGTAATCTTGCTGTCGTCGATACCGGCGACGGCCTTGAAGGCCTTCCACTGGGCAAAAGCACCATCCGGCGGCGGCGCGCCAAGCTTCTTGCCTTCGAGCGACTTCGGATCGTCGGTAATGCCGAGCGACTTGCGGCCGACGATGGCGAAGGTCGGGCGATCATAGACCATGAAAACGCCCTTGATCTTCTGCGACGGATCTTCGTCGAGCAGCTTGATCAACGAGTTGATGTCGCCAAAGCCCATGTCGTAGGTGCCGGTGGCGACGCGCGAGATGGACTCCACCGAACCATTGCCGCTGTCGATGGTGACATCCAGCCCCTCGGCCTTGAAATACCCCTTGTCGAGAGCGAGCAGGAAGCCCGCCGCTGGCCCCTCGAACTTCCAATCGAGCGTGAACTTGACGGGTGTATCGGCGAAGGCAGCCGTTGCAGCGACGAGCGAAGCAACCCCAGCGAGGCCGACGAAAGCGACCCTCGCGGCGAGGCAGCGGGCGGATTTCAGCATGACGTTCCCCTTATAGGCTTGTAATGACGCCAGTTTGCCGGGGAAGTGGTCAGAAATGCAAGTCAAATTGCTCAATGTCTAAGCAAAATGCAGATTGCCTATATTTTAGACTGACAGCTTGGCTGATTTGCCCCTCATGTGAGCAGTCAGTTGTGGATAGCGTCGGCAACCCACGTCAAGCTCCTTCACGGAAGGCCTGCATACCGCCACTCCAGTTGCATCGCAAAGCCGGCGGGAAGCTGCCGTCAGAAAACACTATCAACACTGACGGAGCCGGAAGAGCCGTCCGACGCTGGTCGGTCAGGCCAAAAACCGCTTGAGTTGGAAAAGTCTGGATCGAGCGGAACGGCCGCGAGAACGCCCCCCTCAATCACCAAAACAGCAGCTCAGAACCGTGTAAGCACGAGTTCGCGGTTGCGATGCGGGCGAGAACGGCAATCGGCCACAGAAAGTGCGATTGGGAACGACATACGCCGACAGGAGCACCTGGATCGGCGCCAGCCGAACCGACCACGCAAGAGTGGTCGATCGATACCGGGTCAACGAGGAGGCCACTCTCGCCGGTATCGATCGACCGACCCGACAAGACCAGGAGATGCGGCGGACCTGGCTTCACCGGGTTGTAGTTGGAAAGCAACTGTACTCTTTCCAAAACCCCTAAACTATCAACAATATTGTTCTACCGTTTTAACGAGTTATTTACAACAACATACGCACCAAGCATCGTTGTCCGATACTTTAACCATAAAGAAGTAACCTTAATTCACGACTTGAAATGTTTATCGGAAAGAGGTGATCCGGCGGACCGGAGACGACCAACGAGTAGCGCCAAGCCACTCATGCCACTGATTTTCAAAAGAGGTTCGCCCCGAGAAGTCATCGACTCCTCGGCCAGGGCCGACCATCGGCAAGCCAGACTCTCTGGGAGAGCCTGCGATCAGGCGGCGGCTAGGACGACCCGGTTCCGCCCCTCGGCCTTCGCGCGATAAAGGGCATTGTCGGCGCGCTTCAGCAGGGACTCCGGCGTGTCACCGTTGTGCAGGATGTAGGCGGCGCCGACGGAAATCGTCACATCGACGAACTCCGCCCCGCCATGAATGGCGAAGGGATCGCGGGCAATCTTGGTGCGAAGCCTCTCGGCAACGATGGAAGCGATGCCGTAGTCGGTTTCCGGCATGACGATCACGAACTCCTCGCCGCCGAAGCGACAGGGCAAGTCGAGCGCCCGCAGATTGCGGCGGATGCGAGTGGCGAACTCACGCAGGATCTCATCGCCGGCATCATGGCCGTGGGTGTCGTTGACACGCTTGAAATAGTCGATGTCGATGATCAGAAGCGACAGATCGCCCTTCTTCTCGCCCGCGCGCTCGACGAGTGCGGCGAGATGCGAGTCCAGGTAGCGGCGATTGTAGAGACCGGTCAGCGCATCGGTGATGGCAAGTTCCATGGTCTGCAGCACACTGGCGCGCAACCGGTCGGTGTAGCGCTTGCGGCGGATCTGGGTACGGCAGCGGGCGATGAGCTCCTGGGCGTCCACCGGCCGGATCAGGTAGTCGTTGATGCCGAGTTCGAGGCCACGCGTCAGCCGGTTGCCCTCGTCAGGATCGGCGATCAGCAGGATCGGCAGCAAACGCGTCCTGTCCAGCGACCGCAACTGCGAACAAAGACGAAGCGCGTCGTAATCATCAAGCCCCATGGAAATCATGACTAGGTCATAATCGCCCTCGGCGGCGCGGAACAGCGCCTCCTGGGGATTGGTCTCGATATCGACCCCCATCTCGCTGGACAGTGCCTGGGCGATCCGCACGTATGCCGAGCGACGATCCTCGACGAGCAACACGCGTCCGGGCGCGCGTGCAGTGAGATCGGCATAGGTCATTGCCCGGTCGAAGGCGACCGAACCCTGGTTGGCCCTGAGATCGAGCTCGTCCGTGAGCTGCTTGAGGCGAACGAGGCTTTTCACGCGCGTGATGAGCTGGGTATCGGAGACCGGCTTGGTGAGAAAATCGTCGGCGCCGGCCTCGAGGCCATGGACGCGATCGGCGGGCTGGTCGAGCGCGGTGACCATGATCACCGGCAACTGGGTCGTCTTGGGATTGGCGCGAATGCGGCGACAAACCTCGAAACCATCCATCCCCGGCATCATGACGTCGAGAAGCACGATGTCATAGGTGGCGTTGTCGAGCATAGCCAACGCTTCGGCGCCAGAGGTGGCCGTATGGACATCGAAATATTCGGCGGTAAGGCGAGCCTCCATGAGGCGCACGTTGACCAATATGTCGTCGACAACAAGAATACGCGCTGTCATCACACACTTCCGATCCGACCGGCGCTTATTGGTCGCCGATATACGTCCGCACCGTCTCGATGAACTTTGAAACTGAAATCGGCTTGGAGATATAAGCCTCGCAGCCCCCTTGGCGGATGCGCTCCTCGTCGCCCTTCATGGCAAAAGCGGTGACCGCAACCACGGGGATCGAGCGCAACTCGTCATCTTCCTTCAGCCACTTGGTGACCTCGAGCCCCGACACTTCCGGCAGCTGGATGTCCATGAGAATGAGGTCCGGCCGGTGGGTGCGCACCAGATCAAGAGCCTCGATCCCATTGCGTGTCTGAATCGTGCGATAACCGTGCGCTTCCAGGAGATCATGGAAGAGCTTCATGTTGAGCTCGTTGTCCTCGACGATGAGAACTGTCTTGGCCATTCGACTCTCTTTCCGCCTTGCGCACCGGTTTTGCCGGGTGCTTGGCGGTTTTCGTTCCGGCGCACTCGGCTCGTACGCAGGAACGCCTTCCGGTGGGGATAGGTTGCCGCACTGATTCCAGTATAACAAATATAGTACGGATTCCTTTAGCAATCCCAAACGGTGGATCGAATATGCCCATTGGTAAAAGACTTACCCTTGACGCCGCGGAGGAGCTGGCCGTTTCCGCCCTCTCCTACCTTGCAGGAAATCCGGATGCGCTCGGTCGGTTCCTGTCACTTTCGGGCATCGGGCCGGCCGATCTTCGGGTGGCGGCACGCGAACCCGGCTTTCTCGCCGGGGTACTGGAATTCTTCCTGGCCGACGAGTCGCTGCTTCTCTCCTTCGTGGAAGCGGCTCAAGTGAGACCGACCATGATCGCCGCAGCCCACCACGCACTGGCGGGTGACAGCGAGTTCTGATTGGCCGGCGAGGGCAAGAGGAGCCGCCGGGAGGCGAACATGTCCCAAGCGTCGGGTGGTTTTTGCAGGGATTGCCTCGCTCCGGCTCCGGCCGAGGGGCGCCGCTGCCCCGCCTGCGGCGGCCCGCGCCTCCTCCGTCACCCAGACCTTCACAGGCTCGTCATCGCACATGTCGACTGCGACGCCTTCTATGCGTCGGTTGAAAAGCGAGACGACCCTTCGCTCGCCACCAAGCCGCTGATCATCGGCGGCGGCAAGCGCGGCGTCGTATCCACGGCCTGCTACATCGCCCGCATCAGCGGCGTGCGCTCGGCCATGCCCATGTTCAAGGCCCTGCAGCTTTGCCCCGAGGCGGTGGTGATCCCGCCCAACATGGAAAAGTATGCGCGCGTCGGTCGCGAGATTCGGCGGCGGATGCTCGAACTGACGCCGCTCGTCGAACCGCTGTCCATCGATGAAGCCTTTCTCGACCTGTCGGGAACCGAGAAGCTGCACCGCGCCAGCCCCGCGCTGGTGCTGGCCCGCTTCGCCAGGGACGTGGAGCGCGAGGTTGGCATTACCGTCTCGGTTGGCCTCGCTGCCAACAAGTTTCTCGCCAAGATCGCCTCCGATCTCGACAAGCCCAGAGGTTTCTCAGTGATCGGATCGTCGGAGGCGGCGGCTTTCCTGGCGCCCCGGCCCGTCACGACGATCTGGGGCGTCGGGCGCGCCTTTTCCGAGCGTCTTGCTGCCGACGGCTTCCGGACGGTCGGCGATTTGCAGGCCGCCGACCCCGCCCGACTTGCCAGCCGCTACGGCGCGCTCGGCCTCAGGATCGCCCGGTTGTCGCATGGTGAGGACAGCCGGCATGTCATTCCCAACTCGAAGCGCAAGAGTGTCGGTTCGGAAGTGACCTTCTTTGAGGATCTGGCCAATCTCCGCGACCTCCGCCCAATCCTGCGCGAGCAGGCAGAGCGCGTTTCCTTTGGCCTCAAGCACGAAGACATCGCCGGTTCCACGGTGACGCTGAAGCTCAAGACCGCCGACTTCAAGCTGAGAACCCGGGCCCGACGCCTCGCCGACCCCACCCAGCTCGCCGACCGCATCTTCACGGCGGCCGACGCACTCCTCGCCGAAGAGGCGCACGGTCAGAAATATCGACTCCTCGGAGTCTCGGTCTCGGATCTCTGCGAAAGCCGCTTCGCCGATCCGGCCGACCTCGTCGACCAGAAGGCAACGCGAAAGGCGGCCGCCGAGCGCGCCATGGACGAAATTAGAGAGAAGTTCGGCAAGCGCGCGCTCGAAGTTGGCCTGGTCTTCGATAACCATCGCCGCCGCAAGGAGTGATGGCGTAACTCACCCATTGTTCAGACGGGCACGTGTCGTACGCGGCGTCGTCAAGAGCAGGCTGGTGTCCGAACCTGTAATGCCCGGCAAAAGGCGAATACGACGCAACACGGTGTCGAAGTCGGTGAGAGTCGCAGCCCCCAGTTCCACGACGAGATCCCAACGGCCGTTGGTGGTGTGAATAGCCGCCACTTCGGGGAAACCTCCGAGTTGCCGGATCACCTTGTCCAGCACGTGCCCTTCGATCTCGATCATCATGACGGCCCGCACCGGGACCTCGATGGCGTCGTTGCGCAGGATCACCGTGTAGCCGAGGATATCTCCGTCGCGCTGCAGCCGCTCCATGCGAGACCGCACGGTGGCGCGCGAAACCCCCAGCTCGACGGCGAGATCGGACACGGAACGGCGACCGTCGTGACGCAGGAGAGTGACCAGTTGCTGATCGAGCCGGTCCATGAAATTCCGTTTTGCTCAATGGAACTGCCATTTTGATAAGCCAAACCATGTAATTTGCCAATCCCTCCTGTTCACTTCGCCGGCAGCCCATGGCCAGATGCACGCGATCCGACAGCGAGGGACGAAGGCATGAAGGTGAGGCTTCTGGGCATTCCGGTTGAGGACGGCGCCGGCCGCATGGGCTGCGAGATGGGGCCGAGCGCCTATCGGACCGCCGGCATCGTCGAGGCGATCGCCGAGCTCGGCCACGACGTCGAGGATCTGGGCAATGTCGCCCGAGGCCCGCTGCCGACCATCGCGCCTCCCCACCCTCACCTGCGACGCCTGCCCGAGATCGCCGCCTGGATCAACGCCGTGACGGAGGCTGCCTATCGCGCCTCCGACGGCGCCGTGCCGGTGTTTCTCGGTGGCGATCATTCGCTGGCCGCCGGCACCGTGCCGGGCATCGCCCGCCGCGCGGCGGAAGACGGACGCCCCCTCTTCGTGCTGTGGCTCGACGCCCACACCGACTTTCACACGCTCGACACCACCCAGAGCGGCAATCTTCACGGCACGCCCGTGGCCTACTTCACCGGGGCGAACGGCTTTCACGACTGCTACCCACCGCTGTCCCATCCGCTACCGCCCGGCAACGTGACCATGGTCGGCATCCGCTCGGTGGACCCTGCCGAGCGACGGGCGCTTGGAGGCTCCGGCGTCACCGTCCACGACATGCGCGCCCTCGACGAACACGGCGTCGGCTCGCTGGTCTGGCGGTTTCTCGAGCGCGTGGCGGCGGCGAATGGCCGACTGCATGTCAGCCTCGACGTCGATTTTCTCGATCCATCGATCGCTCCCGGCGTCGGCACCACGGCGCCGGGTGGCGCGACCTTCCGCGAGGCCCACCTCATCATGGAGATGCTCCACGACAGCAGCCTCGTTTCATCCATCGACCTCGTCGAGCTCAACCCATTCCTTGACGAGCGCGGCCGCACCGCCACGCTGATGGTCGACCTTCTCGCCAGCCTGATGGGCCGCACCGTCATGGATCGCCCGACCCGGAGCTTTGCCGCATGAACACCATATCCCCGCTCGCCATCGTTCCCTTCGTCTCGGTCGACAACATGATGCGGCTGGTGCTCAGCGTTGGCGTCGAACGCTTTCTGGTGGAGCTTGCCGACTACATCGAGGAAGACTTTCGGCGCTGGCCGACCTTCGACAAGACGCCGCGCGTCGCCTCTCACTCGGTCGATGGCGTCATCGAGCTGATGCCCACCTCGGATGGGACGCTCTACGGCTTCAAGTATGTCAACGGCCACCCGAAGAACATGCGCGAAGGCAAGCAGACGGTGACGGCCTTCGGCGTTCTGGCCGATGTCGGCTCGGGATACCCGATGCTGCTCTCGGAGATGACGCTGCTGACGGCGCTCAGGACCGGCGCCACCTCGGCGATGGCGGCGCGGCGCCTGGCCCCGCGGGGAGCCAGCACCATGGCCATCATCGGCAATGGAGCGCAGTCGGAGTTCCAGGCCCTCGCCTTCGGGGCCATACTCGGCATCCGCAACTTGCGCCTTTACGACATCGATCCGGATGCGACTGAGAAGTGCCGGCGCAACCTCGCCCCGCTCGGCTTCTCCATCACCCCGTGCCGCACCGGCCAGGAAGCCGTCGAAGGGGCGGATGTCGTCACGACCGTGACGGCCGACAAGCAATACGCCACCATCCTGACCGACAACATGGTCGGCTCGGGCTTGCATATCAACGCGGTTGGCGGCGACTGTCCCGGCAAGACGGAGCTTCATCGCGACATACTGATGCGATCGTCGATCTTCGTCGAATACGCGCCGCAAACGCGCATCGAAGGCGAGATCCAGCAGATGCCGGCCGACCATCCCGTTACCGAGTTCTGGGAAGTACTCACCGGGGCCTCGCCCGGCCGCACCTCGCCGGGCGAGGTAACGCTGTTCGACTCGGTGGGATTTGCCATCGAGGACTTTTCGGCGCTTCGCTATGTACGCGACAAGCTTGCCGGCACGTCCTTCTATCAGGAACTCGACCTGCTCGCCGACCCGGACGAACCGCGCGACCTGTTCGGGATGCTGGTGCGCGCCGAGCCGGCCGCTACTTGAGATGTTCCTGCAAAGCCTTGAAACGAATGGCCAGTTCGTTCTTTCCGCTCGAGGTGCCAGCCGACTTGACCGGTGGCGAGTAGCCTGGAACCGCAATGCCCTGCTCGAGCATCTCCTGGACCGTTATCGTCCCGGCATCGATGATCTCGCCGGTGCCTGTGTTGGTTATGTAGTGCCGGTAGGTGTTGCTGCCGACTTTCCAGTAGGAATGGGTTTTCTTGGCTTCCAGGTCGGCGATGCTCGGCGGAGGGCGAGGGCCGGGCTCGGAAGAGGCAACGGGAAACGGTTTGACGTAAATCCAGATCGCCGCGAGGATCGCGGCAACCACCAGAGCCAGACAGCCGGCAATGAGAAACGAACGCGCGTCCTGATGGCCGCCATTGCGGCGTCGACGAGCCGGTGTGCCGTTGGCCTTTCCACCTGTCTTTCTCGGGGAACTGCCGATGGACATGTTCTGCGAGGCGACTATCCGTGACTGCATGATCCGCCTCCCTCAATACGCGGCGCTCTTCCTCCACAAATCGACCCGGCTCTGTCGCTCACGGCACTCGTGCAAGGCTCGATCAAACGAACTTCCCTGTCATGATGAATCAGATAAGTACGGAAAACGTTTATTTCCCTATCTCGGAGAGTTGTTCGGTCAAGAAAGGAAAAACATCGTTAACAGATGATTAATTCTCTATGACCACTCCTGAGCCCAAACAAGCCTGAGCCAGGCAGCACCGCCGATAGCTGGCCTCCAGCTTCATTTGACAGAAAAACCTTTTGCGAGACTTGCGAGGCAAACGGATGATCCGGCCGATCATCGCTGCCAGGCCTTGCCGAGAGGGAGGAAAGCGCTGTGCAAGCTTCCGGGTTTGCCAGAGCAAGTGAACTGAAAAGCCGATCCCCCACGCGTTGCCGCAAGATCTCGATCTGGCAGGCTCATGGAAAGAGCCGACCGAAGGACGGGAGCTTAGGACAATTGGAAATAGTACGAAGCTTGCCGCCTTAAGTCTCGATTCATCATTGCCGGCGCAATCCTTGTCCTGTTGGTTTTTGCAGAAGACGCGGATAATGTTCCTTAATCGAGTCAAGTTGTGGAAGGTGATCGGCACAGCCGTTGCAATCTTCATTACGTTAACGGTGTGCTTGCTTCTCTCCGTCGTCTACACGACGCTGTCGGCCGATGCTTCACGGCAAGCACTGGAAAAGCAGATGATCGCCATCCGCACGGGAGCCCTTCTGATGCAGAAGGACATCGCGGACACGACGATCGCCTGGTCGGGGGATGCCGTCGACCACATCGAGATGCCCGCCATCCCGCCGTTTCCGACCCACGACCTCATCGACAACCTCACGCGTACGGCAGACGCAGCGGCGACCATCTTCGCTTACGACGCCGCCAAGGACGACTTCACGCGTTTGACGACCTCGATCAAGAAGGCTGACGGAAGCCGCGCGATCGGTACCGACCTCGGCAAGGCCTCACCTGCCTATGCGGCCGTCAAGGCAGGGCGGACCTTCACCGGCGAGGCCGCCATTCTCGGCGTGCCCTATCTTACCATCTACACGCCGATCAAGAACGCAGCCGGTCAGGTGATCGGCATACTGTTCGCGGGCATTCCCGAAAGCACCGTCGCCGCCACCAAGGATGGATTGGTGTTGAAGGTCTCGCTGCTCGGGTTGCTGCTGGCTGCGCTAATGTCCGTCGGCGCGTCCTGGCTGGTGGCTCGCCTCATCCGCCCCGTGGCGCAGCTCTCCGGGCTGATGGAGCGCATTTCCCGCGACGATCTCGACGAGGATATCCCCTACGCCACCTATGGCAACGAGGTGGGAACCATCGCTCGCGCCGTCGTCATCTTGAAGGAGAGCGCCCTCACCCGCATCGCGCTCGAGAAGGACAAGACGGTCGAGGCATCCGATCGCGCGGCGCGACAAGAGCGCATCGAGAAACTGATCGACGACTTCCGCGAGTCCACCCGTACGGCGCTCGGCGCGGTGAACAAAACGGTCGAGGATCTTCTTGCAGCGGCCGGCTCGCTGGGCGCGGGCGCACTGCGCACAGTGCAAGACGCAGGCGCGGCCTCTAGTGCCTCGTGCGACGCGACCGACAACGTGCAGGCCGTCGCGTCCGCGACCGAAGAGCTCGCCGCGTCGATCGGCGAAATTTCAGGGCAGATCCAGCGTACCGGCGTCATTGTCGCCGAGGCGGCGCGGGGAACGCGCGATGCCGACACCAAGATCAATCGCCTCGCCCTCGGCGCGACCAAGATCGGCGAGGTCGTCACGCTGATCAAGGAGATCGCCGAGCAGACCAATCTCCTGGCCCTGAACGCGACCATCGAAGCCGCGAGAGCCGGCGAAGCGGGCAAGGGTTTCGCGGTCGTCGCTTCCGAAGTGAAGAACCTTGCCGGGCAGACCGCCAAGGCAACCGAGGAGATCGCCGCCCAGGTCGACAATATCCAGGAGGCCACCGCCGACGCCGTCGAGGCAATACAGACCATCAGCACGACGATGCAGGAGGTCGACCGCTACACCGGCGCCATCGCCGCTGCCGTCGAGGAACAGGGAGCCGCCACCGACGACATCAGCCGCTCGGTCAACGCGGCGGCGGCCGGATCGCAGAAGGTGGCGACCAATGTCAGCGCCGTATTGACCACCGCTCGCGAAACCGAAACCGCCGCGCAAAAGCTCGATCGGGATTCGCGCGAAGTGGCCGACGAAGCGGACCAGTTGCGCTCGACCATCGACACGTTCCTCGGCGCAGTCGTCGCCGCCTGACGCTCAGGATCCCCGCCTCCGCCAGCACTCTTCCGGCGGAAGCCCACAGACCGCAAAAAAGTAGTGGGCAGGGGCTTGCATTGCCGGAACGATCCAACTAGGTTCCGCGCCGTCATGTGCAGCTGTAGCTCAGTTGGCTAGAGCGTCGGATTGTGGCTCCGAAGGTCGCTGGTTCAAGCCCAGCCAGCTGTACCATTTCATCCCCTAAAACAGCTTTTTTGGGTTCTGTGTAGCGACTGCCGATTCGTGCTTAGTCGCGCCAAACCATTTGATCGACTCGGCTTGAGCGATCCTGAAAACAGCGGTTCGGCCACCTTTCCGCGGACAGACACGGTCTGTCGAAGGGCCCTGGTCGAAGGCACCGCGTGGGGCGATGTGGAAATGCTTGGCGGCCTCCAGGTGCCAGAGCGCCCAGGCAATGCGACCCAGCGATACCCTCCAACGGCCATAGACTGTGACATTGCCCCTCGATCAGCAGACGGGTAGCGCGTCCATCGAGGCAAGCATGACCGGATGCCAAGCCCGTTCCGCCGGACGCCTTCCTGCCGCCTTGCGGCCGTCTCTTGTGAAGGAACGGCCCAAGCCTTGCCCTTCCCCTCGACGGGAACCATCCTGCAAGAGAAGCGTATCAACTCATGACGGCGATCACGATCGACGCGGAAGAGCCGCCGCACGAGGCCATCTGAGCTTCCGGGGCACGCCGAGGGCCCTATCTCCGCGATTATCACGCGAAAGTGTGTGTGGCTCGCGGTAATTTTCCCACCCATTCACGTCTACACACGGCTTCGTGAAAACACTTCACGAAACCCGTCCTGTCCTATTGACTTCAGGTACCCTTTTTCCGTGATGAGACTAGTTCTATATCAACATTATCGAAGCGAGACGATTTACTGGGCTGGATTGAGACACCCCAAAGACCTCCCCACGCTATCGAATACATGGAGTATGGAAATGAAGACCTTCACCATCGCCGCCGTTGCTGCTGCCGCTATCGCCCTCCCGAGCCTGGCCTTTGCCGCCGAGGGAACGTATTTCGAGCCTTCCGATGGCACTTTCGTGTCCGGCACGCTGAACGCCCCGGTCGCCGCTGCCAGTGAGAACGACGCCCGCTACACCCAGGCGGTCTCGGTGTACGAGCCGGCCGACGACACCTTCGTGACCGTCAAGGTCTCCGGCGCCCCGGTCATCGCCACGCATGACGCTGTCAAGGCCACCTCGGTCATCCGCTATTACGAGCCCGCCGATGACACCTTCGTCGAGGTGCCGGTCGGCAAGTAATCTAAAGCCACCATTACCGATGAGAACGGCGCCGGCCTTTGACCGGCGCCGTTTTCGTATGTGACGGCCATCGAAAGAGCCGCATTCCCGCAGTGACGGACGAGGCATCCGGACGACACGATTTTCCCTTTGCCTTGCCAGCGAACTCGGTTATAGGAACCTTGTTTCGCATGTCCGCGACATGGCCATGCACCCGTAGCTCAGCTGGATAGAGTGCTGCCCTCCGAAGGCAGAGGTCACAGGTTCGAATCCTGTCGGGTGCGCCAACCCTTTCTTTTATTTCGATATGTTGATTCCGCTGACGGCTTCTGAACAGCGAGAAGTCAGCACCCCGAAGCTGCACTCAAGCAGGCAAGGGTGGATATTGCTGAACGAGCAAGGCCGGACATTGCGTCGTTATGTTAGCGGTCAAAGCGGATCGGCAAGCTCAGTTTCAAAGTGCGGCTTGCAACTCCGTCCGGAAAGGCTGGCATGCTGCCGCTACGCCTGACAAGGGCCAATGCAGCTGCGTCAAAGTCACGGTTTCCCGAGCTACGCGAAAGACTGATCCCGGAAAGACTTCCAGAAGACGCGACCGTGAAACTGACGACAGCCTGCAGGCCACGCTGGGCGCTCATGTCCAGAGACCGGCGCTGACGCATGATGCGGGCCCGAATCTTTGCGACATACCCCTTGAGCGCATCTGCGTCGGGTTTGCCGGCTCCCGATGCCTTGGGCGTCTCCTGCGAAGCGACAGAAGCCGGCTTGCTGCTTTGGGCGATTGCCGCCTGAGCCGGCGGAGCGGTTCGTGTCTGCGCGGGTGACGGCTGAGCCTTTCTAGGCGGGCGCGGCTTCTTCGGTGGCGGGACTGTCGGCAGAACCTTCTCGGCTACGACCGTCTCAAGCGGCTCAACCTGGGCTGTTTCCACCGGAACATCCGATGACGACGAGACATCCGGGGGCGGATCCATCACAGTCCCCTGCGGTGGCTCATCGAGATTGACCTGATCGACGGCCTCCAAAGACGTCTCGGTGGGCTTCACATCCGGAACGGCAGCCGAGGCAATGCTTTCGACACTCTCGGCAGGAGGCAGCGCGAGCTCTGGCGGCAGATCGATCATGATCGCGGCCTCCGGCGCCTCGACGGCACGGTCCAGGGCGGTTCTGTTCAGCAGAAGAAGGGCGACGATCACATGCAGGCCAAACACCATGGCAAAGGCGGTGGCCCATGCCAGCGAGCCTCCCCCGCCATGGTCTGCCACACCCCCGCTACCATCAAACGTCATCGCCATTGAAGTCGGCTCTTTCCTGTAGTGGATCAGGGCAGCGCTTCGCCGGAGCCAATGGTGGGCGCTGTCTCCAGCCCGACGAGCGCAATCTTGAGGTAACCGGCCGCACGCAGGGCATTCATGATGGACATCAGATCGCCGTAGGAGACAGCACGGTCGGCGCGCAGGAATACCCGCTCGTCACGATTTCCGCCCGTGAACTCATCGACAGCGACCTGGAGGTCACCCGGCTGCACCGTCTCGTTGTCGAGAGCCAGGGTCAGGTCTTCCTTCACCGTCAGATAGAGCGGCTTGTCCGGTCGCTTGGTCGGTTCCGCCGTCGAACCTGGCAAGTCGACTTGAACATCGACCGTCGCCAAAGGGGCCGCGACCATGAAGATGATCAGCAGCACCAGCATCACGTCGATAAAGGGCGTCACGTTGATCTCGTGCGCCTCGACCATCTCGTCGCCTTCGTCGAGGGAGCCTGCCATCAGCGGACCTCATGCGGTTTGGGCTGGATCCCGTGCTGGCGGTCGGCATCGCGGGATACGAGGCGCTGAATTTCAGCAGAAATGTCCCCGATATCCGCCTTGTAGCCGGCGATCCAGCGGGCAAACATGTTGTAGATGACGACGGCTGGGATAGCGGCCACGAGACCGATCGCCGTCGCCAAGAGCGCTTCGGCAATGCCCGGCGCAACGACGGCAAGATTGGTCGTCTGGGCTTTCGATATGCCGACAAAGGCGTTCATGATGCCCCAGACCGTGCCCAAAAGGCCGACGAATGGCGCCGTGGAGCCGATCGTCGCCAGAAGTCCGGTGCCCTTCATCATCCGGCGGCCGGCCGCAAGCTGAATACGGTCCAACCGCGACCCCACTCTCTCCTTGAGCCCCGCCGAGGGTGCCCCCTCCGAAAGCCGCACCTCGTGGGCGGCAGCCCGCACCATGGCGCCAACCGGCCCACGGACGAATCCATCGGATGCCGCAGCCTCGTTGAGGCTGGACGCCTCTCCGATCCGTCTGGCGCTCCGAGCAAGCCGGCGACGGGCCACCAGCAGTTCGCCCGTTTTGACAAGAAAGACTGTCCAGGTGGCGAGGGAGACGACGGCAAGGCCGATCATGACAGATTTGACGATAATGTCCGCTGCCAGGAACATGCCGATCGGCGAGAGGTCGTGTGGAAGCATTTCGGTGGCGATGGCGTTCATTGGCGAAGCTCCACCGGCGCGCGTGAGGAAAGCACCAGCAGGTCAAGGCAGTTCGGCACAAGACCTTCAGGATCAGCGCAATCCATGACTTCGTTCACCAGAATGTGGTCGATGTTTTCGCAGCCGATACCGGTGACGGGAAGTGTCTTCACCATGGTCTTTTCCGCGGCAAGTGGCCCGAGCGCCGCGGCAAGGCGCTTTGAAACGATGCTCTCTCTGTCAAAAACGACCAGGTCGAGCTTCAGCTGGGAAAGCGACCGATCAAGGCCATTCCGTATGACGACCGTCGCTTGACAATCCGCCCCCGACGTCTCGAGCTTGTTGAGTTCCAAGCCGATCGAACGAGCTTCTGCCTGCGCCATCGCCGACGACGGCATACAGATGAGGCCAACTGCCATGCACCCGGTCACGGCCAGACGGACGGGCTTACTCTGGATTACGGCTCCACCTGGCGTTGGGTTTGGGCTTTTCTTCATGAGCATCCCGTTGAGCATAGCCCTCAGGCCGCCATCTTCGATCGTAGCGCTTCAAACGCCTCGACCTGATCGGGCAACAGCTCTCTTGCCGCATCGCGGCGGACGAAAACCTTGAACATGGCCTCGCCGTCGCTGTTCATGAACTGGACTGACAGCGAACGACGGCCATGGAACATGCGGTCGACGAAATAAATCCCGGCGCAGCGGTCGGCCTTGATGTGGCCGCCAATCGGGCTGTCACCATGGATATTGAAATATCCGTGGCCATAGCTGCCATCAGGCAATGCGCCAACACATTCCAGCACGATATCCGACGTGTGGACGATGAAAAGAACCTCGCCCCAGCCTGTCAACTCACGCCATATGTCGGCGAATTTCTCCTGGTGTACGGGAACCGCTGCACCTGCGGGCAGGTGGTCAAGCACGACGCGGGATGAAACACCGGCCTTTGCCGCAATGGCCTCGACGACCCCATCAGGGTTTTCGGCAAGTGCGGCAACAGCCGCAGCGGATCCAGACATTTTGTGACTCCCTCCAGGCCTTGAGCACCCCCCTCAGGCGGCCGACGCCGAGATTTCGCGGCGCACGCCGTCGCCGTCTTCGGCGATGATCACGTCGAAGCCCTCAAAATGTGGGCCGCCAAGATAGATGTTCTGCCGGCGCTCGCTCGCCTTGGCATGCGCAAGGCGGAAGGCATCCGATTTCGTCCAGGCGACAAAGTCGTCATAGCTCTCCCAAAGCGTATGTGAAGCATAAAGCCTGTGATCTTCGGCCTCTGGGCCCTTCAGAAGCTGGAACTCAAGGTAACCAGGCACGTCCTTGAGGCGGCTTTCACGCGAACGCCAGATTGTCTCGAATGTCTCTTCTTCGCCGAGGAGGACGCGGAAGCGGTTCATAGCGATATACATGGGTCATTTCTCCAATTTTGGGACGTTTCAGCCACCGATGCGGGCGTTCAGAGTGAACATCACGCTCATTCCGGCGCTCGGCTCGTCACTCAGATATTCGGTGTAGGTTTTGTCGAAGAGGTTCCGCACCTCGACGCCCATCGACAGATTGTCCGTCGCTTGCCAGTTGGCAAAGAGGTTGACGAGGTTATAGGCATCGCTCGAGTTTACGGTCGACGGAACGTCATTCTGCGCGAAGACGGATTCAAGCTGCGCACCGACGCTAAGCTTCCGGTCGAGGAAGCGCATGCCGGCCGTCGTCACGATCTTGGCCGCCGGCACGGTCGCAAGGGCTTCACCGGTGTCGTCATTCTTGCCATCGACCACCGATGCGGCGATGCTGGTGAAAAAGCGCTCCGCATCATAGGCGGCTTCAAGTTCGAAGCCGGTCAGCGTGCCCTGGCCGATGTTCACATACTGATAGGTGGATGTCGCCCAGTTTCCCGTCATGTTGAACTCGGCATCGATGAAGTTGTCGATGCGATTGTGGAACCAAGCCGTTTTCAGGCGCAGCCGATCGTCCGCCGCAAAAACGCCATTGCGCGCATAGTTGACGCCCATCTCAAAGTTATGCGCGGTCTCAGGGCTGAGATTGGGATTGGGTAGAAAGGTAAAGTTGGCAGAGCCCGGATGCGTGCCTGTGATCAGCGTCTCGGTGACGGAGGGTGCCCGGTAGCCTTCGGCGTAGGTACCATAGATCTGCAGGCCCTCGGCAATGGTGCCCTCGAACGGTTTCACGCCGACGGTCACCTTGGGCGATAGGCGCGTACCGTCGGTCGAGGCATCGGCGCTGTCGAGGCTGTAGCCATCGAAACGGAGACCACCAACGATCTCCAGCCAGTTTGAATAGCTGATCGCGTCCTCGATGAAGGCGCCATAGGCCTGCCGCTTGCCAGATGGCGTATAGAGATCGCCACCAGAGCCCGATGCATCGAAGGTGGCGACGTCGTCACGGAAGAAGTCGCCACCATAGGTCAAGGCATGCGACAGGAATCCAGTGTCAACGCGGGATGTGTTCGAGATGTCGAAGCCAGCCGTCTTGATATCGAATGACTGACCTAGCCCGGCATAAGTACCAGTCGTACGGGTCTCATCCTTGTCGGTCTGCGTGTAATAGATCGACGCATTGACGTTGAAGAGCTTATCGTCGGGATTATCATACTCCCAGCGGGCACTCGCAACCTGTTCGTAAAGGTCGACATCATACTGCGTGGCGGTTCGCGCGCCCCTGTCATAGTCAAAATTGTTGGCAAGATAGCCGAGCGTGACGGTGTGATAGTCCGAGGGCTTGATCTCAGCCTTCAGCAGCCCGGCGCCGATACGCTCACCCGTATTGAAGACGGCATTTCCATCACCGTCTTCAAAGTCGCTGGCGCGATTGAAGTTGAAGCTGCCTAGAACGGCGAAGCGGTCCGAAAAGCGATAGGCTCCGGTCACGCCCGTTTCGGCATGACCGTCGTTGGTTCCGAGCACGGAGCGGCTCTTCATTGCCCAGGTCTCGTCGTCGTAGAGAAAATCGGATGGGCTGACCGTGCGCATGTTGACGATGCCGCCGATCGCCCCCGAGCCATAGGCGTTGGCAACAGGGCCGCGCAGAACCGTTACTTCCTCCAGCAGACTGGGGTCGAGGTAGAACGCCCCGTTGGGGCCATGGCCTGCCTGCTGAAAGTTCTGGCGCGCCCCGTCGACGATCATCGCGACACGACCAAACCCCTCAAGGCCTCGAATATTCACGGCCGCGCCAGGATCGTCGGCGTCGATGGAGGCTTTCACACCCGGAATCCCTCGGAAAATGTCCGAATAGGTGGTCATTGCCGGCTTGGTCGCATCGTCGAGCCGCACGACGGAAACGGAGGCCAGCGTATTCACTGGCGCCTTCTTGGTCCGGTTCACCGAAACCGTAATGGTGTCGAGGAGGATTTCGTCTTGCGCTGGGCAGTCAACACCAAGCGTGCATTGGTCACTCACCACCGCAGGAGCTTCCTGAGCCACAGCCCCCGGCATAGCCGCGACGATGCTCACCCCCACGATAGCGGTTGAGGCCAACAGCCCTTCGATTCTCTTGCTCAACATTGCAATTCCCCGACACAAAGCCCTCCAAAACGCCGCTCGACCAGTCACTAAGTTCATCTCGCGCCCTTGCTGATGGGCGCTGTGAGTGAGGGGCTGACGGGCGCTCCGTCTTGGCTTCTCTTGCGTCAGTAAATAAATATGAGTATGAGAGTCAAGATACTGTTGCGAATGAATTGCAACATTAGAATCTCTAAAAACTAACGAGATATCAGATGGTTGGAATTTATGGCCGGCGAGTGGGGGGCTTGGTCGAAAGCCGCAAGCCGCCTGTTTGGTCCCTCAGGAAGGGCACCCGAGACACGATCGCCGGCGCTCTGGGATTGGCCTTGGTTGTCACCGCAAATCCCGCTTGTTCCGAAGAGGGTGGCCGGTCGGCAGCCCGCATCGTCTCCATCGGAGGAGCCGTGACGGAGATCCTCTACGCTCTCGGAGCTGAGGAGAGGATCGTGGCAACCGACACGACAAGCGTCTATCCGCCTGAGGCCAACGGCCTGCCGAAAGTTGGCTACATGCGCCAGCTCGCAGCCGAAGGTGTCCTGTCCGTCAAGCCCGACCTGATTCTCGCAGTGGAGGGATCGGGCCCGCAACAGGCTCTCGGCATCCTCGAGGAGAGCGCCGTGCCGATTGAGATCATCGCGGATGCCCAGACGCCGCAGGGCGTGCTCAAAAAGATCGAAGCGGTTGGAGCGGCCGTCGGCAAGGAGGCGGAAGCCAAAGTGCTTGAAACCAAAGTCGCCGCCGACTTTGCAGCCTTGGCGGAAGAGGTCACAGCCGTTCCGCAGGCGAACAGGAAAAAGGTTCTCTTCGTCCTGTCGCTTGCCAACGGAAAGGCGATGGTCGGCGGCAAGGAGAGCTCAGCGGATGCCATGATCAGCCTTGCAGGCGGCATCAACGCCGCATCAGGCATCAGCGGCTTCAAGCCGATGACCGACGAGGCCGTGATCGCGGCGGAACCGGACGTGATCCTCGTCATGCAGACATCGAGCCACGCACTGGATGCCGACGCCGTTTTCACGCTACCGGCCTTCAAGGCAACCCCGGCTGCTGAAAGCAGGGCGTTCATTTCCATGGGCGGCAACTATCTGCTCGGCTTCGGCCCACGGGCCGCCCAGGCCGCGCGTGATCTGGCCGCCAAGCTCTATCCGGACCGGATCGCTTCCCAATGACGGATGCCACATCCCTACCGCGCCCGTCGGCCTTTCGTCGACAGGCGAAGTCCGGCGACCGGCGCCGTACCGGACAACTGACGGTCGGCCTTTCTGCCCTGCTGTTGCTGGCTGTTTGCGTCTTGGCGGTCGCGACTGGACCGTCGCCGATTCCCCTCGGCGATCTGGCGCGAAGCCTGCTTGGCGAGACTGATGCGCTCGGCGCGCGCGAGGCGATCATCCTGCACGATATTCGCCTGCCGCGCCTGCTGCTCGGTGCACTGACCGGCACGGCGCTGGGCGTATCCGGCACGATGATGCAAGGGCTTTTCCGCAATCCGCTGGCCGACCCGTCCCTCGTCGGCGTCAGCTCCGGGGCAGCGGTGGCGGCCGTCTGCGCAATCGTTCTTGGCGGCGGCCCGCTGTCCGCCTTTGCTGCCGTGCTCGGCAACAGCTTTCTGCCGGTTGCCGCTTTCCTCGGTGCGCTGGCAACCACCAGCTTGCTCTATTTTCTGGCGACAAAGGCAGGACGAACCTCCATTGCAACGCTGCTGCTGGCGGGGCTTGCCGTCACCGCCATCGGCAACGCCCTGATCGGGTTCGTCGTTTTCACAGCTGACGACCAGCAACTGCGCGACATCACCTTCTGGACCCTTGGAAGTCTGGGTGGGGCAACATGGGGCCGAGCGATGGCCATGGTGCCGTTCGTCGGGATCATGCTTGCCGCAGTGC
This sequence comes from uncultured Pleomorphomonas sp., assembly GCA_963665435.2. GTDB lineage: Bacteria > Pseudomonadota > Alphaproteobacteria > Rhizobiales > Pleomorphomonadaceae > Pleomorphomonas. Next base: position 350,917 of record CAXXNH010000026.1, on the reverse strand, counting down.
CTTTCGTATCAAGGGGACTCGATGCCCTCATCCTCGGCGAAGCTGAGGCAATGCACGTCGGCATAAACGTCGAAACACTGAAGCGAGCCACCATCCTCGCCGTCGCTTCGGCTTGCGGTGCCGCGGTGGCCGTCGCCGGCGTCATCGGCTTCATCGGCATCGTCGTGCCGCACTTGCTGCGACTGGTGATGGGCCCGTCCAACCGATACCTGCTTCCCGCTTCCGCTTTCGGTGGCGCGGCGCTGCTGATCGGCGCCGACGCAATCTGCCGGATCGTTGTCGCGCCGGCGGAACTGCCGATCGGGATCATCACCGCCCTGATCGGGGCTCCGGTGTTCATGGCCTTGCTGTTGCGACGCCGAAACGCCTTTGGCCTCTGAGGTTACAGATGTTGCATTGCCAGTCTATTTCCGTCGCCATCGGCAGCCGATATTTGCTGCAGGACGTCGGCTTTTGCGCAAGAGCGGGCGAGTTCACGATCATTGTCGGCCCCAACGGCGCCGGAAAATCGACGCTGCTCAAGGTCCTCAGCGGTGAGATTCGCCCCGTCGAAGGTCATGTTTCCCTGAACGGCGAGCCGATTTCCCGCATGCGGCCGGCACAGCTTGCCAAGTGCCGTGCCGTCCTGCCGCAAAGCGTGACACTGGCCTTTTCCCTCACGGTGGATGAGGTCGTTCGTCTCGGCGTGGAAGCGGCCGGCGTCAAAGGTTCGGCACAGGAGAGCCTACGCGAGACTGTCCTCGACGAAGTCGGGCTGGGTGGTTGGGGAACGCGCCTTTACCAAAATCTGTCAGGCGGCGAACAGCAACGGGTTCAGTTCGCCCGGGTTCTTGCTCAGGTTCCCAGGCCGGTTGCCAATGACCTGCCCCGGTTCCTGCTGCTCGACGAACCGACGTCCAGCCTGGATATTCGCCACCAGATCGACCTTCTGGAGCGCGCCCGCCGCCATGCCCGCGAAGGCGGCGGGGTCATAGCCATCGTTCACGATCTCAATCTGGCTGCTGAATTTGCGGACCGGATTGCCGTGATGTCCAAGGGACAGATTGCCGCTTTTGGCCCCCCAAGCGAAACGCTGGATGACACGACAATCTCCAAAGTCTTCGGCATTTCCGGCATTGTCGGCACGCTGCCGCCCGCGACCATGCCTTTCATCCTGCCGCAGAGCCGCCATGCCGCGCTGCCTTAAGCGGTCAGCGTTGAACGCACGTCCATCTGGTTCAGCCTGGAGCCTGCCTTAGTGTGTTGGGAGAGCGTCACGCCCAGAGGGACGGGTCTTTTGAGGTCGAAACAGAACGAAGCGGCTTGCCGCAGCGAGGCCTAGATTCCCATCGCCGACTTGGTCGCAAAGGCGACGATGATCAGCGCTACCAGGGCGAGACCCAGCACAGTGGGCACTGAAAGCATTGGTTTGGCCGAGTTTGCAGTGGTCACCGCGCCGCGCAACGCGATGGATGCCACGGCCAAGGCTAACCCCAGCGCGGTACCGATCCATTCCAGCGTCGCCAGGAGCATAGACATCGGCTCGGGCGGCACGGGGAATATCCGTCCGAGATCAAGCAGATAGACGGCGAGATAGGTGAGGCCGGCAACCCCGCCCCAACCGTAGCCCTTGCCCGTCCTGATGACGAAGTAGGCGAGGATGAAGCTCCCCAGACCGAGTACGGTCAGGAACACGTTGAAGGCGCCCAGGACCACGGCGGGATAGGCGCTGAAGTCGCGCGTTTCAACGAAGCCTCCGGGGATCATGAGCGTGAGATTCAAAGCTGAAGCGACAAGTAGTCCGGCGGCGACGAAGCGTGAGGCTGGCATTCGACTGATCCTCAGAATGATGTTGCGGAGGAGACCGACACGCGGCTTTCGCCACTTGGCGCGAGCATCGCCGTGAACAGGTTGAAGACCTGGCGGTTGAGCATGAGCACCGTCCCTTGATCGTAACCTCGAGCGTTCAGCGCAAACCACTGGTCGGCTTCACGCAACGCCGCGAAAGCCATGCTCGTCAGCAAGTCCAGGGGCAGGTCCGAGCGGACGGCACCGAGGCGCTGTCCTGTTTCGATCAACCGCTCAAACCGAGAGTGGAGGTTCTCGAGCAGATCCGTGATGGCAATCTGCGCCCTTGCTTCCCGGTAGACGCCACGCCCGATTTCCGCCAGGCGATCGTTTTGCTGGAGGATGGTCGACACATTGTCGAAGAGATCGGCGATTTGTTGCCAGTAGGCCGCAGCTGAGTCCGGCGCGGGGGGGGTGACGTCGAGCAAGCCGGCAAACTCGTTGAAGGCACGCTCGATCACGGCGCGATAGAGCTCGCCCTTGTCGGCGAAGTAGTAATAGGCCTGCCCCTTGCTGATGCCGGCACGCGCGAGAATTTGGTTCAGCGACGCGGCCTCGAAGCCGGACGCCATGAACTCCTCTTCCGCGATATTGAGCCATGCGGTGCGTTGCGCCTCCGGCAGCTTGCGCAGTCTCTCGCGGGCCTCACGTCGACTGTCCATGCGATGATCCCAAAGTCCTCTCCTGTTCGCATGAACTTAGACCACTGGTCTAAGCTTGTCCAGACAGCAAACTCATTGCTCTCTACGATGCCAAACAGCCTGATGAAGGCAGAAGCATCCAACCGAGCGCCGATCGTTCAGGCCGCGCCAAGCTGTTCGCCGAGATGAGTGGGACGACGTCAGCCGATATGCACCGAAGATACTGAGAGTGTGCGTCTGTCGGTCAGGAGAACGCTCCCGCAGCGGAGCAAATGTCGGCGGCCAACTCATCCACCCGCCCTGGGTCGGCGTCCCAGGCAAACATGAAGCGGGCGCCGCCGCCGATGAAGGTGTAGAAGCGCCAGCCTCGCTTGCGCAGCTCGTTCAGCACGGCCTCTGGGGCGCTCAGGAACACCGAGTTCGCCTCCACGGGAAAGAGAAAATCGATACCGGGCGCTCCGGCAATCGCTGCCGCCAGCCGCGCCGCGCAGGCGTTGCCATGCCGGGCGTTGCGAAGCCAGGCGCCGCTTTCCAGCATGCCGACCCACGGAGCCGACAGGAACCGCATCTTGGATGCGAGTTGCCCGGCTTGCTTGCAGCGATAGTCGAAATCCGCTGCCAGAGCTTTGTCGAAAAAGATGACAGCCTCGCCGACCGCCATTCCGTTCTTGGTGCCGCCGAAGCAGAGCACGTCGACGCCCGCCTTCCAGGAGAGGTCGGCGGGCGAGCAGCCAAGCGCCGCGCAGGCATGGGCGAAGCGGGCGCCGTCCATGTGCAGCTTGAGCCCCAGCTCACGGCAAGTCGCCGCAATGGCCCGCACCTCTTCGATGCCGTAGACGAGGCCGGTTTCGGTTGGCTGGGTGATCGTCACCACCCTGGGCTTGGGGAAGTGGATGTCGGAGCGGCTGGTCGCCATGGCCTTGATGATGGCAGGCGTCAGCTTGTTCGCCGACGAAGGTGCGACGAGCAGCTTCGATCCGTTGGAGAAGAACTCGGGAGCGCCGCATTCATCGGTTTCCACATGCGCCGACGCGGCGCAGATGACGCTGTGGTAGGATTGGCAAAGGGCCGAGAGGGCCAACGAGTTGGCGGCCGTGCCGTTGAACACGAAGAAGACCTCGCAGTCCTTCTCGAACAGGCGCCTGAAGGTGTCGGCGGCGCGCTGGGTCCACTCGTCTTCGCCGTAGGCAATGGCCGAACCGCCATTGGCGCGCTCCATCTCGGCCCAGGCCTCGGGGCATATGCCGGCGTAGTTGTCGCTTGCGAACTGCTGGGCTGAACTGGTCACGTCAACGTCCTCTCTTGCCGATGAAGCGGAGCGACGCGCGTGGCTTGTGTCCCGTTGTTTGCCGGTCGGCCACATCCCCCTCTCGCGAGGAGCACCACCTTGCTCGGGAGCAGGTTGGTGTCGGGCGTCTCCCCGACTCTTGATGCATGAATGGCAAATAACACCAAGCTCGCGACTCGGCAACCGACCGCAGGGCGCTTTTCAGGCCCAGACAGCGTCGCCCTCCCCATCCTCTCGACGACGGCACTCGTACGGGAGACAGCGTACGCCGTTGCGCAAACAACGGTTCCAGCCTATTCAATTTTGCTTCGCGACGGCAGGTTTCCAGTCTTCGGCGCCCTTCTGGCGCGGCAGAGCTTGCGGCATGTCATGTCGCCCTTCGCGGAACTGCGTCATTGTGGACCGTGACAGGCATGGTTTTTCGCGAACGTAATGTCACCAGGCGGACGGAACATCTGGCCCAGCACTTGTGCGAGCGCTCGGGCAACCACCAAGAACGAACAAGGGGATACAGAACATGGCGCGGTTGGGTTTGGAGCGGAATGTCGTCGATACACAGGTTCTGGACCGGACCATCGCCCGTCTCGGACAGGCGGGCGTTCTGTTGCCCACGCTGGCGCAGCTTGCCGACCCCACGACGATTCCCGACGTCGTGCGGAAGCGCCTCGCCAGTGTCGACCCTGACGTTGCCGATCCCCTCAATCTCTTCCGCGTACACTGGTTCAACGATGCCGCCCGCAACGGGCTGACCGACGTTCCCGACTACGTCGAGCTTCCAAGCGAACTCACCGGCGTCAAGGCGCGCATCGTGCTGGCGCTGGGCAACCGCTTCCCGATGATCCGCGCCCACAAGGTGCTGGCCGCCTACGGCTGCCTCGTGCCGCGCCTCGTCACCGGGCAGTTCGATCCCGGCCATCACAAGGCGGTCTGGCCGTCCACCGGCAACTACTGCCGTGGCGGTGTCGCCATCTCGCGCATCCTCGGCTGCCACGGCGTGGCCGTGCTGCCGGAAAACATGAGCCGCGAACGTTTCGACTGGCTCGACAAGTGGGTGGTGGACAGCTCCGACGTCATCAAGACCCCAGGCTCCGAGAGCAACGTCAAGGAGATCTACGACGAGTGCGCTCGCCTCGACAGCGACGCCGACAACATCATCTTCAACCAGTTCTGCGAGTTCGGAAACTATCTCGTCCACCGCACCTGCACCGGCGCGGCGCTTGAGACGATATACGAGGCGATCACCGGGGATCGTCCGGGCTCGAAGCTTGCCGCCTTCGTGTCGGCATCCGGATCGAGCGGCACGCTGGCGGCCGGCGACCATCTCAAGGAGCGTCACGGCACCAAGATCATCGTGGCGGAAGCCACCGAATGCCCGACGCTGCTGGAGAACGGCTTCGGCGAGCACAACATCCAGGGCATCGGCGACAAGCACGTGCCCTACATCCACAACGTCATGAACACCGACATGGTGGCCGGCGTCAGCGACAGCGACACCGATCGTCTGATTGTCCTGTTCAACACCGAAGTCGGCCGCAACTATCTGATCGAGCGGCGCGGCATCGACCCGAAGCTCGTCGCCGACCTCGGAAACCTCGGCCTGTCGTCGCTCTGCAACATGCTGGCAGCGATAAAGGCCGCCAAGTATTACGACATGGGGCCGGATGACGTCATCGTCACGCTGGCCACCGATGGCGCGGCCATGTATGGCAGCGAGATCGACAAGGTGATCAAGCGCGATTTCGGCAACCGCTTCGACGTGGTGGCGGCGGGCGAAACCTGGGGCCGTTCGCTGGCGGCGGCGTCGACCAGCGATCTCCTCGAAATGACCTATGTCGACCGCAAGCGCGTGTTCAATCTCGGCTATTTCACCTGGGTGGAGCAGCAGGGCGTTTCCATCGAGGAGTTCAAGGCCCGCGCCAAGCAGTCCTATTGGGACGACCTGCTCGAACTCGTGCCCGCCTGGGACGAGATGATCGCCGACGTCAATGCCAAGAGCGGCATTGCCAAGACGCTGGGCCTCTAGAGCATGGTCGGATTTCGCTGCCACGGTTGCGGCGCCAAGATCGACGCAGGCTTCGATCTGGCGTTCCGCTGCCCCAACGCCGATGGCAATGATGTCGACCACGTGCTCGTGGTCGACAGTGAGGCGCCCTCGCCTTCCATCGGCAGCGAAACCGACCCGTTTCTGCGCTACCGCGCATGGCTGTCGCCTTATCGGCTGGCGCGGGAGGCGGGACTGCCCGACGCGACCTGGATCGACCTCGTCGGCCAGCTCGATACCGCACTGACGACCGTCGACGGACACGGCTTCCGTGTCACGCCGATGGCCGAGCGGCCTGCCCTCGCCGAGGCCATCGGTCTCTCGGGTGCTCTCTTCGTCAAGGACGAGACCGGCAACGTGTCGGGCTCCCATAAGGCACGCCACCTGATGGGCGTGATGCTCTATCTGCGCGTCCTGGAAACGGCCCGCTTGCCGGCAAGTGACAACATCAGATCCCGACGTCTCGCGATCGCGTCGTGCGGCAACGCCGCGCTCGCGGCGGCCGTCGTGGCGCGAGCCGCGAGCTGGCCGCTCGACGTGTTCATACCGCCCGATGCCGACATGTCGGTAAAGGCAAGGCTCGGGGAGCTCGGCGCCCAGATCACCATCTGCGATCGTCGGCCGGGCGAGACGGGAGATCCCTGCTATCTGCGCTTCCGCGAGGCAGTCGCTGCCGGCGCCATCCCCTTTGGCGTGCAAGGCACCGACAACGGGCTGGCAATCGAGGGCGGCCGTACGCTCGCCTTCGAAATGGCGGAAGAGTTCCATCGCATCGGCACCGTACCGGACGCGCTTTTCGTTCAGGTTGGCGGTGGAGCGCTGGCCAGTGCGCTGGCGCAAGGGCTGGCGCTAGCCCGTGCAAACGGATTGCTGCCCAGACTCCCCAAGCTGATCGCCGTTCAAACCGCGGGCTGTGCGCCTCTGGCCCGTGCCTGGGAACGCCTCGACGGCATCGACCTCGCGGTTGCGGCGAAGACGCGTTCGAAGTTCATGTGGCCGTGGGAAACGACGCCATCGAGCCTTGCGCACGGCATCCTCGACGACGAAACCTACGACTGGTGGGCGATCGCCGAAGGCATGCGGGCAAGCGGCGGCTCGACCGTTGTCGTCGATGAAGCGCAGGTCGCGGACGCGCACAAGGCCGGCCGAGCGCATACCGATATCGCCGCTTCTGCAACCGGCACCGCCGGCCTCGCCGGCGTGATCGCGACACCCGATTTCGGCAAGCAGATCGCCGTGATCTTCTCGGGCAGAGAGAGATAGCTACGGCATCGGTCGCGACGCCGGCTGTCAGACGATCGACGATATGCCGACCCTTCGGAAAGTGATCCCCCAAAGCCCCAACGCTCGACAGGAAGAGATCGCCGCGCGAGACAGAACTATAACACGGAAACCTGATTATCATGTTTGTTTGATATATTAGGTTGATATTTTTGTGACTTTGCTTTAGTGACTGTCTCAATCAGGAGAGCAGTCATGCCAGCCTTCGGCCTGGGAAACGGAATAATCTGCACGCCCATCCCGATATCCGTTGACCACAAGGTGCGCTCCGGTTGCGCGCATGACGTTGCAAGCTTGTCATTCGGTACCACGACGGCGTCGGCCGGTTGATTTCTCCAGCGACGGATCCGTCCCGTGCATCACAATGACGACCTTGAGCAAGTGAAAGCGTCGTCCGGCCCGACCGGACGGCGCAAGGCCCTTCTCGACTATCTGCTCCCAGCCGGCTCCGCCCAGGTCGAAGAGCTTGCCGACCATTTTGGCGTCAGCCGGATGACCGTCCATCGGGACCTGCGCCTTCTGGAGGAGCAAGGGATCGTTCGGCGTGTCCACGGCGGTGTGACGGTGCGGTCCTCCAGCCTTGCCGATAGCACCATCCTCTATCGTGCCCGCCTCGCCGACGCCGAGAAAGATGCTCTCGCCCAGGCCGCTGCGGAACTTGTCGAGCCGGGTCAAGCGATCATCCTCGACGATTCAACCACCGTCGGCCACCTCGCGGCCCATCTCGTCGACTGCACGCCGTTGACGGTGATTACCGGCAGCCTGACGATCATCGACACGCTGAAGGATGTCCCCGGCATCGAGACCATCTGCCTTGGCGGGCACTATAATGCCCGGTTCAACGCGTTCTTCGGCTATCTTTGCGAGCAGGCGGTCGGGTCCCTGCGCGCCAATACCCTGTTCATGTCGACATCGACCGTGTTCGGCCTGACCGCCTTCCACCAGCAAGAAGAAGTGGTGAAGTCGAAGCGCGCCCTGATGGAGGCCGCCGACCGCAAGATCCTGCTGATCGACAGCAGCAAGTTCGGCAAGACGTCACTGATCAAGCTGGCAACTCTGACCGAGTTCGATCAGGTGATCACCGATGGCGCCCTCTCGCAGGCGGACGCAGACAGCCTGCTCAAGGAGGGGGTCAAGCTCACCATCGTCGAGACTTGAGCACACCCTTGTGGGGGCAAAGCCGACTGGCCAAGCGCTCGGGACGTGCGACATCGGGCGCTCAGGTCAAGTCCGCAGAGGTCCTTGGGTGCGCGGTTCTATCCGATCGCGACGGCGGAACCGGAAGAGATCCGCCCCTGACGCTTTCGGGACTCCATGACCTTGGAGATCAACGCGGCAAACCCCGCCGGCGACCAGGCCGCCCGGCCGATGAAAAGACCATCGATCGCCGGTTCGGAAGCGAGAACGGTGGCGTTATCGGGATTGACGCTACCACCGTAGAGCACCGGCACATGGGGGGCACCCAGTTCCCTCAGCGTGGCGTGAAGGGCGACGTGAACCTCCCGCGCTTCCTCAGCGGTTGCCGGCACGCCAGCCTCACCGATCGCCCATATTGGCTCATAGGCCACGAGACAACGGCCGACCTCGCTTCCGGAAAGCCCGGAAAAGGCCAGCTTTACCTGCCGCGTGACTGCTTCCGCCGAAGCGCCAGCCGCTCGCTCCCCGGCGCTGTCGCCGACGCAAAGCAGAGGCTTCAGACCGTGCCGCAAGGCAGCCTTCACCTTCATGTTGATCGTTTCGTCGGTCTCGCCGAAATACTCCCGCCGCTCCGAATGACCGAGTTCGACCAGATCGATATCGAACTCGTCGAGCATCGAGGCCGATATCTCGCCAGTATAGGCGCCGGCATCGGCCCAGTGCATGTTCTGCGCTCCGAGCAGAAGAGGCGTCGTGCCGATCGCCTCCCGCGCGGCAGCCAGAGCGGTGAACGGAGGAATGATGAACAATGCGTAGTCGTCACCGACATCGGCCGGCAGACGCGTCCGCAAGTCGGCTAGGTAGCGCCGAGTCTCGGCAACCGTCTTGTTCATCTTCCAACCGGTACCGATCCAGAATGTACTCACCTCAGCCTCCGCCTCACGGCGGCGAAGGTCATTTGCCCTCGCGAACCGCTCTTCGCTAGAGCATGTCTTCCGAACTCAAGTTCGCAGACATGCTCCATCTCTTTGTCTGTACGCAACTCGGAACGCAAAACCGGATTCCGCTTTTGCGGGAGTTGCGCCGGAGGTCACCGCCGATCTCTCATCGATCACCAGTACCTCCAGTACAGTTCATGCGGCAATATAGTCGCGCATTGCCTCTAGGATCAGCGACATCGAAACAGCCCCGGGATCCGGATGCCCCAGCGACCGCTCCCCGAGCGTCCTCGCCTTGCCGGTGGTCGCTATCATGTCCTTGGTCGCCTCGACACCACCCTTGGCGGCATCCGTTGCCTCTTTCACCACCTCGACCAAGCCGCGCGCGATCGCGGTCTTCGCAGCGGTGGCAGCCGGGGCCAAGGCGTCGATCATGGTTTTCTGGCCTGGCTTGGCAGCGCCTCGCTTCTCGACACCTTCAAGTCCCAACGCGAGGAACCCGGCAAAGCCTTCTGCATCGAGAACTGTTTGTCCGTCGAAGGCCGCGCTGCCAGACCGAAACATTGTCCCGAAAATGGCACCGGCGGCGCCGCCCGTCTTGGCCATGATCGCCGTGCCAGCCGCCTTGAACACGGCGGCCACGGAAACGGGCTCGGTTGACGCCATGGCGCCTTCGACAGCGGAGAAGCCGCGCCGCATGCCAATGCCGTGATCGCCGTCGCCGATCGCCTGATCGACCTGGGTCAACATGTCCACATTGGCGACAAGGTGCCGGGCGACGGCCGAGAGCATGTCGCGCGCCTCAGCTGGTGTAAGGGTATCGTGCATGGTCAAGACCTCGAGTAGGCGAAGGAACGAGCCGGCATGTCCAGATAGCGCTTCAGCTCGTCGTCGAGCTTCATCAGGGTGATCGACAGGCCGGCCATCTCCTGGCAGGTCAGGAATGAGCCGACGTCCGTCCTGTGAACGGCAATTCCACGCTGGGCGAGGACCTGATGCACCTTGCGAGTGACGATCAGCATTTCCATGCAGGTCGTCGCACCGAGGTTGTTCACGAGAAGAGCGACCTCATCACCCGACGAGAATGGCAGGTCGGCGAGAATGCGGTCGGTCATTTCCTCGACGATGGCATCCGCTTCGGTGATCTTGCGGCGAGCGATACCCGGTTCGCCGTGCGCGCCCATGCCGATCTCGATCTCGTCCTCGGGTAGCTCGAAGGTCCGTTCCCCGGTCTCGGGAATAGAGCCGGCCGCAAGGGCAACGCCCATCGAGCGCGTATTGTCGCGCGCTTTCACCGCGACGCGGTACACATCATCAAGGTCTTTCAGCTCGGCTGCCGCACCACCAGCCACCTTGATCACGAAGAAGTCGCCGGCAATGCCACGCCGGTCGGTGATGCGATCGAGAGGCGCAGCGGCGACATCGTCCCACACGCGCACGGTGCGGGTGACGATGCCCGCTTCCTCGGCAAGTTCGGCGGCGATGTCGAAGTTCATGTTGTCGCCGGCATAGTTGCCATAGACCATAAGCACGCCTCGACCACGATCCACGGCGGACAACGTGTCGAGCACAAGATCGGGCGTCGGCGCCGCAAACACTTCGCCACAGGGCGCGCCGTCCGCGAGATTGGGGCCGACGAAGCCCGGAAACATCGGTTCGTGCCCGCTGCCGCCACCGATCAGCAGCGCCACCTTGTCGTCGGCGAGTGTCGTGCGCACAACGGCGTTGCGATCATCAAGGCGACGCAGATCGCCACCGGAAGCAGCCACCAGACCGTCGATGAGCTCGGTGACGACATTCACCGGATTATTGAGCAGTTTCTTCGGCTTAGCCATGCCGAACCTCCCATTTCGTTATGCGGCCGAGTTTGCCCACAGAGCGCCGACCGGGTTGAGGCAATAGGGCCACCCGGATGGGCACATGTCAATCACAATTTCACGATTCTGTTATTTTACTACCTGTTTGATGTTTATTTTCGAACCCAATATCATGAAAAACACCATCCAATGACCACCTACAAAGTAGCGACGCGAGCGTCAAAGCGATCGATGAAATTCACATAAAATCTTGTTTATAAATAATTTCTTTCGAGTCTGACCATCCATTTTCCGGGCCGATACCGGCGATCATGCGGGCACTGATCGTCGCAGCCTCGGACTTGCTCATCGCGAGATTGAATGTTATCAAACGACCATAGAACGTGGTGCAATTTAACATGCCCCGGAAGGGTTAGCGACTTCCCGGGCAAGGATCAGGTCGCACGACGTGTAGAGCCACGTGAACAGAGGTGGAGGAGAGGAAACATGAAAGCGCTTGTTCTCGAGGAGATCGGCAAGATCCGGCTGCGGGACATCGATATGCCGACCACGCCCGGACCGGACGACGTCAAGATTGCCATGAAGAACGTCGGCATCTGCGGCAGCGACGTCCATTTCTACGAGCATGGCAACATCGGACCGTTCGTCGTCAAGGAGCCGATGGTTCTCGGCCACGAGGGCGCGGGCGTCGTTGTGGCAGTGGGAGCCAACGTCACCTCGTTCAAGGTTGGCGACAAGGTCTGCATGGAGCCGGGCATTCCCGACTGGACATCCAGGGCCTCGCGCATGGGGCTCTACAATCTCGACCCGGCCGTGCGCTTCTGGGCAACGCCGCCGGTTCACGGCTGCTTGGCACCAGAGGTCGTCCATCCGGCCAACCTGACCTTCAAGTTGCCCGACAACGTGAGCCTGGCCGAGGGCGCCATGGTCGAGCCGCTGGCCGTCGGCATGCAGGCCGCCACCAAGGCGCGCATCCAGCCGGGTGCGACGGCCGCGGTGATCGGCTCCGGCACGATCGGCATCATGACCGCACTGTCAGCCGTCGCTGCCGGCTGCTCCGACGTTTTCGTCATCGATATCCAGCAGGAGAAGCTCGACGTCGCCGCCAAGTATCCGGCACTGACGCCGATCAACCTCTCCAAGGAAGACGCCGTCGCTCGGGTTCGGAACTCTACCGGCGGCTGGGGCGTGGATGCCGTCTTCGAGGCGAGCGGCAGCATGAAGGCCTATGAAACACTGTTCGACTACGCTTGCCCGGGCGGCTGCGCGGTGCTGGTAGGCATGCCGGCAAAGCCCGTGGCCTACGACGTCGTGGCCGGACAGGCCAAGGAACTGCGCGTCGAGCACGTGTTCCGCTACGCCAACATTTACGACCGCGCGATCAACCTGCTCGCCTCGGGCAAGATCGACGTCAAGCCTCTGATCTCGAAGTACTACTCCTTCGAGCAGTCGGTCGAGGCCTTCGAGTTCGCGGCCAAGGCCCCCGCCAACGTCATCAAGACGCAGATCGTCTTCGGTTGAAGCAACGCCGCCGGATCCATTCGGACCCGGCGGCTCCTCACTGTGGCTGTTGCCCCGTTGCCAGCCGCTGCGCTCGCTGCCGGCGCTTGCTGGTTGCATCGTCAAGAGCAAGGACAGTGTGCGCGTTGGCCGAGCTTGTGGCCAAGGTATTGACGACACCGGTCCTGAGCGCGCCGAGAATTCCCGCCGCCTTGGTGTTCTCGCTGGCGATGGCGATGACATTTGGAATTCGCCCGAGTTCCCCGACCGTCAGGCCAATGATGCGCCCCTGCATCGGCGTCCGCGACTGATTACCCTCGATATCGATGAAATCGTAGCCCATCAGGTCGCCGATGGTTCCCGACAAGCGGGCCTCTACGATCTCCTGCGGCGAGAACCAGCCCATGCGAACCATATTGCTGTCTTCGCTGAGATCGCCAACGCCGATCAGCGCGATGTCGGCGCGGCGCGCCCGATCGAGCGTCTGCTTGATGGTGTCGTTTTTGAGCAGGGCCGCTCGAATGTCCGGATTGGCGACCAGGGCGGGTGCATAGAGGGTTTCGCTTTCGCCGCCGAAGCGAGAGGCAAGGCGCCGAGAGATGTGGTCGGGGTTCATGAACTCACCAGCCCTCAGCGAGCCGCCGATCGCCGAAACGAAGGTGACGGCCTTCTGAGTGGGGGCAAAAATGTTGTCGGCCACCGCGCCGACATTGCGCCCCATGCCAACGGCCACGATCATGCCGTCGAGCAGCGTCTTGTCGAGATAGTTGGCCACCAGATTGGCCAGCGCCGATCTCTGGGCGTCCGGATCGCGGTTATCGGCGGCGATCAGGACCCGATCGACCCCGAAACGCTTCACGAACTCCTGTTCAAGTCTCAGGCTGAGCGACGGGTGTGTGCGAACGGCGATCTCGACGATGCCTTCCTCGCGCGCCTGGCGGAGCAGGCGGCCAATCTTGGCACGCGACATGTGATATTTGCGAGAAAGGGACTCCTGGGTCTCCTCTTCCAGATAGTAGGCTGCGGCGATTTCGGTCAGGATGGTCAGATCCGTGTCGTTCATGATCTCCCGCTCGCCCGCTCCGCCGCGCTTGCGACGGAGTGTGGGGCCTCCTCCGCCGCAAGGACTACCGAACAGCCGATCGACCATCGCCCGATCGGCGCGCTTGAACAGTGGATTAGCATATGGGCGGGGCGCGATCAGCCCCGTCGACCGGCGTAGAGCGACGTCCTCACGCCACCCGCATCTCCTCGACGAAGTTGCACACTTCTTCACCGAGCTGAGCGGACTGCCGCTTCAGCTCCTCGGAGACCGTAAGCACGTGCCGCGCCGCCGTGTCGGTGAGCTGTGACGATACGCCGACCTTCTCCATGATCGTCGTCACCTGCGAGGCTGCCTCGGCGGCGAGTTGGGTACTGCGGGCAATCTCGGCAGTGGCCGAGCCCTGTTCTTCGACGGCCGAAGCAATCGACTGAGACGACAGTTCGATGGTGGCCAACGTCTCGACGATGCCAGCCATTGCCCGCTCCGCCGTATCGGTCGCCGCCTTGATCTCGCCGATCTTGCCGCCGATCTTCTCGGTTGCGCCGGTCGTCTGGTTGGCCAGCTCCTTGACCTCGGCAGCGACAATCGCAAAGCCACGACCGGCCTCTCCGGCCCTCGCCGCTTCGATGGCGGCGTTGAGCGCCAGCAGGTTGGTCTGCGAGGCGATGTCGCTGATCATGCTGACCACCTCGCCGATCTCGTGCACCGCCGTCGACAGGATCCTGACGCTGGAGGCGCTACCGCGCGCCTCTTCCGCCGCCCGGCTCGCCGTTACCGATGAGCGCTCGACCAGGGACGCGATCTCCTGGATGGAAGCGGCGAGTTCCTCGGCGCTGGCGGCCACCGCATGCACGTTTTGCGACGCGTGATCGGCGGACGAAGAGCCTTCCTGTCCCTGCCGCGCCGTGTCGCCGGCCGTTTCCGTCAGATTGTTGGCCGAATCCGCGAGCGTCACCGACGAGGCCCCGAAGCCGGATACCATTTCCTGTGTCCGCTCGACGAAGCGCTCGGCGAGCCTGGCGCGCTCTGCAATGATCGCCTGATGACGGGCGTCGACGTCCTGTTGGGCGGCACGCTCGGCAACGCCGGCGGTCAGAGCCCGGCGCAGGGCCTCGAGACTCTCGGCCAGCGCACCCACCTCATCCTTGCGATGATCGAGCGGGATGGAAACATCGTAATTCCCCCCCTCGATTTCGGCCATCATTCCGAGCAATCGGCGCAGCGGCTTCGATACCGTCCGGCTCATGAAGCCGATCCCCACCGCCATGACGATGATGACCGCAAGAAGCGTCCCTCCGGCGGAAAAACCGATCGAGAGCCAGGAGTAGGCATTGCTAGCCTTGGACTCGGCCCGCACGTCCTTAAGCAGAACATCGTTGAAGCGGACAGCCGTGGCCTGGGACTTCTCGATGGCCGGCGTGCAAGACTTCAGCATGTCGTCGACTGCCGCATCGATCTGCTTGCGATCGGGCGACATCAGCCTCTCCATGACGCTACCACAAGTCTCCAGGAAAACCTTGTCGAGGTTCGACCGGATGGCTTTCAGTTCCGTTGCCTTGGCTGGCAGGGCCTTGGCGGCCGCGTCGATATACTTGTTGAAGTTGGAGCGGCTGGTTGTACGCAACATCGCAGCTTGCTGGATCTGCTCCGGCGTAGATGCTGCCGCATTCTGATACATGGATGTTACGATATCGGAGATCGCTCGATTGGCGCGGCCGACGTAGTCGGCGGCTGCCACTGACCCGTTGAGCAGATCCGAATAGCGCTGGTCGACCATCAGCATGTTGACTGACGAGTAACCGCTGCCGAGCAGCGCCATCACACCGAGCGCTCCAACCAGAAAATTGGTCTTGAGCATCAGCGAGGCATTGACGATTCTCATGACTTCCCCCCTTCCGGAGCCGGCTTCGCTTACCGAGACCGCCCCTCCTCCGCCGCCTTCCGCCTGGAGCATCGAGCTACCGCTCTGCATGCGCTCCCACCAGGGTCGGCCCTTTGGCTTGGCCTCCACCCTGGCTTGCCCCGGGAAGTGGCACCACGCAGCATCGGACACCCTAGCCCCTTCTCGGGGCAGAGCACCTCCCGAATGTCACGTCAAAACAAACAATATGATCACGAGTGTTGATATACTTCTAACGTCACGGCCACATATGTTCATTTCCTGTCGGCAACCGAGACCATGCGAGAGTGCGGCGTCGCCTCGATCGGAACAGAAAAAGGCCCGCATCGCCTTTGCGATGCGGGCAAAACCCTGCTCTCGGCTGGTATAACGCGCCACACACCTCGGAGGCGCGACCGGCATCAATCTGATTGCCTACGGCGTCACCGTCATCCCTTCGGGGGGAGCAAAGGTCGACGGGGCCGAGTGGCCGAAAAGCCGGGCTTGTCGTCCTTGGAACCTCCGGTGGAGTGGCGATCTCTTGTTCGCACTCGACCGGAGGCAGCGTGCCGAGTTACTCGGACAGCACGAAGGGCGAGGTCATCTTGTCGACGTTGTCCTTGGTGATCAGGAAGCAGTCATAGAGCTGCTTCTCGGTATCAACGCCGGTCTTGCCGGTCTTGATGAAGTTGTCAGCCTGCTCGACAGCCTTCTGGGAGAAGGTCGCCACCGGCTGAAGGACGGTATACTGCAACTCACCGGCCTTGATGGCGGCAACCGCGTCGGGCGATCCGTCGAAGCCGCCCACCTTCACCTTGTCGAGCTTGCCGGCTTCCTTGAGAGCGGCCACAGCGCCGAGCGCCATCTCGTCGTTGCCGGAGATCACGCCGATGATGTCCGGATGAGCCTGCAGCAGTGACTGCATCTTCTTGTAGCCCTGCGCGCGGTCCCAGTTGGCCACTTCACGGCCAACCTTGATGAGATCAGGATACTGGGTCAGCACGGTCTCGTAGCCATTCGAGCGCGTGGCGGCGTTGTTGTCGGACGGGTTGCCGAACAATTCGACGTAATTGCCCGACTCGCCGACCATCTGCACCCACTGCTGGGCGCCGACGGCCGCACCCTGAGCGTTGTTGGAAACCAACTGCGCCTTGGCGAGACCTTCCTGGTTGATCTCGGCGTTCACCAGGAACACGGGGATATTGGCAGCAACCGCCTTCTTGACCGCGCCCACCGAACCATCGGCATTGGCCGGATCGAGGATGATGGCCACCGACTTGTTGGTGATCGCGGTATCGATCAGCGTGCTTTCGGTGTTGGTGTCTCCCTTGTGGGCGGCGACGTTGGCGGTGTAGCCGAGCTTTTCGGCAGTCGCCTTGGCAACCTCGCCTTCGGTGAACCAATAAGGATTGGCAGGATCGGTGACGATGATGGAGATGAGGCCGTCGGCATAGGCATAGCCGGCCATCATCGGAGTCACGGCAGCAGCGGCCAGGAGCACGCGGCGGAAGGCGTTAGGCATGTTTCTCTCCCTAGGTTGTTTTTCGCGCCGGACAGGCGACGAAGCTTTCCGCCCAGGCATTTTCCTCCGGCCTGGAGCAGAGAAGAGCGGAAGGACGGCAGCTAGAAGCGCTTGCCACCGTACTGAAGGCTGTTGAGCAAGACGGCGAGCACGATGACCGCGCCGGTGAAGACGGTCTGCCAGTAGGCGGAGACGCCGATGATCACCAGGCCGTCGGACAGGAAGCCGATGACGAAGGCGCCCAGCATGGTTCCCCGCACCGTGCCGCGGCCACCGTTGAGCGACGCGCCACCAATCACGACCGCGGCGATGGCGATCATTTCGTAGGTGAAACCGGCGGTCGGACCGGCCGACGTCAACTGCGAGGACAGCACCAGCCCGGCAACCGATGCCAGCATTCCGGAGAGCGCGTAGACGCAGATGTGCACGAAGGGGACCGGGACACCCGACAACTCGGCGGCGCGCTGATTGCCGCCAGTGGCGTAGATCCAGCGGCCAAAGGCGCTACGGGCCAGGATGATGCCGAAGATGGCGGCCAGCAAGGCAAGGATGATCACGCTCACCGGGATTCCGAACAGGCGATTGAAGCCCAGCCAGTCGAAACCGGTGTTGCCGTAGGTCTCGTTGCCTCCGAGATTGTTGTAGGTAAGGCCGTTGGTAATCAGCAGCGCAATACCGCGAGCCACATAGAGAATGCCCAGCGTCGCGACGAAGGAAGGAACCCGCAGGTAAGCCACGAGGACGCCGGTGATCGAACCAAGGAATGCGCCGAAGGCCAACGTCATCACCGTCACAGCCCATACCGGCGGATAAAGGATGACGCCGAAAGAGTTGATGGTGATGCCCTGCATCAGGAAGCCGGCGATGATGCCGGCAAGGCCGAGCACCGAGCCAACCGACAGGTCGATGCCGCCGGTCAGGATGACCAGAAGCATGCCGATCGCCAGAATACCGTAGATCGCCACATGCGACGACATGATGAGAAGGTTGCTGACGGTCAGGTAGTTTGGTGACATCAGCGAGAAGAAGATGATGATCACCAGAAGCGCACCGAACGCTCGTCCCTCGATGAGAAGTCCGGCTATGTTGATCTTTGGCTTGGCAGCGGTTGGGTTCATTTTCGAAACATCTGTGCTAGACATCAACGTTGTCCTGCTCACTGGACTTTAGTGGACAACGGCTTCGCCCGAAGCCGCCATAATTCGTGCCTTGGTCACATCTGAGCCAAACTCGGCAGAGATCTTTCCCTTGTGCATGACGATGATGCGATGAGCGACGCTCAGGCATTCGCCGACTTCAGAGGTCGTGTAGAGAACGGCGAGGCCTTCGCGGGCGCCCTCGGCCAGCAGACGGAAGACCTCCGCCTTGGCGCCGATGTCGATGCCGCGGCTCGGCTCGTCGAGCAAAATCGCCTTGGGATTGGTCGACCACATCTTGCCGATGACGACCTTCTGCTGGTTGCCGCCGGACAACGAGCCGATCAGGTGATCGGGCGAACCGGCCTTGACCGTGGTCCGCCGGATGGCGTTGTCGACATGTTCACGCTCAAGCCGCTTGGACGTGAAAGGCCCACGGACAAGGCGAAGCAGATTGGCCAGCGAGAGGTTCTGTCCGATGGTCATGGTCTGCACCAGGCCATCTCGCTGCCTGTCCTCGGGCACCAGCACCAGCCCTTCGGCAATCCGTTCGGCAATGCTGGCGCGGGTAATGTCGCGACCGTGCAGATGCACCTGCCCTTGTCGGGCCACGAGTCGGCCAGCCAGACACTCCAGAAGTTCGGTGCGCCCGGCGCCCATCAGGCCGTAAATGCAGACGATCTCCCCGGCTCGAACTTCGAGCGACAGCTCATCGACCAGCTTCTGGTTCCCAGTGGCATCGACCACGGTGACCGCGCCCACCTTGAGCACGGTGTCACCGAACTCGTATCCGGTGGGCGGTGTTCCGAGGTTGAAGTGTTCGCCGACCATATGACGAACGATCCACTCGAGATCGATGTCTCCGCGCGGCGCATACGCGGTCATGTTGCCATCCCGGAGGACGACGGCGTGATCGGTGATCTGCAGTGCTTCCTCAAGGTGATGGGAAATATAGACGATCGACACGCCCCGGCTCTTCAGGTCGCGGATCACCTTGAACAGCACTTCCACCTCGGATGCCGAGAGCGCGGACGTCGGTTCGTCCATGATGAGGATCCGGCTGTTGACCGACAGAGCGCGAGCGATTTCCACGATCTGCTGCTGTCCGAGGCGCAGTTCCTCCACCCTCGTCTTCGGGTCTATGTTCTCCTCGAGTTCAGCGAGCAACAGGCGGCACTGCCGTTCTTCCTCGGCAAAGTCCACGCCCTTCATGGTCCGGATCTCCCGTCCCATGAAAATGTTGTCGCGTACCGTCATGTTCGGCGCGAGGCTGAGTTCCTGATGGATGATGGAAATGCCGTGGTTGCGCGCGTCGGTCGACGAATCAAACTCGATCGGCTCGCCATCGAGAATGATCGTGCCGGATGTCGGCTTGTAGACACCCGACAGGATCTTCATCAGCGTGGACTTGCCGGCACCGTTCTCTCCGAAGAGCGAGGTCACCTGCCCGCGGCGGACGTCGAAGTTCACGCCCTTCAGGGCCTGAATGCTCCCGAATGTCTTGGCGACATTCCGAGCGCTCAGTACGATGTCCGACGTTTCCGGATCAGAGGTGAGGAAGATGGATGTGTCCACTTTACTGGACCTCCAGGCGAACCGGCGTCACCAGCCAGCTTTTCGGATTGATCAACCGAAAAGCGCCGACCACGGAGACCGTCTTGCCGGCCAGGGTGCCGGTGTCGACGGATGCGAGAACCGTTTTCTTCATCTCGTTGTTCAGCGCCGAGCCAGCGTTCTGATACTCGATCTGATTGGTGAACTGTCCGAAGGAAATGGTTCCGGTCGCATCCCGCAACTCCGTACCATTGATCGCTGGCCCGGTCTGGACTCGGACCTTCACGTCCGGCAGATCGGCGACCTTGACTTCGCATAGCCCGGACGCCAGCCGTTCGCCCGCGACGCCAACGAACTTCACCGAGAAGACCGGTCCGGAGCCACCTGCGACTCCGTATTTGGCGATGGCTTCGTCCTTGTTGGCGAGAATGGCCTGCTGGAGAGCGACCGCCTCCACGGCGCGATTTTCGATTGCCACCTTGACTTCCGGGAAGGCCTTGGCGCCGTAGACAGCCGCGGAGAACCCAGCCTGCCGCAGATCATCGGACGAGCCGATCCGAACCACTTTGGTATCGAGCGCTATCGCCAGAACGACAACCAGCACGCCACCCAGCAACGCAAGACGCCGCTTCCGTCGCCCGGACGACATGGGCGTCTCCATCTTCGTCTCAACGATTGCCGCATTCGCCTTCTTGATCATCGCCTAGGAACCCCGACCATTGATGACCACACTGAGGCTGGTTGGACGCGGCGCATCCTTTGTCGGCATGTCGCCGGCGGCCGAGACACGAGTGCCCGACCACGATGCCCTGCGGGCATCAAAAGTGATGTGTCTGCGTATCCTCCCAGTCGACGCGCCTCGGGCTTCTCCTCACCACCGAGCGTGTGATCTGTTGTTATTTTGATCAAACCATACGGCAACCGTAACACGGATGTCAATAACTTATGTTTTTTTTATACCACAAACATGTTCTTTCGTCTCGTCCAAAGGTCGAAAAACCAAACCGGTTTTGTCCGCCAGCCCGCCAATCCGAAAGTCGAAGATCGGAATTTTCTCAAGCCTAAACATATAGTTGACAAAATCCGACCGACACACTCAACCCACCCCGGACGGTCAATACGCATATCAGCGGCCGCACACCACCAAACGTAACACCACAACTCATCCGGTTGTAAGTGTCGGTCGCACATCTGACGATGGGGCAGCACCCCACCGGGCGCATCTTTCCAAGCTTCACGCACCGTCTGGAGAGAAGAGACATTCCAGCGGCGGCCATGACGGTCGAGCACAGTCCTTGAAGGCGAGGCAACCGGCAGCAAGGTCGAAGTCACAACGGCCGGGCGATGATTTTTCCAGCCCGAACAAGAGCCAGAACATGTCGGCTCGGCCAGAGCCCATCGACCCACACATACCGAGTATCTCGCCCGTGTGCGCCGAGAAGGTAATAGCTTCGAAGGCGCCAGGTCGACGGAGGCCGTTCACCCCTATCCTGACGACTCGCTCGGCTGGCTGATCTGGGCAGTCTCATCAGACAACTCGCGGCCGACGATCGTGCGGATCAGGTCTTGGCGACGAACCTCGGCGAGCAATCCTCCGACATGGATGTCATCGCGAAAGGCCTTATAGGTATCGGCGATGCCCGAAGATCTCCGGCAAACGCCGGAAACATAGACGACACCGCGACCAGGCACTTGCAAGAGACGAGAGGCCGACAACATGCGCAGGGTCTCTCATCTCCCCTAGAAGCCGGAGCCAGGTCGCGTCATGTTCTGTTTTCGAGGAAAGCGAAGCGATCACCGGCCACAGAACGGAATGGTCATCCGCCAGGCGAACGACCATTCCAAACCAAATGTAACAGCGCGCGGAAATGCTTCCATCACGCCTAAACCTCTTGCCGCCTGGGTGCTTCGCCCCAGTCAGGCCGGCAGCTTGGCGCGCAACAGGCCGCAAAGCGTTTCAGTATCCTTGGCGAACTGCCGGATACCCTCGGCCAACTTCTCGGTGGCCATCGCGTCCTCATTGAGCTGCCAGCGGAAGCTCGTCTCGTCGAGATCGAGGGGGCGAATGTCGCGAGGGGGCGGGTTGGCGCCCAACTGACGTTCCACTTCCCCCTCGGCGGCGCGAAGCTCCTCCAGGAGGTTGGGGCTGATCGTCAGGCGATCGCAGCCGGCAAGGCCCAGAACCTGATCGGTATTGCGGAAGGAGGCGCCCATCACCACCGTCTTGTAACCGAAGGCACGGAAATAGTCGTAGATCTCGCGAACCGAACGAACGCCAGGATCGTCGGAGGCGGACGTGACGACCGTGCCATGCGCCTTGTACCAATCGGTAATTCGCCCAACAAACGGCGAAATCAGGAATACGCCGGCAGCGCCGCACAGTGCCGCCTGTGCCTTGGCGAAGATCAGCGTCAAGTTGCAGGCAATACCCTTGTCCTTGAGTTCGGCGGCTGCCTTCACGCCTTCCCAAGTCGCGGCGATCTTGATCAGGATACGCGACGGATCGACGCCCGCTTCCTTGTAGATAGCGATCAGGCGCTCGGCCCGCTTCACCGTGCGGGCAGTGTCGAACGACAGGCGGGCATCGACCTCGGTCGATACGTAGCCAGGCACGATACGGGACAGTTCTGCACCGAAGTTGACCGCCAGCTTGTCGAGCGCCAGCTCGAGACGAGCACCGGGAGCGCTTTCGCGAGCAACGGCATAGGCGACGGCGTCGTCCATCAGAGCGGCATACTCCGGCCTGCTTGCCGCCTTGAGAATGAGGCTCGGATTGGTGGTGCAGTCCTGCGCCCGCACAGCCTTGATCTGAGCGATGTCGCCGCTATCGGCGACGATTACCGTGTGCCGGGCCAGCCCGGCGAGTTTGTCGGTCATGACGATTACCTTCCTTCCGGGCCCATAGGCGACCTCGCCGCCTGGCGCAGACTCTTCGTTGGAAACGGGATGATCGGAACGTAGCAGCTCACACGTCCGAGTCAAGAAAATATAACATATTTTGTTGCTTATGTATCACTTATATAGTTATTTTGGCTTTCACGGCATCATCTGTGCCGGTGACGGCGACCTTCGCCGGAGAACCGGCGCCCGGGGTATGTGACAGGCTAGGTCGTTGTACCGAGGCGAAGCGCACCCTGTCAGCACCCGCCGCGCCTCTCCGCCGATGGAGAGCTCGCCTCCCCGGTCCTTCGCCGAAAGCAGTGTGTGGTGTGACGACAACGTGCTACAATTTGCGCCAAATTGTGCTAACACCGGAGGTAGATTCCCTAGAAGGAACGTTACGACCGTGGATATCGAACATGACCGACGCCGGGGCGTGAAGCCGTCTTCAGGACCGGAGGGCCGGCGCAAGGCACTCCTCGAGTACCTCCTGCCTGTCGGCTCAGCCCAGGTGGACGAGTTGGCGACGCATTTCAGCGTCAGCCGGATGACCGTTCACCGAGACCTCAAGATCCTCGAGGAACAAGGCATCGTTCGTCGCGTCCACGGTGGCGTAACCGTTCACTCGTCGAGCCTTGTCGAAAGCACCATCCTTTATCGCTCTCGCCTCGCCGACGCGGAAAAGGAGGCCATCGCCCGCGCCGCCATCGAGATGGTCGAACCCGGGCAGGCGATCATTCTCGACGACTCGACCACCGCGTCCCGCATGGCGCCGTTGATCGTTGGCTGCAAGCCGCTGACCGTCATCACCAATAGTCTCACGGTGATCGACATGCTGAAGGAAGCGCACGGCATCGAGACCATTTGCCTTGGCGGTCACTATAATTCCCGCTTCAATGCCTTCTTCGGCTATCTCTGCGAGAAGACCGTTTCGACGCTCAGGGCCAACACGCTGTTCATGTCGACCTCGACCATTCTCGGCTCCGTGGCCTACCACCAGCAGGAAGACGTCGTTCGGACCAAGCGGGCGCTGATGGAAGCGGTCGACCGCCGCGTGTTGCTGGTCGACAGCTCGAAGTTCGGCATCACGGCGCTCATCCGTCTCGCCGGCCTCACGGAGTTCGATACCGTGATCACCGACTCCGGCATACCACCGGCGGAAGCCGAGCTGCTGAGAAAGAGCAACGTGCAGCTGCGCATCGTCGAGGCCGTTCCGGCGGACTGATCGGCGGCGCTTGATCTAGGAAAGAGCGCTGCGCCCGGAGAGACCATGTTGGGGCGACGGCGTCGCCCCAACACTAGTTTCTCTCAGGGGACCAGCATGATCTTGAGAGACTTGTCGCCCTTCTTCATCATCTTGAAGCCGTCGTCGTAGTCCTTGAGCGGCAGCTTGTGAGTGACCACGCCCTCGGTCGGCAAGCGACCGTCGGCGATGGCGTCGATGACGAAAGGATAGACATAGGGGCTGAGATGGGCGCCAAGCACGTCGAGCTCCTTGCGATCGGATATGATCGACCAGTCGCAGGTGACGTCGTGGCTGAAGACGCTGAACTCGACGAAGCGGCCGAGCTTGCGGATCATCTTGAGGCCCTGAAGAACGCTGGACGGGTGACCGGTGGCCTCGATGTAGACATCACAACCGTAACCGTCGGTCAGATCCTTGACGATCTTGTCGACATCCTCCTTGAACGGGTTGAGGACCATGTCGGCACCGAACTTCTTGGCAAGCTCGAGCCGGTCCTCCTTGCCGTCGAGAACGATCAGCTTCTTCGGATTCTTGAGCCTCAGGGCGCCGACCATGCCGAGACCGAGCGTGCCGGCGCCCGATAGCACCACCACGTCATCAAACTGGACATTGCCGCGATTGACCGCATGCGCCGAGCAGGCATAAGGCTCGACAAGAACTGCCTTTTCAAGCGGAAGGTCGTTGGGGACCTTGTGGGTGCGCGACTCCTTGGGGAAGCGCATGTAGCCGGCCATGGCGCCGTTGACGTTGGTCTGGAAACCATAGACGTCGTGCTTCTCGCACATCCAGTATTCGCCACGCTGGCAGAACCGGCAATGGCCGCACGGCACGATCTGCTCGGAGATCAGCCGATCACCGAGCTTGTACTTGCCTTCGGCGGCCACGTTCTCGCCCAGCTCCACGGCGATGCCGACGAACTCGTGACCCGGAATCATCGGCGCCTTGATGTAGGCAGGCTGATCCTTGTCGCCCCAGAAGGACGGCGCGCCGTCATAGCTCTTGATGTCGCCGGCACAGATGCCGCAACCCTCGACCTTGATGATGATCTCGTCCGGACCGGCACGGGGTACGTCGACCTGGGTAAAGCGGAAATCGCCGGGTGCGTAGGCAACGACGGCGTCCATCTTCGCCGGCAGTTCGCCAAGTGAGATCGAGCGGGGATGCTTCACGAAGTTCATTTCTTCCTCCCTGAGGGTTCGGCGGCGCAGCGGCTTGGCCGAGAGAACGCCGCCAACTAGGTACAAGCGGCAGCCGGCAGGCCCTTTCCCTGACCGTGGCGCCCGGCCACGGCCGATCCTCTGAAAGAGCATTGCCGCCGCTTCGTTCAGTCGAGTTTGGTGGCGACGCTGGCGGCGAGTGTTTCGAGAATGATGCAACACGATGCCGATCCGGCATCCATCACACCGCGCGAGCGCTCGCCGAGACGACTGGCCCGGCCGACCTTGGCAATCATTGCCACGGTCGAGTCACGCCCCTTTCGCGCGGCGTCGACCATGTCGTCGAGCGCCGCCCGGTAGGGCTTGCCGGCCGACACCGCCGCCTCGAAGGCCTCCACCGCCGGCACCAGGGTGTCGAGCAGCGTCTTGTCGCCGGGTTTGGCGCCGCCGATATCGAGCACGCCATCAAGACCCGCGCGGATCATTCGGCCGAAAACGGGGGCGTCGAGCTCGGCTACACCGTCGAGGGAATCGGCCATCTCGTTGAAGAAGGTGCCGTAGAGCGGGCCCATCGAGCCCCCGATTCCGGCCATCAGCGTATTGCCAAGGATGCCAAGGCTTTCCTTCAGGCCCGGCGTCGGCGTACCGAGCGCCTGGGCACACAGGTTGAAGCCTTTGGCCATGTTGACGCCGTGGTCGCCGTCACCAATGGCACCATCGATCTCACTCAAATGATCGCGCTCGGCAACGATCGCCTTGACAAGGTCGATTACCAGAAAGCCGGCCTGATTGACGGGAAGGTTCATGATCCGTCCTTCCTTACTTCACTAGACCGATCGAACGCGCCGGACGGGCAAGCAACCGGTCCAGTTCGTCGTCGAGGCGCATGACGGTGAGCGTCGCGCCCATCATTTCTAGGGACGTGAAGTAGTTGCCGACGAAGTTGTGCTTGATCTCGACTTTCTTCTGTCCTAGCACCTCGGCAATGCGATCATAGAGAATGTAGAGTTCCATGATCGGCGTCGCACCAAGCCCCGACAGCAAGACCGCAACCTTATCACCTGCGGCGAAAGGCAGATCGGGCAGCACATAGTCCAGCATCATGTCGGCCATTTCGGCCGCCGGCTTGGTCTTCATCACCGAGACACCCGGCTCGCCGTGGTGACCGATGCCGACCTCCATCTCACCATCCTTGATCTGGAAGTTGGGATGTCCGACGGCGACGATCGTGCAGGGGCTGAGGCCGATGCCGATCGAACGGGTGTTGTCGATCGCTTTCTGAGCGGCGGCGATCACCTCGTCGAGGCTGCCGCCTTCGGCGGCGCGCGCCGCGCCGACTTTCCACATCAGGATCTCGCCGGCGACGCCGCGACGCTTGGCAAGCTCATCCTTCGGCGCGGAGGCCACGTCATCGTTGGCGACCACGGTCTTGACGGTGATGCCCTCCTTGGCAGCCATCTTGACGGCCATCTTCACGTTCATGTTGTCGCCGGCATAGTTGCCGTAAAGGCAGGCGACGCCGGCGCCACCGTTGCTGGCCTTGAACGCATCAAGAAAAGCCTGGGCCGTGGGCGAGGAGAAGATCTCTCCGATGGCGACCGCATCGACCATGTCCTCACCGACGTAGCCGAGGAAGGCCGGTTCGTGACCGGAGCCGCCACCTGTCACCACGCCGACCTTGCCGGCTTTGGGCGCGGACTTGACCTTGATCACGCGCGGATTTGTTGTCTCCGATACCAGATCCTGATGCGCCTTGAGATAGCCACGAACGGCATCCTCGACCATGAGATCGGGATCGTTGAATATTCTATTCATCGGTCGTCTCCACCCTAACCCAGTTATTATTATGTGTCCGACCATCCACACGCCGGACATACCTCGCCCGTTACCGCCAACGTCATGAACGAAAGCGGTCACTGTACTTCAAACTTGGCAAGCCGTTCGCCGGCACGTCTATATGCGTGAACCTAGCGACCCAATTCCTTCCCTACGCAGTCATGTTGCTGCGTTTGTTATTTGATAAAACGCTACGCCCGGCTCGACCGGATGTCAACACGCATGAGCGTTTGTTCGCGTTCTTACGGGCAAAACTGACAGCGTTCTTGATACAAACATACCATATTCGATGCGTATGACCGCGATTCCCCAGTTTTTCTGATCATTCTCCTGTCCCGGCATGACATACTGAACAAAACCAGCCCATCAACCTCATCAGAACAGCCGGACAATCGTTCACCAACTGCTCATCTGCGCACAAGCATATCTTCCGCCCCCGCCCTGATTGGGAGATAATCTTATGCACATATCGCGCGAATTGGCATAAATACCACGATCAATCTATATACTTTCATATAATTCTCAATAATTTACGAACTATTTTGAATATTTCTAGATTCACCTCATCATTAACACTTCACAAACCTGTATATAACAAGAGAATTATTTCCATGAGATATTTTTTCGGCACATATTGCGCCATCTAATCTACGAGAGCACATCCACAGAGAGAATTATCTTCACGACAGTCGTCACGCCACGCCAGCCAACCTGCACCAAGGTCCATTTCCGGCGTGAATGTCCTCTCGGAGAAAGTCTCCGCACGGCCGGCCACATTTCGGAAGCCGCAGCTGATGGAGTTCACCAGGGAAGCGTCGATCAACCGCCCCTGTCAGTCACCCGCTTGGGCCCGTCCGACAGGAGCGAGGCGTGGACTTGTGATACCCGCTCCGCTTGATCTGGCTGCATCCAGCTCAAGCGGGTTTCGGCCTGACCAGCCGGCGCCCGGTCGGGCGCTTCCGTTTCCCTCAGCTTCCGCCGGAAGGTCGAAACCTGACGGATGCGATATGAGATGGCGCCCAAACGGCCAGAGCTCCGCTCATCTGGCTTGATCAGATCAGCTGAGCTCTGGGATCAGTGGCGCAATTTCCGTTCGGGAGACACTTGGGCTCGGTTCGGCAGCTCCGTCATACGGACTTCCCGGGCCAGTGGGCAGGGCTCTGCGGCTCGCGCATTTTCCCGCCGGGGGCACATAAATCCCCCGGCGGTTGACGCGAGGTCAGCGCTTGTATTCCGGCAGCACCTGATAGCCGGTGTGGAGAAGATCGTGGGCCTTGTGGCCGCCAATCTCGCCCAGGAACTCGGAATAGAGCTCCTTGATGTAGGGGTTGTGGTGCGAGCAGCGCCAGAGCCCGGCCTGGTCTTCCTGATACAGGCCAGCGGCACGCTTGGTGCGCAGCTCGTTGGTCGCGCCATAGGGCTGTCCACCGCCGCCGACGCAGCCACCGGCACAGGCCATCACCTCGATGAAGTGATAGGGAAGTTCCTCGCCTGCTTCGCGGGCGGCCCTCACCTTTTCCAGCACCTGCTCGACATTGGCGAGGCCGTGGGCCACCGCCACACGGATCTCCTTGCCGGCAACGTTGAGTTTGCCTTCCTTGACGCCTTCCAGACCGCGCGTCATTTCGAAGTCGACACGCGGCGCATCGTGACCGGTGACGTAGTAATGGGCCGTGCGAAGCGCCGCCTCCATGACGCCGCCGGTGGCGCCGAAGATGGTGCCGGCGCCGGTGTAGGCACCGAGCATGTGATCGGGCTGCTCATCGGGAATGGTCACGAAATCGATGCCCGACTGCTTGATCATGCGCGCGAACTCACGCGTGGTCAGCGACACGTCGACGTCCTGATAGCCCGACGAGCTCATCTCCTTGGAGCGGATGATCTCCGACTTCTTGGCCGTGCAGGGCATGATCGAAACCACGAAGATCTTCGCCGGATCGATCCCCATCTTCTCGGCATAGT
Source organism: uncultured Pleomorphomonas sp. (assembly GCA_963665435.2). Classification (GTDB taxonomy): domain Bacteria; phylum Pseudomonadota; class Alphaproteobacteria; order Rhizobiales; family Pleomorphomonadaceae; genus Pleomorphomonas. Next base: position 322,230 of record CAXXNH010000026.1, on the reverse strand, counting down.
AGGTCTTCGAGAGAGCGCCGACCATTTCGTGCGGCGACTTGCAGCTTGAGAAATGGTCGATCATGTCGCCATGGAACTTCTCCATGAAATCGACCCAGCCGGGACAGCAACTGGTGATCAGCGGCAGAGCACCCGTTCCCTCGAGCAGGCGGCTCTTGAACTCGGAAGCCTCCTCCATGATCGTGAGGTCGGCACCGAAGTTGGTGTCGAACACCGCCTTGAACCCCATCCGACGCAGCGAGGCGTAGATCTTGCCGGTGAGGTTGGCACCGATCGGGAAACCGAAGGCCTCGCCGACCGCGACGCGAACGGCGGGCGCAATCTGCACCACGCAGTAGGCTTCGGGGTCCTGCAGCTTGTTCCAGACGGCAACGGTCTCGTCATACTCGACGATGGCGCCGGTCGGACAATGGGCCGAGCACTGGCCGCACCGCACGCAGGGCGAGTCGGCTAGCGGGATGTCGCCCGCAGCCGCGATCCGCGTCTTGAAACCACGGTTGAGGAAGCTCAGCGCCCAAACGTTCTGATGCTGCTGGCAGACGGTTATGCAGCGGCCGCACAAGATGCACTTGCGCGGATCGAGTACGATGCTTTTCGTGGACGTGTCGAGCGGCAGGTCGGGCACGATGTTCGGCAGGTCCGATGTGGTCATGCCGAAATCGGCCGCGAGGGCCTGAAGCTCGCAGTTCTGGTTACGGAGGCAAGTGAGACACTCGTTGGGGTGACGCGACAGCGTCAGCTCCAGCACGCCGCGCCTCACTTCGACGATCTCCGGCGTCTCCGTCAGGATGTCCATCCCCTCATCGAGGGGGGTGCAGCAGGAGCGAAGCATCTTGCCGGTGTTCTGCACCTTGACGATGCAAATGCCGCAGGCGCCGGTCGCCTCTAGGTCCGGATGCTTGCAGAGCGTCGGAATCTTCACGTGAACCTTGCGCGCCGCGTCCAGGATGGTGGTTCCCGGGGCGACCTCCACAGGCACACCGTTAATCGTTGCGTTGATCATATCTGTCATTTCGACCACTTCTCGATCTCGGGAAATCAGGCTTCCGCGGCCGCGGGCTGCTTGAGGCGCTCGGTGAACTCCGACGGGAAATGCTTGAGCGCCGACAGCACCGGGTTCGGTGCGGTCTGCCCGAGCGCGCAGAGGGAGCCCTTCTGCATGGCCTGGGCGATCATCCTGATGTTCGCGATATCCTCTTCGGTGCCATCGCCGGCGACGATCTTGTCCAGGAGATGCAGCATTTGCGTTCCGCCGATGCGGCAAGGTGCGCACTTGCCGCAGGATTCGTCGACGCAGAAGTCGAGATAGAAGCGGGCGAGTTCGACGACGCTGTCATGATCGTCGATGACGATGAGACCGCCCGATCCCATCATGGAGCCGAGCTGCTGCAGGTGTTCGTAGGAGATCGGCGTGTCGAACTGGCTTTCCGGGATCATGCCACCCGATGGACCGCCGGTTTGCACGCCCTTCACCTTGCGCTCGGTGCCGGTGCCGCCGCCGATGGTCTCGACGATCTCGCGGATGGTGATGCCCATCGGCACTTCGACGAGACCATTGTGGGCGATCTTGCCGGTTAGCGCGAAGACCTTGGTGCCCTTCGATTTCTCCGTCCCCTTGGCGGCGAACCACTCGGCGCCGTTGAGCAGGATGCGCGGCACGTTGGCGAGCGTTTCGACGTTGTTGACGCAGCTCGGCTTGTCCCAGAGCCCCTTGACGGAGGGGAACGGCGGGCGCGGACGCGGCGTTCCGCGCTTGCCTTCCACCGAGGCGATGAGAGCCGTCTCCTCGCCGCAGACGAAGGCGCCGGCGCCCAGACGGACGTCGAAATCGAAACTCCAACCGGAGTTCAGGATGTTGCGACCGACGAGCCCCGCCTGGCGCGCCTGTCGGATGGCCTTCTCGATGCGATCGACGGCGAGCGGGTATTCGGCGCGGATGTAGAATACGCCGTTGGTGGCGTTCATGGCGCGGGCCGCGATCATCATGCCTTCGAGGACGGCGTGTGGATCACCCTCAAGCACGGAACGATCCATGAAGGCGCCCGGATCGCCCTCGTCACCGTTGCAGATGACGTACTTGACGTCCGACTGCATGCGGCGGGCGAAATCCCACTTGAGACCGGTCGGATAGCCGGCGCCGCCACGGCCGCGCAGGCCGGAGGCCAGCATCTCCTGGCAGATCTCCTCGGCCGACATCGTGAGAGCCTTCCGAAGGCCCTGATAGCCGCCATGCACGAGATAGTCGGCAAGCTTCTCAGGATCGGCATGACCATTGTTGGAGAGCACCACGCGCTCCTGCATGGCAAAAAAGGCGGCATGCAGATCGACGACGTGAGCACCGAGCGGCCCGACGGGATCATGGATCTCTTCGCCATTGGCAACCGGAGCAACGACCTCCTCGACGAGGCGCGTCGCGAGATCTGGCGTCATCTCGCTGAACAGCACATCCTCGTGCCCCTTGCAGGTCATGCGAACCAGCGGCCCCTTGCTGCACAGGCCCATGCAGCCCGTGCCGCCAACCTGAACCTTGCCAACCAGGCCTCTTTCGGTGATATCGGCCTTGATACGCGCGACGATGTCCGCCGCGCCGGATGACTGACAGCCCGTGCTCGAGCAGCAGACCAGGCGCACGTCCATTGCTTGCTGTTTGGCAAGCTCGGCGGCAGCTTTCACTTCAAGCTCTTCCGGCTTCATAGCGGTCCCACTTGTGTCTGGAATTGGTAGAACTCGGCGGCCTACTCGGCGTCGTCGGACTCTGCGGCAACGTGCATAGGCTCATCCCGCTTGACGTTCTCGAGCAGTCCATGCGCGTCGGTGACGTCCTGCTTGCCGTAGACCTTGCCATTGACCGAGGCGAGCGGCGCAAGGCCACAGCACCCGAGACAGCGCACCCCCTGGAGGTGGTACTCGCCGTCGGGCGTGCTTTCGCCTTCCTTGATGCCTAGCTCGTTCTCGATGCCATGCAGAAGCTTCGGCGACCCCTTGATGTGACAGGCCGTGCCGGTACAAACGGAGATGATGTACTTACCGGGGCTTTCCAGCTTGAAGTAGTTGTAGAAGGTCAACACCTCGTAGATGTTGGCAAGTGGAATGCCCATCTCACGGCCAAGCTTCATGGCGGATTCGCGCGGCACGTAACCGAGGCGCCCTTGAAGCTCATGCAGCGCCATGATGAGGCTGCCTCGCTTTTTCTTCCACTTCTGAGCCAGGACGACGATTTCGTCCTCCGGAGCCTCTTCGACTTCGGACTCAACATCATCCAATGCTGTATCTTCACTCATGGTCTTTATCCGTGCAGCCTTTGTTGTTCACTCAATCGATTTAGAAGGCTACCGCATTAAATTGTGGCAATCTTTACTCCAGTTTTAAGAGATTACCGCAATCAGCTCGCCTTCCGGTCGCATCCGAATATTTAGATTTTTACTTTCATATTTTCGGAGCCACCAAGCATTCGATCCGTGTCGCCCGTCTCAACACTTGAAGAGGCTTTCACATCATCGCCCACTCATCAAGAAGTAGAGTTCCCTATATGGCGGCATAAATATTCGATCCGAAACGTTTCCAGAAGAACTCATTCCGTTTGCAATGCTGTCAAGCAATTGCGAAGGGGGCTTTTCAGCCGCCTCCGCTCCGTTCGCCAGAAGCATATTTCACCTCAACCGAGCGCTGAACGCACGTCAGCTCGGGTCGCCATCGACAGGCGTTGCGTACTTCCTGTCGACGCCCTCAATGGCCTTTACATTCCCTCCTGACGGTCCGTTTGGATCAAACTTTCCGGTCAGATTCAGAAAGGTATCGGCAATCAGCTTGGCATGCTCGACCCCCACGACGCGTGCGCCAAGCGTGATGATCTGGGCGTCGTTGGAAAGAGCCGCCCTTTGGGCAGAGTAGACATCATGCGTCAGGGCGGCACGAATGCCGCGCACCTTGTTGGCGCTGATACACACACCGATGCCCGTTCCGCAGATGAGGATGGCCCGGTCGTAGGCTCCGCTCAGCACACCTGTTGCGACCCGGTCGGCAAGGTTGGCATAGAATGGATCGGCGACATTACCGGTACGCGACACTTCGAACACCTCGAAGTGAGACTTGAGATGTTCGGCCAGCACATGGGCCAGCCCTTCTCCGGCACTGTCACCGGCCACTGCCACCTTGATCATGCTTTCCTCTCCGCATATTGGCGCCCGCGTTCGTTTTCCGGGCCTTATGCCCTTCGCCGTGTGGATGTGAATTCCCCCGCCTTTGTCACCCGACAAAACGATCAAATTCTCACCACCCTGTGCGTCTCGGGGCTTTATGGGGCGAAGATAACACTGTAACAGGCTAAATCAACCTAATTGTGTTGGTTTGATAACTTATGTTGATATTTTTGTGCTTTTACGGTAGAGCCTGTCGCAAAAGGGAGGACCAGCATGTCAACCACATCAGACTGGATCAGAGAAAAGGCAACCCACGCTCCGGTGGACTTCCAGCTCGCCAACTGCATCCGGGCACTCGCCATAGATGCCGTCGAGGCGGCCAACTCAGGACATCCCGGAGCACCGCTCGGCATGGCGGATGCCGCGACAGTGTTGTTCGCCCGTCACTTGAAGTTCGACGCTGCCCACCCCGACTGGGCCGACCGAGATCGCTTCGTGCTCTCCAACGGCCATGCGTCGGCGCTGCTATACGCGCTGCTTTATCTCACCGGTTATCAGGACATGACGATCGATGAGATCAGGGCCTTCCGCCAGTGGGGATCGAAGGCAGCCGGACATCCCGAATATGGCCACGCCAAGGGCATCGAGACGACGACCGGGCCACTCGGGCAAGGCATCGCCGGCGCGGTAGGCATGGCGATGGCGGAACGGCGGCTCGCCGACGAGTTCGGTGCCGATGTCGTGGATCACCACACTTATGTCCTCTGCGGTGACGGCTGCCTTGAGGAAGGCATCAGCCAGGAGGCGGCCTCTCTGGCCGGACATCTCGGTCTCGGCAAGTTGGTCGTTCTCTACGACGACAACGGGATCACCATCGACGGATCCACGACGATCAGCTTTTCCGAAGACATTCCGGCGCGGTTCCGAGCCTGTGGCTGGCACGTCCAGACATGTGACGGTCACAACATCGGCGCACTCGATCAGGCGATCGCCGCCGCCAAAGCTGCGACAACCCGCCCGTCTCTGATCGCCATGCGCACGGTGATCGGCTTCGGGGCTCCCAACAAGGCCGGCAAGGAGTCTTCCCACGGCGCGCCGCTTGGCGCACAGGAAGCTGCCGCAACCAAGGCGGCGCTCGGTTGGACCGCGCCGGCCTTCGAGATTCCCGACGATCTTCTCACGCGATGGCGCCAGATCGGGAGTCGCGGCGCGGCGGCACGCCAGGCCTGGCAAGACCGCTTTGCGGCCCAGCCGGTCGCGCGTCGGGATGAGTTCGAAAGGCGCATCAGTGGCGCCCTACCCTCTGGATACCCGAACGCCGTCGAGGCGCTGAAACGCGAGCTGTTCGCCAAGCCTCAGAAAGTAGCCACACGCCGCGCCAGCCAGATCGCCCTCGAAGCGATCACCGCCGCCGCGCCTGAGATGATCGGCGGCTCGGCCGACCTCACCGGCTCCAACCTGACCCGTGTCAAGGCGGTCGACAGCCAGTTCACCCGCTCCCAGTCGGGTCGCTATGTCGGCTATGGCGTGCGCGAGTTCGCTATGGGGGCCATGATGAACGGCATGGTCACCCATGGGGGGCTCATCCCCTACGGTGGCACGTTCCTGGTTTTCTCCGACTATGCTCGCGGCGCCATCCGCCTGTCGGCGTTGATGGGCATCGGCACCATCTATGTGATGACTCACGATTCGATCGGGCTCGGCGAGGATGGCCCCACACACCAGCCGGTGGAGCATCTGGCGTCACTTCGCGCCTTGCCACGCCTGCTGGTGTTCCGCCCTGCAGACGTGGTGGAAACGCTCGAATGCTGGGACGTCGCGGTCCGCAGCCGCCATCGTCCCTCGCTGCTGGCGCTCTCGCGGCAGGCGGTGCCGCAGTTGCGCGGTCATGACGGAGATGACCCCACGGAGAACCGCGTTGCTTCGGGCGCCTACGTCATTCGCAGCTTTGGCGGCAACAAACGCGACGTGACGCTACTCGCCACCGGCACCGAAGTATCGTTGGCCATAGAGGCGGCGGAAGTGCTCGCAAAAGACGGGCTTTCCGTCGCCGTGGTGTCGATGCCGTGCTGGGAGCTTTTCGAGGCGCAACCCAAGACCTATCGCCAGTCCGTCCTTGGCTCGGCGCCACGGGTTGCCGTCGAGGCGGCGGGAAAGTTCGGCTGGACACGCTATGTCGAAAGCGAAGAGGACGTCATCGGCCTCGACGACTTCGGCGCGTCGGCCCCGGCCGAACGGCTCTATGCCGAGTTCGGGATCACCCGTGAGGCCATCGTTGCCAAGGCAAAGGCCTTGGCAGGGCGCACCTGAACGCGGCCCCAAGCCTCGTGTATGCCTTCATGATGAGATAGGGCGGCCTCCTCCCGCCCGATCGGAGCCGTGCCGGAGTCACTCCCGCTCCGGCACGGTTCCCAACAAGAAGCTGGCTTCGGGAGGGGCAGAATCGTTGCCTACAGGACATAGCGGCCCGCATAAATGCCGCAAACGCCGCGTATCGACCTTGCCGAAAAGCACAAGGTCACACGATGAACCAGCACGCGCGCGACATCGAGCCGGATCTCGGCCCGCTTCTCGATATGACCGATGATCTTCCGGATCGGGATACGTTCGGAAGCCGCAAGACCGAGCCTCACCTTGATGGCGACACCAAGAGGAAGCCCGGCCTGACGCTTGGGCCGATGGACCGGATCGGCCCGGTGAGCGCCCCGCTATCGGAGCGATCACCCAGGCGCAGATCCAGAGCTTCGGCGTCCCCTGCCCCCGGTGTTTGGGGTGGATTCTGGCGGGCCGTCGTCATCGGCATCGTTTCCGGAACCGTCGGCGGCCTCGTTGGCGCCTTCACACTCGTCTGGCTGACCGGCGAGGGATGGAGCGTATTCGCCAAGCTGCTCGTCGATGCGATCGGGCATCTCTGAGCCCTTCGAGCGACGTCAGGCCTTCAGCCAGCCATCGACATCAGCCGCCTTCGGCAGACCGCCAGCGTACACGACCTTGCCATCGACCACCACGCCCGGCGTCGCCGCGATTCCATAGCCGGCGATGGCGGCGTAGTCAGTGACCTTCTCGATGGTGACGGACACGCCGAGCTTGTCGGCCTCGGTTTTCAAGAGATCGGCGGTGAGCTGGCAGGTTTTGCAACCGGAGCCAAGGACTTTGATATCTTTCATGATTTCATCCTTCTCATGCGAACAGTATATTGAAGAGATAGCCGACGGCCAGAATGCCGAGCCCGACGACACCGGCAAAAACCGCAATCAACCGGACGGTCAGGACCTTTCGCAGGATGATCATCTCCGGCAACGACAAGGCGATCACCGCCATCATGAAGGCCAGCACGGTGCCGAGCGCGGCGCCCTTGCCGATCAGCGCCTCGACGATGGGAATGATGCCGGCAGCGTTGGAATACATGGGGACGCCGACCAGGACGGCGGCGGGCACTGACCACCAGGCATCCTTGCCCATGATCGAGGCGAGGAGATCGGCCGGAGCATAGCCGTGGATCAGCGCGCCAACCGCGATGCCGGCGATCACCCACATCCACACCTTGCCGACGATGTCGGCGACCGCATCGAGTCCGGCTTGCAGACGATCGACGACCGTGAGCTTGCGATCTGGCAGATCGACGTTGCCCATGCGCACCTCGCGCACCCAGGGCTGCAGCCAGCCGTCGAGATGAAAGCGGCCGATCACAAAGCCGGCGACAATGGCCACACCGAGGCCGAAGCCGAGATAGGTGAGCGCCACCTGCCAGCCGACGAGACCGAACAACAGGCCCAGCGCGACTTCATTGACCATGGGCGCGGCTATGAGGAAGGAGAAGGTCACGCCGAGGGGGACCCCGGCAGAAACGAAGCCGATGAATAGTGGCACTGCGGAGCACGAACAGAAAGGCGTGACGATGCCGAGCGAGGCGGCAGCCACGTTGCCGACGCCCTCGCGCTTGCCGGACAAAAGCCGGCGGGTGTTCTCGGCAGAGAAGAAGCTACGGACGACCCCCATGGCAAAAACCACTAGCGTCAGCAGCATCAGTACCTTGGGCGTATCGTAGAGGAAGAAGGCGAGAGCGTCGGCGAGGTGACTGTCCGGCGCGACGGGCAAATGCGCCACGGTCCAAAGCGAGGCCGGCTGCAGTAGCTGATAGACCACGAACCATAGCACGATCGCGGCAACGGTGGCGCCAATCCACAACGGGGCATGAGGTTCGCCCGCTGGCTTGGGCGGCGTGGGGAGCGGGCAACAGCTCGTCATGCCGCGACCTCCTCGGCTTTCTCGGTCACCGGCAGGGCCAGCGCCGCGTCGACCACGGCGGCAACGACCGGGCTGAGAGCGGGATTGCGGCGGTAGCGAACCCATTGGGCGTCGCGCCGGTCGACGACCAAGCCAGCCACCTTCAGCGTCGCCATGTGACGGGACATGCGCGACTGCGAAACGCCGAGCTTGCGCATCAACTCGCAGACGCAATGCTCCTCGCCGTCCCAGAGCAGGCGAATGGCACCGAGGCGGGTGGGATCGGCGAGGGCCGAGAGAATGTCGACGGGGTCTTTCATGTGGTCATCCGCTTATGCGCTTATCAGCAACTACTACTCAACGAGCCACCCGACAATCCGGACATTGCCTTATATCCATATTTCGTCTAGCGTCGATATATGGATAAGACACAAGCTCTCGATTCCCTGTCGGCGCTGGCGCAGCAGACGCGCCTCGACGTTTTTCAGTTGCTGATCCGCTACGAGCCGGAAGGCCTGGCGGCCGGCGACATCGCCGAGCGGCTGGGCGTGCCGCAGAACACGCTCTCGACCCATCTCGCCATCCTCACGCGCGCCGGTCTCGCGACATCGGAACGTCGCAGCCGGCAGATTATCTATCGTGCCGCAGTGCCAGCGCTGCGCGGCCTCGTGCGCTACCTGGTCGACGATTGCTGCGCGGGCCACCCGGAGCTTGGCCGCCATTTCGATTGTCGTGGCACCGAAAGTTGCTCCACCTCCCTTCCTCTGGAGAACGCGTCCATGCCAGACCGCGTCTACAACGTTCTGTTCCTGTGTACGGGCAACTCCGCCCGGTCGATCATCGCCGAGACCATCCTCAACAAGGATGGCGCCGGCCGTTTCCGCGCATTCTCGGCCGGCAGCCACCCGTCCGGACAGGTCAATCCGCTGGCCATAGAGGTGCTGACGGAAGAGGGGTTTCCGACTGAGGGGCTGCGGTCCAAGAGCTGGGACGAGTTCGCCGTTCCCGGCGCACCCGAGATGGATTTCGTGTTCACGGTTTGCGACAACGCCGCCGGTGAAGTCTGCCCGGTCTGGCCGGGACAGCCGATGACCGCCCATTGGGGCATCGAAGACCCAGCCCGCGTCGTTGGCACCCATTTCCAGCAGAAGGCGGCCTTCATCACCGCCGCGCGCTACCTCAAGAACCGCATAAACGCCTTCCTGTCGCTGCCGCTTGCGAGCGTTGACCGCATGGCCCTGACCAACCACTTGCGCGATATCGGTCGTCTCGATGGCGCCACGGCAAAGGCAGGAGAGACCAAATGACGTCCGTTGCCAGCCGGCTCAGCTTCCTCGATCGCTATCTCACCCTCTGGATCTTCGCCGCCATGGCGCTCGGCATCGCGCTTGGCTACGCCTTCCCCTCGGTCGAGGCGATGATCAACTCGGGAACGGTGGGCACCACCAACATCCCGATCGCCGCCGGCCTGATCCTGATGATGTATCCGCCATTTGCCAAGGTGCGCTACGAGGATCTGCCGAAGGTATTCGCCGACCTCAAGGTGCTTGGGCTCTCCCTCGTGCAGAACTGGCTGATCGGGCCGGTGCTGATGTTCGCGCTGGCAATCATCTTCCTGCCCGACAAGCCGGAATACATGGTGGGTCTGATCCTGATCGGCCTTGCCCGCTGCATCGCCATGGTGATCGTCTGGAACGAACTCGCCAAGGGATCGACGGAATATGCAGCCGGCCTCGTCGCCTTCAACTCGATCTTCCAGGTGCTGTTCTACTCGGTGTTCGCGTGGTTCTTCATCACCGTGCTGCCGCCGGTCTTCGGATTGACGGGGTCGGAGGTGGACATTTCCATCGGCGAGATCGCCAAGAGCGTCTTCATCTATCTCGGCATTCCGGCCATTGCCGGCGTACTGACGCGGGTGATCATGCTGCGCTTCGTATCGAAGGACTGGTACCACGGTCATTTCGTGCCGAAGATCGGGCCGATCACCCTCATCGCGCTGCTCTTCACCATCGTTGTCATGTTCTCGCTGAAGGGCGAGCTGATCCTCACCATCCCCGGCGACGTGGTGCGGATCGCGATCCCCTTGCTGATCTATTTCGTGGTGATGTTCGCGCTGAGTTTCATCCTGTCGCTGAAGGCCGGCACCGATTATCCGCGCTGCACGACGCTGTGCTTCACGGCGGCCAGCAACAACTTCGAGCTGGCGATCGCCGTGGCGGTGGCCGTCTACGGCATCAACTCCGGCGCGGCGTTTGCCGCCGTCATTGGCCCTCTGGTCGAGGTTCCGGTGATGATCGGCCTCGTCAACGTGGCGCTGTGGTCGCGCCGCTTCTTTCCGGCCGAGAAGGCGGCCTGACATGGATGTCGTGATCTACCACAACCCCGGCTGCGGCACCTCGCGCAACGCGCTGGCCTTGATCCGCCATGCCGGCATAGAGCCGCACGTGATCGACTACCAGAAATGCCCGCCGAGCCGGGAGCTGTTGCGTCAGCTGATCGAGCGGATGGGCATGGCTGTGCGCGACGCGCTTCGTGTCAAGGGCACGTCCTATGAGGAGTTAGGACTCGGCAATCCGGCACTCACCGACGACGAGCTGCTCGACGCCATGATGGCGCATCCGATCCTGATCAACCGGCCGATCGTGGTGAGCCCGCGCGGCGTAAGGCTCTGCCGACCCTCCGACATGGTGCTGGACCTGTTGCCGGAGGGCCCGCTTGCCGACTTCGTCAAGGACGACGGCGAGATCTGTCTACGCGATGACGAGGTGGCCGGCCGCGACGCGGGGCTCGTGGCGGCGCTCGCGGGGGAAAGCCTGCCCACGAGCGATCTTGCCGAGCCGGGGCGGCGGTTCTTCGTCTACCGCACACTCTCCGGCGAGATCGTCGGGTACGCAGGCCACGAACTTTACGAGGCTGACGCTTTTCTGCGCTCGCTCACGGTGCTGCCGGGATGGCGTGGCAAGGGCGCCGGCAAGGCGATCGTGTCGCGGCTCGTCCGTCGCGCTTTCGACGAGGGCGCACGGACGGCATGGCTGTTGACCACCACAGCGGCCGAGTTCTTCGAGGCAATGGGCTTCAGGCGCATAGAGCGGGCAGCCGCGCCCGAGACCATCCTTGGCACGCGGCAGGCCAAGGAGCTTTGTCCGTCATCGGCGGTCATTCTATCGAGGGCGATCAGGCTATAGGCCAGCCCCCTTACGCGGCGAGCCGGCTCACCACCAACTGATCTACTTCGTCGTCCGAAAGCATGCGATCGATCAACTGGACGCCCATGACCTGATCGTTGCACCAGACAACCTTGACGTCCAACGGACCAAGGACCGGATGAACAACCCGACCGTCGGTGCCGGCCCTCATGCCGTCGACCTTGGCCAAGCGCATGCCGGAACGCGACGCGTCATGCAGGCGAAGCGAACGCCGGGCGCCATCGGCGAAGTCCACCGTCACCATGACGTCGGCCTGTTTGCGCGGGTGCCGCCGCTGGTCCATGAGGTCATGCACCAGTGCGTCGACTTCGTGTTCCAAGCTTTGCACCTGGCCGACGAGCGTGCCGCTCATGTCAGCCAGCTTCGCCGCAGCCTGCTCGGTTTGAGAGGCAAGCGTCGGCAGGCAGTTGAGGCTGGCGACCACATCGTGGTTGGCTGTCGTCGAACGATCCAGGCTCTCATTGATTTCCGATGTTGCAGCGCTTTGCTGTTCCACCGCGCCGGCAATGGTCGTGCTCAGCGACGACATGGCTTCGATCGATCCCGTGATCTCGTCAAGCGAAGACGCGACCTCCTGGGCGGCGGATCGAATATCCTCGACCTGCCGCGTGATCTCGTCGGTGGCTCCCGCCGTCTGGTTGGCGAGTTGCTTGACCTCGGAGGCTACCACGGCAAATCCCTTGCCCGCCTCTCCGGCGCGCGCCGCCTCGATGGTGGCGTTGAGGGCCAGCAGATTGGTCTGCTGGGCGATGGCTGAGATCAAGGTCGTGACCTGTCCTATTCTCTCCGACGCCTGTGTGAGCTTGGTGCCGAGAGCCCTCGCCGCTTCCGAGTAGGTCCGAGCCGTTTCCGCGTCCTTGGCCGAAACCGCGGTCTGTTGGGAAATTTCGGACAAAGAAGCCGCCAGTTCGGTCACGGCGGAGACGACGCCATTCATGTCCTTGTTGGTAAGGTCAAGGCGGTTCAGCGACACGTCCAGCTCGCTGCGCGTCGTCGACGCATTGGTCGCGACGGCATCGATCACGACGCTGACATTCTGGGCGAGCCCGTTGATCGCGGTCACCACCGAGTGGACCGAAACGCGCAGGCGGTCGGCCACGCCGGCTAGCGCTGCTCGCTTGTTTTGCAGGATTTCGCGCTGGCGCTCCTCCGAGTTGGCCTCGTTGAGCTTCTCGATGGTCCGGTCGCGGAAATAGGCGACGGCGCGCGCCAGCTGCCCCACTTCGTCGGAGCGCCCGGCCTCCACCAACTCGGTGGAAATGTCTGAATCGCCGAGCTCCCGGATATGAGCATCCAGACTGGATATGCTTCGGACGATCGAACGGGACAGGAGCACGGCTGCGACGATGGCCAGAATGGCAATGCCGAGCGCGAGCCCAAGCATGGTGGACATGCGCGCCCAGAAGCCTCCGACGCGAACCTCGAGCAGGTCATCAAGCTGATCGGCCGACTGCCGCCAATAGCTGTCCGCCGCCCCGACCAGCGCCTTGTTGGCCACCGAAAGTGCGGCGATGTCGGCCTTGGCTCGCATCTCGTCATTCCGAAGCTCGGCGGCAACCTTGTTGGCGGTTTGCGAGAAAGCCTCGACGCTGTCGACAAAAGCCGCCGTCGGACCGTTGAGCGCGGCGGCTACGGAGCCGGACGGGTTGCTCTTCTTGGCAACCTCGACCGACGCTTCAATCGTGCTCTTGTCGGTCTCGATCTGGCCCAGCAGTACGATGAAAGCGGCGCGGGCCGTGTCGTCGAGTTCCTTCAGGGTCGACTGATGACGAGCCAGCATATCCAGCTCGGCGGCGCGCGTGATCAGGTCGGGCAGACGCACCACCACCGTGTCCATGACGTAGAAGCTGTCGAGGTCGGGGTCGAGGATCAAGTTGCTATCGTTGCCTGCAGCCGTCGCCAGATCACGGAACAACGCCCCGACCTCGGCTGTGGCCTTGCCCGACAATAAAAGACGACCGGCCGCGTCACGCACGGATGCCGGATACTCCGGCGCCATGAGCGATCTGGCCGCCTCCAGGATCTTCTCGTCGTCGCCATCCGGCGCAGATACCCACGAGATAACCGAAGGCCACATCTGGCGAAGCCACCCGGTTCCAGCCAGTTCGGCTTCGGCGAAAGCAATGTCTTTCTTGCTTTGCAGCACGAACAAGCCGGACATCAGTCCGAGAGGCAGAAGCAGCATGACAACGACGATGGCCAGTTTTCCGCGAATGGACATTCGACCGCTCCGTCCCGCGTATTCGCCTCCTCATCTTCGCGTCAACGGCCTAATATTTAGGCAAATGCACCTAAAGTTGACCAGCCCGACCGAAAACCGCCGAATACGACTCAAATTAACCAAGGTATATTTTGGTTCAGAGTCGTTAAGGCCGTGTTTATTTCTCCTTTTCTGCTCACATCTCAATATATTGTTTTTTGCATATTGAAGATCTCGACGCTTGCTTTGAGCGGGAGCAACAACGAGGAGACTCAGGATAGGGCGTATTTGGGTCGGCTCCCACACCCTTCAATCGAACAGCGCCAGCCCTACACCGCCCAAGCCAGACAAGATGACGACCACCCACGGCGGCGCCCTCCACACCACGAGGGCAACAAAGCCGGCGGATGCCAAGGCGAAGTCTCGCAGGCTAAAGATGGCGCCCGTGAAGACGGGCGCGTACAGGGCAGCGCCGAGGATACCGACGACGGCGGCATTGGCTCCTCGCATCAGCGATCGAGCGACAGATTTGCTGCGAAACTGATCCCAGAACGGCAGAACGCCGACGAGCACCAGAAACCCTGGAAGAAAAAGTGCCAGCAGGGCCAAAGCCGCGCCCAGAACACCGTGTGGTTCAGGGCCCAAGACCGCGCCGAGATAGGCGGCGAACGTAAAAAGCGGCCCCGGAACGGCTTGCGCGGCGCCATAGCCCGCAAGAAAGGCATTCGGCGTCACCCACCCGCTTTGCACGACTTCGGCATCGAGAAGCGGCAGAACGACGTGGCCGCCGCCGAAGACCAGCGCGCCCGCCCGGTAGAAGCCGTCAAGAACGGAGAATGTCTGAGATTGGGCGGCCAACAATGGCAAGCAGACCATCAGAGCGACAAAGATCACCATGGCACCGGTGGCCGTCCATTTCGACACCGGTACGGCAAGGTGGCCGGCGACTGGTCCGGTCTGCCCGCCCCCCAGAACCAGACCGGCCACCGCACCCAGACCGATCGCCGCCAACATGCCGACGCTGCCCGGCGCGAAAGCCATCAAGACCACCGCGGCGATGGCGATCGTCGCGCGTTCGCGGTCGGGGCAGAGGTTTCTTGCCATGCCCCAGATTGCCTGGGCCACGATGGCGACGGCGACGATCTTGAGACCGTGCAGGGCGCCATCGCCCCACACGCCACCCATTGCAGGCGCCGCCAGCGCGAAAGCCGTCAAGATCAAGGCGGATGGAAGGGTAAAGGCAAGAAAGGCGGAGAGCGCTCCCAGCCAGCCGGCCCGCATCATACCGAGGGCGAAACCAACCTGACTGGAGGCCGGTCCGGGCAGAAACTGGCACAGCGCCACGAGATCGGCATAGGCGTGATCGTCGAGCCAGCGCCGACGAACCACCAGTTCTTCCCGGAAGTACCCCAGATGGGCGATGGGGCCGCCGAAGGAGGTGAGGCCCAGCTTGAGAAAGGCGAAGAAGACCTCCGAGGGCGTCCCGCGCGGCGCGCCTCCATCAGAACCGGCAACTTGCTCCGTCATCGCCCTGTGCCCCCCATTTCGGCATAGTGTCATGGTGACGGGAGATGACAAGTTCATGACGGAGCTCGGCCTCGGAGAGGCTTCCCGAGCGGAGAGGCTTCGCATGCGTTCCGCTCGTTGATGAGCGCATCCGCAAAAGTAACGAATGAGAATACGGCGACCAGCGCCGGTTCGCGCTAATCGCCGCAAGACACCCGAGAACTGGAGGTTGTTCGAGCAACCGCCAGTCTTTCATATGGCTGTTCCTTGTTCCCTGCCGGGGGACTGAGAGACTGAAGTTCCCCGCTGTTAGCCGCTTCCCGGATCAGGACCTCGGGTTCTTGTCGACCTCCGGCTTCACCGCCCTTTCAACAGATGCCTCAAGGGAAGCGGCGAGGAGAGCCTGCGTGGGGTCTGCCCCCTTGAAACCGGCCTGAGCCAGGATTTCATCAAGGATCGGCTTTTGCGCGGTGAAGCTCAACAGCTGACCGGCCAGGTCGTTCATCGAGTTTCCACCCTGCTCGCCCGACCTGCCGCCGAGAGAGCCGGGAAGCCCACCGGTACTGAAGATCCGGATATCGGAGATCTTCTCGATCGGCTTCATGGCCTCGGCGAGTGCCTGCGGTACGATCTCCACGCGCGCCTTCGCCAGCTCGAAATCGATGATGCTGGCCGCGAGCGCGTTGCGCGCCTCGTTCCTGGCCCGCTCCGCCCGCGCCTCGGCCTCACCGAGTTCGATGACACCGGCGGCACGCACCTTGGCGGCTTCCGCCTCGGCATTCGCCTGAATCTTCAGGGCGGCGGCGAGGTTCTCGGCGGCCTCCCGTTCGGCCTCGGCCTTGACCGTTATGGCCGTCGCGGCCTGCTCGGCTTCCTGACGCGCGGCGATCACGGCGATGCGCTTGGCGCGCTCGGCGATCTCGACCTCACGCGCGGTTGCCACCTGCTCTTCGGCCGTGATGGCACCCGCCTTGGCCTCGTCGGCCTTGGCGCGCGCGGCTTGTTCTTCCTCGGTCTTCTGGGCAACCGCGATGGCGGCCTCGATGCGCGCCGTCTCGGTCACCTTGCGCGCCTCCGCTTCGCGCTCCGCGATCCCTCGTTCGGCGATGATGCGCGCAGATTCGCGGGCTTGGCGCGCCTCGGCGTCGCGCTCGGCGATACCCCGCTCGGAATCCAGGCGAGCCGTCTCTTCGGCAAGGCGCGCCAGTTGCTCGGCCTTGGCGGCCTCGGCCCGCGTCTCGGCGGTCTTGTTGGCGATGTCGCGCTCCTGCATCAACTCGGCGTCGCGCTGCTCGCGCTCGATCGTCAGCCGCCTCAGCACCGCCTCCCGGTCCTTGGTCGCGATCTCGACCTCATTGTCGCGGACGATCTGGTTGCGTTCGCGCTTGCGCTCCTCGGTGATCTTGGTGAGAGCGGTGAGGCCCTCGGCATCGAAGCTGTTGTTCGGATTGAAGTGTTTGATATCGGTCTGATCGAGCCGCGTCAGCGAGACCGATTCCAGCTCGAGGCCGTTCGACTGAAGGTCGTGGGCGACGGCAGCCTGCACCGACTTCACGAACTCGGCGCGCTGCTCCTGCAGGTCGCGCAAGGTCATCGTCGCCGCCACGGAACGCAGGCCGTCGACAAACTTGGCCTCGACCAGCGCCTTCAGAGCATCGGCATCGTTGGTACGATCACCCAGGGTCTGTGCGGCAAGCGCGATGTTCTCGAAATCCGGCTTCACGCGGACATAGAACTCGGCGGTTATGTCGGCGCGCATGCGGTCCTTGGTGATCATCGACTCGTTCTCGGCGCGCTTCACTTCAAGACGCAGCGTGCTGAGCGAGACCCAGGAATAGGAGTGGAAGACCGGAAGAATGATGGAACCGCCATCAAGCACGACCTTCTTGCCGCCAAAGCCGGTCCGAACATAAGCCTTGTCCCGCGTCGCCCGGATGTAGAGCGACGATATGATGATGCCGATCACGGCAACCGCCATGACGATGATGCTGGCGATTATGCCGAGAGAAATGAACCCCATAGTCAGCCCCTCTTAATGTCCACGTCGCTGAATTCCTTTGGCGCGGGAATGGCTTGAAAGAGACCATCCGAGCCATCCGCGATAATGACGAGCTCTCCGGTCTCGATGACGTATCCCGGCGCGGCCTGCGCCCGCAGGGTGTGTATGTTGTCGTAACTATCCTTCACGCGTACGACACCCGGCTGTCCCTGATCGAGCGGCCCGATCGTGACCGTGCCGACCAGACCGACAAACCCGGTTTGACTG
Organism: uncultured Pleomorphomonas sp.; assembly: GCA_963665435.2. Classification (GTDB taxonomy): domain Bacteria; phylum Pseudomonadota; class Alphaproteobacteria; order Rhizobiales; family Pleomorphomonadaceae; genus Pleomorphomonas. The sequence goes on along the minus strand of CAXXNH010000026.1, from coordinate 304,686 downwards.
ACGGCGGAGGTCTCGTCGCGCGGCATGATCTTCGCCAGGCCGCGGCTGAGCCATCGCGTGGAGGGAACAGCCAGGGCCAGAGCGATCGGACCGGCCGCCAAACTGGGCAGAGGCACGAAAACACTGCCGGCGACCGCCTGAAGGGCGAACCCGAACACGGCAAAGGCCGAGATCAGGAGGACAGCCAGAACAAGGATCGGCACCCCGCCCGCATTGAGCCAGGACATCCAGGCGCCAAGCAGCCCGACGTCGTGATCGCCGAGACCATGGAAGCCGAGGCCATCATCCAGCAACCCGGAGGCGGAGACGCCGAGAAGCAGGGACACGAGCTCGACAAGCCCAAGACCGGCCACAACCAGAAGCGCCACCCAGAAGAGCTCCGTGCCGGGCTGGATGAATGTTTCCATCAGCGCTGACCTTCGCGGAACACCTTGAGACGCGCCTCGATGGCGTCCTCACGCTGCATCTTGCCCAACTCCTCGACTTCCGCCGCGCCGTGGACCGGCTTCGCGGGAACGCCCGTCACTCTCTCCACCGCCGCGAGCGCGGCGGCAAGGCGCTGGTCGTTTCGCTGGGACGGCGTGGCCGCAGGCGTCACCTTCCGCTCGGCGCGTTCGGCATCTTCGAGACGCTTCTTCGCATCGGCGCGGGCAGAGGCAATGCTGCGCAAGGTGGCCTCGGCTTCGGCAATCTCGCTCGCATTCTCGGCAATCGCCTTTTCGATGGCGTTGCGCTGTGCCTCGAGGTCGATCTGCACGCCCGTCGCCACGCGCGCGAGGTCCTCGCGCCCCTTGGCAAGGCCGGTCTTGATCTTCTCGTCGAGGTCACGGATCTCGGCATCGAGATCCTCGGCCTTGGCCTTCAGACGATGGCCCGAGGCCATCGCGACACCCAAGACGGCGCGCGCTTCGTCCGTGATCTTGTCGATCTCCCGCAGGGCCTGCTGGGCAACGGCGATCGGGTTGGAACCCTCCGCCACATCGACCGCGTTGTTGACCACCCCGGCGATGACACGCCCGAGGCGGGCCAGAATACCTTCATTGGACATCGTGACCTCTTTCTGGAACTGGGAGCCGGTCTGCACACCGACGCGGATGGTGATCAGAGCCCCGTCGAAACAAAGACGAGCCTCGGCGAAATCGCTCCAGCCATTGCGATAGCCATCCACGGAATAGGGAACGGTGACCCGCCCGCCGATGGTGGCGACGCTCAGGCTGTCGGGGCCTTTCAGCGAAAACAACTTGCCGTCGAGGGGAATGTCGTCGACGGGAGCCGCAGGCGAGCGCCTGCTCCGGTCGCGCAAAGCCAAGGTGACCATGCGAGCCGGCAACCCGGTCTTGGCTCGGATTTCCTCGTAAGCTTCCTCATGAAGCGCAACCAGATTTGCACCCTTGGTCCCGTCGAGAATCTCCATCGCTCGGCGATAGCCGTCGAGCGTTTCATGAAGCGCTCCAAGGCTTTCCGGCGACGGCGACAGCGTGAGAACCATCGCAAATTGTGGCTTGCCGATCATGCATCATAAGTTAAGGCACTACTTTAGTGCTTTCAAGGCTGCATCGATGCTATTTCGACCAAAGGTTGAGTGCCGCCCCTCCGGCGCGCGCGCCCTGAGGCAGTCCAGCGTTGCTTGCGACCCGGTGCGTCGCCGAAGTCTGCCAACCGCTGCACATCGCGCTCAACGGCGCGCGCCTTCACGTCTTCGACCACGAAACGACCAGCCACATCAACTGAAGGTCACGACATCCGAGACAAAGCCGCCGGCCCCATTGGAGCGGGGCCGGCGGACTACTTTCTAGGGCTTCGTTCTATCTTGCTGAATCAGCCCGGAGCTCCAGTTGCACATCTCGCGAGCATCATCTCGTCGGCCGCCATTTCAGCCGGCCGGACGATGCCTTAGTGGTGCGTCGTCGCACGACGCTTGGCGCTTTCGAGCAAGACGGCGAAGACGATGATGACACCCTTGACGACCTGCTGGTGGTAACCGGGAATATCCATCAGGTTCATGAGGTTCGAGATCATCGACAGGATCAGGGCACCGATCAGCGTGTTGACGACGGTGCCTCGGCCACCCGCCAGGCTCGCGCCACCGACGACGACGGCGGCGATCGCATCGAGTTCAAAGCCGATGGCCAGAATGGGAGAGCCAACGCCCGTTCGGGTCGCGGAAACGACACCGGCAATCGCACAGGTAAACCCGGATATCGCGTAGACGGCCAGCTTGATGGCCGTGATGTTGATGCCGGAGAACCTGGTCGCAGTCTCGTTGGAACCGATGGCAATGACCAGACGCCCGAACACGGTCTTGCGATTGAGCAGCAGAGCGGCGATGGTGACCACGATCAGCAGGAAAAACAGGGCGGGGACGCCGAAGACCGAGGCGCCGCCGAAGTCCATGAAGGCCTGATCGTCGATGAAGATCGGCTGGCCTTTCGAGACAATCAGCGACAAGCCGCGGGTGATCGTCATGGTCGCCAGGGTCGCGATAAACGGTGCGATCCCGAAGTTGGCAACCAGCGAGCCGCTCACCAAGCCACATGCGACGCCGACGACCAGAGAAATCGCAACCGCGCCAGCCACGCCGAAGCCGGGGATCGTCAGCGCGACGACAACCGATACCAGCGCCATGACCGAGCCCACCGACAAGTCAATGCCGCCGGTCAGAATGACATACAGCAAGCCGAGCGACACGATGCCGAGAGGCACGCTCTGTCGCAGGATGTTGGTGATGTTGTCGGGTGAGAAGAAGCGATCAGAAAGAAAACCGGCCGCGACCAGCATCAACACGAACACAACGATGGTCGACTGGTTGATGACCAGGCGAAACAGCTTATTGGCAGACATTGTTTCCCCCAAAACTCTCAGTGGACACGGCGCTTGGGAATGGCGAGCCGCATGATTGCTTCCTCCGTCATCTCGCCCCCCTTGAGCTCGCCAGCGATCACCCCTTCGCTCATCACGTAGGTTCGGTGACAAAGCCCGATGATCTCGACCAGCTCAGACGAGATCACAAGAATTCCAACGCCGTCGGCCGCCAGCGCGGCAATGATCGAGTAGATTTCGGCCTTCGCGCCGACATCGACACCGCGTGTCGGTTCGTCGAGAATGAGGATCTTGCAGTTGGTATTCAGCCACTTGGCGACAATGACCTTCTGCTGGTTGCCGCCGGACAACGAAGACAGAGCGTCATTCAGTGCTCCCAGCTTGATCTTGACGCGGTCTTGCGAGGCCTGGGCGATGCGACGTTCGGCGCGCGCGTTGGTGATGCCAAAACGACTGATGGCCTCAAGGTTGGTCATGGTCATGTTTTCACGAATGCTCATCGGCAGGATGCCCCCCTGCCGTTTGCGATCCTCCGGAACCAGACCGATGCCGACCCGCATGGCATCCGCGGGTTTGCGAATGACCTGCCGTTTGCCCGACACTTCGATTGTCCCGGCATCAATCGGGTCGATACCGAAGATGGCCCGAACGACCTCCGACCGACCGGATCCGATTAGGCCCGAGAGTCCCACGATTTCTCCTGCCCGCAGATTCAGCGAAACATTGTCGAGCACGCCGCCTCGCGTGAGGTTGTCGACCTTGAGGAGCACGTCTCCATCGGCGTCACGCTCAGGCTTGGCAGGAAAGAGTGCTTCCAGCCTGCGGCCGACCATGTTGGTAATGATGTCTTCTTCCGTACAGGACTTGGGATCCAGATCGGCAACGGTCCGCCCGTCCTTGAAAACCGTGATGGCGTCGGCGATGCGGAAGATCTCCTCGAGGCGGTGCGAGATGTAGATGATCGTGATGCCGCTCTCTCTGAGCTTGCGCAGATTGTCGAACAGGACATCCGTCTCCGGATCCGCAAGCACCGCCGTCGGCTCATCGAGGATCAACACTCGACAGTCCTGGATGACGAGCGCCTTGGTGATCTCGACGATCTGTTGGTATGCCACCGACAAGTCGCCACACATCGTCGTAGGGGAAATATTGAAGCCGAACGCGGAGAGTGCCGAGCCGGCCTTCCGGTTCATCGTCTTCCAGTCGACGAACAGCGATCCGTTTCCGAGATCGCCGAGGAACATGTTCTCGGCCACCGACAGATCGGGAGCGAGAGCAAGCTCCTGATGGATGATCGCAATGCCACGCTTCTGGCTTTCCACGGGACTTGCGAAGTCGGCAGGATCGCCGAAGACCTCGATCGTTCCCTTGTCGCGACGCAGGATGCCGGCGAGTATGTTCATCAGCGTCGACTTGCCGGCGCCGTTCTCCCCAACCAGCGCATGGATGGTGCCGGCACGGACGCGCAAGGCAACGTCTCGCAGGGCATGCACGCCCCCGAAAGCCTTGCCGACGCCCTCGATGCGAATTGCGTAGTCGGACATATATCCTCCTCAGCCCATTCTTGTGGCGGCGCTCGCCGAGCCTGGTTCGCGAGCGGTTCCGCCCCCGCTCCCGCGCCGGCGCCAGTTTGCCTCCACAAATCGGCGCCGGTCGGGTTTGCGAGAAAGCCTCAGTTCAGCTGCCCGTAACAGCCGAACCGGTAGTCGTCGAGCACCTGCCAAATCTTGTCCATGACGATGGATCTGGCCGTCACATCCCCATCGCCGAGGCGCGACCGCTCAAGCCCGGCGTACTGCCGGACAAGACCGACCGGCAGCTTGTCGGAGGAGAGATTGGCGAACAGCCGATCGACGGCGGCACTCACGGCCGGATGAGGCCAATAGTAGCGGATGCGATCGGACTGGCTGTAGATGCGAAGCAAGGACTGCTCGGAGAATGTGCCCGGATAATACTTCTGCCAGTAACCCGGCTCGTCGAGCATCACCCGCTCGATGACGCTCCGGAGATGGGAACGGCTTTCCGTGGGAACCATTTCGTCTTCGATCGACGCCAGGGCGAACAGCCCTTCGCGCAAGGCATAGGTCAGAGCCGGCCCTACCTTCAAGATCGCGAAATGGTCGCGAACCAGTTCGCGCAGCCGCTCGCGCGGCTGGAAGTCGGTGGAGTGCGCTTCATAAACGAGCCCCTTGCGGCTTTCGATGAACCGCGAAAGACCGGTCGCCTTCTCAGGGGCATAAGCGATGATCCCGGCATTGTCGAAGTCGACACCCGGCTGCACGACAACGCCGACGACCCGTTCAAAAGCCCCCTCCAGGCCTCGGGCGGCGAATGCGCGACGATGCGTTTCGATCGTGGAGTCGACATCGGCGGTCCGTGTCACCTGAATGCCGGAAAGACCATTGGCTTCGCCCCCAGGCACAGGAACCTCGGTCCCGATGATGTAGAGCGGCTCAACCCCCTGAGGCCGCGCCGCTTCGGCGGCAGCGCAAAGATCGGCCGCGCGCTCGGCAGCGAGCGCCGGATCAATGGGGTCGGTCTCGCCAGCGACGGCCATTGAGGCGTCGAGGTGAATCTTCTGGAATCCGGCGGCCACATAATCGGCGAGAAGACGCTTTGACAGCTCCATCGCTTCGGCGGGCTTCTTGTCGCGCCACGTATTGGGGCCGAGGTGATCTCCACCAAGGCACAGCCGCTCGCGCGGGAAGCCGATCTCGTCGGCAATGCCCCACACGAAATCCCGGAATCCCGCAGCCGTCATGCCGGTATAGCCACCGAACTGATTGACCTGGTTTGACGTCGCCTCGATCAACACGACCCGATCGGTGTGGAGATCGTAGAGAAGGGCCGCGCGGATCACCAAGGGATGCGCCGAGCAAACCGAACAAATGCCAACGGGTTCACCGGCCGCGTGCCGCGCTAGAATGTCTCTCATCATATCCTCGTTAAGTCGTGACCGGCAAAGTCGGGCCACCTGATGGCCCCCCCTCGCATGTCAGTTGGTGAAATCCGTGACCGTAACCTTCCGGAGATCACCATCGCCGGCCTGCATGCGCAGGATGTAATCGGGGCACTCGGAAAGCTTGATCTGATGAGAGACGATGTCGCTCACATCGATCGTCTTGCTCTTCATCAGATCGATCGCCTGAATGCTGTTTTTCAGCGAGGTGAAAGAGGCGATGACAGAAATTTCGTCGCGATAGACGCGGAAATGATCGAGAGCAATCTGTCCTGATTTGTGAGGCACGCCGAAAACCAGCACCCGACCGCGCGGACGGGTCAATCGATTGGCTGCCTCGGACACGAGCGCCGAACTGCCGGACGCATCGCCGACAGCGTCATAGACCTTGTCGGCGATGTCGCCGGAGTTGGAGTAGACTTCGCCAAGCCCCATTGCGGCGGCACGCGCGAGACGCCCCGGGCTTCGTTCCAGATAGTCGATGCGAGCGGCGCCGCGCGCCTTGATCAGCCGCCCCATAAGGAGACCGATCGGGCCGGCACCCAAGATGAGCACATGCTCAGCCCAGCCAACGCCCAACCTTTCGGTTGCGTGCACCACGCAGGACAGCGGCTCGACCAAGGCGCCCTCCACGAAGGAGAGATTGCCGATATCGAACACGCCCCGTTCGTTGACGACAACGTACTCGGCCATGCCGCCGGACCGGTTGACGCCCGGCACGATCATATTGCGACAGAAATGGTGTTCGCCCCGAAGGCACTCCGGACAATTGTTACAGGGAACGTTCGGCTCGACCGCGACACGAGCGCCGACGGGAATGCGGCGGCACTCTGGCCCCACGGCCAAGACCTCGCCAGCAAACTCGTGCCCCGGGACTACCGGGTAGGAAGCGGTGAAGCCTCCATTGTAGATATGGACGTCGGTACCGCAGATGCCACTGGCCCGGACCTGGATCAGAACTTCATCGGCCTTGGGTTCAGGACGCGGCACCTCGGCGATCGCCATCTTGCCGGGCTCGGAAATGATCAGGGATTTCATCAGGGACTGCATTGATGCTCTCCAGAAGACAATCGAGGCGCACTCTTCCGACTTGGCCAACCACGATTGCTGCCGGATCGGGTCCGAGCTCGTGACATCGGACGGGACCAGGGATTGAGTCTTTATGGGCAGGAGGCGGCGACACGCCGCCTCCGTTCTTGTTGTGGGAGGAGTTGAGAAGCCGCCGGCTCAGAACAGAGAGTTCGGGTCGTAGACTTTCTCGGCGTTTTCCTTGGTCACAGCCAGCACCGGGCAGAGCGAGTAATCGGTGAACTGACGTTCGCCGGCGTCGTACTTCTTGATGGTATCGATGGCCATCTCAGCCATGATCTTCGGATTGTTCTCGCCGGTGGCCTGCATTTCGCCGTCGATGATGGCTTTGTAGGCGTTCTTGTTGCCGTCGTAGCTATAGACCTTGACGTCGGCGAGCTTTCCGGCAGCCTTGAGGGCGTGAACCGCCCCGAGCGCCATGTCGTCGTTCTCGGTGTAGACGGCATTGGTGTCCGGATGCGCGGCCATCACGTCTTCCATGGCCTTCAGGCCGCCCTGCTGGTCCCAGCCACCCCAGACTTGGCTGACGATCGTGAAGTTGGTCTTCGCGGCTGCGCGCAGCTGTCCATCGATGACACCCCGGAAGAAGTTCATCGAACGGGTCTGACCGACGAGGTTGCCCTGATTACCGGAAATCAGCGCCACCTTCATGGGGGTGTCACCAAACTGCGACGCAGCATACTCGCCGATAAGCTGGTTGTTGCGGGCATTGTCCGGCGCGATGCGGGTGATGACGTCGGCGCCGAGGGCCAGATCGCTGTCGATGATGATCACCGGCACTTTCTTGGCATTGGCCTGCTTGACGATGCGCAGACCTGCGGCCGGATCCTGGGGATTGAGAATAAGGTAGTCGAGATCCCGGGCGAGCATGTCCTCGACGTCGGCGATCTGCTTGTTGAGATCGGCACGAGCGTCAGTGGTGATCATGGTCCAGCCCTCGGCCTCCCCCATGGTCTTGATGTGCTCGGTCAGGGCGCTGAAGTAAGGACCATTCAGTGTGCGGTTGGAGAAACCGACCTTGAGTTCCTTTGCCGAGGCAGACCCGGTGACACATAGGGCCGCGGCGGCAACCGCCGCCAGAGCGATACGCTTGAAGTTCATTGTTTCCTCCTAAGCAACCTCTGGCCAATCCTCTCTTGGCCAGAAGGCAAAGCCATGTTGGCAGTAAAGCAAACACCACAGAGCCAACGCATAAAGCTGAAATAGCCGCACGCGCGCATAAATCTATTCATTCGCCAGCGGATAAACTCGGAGATCTATTACAGCCCCCCTCGAACCACAGACTTTTAGTTTATGGCTTGGCTCCTCCTGCTGCCCAGAGGTACCACCTCAACCGCCGGGCAACTACCCACGCACTGAGCATTATATCAGGGCAAATGTCAATAGGCTGAGCTAATGCCCCTGTAAAATTCTATTTATAGGTGTATCTGCCTATCAAAAAATCTCAATAATTGCCACAGTAGCGCGTAAAATCGCAGCCTTAATGGCATAATTACACGATATTGCACTTCATTTGCAAACTCACTTCTCAACAATGGCGCATCCACAGCGATTGGCATTCGCCCTATAGATTGGCAATTGCCAAGATCAAGACGAATTGCTAGTGTCTCCCCGAGGATGAGGACGGGGATTGCCGCGGCGGATCAAGCAGGCAGCCCCCCCCCTGACGATCGACGGCGACACCAGGAGGAGGTTCGCTTGAGTTTCATACTGACAATCGACATCGGCACGTCGAGTCTGAAGGCTGTACTGTTCGACGCCGAACTCAGCGTTGTCGCGCAATCGAAGCAAGAATACCCGACAAGCTACCCCAAGATCGGCTGGGCAGAGCAGGACCCGGATCACTGGAGCCACGCCCTGGCGCGGGCCGTCGCCGGCATCCTTTCCCAGACCCATCTCCACCCGGAAGCCATCAGCGGGATCGGCGTCGATGGCATGTCGAGTCTCATGCTTCCTGTCGATCGGGAAGGAAACGCGCTCTCCAACGGACTCATCTGGCTTGATCGCCGAGCACAAGAGCAAAGTGATTTCGTCAACCGTCAGTATGGAAATGCGCTCCTGAGCATTTCGGGAAACCGCTCCGACCCTTCGAATTTCGGCTCGAAAGCCATGTGGCTGCGGGATCAGCGGCGGGACGTTTACGATGCCTGCGCTTCACTGCTCCACTGCAGTTCCTACCTGGTCCGCCAGCTGACCGGCGTCTTCGTCATGAACCGCTCGGAGGCGGCCCTCTCGCAGCTCTGCGACGTCCTCACGGGAGCTTACTCGGACGAACTCATCGAGGCGTCGGGGATCGATCGTCGAAAGCTGCCGGAGATCGCCGACTGCAAGGAAGTGATTGGCCGGGTCACGGCGGCAGCGGCCCAGCGGTTTGGACTTGCCGCAGGAACGCCGGTGATCGCCGGCGCAATGGACAATGTCGCGGCAACGATCGGCCTGGGCCTTCGCAATGACGGGGACGCCTATATTGCAGCGGGAACAGCCACAAATGTCGGCGTCCTCGTCGACACTCCCCCACTCGATGGTCACGGCCTGACGTATCACGCGGGAATCGAGGGAAAATGGCTCGTCAACGGCAGCGTTGACTACGGCAGCGCGGGGCTTCTTTGGTTTCGAAACCTCCTTGGCGAGAGCAGTTTCGAGACGCTCTGCGCGGAGGCTCAGAAAGTGGAGCGGGGGCATCACCCCCTCGTGTTCCTCCCCTACATGACCGGCCAACGCGCGCCACTGTGGAACGAAGCGCTATCCGGCGTTTTGCTTGGCGTCACCCCCGGCACCGACCGCCCGCATCTTGCACGAATGTTCATGGAAAGCACGGCACTCGGAGCCCGCCATGTTTTCCAGAAACTGAGAGCAAAGCGCCCATCCTCCGCGGCGCTTACGGGTGGAATCACCCACAACCCATTCTGGACCGGGATTTTTGCCGACGCCACGGGGATGAGCCTGACGCCGTCGCGCCAGACCGAGGTGGGCAACCTTGGCTTGGCGATCCTGACGGGTCTCGGCATCGGAACGTTCCGTTCCACCGATGAAGCCTTTTCCCTTTTGCCAGTCGATTGCGCCCACGAGCCCGATCCTGGCTCTCGCGACTACTACGACGACCTATTCGCGCTTTTTGACGCTGCATACGAAAGCAATCGCAGCGTGCTGGCACAGCTTGATGAAATAAGACGGAAGTATGGGGTGGAATGATGAAGGCTGCTGTTCTCCATGGAAACGCCGATCTTCGGGTCGAGGAAGTGGCAGTTCCCGAAATTGGTCATGGCGAGCTCCTTGTCCACGTCGCCTATAGCGGCGTTTGCGGCTCGGATGTCCCTCGCCTCATACATAACGGTGCGCACTTTTATCCTCTCATCCTTGGGCATGAGTTCTCAGGAACGATCGTGGACGTTGGCGAGGGTGTCGAAGCGAGCCTGATCGGCAGAAAAGTGGCATGCGCGCCCCTAGTGCCGATTTTCGAGCACCCCCAGTCGCAGCGCGGCAACTTTGCGCTCGGCAAGGGCTACAGCTTCATCGGATCACGGCAACCGGGCGGTTTTGCCGAGTATGTTGTCATGCCCCGCCTCAACGCCGTCCTTCTCGATGACTCCATCGACTTGCTCGCGGGCGCCTTCATGGAGCCGCTGACCGTCGGACTCCATGCGATCAACATCATGGATTTCCGTCCGGGACGAACGACCGCCGTCGTCGGCCTCGGAACCATCGGAATGCTGCTGATGCAGTCGGCGAAGCTGCTGGGCGCCGGTCCGATTTGCGCCTTTGACGTCGACCCCGCCAAGCTAGATCTGGCCAAGAGCTACGGCGCCGATACGGTCGTCGATTCACGCGACGAAGCGGCGGTAAGTGAGGCGATCGCAGCCGGCGGCTACGAGATCATATTCGAAACGGCGGGGGTTCCCGCAGCGGAGATCATGGCTCTCAGAATCGCCGCCGGAAAGGGGCGGGTCATGTATGTCGGCACCCCTCACGTCCCGCTGACGCTCCAGCCCGCCGAGTTCGAGGAGATCAATCGCAAGGAACTCACCATTCAAGGCTCCTGGATGAACTACTCGGCGCCTTTTCCTGGATGGGAATGGACCTTTGGCGCAGAGGCGTTGGGGAACAACCGAATCAGGCTGGATGGCCTGATCGACCGGGTCTTGCCTTTGTCTCAAGCCGGAACAGTGCCCGAGCTACTGCTCTCGAAATCCGTCCAGGGCAAGATCATGCTCGACACAACGCGGTAATGGCATAAAGGCCATTGAGCCCTCGGGCGCTTGAGAGGCTTGATCGCGTACGATATTAAGTCTCGATAAACTCACGGGTTGCGGCGGGTACCTCCTACAAGGCCGACGTTCGGCAAGTGCGTGGTGCTCGGCGCATCCCTCTTCCGTGACCATCTCGGGTCATGCGACGCCAGAGAAGAATGGACTGCCCGAATGGTGCTGCCCCCCAAGGAGTTGCAGGAACGAAGACTGGATCAAGCGGCTCGGGCGGCCTGGCTCTACTATATCGCCGGAAATACGCAGGATGAGGTTGCCACGAAGCTCGGCGTCTCTCGCCAAACGGCCCAACGCCTCGTGTCGATCGCGGTATCCGAAAAGCTGATCAAGTTCCGGCTCGATCATCCGATTGCCGACTGCGTCGAGCTGGAAGAGCGCATCCGAGAGCGCTTTGAGCTGCAAACCTGCACGGTGGTACCGACCGCGGATGCGGCTCTTGTTCAGTCCGGGGGCATCGCTGTGGCCCTGGCTGAGTATATCGAGAACGCGCTATCGGCTCCGGAGCCGACCGTAATCGGCCTGTCGACCGGCAGAACGTTGCTTGCGGCCGTCAATGAAGTGCCGACCATGAACCAGCCGGACCACAAGATAATCTCCCTCATCGGCGCAATGTCTCGCGACGGACGGGCGAGCCACTACGAAGTCGTGTCGCGTTTGGCCGACAAGGCAAACGCGCAATGCTTTCCGATGCCCACACCCGTCGTTACCTCGACCATCGAAGAGCGGGAGCTGCTGCAGAGCCAGAGGTCATACCAGACCATCCTGTCTCTCGCCGAAAAGGCCAGCGCCTGCTTCGTCGGTGTTTGCGAGATTGCCTGGAACTGTCCGCTTCAGCGAGATGGCTTCCTGACCGAAGCAGAGGTTGTCGAACTGGCGGATCGGGGAGCTGTCGGGGAGATCGCGGGGTGGGCCTTCAACGCCGCCGGCCAGGTTCTGGAGGGATGCACCAACGATCGGGTTGCCGGCATCCCCATGTCGCTCATGCAGCAGTTGCCGACCGTTGCAGCCGGAAGCGGCAGCAACAAGGTCCAGGCAATTCGAGGCGCGCTTCGAGGTCGACTGTTGAGCGGCCTCATTACCGATCAGGCAACCGCAGGCGCGCTTCTGGTGGGGTAAAGCCCGGCGCCGGTCGACGTCGTCCGGGCGCCCCATCCCTGCGGCGGTGCCTTGACCTGCCCCCTTCATGCTGTCGACAGATATCGGCAGGACCATGTCTACCCAACACGAATCCCCCTCCCTTCGGCTACCTTGGCCGCGCGTCGAAGCACGCTCCTTTCATCGTTGCAAACATTTCCTGCGATGCTCGAAATTATTACGCGCGTAAAATTTCTATGTTGACATGCGACAACATTCCGTGATGTGCTCGCCCAGTCAAAACGGAGGGCGACCTTCGTTGGGACACGTTCGCCAAAGGGCCGGTCACGGCCCCAACGGGCAGAGTTCCGCCGTGCGGGGCTTGTTTGCCTGACCGTTCAACACCGGCCGACATGTCTCCCGACCCCGAGGATGGGTCGGAGCGGCGGCCATGTGGGAGGAACAAGATGACCATTCGTTCGCTTGCTCGCCTGGCTCTCGCCGGCTCCGCCTTCGCCTTCCTCGCCACCTCGGCCATGGCCGACGGCATCGGCGCTTCGCTGCTCACCCAGCAGCATCCGTTCTACATCGAGCTCGCCGACGCCATGAAGGCCGAGGCGACCGCAAAGGACGTCAATCTCGAGGTGGCGATCGCCAACCAGGACCTCAACAAGCAGCTCGCCGACGTTGAGGACTTCATCGTCAAGGGCGTCGACGTCATCGTCCTGTCGCCGGTCGACAGCAAGGGCGTCAAGGCCGTGATCGAGAAGGCCCAGAAGGCTGGCATCAAGGTGATCACCGTCGACGTGCCCGCCAGCGGCGTCGACGTCACGTCCTATATCGGCACCGACAACTATGCCGGCGGCGTCAAGGCCGGCGAGCTGATGGCCAAGGAACTCGGCGACAAGGGCAAGGTTGCGATCATCGACTATCCGACCGTGCAGTCGGTTGTGAACCGCATCGACGGCTTCAAGAAGGCCATCGGCGAGCACAAGGACATCGAGATCGTCGCTCAGCAGACCGGCATCACCCGCGCCGAGGCGCTGGCCGCCGCGCAGAACATGCTGCAGGCCAATCCCGACATCCAGGGCATCTTCGGCTTCGGTGACGACGCCGCGCTGGCCGCCGCCGTGGCGGTGAAATCGGCCGGTCTCGAGAACCAGGTCAAGGTGATCGGCTTCGACGGCATGGAAGAAGCCCGCAACGCGGTCGACACCAACCCGGTCATGGTCGGCGTCATCCAGCAGTTCCCCGGCGAGATGGGCAAGCAGGCCGTCGACACGGCCATCGAGGTCATCGCCGGCAAGGAAGTGCCTGCCGAGCAGCCGATCGAGCCGGGCGTCTACACTGGCAAGTGATATAAGCTGAAGAAGCGCGGGGCAGTCTTTGGGCGGTCCCGCGCCTTTTCTCCACGGCCAATCCGGCGTCAGTCGCGCCGAGGGTACTCGCGTCGGAAAGGAGGCGGGCATGTCGGCCGCGACCAGCGACGTCATTCTCAAGATCAATAACGTATCCAAACTCTTCGGCCCGGTCGCCGCGCTCAAGAACATGCACCTCACGGTGCGCGCCGGCCGCGTTCACACGCTGCTCGGCGAAAACGGCGCCGGCAAATCGACGCTGATGAAGATCCTGGCCGGCGTCTATCACGCCACGACCGGCGAGGTGGAGTTCTGCGGCAGCCCCTACAAGCCGGAGAACCCGCAGCAGGCGGCGGCCCGTGGCCTCACCATCGTGTTCCAGGAACTCAGCCTCTGCAACAACATGACGGTGTCCGAGAACATCCTCGCAACTCGCGAGCCCTCGGTCTACGGCTTCATCAACGACCAGGCCCTCGAACGCCGCGCTGCCGAGATCGTCCGCGACCTCGGCCTGCCGATCGACGTCACCGAGAAGGTCGGCAATCTCTCCATGGCGCAGCGCCAGCTCGTTGAGATCGCCAAGGGGCTGTCGATCCCCAATCCGCGCCTCGTCATTCTCGACGAACCGACCTCTTCTCTCACCGATGCCGAGACGGAAATCCTGTTCTCGATCATCGGTCGCCTCAAGGCCAAGGGCGTCGCCGTCATCTATATCTCGCACCGCATGGAAGAGATCATGCGGCTCTCGGACGACATCACCGTAATCCGTGATGGCGAGTTCATCGCCACCCGGCAGCGCGAGGACGTCTCCATCGACGAACTGATCGCCATGATGGTCGGACGGCAGATGAACGAGATCTATCCGCCGCGCCTCACCGACGCGCCGGCAACAAGCGAGGCGCCGATCCTCTCCGTCAAGGGGTTCAGCCGGTCCGGCGAGTTCGAGGATGTTTCCTTCGACGTGCGCAAGGGCGAGATCCTCGGCTTTTTCGGCCTGATCGGCTCCGGTCGTTCGGAGATGATGAACGCGCTGTTCGGCATGAAGTCGGCCACCGGCAGCATCCGCATCGACGGCGAACCGGCGACCATCTCGTCACCGGTCGACGCCATCGGGCGCCGGATCGCCTTCGTGACCGAGAACCGCAAGGAAGAGGGCCTCGTCCTCGCCCATAGCGTCGAGTGGAACATCTCGATGGCGGCGCTTGGCCGCTTCGCGGCGGCGCTCGGCTTCATGCGCAAGCGCCAGGAGCGCAAGGCGGCAACGGACGAAGTGGGCCGCCTGACCATCAAGACGGCATCCGTCGACACGCCGGTCGGCTCGCTCTCGGGCGGCAACCAGCAGAAGGCGGTCCTTGCCAAGTGGCTCCTGACCCAGCCGCGCATCCTGATCCTCGACGAACCGACGCGCGGCGTCGACGTCGGCGCCAAGTTCGAAATCTACAAGATCATCCGCCAGCTGGCGGCCGAGGGTACGGCGATCCTGCTGGTGTCCTCCGAGCTGCCTGAAGTCCTCGGGATGAGCGATCGGCTCGTCGTCATGCACGAAGGTCGGCTCAGCGCCACGCTGCCCGGCGGTGCGACGCCCGAAACGGTCATGGCCCACGCGACAGGTATCACGTCATGAGCGATGAGAAACACGCAAGCTTCGCCCAGAATCCCTATGCCAAGATGCTCCGTCAGTACGGCGGCATCCTGGCCTCCCTTGTGGTGCTCTGCATCATCTTTTCGGTGATGAACCCGCGCTTCATGACGGTCGCCAACTTCATGAACGTGCTGCAGCAGATCGCGGTGATCGCCATTGCCGCCTTCGGCATGACCTGGGTCATCCTGCTCGGCGAGATCGACCTCTCCATCGGCTCGATCATCGCCGTCGCCGGCATGGCCGCCGCGCAGGCCTTCCTGGCCGGCTTCGGCTTCATGCCGACGCTCGTGCTGACGCTGCTCGCCGGCGCGGCGATGGGGCTCGTCAATGGCGTGCTCACCGCCAAGCTTGGACTGCCATCGTTCATCGTGACGGTGGCGACGATGGGTATCTTCCGAGGTCTCGTCAGCCTGCCGACCAACGGCGCGCCGGCCATGATCGAAGATCCCACCTGGATCGCCATCGGCGCCGAGAGCTTCGTCGGCCTGCCGATCATCATCTGGATCGTCGTGGTGCTGTTCGTCTTCAACCACGTGCTCCTGTCGAAGACGACCTTTGGTCGCCGGGCCTATCTCACCGGCGGCAACCGCGAAGCGGCGGTCTATTCGGGCATCAAGGTCGACCGGGTGAAGATCACCATCTTCATGATATCCGGCATCATGGCGGCGATCTCCGGCATCCTGCTGTCGTCGCGCCTCTATTCGGCACAGACCAACGCCGGCACCAGTTACGAGCTCGACGCCATTGCGGCGGCCGTCCTGGGCGGCACCAGCCTTGCCGGCGGCGTCGGAACCATGATCGGCACCATCATCGGCGCGCTGATCATCGGCATCATGAACAACGGCATGAACATGCTGTCCGTTCCCTACTTCTATCAGTTGATCGTCAAGGGCCTGGTCATCCTGCTGGCCGTCTGGCTTGACGTTCGCTCCAAGCGGGCCAAGCAGTAATGGGTCAGAGCAAGGTTCTCACCATCGGCGAAGTGCTGGTGGAAATCGTCGCGACCGAACGCGGCGATGGCTTTCGCGAGCCGGTCAAGCTGATCGGTCCCTTCCCCTCCGGCGCACCTGCCATCTTCATCGACCAGGTCGGCAAGCTGGGACAGGCGGCCGCGATCATCTCGCGGGTTGGTGACGACGACTTCGGCCACGTCAACCTTGACCGCCTGAAGCAGGACGGCGTCGACGTCTCGGGCATCGAGGTCGATCCGCTCGGAACAACCGGCAGCGCCTTCGTGCGTTACCGCGAGGATGGCGGCCGCAACTTCGTCTTCAATATCCGCCACAGCGCCTGCGGCACCATCGAGCTGAAGGGCCCGGCCGCCGCCCTCGTCGAGACCTGCACCCACATGCATGTCATGGGTTCGTCGCTCTATGCGCCGAGCGTGGTCGAGGCGGTGCTGACGGCGACGCGAAAGATCAAGGCCAAGGGCGGCACCGTGTCGTTCGATCCCAACCTTCGCGCCGAGATCCTGAACAGCCCCGGCATGCGCGAGGCACTGGCCGTCGTGCTGGCCGAGACCGACCTGTTCCTGCCGAGCGGCGAGGAACTGTTCCTGTTCTCGCCGGCCGACAGCGAGAAGGAAGCCATCGCTAACCTGCTCAAGGGCGGCGTCAAGGCGGTCGTCCTGAAGCGAGGCGCGGCCGGCGCCAGTTACTTCGACGCGACCGGCGAGGTCAGCCTGCCCGGCTTCCGGGTGACGGAAGTCGATCCGACCGGCGCTGGCGACTGCTTCGGCGCCACCTTCGTCACCTTCTGGCTGGCCGGAGCCGATCCGGAGACGGCGCTTCGCTATGCCAACGCCGCCGGCGCCAAGGCGGTTACCCGCTCAGGCCCGATGGAAGGCGCGTCGACACGCGCCGAACTCGATGCGTTGATTGCCGAACAAAGGAGCTGAAAACATGGCTACCAACCCGCTCAGCGACATTTCCACATGGCGCTTCCGCGCGTCGGGTTTGCGCGGCATTCCGTCGATCTGCTCGGCCCATCCGGTGGTGATCGAGGCGGCCATGCGTCACGCCGCCCGCCTCGACCTTCCGGTCCTGATTGAAGCCACCTGCAACCAGGTCAACCAGGATGGCGGCTATACCGGCATGACGCCGCAAGACTTCCGCGACTTCGTGGAAGCGATCGCCAAGCGCCTCGGGTTTCCCTTCGATCGCGTCATCCTCGGCGGCGACCATCTCGGTCCCAACCCCTGGAAGAAGCTCCCCGCCAAGGAGGCCATGGACAAGGCCAAGGTGATGATCGACGCCTTCGCCAAAGCCGGCTTCACCAAGCTCCATCTCGACACCTCGATGGGCTGCGCCGGTGAGCCGGTGGCGCTGGCCGACGCGCTGACCGCCGAACGGGCGGCGGCGCTTGCCGCCGTCGCCGAAGCGGCCACCAAGGACGCTGCCGTCAAGCCGGTCTACATCGTCGGTACGGAAGTGCCGATTCCCGGCGGCGCCATGGAAGAGATCGAGGAGCTGGAGGTCACCAAGCCCGAGGCGGCCCGCGAAACGATCCGCGTCCATCGCGAGGCTTTCGCCAAGGCCGGCATCGCCGACGCCTTCGAGCGTGCCGTTGGCGCGGTCGTGCAGCCCGGCGTCGAGTTCGGCAACCACAACGTCGTGGCCTTCGACGTCGAGAAGGCCGCCTCCCTTTCGGCCACGCTGTCCGAACTGAAGGGCTTCGTCTTCGAGGCGCATTCCACCGACTACCAGACGCCCGAGGCGCTGAAGGCACTCGTCGACAACGGGTTCTCCATCCTCAAGGTCGGCCCGGCCCTCACCTTCGCGCTGCGCGAGGCGCTCTACGGCCTCGACCACATCGCCGAGGTTCTCTACGCCGGTCGCCGCAAGGAGACGCTCGCCGCCACCTTCGAGCGCGTGATGCTCGCCCATCCCGACAACTGGGCGAAGTACTATTTCGGCACGCCGGACGAACAGCGCCTGCAGCGGCACTTCAGCTACTCGGACCGCATCCGCTACTACTGGCCGGAGCCGGAGATCGCCAAGGCCGCCGAGGACCTGCTCGCCCTATTCGGCAACACCACGATTCCCGAAACGCTGATCAGCCAGTATCTTCGGGGCGTCTACGAGGGTGTCCGGCGCGGCCGGGTCGAGCCCACCGCCCATGGCCTTTCGCTCGCCATGGTCGATCTCGTGCTCGACGACTATTTCAAGGCCTGCCTCTGAGGCGGGCAAACAGGACGCAAGGCAAATGGATGACATCATCTTCACGCTGACCGATACGGCCGGCGGGCTCGAGGTCGCCGACTGGTCGGTTACCTCCGGCGAGCTCGGTCTCAAGGGCGACACGCCTTTCGAGATCGTGAAAAGGACGCTGCATGGCGGTCGGCAGGAAGGCAGTACGCTTCTGACCATTCGGGCCGGGCGTCTTGCGGTAACCGTCATCCCGACGCGCGGCATGGGCATACTGAAGGCGAGCCTCGACGGCGTCGACTTCGGCTGGGCTTCGCCGGTCGACGAGGTCGTGCATCCATCCTTCATCCGCCTCGGCGAGCGCAATGGCCTCGGCTGGCTGGAAGGCTTCAACGAGCTGATGGTGCGCTGCGGCTACGAGTGGACCGGCCATCCCATGGTCGACGGCGACAAGGTCTATACGCTGCACGGCCGGGCCGGCAACACGCCGGCCTCCAAGGTCGAGGTGCGCATTTCGCGTGAGGCGCCGCATCGCATCACGCTATGCGGCCTCATCAAGGAGAAGGCGTTCAAGAACGTCGAGTTCGAGACGTTCACCGAGTTGACCGTCGTGCCCGGCGACACGGGATTCTCGCTCGACGACCGTCTCGTCAACCGCGCCGACTATGCCCACTCCTACGAGGTGATCTACCACACCAACGTCGGGCGTCCGGTGCTGGAGGAAGGCGCCTGCGTCATCGGGCCCTTTGCACACGTCACCCCGTTCAACGACGCCGCCAAGCCCGACCTCGCGAGCTGGGATCGCTATCGTGGCCCGACGCGCGATTTCGACGAGATGCTCTATGCCTGCGAGCTCGCGGCTGGTACCGACGGCCGCACCGAGGTGGCACTGATCAATGCCACGGAAACGCTGGGCTTCTCGGTCACCTACCATGTCGAGGAAATGCCGGCCTTCACGCTCTGGAAGAACACCGACACCGACAGGCAGGGATATGTGACCGGACTTGAGCCGGGCTCCAACTACCCGTATCCGCTGCCGGTCGAGCGGGCGGCCGGTCGGCTCAAGACGCTGGAGCCGGGCGCGGAAGCCCGTTTCCGCCTTCGCTTCGATCTTCTGACCGGTGCGTCCGCCGTCGCAGCCTGCGCCGCCCGCATCGACAAGCTGAAGGCCGGCGTTGGCGTGACCGTGCATGAGGAACCCATCCTGCGCAGCCAGACAAAAGCCTGACAACAAGACCGCTAGCCGCGCACACCCTCTCCATGCCTCGGGCATGGGGAGGGTTTCTTTTTGTCCATTCTGGAAACGGATCAGGCCGACATGCGGAGCATGATCTCGGCGTTGAGCAACACGCGTTCGTTCGGCCGAGGTTCGACATCCTCGTCGAAGCGGGCGTTGATCTTGTGCAGCAGCAACTCGATGGCGATCCGGCCGATCTCGTTGTAGTTCTGCGCCACCGTGGTCAGCGGCGGGCAGGTGTAGCGCGACAGCGGGTGATCGTCGTGCCCGGCGATGCGGAGGTCGCAGTCGTCGCCACGCCCAACCTTGAGACCGGCCTGATAGGCGGCGGCCAAAACGCCGAAGGCGATACGATCGTTGGCGCAGAGCACCGTTCGCGTGGGAAAGCCGCCCTCGCCCAGAATGCGGCACGCCTCGGTGAAGCCGAAGCGCTCGAAGTCCCAGGATGTATCCGGCAGCGTCGCCACGTAACACGGCTCCAGCTTCAAGGCCTCCATGGCCAGACGGTAGGCTTCCCGACGCTCGCCGGCATTGCGGTTGACCGAGGGCATGCCGAAATAGCAAGGCGCGTCGCCCGAGCGCGACAGATAGTCGACGATGAGACGGAAGCTCTGACGGTTGTCGGTGCCGACGAAGGCCGAGGCGGCGTCGAGCTGCGAGTCGACGTAGACGAGCGGGATGCTGGCGCCCAGCCTGGACAGCTTGTCGAGATGGGACTGCACACCGAGCGGTGCGATGACGGCGCCGGCGACGTTCATCGCCTTGAAGGTTTCGATTGCACGTTCTTCGAGCTTGGGCTTGCCATCCGACGACAGGACGAAAGCGAGATAGCCGGCTTCCTCGGCCAGAACCTCGATGCGCCGGGTCAACGCCATGTAGAACACGTCAGTCGAGTTGGGGACGATGATGCCGAGGATATTGGTGCGCCGACGGTTGAGGTTCACCGCAAACAGGTTGGGCCGGAAACCGGACTCCTTGATCGCCTTCTCGATGGCTTCGCGCGTCTGGCGACGGACTGAATTGGGGTCGTTGAAGTAGCGAGAGACGGTTGGGCGAGACAGTCCGACGTAGTCGGAAAACTCTTCCATCGTTCGGATCGTCGTGGTCACTCTGCCATCCCCGTTCCACCCACAACCGGCGCACCACAGTCATTGTAGATGCTTCCATGGCGGGACGCCAATCGGCAGATCGCCGCTCGGCAGTCGACCAAACCAAGTGCAGTTCTCAACTGGCGAATTTTGCAGTCTATGTTCCCTGCGTCAAGTTACTATTTTTCGCGCGTAAAATACTCCGTATCGTTCGTCGGCGTTTTCTGCGGGCACGCGACAATCGCAAGAGCCCTTCATCGAAGCAGAGCGAGGATGTGGAGAGGTCGCGGGCGGGCGGACCCATCAGGACACTGCCCGTGCTTCATTTGGGCTTCTTGCGCCAAGCGCTCTCTTCGCGCAAAGGGATTGGCGGCTCGTCGTCTCGCCAAATCAGAAACGCCTGACATGGCTCAGGAGTCTTTGGCCGATCAACTCGCCCTCCGCCCGACACCGTAGTGGTTTAGGAAAATTCGGACACCGCTGTTGATGAGCGCCTCGTACTGATCCGGAGACGGTGGCTGAATAGCCAGTATCCAGGTGAGCGGCAGATCTGCCGCCACGAGCCCGAGAAAGTGCTTCACCGCACGATCCACGTCGTCGATTTCCAGCAGCCCCCGTTGAACGGCCTGGCTGAAAAAGCACGCGATTTCCGCTTGGTGCCGGCGGGGACCTGCCTCCATGAACATCGTGGCAACTTCCGGGAAATGCTTCACGTTGGAAATAATGAGGCGATAGAACTCCAGTCCTCGGTGGTTCATGAACATGTGGGTAAAGCTCTGAGCGATTGTCCGAAGGGCAACCTCGATGTCCAGGGAGAGCAGTTCCGAAGCGACCGGCACAGTGGGGCCGACCGTATTGCACTCCTCCTCGACCAGCTTGAGCAAAAGTTGCTGCTTGTTCTCGAAGTAGGCGTAGAGCGTTGCTTTTGAGACGCCGGCCTCGAGAGCGATCAAGTCCATGCTGGCGCGATCATAGCCGTGCTCCATGAACGCGGATCGCGCCGTGTCGAGCACCAGTCGGTATTTCTCGCCTTCGCGGCCTCGTCCCTTCTTGTGGGGGCGCGCCGAGTTCGTCTCGACGTCTGCCACGCTTCCCATCGCTTTCACTCCATTTTGAAAACTATACCGTTCAGTTTGAGTTGACTCCCTTTTGGCGCATTGTCAAATTGCCGGAAATTGAACTGAACAGTTTAGATCAGTGTGAGGTGCCATGGACGGATCAAACCCTTTGCCGATCAATCGGCGCAAGCGTCGGATTGGCAGGAGGCATGTTCAATCTTGCCTAACGGCATGCTTGCTGGCCGGCTGCACATTGGGTCCGGACTTTCAGGCACCGTCTGCGCCCAATGTGTTGGGCTACACGGCGGATCAGCTCAACGGCACCGTCTCGGTTGGCGTCATTGCCGGTGGGAGATCACAACAGTTCGCCTATGGCCGCGATGTTGACGCCGCGTGGTGGACGCTGTTCGGATCGAAGCAAATCAATGTCTTCGTCGACGAGGCGATCCACAACCATCCGGACGTGGCAGCAGCGCAATATGCCCTGCGCGCTGCCCGCGAGACAGCCCTAGCCGAAGGGGGGAGCCTTTTCCCGCAGCTTTCCACGACTAGCTCCGGCACACGTGAAGCCAGTGGCTCAAGCGGCGGCTCGCCGGCCTCGGTCTACAATCTCTACAACGCTTCGATCAGCGTCTCCTATGCCTTGGACCTGTTCGGTGGAGACCGGCGACAGGTTGAAGCCAAATGGGCGGCGGCCGACTATCAGCAGTTCGAACTTGAAGCGACTTACTTGGCGCTCACGGCCAATGTAGTGAACGCGGCGCTGACGGAAGCCTCGCTCAAAGCGCAGATCAAAGCCACTGAAGACATCATCCGCCTTCAGCGCGACCAGTTGACCCGCATCCAGCGCCAATTCAATCTCGGGGCCATTCCCAACTCCGACGTGCTGGCACAGCGGTCCACTCTGGCGCAGACCGAGGCCAGCCTTCCGCCCTTGCAAAAGCAACTGGCGCAGCAGCGCAATGCCCTCATGACCTATCTGGGGCGCCTCCCCAGTCAGGATCGCGGGGAAAGCGTCGAACTATCCTCGCTACGATTGCCACATTCACTGCCGGTCAGCCTGCCGTCGAACCTCGTTCGTCAGCGCCCAGACATCAAGGCCGCGGAAGCCTCCCTGCATGAGGCCACGGCAAGCGTTGGCGTCTCCATCGCCAATCTCCTGCCACAGGTCAGCCTGAGCGGCGGCACCAGCACCAGCGCCACGAAAACCAACTCGCTATTCTCGGGCGACGCTCTTGGCTGGAATGTTGCCGCCAACGTGAGCCAGAAGCTACTCGACGGTGGCAGCCTGTTCCACCAGAAGGAAGCCTCCGTCGCCCGGTACGAGCAAAGCCTTGCCCTTTACAAGAGCACGGTGAACTCAGCCTTCCAAGACGTCGCCAACGCCCTCCGGGCCATTCAGTTCGACGCCAAGACGCTGCAAGCCCAGTCGGCATCCGAAAAAGCCGCGCGCGACAGCCTGGCCATGGCGCAGGAGCAGTACAAAACGGGCGCGGTGGACTACCCAACCGTGTCCAACGCCCAGCAGACCTATCAGAACGCGGTCATCGCTCGCGTCAAGGCGCAGGCAACTCGCTACACCGACACCGTAGCCCTGTACCAGGCTCTGGGTGGAGGCTGGTGGAACCGTGTCGATCAGACCGATCAATCGCAGCCGCGCAGCAAACCTGGCTATCTCGCCGGCCCAGACGCCGTTGCTGGAAACCAGACCGCAAACAATGCTCAGAACCAGAGGGAACAGGCCCAATGATCAAGCGCATGACCATCATGTTGCTCGCGACCGGCACGGTGCTGGGCGGACTCTACGGCTTTCAGGTATTCAAGGCCGGTGTGATCCAAAAGGTCATGGCCAGCGTTGCCAACCCGCCACAGACCGTTTCGACCACCGTAGCCGACTTTACGAACTGGCAGGACAAGATTGAAGCGGTCGGAACCGTCAAGGCTGCCAATGGCGCCGATCTGGCCTTGCAAGCCTCTGGCATCGTCGAGGAAATCAGTTTCGAGTCCGGCGACATGGTCGCGGCCGGTCAAGTTCTATTGAGGCTGATTGCCCACGAGGACACAGCCAAACTAGCATCTCTTCAGGCGACCGCCGACAACTACCGCATCACGTTCAATCGTGACCGAGAGCAGTTGAAGATCAACGCCGTCAGTCAGGCCACCGTCGATGCAGACGAAGCCAACTTGAAGAACGCCCAGGCTCTCGTCGAGCAGCAACAAGCGATCATCGACCAGAAGACGCTACGGGCACCCTTCGCCGGCCGTCTCGGCATTCGCTCGGCCGATCTTGGCCAATACCTGACCGCCGGCACAACGATCGTCACTCTGCAATCGCAGGATCTTCTCTATGTCGACATGTACCTGCCGCAGCAGACAATCAGCCAGTTGAAGTCCGGACAGGCGATCGCCATGACAGTCGACGCTTACCCGACAAAGATCTTTACCGGGCATATATCCGCCATAAGTCCCAAAGTGGACAGCTCGTCGAGGAACGTGCAGGTACGCGCCACGATGGACACCACGGACGGCCTTCTGTTGCCCGGCATGTTCGGTCGTGTGGAAATCGCGGTCGGCTCAAGCCAGAAGCTGGTGACCCTGCCGCAGACGGCAATCGTCTACAACCCTTACGGAAGCGTCGCCTTCATCGTCGACAAGAGCGCCGAAGGGCGGCAACGCGAGGTCCGCCAAACCTTCGTCAAGACCGGAAGCGTTCGCGGCGACAACGTCGCCATCACGGACGGGATCAAACCCGGCGACGAGGTCGTTGTGGCCGGTCAGATCAAGCTCCGCGACGGTACACCGGTCGTGGTGGACAACACCCACGTTCCCACGTCCGAGGACACCCCCGTCGTCACCGACCAATAGGACGCCGTCATGAAGAGCTTTACCGACATTTTCGTACGTCGGCCCGTCCTTGCCCTGGTGGTCAGTGCTCTGATCCTGGTGCTCGGTCTGCGGTCGATGAACTCGCTTCCCATCCTGCAATATCCGCAGACCCAGAACGCTATCATAACCGTCTCGACGGCTTATGCCGGGGCGGACTCCGACATCATCGCCGGCTTCATCACGACGCCGCTTGAAAACGCGATCGCTCAAGCCAACGGCATCGACTACATGACGTCGACCAGCCAGACCGGCGTCAGCACGATCACCATAAATCTCCGCCTCAACTACGACTCCGGCAAGGCGCTGACTGAAATCAACACCAAGATAAACTCGGTGCTGAACCAACTTCCGTCAGGTGCGGAGCAACCGACCTTGTCACTGAAGGTCGGCCAAACGATCGACTCGATGTACATCGCCTTCGCCAGCACGGAACTGAACGCCAACCAGGTGACCGATTATCTCACGCGCGTCGTGCAGCCGCGCCTGCAGGCAGTGTCGGGCGTTCAGACCGCCGAAGTGATCGGCGGCAAGAAATTCGCACTCAGGGCGTGGCTTGATCCCATCAAGCTCGCGGCCTACGGGCTGAGCGCGACCGACGTATCGGGCGCCCTTACCAGCAATGACTACATCTCCGGCCTCGGCACGACCAAGGGCCAACTCGTCCAGATCAATCTGAGCTCTTCCACCAACCTGCATTCACTTGAAGAGTACAGGAATCTGATCGTCAAAGAGAGTGACGGCGCCATTATTCGCCTGAGCGATGTGGCCAACGTGACTCTCGGCAATGACGACTACGATTCGAGCATCAGTTTTAACAACCAGCCCGCCATCGGCATCGGTATCCAGGTCGCTCCAAGCGCCAACCTTCTCGATACGATCAACGGAGTCAAAGCGGTCCTGCCCGATATCACGGCTCAACTGCCGACGGGCATAACCGGGCAGATTATTTACGATTCCACCGATTTCGTGAACAGTTCGATCAGCGAGGTGGTGCACACGCTTATCGAGGCCAGCCTTATCGTCACCGTGGTGGTCTTTCTCTTCCTCGGCTCCTGGCGCTCGGTTCTTATTCCTATCGTGGCGATTCCGCTGTCACTGATCGGAACCTTCGGGCTGATGCTGGTGATGGGGTTTTCCATCAATCTTCTGACATTGCTTGCACTGGTTCTCGCCATCGGCCTGGTCGTCGACGACGCCATCATCGTGGTGGAAGGCGTCAACCGCCACATGGACGAAGGCATGAAACCGTTCGATGCCGCCTTGGCGGCCGCGCGGTCCCTTGCCAGTCCGATCATCGCCATGACCGTGGTACTCATCGCGGTCTATGTGCCCGTCGGCTTCCAGGGAGGTCTCACGGGCGCGCTCTTCACCGAGTTCGCCTTCACGCTGGCCGGCGCCGTAACCGTCTCGGCTGTGATCGCGTTGACGCTGTCCCCGATGAACTGCGCCTATCTCCTGCGCCCCATCCCACGCGACAGCTCAACGTTCGAGGCCCGTTTCGTGCACCTCGTCGATCGGAGCATGGAGCGGCTAAGTCGTGGCTATCGGAGGCTGCTTGAAGGCACCCTGAACTCCATCCCGGTAGTCGTCGTCTTTGGGGCCATCGTCCTCAGCAGCATTTACTGGCTTTACACGTCTTCGACCAGTGAGCTTGCCCCCGAAGAGGATCAGGGTATGATCATGACGCTGACGACAGCTTCGCCCACCGCGACGCTGAAGCAACGGCAGTTCTACTCCGAACAGGCCTATCAGATCCTTGCCAAGCATCCCGAAACCGATCTGGTTTTCCAGATCGAAACACCAGGCCAGTCGATCGCCGGCTGGGTCCTCAAGCCTTGGGATCAACGGTCGGCAACGACCAAGACTCTGCAACCCGCAGCACAGCAAGAGCTGAACGGGATCGCCGGCGTCAAGACCGTGGCCTTCCAGCCGGCTCCCCTGCCCGGCAGCAATGGCCTTCCAATCCAGTTCGTGATCTCGACCACCAAGGAATTCAAGGACCTCAATGACGTCTCAAACCAATTTATCGCCGATGCTCTGAAGACCGGTCGATTCATCTTTCTCGATACCGACCTCAAGTTCGACCAGCCGCAGGCCCGGATCGTGTTCGACCGCGAGAAGGTCGCTCAGATGGGCCTCAACATGTCGGAGATCGGCGGAAGCCTGGCCACCATGCTGGGCGGCAACAACACCGGCTACTTCAGCCTAGACGGAAGATCCTACAAGGTCATTCCCCAGGTGCAGCAGATGTCGCGCCTGAACGTCGGCGATGTGCTCAACTACCATATCAAGACCAGCGACGGGCAGAGCATCCCCCTGTCGACCGTCGCGCACGTGGAGACCGTCGCGACACCGCAGTCGCTCAATCACTTCCAGCAAGTCAACGCCGCCACCATTTCCGGCGTCGCGATGCCGGGCGTTGCCATGGGCGACGCACTCCAGACGTTGCAGGAACTTTCCGCCAAGACACTGCCTCCTGGCTACTCGATCGATTACGGCGGCCAATCGCGCCAGCAGCTCAAGGAGTCCGGTGGATTCGTCACGACGTTCGCTTTCGCCGTCATCATCATCTTCCTGTCGCTCGCCGCATTGTTCAACAGCTTCCGTGACCCGCTGGTGATCCTGGTTTCGATCCCCATGTCGCTCTGCGGAGCACTGATCTTCATTAGTCTCGGCGTCGGTGGCGCCAGCCTCAACATCTACACTCAGGTCGGTCTGGTGACCCTGATGGGACTGATCAGCAAGCATGGCATCTTGATGCTTGAAGTTGCCAACGAGCATCGAGCTGCCGGCAAGTCCAAGCGCGAGGCCATCGTCGAAGCGGCGGAAATCCGCCTTCGGCCAATCCTGATGACCACCGCGGCCATGGTGCTTGGCGTCGTCCCGTTGATCGTTTCCACCGGCGCTGGCGCCGCCTCTCGCTTTGCCATGGGGCTGGTGATCGCCACCGGGTTGACGATTGGCACCCTGTTTACCCTGTTCGTGGTCCCCACCGCCTACGTCCTGATCGCCAAATCTGACAGAACCCACAATGCCGATGAAGCCGAGCCGGCTCCCATGAGGACATGAAGCCATCACCACCCCGGGGAGTCTTCTCCGGGGTGACCTCCATCCACCTCTCGGAGCGCTGGTCGCGCACCATATCCAGATCCCGATACAAGACATCGCCGCCCTTCCCCCATCTTCCCTTGCTTGACAGCCTACGGAATCGTCCTTACAAAAAGTGAAACCGCTTTCACAATAATAACGGCGGGGGAACACACGTGCGTTTCTGGCGGGTCATCGAGCCCCATATCGGCTTTTTGTTGCAGGGTTTTGCCCTGACGATCGCCGCTTGCCTGCTCGCCATCGTCGGCGCGGTGCTGCTCGGCGCCCTGACCGCTTCGATGCGATCGTCCGGCAACAAGTGGGTGCGAGGCGCTGCCAATGCCTATGGCGATGTCTTCCGCAACGTGCCCTTCCTCGTCCAGCTGTTCTTCTTCTTCTACGGCCTGCCGGAACTGGGCATCTACATCGGCGCCTTCGAGACCGGCGTCATCGCCATGTCGATCGCTGGCGGCGCCTTCGTTTCCGACGTCATCCTCTCGGGCATCATGACCATCGACACAGGGGTGATCGATGCCGCCAAGGTGTCCGGCCTCAGCCGGGTCAAAATCTTCACCCGCATCGTGCTGCCAATCGCGTTGCGCGTCTCGGTGCGGCCGATGGGATCGGTGCTGATCAACCTCGTGCTGACTTCGTCGATCCTGTCGACCATCACCGTCAACGAGCTGACGGGCGCCGCCAAGATCGTCGCCGCTACCACCTTCAAGCCGTTCGAAGTCTATGCGGTGCTGCTCGTGCTCTACGCCTCGCTGACAACGCTCCTCTCCTTTGCCATCTCGGCGACCCATCGTCGTCTCAACCGTTTCATGGTGGGGGGCTGATGCGCTACGCAGACTTCACGCCCTACGACATCATCCTGCTGCTGCAAGGGCTCGGCGTCACGCTGGCGCTCTTCGTCGGCACGACGCTGATCGGTCTTGCGCTCGGTCTCGCGCTTGCCGTCGTCCATCATTACCGGATACCCGGCTGC
The DNA here is from genome assembly GCA_963665435.2 of uncultured Pleomorphomonas sp. GTDB lineage: Bacteria > Pseudomonadota > Alphaproteobacteria > Rhizobiales > Pleomorphomonadaceae > Pleomorphomonas. The sequence continues at coordinate 275,992 of CAXXNH010000026.1, read as the reverse complement.
CGTCCGGTGATCGTGCTCGTCACCGAGGCGCTCAAGAACTCGCCGGTGCTGGTGCAACTGTTCCTCGTTTTCTTCGGCATTCCGGCCTTCCTGCACATCCGGATGACGCCGGTCGAGGCGGCGACGCTGACCATCAGCCTCAACACCGCCGCCTTCGCCTTCGTCGTCTTCCGGTCCGGCATCGAGTCCATCGACCGCGACCAGATCGAGGCGGCCAAGGTATTCGGTCTCGATCGATCCCAGATTTTGCGCTTCGTCATCGCGCCGCAGGCCGCCGCCTTCTCGGTTGGTCCGCTCATCGGCATCCTGGTCAACCAGTTGCAGGTGACCTCGCTGATCTCGGTGATCGGCGTGTTCGATCTCACCAAGATCGGCAACATCCTGAACCTCAGGACGCTGCAACCCTTCATCGTCTGGGCGGTGATCGGGCTCATCTACTATCTCGCGGCGAAGACGCTCGCCCATGCCGGCAGCCGCGTCGAAGCGGCGCTGCGCAAGTCCGTCAAATGGGGAGGCATCTGATGATCGTCGCCGAAAACGTCGAGAAGCGCTTCGGAGACGTCGCAGTCCTAAAGCGCGTCAATCTTAAGGTCGAGCCGGGTGAGGTGGTGACCATCCTTGGCGCCTCCGGGTCGGGCAAGTCGACGCTGATCCGCTGCATCAACGGCCTTGAAGCCCTGTCGGGCGGCAAGATCACCGTCGACGGCCATGACGTCTCCACCAAGGCCGGCCTCGCCGCCGCCCGGCGGGCGTCGGCCACAGTGTTCCAGCTGTTCAACCTCTATCCGCACATGACGTCGCTGAGAAACATCACCCTCGCGCCCATCGAGGTCCTGAAGCTGCCGAAGGCCGAAGCCGAGGCGCGCGCCCGCGCGCTACTCGACAAGGTCGGGCTCGGAGCGCATGCCGACGCCTACCCGCAGCAGCTCTCCGGCGGCCAGCGCCAGCGCGTCGGCATCTGCCGGGCGCTCGCCATGCAGCCGCGCTATCTGCTGCTCGACGAAGTGACCTCCGCCCTCGATCCGGAGATGACCGGCGACGTGCTGCGCATTCTCGCCGAGCTCGCCGCCGACGGCACGACCATGGTGTTCGTCACCCACGAGATCGAGTTTGCACGTCATATTTCGAGCCGCATCGTCTTCCTGGAACAGGGCGAGCTGATCGTCGACCTGCCGACGGCGCAGTTCTTCGCCGAGGACGGCGGTCTCGCCGTTCCGCGCATCCGTCAGTTTCTGTCCAAGATGAAAAAGGACTGAGCCTTGATCCTGCTTGCCAACACCGAGGCCGAGCCCGGCTTTTCCCATGCCGTCGACACCCTTCTCGCCGGGGGCGCCGCCCTTGACGCGCTGGTCGAAGGCATCGGTTACGTCGAGGCAGCGCCGAGCGTTCGTTCCGTCGGCTACGGCGGCTGGCCCAACATGATCGGCGACATGGAGTGCGACGGCGCCGTGATGGACGGAACGACGCTGTCTGTCGGCTCGGTCGGTGCCGTGCCGCGCACGCTGCACGTGGCTGCGCTGGCGCGCGAGGTGATGCGCCGCCTGCCGCACGTCATGCTGACCGGCGAAGGCGCGCGCCGCTTCGCAAATGAAATCGGTTTCAGCGAAGACGACGTGTTGTTCCCCGATAGCAAGCGGGTTTGGCGCGAAAAGCTCGACGACCTGCTTGACGAGGAAGCACGTGCCGCCTTCCCGGATGTGCCGCTGATCCCGCTCTCCAACGCCATCACCGATCCCGAGCGGGTTCGCGATACCACCGTCTTCCTCGGCATCGATGCCGGCGGCAACGCTGCCGTCGTCACCTCGACGTCGGGCTGGGCCTGGAAATATCCCGGTCGGCTCGGCGACAGCCCGATCCCCGGCGCCGGCTTCTATGCCGACAGCCGCTACGGCGCGGCTGCCTGCACCCACACCGGCGAGATGACCATGCGCTGCGCAACCTCGCATGCCGTGGTCCAAGGCCTGAAGTTCGGACTTTCACTCGATGCGGCGGTAGAGCGCGCCGCCGAGGACCTCCTCGCCCTCAAGGGTGGCTTCATCGGCGAGGTGGTCATTCATGCGCTCGACAACAAAAACAAGCATCGCGTCGTCACGCTCAGGGGCAACAAGCCAGTTTCCTACTGGTTCTGGGAACCCGGCATGCCCGCACCCGAGCGGCGGCAATCGGAACAGCTTTGATCACAGGAGAGACATCATGCATCGGCTTCTGAAGACAACCCTTGCCGCCGCGGCCATGTGCCTCGCGCTCGCTAGCACGGCCAGCGCCGGCTCCAAGCTCCAGGAAATCCTTGACGCCGGCGTCATCCGCATCGGCGTGTCGTTGGGCGGCGAGCCGATCGGCTTCCGCGACGACCAGAACAATCCGGTCGGCTACGATGTCGACGTCGCCACCATGCTGGCGGAAAAGCTCGGCGTGAAGCCCGAGTTCACCGACGTCTCGGGCGATGCCCGCGTGTCCATGCTGGTTGCCAACCAGCTCGACCTCGTCGTTGCCAACACGTCGGCGACGCTGGCCCGCGCCAAGGCCGTCAGCTTCTCGATCCCCTACAACCGCGCCGGCCTCCGCATCATCGTGCAGGCCGATGCCGGCATCACCTCGCTTGAAGGCCTCGCTGGCAAGAAGGTGGTGGTCGGTCGCGGCACCACCGGCGAGACCTTCCTGAAGCGCGCCGTGCCGACGGCCGAGCTAGTCTACACCGACAACTTCTCGCCCGATGGCGTGCTGCTGCTCAAGCAGAAGCGTGTCGACGCCGGCATCGAGGACTCGTCGATGCTCGACTATCTGGCCACCAAGGACGCCTCGCTCGTCACCCTGCCCGGCCTCTATTCCAACGATCCGATCGGTATCGCCATAGCTCAGGGCGACGCTGACTTCCAGCGTTGGGTCGACATGTTCGTGTCGGACTACATCCAGTCCGGCGCCTACGAGGCCAACTACAAGAAGTGGTGGGGCGAGAAGGCCAACCCGCCGACGCTGACTCCGCTCTGGTAAGAAGGCGGCGCAAGTCCGCCAATCCAGGACCGCAGACGCAACTCGGCGCCGGTGAAAACCGGTGCCGAGTTTTTTGTTTATGGCCAGTTTTCTCAGCCGGTGCCGCGAGACATGAACCGGGTTGGAATGTTGAGGCCCGATGCCGGAAACTCTTCCGGCTCCTTGAGAAAGGAAAGGATGCCGGCCACCAGCGCCGAATGGTCGAAGCCGACGCTGGAAATGTCGTAGGCGGCAAAGTTGCCTTTCTCGACCGCGTCAAAACCATAGAGCAGATAGTCGGCAGGCGGCTGCCAGCCGTTCCCGCGCAAGCCGTCCATCACCCCCATCGCCATGGAGTCGGAGGTGCAGAACACGGCGTCCGGCTTCGCGCCGCCGACCGCCTCGGCCGCCTTGATGCCCGCGCCATAAGAATAGTCACCGCCCACTTCGGAGAGAAGCCGGATGCCGGCGGCAGCGCAAGCCGACCGATAGGCAAGGATGCGGGCCTCCTCCACCAGCGAACTGGCGCGCCCGGTGACCAGCATGGCGCTCTCGACGCCCTTGGCGCGGGCGTGGCGCACCAACTCGTCGATTCCGCTCTCTTCGTCGATGTTGATGCGCGCACTCTCGGCATCGAAACGCCCATTCAGCATCAGCACGTTGTCGCTGTGAAAGAGGGCGCGCACCTCGCCGGCATCGGCGAAATCCGAGAACACCAGAGCGGCATGGACGTGATAGGTGAGCGAGTTGCGCAGAAAGTCGTCGATGCGCTTGGTGCGGCCGACACGGATCAGGATGGCCTGCTTGCCAAGCGACTGGATGCCCTCGAGCAACGGGTCGAACAGGTCGAGATCGGAGAGATCGCTGAGGTAGTTGATGATGACGGCGACCAGATCGATCGACTTGGTGGCGAGACCCCGCGCCAACGGATTCTGATGGTAGCCCAGTTCGGCCGCTGCCTTCAGAACCCTCTCCTTCTTCTCCAGCGAAACCGGCCGACGACTCGGCGACAGGGCTCGCGACACGATGGCCGGAGCCACGCCGGCCACGCGCGCCACATCGGCAATCGTCGGACGCTTGCCCTCGCGAGGCGGCTTTTCGGTCATGATCTGCGGGGTCCATTCCGGAAGGGATGCAAGGGCTTATCGCACAATTGCCGATGGAGTGGAAAGCATCGTTGCACCCCGCCCCCCCGATCTCCGAAGCCAAGCTCGCGAACGGCAGGTGGTGAACCGATATTTCACTCTTTTCTGGAACTATCCGCTCAGGACAGGAGTAGCAGAGTGATTTCAGAAGGCACGTCCCGCCAGCCCGATCTCCGCGCAGTCTCTGATCAGCTCGAAGCTGCTCGTTCGCAGATCGAGGAACGTTTTGTCGAAGGCGGCAAGGCCCTTATGGCCGCCTATGACATCGTCGCCCGCCTTCTCGCGGCAATCGACGGCGTAACCGGAGCTCTAGACGACAATGCCTGCGACAAGGCCGCGGCCCGGCTGACCGCCACGCTGAAAGGCCTCTCCGACCTCGCGGACACCGAAGCCGCCGCCGGGCAGCGTCTCGCCTCGGTTCTTGAGGACAGCGAGGCGATCGCCCCGCGCATTCGCGACATGCAGCGTTCGCTGCGCTACCTCAATACCTGCGCCATGGAGACCCGGATTGCCGGGGCCGGCGTTTCCGAATTCGCTCAGTTCGCCGACGACGTGGACAAATACGTCGGCTCGGCGATCGACCAGATCGAGATCTTCGCCGACAAGGTAGGGCAACTGAGCGAGCAGATCGCGGCGGCTTGCTCCGGCGGTAAAGGCACGGGCATCGCGAACCAGGTCGCGTCTGTCTCCTCGACGCTGACAGCGGCGCTTGAGGCGGTTCATCACCGCCGCAACGACCTCAGGAAACTCGCTTCCGGTACGGCAGACGTGGCGAAATCCGTCCAGGAAAAGGTTGGCAAGGTGCTGTCGGCGCTACAAGCCGGTGACGTTGCGCGGCAGCGCATCGAGCACGTACAGGCCGGTATCGCCATGCTCCTCGACGAACTGACACGGTGCGGCTCCGAACGGCAGGCGGAGGCTCTCTCCCATGCCGGCATACGGCTGCTGTCTGCCCAGACGTCGGCGCTGATCAAGGATTTCAATGAACAGACTCGTGTGGTCGTTGCGACGATCGAAGGGTTGGCGGGGGAAGCTGCGCGCGTTTTGGCGCTGACCGGCAAGGCCGGCTGCAACGGCAGCGGGGAAGTTCAGGTCATTGAGGATGCGGTCGGTCTGACGCAAGGCGTCGTTGGCGATATAGAGCGGTCTGGAACGCTGGCAGCTGCAGCTTATGCCAGCACCAAGCAGGTCGCCACCGAACTGCTCAGCAACATGGGCAACATCGGCAACATACGAAGCGTTCGCGACGACATCCGCTGCCTGGCGATCAACGCCTATCTGCGCAGCAATCGACTGGGAGCGAAAGGGCGCGCCGTCGGTGTGGTTGCTGCCGAAATGAACACCTATGCCGCAAGGCTAGGTACGGCGGCAGAAGACATCTTGCAGCGCCTGTCGACCATGCGAGAAGCCGCCAACGGCATCGACGCCGAACGCGAAAGCCATCACGTCGACATCGCCTCCGAGCTCGACGGCGCTGTGGCGACCCTGCGCGAGGCAAGCGCTCGAACCAGCCTCTACCTCAAGGAGGCCGAAGAGAGCGGCAACGCCGTTGCAGATCGCATTGCTCACATCGCTCGCCACATCGATTTCAGCAAGGATCTCGGCGAACACCTTCACGCCTGCCACCGCATGTTCGGCAGCAACGACAACATCAGCCCGGTGGAACGGTCAAAGGATCACGAGAGCTTCTCGGAGCGTCTTTTCGCCGTCTATACGATGGCGGCCGAACGTGACATCCACCAGACGATCCTGGGCGGCAGTGCGCCCACGCCGCTCGCTGCCCCGGCGCAGGAGAGCGTGGACCTGTTCGACGACGTGCTGTTCTGACCTCGGGACGCCTTCGACCATCAGCCATTGGCCGAAGCGCGAACTGACGGGCGTCGCACGTCCTTCTATACTCCCTCCGAGAAAGTGGCGCCCAGGCGGATCGCCACTGATGATCGGAGAGGAAAATGAAAAAGCGTCCGCTCGGGAAGACCGGCTTCGATATCGCGCCGCTGGTATTTGGCGGCAACGTCTTCGGCTGGACCATCGACGAGAAGGCCAGCTTCGACGTGCTGGACGCCTTCGTCGACCATGGCTTCGACGCCATCGATACGGCCGATGTCTACTCCCGCTGGAAACCCGGCAACCAGGGCGGCGAGTCCGAGACCATCATCGGACGCTGGCTGAAGGCCCGCCCGGACGTCAGGGAGAAACTCAAGATCTTCACCAAGGTCGGCTCCGACCTCGGCCAGCCGGGAGAAAAGGGGCTGGGGGAGCGATGGATCCTCGAAGCGGTCGATCGCTCTCTCTCGCGGCTCGGCATCGACCGGATCGATCTCTATTTCTCGCACTGGCCCGACAAGACCCCCTATGAGGAAACGCTCGGCGCTTATGACAAACTGATCCGTGCCGGCAAGGTGCGAGCGATCGGAGCCTCCAACGTCAATGCCGAGCAACTCGGGGAAGCGCTCGCGGTCTCGCGAAAGCGGAATCTGCCAAGCTACCAAGTCCTTCAGCCCAACTACAGCCTCGCGGAACGATCTCAGTTCGACGGCGCGCTCCGTGACCTCTGCATGCACGAGGACATCGGCGTCGTCTCCTACTATAGCCTTGCCTCGGGGTTCCTGACCGGCAAGTACAGATCCGCCGACGATCTCGCGGACAGCAGCCGGGCGGGCAGCGTCGAAAAACATATGAACGACCGTGGCTTCGGCATCCTCGCGGCCGTCGACCAGGTGGCGGAGGCCCGTCATGCCAAGCCGGCCGAGGTGGCCCTCGCCTGGCTGATGGCTAGGCCGGGAGTGACGGCTCCGATCGCCAGCGCCACCAAGGTAGCGCACGTTGAAAGCTTCGCTCACGCAGCGACGCTTCACCTGACGCCGGCCGAGGTCGAACTGCTGGACAAGGCAAGCGCCTGAGCTTGCGCTCCGTGCTGACGTAGAGCGCCGTTCGATCCTCGTGAATCGGGTTGAACGGCGCCGAAGAAGCCGGACAGATTCAGGCAGCGATGCCAGCGTTGGCGAGGATGTAGTCCAGGCAAGGACCGCTTTCGAGCGGTCTTGAGAACAGATAGCCCTGGAAGCGGGCGCAGCCGAGATCGATGAAGCGGGGAAGCTGCTCGGGCTGTTCGATACCCTCGACAACCGCGCGAAGGCCCAGCGTACGGCTGAGGGCGACGATGGATCGGATCACGTGCTCGTTGAGGTCGCCCTGGCTTGTGAAGGTGAGCGAGCGGTCGATCTTCAACGTGTCGAGCGGCAGTTCGCGCAGATAGTGCAGCGAGGTGTGCCCCATTCCAAAGTCGTCGAGCGCAATGCGGACGCCGGCTTTCCGCAAGCGAAGCAGCGCGCCAATCGCTTGGGCGGCCGGCGCAAGCGAGGTCGACTCGGTGATTTCCAGCTCGACGAGATGCGGATCGAGCTTCTCCTCGGCCAGAACGCGCAGGACCTTCCTGTCGAAGGAGGCATCCTGAAGCTGAAGTGGTGATACGTTGACCGATACAATGAGATCGCCGGGCACAGACGAGGCCCAAGCGGCGCGCTGCCGGCAGGCAAGGCGGAGCACGTGCTCGCCCAACTGATCGGCAAAATGCATGTCGTCCGCCAGCGCGACGGTCACCGAAGGCGGGATGAAGCCGTAAGTCTCGTGGTTCCACCTCAGCAGCGCCTCGACGCCGAACACCCGACGCTCCTCGATGCAGACCTGTGGCTGGTACTGAAGAAAAAGGCGATCGGACGATGCGAGCGCATCCGTCAGATCCCGGGCAAGAACGCTGGCAAGATGCCCGGCAGTGCCATGGAGATCGATCAGCCGATGTCCGTGCATCACCTCGGTCGACTCCGAGGCCGCAATCAGCGTTCGCATCGCCTCGGCGTTGGAAGCGGTCCGCAACCGCCGCGCGACCCGGACGAAGGGCAGATAGAGCACCGTTCCGACGGCGAGTGACGCGAGTTGCAAGACCACGCCGGCCGGCGAGCCGGTGGCCAGATAGCCGTTGAAAAGAGCCGGCATCGTCCAGGGAACCATTTGGTCGGCCACAGGAACCAAGCCGCCAATCGTCGCCGCGTAGGCGATCAGCGCTTGCACGAGTGGGATCAGGATGAAGGGGACGACGTAGATCGGATTCAGGATCAACGGCAAACCGAACAACAGGGGCTCGTTGACATTGATGAAGGCCGGTAAGAGAGACAACCAAGCGAGGCGTCGGATGGCCGGTTCCCTGTCGGCATAAAGAAGTGCGAGGATCAGACAGAGTGTGGACCCGGAACCACCGTAAGCGGAGTAGATGGGAAAGAAGTTCCAGGTGAAGGCCGTGGGGACGCCTGCGGCACCGGCCGCATCCGCCGAAGCCATCATCTGTTCCAGCACGGGCGCCAGCATGTTGCCGCCGTGCCCGCCGAGGAACCAGATGGACTGGCGCACCAGAACATAGGCTGCCGCGACCATTGCCGAAGGCTCCGCCCCGGCGAAAGGCGCCGATATGGCGGACGACAAGGCCGTCGTCAAATCCGATCCGCCAAGACTCACCTGCACCTGTCGGATCGCCGCGAACACAAGCAACGTGAACATGCCGGCCGGCAGGATGGAGAAGAGGTCGCCGACCAGCGGATCTGCGCCGAAGCCCCGCAAGCGAAGGCGGAACTGCGGACGGCGCGCCAGAAAGAGGAACAGGTAGCTGGCACTGACGGCCACGACCAACGCCGCCGGCAATCCGCGAGATGACGACAGGGCGTCCTTCCAGCGTTCAAGCGTTTCCGGCGCCACGACAATGAAGAAGCACGCCAAAGCGACCACGGAGGCGCTGGCCGGGTTGACCGGGTAACGGTCGGCGCGTGTGCTGACCAGAACGGCCAACGAATAAGAGAAACCGGCCACGACCACCAGAGAGACAAGGCCAAAGGTGCCGTCCACCAGGGTGGAGCAGAGCGCGCGCAGGGCATCGATGACTTCGGGGGGAAGTGCCTCGACAAAAGAAAAGGAAAGAAGCGCGTTAACGAAATGGGCGAAGGCGCCGACCAGCACCATCGGCAAGCTCAACAGCAAGGCGCGCCGGAGAGCCACCAACAAGGGCCAAGCAGCAAGGCGTCCCATTGCCGCCACGAGTTTGGATGACAGGCGGTGGACGAAGAAAGCTTCGTCACGAAGGGCGGCGGCCACCGGCGCCGCCGGCTGTGTTTCAGACTGCGCCGAGTCCTGATCTGCGATCGGCTCATTTGCCATGGCTGTCGCCCCGCCCGTTTCATCGCTGTCGCCGCTCTTGGTTGGCGGCTGTACGAGCAGCATCCTTGACCAAAATCCTTGCCGAATTACTGAATAGGTGGTCGAAGGCCGTTATTGTTCAACGAAAGCGGGTATTTCGAGCCCTGACGGCCGATCGAAGCCCGCAAACCTCTGTCGTCCATTTCCGCAAGATCGTCGTTTTCCGGAGAATTCAGCCGTTTGAACTGCGGCGTTAAGACGCCAGGTGACGTCTACGCCCCATATTGTTGACGCGAAACGCTGTTCCACCGAGACGCGTAAAGCGCCGGGAGCCGGTCGGCATCGCGGCAGGTCCACGGAGATCTTGAAGTTAAGGTTATTGAAAAGTTGCCGGCATAGCCTCTCAATCGACTGTAGCGCTCGCATCGACGCCATATTATTAACGTATGGTTGACTGAGAAAGCTGTATGGGCCGCAACTTGTTGTTCGGTCCGGCCCAATCGACCGGGAGCAGCGGAACTTACTATCGCTGCCACCGGTCGAGACGACCCAGTATCGGGAAAGTTGGAGACGCGGCATGTCCGGCGGAGCAGATCTGTTCAGAGTCCTGAGCCAAACGGAAAACTTCGGCGCGCTCGTGGCTGATACTCGTCCATCCCTCGTGGTTGATCGCACAGGCACCCGATTGCTTTGGGCCAACGCTGCCGGAGCCGCCTTCTTCGGTGCAACGACCATCGAGAAGCTGACGGCGTTACGATTTGCTTCCGCCTCTCCTTTCGCCCGCCGCATCGCCACGCTGGACGACATGCTGGTCAGCGGCCAGGATCGGATCGAACGGTTGCCCCTGCAGCGCGGGATGTTGCCACGGCCGACGGTCTGCAAGGCCAGTCGCGTGCAGACGGATGGTCTCAAGGCAATCCTGTTGACCATCGTCGATGGGGCAGGCTCCTTCGTCGGCGACCCGGTTTCGGCCTTCGCCGCCCTGACGGCGACTGCCCAACCGGCTCCCCCTGAAGAGCCCCTCGCGGCGGCTGAAGAGCAGGTGGCGGGGCCGGCCGAAGCTGAGGCCAAAGCTGTCCAGCCCGACACGGCCGACCAGATCGAGCCCGTCGACAACGAGAGCGTTCCCATCGGGATCGTCCCCGACCAGCCCCCCCTCGATACTTTGGCGGGCAACGCGGAGCCAGCCGTGGACGAGCCCCTGCCGGCAGAGGCGGATAGTACCGATGGCGCGCCCGATGAACTCCCCCCCGACAGTACCGAGGAAGACGTTGCCGTCGAACCGGACGTTACCGCCGAGGTCGAAGACATCGAACCGATCGAGGCTCTCGCTGCGGAAACCCAACCCGTAGCCTCCGAGAGCGTTGAGGAAGGGCCGCAGGAAGCTTCTCCGGAACCGATCGAGCAAGACCAGTCCGCTCCGGAGGAAGCCACATTCGAAACCCTCGATCCTGCGGCCGAAGTGGCGCCCCCGGCCGAGCCGGAGGAAGCGTCGCAGGAGCAGCCTTCCGCGCCGGCCTTTGTCTTTCCTTCCCATGGTCGCGCGGTACGTTTCGTCTTCGAGCTGGATCCCTTGCTTGCCTTTACCTTCGTTTCAGCCGATCTCGCTGCGACAGTTGGCCCTAATATGGCAGACATTCTGGGCCGCACGTGGTCCGAGGTCGCCGGCCGCCTGGAGTTCGATCCGGCGGGACGGATTGCCGAGGCGCTCGGTCATCGCGACACATTCACCGGCCTTACCGTTGACTGGCCGGTGGAAGGCGAGAGCCTACGCGTTCCGGCCGACCTGGCGGGCATGCCGGTGTTCGGGCGCGAACGGGCGTTTCGCGGCTATCGCGGCTTCGGCGTGCTGAAGAGCGGCGCCGCCTTCGAGGCTCCGGTTCCCGCCGATCCGATCGCGGCCTCCGAGCCAGACGGAGTGGCCGCGCCGCCCGAGGCAGAGATCGCGGCAGCGAGCGGCATTGCCGACGAGATGTTCGCGGATGTGGCACCCGTCGATGCGAGCGACAGTCCCGAACAGCTTGTTGCTGGCGAGACCGAAATCGTCAATGCCCTCAATGAGGGCGAGATCCCGGAAGACAACACGCAGACAACGGACGAGTCGACAGACTCCGACACGGACGTCTTGACCGACGAGGTCCCCACGCTGGAAGCACCCGAACCGGAAACCATCGACGCGGCGATCCCGGACGAGCCGGTGGCCGACGCCACTGATGAGCCTGGCGAGACCGATCCCGTGCCGGAGGACGCCATCGATACAGGTTCCGACAAACCGATCGACACCGCTGCCACGGCATCGGAGGCGTTGCCCCCCATCGAGGCCACGCCCGAGGACACAGAAGCCGAGGCGCCGGATGCGCCCATCGCTTATATGCCCGAGCCCAACGACTTGCCGGACCCGCCCGTGGTCGTCGAGGATGGGATGGATGAACTGAGCGAGCCACTGTCGCTGGTCCCGCCCCCTGCTGAGGAAGACCTGCTGGAAGCGAGCTATCCGGAAGCTTCGGCACCGACCGTTTCCGAAGTGGAGGCAACTCACCGCACTGCGTTCGCAAGCCTGACGAGCGACAAGGCTCAGGCTCTATCCAAGCCGGAGCGCGACGCCTTCGACAAGATCGCGGAGGCGCTGGCCGATGCCTTCGGACCGCGGATCGTGGCAGAGCCAGCGGATCGCCCTCCGGTCCACCCCGTGCCGGGACTTGACCGCAAAGCCGAAGCCGCGACCGATCCGGCACCGTCGATCGATGTTGCCCTGCTCGACAAGCTGCCGGTTGCGCTGGCGATCCTGAGAGGCGGAGACATACTCCACGCCAATCGCGCCTTCCTCGACCTTTGCGGTTATCCGGACATCACCTCGATCGACGCCGACGGCGGCTTCTCGCAGGTGTTCGAAGGGGCTGCGCTCAGCCGCGACGCCGCCAATCCCGCCATCCGGCGGCGTGATGGCGTCGAGATCCCCGTATCGGCCCGCCTGCACTCGATGCCCATGGAAGGCGGCATCGCCTCGCTTCTGGTGGTGCAGGAAACGGCCGCCGCCACCAGCCGTGACCGCCTCGCCATTGCCGAGCAGCGGGCAGAAGACATGGAGGCGATTCTCGATACCGCCACCGACGGCGTTCTGGTGCTCGACCACAAAGGACTGGTCATCGGCGCCAACAAGTCGGCCGAGGCGCTGTTCGGCAGCGAGCGGTCGCACATGATCGGCATGGCTTTCGTCGACCTTCTGGCGCCGGAAAGCCACCGCTCCGCCCTCGATTATCTCGACGGTCTCGGCCGCAACGCCCTTTCAAGCGTGCTCAACGACGGACGCGAAGTGATCGGTCGCGTCGCGGGCGGTGGCCTGGTGCCGCTGTTCATGACCGTGGGCCGGGTGTCGACGACCAAGTTCTGCGCCGTGCTGCGGGACATCACCCAGTGGAAGCGAGCCGAGGAGGAGCTGACCTCCGCCAAGAAGGCGGCGGAGAACGCCTCCTCGCAGAAATCCGATTTCCTGGCCAAGATGAGCCACGAGATCCGTACGCCGCTCAATGCCATCATCGGCTTCTCCGAGGTCATGATGGAAGAGCGCTTCGGCCCGGTGGGCAACGACCGTTACAAGGAGTATCTGCGCGATATCCACGTATCGGGCACGCACATCATGAGTCTGGTCAACGACCTGCTCGATCTTTCGAAGATCGAGGCGGGAAAGCTTGAGCTGACGTTCGAGGCCGTTGGACTCAACGACGTGGTGCGGGAGTGCGCGGCGCTGATGCAGCCTCAGGCCAACCGCGAGCGGATCATCATCCGGACCTCGCTGTCCTCGAGCCTGCCGCCCGTGGTGGCCGACAACCGCAGCCTCCGCCAGATCATCCTCAACCTGCTGTCCAACGCCGTGAAGTTCAACTCGGCGGGCGGCCAGGTGATCGTCTCGACGCTTTACGAGGAGTCCGGCGAGGTGGTTCTGAGGGTGCGCGACACCGGGCATGGCATGAGTGAAGGCGACATCGTCAAGGCGATGGAGCCTTTCCGCCAGCTCTCGACGTCGCGGACCGGTGGCGGCACAGGGCTCGGCCTTCCACTCACCAAGGCGCTGGTGGAGGCCAACCGTGCCGCCTTCCAGATCGACTCGACGCCCGGCCAGGGAACGATGATCCAGATCACCTTTCCCTCGACACGCGTTCTTGCCGAATAGCGGCTAGGCAACGGATAGCGAAACGTGATGCCCGGCGGTCAACTCCGCCGGGTTTTTGCGTTCCGCCAAAGGGAACAGATCGGCTGTCGTCAGGCGCCTTACCGCCCCGCGCGTCACGGCCGGCAGACCTTCGTCGCCGGCATCGGGTTTGCACGAGCTTGAAAACGAAGTTGAGAATGATTATCAACAATGATGGAAAGGTGGAGAGGTCAGCCCCTGCGCCACAGCGAGCCACGGACTGGGCGCCCCAGGTGCGCCCCCGGGAGTTCATCGATGATCGTCTGTCATTGCAATGTTCTGACTGTCGAAGACATTCAGGGCGCCGTTGACGAACTTCTGGCCGAGATGCCACTTCGGGTCATCACACCCGGCCTCGTCTACCGCCAGCTGGGGACGCGCGGCCGCTGCTGCGGCTGCTTCCCACTGGCGATCGATGTCATCAACGCTCATATCGAAAAGCGTCTCGCCACCGACGACTTGGCCGAGCGCCGGCAACAGATCGTCGAACAACAGCGCGCCTATCGCGAGAGCATGCCGACGCGCCGACGTGTCGCGACACCTGCCTGACACGTCGGATCGCCGGAAGGTCGCTATCAGTCGACGCTGTCGGTGCTGCCGGCATTGAGCTGGATGTAGGCAGCCTCGCCGATCTTGTCGAAAAGGGAAATCTGCGACTCCAGAAAGTCGATGTGCCCTTCCTCGTCCTTGAGAAGATCGGTGAACAGCTCCATCGATACGTAGTCGCCTTCCTCGGCGCACAACAGGCGCGAGGCGCGATAGGAGTTGCGAGCGTCAATCTCTCCTGCAAGATCGGCTTCCAGGATTTCTCGGACCGTCTGGCCGATGCGCAGCGGCGGAATGGTCTGAAGGTTGGGGTGCCCCTCAAGGAAGATGATGCGGGAAATCAGCTTGTCGGCGTGCTGCATCTCCTCGATCGATTCCTCGCGCTCCTTCTTGGCGAACTTGGTGACGCCCATATCCTCAAGGAGACGATAGTGGAGCCAATACTGGTTGACGGCGCCGAGTTCGAGGAACAACGCCTCGTTCAGACGCTCGATGACCTTCTCATTCCCACGCATGAAACCCTCCTTGGTTAGAATGCTTCTAACTTACGACAAGTCGGCGGAAATGCAAGCTGTCTTCGCGAGAACCCACTTCTGACTGGCTCACGCGGAAAATCACTGTAGAGGCAAAAGTCTGGGCCGGACAATTGATCCGAGGTCGGACACGCCCGGGCTCTGGGGAGAGCGACGCCGAGGACTGCGATGGCGGACGCCGTGTCGGTACCGCCCGCTCCCAGCCGGGCTCAGTTGGTGAGGAACACGGCGCGCTCGGCCTTTTCCTTCTCCACCTGCGAACGATGCGACAGCACCGAGGCTGCGATGACGCCGACGGCGATCACCGAGATCAGGATGGTTGAAATGGCGTTGATCTCCGGCGTCACGCCGAGGCGGACCATGGAGTAGATCTTGATCGGCAGCGTGGTGGCGCCGGGGCCGGTGTTGAACGAGGCAATGACGAGGTCGTCGAGCGAGAGCGTGAAGGCCAGCATCCAGCCGGCAACCACGCCCGGAAGGATCAGTGGCAGGGTGATCAGGAAGAAGGTCTTCACCGGCGGGCAGCCGAGATCGAGGGCCGCCTCCTCAAGGCTGCGGTCGAGCGTGACGAGGCGCGACTGCACCACCACCGCGACGAAGCACATGGTGAGCGTCGTATGGGCGATCACCACCGCCCAGAAACCGCGGTCGAACCCGATGGCGACGAACAGCAGAAGAAGCGAGAGGCCGGTGATCACCTCAGGCATGACCAGCGGCGCATAGACCATACCCGAGAACAGGGCGCGGCCATGAAACTTCCGATAGCGATCGAGCACCAGGGCGGCCATGGTGCCGAGCACGGTCGCGAATGAGGCCGAGATGATGCCGACGCGAATGGTCACCCAGGCAGCGTCGATGATCGCCTGATCATGGACCAGCTCGACATACCATTGCGTCGAGAAGCCGCCCCAGACCGTGACCAGCTTGGACGCGTTGAAGGAGTAGACCACCAGGATCAGGATGGGCACGTAAAGGAAGGCAAAGCCGACCACCAGCGACGTGATGTTGAACCAGCTCGTAGACTTGTTCATGGCGCGCTCCTCAGGCCTTCTTCTGCTGGTTCTGGAAGATGACGATCGGCACCACCAGGATGATCAGGAGCACCACGGCCACGGCGGACGACACCGGCCAGTCGCGGTTGTTGAAGAACTCGGCCCACAGCGTCTTGCCGATCATCAGCGTCTCGGAGCCGCCAAGAAGGTCGGGGATGACGAACTCGCCGACGATCGGAATGAAGCACAGGAAGCAGCCGGCGATGACGCCGGGCAGCGATAGCGGGAAGGTGATTACCCAGAAAGACTTCATCGGCGGACAACCGAGGTCGGCGGCCGCCTCGAGCAGCGTCGCGTCGAGCTTTTCAAGGGCCGCGTAGAGCGGCAGCACCATGAAGGGCAGGTAGGAATAGACGATGCCAATGAACACCGCGATCTCGGTGTTGTAGACATGAATCTGCTCGTTCGGCCCCAAAATGCCCAGCCATTGCAAGGCGACCGTAATGAGCCCTTCCGGCTTCAGGATGCCGATCCAGGCGTAGACGCGGATCAGGAAGCTCGTCCAGAACGGCAGGATCACCGCCATCACCAGCGCATTGCGCAGGCTCTTGGGCGCGCGCGCCATGCCGTAAGCGATCGGATAGCCGACGATGAGCAGCAGAATCGTCGACACCAGCGCGATCCGAAGGCTCGACAGATAGGCCGAGTAATAGAGCGGGTCCTCGGTTAGGAAAATGTAGTTGTCGAAGGTGAAACTGGAAAGCTTCGCCCAGAAGTCGCCCAGACTGCCGATGACAGGCACATAGGGCGGCATGGCGATCGCGGTCTGCGACAGCGAAATCTTGAAGATGATCAGGAACGGCGCAAGGAAGAACAGCAGGCTCCAAATATAGGGAACCGCCACCAACGCCCACTTGGCGAGGAAGGGCTTCACGTCTTGCGTCCAGCGCTCCGCCATGGCCCGGTCCTTCACTTCAGCAGGATGACGCCGGCGTCTGCCGGCCAGGTCAGGTACACCTTGTCTTCCCAGGTGATCGGTCGCTCGACGATGCGCGTCAGGTTGGCGACGGTGGCCTTGACGATGGACCCGCCGGCAAGACGAACGCGATAGACCGAGATGTCGCCGAGATAGCCGATGTCCCACACTTCGCCGGAAAGCACATTGGGTGTGCCGGCCGGCGGCGCTTCCAGCGAGATCTGCACCTTTTCCGGGCGGATGGCGAAGCCGGCCTCGGCCCCGGCGGTGACTTCGCCCGGTCCGGCCTCGGCGGAGATCGTGGCATCGACGCCAGCGCAATGGAGCGTGACGATACCGTCACCGACGGCCGTGACCGTCCCGTCGATCAGGTTGATGTCACCGACGAAGTCGGCGACGTAGCGAGAGGCCGGCTGCTCGTAGATCTCGGAGGCCGTGCCGATCTGGGCGATGACACCGTGGTTCATGACAGCGATGCGATCGGAGACCGTCATCGCCTCTTCCTGATCATGGGTGACGATCAGGAAGGTCATGCCAAGCTCCATCTGGATGTCCATAAGCTCGAACTGGGTTTCTTCGCGCAGCTTCTTGTCGAGAGCGCCCAGCGGTTCGTCGAGCAGCAGCACCTTCGGACGCTTGGCAAGCGAACGAGCGAGAGCCACGCGCTGGCGCTGGCCGCCGGACAGCTGGTGCGGCTTGCGCTTGGCGAACTTCTCGAGCTTGACCAGCTCGAGCATTTCGGCGACGCGCGTGTTGATGTTGGAGGTGTCCATGCCCTCCTGCCTGAGGCCGAAGGCAATGTTGCCCTCCACCGTCATATGCGGGAACAACGCATAGGACTGGAACATCATGTTGACCGGCCGCTTGTAGGGCGGAATGCCGGACAGGTCCTTGCCGTCCAAAAGGATGCGCCCCTCGGTCGGCTGCTCGAAGCCGGCGAGCATGCGCATCAGCGTCGTCTTGCCACAGCCCGACGGCCCAAGCAGGGCGAAGAACTCACGCTCGTAGATATCGAGCGTCAGATTATCGACGGCGGTGAAGTCGCCGAAACGCTTGGTGACGTTCTCAAAACGGATGAACGGTTTGAGCGTCGGATCGTCCCAGGGAGCAAACTTGCGTTTGATCGGCCCAACCGCCTCGATCATTATCGGAACCCTCGCTTCCACCAGCCTGACGTGCCACCGCCATCCGTCACATGCAAGCACCCGGCCAAGCGGCCGGGCGCTTTTCGACAGTTCCTTGGAGCTAGGGCTTACATGCCCGTCTTGACCGAGGTCCAGACGCGGGTCAACACGCGCTGAGCCTTGGCATCATAGGGCGTGGTCGAGAACAGATTGGCCAGCGTCTCCTTGTCGGGATAGATCGCGGTATCCGACAGGATGGCCGGATCGACGAACTTCTGCGAGGCGAGGTTGCCGTTGGCATAGGCGACGTAGTTGGTCGACTTGGCGATGACCTCGGGCTTCATCATGAAGTTCATGAAGGCGTGGGCAGCATCCGGGTTCGGCGCGTCCTTGGGGATCGCCATGATGTCGAACCACATGTTGGCGCCTTCCTTGGGAATGACGTAGTTGATGGTTACGCCATTGTTGGCCTCGGCGGCCCGGTTGCGGGCCTGGAGGATATCGCCGGAATAGCCGACGGCGAGACAGATGTCGCCGTTGGCGAGAGCGTTGATATACTCAGACGAGTGGAACTTCTGAACGTAGGGCTTGACCGAAGCGAGCAGTTTTCCGGCCTCTTCCATGTCGGCAGCATCCTTGGAATCTGGATTCTTGCCGAGATACTTGAGGGCTGTCGGGATCAGCTCTTCGGAAGCATCGAGGAACTGCACGCCGCAGTCCTTGAACTTGGAGACGATCTCCGGCTTGAACACCATGTCCCAGCTGTTGACCGGCGCGTCGGGCATGATCGCCTTGATCTTCTCGACGTTGTAGCCGATGCCCGTGGTGCCCCACATGTAGTCGACGCCATACTCGTTGCCCGGATCGTACTCGGCGACCCGGTTGGTCACTTCCGGCCACATGTTGGAAAGGTTGGGCAGCTTGGACTTGTCCAGCGGCTGATAGACGCCGGCGGCGATCTGGCGGGCCAGGAACGGACCGGTGATCACCACCACGTCGTAGCCCGAGCCACCGGCCAGCATCTTGGTCTCGACAATGTCCTGATTGTCGAACACGTCGTAGACCACCTTGATGCCGGTCTCCTTGGTGAACTCCTCCAGCACGGACTCGTCGATATAGTCGGACCAGTTGTAGACGTTGACGACCTTGTCCTCGGCCACGGCCCCCGTCGCGAGCGCGACCGTCAGCGCGGCGGCACCCAGAAGACGCTGTCTCACCATTTTCGTCATGCTCCCTGTTCCCCTGTCGTGGCCGCCCCTCGTCCTCGCAATCGCGACGACGCCGGGTTCTCCGGCACTTACAATCGTAGAACGACGTTAGAATCCGGCGTTCTACGCACATGGCGGTCGGCGCATTTATGCACAGCGACGGAGGCACGACAACTGGTTGCTGCCTATTTTCTGGCGCGTGGCATTTTGTCACCACACCTCGCTCGGTTCCGATTCAAATTGCGATTGCGCGGGCCGGAAAATGTCATCACAAATAAGGGGTCTGCATTTTCCGAAACACAAAGGCGTGCGTTCGGACGGGCGGGATGGACGAGGCTCCCGCCTTCGCGCGCCAGCAACGAAAGAAAGCAATCATGAGTTTGATTTCGACCGAGCCCAAGGACGCGCCGAGGGTCGGCGAACGCAATCCGGAGCGTGGCGTCGAGACGCTCGCCGAGGCCAAAGTCTGGCTCAAGGAGCGAGGCATCGAGGATATCGAATGCATCACGCCGGATCTGGCCGGCGTCGCCCGCGGCAAGCTGATGCCAGCCGACAAGTTCTTCTCCTCCACCGTCATGGCCATGCCGTCGTCGGTCTTCACCACGACCATCACAGGCGAGTATCCTGAGGAAGACGACGCGTTTCAGCACGACCCGTCCGACGGCGACGTGTTCCTGAAGCCGGACTTCTCGACGCTGACCGCCGTACCCTGGGCATCGGAGCCGACGGCACAGATCATTCACGACGCCTTCCACCGCGACGGCCGGCCGTTCGATCTCGGGCCGCGCCAGATCCTCAGACGGATCATCGGCCTATACGAGCGCGAAGGCCTCAGAGCGGTGGTGGCGCCGGAAATCGAGTTCTATCTCGTCAAGCAGAACCTCGATCCGGACTATCCGCTGGAACCGCCGATCGGCCGCTCCGGCCGCGCCGAAGCGAGCCGGCAGTCCTATTCGATCCAGCACGTCAACGAGTTCGACGACCTGTTCGACGACATCTACGAGTTCTCGGAGAAGCAAGGCCTTGAAATCGATACGCTGATCCACGAGGAGGGGGCCGCGCAGATGGAGATCAATCTGCGCCATGGCGAACCGCTCGCCCTCGGCGACCAGGTGTTCAGCTTCAAGCGGACGATCCGCGAGGCGGCGCTCCGGCACAACATGTACGCCACGTTCATGGCCAAGCCGATGAGCCGCGAGCCGGGATCGGCCATGCACATCCACCAATCGGTCGTCAACATCGAGACCGGGCGCAACATCTTCTCCGACGACGAGGGAAATCCCACGTCGGCCTTCTTCGCCTTCATCGCCGGACAGCAGAAATACCTGCCGGCGGTGATGTGCATCCTCGCCCCATACGTCAACTCCTTCCGCCGTCTGACGCGCGGCACGGCGGCGCCGATTAACGTCCACTGGGGATACGACAACCGGACCGTCGGCATCCGGGTCCCCAATTCGGGGCCCGGCTCGCGGCGCGTCGAAAACCGGGTGCCGTCTTCGGATGCCAACCCCTATCTCGCCATTGCCGCATCGCTGGCCTGCGGGCTCCTCGGGATGCAACAGCGTCTCGGGCCGGAAGAGCCGATCGCCGGATCGGCGCGCGACCTGCCCTTCGGGCTGCCGCGCGGTCTTCTGGAAGCCTTGGCGCTCTTTGAGGACAACGGCGATCTCTCAGAGGTGTTCGGACCGCGCTTCATGGCCACATACCGGGCGATCAAGCAGCAGGAGTACGAGACGTTCATGAACGTCATCTCCAGCTGGGAGCGTCAGCATCTTCTGCTGGCGGTGTGAGAATACCGCCGGCGCCCCGAGGCCGATCACCGCGCAGACTGGCGCGAGATCGGCGGCAGGGGTGCCGGCGTTGCTTTTCCGGCGCGCCGCCCATCCGGGCAGCCGCTCGCATCCCGAGGCAACCATGCTCACCCACAACACCTATCCGACCGATCACTACCGCGCGCTCGATGCCGCGCATCACCTCCATCCATTCTCGGACACCCGCTCGCTGAATGCCGGCGGTGTGCGCGTCATCGTCAAGGGGGAAGGTGTCTGGCTGACGGACAGCGAGGGAAATCGCATCCTCGATGGCATGTCCGGCCTTTGGTGCGTCAACATCGGCCATGGCCGGCCGGAGATTGCCGAAGCCGTCCAGAAGCAGATGGGCGAGATTTCCTACTACAACACCTTCTTCAAGACGACGCATCCGCCAGCGGTCGACCTCGCCGCCCTCATCGCCGAGGTGACGCCGGAGGGCTTCAACCGGGTGTTCTTCTGCGGTTCGGGATCGGAAGCCAACGACACCGTGCTCAGGATGGTGCGCACCTATTGGGCGACGCTCGGCAAACCGGGCAAGCAGGTGCTCATCGCCCGGCGCAACGCCTATCACGGTTCGACGGTGGCCGGCGCCTCGCTCGGCGGCATGACGCCAATGCATGCGCAGGGCGGCCTTCCCATTCCCGGCATCCACCACATCGGCCAGCCCTATTGGTTCGACCATGGCGGCGATCTGACGCCGGCCGAGTTCGGCCTCAAGGCAGCCCGAGAGCTGGAAGCGGCGATCGACGAAATCGGCGAGGACAAAGTGGCCGCCTTCATCGCCGAGCCGATCCAGGGCGCCGGTGGCGTCATCATCCCGCCGGACACCTACTGGCCGGAGGTCGCCCGCATCTGCCGCGAACGCGACATTTTGTTCGTCTCCGACGAGGTGATCTGCGGCTTCGGCCGGCTCGGCACCTGGTTCGGCGCCGAGCATTTCGGCATGCAGCCCGACCTGATGCCGATCGCCAAGGGCCTGTCATCCGGCTACCTGCCGATCGGCGGCGTGCTGGTTTCCGACAAGGTGGCCGGCGTGATCGAGGATACGGGCGAGTTCAACCACGGCTTCACCTACTCGGCCCACCCCGTCTGCGCGGCGGCGGCCATCGCCAACCTGAAGATCCTGCGCGAGGAAAAGCTGGTGGAGCGCGTTCGCGACGACATCGGCCCCTATCTGCAAGAGCGCTGGCTGAAGCTGGCCGACCATCCACTGGTCGGCGAGGCGCGGATGACCGGCCTGATGGGCGCCCTGGAGCTCGTTCCGTCCAAACTGTCGCGCCAGCGCTTTGCCGGCGACGGCAGCATTGGCCTCCGCTGCCGCGAGCATTCCTTCCGGAACGGCCTGGTCATGCGGCATGTCCATGACACCATGGTGATCGCGCCGCCCTTCGTCCTCAGCCACCAGGAAGCGGACGAGTTGATCCGCCTTGCCACGCTGACGCTCGACATGACGCATGCCGACCTAAAACGCGATGGCCTGATGGACTGAGCCTGCACAGGGCTTGGGCGACCATAATCGCCCCTGCCCAACATTCGGATTCCGCAGCGCCCTCCGTTTCCGCTAGGGTGCGACCGACAAGACGCGGGCGACGCTGAATCAACCGGGAGGACGGCCCCGTGGCGCAGCTTGGCCAATCTTCCACTTGCGCCCGGACGCCGATGTCCGGCGATTGACTTTGAGTCCCAACGACATGTTTTCCGCGCCGACCTTCATGCCCGCCGAGGGGAGAGCCCCACACGTCACCTCCTGGTATGCCGCCACCGCCGGAGAGATACCGACCTATCCGCCTCTGAAGGGCCACCGGCGAGCCGACGTTGCCATCATCGGCGGCGGTTACACCGGCCTTTCGGCCGCCTTGTCGCTGGCAAAAGCGGGCTACGAAGTCGTGTTGTTCGAAGCCAACAAGATCGGCTGGGGCGCCTCCGGGCGCAACGGCGGACAGATCCATCCCGGCCAGCGGCAGGATCCCGACTGGTTGGCGGCGAGGGTCGGAGAAGCGGCGACACGCGACTTGCTACGGCTTGCCGACGAAGCGCGCACCCATCTCGACCGGCTGCTCTCCGAGAATGCCATCGACTGCGACTTCCGGCCGGGCCTCATCCATAGCGTTCACAAGCCGCGCTGGGTGGAGGCAGAGAAGCGCCATGTCGATCACCTCAAAAAGAAATGGGGCATCGAACGGCAGTTTCTCGACCGGGACGAGACGGCGCGTCGCATCGGCACCGACATCTACCATGCCGCCAGTTTCGACCCCCTGGGTGGCAAGCTGCACCCGCTGAAGTTCGCCCTGGGTCTGGCCAAGGCAGCCGTCGCCGCTGGCGTGACACTCTACGAAGACAGCAAGGTCACGAAAATCCGACATGCCGCCAAGCCGGTCGTCGTCACTGCCGACGGCGAAGCGATGGTCGATACCGTGATCGTGGCCGGAAACGGCTATCTCGGGGGGCTGGATGACGAGACCGACGCCTGCGTCTTGCCGATCAACAACTTCGTCGTCGCCACCGAACCACTCGACGATGTGCTGATCCCCGGAGAAGAGGCGGTAAGCGACAGCCGCTTCGTGGTCTACTACTGGCACCAGACACCCGATCGCCGTCTGGTGTTCGGTGGCGGCGAGACCTACAGCCATACCTTCCCGGAGGACATCGCGGCCTTCGTCCGGCCGCATCTCGCCCGCGTCTATCCCAAGCTCGCCAACGTGGCGATCAGCCACGCCTGGGGTGGAACGCTCGGCATCACCTTCAACCGCATGCCGTTCATCCGGCGGCCGAAGCCCAACATCTTCATCGCCGCCGGCTACTCGGGCCAGGGCGTCATGCTGGCGCCCTTCGTTGGCCACGTGATCGCCGAAGCGGTCGGCGGCGCCATGGGGCGGTTCGACGCGTTCGCCAAGGTGCCCGTAATGCCCTTCCCCGGCGGCACGCATCTTCGCTGGCCGACCCTCGTCGCCGCCATGACCTGGTTCAAGCTGCTCGACAGCATCTGACCGGAACGGCCCCGCGCCGGCAGGGCAGTACCAGCGCAGTTTGTCGTCTTTCAATGAAATGGCGGTGGCAGGATGTTTTTTCCGCCACCGCCTTGCTTTTTGAAAAGTTGAAGCAGGCTCTGGGCGGAGCGATCGACTATGTGTCAGTGAGGATTGCTTGCCTCGCGGATACACCAGTGCCCATGCCAGAGATTCTGACTGCCAATCGACTGTCCGATGGTGACGTCGTCTATCGTGCCGCCAGTGGTGACTGGGTCGCCGACATCGACGCCGCCGAGGTGATTGACGACGCGGAGCGGCGCGCCGCCGCCGAGGCCGCCGCACAGGGCGACGTCGGCGCGTCGCAGGTGGTCGAGGTCGCGACGATCGCCGTCTTCGTGAAGGATGGACATGTCGTGCCCAAGCGGCTTCGCGAGCGCATCCGAGCCTTCGGCCCTACGGTCAAGTCCGACCATCGCCCCGTCGCCGTCTGAGGAGGGAGCGCCATGTATCGCTATGACGAATTCGACGCCACCTTCGTGAGGCAGCGCGTCTCCCAGTTCGCCGATCAGGTGGATCGCCGGCTCAAGGGCGAGATCACCGAGGACGAGTTCAAGCCGTTGCGACTGATGAACGGCGTCTATCTCCAGCTTCATGCCTACATGCTGCGTGTCGCCATTCCCTACGGCACGCTGTCGTCGACGCAGATGCGCCGCCTCGCCCATATCGCCCGCGTTTACGACAAGGGTTACGGGCACTTCACCACCCGTCAGAACATCCAGTTCAACTGGCCGGCCCTGAAAGACGTACCCGCCATTCTCTCCGAGTTGGCCGAAGTGGAGATGCACGCCATCCAGACGTCGGGCAACTGCATCCGCAACGTGACCGCCGACCATTTCGCCGGCGCCGCCTTCGACGAGGCCGACGATCCCCGCCCCTACGCGGAGATCTTGCGACAATGGTCGTCGCTGCATCCGGAGTTCTCGTTCCTGCCGCGAAAGTTCAAGATCGCGGTCACTGGCGCCGGCCACGACCGCGCGGCCATTCGCCTGCACGACATCGGCCTTGAGGTGAAGCGCGGCGAGGACGGCGGCATAGGCTTTGCCGTTTATGTCGGCGGCGGCCAGGGGCGCACCCCGATGATCGCCCGCGAACTTGCCGCCTTCGTACCGGAGGCCGACATTCTGGCCTATGTCGACGCGATCCTGCGCGTCTACAATCTGTTCGGCCGGCGCGACAACAAGTACAAGGCGCGCATCAAGATCCTGGTTCATGAAACCGGCGTCGATGAACTACGCCAACTGGTGGAAGACGAATTCAGGCAGATCCGGGGCGGCGTCCTCGGCCTGCCCGCCGAGGAGGTTGCGCGCATTCGCGCCTATTTCGAGCCTCCGACCCTGACGACGCGATCGGGGACATCCGCCACGCTCGAGGCGGCCCGCGCTGCGAACCCGGCGCTCGACCGTTTCGCACGACAAAACCTCCATCGCCACAAGGCGCAGGGCCATACGTCCCTCACCATTTCGCTGAAGCCGATCGGCGGCATTCCTGGCGACGCCTCGGCCGAGCAGATGGAGGCTGTCGCCGATATCGCCGAGCGCTGGGCCTTCTCGGAAATCCGCGTCAGTCACGAGCAGAACCTCATCCTGCCGCATCTCGCGCTCGACGACGTACCTGCCGTCTACGAAGCGCTTGCCGCGGCGGGGCTGGCCACCGCCAATGCCGGCGCCATCACCGACATCATCGCCTGCCCCGGCCTCGATTATTGCGCCCTCGCCAACGCCCGGTCGATCCCGCTCGCCTCGCAACTGTCCGAACGCTTCGGCGCGCCGGAGCGGCAGGATGAGATCGGCCCGCTATCGATCAAGATTTCCGGCTGCATCAACGCCTGTGGACACCATCACGTCGGCCACATCGGCATCCTCGGCGTCGACCGCAAGGGCGAGGAGTTCTACCAGATCAGCCTCGGCGGCAACCCCGACGAGAGCGCCTCGATCGGCCAGATCATCGGTCCCGGCTTTTCCGCCGAGGGCGTCATCGACGCCGTCGAGACCGTGGTCGACGCCTATATCAAGCTCCGTGCCTCGCCGGACGAAACCTTCCTCGCCGCCTATCGCCGGCTTGGCGAAGCCCCATTCAAGGAGGCCCTCTATGGTGCTTGATGCGCTCGGCCTTGCCGTGGACCCCGACCAGGGGCTCGCCTCGGAGGCGCGGCTCCTGTCGGCTCGTCATGACGGAGAAGACGCGGAGACGATCGTCGCCGCCGCGCTCGATCTCTACGCGGGCAAGATCGCGCTGGTATCGAGCTTCGGCGCCGACAGCGCCGTGCTTCTCGCCATGGTGGCCGACATCGACCGATCCCTGCCGATCGTCTTCCTCGACACGGGCAAGCTCTTTCCCGCCACACTCTCCTATCGCGACCAGTTGGTGGAGACGCTCGGCCTGACCGGTCTTGTCATTCGGGCGCCAGACGACAACGACCTCGCCGGTGCCGATCCGGCTGGCGCTCTGTGGATGACCGACACCGACGCCTGCTGTGGCATCCGCAAGGTGAGGCCGCTTGAAGCCGCGCTCGCGCCCTATGACGCCTGGATTTCCGGTCGCAAGCGCTACCAGGCCGAGACACGGGCGAACCTGCCGCTGTTCGAAGCCGCCAACGGCCGGATCAAGGTCAACCCGCTGCTCGGCTGGGACCGGGCACGCATAGAGACCTATCGCGAAGCGCGCCACTTGCCGCCGCATCCGCTTGTTGCCGAGGGTTATCCTTCGATCGGCTGCCTGCCCTGTACTGACAAGGTGAGGCCGGGCGAGGACGAGAGGGCCGGTCGCTGGCGCGGCAAGGCCAAGACCGAATGCGGCATTCATCTCGGCCAGCCGTCGGGCGCCGTCATTGCGGGGATTTGAGACATGGTCGCCACCGCCATCGTGCCGCAGGGCACCGCTACCGACGGTTCGACGCCGGACGTCTATCGCGCCGGACGCTTCGAGCCCAACGACTTTGCCATCTCGGCGGAGGACACCGGAGGCGATGGCCTCATCCTGCCGCTTGCGGCCCTCCGGGCGGCTCTCGACGGGAACAGCGCCAGCAATCGCCGCCTGGGGCTGCTTTTCTCACCGGCCGATCGCTTCGACGAGGTTCTCCCACTTCTGGAACGGATCGCCGTCGTTGCCGTGGACTTCCCAAAATTTGCCGACGGCCGTGGCTTCAGCCATGCCGCGCGCCTCGTCCGAGCAGGCTTTGCCGGCGAGATACGTGCGGTCGGCGAGGTCCTGATCGACGAGATCCCCCTCATGCGCCGTGTCGGTTTCTCGGCGTTCGAGGTCAGAAACGCCACTGCCCGTCGCTATCTTTCCGAGGGGCGTGATCCCTCGCCCGACCTCCACTATCAGCCGGGCGCCCTCACCGAGCCCCCGGCAGGCACACGCCCCTGGCTTCGCCGTCGCGCGACCTGATCCCGCCTGATTATCTTGCAGATTGGGGCGATGGAGCCCATCTGGCCCCGCGTGTTACACTAGCGTACACTTTCGCCTCTTTCGTATCTCAAGTTCTCCGGATTATCCCTTGGGCTACATAGCCGAAACGGAGCCGGACATGGCCTTCTGGAAACAATTGGTGCTTGCCCTGCTTCTGGGGTTGGTGGGGATCGTCGGCTGGGGCGCCCTCGATCCATCCGCGCGTCCGAGGTTGATGGCGGCCGGAGTTCCGCAGGCGCTGTTGCCGGGATGGATCTTTCTCGCCTCACCAAAAGAAGCTCTGGCCGCAACGCCAAAGTCCGAGGCTCCCCGACGCAACGGGACCGGGAGTGGCGGTCGGGCGACGCTGGTCGTCACTGCTCCCGTCGTCATGACCGAGACCGCCGACCGCGTCAGCGCCATCGGCACCGCCGAAGCGGCGCGAACCGTTGCCATCTTCCCCCGGGTCACAGGCATGGTGACGGAGGTCGCCTTCACCTCTGGAGAACGTGTGGAGGCCGGCGCCACGCTGGTCCGCCTCGATGACGACAGCGAAAGGATTGCACTGGAACAGGCGAAGGTCGCCCTGGCGGATGCCGAGGCCAAGGCGGCTCGCAACGAGAAACTCGCGGAAACGCGGGCAATTTCCGCCGCCGAGCGCGATACCGCCCGCTTTGAGCTCTCCAAGGCGCGACTGACCCTGCAGGAGGCGGAGCTCAACCTTAGCCGCCGCACCATCGCCGCCCCGTTTTCCGGCGTCGTCGGCCTGACATCGGTCGAGGTGGGCGACATGGTGTCGACCTCGACCGAGATCGCGACACTGGATGACCGGTCGGAAATCAAAGTCGAGTTCCGCATCCCGGAAGCTTTCGCGGCCCGCGTCGCGAGCGGTCAGCCCATCGAGGTTGCAACGCCATCACAGCCCGGCGCCCGCTTCTCGGGCAAGGTCACTGCCGTCGGCAGTCGCATCGAGGCCGACAGCCGTACGCTCGTGACACAGGCGACAGTGGACAATTCCGACGATGTCCTTCGTCCCGGCATGTCCTTCGCGGTGACGCTCCGTTTCCCGGGCATCCGGAAGACGGCCGTACCGGCGCCATCGGTCCAGTGGGACCGCGATGGCTCCTATGTCTGGTTGATCGACGACGGCAAGGCGAAACGGGCCGGCATTGCCATCATCGAGCGAAACGCCGACACGGTGTTGGTCAGCGGCGACCTCAAGCCCGGCGACCCGGTGGTGATCGAAGGCATTCAGTCGGTCCGGGCCGGTTCGCCCGTAAGGATCGAGGGCGCCCCCGATCAGCTCGCAGGCAAGGCCCTGGAGGCCAAGCCATGAGTCGCAGCCACGCCCTCACCGCGCTGTTCGTTCGTCGGCCGGTACTGGCGCTGGTGGTCAACGCACTGGTGATCGTCGCGGGTCTTGCCGCTTATCGCGACGTGGAAGTGCGCGAGTTGCCCGACGTCGACCGGCCCGTCGTCACCGTGACCGTCAGCTATGCCGGCGCAGCGCCGGAGACCATCGACACCGACGTCACCGCTCGCGTCGAGTCGGCCGTGTCGCGAGTTGCAGGCGTGACCTCGATATCGGGGCGGTCGAGTTTCGGGCGATCACGCGTCACCATCGAGTTTTCGGAGACCACAGACCTCAACGTCGCCGCCAACGATACCAGGGACGTCGTGAGCCGCATCCGCAACCAGTTACCAGAAGACGTCGACGAGCCGCAGATCGTCAAGGCCGATGCCGATGGCGACGCCATCATCCGCCTCGCCGTTACCTCCGATCGCGTATCGCTCGAGGAACTGACCAGCCTCGTCAACGACCGTATCGCCGATGCTCTCGCCGCCATCGATGGCGTCGCCGATGTCCAGGTGTTCGGAGACCAGGAGCCGGTGTTCCGCGTCGACATCGATCAGACGGCGATGGCTGCGCGCGGGCTCACGGTCGCCGATCTCACCCAGACGCTTTCCACCGTATCGATGGACAGCCCCGCCGGTGCGCTCGCCAATCGCGACCTCAGCCTGGTGGTCCGTGCCGATGCGCGAGTGACCGATGCCGCCGGCATGTCCCGCCTTTTGATCGACGGCACAACGCGCCTCGGCGACGTGGCGACCGTGTCTCTCGCCCCAGACACCGGCACGTCGCAGCTCAAGATCAACGGCAAGGCCGGTATCGGCATGGGCATCGTTCGCGCCGCCAGATCCAACTCGATCCAGATCTCCAACGACGTCGCCCGCGTCGTCGCAAACCTCAAGACGACGCTACCCGATGGCGTCGATCTCACCGTCACGTCCGACGAGGCGCGTTTCATCAACGGGGCCCTACACGAAGTGATCCTGGCCCTCGGGCTCGGCGTCGCGATCGTCATCGCCGTCATCTATCTGTTTCTCGCCAGTTGGCGGGCGACGCTGATTCCGGCCGTCACCATTCCGGTGTCTCTCATCGGAACGCTGGCGGCGATGTGGCTGATCGGCTTCTCGATCAACATCGTCACACTCCTGGCCCTGGTGCTTGCCACGGGCCTTGTGGTGGACGACGCCATCGTCGTCCTGGAGAACATCGTCCGCCGCCGGCATATGGGCATGAAGCCGCGCGCCGCGGCGGTGCTGGGCACCGAGGAAGTCTTCTTCGCCGTGCTTGCCACGACGGCCACTCTCGCTGCCGTGTTCGTGCCGATTTCCTTCCTGCCCGGCACTGCCGGCAGCCTGTTCCGCGAGTTCGGCTTTGTGCTGGCGATCGCGGTCACCATCTCGGGCTTTACGGCACTGACCTTCGCACCGATGCTCGCCGCGTCGGTTCTGCCAGCGGAAGACAAGCAGAAGCGCGCCGTCATGCCGCGTCTGCTCGGATCGATCGGCCGGCCGCTCGCCGCGCTCTATGGCCGCCTGCTCCACGCCGCCCTGGCCGCTCCGCTCGTGGTCGCCGCATTGTCCGTCGCCTTCGCCGCCGTGGCCTGGGGTGTATTCCAGAGCCTGCCGAGCGAACTGACGCCGCGCGAAGACCGCGGTTCGGTGATGCTGCGGGTTACCGCGCCTCCCGGCATTTCCATCGACAACATGGGGCGGCAGATGGACAAGGTGGCCGCCGTCGTCCAGCCCTACCTCGACAGTGGCGAGGCTACCGCCAGTTTCGCCATCGCCGGTCGCGGCGACACCAACTCCGGCTTCATGATGCTGACGCTCGCCCCCTGGGACGAGCGATCGCGCAGTCAGGCGGCGATCGCCGCCGAGATCAACGGCAAGCTCGCGGCCATTCCATCCATCCAGGCGCGAGCCCTCAGTTCCAACTCGCTCGGGATCCGTGGCGGTGGACAGGGACTGCGCCTCTCCCTGGTCGGCCCCGACTTCGACGGGCTCGCCAGGGTAGGCGACGCTTTCATCAAGGCGCTCGAAGAGCGCCCCGAAGTGCGGAGCGCCACCCTCGACTACCAGCCGACGCAGCCGCAGCTTTCCGTCCGCATCGATCGCGACCGGGCGCAGGATCTCGGCATACCCGTTTCCGGTCTGACCCAGGCACTGCAGGCGGCTCTCGACGGCCGCGAAGTGGCTGACGTGTCGGTTGGCGACCGGATCATTCCGGTCAAGCTGGTATCCTCAGCCACGCCGATCGACGACCCGACAGATCTCGGTAACGTCTTTCTTCGGACCGGTGACGGGCGAATGGTGCCGATGAGCGCCATTGCCACCCTGGTTGAAGGCTCGACGGCGCCCGGATTGTCGCGCGATGGCCAGCAGAGGGCTGTGCCCATTTCCATCGACCCGGCGCCTGGCGTGGCGTTGCGTCAGGCGATGGCGGTGGCCGACGAGGTCGCCGCCTCGGTGCTGCCGGCCGGCTACGACATCAAGAATACCGGCGAGGCGGCGGCGCTCGCCCAGACCTCGGCGGGGCTTGCCACCACATTCGGCTTCGCGCTGATCGTCGTGCTGCTGGTCCTCGCAGCGCAGTTCGAGAGCTTCGTCGCCGCGTTGATCATCATCGCCACCGTGCCCTTCGGCCTTGCCGCCGCTGTGTTTGCCATCCGCCTCACGGGCGGAACGCTCAATATCTACAGCCAGATCGGCCTCGTCATGGTGGTTGGAATCATGGCCAAGAACGGCATTCTCATCGTCGAGTTCGCCAACCAGCTGCGGGACGAGGGGCGCAATGTGCGAGAGGCGATCGAAATGGCGGCGCGCATCCGTCTGAGACCCGTTGTGATGACCATGATCGCCACCATCGTCGGTGCGGTCCCGCTGGTTCTGGCCTTCGGTGCCGGAGCGGAGGCGCGCGTCGCCCTCGGTTGGGTGCTGGTGGGCGGCCTCGGCTTTGCGACCGTTTTCACACTGTTCCTGACGCCAGTGGCTTATCTGGTGCTGGCCGGTTTCACCAAGCCACGCGGTCACGTCGAACGCCTTCTGTCCGGCGAGCTCACCGCCGCCGAGGCTCTTGGGCTTACCGAGGATGATCCGGTCTCGCCGCCCAAACCAAAGCTCGCGGCGGAATAGACCGAGGCTATCCGACCCGGAACCGACGAGCCTCGGCCGGATTGGCGAAGACTTCGCGATCGAGGCGCGTCAGCATGTAGGAGATGAGGCCGGTCATGATCATGTCGGTCTGCCAAGGCAGCGTCTCGATCACCGTCGACCGTCGCAGATCTTCGACCAGGGCCGCCTCGATTGCCGCCTTCAGGCCGCTCTCGAACAGGGGGTAGGCGCGAACCGAACCGCCGGTCAGCACGATGCGACTTGGGTTGATCAGGGCCATCAGTCGCGCGAGCCCATAGCCCAGCGTTTCGCCCGCCCGATGATAGATCGCCCGCATCGCTTCATCGCCAGCGTAGGCGGCGGCCTCGTGGGCGATCAACTCCCCCTGCGTCGGCCGGATACTGAGTGGAGGCGCATCCTCCGGCAAACCGAGCGCCTGACGATGAATGGCGTAATCGGCGATGTAGGCCTCAAGGCAGCCACGCCGGCCGCACTGGCAAAGGGCTCCGTTGGGCAGATGATTCATGTGGCCGAACTCGGCCGCCGAGCCGGCGGCGCCGTGATGCAGCCGATCGCCGACGAACAGGCCCGCCCCCACGCCCTGATCGACGAAGATCACTGCGAAAGTGCCGCTATAGATGTCCGGATTGGCCTCATGCAGGGCCTGCGCGATCATGTTGGCGTCGTTGGATAGAATGCAGTTGCGGCCGGTCAACGCCTTGAGCGGTTCGACGAGCCGCATGTCGCGGACGCCGAAGGCCGGTGACCACATCACCGAGCCCGTGTTGGTGTCGACGAACCCCTGCGCGCCAATGGCGATCTCGGCCACCTGACGAAAATCGATGCCATTGTCGGCGACAATGCGACCGAGCAGGTCGGCGAGCTTGACGGGAAAGCTGTCGCGCGTCTCCTGATAGGTCGGCACGATGGCTTCCTGCCGATCGATGATATGGCCGTCGAAATCTGCCAGCTGCAGGACGACGCTGTCGCGCGAGATCTTGGCCGCCAGCACGTAGCCGGCCGTCGGGTCGAGACGCAACATGACGCGAGGCCGACCGCGCCGAGCCGGTTCGGCCTGGACTTCCGCGTTCTCCACCTCGTCGTCGCTGGCCTCGACCAGGCCCTCGGCAATCAGATCGGCGGTAATGGCGGTGATGGTGGCCGGCGACAGATTCGTTTCCGCACCAAGATCGACGCGGGCGATCGGCTCGCGCCGGCGCAACGCCGAAAGCACCAGGGATCGGTTCTGCCGCCGCACATGATCGCTGTCGGCCTTGCCGACGGAAACGCGCCGCGAGCCATCTCCACGCAAGGTCATAGTAACGCTCGTCCTCCGCCACCGGCGAGATCATCCCCGTCCCCGGCGCCCCACGTCTTATCACTATCGGAGCATTCCCCGGCCTGATCGTTCAGGCCGAAACGCCCTTGAGCCGAAGCCGCTCCGGATTTCCTCCGCCCCTCACCGCACATCCCGGAGGCAGAAACACCCCCGAGGGACCGTGCCGCTTCCCCCAAAGCGGTCGGCCCAGATCGGTATCGGATATTGACATCGGCCATAGCCCCGGTCCACGCTTTTTTTGAGCTTCAAAGATAATCGTTGGGTAGAGTGGGCCGAGCGGCCAACTTCACAAGGGAAACCCCGGAGCGTATTGTCTTCACGCTCGTGGAACGACATTCGGGGGGACGTCGTCAGCATGTGGAAGATGCTTCCGGTCATCGCCCTCGGGCTGTTCTGTCAAGCAGCAACGGCCGGACCGGTGATTGGGGTGAGCTGGCCGGGCGATACCACTCATCAATGGAAGCTGGATGCCGAAGCGATCCGTGACGCGGTATCGGCGGGATCCGGAGCGGTGATCGAAACCGACGCACGCCTGTCGGCCGCCAAGCAGATCCTCGACGTGATGAGCTTGATCGACGCCAAGGTCGACGCGTTGATCGTCGCGGCGGTCGATCCCCGTGCGCTGGAACCGTCGATCCGAGCGGCGGTCGCCGCCGGAATACCGGTGATCGGCTATGACCGGCCCATCAGTCTCGAAGGTGTGCTATCAATTGGCTTCAACCAAGCGGATGTCGGGAGGCTACAGTCGCTGGCGCTCTACGCGGCGCGACCGCGCGGCGGTTGGGTGCTGCTGAAAGGCGACTTCGACGACCCACAGACCGCGCGCCTTTACGCCGGCCAAATCGGCGTTCTCAAGGATTCGATCAGTGCCGGGCTGATCCGCATTGCCGGGGAGGCCTACACCCCGGGCGGCTTGTCGCTGAATGCCCGCCGGGCCTTCGGCAACATTCTCGACGCCACCCGCAACGACGTAGACGCGGTGCTCACGCCGGACGACGCCAGTGCCGGAGAGGCGATTTCGGTGCTTGAAGAGCGTGGACTCATCGACAAGGTTGCCGTCGTCGGCCAGGGCGGAGACCCGGAGACGCTCAATCGCATTGCGCGGGGGCTGCAAACCGCGACCATCTGGGAAGATCACGAGGCGCTTGCCCGCAAGGCAGCCGAAGCGGCGCTACAGCTGGCCGATGGCCGCTTGCCCATGGAACTCGGGGTGGCAAGACGGCTCGGCGACGGACAGGGGACGACCTACGAGCTGAATCTGCAGCCCTTCACCATTACCGTCGACGCGCTCGGCCTTGCGCTGTCGACCGGCTGGATCGATGCCGAGCGCCTCTGCCATCAGGTGCCGGCCGGCCACATCGCCGACTGTCCCTGAAAGGCTTGGGGAAGACTCAATCAAACAGCTCCGGCCTGCGCCGGCGCAAGGCCTCGACCAACAGACGTGTCTTGAGATCGAGCACCTCGCCATTGTCGGCGAGATCGGCCAGCTCAAGCAGCGGCAGTTCGACCACTTCGATCTCCTCGCTCTCCTCTGCAAGGCCTCCCCCCTTGCCGCGTTGAGCGGACGCGTCGATCTCGCCGAGATAGAGCCAAATCCGCTCGGTCAGCGACCCCGGAGAGGCATAGGGACGGCCAAGATACTCCAGCTTGCCGACGACGCATCCCGCCTCTTCCCAGGCTTCGCGACGCACAGCCGTCTCACCGTCCTCACCATCATCGACGATGCCGGCGATCGCCTCAAGCGTCACGCCGCTACCGTCGGCCAGCAGCGCGGCGGCGCGCACCTGACGGACCAGGATCGCTGTCCGGTGAAGCGAATCGTAGACGAGGACCGCAGCGCCGTCGCCATGGTCGTGCACCTCGCGCCGCACCAGCCGAGGCTCGCCATGTACCGTTGTTTCGAGGACGGCCACTTCAAGCGTCAACCAGCCATCATAGACGGTTCGGCGCTCCTTGACGGACACGGGAGGCAAGCGGTTCTCGGTCAGACGGTCCGCCATGCTTCTGTCTCCCTGTCGTCAGCGATCCGCACCTTGATAGACGCCTGCCACCGCCCCCGCCAGCATCCGAAGCAGACTGGCCTCGCCGGAGCTGCCGGACGAACCACAGCTGTCGCTCGCGGGCAACAGTGATGCCCCGTTCCGCTTGATCCGGATTGATCGAGCCCAAGCGGGTTTCCGCCTGACGGAGACGGCATGCCCTCTTGGCCACCACTTTGTTTGAGCGTCACGGTCTTGTGCTTGACCGACGCCCCCCGGGTCGGCCAAATGCTGCAACCGTCGTTTGGGAGCCCACCATGATCGATACGTCCTGCCTCGCCGTCATCCTTGCGGCCGGAGAAGGCACGCGCATGAAATCCGACCTGCCGAAAGTGCTGCACCCGGTGGGCGGCCGGCCTCTCATCGATGCCGTGTTGGAAAGCGCCCGGGCCGGCGGAGCCAGCCGCTTCGCGGTGGTGGTCGGCGCCGGCGTCGACAAGGTGCGCGCCCATCTCGGCAAAGTGGCCGCGAATGTGGAGGTCTTCGAGCAGCGGGAACGTCTCGGTACGGCTCACGCGACTCTGTCCGCACGCGAGGCGCTCGTCGATCACCGGGGGCCGGTACTCGTACTGTTCGGCGATACGCCGCTCGTTCGTCCGGCCACCATTTCCGCCCTTGCCGACCGACTGTCCGAAGGGGCCGATATCGCCCTCCTCGGCTTTGAAACCGACGCGCCAACCGGATACGGCCGGCTGATCATCAAGGATGGGCGACTCGTCGCCATCGTCGAGGAAAAGGATGCCGACGCGGAGACCAAGGCAATCCGCTTCTGCAATTCGGGAATCATGGCCTTCAGGCATGGCCTGTTGCCCGAGTTGCTCGACGCCATCGGCAATGCCAACGCCAAGGGCGAATATTACCTGACCGACGCCATCGCGGTGGCGGCGGCGCGCGGCCTCCGGGCCGAAGCGGTCATCGGCGAGGACGAGAGCGAGTTCGTCGGGATCAACGATCGCGCGCAGCTCGCGGCGGCCGAGGCGATCTTCCAGCAGCGGATGCGCGCCGAAGCAATGGCTTCCGGCGTGACGCTCGTGGCGCCGGAGACAGTCTTCTTTTCCTTCGACACCAAGCTTGGCCGCGATGTGGTGGTGGAACCCAACGTGGTGTTCGCCCCCGGCGTAGATGTGGCGTCGGGTGCGACAATCCGCGCCTTCAGCCATCTCGAGGGCGCCAAGGTGGCAGGCGGAGCCATCGTCGGCCCTTATGCGCGACTGCGACCGGGCGCCGATCTGGCGGAGAACGTTCACGTCGGCAACTTCGTCGAGATCAAGAACGCCCGCGTCGACCGGGGTGCCAAGGTCAACCATCTCACTTACATCGGCGATGCCTCGATCGGCGCCCGGACCAACGTTGGCGCCGGCACAATCACCTGCAACTACGACGGCTTCTTCAAGCACAAGACGATCATAGGAGCCGACGTGTTCGTCGGGTCGAACACCGTCATGGTCGCGCCGGTCACCGTGGGCGACAATGCGCTGACCGCGGCCGGTTCGGTCATCACGACCGACGTGCCCCCTGACGCCATGGCCTTCGGGCGCGCGCGCCAGGACGTGAAAGAGGGCATGGGAGCAGCGAAGAAGGCCATGCTTGCGGCCAGGAAGGCATCCGCCAAGCCCGCCGGCTGACCGGCGGGCTTTCGCCCTTCGAGATACCTCCCGAAGGCTATCTTCGCCGCCGGAGCCTACCCGGCAAGAGGGACTCATTCCCTTTTGTCCCAATTTCGATGTCAAAATGGTCGGTCTCGGACACGCGACGCGCGTCCCTTGCCTCGCCTGGAAAACAATCTTCAGTAGAGAAATCAGACAGAGTACAGCCTCATCACCGAGGTGAAGACAAGACCGGGATACCTCGCAACCGAGCCCGGCAGGGTCAATTCATGGCGCCGCCATTCCTCTTTTGACCGTTTGCCAACGTTTTTGTAGCAAAGGCCTGACCGAAACGTTCATCAAAACATGGATGATTCTGCTTGCCTCAGTCTTGCTGACGCAACTTTCCGAGCTAACCCTCCGTGAGAAAATGTCGAGTGTCCTTTTGCCGCCAAGGCCGACTCGCGAGCCTTAAGACACTCAATGGTTTTGTCTAATATGAAAATTTCTTCTTCCAATTGAATTTTTGTATTTTACCTATAAAAATTTTGTTCGATATTCGAATTTATAATTGAAAGTTCGAAAGAAACCGCTCAAAATTCTCCTAAAGTCGAATTTTCTCTTTTAGTTACGGCACCTTGAATGAGCACCGTATTCCCCGTCCGCAAATGTGCAAGGGATTGCACGGATAAAAGCAGGGCT
This sequence comes from uncultured Pleomorphomonas sp., assembly GCA_963665435.2. GTDB lineage: Bacteria > Pseudomonadota > Alphaproteobacteria > Rhizobiales > Pleomorphomonadaceae > Pleomorphomonas. The sequence continues at coordinate 238,768 of CAXXNH010000026.1, read as the reverse complement.
TGCGGAGCCAGGACCGCTTGGCTAAACTATTACATAAAGTCGATCCGGCGCCTGGGAAGAGGACCGGAGAACTCGGCTGATTTGGGGGAAAAATCAGGCATGACAGGGAGTTGCGATCGCGATGCCTGCGACGGTGTGCGGCTTAAGCCCGACACGGTCAGGGTTTTTGCGGTGTCCTCTCCCGAAAGACGATATTCAGACCGGTCACGGCAAGGCATTTCGTCCACGGACAAAGATGTCATCACCGATGGCTCGCAGGTGAGGATGACGGGAGGATTTTCCTCTTCGTTCCAGGCCGAGGGTTTCGATGCCAGCAACCGGGTCAAGATCGCCCGTCTCCCGCCACGCGGCGTCGCGTTAGTCGATGGTCGGTGCCGGCGAGGTCTGGACAGCGGCGTGGTTTCGGTGAAACTGCCGCTGGGAAAGCGGGAGGCACTGGCTGCCCGCCGGGTGGATTTGACACGCGCGTGTCCGGACATGTCCGGATAACACGATTCGTCGCCCCGTCCGGGGTGGCGTGGCGATGGCGGTCAAACGACTGTCCTTCGCATCAGGAGGCTCCTCCCTTCACCCGGCGTCGGCCGGTGCGGATGGGGAGGCTAGGATCCGGTGGCAAGCCGTCACCGGGCCGCAAGAGGGAATAAGGCAGGGGCACCCTGCTTTATGAGGACGTCAGGGGCGACAAGCGCCTGACGAAACTGGTCACCAACTCACACGGAGTTCCCGAAGAGGCGTGGCAGGTCGCCGACCCTCGCGGGATTGAAGGGGGAGAGAATGAAGCTTACCAAGATTCTGGCTGCCACGCTCGTGATTGGCGTTTCCGCCATGGCCACGGCGTCCTACGCCGCCGAGAAGGGCAAAGTCGGCATTGCCATGCCGACGCAGTCTTCGTCGCGCTGGATCTCCGACGGCCACAGCATGGTCGAGCAGTTCCAGGCCGCCGGCTTCGAGACCGACCTTCAGTACGCTGAAGACGACATCCCGAACCAGCTGAACCAGATCGAGAACATGGTGACCAAGGGCGTCAACGTCCTCGTTGTTGCCTCGATCGACGGCACGACCCTCACCGACATTCTCGCCAAGGCTCACGAGGCCGGCGTCAAGGTGTTCGCCTACGATCGCCTGATCCGCAACTCGCCGAACGTCGACTACTACTCGACCTTCGACAACTTCCAGGTCGGCGTTCTCCAGGCTTCGTCGCTCGAGACCCCGCTCGGCCTCAAGGACGGCAAGGGCCCGTTCAACATCGAACTGTTCGCCGGCTCGCCCGACGACAACAACGCCACCTTCTTCTTCAATGGCGCCATGAGCGTCCTGAAGCCTTACATCGACAGCGGCAAGCTCGTCGTTCAGTCGGGCCAGACGGACTTCGCCCAGGTCGCCACGATGCGTTGGGATGGCGCCACCGCCCAGGCCCGCATGGATAACATCCTGTCGGCCAACTACACCGACAAGCATGTCGACGCCGTTCTGTCGCCCTATGACGGCATCTCGATCGGCATCATCTCGTCGCTGAAGGGCGTCGGCTACGGCACCGAAGGCACGCCGATGCCGTACGTGTCCGGTCAGGACGCCGAACTGCCGTCCGTCAAGGCGATCATCGCCGGCGAGCAGTATTCGACGATCTTCAAGGACACCCGCGAGCTCGCCAAGCAGACCGTGAAGATGGTCTCGCAGGCCCTTGAGGGCAAGGAAGTGGAAGTCAACGACACCACGACCTACGACAACGGCGTGAAGGTCGTTCCGTCCTTCCTGCTGAAGCCGGTCCTGGTCACCAAGGACAACTACAAGGAGATCGTCATCGACTCCGGTTACTACAAGGAATCGGACCTCTGATCAGGTCCTGATGTCCCAACTTTCCGCGCGGGGGCTTTCCCGCGCGGTCTCAAAATCTGCCCGCTGCGCGGATCGGTGCGCCCCTTGGGTGCCCTTGCGGCAATACACCAACAACAACAATGTTCTGCCTGTCGCCCATCGGAGATCGGCGGACAAAGGAGCCTCGCGTGAGCACGAACGTGATCCTCGAGATGCGCAACATCACCAAGACGTTTCCGGGCGTCAAGGCGTTGAGCGACGTCAGCTTTTCGGTAGAGGAAGGCGAAATCCACGCGCTCTGCGGCGAGAACGGCGCCGGCAAGTCGACGCTGATGAAGGTGCTGAGCGGCGTCTATCCCTACGGCACCTATGACGGCGAGATTTACTACAACGGCCAACTCAAGAAGTTCGGTTCGATCAAGGATACCGAAGAAGAAGGTATCATCATCATTCACCAGGAACTCGCGCTGATCCCGATGCTGTCGATCGCCGAGAACATCTTCCTGGGCAACGAGGTTGCCAAGGGCGGCGTCATCAACTGGGCCGAGGCGACCCGCCGGACGACCGAGCTTCTGGCCAAGGTTGGCCTCAGGGAAAATCCGTCGACACTGATCACCAACATTGGCGTCGGCAAGCAGCAGCTGGTCGAGATCGCCAAGGCGCTATCCAAGAAGGTGAAGCTGCTCATCCTCGACGAGCCCACCGCCTCGCTCAACGAAAGCGACTCCAACGCGCTGCTCGACCTGCTGCTCGAGTTCAAGAAGCAGGGCCTCACCTCGATCATCATCTCGCACAAGCTCAACGAGATCTCCCGTGTCGCCGACAAGATCACCGTCTTGCGCGATGGCGCCACGGTCGAGACGCTCGACTGCCATGCCGAGAAGATCTCCGAAGCCCGCATCATCCAAGGCATGGTCGGCCGCGAGCTCAGTGACCGCTTTCCCAAGCGCGTATCGAAGCTCGGCGAGACCATCTTCGAGGTCCGCAACTGGACGGCCTATCATCCGATCCACTCCGATCGGAAGATCTCCAACGGCATCAACCTCAACGTCAAGCGCGGCGAAGTCGTGGGCATCGCCGGCCTGATGGGCGCTGGCCGCACCGAATTCGCCATGAGCGTGTTCGGCCGCTCCTACGGGCAGAAGATCTCCGGCGAAGTGCTGATCAACGGCAAGCCGGCCGACGTGTCCACCGTCGAGCGGGCGATCAAGTCGGGCCTCGCCTACGTCACCGAGGACCGCAAGCAGCTCGGTCTGGTGCTGATCAACAACGTGATGCACAACAACACGTTGGCCAATCACAAGGGCATCTCTAGGAATTTCGTCATCGACGAGTATACCGAGCGCAAGGCGGCCAACGAGTACCGGCAGAAGCTTCGCATCCGCACACCGAGCATCTACCAGGACGTCGTCAACCTCTCCGGCGGCAATCAGCAGAAGGTCGTTCTGGCCAAGTGGCTGTTTGCCAATCCGGACGTGCTTATCCTCGACGAGCCGACGCGCGGCATCGATGTCGGCGCCAAGTACGAGATCTACACCATCGTCAACGACCTCGTCGCCGCCGGCAAGGCGGTCATCTTCATCTCCTCGGAAATGCCGGAACTACTCGGCACCTGCGACCGCATCTACGTCATGAACGAGGGTGCGATCGTGGCCGAAATGCCCGCCGCCGAGGCCAGCCAGGAAAACATCATGGGCGCCATCATGCGCTCGGGGGAGAAGGTTTGATGAATACGCCCAACGAAGCCACCCAGACGGCCGCTCCGTCGCTTGCCGTCTTCCTCCGGCAGAACATGCGCGAGTACGGCATTCTGATCGCGCTCGTCGTGATCATGGTCTTCTTCCAGATCATTACCGGCGGCGTTCTGTTTCGCCCGGTCAATCTGACCAACCTGGTGTTGCAGAACTCCTTCGTCGTCATCATGGCGTTGGGCATGCTGCTGGTCATCGTCGCCGGCCACATCGACCTCTCCGTCGGTTCCATCGTCGCCATCATCGGCGCCGTGGCAGCCGTCATGATGGTGAACTACAAGATCGACCCGTGGACGACGTCGCTCGTCTGTCTCATCCTCGGCGGCGTCATCGGCGCGGCACAGGGCTACTGGATCGCCTATCATCACATTCCCGCGTTCATCGTGACGCTGGCCGGCATGCTCGTGTTCCGCGGCATGACGCTGTGGCTCCTGGGGGGCATGAACATCGGTCCGTTCCCGTCCGAGTTCCAGAAGCTCTCCACCGGCTTCCTGCCCGACCTGGTTTCCCTGCCGGAACTACCGCTGCTCGGCAGCTTGCACTCCACCTCGCTTCTGCTGACCATCGCCGTTCCCGCTCTGCTGGTCTACCTGTCCTGGCGTAGCCGCAAGCTCAACGAGTCCCACGGCATCGAAGTCGAGCCCTTCGCCTTCTTCGTCACGCAGAATGCCGTGCTCGTCGCCGTCATGGTCTTCCTCGGCTACCAGCTCTCGACCTACAAGGGCTTCCCGAACATCCTGGTGATCATGGGCGTGCTGATCGCCTTCTACACCTTCGTGACGACGCGCACGACCATCGGTCGCCGCATCTACGCGCTTGGCGGCAACGAGAAGGCGACGAGGCTCTCCGGCATCAATACCGATCGCCTCAGCTTCTACACCTTCATCAACATGGGCGTCCTCGCGGGCTTTGCCGGCCTGATCGTCGCCGCGCGACTCAACTCCTCAACCCCAAAGGCCGGTAACGGCTTCGAGCTCGACGTCATCGCGGCCTGCTTCATCGGCGGTGCCTCGACGACGGGCGGCGTCGGCAAGATCACCGGCGCGGTGGTCGGCGCCTTCATCATGGGCGTGCTCAACAACGGCATGTCGATCATGGGTCTCGGCATCGACTTCCAACAGATGGTCAAGGGTCTGGTGCTGCTCGCCGCCGTGGTGTTCGACCTCTACAACAAGCAGAAGAGCTAAACCCTCCGCTTGCTGCCTAATCTACGAGCCGAGGCCTCCGGGCCTCGGCTTTTTTGTTGCCGGCGCCTCCCCTCGACACCGTCATGGTCTGGGGCCGGACAGGGAAGATGGATGCGGTGGGAATAAACGCCGCCTCAATGTGTTGTAGAAGCTGGGGCATGCCGCCCCGGAGCCAAGCCGATGCGACACTTCCTACCCAACCACATCCCGAGCCGCTTCAGGGCGTACCTGCCTATCCTCGTCCTGCCTCTCTTGCTCGGCATCACGCCAGCGGGTGCGACGAGTTTCGACGACCTGGCCGGACGCTATGCCATCGGCGATCAGTCGAGCGTCACCTTCTCGATCTCCGGCGCACTCGTCCCAACCGTGCACGGCAGCTTTCGCAGCTTCTCCGGAAGCTTTCACCTCGATCCCGCACATATTGAGCGATCGTCGGTGACCTTCTCGGTCGCCCCGGGCTCGGTTGCCACCGGCATTGCCCCGCTCGACAGCCTGCTTCGATCATCCGTGGTGTTCGATGCGGCGGACCATCCGGATATCCGCTTCGCCTCGACCGCCGTGCGGCGAACATCTGAGACGACCGCCGAGGTGGATGGCCAACCGACACTGAAAGGGCAGACTCTGGCCGAACATTTCACCGTGACGCTGACCGGCCACGGCGACAAGCGACCGGAATTCCACGTGTTCGGGCACGTGGCTCGCTCGGCCTTCGGGATGAACATCGGCCGACCGCTCTATTCGGACGACGTGGTGTTCGACCTCGTCGTCCATGGTCGTCACCTGCGCGCCGACGGCTGACGGAAAAGGCCGCATCCTCGCAGGACGCGGCCTTTCCCAAACATGCAAGCGGGGCGGCTCAGAAGCCGGAGAAGCGCCACTCGATGCGATGATGATAGGTCTCGCCCGGGCGCAGCACCGAACTCGGATAGCTCGGCTCGTTCGGCGCATTGGGGAAGGTCTGCGGCTCAAGCGCGAAGCCGGCGTTCTTCAGCAGTTCGGAGAACGGCGCCTTGATCGCCGGCGTGAAGTGCTCGCCGGTGTAGAGCTGAATGGCCGGCTCGGTCGTCCATACCTCAAGCGTACGGCCGGTGACCGGCTCGATCGCACGGGCACCGAGATGCAATTCGCCACGACCGGCATCTAGCACGAAGTTCTGGTCGTAGGGACCAGTAATCGGACGCTTCTCACGGAAGTCGAAACGCGTCCCCACCACATCGGCCAGCGGGCCGAGGGGAATGAGATCGGCGTCGACCGGCGTATAGCGGCTCGCCGGGATCTGCATCAGATGACCGAGAATGTCGCCCTTGCCCAGCAGGTTCCAGTAGACGTGATTGGTCAGGTTGACCACCGTCGGCTTGGTCGTGGTGGCGGTCATGTCCAGATAGAGCGTCTGCCCCTTGAAGCCGTAGGCCGCCTTGACAGCCAGCGCGCCGGGAAAGCCCATGTCCCCATCGGGGGAATCCAGCCGGAACACCACCTCACCGGTGGCCTGGTCGACGTCCCAGCTCAGGTGTCCGAAGCCCTGGGCGCCGCCATGCAACTGCTTGGAACCTTCGTTGGCCGGCAAGCTGTAGGTGGCACCGTCGAGCGTGAAGCTCGCGCCGGCGATGCGGTTGGCAAAGCGACCGCAGATGGTACCGGCCCAACCGTCGCCATCGGGGGCGTTGAGGCGACCGGGCGAACCGATCACCGTCTGGACCGGCCCGCCGGAACTGGTCGGGACATAAAGCGCCACGAGCTGCGCGCCGGCCGGGCTGAAAACGGCCTTGAGGCCATTGTCCCCGTCAAGCGTGATGAAGTCTTCAACCGGATGTGTCATACTTATCTCCCCGCACCCTTCATGAGTGTCCTCGCACATACCCGCTAATTTCGCTCAAGTTCACGAAAAACAAAAGGTTTTTTCAACGTTGGCCTTTCGGCTGGCTCCCAAGTCCCCGAGGTTGTGGCATAGTCGCACCAGCCTCGCGCTTTCGGCCGCAATGGCGTGATTCGTGGGGCACGCCGAGCGGCTTGTGGGGAGATTCATGACACGACGGACGGCACAAAAGCGCTCGCGCCAGGATGAGATCGTGCGCGAACTGGCCCACGAAATCGTCGGGGGTCGCCGACGGGAAGGTAGCCTGCTCCCATCCGATGCCGAGTTGATGTCACGTTTTGGCGTGTCGCGGACGGTTTTGCGCGAGTCTTTGAAAACCTTGGCCGCGAAAGGCCTTATCCAGCCCAAGACACGTGTCGGCACGCGCGTCGTCGAACGGACGAACTGGAACTTGTTCGACCCGGACATGCTTCGCTGGCATCTCGACTGCGGCATCGGCCTCGAACTGCTCGCCCATCTCTCCGACGTTCGGCTCGCCCTCGAGCCGGTGGCTGCCTCGCTCGCAGCTCAAAGACGAAATGAAGCGGACGCCGCCGCGCTCGACGACATCGTCGACCGCATGGAAGCGCCCGACGCCTCGCCCGAGATTTTCGCGGCCGCCGATCTCGATTTTCACCTCACCGTCGCCCGCATCAGTGGCAATCCGTTTTTCCGCACGGCATCCACCTTGATCGAAGTGGCGCTGGCCGCCACCTTCGCCATCACCACGCCGGTGAACGATCCGAAAGCCAAAGCGGCCTCATGCGCCGCGCACCGGCGCGTCGTCACGGCGATCAAGGACGGCGACGGCGAAGCCGCAGCGACGGCCATCGTCGAAACCATCCGCTCCGGGGCAGCGCGCGTGGCGGAGGCCGCCAGACGCTGACGGCCTTGCTCGTGATTCAGTGGCTGTCGCGCGGATCGGTTTCGGCAACCTTCTGGTACTTCACCGCCATTTCCATGACGGCGCCGTCGGCAAGTTGGCCAACCGTTTCCCTGTAGAGCTCCTGCCAGGGCGTCTGGCTGGCCGGGTAGACTGGCTTGAAAGCGGCGCGCCGCCGCTCCCATTCCTCGGCATCGACCAGTGCGTCGGCGGTGCCGCGGTTGAGGTCGATGCGAACGTGGTCACCGGTCCTGAGCAGGCCGAGCCCACCGCCAACGGCGGCCTCTGGCGACGCATTGAGGATCGAGGGCGAGCCGGACGTTCCCGATTGCCGTCCATCGCCCATGCAAGGCAAGGCGCCGATGCCGCGCTCGATCAGGGCGGCGGGCGGCTGCATGTTGACCACCTCGGCCGAGCCGGGCCAGCCGACCGGGCCGGCGTAGCGGATGACCAGGATGGTCTCCTCCGTGATGCCGAGCGCCGGGTCCTCAATGCGGTGATGGTAGTCTTCCGAGCCATCGAAGACCACGACCGGCCCCTCGAAGACATTTTCCGCTCCCGGACGCGACAGATAGCGGGCGCGAAACTCGTCGGAAATCACCGACGTCTTCATGATGGCAGCGTCGAACAGATTGCCCTTCAGCACGATGAAGCCGGCCTTGTCTTTCATCGGGGCGTCGTAGGGTTTGATCACCTCGCCGTCGGGCGCCGGGAACGGGGCGAGGTTCTCCGCCACCGAGCGACCGGATACGGTGAGCGCATCGCCGTGAAGACGACCGTTGTCGAGGAGCGCTTTCATCACCACCGGCAGACCGCCGGCCCTGTGAAAACCCTCCGACAGGTAACTGCCGGCCGGCTGCATGTTGACCATCAGAGGCACGTCGTAGCCAACCGTCTGCCAGTCCATCGGTTCGATCTGCACGCCGGCGTGACGGGCAATGGCCACGATATGCGGCTGGGCATTGGTCGAGCCGCCAATGGCCGAATTAACGACGATGGCATTCTCAATCGCCTGCCGCGTCAGGATCTTCGACGGCCTGAGATCCTCCTCGACCATGGCGACGATACGCTCGCCGGTACGATAGGCCATCTGCCCGCGCTCGCGGTAGGGGGCGGGAATGCTGGCATTGCCAGGCAGACACATGCCGAGCGCCTCTGCAAGGCAGTTCATGGTGGAGGCTGTGCCCATGGTGTTGCAGTAACCATCGGACGGCGCCGAGGCCGCCGCCGCCTCGATGAACTGTTCGTAGTCGATCTCGCCCGTGGCAAGCTTCAACCGCTTCTCCCAGATGATGGTGCCCGAGCCGGCCAGCTTGCCCTCGTACCAGCCGTCGAGCATCGGCCCGCCACTCAGCACGATGGCCGGCAGATCGACGGTGGCCGCCGCCATGAGCAGGGCCGGCGTCGTCTTGTCGCAGCCGGTGGTCAGAACCACGCCGTCGAGCGGATAGCCGTGCAGGATTTCGACGAGGCCGAGATAGGCGAGATTCCGGTCCAGCGCCGCCGTCGGCCGCCGGCCGGTTTCCTGGATCGGATGCACCGGAAACTCGAAGGCGATGCCGCCGGCCGCCCTGATACCCTCACGGACCCTCTCGGCCAGGCGCAAGTGGACGCGGTTGCACGGCGACAGATCGGAGCCGGACTGGGCGATGCCGATGATCGGCCGGGCGGAGCGCAGCTCCTCGATGGTCAGGCCATAGTTGAGATAGCGCTCGAGATAGAGCGCCGTCATCGAGGGGTTGTCGGGATTATCGAACCAGAGCTTGTGGCGGCGGGGACGCGACATCGGTCGTTCTCCTCTATCCAGATACGATGATCAGCCAACGAGAACGGCCGGAGGGGGCACCCCACGGAACGGACCATCGACAAGGTAGGTCAGACCGGCCTCCGGCTCGGTGGCGCGCCTGTTCGCGTCGTAGCCTTCGAAGGCCGACGTCACGAGAAGGCGGTCGAGCTTGGGGCCGACGAAGGCCGGGCAGCTGACCTGCCGGGCCGGCAGGGCTATGCTCTCGACGAGATGGCCGTCGGGATCATAAGCGTCGACGGCGTGCCCGCCCCAGCGCGCATTCCAGAGCAGGCCGTTGGCGTCCACCGTGGCGCCGTCGGGGCCACCGCCACTCACGCGGCTGAAGACCTGCCGATCGCCCATGGGCTTGCCGGTCGCCGGATCGGTTGGGATCCGGTAAATGACGTGCTCGGTCGTATCTGAGAAATAGGCGGTGCGGCCGTCCGGTGAAAAGGCGATCGCGTTCGGAATGGTCAATCCGTCGATAATCGGCATGAGCTCGCCAGCGCGATACCACCAGATCCGTCCGAAACCCGGCTCGAAGCGCCAGCCCATGGTGGAAATCCAGAGCGCACCGGCTGGGTGCACCGCGCCATCGTTGCTTCGCGTACCCGGACGCTCGTCCCAAAAGGGGCGCAGTTCGGTCAGCGCGCCATTGTCGATCGACCGGAGGTGCAAACCGGCGTCGCTGGCGATGAGATGCCGATCGTCGTCGACACGCGCGGCAACGGTCGCATGGAACGGGAGATCGTGAATCCGGGGGTCGACGTCATCAAGCCCCATTTCCAGCAGCTTCCGGTCGAGAATATCGAACCAGAACGCCTTGGCTCGCCCTGGGTGCCAACTCGGCCCTTCGCCAAGATGGCATGCGTGGTTGGACAAGACGGAAACCGTTGGCATGCACCCTCCTCGTCGGCGGGCGCTTCCGCCTCTCGCCGAACACGACACTAGCTTTCCCGCTCCGGCTTTGCCAGCCGGAGTGGCTATAAGTCATACTAATTGGTCGATTGCCGATCTACTCGTGCGGCCACGCCTGGAAGAGCTCGGTCTTCTCGGCGGCGGCCGTCAACGCAGCAAGACGGGGATAGTCGCCCAGCGACACCACATCCGGAACCAGCGCGGAGATGAAGGTTCCCGCCACGACCAGTGTGATGCCCGCCTCGCTCGGCGGCGGCCCCAACAGCCATCCGGCGCCGTCGATGTCGGCCTCGATGGCCGAGAGGGCTGCCCTGAGCTGGCCCGTGACGCGATCCATCCATGGCTGGTGCAGCTTCTCGGCTGGACGAAGCTGGCGCTCATAGACGATCTGAACCGCCTTCTCACAGGCTGCAAGGCCAAGCCCGGTCAGACGAACGTCGAAAACGGCAAGCCCTGGGTCGATCGGCCCGAGCGACCTGCCTCCGGCCAGCGCCTTCAGGGCATAGTCGATGATCAAGGTGGAATCGAGCAACACGGCGCCGTCGTCAGTCACCGCCGTGGGCGCCTTGACCACCGGATTGATGGCGGCAAAGGCATCATAGTGGCGAAAGACCGAGAGTGGTTCATGGACGAAAGGGATGTCGAGAGCGGCAAGCGTCAGCGCGGTACGGCGGACATAGGGCGAATCGAGCATACCAATGAGGCGCACGGCAAACCTCCGAGTGAAGCGGAAACGCGTTCTGCGCGAGAACGGCTGCTACCGTAAGCCAAAAGCTGGGTGGAGCGAAATGGGGCTCGCAGCCGATCGCCTCGGCGCGTCTCGGACGCAGCCGTCGTGTTCTGCCGGCTCAGCCTCCAACGGCACGCCGCTCCCTCGCCAGCGACGCCGGCGAGGCGACCACGTCCGGCAGGGACGCCGGTCGGCCGAAGTAGTAGCCCTGGAAGCGCTGGCATCCGGCCGCCTTCATCAGGAGGTACTGCTCCTCGGTCTCGACGCCCTCGGCGAGAACGCGCGTTCCAAGGGCGCGCGCGAGTTCGGTGATCGTCGTGACGAAGGTCATGTCCACATCGCTCGACCCGGCGGCGTGAACGTAGCTCTTGTCGATCTTCAGGCAGTCGAAGTGGAACTTCCTCAAATACTGCAGCGACGCGAAGCCCGAGCCGAAATCGTCAAGAACGATCATCACGCCAGCCGCTCTCAGGCCTTCGAGGTTCGCCCTCTCGACCGAGCCGAAATCGAGAAACACGGTTTCGGTGATCTCGAGGACGAGACGGCTGGCCGGCAAGCCCGCCGCCGTAAGTTCGCCGACAACGAAAGCGGCGAAGCCGGACTGCTTCAGCTGGACGGCGGAAACGTTGATCCCGAACTGATACTGACCATAGCGGACAGCGTCGCGGATGACGCGGCGGATCACCCACTCGCCGACCTCTTCGATCAGCGTCGACTGCTCGGCAACGGAGATGAACTCCGCCGGCGGAATGGTACCACGGAGCGGGTGGTGCCAACGAATGAGGGCTTCGAACGCGGTCTGTTCCTGGCCATCCTCGGCGATGATCGGCTGATAGTGCATATCCAGCTGGTTGAGATAGATGGCGGCGCGCAGTTCGCGCGTCAGCAGCCGGGTATAGCGGTCGTCGACCAGCATGCGGGCGTTATACGAGAGAACCGTTCCCCGGGCTTGCTTGGCCTTGTACAGGGCGAGGTCGGCTAAATTGACCAGTTCGAGCGCAATGTGGGTGTCGTCGGGAGCCATGGCGACGCCAGCCGTCGCCGACAGGCGCATGGTGCGACCGTTGATCTGCACCGGCTGTCGCAACCGATCGAGCAAGGCCTTGACGGACTGAACCACCTCGCCACGCGAGGAGCAATCGGTCAGAAGCAACGCGAACTCGTCGCCGCCAAGCCGCCCGACGATGGCGCCGGGCAGTTCCTCGCGGCAGATGCGGACCAGTTGGGCCAGCGCCTCGTCGCCGGCGGGATGGCCGAATGTGTCGTTCAGGGCCTTGAGATGGTCGAGATCGAGCATGACGTAGGCATGCCGGCGTTCACCGGAGGTCTGCACGCGTCGTCGCAGTTCGTCGAGAAAATCGCCACGCGTCAACGCCAAGGTGACGGGGTCGACCCGGGCCGTGTTTTCGGCCCTCTCCTCGCCCTGCATCACGGCGAGGCTCTTGCGCATCAGCAGGAAGCCGATGGCGACGATCAACAGAAGAAGAAGCGTCTCCGAAACGAGACCTGCCAACAAACTTGGCTGCCAGGACGCAGGCAGCGTGCCCAGGCGGACGAGCATCAAAGCCAATGCAATGGCAAGACACGAAGCCGCCAGCGCGCCCACGAGCACAGAAACGCGCCGACTGACGCTCAGCGCAGTTTGAAGTTGTTTTCCGGGCGCCATCCTTCACCTTTATGTCTAGGCAAATTTACGGCGCTCTTATGAATTTTTCGCAAATACCAACCCGAGATTTTGAACAGACTACCCAAAAGTCGAACAAGTGTCGTGACTTGCATGACAATGATAAAAACAACCGAAATTGCATTGCCGGCTAAACACGGACGACATCTCGAAATGGATCGGGAAGACTTGCCGCCGCGATGAACGCGGCGGCAGGGCAACCAGCATGGAGCGCTCCGTGAGCCGCTTCACCGGCGAGCAGGCAGACCGGCCTCGTCACGGGCCAGGAAGATGCGGGTTGTCTGGTCCATGTGATCGAACAGCCAGTCGGCCATATCCTGCTCTTCGGCGAGATTCTCCTCGAGAATGGGGATCGCCGTGGTGTCCTCGAGAACGGCGGCGGTGGAGATCAACACCTTGTAGGCAGCGATTTCCATCTGCTCGAAGGTGTAGCCCGCCATGACGCCCTTGATCACCTCGTCATCGGCAAACATGCCGCTGAAGACCTGCCCAAGAGCTGTTGCCTTGCCGAGCGTATCCTTGACGACGGAGGCGCCGCTGTCACGTCCTTCGAGCAGCTTTCGCAGAGCGCCGACCTGGCGCTCCGTCTCGGCCATGTGTTGTTCCATCCGCGCACAAAGAACCGGATAGCCTTCCAGGCGCGACAGCATGCCACGCATCATCGAGAGGGACTGTTCTTCCATGGCATGGGCGTCACGCAGCCAGGCCAGATAGTGTTCGCGGATATCGTCCATGGGTCTTGCCCTCCTGGATGTGGCGACGCGTTTGTCCGTCACTCGCCGTGGAGAAAAGCTGGTTGTCGTCTTCCCGGTGCGGGCGACTGACCAGGCCGTTGTGGCTCGCCGCTTGAAAATGGCGGCTTCGGCGTATCCTCACGGAACGCGATGAATCCAACCGGCAACCATCATAGAAGTTCCATCCCGAGTTCGATTTCGAAGTCGCCTCAGGCCGTCAAAGCGGCTGGGTTTCCTCCCCCATGGCCACGCAGCATCCGGTGGCATCGCGGGCACGTCGGTTGACCGACCCTGCGAGAATACAAGGTCATCTCTCACCACTCGCGCATAATTCTAGTCTGATCGAAACAACTCTATGAAAATCCCCCATTTTCGAAACGGTTCCGTCACATATCATCATAAACCGTTTTTTCTTTCGGCATGGAAGTCAACTCTTTACGCTGAATGAAATAGCCGGCAGAGAGAATATCTTGATCTCCTCCCTGGAACTATTGCCGGGGCGAGGCGTTGGAAAGACCGGACAGGGACGCCGTCTGTGCCGTCTCCGCCACCCTCCAAGGTCACGGGCAGGTTGCCGTCTCCCGGCGCCGCCTGACCGACAGTGATCCCAACGTCCGAGGAGACTCCGATGAAACTCGCTTCACTTTGCGCGGCTACCGTTCTCGCTTTCACGGCCGGAGCTTTTGCCCAGACCTCGCCGGAACCGGCTGCCCCAGCCCCGGATCCCGCTGCGCCGATGGCGCCGGACACGTCTGCAACGAAGACGAGCCCCTCCGAAGAGAGCCTGGAACCGGGCGCCAACAGCTTCACCGAGGCACAGGCCAAGGATTGGCTGGAAGAGGCTGGCTACACCGACGTTGGCGGTCTCGTTCAGTCCGAAGACGGCATCTGGCGTGGCCATGCCCGCCGCAACGGCACGGATGTCAATGTAGCGGTCGACTACAAGGGCACGATCAGCGCCGACTGAGGCGCTGAACCTCCCACACGAGATCTGCAAGCCCACAATCATTCCGACCACCTGGGAAGGATAGCATCATGAGCACGCACACCCGACTTTACGACACCTGGTCCGAAGCCATGGCGGTCGTCGATCGCCTCCGCGGAGCCCGAATCCCCAATGACGACATTTCCGTCATCTCGCCCGAGAGCGACGAAAACCGTGTCAGCGACGGCGCCGAGGCAACGGCGGCAGGCTCCGGCATCGGCGCGGTTCTGGGCGGCGGCGCCGGTGCTCTTGCCGGCGTCGGCATGCTCGCCATTCCCGGCCTCGGCCCGATCGTGGCGACCGGCTGGTTCGTTTCGACGCTGGCCGGCCTCGCTGCCGGCGCCGTGGCCGGTGGCGTGGCTGGCGGCATCATCGACGCACTCACCAGCTCCGGCCTCACCACGGAAGAAGCCCAGGTCTATGCCGAAGCCATCCGGCGCGGCGGCACCATGGTGACGGTGCGGGTCGACGACGAGCAGGACGCACTCGTGGAGGGCCTTCTCGACGAAACGCCGCCGGTCAACCTCACGGAGCGGGAGCAGCTTTACCGCGACAGTGGGTGGACGGGGTTCGACCCGACGCTGGATCCGCGCATCCACGACCTGACGCACCGGCCGCCGCCGGGCTGATGCACCGCTCGCACAGAACAAAGATGCAAGCCGCCCGCTCGACCCTCGCAAGGGTTGGCGGGTGGCGCTGCGAGTCGACCCGAGAGATACGTTCTGGCGGGCCTACAACGCCGCCCTGGTTGGCATAAAGACCCCGCGCGACGGCCGCCTGATCGACGCCATGGTGGGAACCCTCGGTTGGCTGATCCAGCAATACAAAAAGTCCGCGGCATTTGCCGCCCTGGCGCCATCAACCAAGAGGAACCGCGATCGCCTCCTGTCGAGCATCGCCGAAACGGGGGGCAACCTTCGCCTGACCGAAGTAGACCGCGCCATGCTCGTCCAGGGCCGCGATCGCCGCGCCGAAACACCAGCTCAGGCAAACATCTTTCTCAAGACAATGCGAATCGTCCTCGACTTCGCCCTTGAGGCGAACCTGATCGAGTTCAACCCAGCGGTCGGTGTCAAAAGCCTGAAGCAAAACCCGGAGGGCTTCCACACCTGGACAGTCGACGAGGTCGAAGCCTACGAGGCGCGCCATCCCGTAGGCACCAAAGCGCGTTTGGCGCTCGACCTGATGCTCTACACAGGCCTTAGGCGCTCCGACGTGGTCACGATCGGCCGGCGCCATATTGACAGCGACGTGCTGTCCATTCAGCCCATGAAGACCAAGCGCACCTCAGGCGTCATCGTCACCATTCGAGTTCTGCCTGCACTGGCTGCATCAATTGCCGCTACGGCAGACAAGGGAGAGAGAGCTTTCCTGGTGACTGAGTTTGGAAAACCCTTCACCTCGAACGGCTTCGGAAACTGGTTCCGCAAGCGTTGCAACGAGGCAGGCGTACAGGGATCAGCTCACGGTCTTCGCAAGGCAGCCGCAACCAGATGCGCGGAGAACGGCGCAACCGCCCATGAGCTAATGGCAATGTTCGGCTGGACAACTGTGAAGGAGGCAGAGAGATACACAAGAGCGGCGGAAAGACGTAAACTTGGAATCAGTGGATCGGCAGCAATGAAACCAACCCATTCGGGGGTTAGCTCGCGGCACTCCTAAACATGATGCGAATTGCGAATAATCCATTCGAATTCTACATCTCGGCTCAATGCACCACATGCCGACGGATTGCCACATGTATGCTCTGGAACTAACAGAACTCGCGATACGTGAAGAAAGCATCTCTAATAGAAAGTGCTTCGCGTGCGGAGGAGAGCCAAGTACAGGCGACGGAGAGCATGTTATTCCGCTTTGGTTACAGGGCCGCTTTGGACTATCAAATGATTTCATAACATTACTAAATGGAACGCGGCTTCCGTACAGATCTCTAAAAATACCTTGCTGCGAATCGTGCAACAACGGTTTCCTTTCAAGAATAGAATCAAACGTAAAACGAATTTTTGAAACCAGCAGCCCCCTCCAGGATTACGAAAAACTATCCGTTGCAAGATGGCTATCGAAAATACTGATCGGTATCTTGGTAAAAGAAACGTCCCTTTTACGCGATAGATCAAATACAACAACTGGTAATATATTGCCAAGTTCATTCATTTCGGAACTACAACATTGTCATTTTATCATGCAGAGCGCCCGAAAAACATCGCGATTTAGCTGCTTACATAGCAAATTCCCATTCTCACTTTATACTTATTCTATAACGGATAATGATGATAATGGTAAGTTCGATCTGTCAACTAACCTAATTGGTATGTCCATTTCAATTAGAGTGGGAAACAGAGGCGCAATTTTCATAAACGACGGGGGACTTCAGATGGAGGTTGGACCGAAAGGGCCATTCGAACTGGATGGGGGAGAAATATCCGCCCTTCAATTCAAAGAAATAACAGCTCGCGTTCACTATAAATCCGCCCTAAGAGACGCGACTCATTTATATATAACAGCTGAGAACGATTATACACTCGACATAACACAGGTTCGTGTAGAATCCTACTCTGGATATATTGAAAACACGGACGAAGTGCAGATATTCCGCCCGTGGGATGAGACAGAGCTCAGCCATTTTATGGCTCAATACATGGGTATTAATAGGGAGTTTATATTCGACGAGGACTCATCATCCTGCAAGACTTTGCTTGCTAGATAGTATTACCCACCGTACACGACTCTTCATGTTTTTGGTTTGTTTGGGCGTCTGTTTAGGGTGTTGTGGAGCCATGCGTCAGCGGCGTTTTCTGGGGCGTTGATGATCCAGTTTCTGAGGGTGTCGAGGCCAATGCGGAACCATGATTTCTCGCGCCGGCCATGGGTCTTTCGCCTGATTGCCTTCATGCCCATGGTTTTAGTTGCGCATCGATAGGCCCAGACCATGGCCAGGGTGACGACGACCAGCAGGCAGGACAGCTTGTCATGGGAGCGGATGCGCGTGTCTTCGAGATTGAGCCCTCGGGTCTTGGCATCGCCGAACAGGCACTCGATGGCCCATCTTTTGCGATAGTCGTTGAGGGCCTGGTTGGGGTCATCGCGATTGGTGACGACGATCAGCCATTCGTTGTCCTTGAGGCGCTTGGCGGCGAAGTTCACGGGATGGCGTGCCGGGGCGGAGGTTCCACTGAGATGTCCTCGGCCAGTTGCCGGCGTTCGTTTGCCGTGCGTTCTGCGCCCAAGCGAGCGCAGCGACCACGCCCGCCCGTCGTCCAGCGTCATGGTCATTTCAGCCCTGGCACGAATGACGAATTTTATTTTGTTTTCAGTCAGAAAGTCCATCCATTCGGCGCCGATGAACTCGCGGTCGGCTAGAAGCATGGTGATCGAAGAGGCATCGAACAAGGCCAGATAGCGACGCATCAGAGCGATGCGCTGTCCAGTGTCGGAGCAGCCCTGATGCGGCAGGAGCGTCCATAGAAGCGGCACGCGGAATCGGCGCGTCACGATCGCCAGCATCAGGATGTTGACGTCGGTGGAACCGATCTTCCAGTTGGTCCGGTCGAGAGCCAGGCATTTGGGACGCCGCAGGTTGAGCATCCGCACCACCAGCAGGGCCAGCCGGTCGCCGTCCAGCCGGACGAACTGGAAGAAGCGCTGAAGGCGGCGATAGTGCGAGGCGTGCAGCGCACGGCCAGGCAGATGACTGGCAAGATGCGACAGGTTCACCGTGCGCGACTGGGCAAGACCGGTGATCAATGCCACGAGGCTCGAAAGCCGGCTCTTGCTCAATGCAAAATGCGTCGATAGCGTCACCATGAGGGCGGTTTGAACGGTGGTCATCTCTGAAGATCCTTTTGGCGAAGAATCTTCAATCTAACCCCATCATCCCGCTCTCACCCAAACTGTCGTGTACGGTGAGTATTACCTTTAATCATACCGAGCATTTCGGCGATCAACGGAAACCCCGCCGACCTACACGGGGTCTTTTATTGTGCCTTTCAGCTTCGCTGGCTACTGCTCGAACAAGGCTCAGAGCACTTGTTTTGCTTCGATCATCCCTCACCATGCCTGGGGGTGAGGGAACGCCGCTCAGAAATGCTTATGTTTCAATGATGTAGGTGTCCGTTCGGAGAGATAGGTAACAAGTCGTACCGGAGACATAGGTGACACTTTTCGCGGATTGTGCTGCGGGAGGTGTCGATGCCGTGGAAGAAAGTCTCCGTGATGGACGAACGTCTTCGTTTTGTCGCCCGTCTGCTCGAAGGCGAGCCGATGAGTGACGTGTGCCGGTCCTTCGGGATCTCGCGCAAGACCGGCTACAAGATCTTCAATCGCTACAAGGAGGCCGGGGCGGAGGCACTTTCGGACCGCTCGCGCCGGCCGGTTCGTTATGCCAACCAATTGCCCGATGCGGTGGAGCGGCTGATCGTTGCGACGCGTCAAGACAAGCCTCACTGGGGTGCCCGCAAGATTCGTGAGCTGCTGCTGCGCCGGCTCTGCGGGGAGATGCGCGTCCCCTCGCAGAGTACCATCCACGCCGTTCTCGACCGTCACGGCCTCGTCGCCCATGCTCGCCGGCGCGAACGCCACAAGGCGGAGGGGACGGCGCTGTCGGCGGGCCTTCTGCCCAACGATCTCTGGTGTGTGGACTTCAAGGGAGAGTTCCGCATGGGCAACCGGGACTATTGTTACCCTCTGACGGTCACCGATCACGCCTCCCGCTATCTTTTGATGTGCGAAGCCCTTGAAACAACCCGCGAAGCGCCGGTGATCGACGCCTTCCGGCGCCTGTTCGCCGAGCGCGGACTGCCAGGCGCTATCCGCTCCGACAATGGCGTCCCCTTCGCCAGCCCCAACGGCCTGTACAATCTCTCCAGGCTTGCTGTCTGGTGGCTGCGCCTCGGCATTGCCATTGAGCGCATCAAACCCGGCCATCCCCAGCAGAACGGCCGTCACGAGCGCATGCACCTGACCCTGAAGCAGGCGACGACACGACCACCTGGGGCAAACATCCTGCAACAACAGACCAAATTCGATGCCTTCCAGGACGAGTTCAATGGCGAACGTCCCCATGAAGCGCTGGCCATGAAAACGCCGGCCGAAGTCTATCTGCCTTCGCCAATCCCCTATCGAGGGCTGCCGGATATCGAGTACCCCTTCCACGATCGCGACGTGCTCGTCACCGCCTGTGGCCGAATTTGCATCTACCGCAAGAAGATCAACCTCTCCACCGTGCTCGCCGGCCAGAAACTCGGTATAAAGGAGGTCGATGACGGCATTTGGCTCGTCACCTTCATGACTTATGATCTCGGATACATCGATCTCGAACAGAGAACCCTACAGACCATCGACAACCCGTTCGGCACGAGGTTGTTACCCATGTCTTAGGTACAAACTGTCACCCATGTCTCAGGGCTGGACAAGGAAGTAAATGGTGCCTGAGGGCGGAATTGAACCACCGACACTACGATTTTCAGTCGCATGCTCTACCAACTGAGCTACTCAGGCACTTGCTGCGATCCATCGGGCGTTTGGTGTCGTCCCAACGGCGAAGCACGGGCCTTATAGATAGTCCTTGCGGACCTGTCCAGAGGGTTTGACGGGAAAAATCAACTACGCCGGCAAGGAATGAAAAGGCGAGCCATATCAAGGGTGAAGAGCACCCCACTTCGCCACCTCCAGGCGGCGATCCGGATCAGGCGCGGCCGTCGCCCTCGTCGTCGGGCATGGGAAGATCGTCGTATTCGACGACGGGGATCGAATAAGCCCCCTTCAGCCACCTGTTGAGGTCGACGTCCTTGCAGCGCTTGCTGCAGAAGGGCTTGAAGGCCGGATCGGTCGGTTCGCCGCAGTTGGGACAGCGGGGGCCCTTCGGCGCGACCATCAGGCGATCGCTCCGTCGGACCAGCGGGCGCGCACCGGGTAGCGGGCGGACTCGAGCAGGTTGGCCGTCTCGTGCAGCGGCAGGCCGACCACCGAGGAATAGGAGCCGGACACCGAGGCGACGAAGGCGCCGGCGAAGCCCTGGACGGCATAGCCGCCTGCCTTGCCCTGCCACTCGCCGGAGGCAAGGTAGTCGGACATCTCGTGCGATGACAGGCGCTTGAAGCGGATGCGCGTCTCAACCAGTTTTTCGCGGAGGCCGGACGGGGTGGCGAGCGCCAGCCCCGTGAAGACGCGATGGGTACGGCCCGAGAGCAATGCGATGCAGCCTTCGGCTTCGGCGAAGGTTTCAGCCTTCGGCAGGATGCGGCGACCGACGGCGACCACCGTGTCGGCGGCAAGCACCAGCACATCGCGGCCCGGATAGTCCTGCAGCGGTACACGATGGGCGGCGACTTCCGCCTTGGCGCGGGCGAGGCGGCGGGCAAGACGGCGCGGAAGTTCGGCCCGGCCGGGCGTCTCGTCGATATCGGCCGGCAGCAGCAGATCGGGCGCGATGCCGAGCTGGTTGAGCAACGCCACACGGCGCGGGCTCGCGGATGCCAGAACCAAAACGGGACGATTGGTCATCGGCTCACCTTCGGTGGCTTGGAGACAGCCTCCCACACCCCGGATCGAGCCGGGGCGGCCCGCCGCCTCCCGTCGCCGCTCACTTGAAGCGATAGGTGATGCGGCCCTTGGTGAGGTCGTAGGGCGTCATTTCGACCAGCACCTTGTCACCAGCCAGGACGCGGATGCGGTTCTTGCGCATGCGGCCGGCCGTATGAGCGATGATTTCATGGTCGTTCTCGAGACGAACGCGGAAAGTCGCGTTGGGCAGAAGTTCCGAAACGACGCCTGGAAACTCCAGGACTTCTTCCTTGGTCATGCGGGCATTGATCCGTTTTCGGGAATTGGTGGCGGATAACTATCCGAAATGCGCTGCAAAATAAACTCCCCAGGCGGAAAAACGCCCAGAAAAGCGAGCGGATGGCTGGACGTAGCATCCGGCACCGCTTCGATCAGCCGTTCTCCGCCCTCGCCCCCTCCTCGCGCATGCCCTCCCGGCGCGGTTCGAAGGATGGCGCCCAGCCGAGTCGCGCCTTGATGCGGGTCATGAGCTGGTCGCGGACGGCCCGATATTCGTCGAGAATGCGCTCGCGCGCGCCCGTGGCCAGCGTCGGATCCGCGGTGGGCCAGTACTCGGCCTCGACGGAGTTGTAGCGCGTGTATTCGAGGGCCCGGTGGTAGGCGTCTGGGGCGAGCGAGATGATGAGGTCGAAGTTGCTGTCTTCGAGATCTTCGAAGGTCTGCGGCCTGTGATGGGAGATGTCGAGGCCGATCTCGTCCATCACGGTCACGGCGAAGGGGTCGAGTTCGCCGCGGCGCGCACCTGCGGAGTCGACGAAGATCTTTCCGGGAAACAGATGACGCGCGATAGCCGCCGCCATAGGCGAGCGCACCGCGTTGAACGAACAGGCGAACAGCACCGCTCCGGGCTGCTTCACCTTCGCCTCTGTTTCCTCGTCGTCCGTCATGAGCCTCCAACCACGTAGCCCGAGCGTCGCCTTTCGTCTCAGCCTTTCCAGCGCAGCACGGCTATCAGGGTGAACAGTCGCCGGGCCGTCAGCTTGTCGATGACGATCTTGTCCGCCAGCTTGTCGATGAGAATCTGCGCGCCTTCGTCGTGCAGCGCCCGCCGCCCCATATCGATGGCCTCGATCTGGCTCGGCGTCGACACCTTGATCGCCTCATAATAGCTGTCGCAGACAAGATAGTAGTCGCGGATGATGCGGCGAAAGGGCGTCAGGGACAGGATGTGGGTGGTGATGGGCTCCCCGTCGGCGCGGAAAATCTGCAACACGAGCCGATTGGACACCAGTGACAGCCGGAGCACGAATTCACCGCCCGACACCCCCACCGGTTCGAAGGAATTCTGCTCCAGGAGATCGAAGATCGCCACTTGCCGTTCATGATCGACCTCACGCGAGATCTGGCCGATCGAGGCGGCGTCAAGGGTTACCGATACGAGGCGCCCGGATATGCTGGCGGTGTCGGTCACGACTGTCCTCCGCGTAATGATTGTCGAGGCATAACACGGTAGCCCCCTCCCACGAAGCCGGCAAAGGTCGACCCGGATAGGAGTTTTACGCATGCCTCGGCGCCCCGGCCCAAGCCGGCCGCGATCTGGCCCAACGCCGCTTGACACCGGCCCCGCCTAGCAACACATAGCGAACGCGCGCCGGTTTTCCGGCCCCCATCATCCAAAAGAGCGAGACCATGACGCAAACGGAACGTCACAGCTTCGAGGCCGAAGTTTCCCGCCTGCTGCACCTCATGGTGCATTCCGTCTATTCCAACAAAGACATCTTTCTGCGCGAGCTGATCTCCAACGCCGCAGATGCTTGCGAGAAGCTGCGCTATCTCTCCATCGCCGAGCCGCAGTTCGCCGGCGAAGGCGGCTTTGCCATCACGCTATCGGCCGACAAGGACAAGAAGACGCTCACCGTCGCCGACAATGGCATCGGCATGAGCCACGACGAACTCAAGGACAACCTCGGCACCATCGCCCGCTCGGGCACCCGCGCCTTCCTCGACGGCCTTGCCGACAAGGCCGAGGGACAGGCGCTGATCGGTCAGTTCGGCGTCGGTTTCTACTCCGCCTTCATGGTGGCGAACCGAGTCCGCGTCGTATCGCGCAAGGCTGGCAGCGAAGAGGCCTGGGCCTGGGAGTCGGACGGCGCCGGTACCTTCGAGCTGAGCGCCGTCGACCTTGCCGACGCGCCTGACCGGGGAACGGTGGTTGAGCTGTTCCTCACCGACGAGTCGCTCTCCTACGCCGAGGAACACACGCTCGAACGCATCGTCCACGAGTATTCGGCGCATGTGCCGGTGCCGATCCGCTTCAACGGCGGCGAGGAGCCCCGCGAGCTGGCCGACGGCTCGGCCCTCTGGGTGAAGCCGAAGTCCGCCGTGACGGCCGACGAGTACAAGGAGTTCTATCACCACGTCGCCACCGCCTGGGACGAGCCGGCTCTGACGCTGCACTACCGCGCCGAGGGGCGCCAGGAATACAACGTGCTGCTGTTCGTGCCGCGCGAAAAGCCGTTCGATCTTTTCGACCCCAGCCGCAAGGGCCGGGTGAAGCTCTATGTGCGGCGCGTGTTCATCACCGACGAGGCGGAGATCCTGCCGGCCTGGCTGCGCTTCGTGCGCGGCGTCATCGACAGCGAAGACCTGCCGCTCAACATGTCGCGCGAGATGCTGCAGAAGAACCCGGTGCTCGAAGCCATCGCCAAGGGCGTCACCGGCCGCGTGCTCTCCGAATTGTCGAAGCTGGCGGAGACCGACGCCGACCTGTTCAACAAGGTTTGGGCATCGTTCGGCGCGGTGATCAAGGAAGGCCTCTACGAGGCACCGGAACGCCGAGACGAGCTGTTCAAGGTGGTTCGCTTCAAGACCACTTCCTCGGGCGACACCTGGCGGTCGCTGGCCGACGTGGTCAAGGACTTCAAGGAAAACCAGACGGCGATCTACTACGCCCTCGGCGAGGACGAAAGGCAGGTGCTCGCGTCGCCACATCTTGAGGGTTACGCGGCGCGTGGCCTGGAAGTGCTGCTGCTGACCGATCCGGTCGACGCCTTCTGGGTACGAACCGCGCTGGGCTTCGAAGGCAAGCCCTTCAAGTCGGTGACCCAGGGCGAGGCCGATCTCGACGCCGTCAAGCCGATCGATAAGGACAAGGACGAAAAGCCGGGCGCGGAAGTGGCCGGCCTGATCGCCACGCTGAAGGAAGCGCTGAAAGACGACGTCGCCGACGTCCGCACCTCGGCCCGCCTTGCCACCAGCCCGGTCTGCCTCGTCGCCTCCGACTTCGGCCTCGACCGCATGACCGAAAAGCTGGTCGCCCGCCAGGAAGGCAAGTCCGCCCTCGGCAAGCCGGTGCTGGAACTCAACGCCGGACACAGCCTGATCAAGGCGCTGGCAGCCAAGGCGGTGGCCGGCGACACGGCGGCCGTAACGGCGGCGGCGCCGCTGCTTGTCGGGCAGGCGCGGATTCTCGACGGCGAGGCGCCGGCCGATCCAGCCGCCTTTGCCGCATCGGTCGCCTCGCTTCTCGAAAAGAGCCTCGCCTGAGGCAAGTCGGGGGCGGAGAGGAATGCCTCTCCGCCCCCGAAACCCGGGACTGAGCCGGCGCTATTGCCGACAAAACATTCATTTTTCGGCATGTTTTTTTGTAAATCATCCAGAATCCGATCGTACACGCAAATAAAACACGTAGTATTCGACTCCCGCATCGATCCGAAATATCTCCTTAACAAAGCAAGCATGTAATAGCCCTCCGATGCATTTTGCTTCGTGGGGTATTCATGACTATTTCCCTCAAGACTTCGCTGATGGCGACTATTGTCGCGCTTCTGCTGATGACTTGCGGCCTCGGATGGGTCGCCGTCTCGCAGTTGTCGGCTGCCAACGAGCGGATCAGCGAGTTCGCCGATCACAAGCTGCCCCTGGTCAGAAGCCTCGGAGAGATCCGCTATTCGATGACGCGCCTGCGCGTCCGCTCGGCACGCCTCGCCCAGATCACCGATGCAGGGGAGCGCCAGAAGGCCAAGGATCTGGCCGACAAGTCGGTGAAAGAGGTCGACAAGGCTGTCACCGAGTACGCCAGCCTGATTGCCGACCAGCCAAAACAGCAGGAGGTGCTGGCAACCTTCCAGGCGAACTGGCCGACCTATGTCGCGATGCACAACGACATCTACCAGAAGATGGTCGAAGGCAAGGGAGACGACGCCTCGACCATCCTCAACAGGACGTCGCAGCCGCCGTTCAATGCCGTCATCGCTGCGCTGCAATCGGGCATAGATCAGGTCAACGCCGATACGGCCGTCGCCCAGGCCGAAGCCGTCGCCGACTATCGGAGCGCCTTCATCCTCACGGCCGGCACCATCACGGCAGGCATCCTCCTGGCGCTCGGCGCGCTGGCCTTCGTCTTCTACGGCGTGGTGCGCCCACTGCACCGGATTACCGGGGCGATGGGTGAAGTGGCCGGCGGCAACCTCTCCGCCGCCATCCCCCACGCGGATGCCAGGAACGAGATCGGCAAGATGGCAGCCACTCTGAAGGTGTTCCGCGACGGCCTGATGGAAACGGAACGACTGCGGCTCGAGAGCGCCGAGGCAGAGGCGCGCAATCGCGAACGGCTCATCTCCGAACGCGCCGCCATTGCCGACCGCTTCGAGGCGGCCATGGGCGCGCTGGCCGAGGGCTTCGTCCACTCATCGAGCGAGGTCGCCGACGCCGCCCGCAACCTCTCCTCAACCGCCGAGGAGACCAGCCGGCAGGCCCAAGCCGTTGCCGGAGCCGCAGAGACCGCGTCGGAGAACGTACAGACGGTGGCCACTGGCACAGAGGAGCTGTCGGCTTCGGTTCGCGAGATCACCACACAGGTGACGCGATCGGCCGATATCGCCCGCTCGGCCGCCGGCGAAGCCAAGCGTTCAAGCGAGAACGTCAAGGCGCTGTCGGCCTCGGCGCAGGGTATCGGCGAGGTGGTCGAACTGATCAGGGCGATCGCCGAGCAGACCAACCTCCTTGCCCTCAACGCCACCATCGAGGCGGCCCGCGCCGGCGAGATGGGCAAGGGCTTTGCCGTCGTCGCCTCGGAAGTCAAGAACCTCGCCGGCCAGACCGCGAAAGCCACCGAGGAGATCGCCAGCAAGATCCAGGAGATGCAGACGGCGACCTCCGTCACCGTCGACAGCATCTCGCTGATCGTCTCGACCATCGGCACCATTCAGGGCGTCACCGAGTCGATTGCCGGCGCCGTCGAAGAGCAAGGCGCGGCAACGACGGAGATCGCCGGCAACACCCACAAGGCCGCCAACGGAGCGAGCGACGTGACCGAGAACATCGTCGGCGTCGGCACGGCAGCCGAGATGACGGGGTCGGCGGCAACGCAGCTGATGTCGCTATCCGAAGCGCTGCAAACGCAGGCCTCCAGTCTGAAGGGCGAGGTTGCCAGCTTCGTGGAAAATCTCAGGACGGCCTGAACGGTCACAAAAGATCCGATCAAGATGCGCGGTCCCGGCCGCGCATTTTTCTTGAGATTCTCGCACTTTGGCGCGTTGCCGGCCGTGCTTGCGAGGTCTACGCTTTCTCTGCGGATGGATAATCCGTGGAAATAAAGGAGCGCGCCATGATCAAGAACGTCGGCTCGACCGATCGCCTCGTTCGGCTAATCGCCGGGCTCATCCTTCTCATCGTCGCTGTGCCATCGCTCGCCGGCATGGCCTTCATGGGGCTCGGCGGTTGGGCATGGCTCGTCGGCCTCGTCGGTATCGTCCTGGTGGCGACCGCGCTCTTGAACTTCTGCCCGGCCTACACCCTCATCGGCGTCAACACCTGCAAGACCGACAAGTAGTCGATCACTCCAACCTGATCGACACGCTCCGCGCATGTCCGCCGAGGCCTTCCACCTCGGCGAGCGTGATGGCGGCTGGGCCGATCCGCTTCAGCGCCGCGGGCGGAACCTTGAGGATCGATGTGCGCTTCATGAAGTCGAGCACACCGAGCCCCGAGGAGAAGCGGGCCGAACGGGCGGTCGGCAACACGTGGTTGGAGCCGCCGACATAGTCGCCGACCGCTTCCGGCGTGTGATGCCCGACGAAAACCGCGCCGGCGTTGCGCACACGGGCAAGCATGGCCTCGGGATCCGCGACAGCGAGTTCCAGATGCTCGGGGGCGACGCGATCGCTGAGCGGCACGGCCTGATCAAGCGACCCAACCAGGATGACAGCACCGTAGTCGCGCCAGGACTCGGCGGCGATACCACCGCGCGGCAGTGCCGAGAGCTGACGCTCCACCGCCTGCTCCACCGCGTCGGCCAGCGCCGCGTCGTCGGTGATCAGAATCGATTGCGCCGCCTTGTCGTGCTCGGCCTGAGCGAGAAGATCGGCGGCCAGCCAATCGGGTTCGTTGTCGCGGTCGGCTATGATCAGCACTTCCGACGGACCGGCGATCATGTCGATGCCGACGATGCCGAATACGCGACGCTTGGCCGCTGCGACGTAGGCGTTTCCAGGACCGACGATCTTGGCTACCGGCCGGATCGTTTCGGTGCCATAGGCGAGCGCCGCCACAGCCTGCGCCCCACCGATACGGTAGACCTCGTCGACACCGGCGAGGCGAGCGGCCGCCAGCACCAGCGGATTGACCTCGCCGCCGGGTGTCGGCACCACCATGACCAGGCGATCGACGCCGGCCACCTTGGCCGGCACGGCGTTCATCAGCACGCTCGACGGATAGCTCGCCGTACCACCCGGCACGTAGAGACCGACGGCCTCCACGGCCGTCCAGATCGAGCCCAGCTCGACGCCGATGGCGTCGGTATAGCGATCGTTTCCAGGCTTCTGTCGGGCGTGGTGGCTCTCGATGCGATCGCGGGCAAGCTTCAGCGCGTCCATCACCTCGGGCCTGACCACTGCCACGGCCGCGTCGATCTCCGCCTCGGAAACGCGGAGGCCCGAGGCACGGCTGTCGAAGCGGTCGAGCCTCTGCGTCCAGTCGTGCAGCGCGGCATCGCCGCCGGCGCGTACGTCGGCGATGATGTCGGCAACGACGGTATCGACGTCGGCCGACACTTCGCGCTTGGTGGTCAGGAAGGCGGAAAAGCGGGCCTCGAAGTCGGGCGCGCGGTCATCGAGGCGTATCGCCACGGGTCTCTCCAGCGGAAGAACGAAAGGATCGGGCGGTCAGTTGAGATCGTGGGCGGGTTGATGCTCGGTGGCCCAGGCGGCGCCGAGGTCGGTGAGGCTTGCCTCGATGCATTCGACGTCGAGGCGCATCGAGCCGCCACCGGCAAACTCGAGAAAGATCCGCCCCGAAGGATCGTCGTCCTGCGCCTCGAAGCGAATGGTGAGCAGGCTGACGATGGCGTCGGGAAAATCGCGCCGGATATGGGCCGACTTGACCGCCTCTACGCGGGCGAAATGCAGCAGCGTGCGCCGACGTTCCTTGCTGCGGCTGCCGGCCTTCTCCCAGGCAAAGCGATTGAGCTCCAACGTGAGGCGATGCTCTGCCGGCCGCCAGACGATGTCACCGACCTTGCCGACGGCGTCCTGCGCGTGGGCGGCAATCACCTTGAGATCCTCGGCGTCAAGAGCCGCGAGTTTCAGCATATCCATGGAGGGTTGTCCGCTCCTGTCAGGGCGGCGGGATGCAAGAAGAAACTCGCCCCGCCAAGGTTGCCTTGAGATAGGGCGTATGCCCCGGCGAAGCAAGGCTTTGCCGCCTTGGGGCCGGGGAGAAAGCTGGCAAGAGGCGATCGCGCGCCACTGGCCGCCCTGGTTGGCGGCCATCACGGCGTCAGCTTGTAGACCACCATGCCGCTTGCCTGCGCAAAGTCGTCGTAAAGACGGCGTGCGGGATTGTCCTCGCGGGCATGCCAATAAAGCCTGTCCCATCCCCTCGCCTTGGCCAACGCGCGGATATCCTCGATCAGGGCCCGGCCCGCGCCACGCCCCCGGCTTTCGGGGCTAACGAAAAGATCCTCGAGATAGCAGTGCGGCGTCAGCGCCCAGCTCCCCTCGTGCAGAAGGCAGACTGCGAAGCCGACCACGGCGCCATCGACCTCGGCGAGGCGACAGAAAACCGGGCTCGCCGGATCGAGAATGCGCGCCCAGGTGTGCGCGGTCACCCCATCCGGGACCGTAGAGTCGAGATGGGAAAGATAACCCGCCCAAAGACGCCGCCAGGCGCCCTCATCGCTGGCCTCGGCTTCCCGGATCACGATTGCCATGACGGTCAGCCACTCACCCGTTCGATGACGGCGCCGCATCGGCCGATCTTGTCTTCCAAACGCTCGAAGCCGCGATCGAGGTGATAGACGCGGTTGATCATCGTTTCACCCTCGGCGGCGAGGCCGGCGATCACCAGAGACACGGACGCGCGGAGATCGGTGGCCATCACCGGCGCACCCTTGAGGCGCTCGACGCCCTCGACGGTCGCCACCTGCCCTTCGAGGCTGATACGGGCGCCGAAGCGAGCCAGCTCGGCGACGTGCATGAAGCGGTTCTCGAAGATGGTCTCGGTGATGCGGGAGATGCCGCGGGCGCGCGTCATCAGCGCCATGAACTGGGCCTGAAGATCGGTGGGAAAGCCGGGGAAGGGATCGGTGACGATGTCGGCCGCGACAATGCCGGCGCCATTGCGCCGGACGCGCAGACCGCTGTTCGTCTCCTCGATCTCGGCACCAACCTGACGCAGCACCTCGATCGGCGCTTCGAGCAACGACGCATCGGTACCCTCCAACAGCACGTCGCCGCCGGTCATGGCAACGGCCATGGCATAGGTGCCGGTTTCGATCCGGTCGGCAACGACGCGGTGACGGGCTCCGCGCAGGCGCTCGACGCCTTCGACAACGATGGTCGACGTACCGGCACCCGAGATGCGCGCGCCCATGGCGGAAAGGCAGCGGGCGAGATCGACGACCTCCGGCTCGCGGGCGGCGTTTTCGATGACCGTTTCACCCTTGGCTAGCGTCGCCGCCATCATGATGACGTGGGTGGCGCCGACGGACACCTTGGGGAAGACGACGCGATTGCCGACGAGGCCACCAGGCGCCTTGGCCACCACGTAGCCGCCTTCAACATCGATCTTTGCCCCAAGTCGCTCGAGCCCCATCAGGAACAGGTCGACCGGACGCGTACCGATGGCACAGCCGCCGGGCAGCGACACGCGCGCGGCGTGCATGCGGGCAAGGAGCGGACCGATCACCCAGAAGCTGGCCCGCATGGTGGACACCAGCTCGTAGGGGGCGGTCGTGTCGGTGATCGAGCGGGCGGTCAGCGAAATCGTCTGGCCGGTGAGCAGATCCTCGCCCTGGCGCTTGCCGTTGACGCCGTAATCGACGCCATGGTTGACGAGGATGTTGGTCAGCTGGCGGACATCGGCGAGGCGAGGCACGTTTTCAAGCGTCAGCGTCTCGTCGGTCAGCAAGCTGGCGATCATCAGCGGCAAAGCCGCATTCTTGGCGCCGGAAATCGGAATGATGCCGTTGAGCGGGTTGCCGCCGACGATCCTGATCTTGTCCATCTTCACCTCTGGCCGGCAAGCCGGCAAATGTCGTGTCGGACGCAACGCGCGCCGAAGTGCTATTCGGACCCGGCCGGCTTGTCGCCACCATCTTGTCGCGCCACCGCGAGACCGGCGCGCTGGTCGGCCTCACCGGCACGGCGGCCACGCGCCTGCGCCTTGCGCTTCATGAGATTCTCGCGCAAAGCCTCGGCGAGTCGTCGTTCCCGCTCCGCCTTGGCGTCGCGTCCCGCGCCGCCCTTTGCCGTGCCTTCGTCTCTCGCCATGATGCCGCGCCGCCCCTTTCCGGCCTTCCTTGCGATCCTTTTATCTGCCTTTCAAGGGATTTTGTCGGCAAACCCGGCTTTTCCCGCGACGAAGGCTCCACACGCTCCAACCGACGCGTTGTTTAGCAGTCGATTTCCTCTTCTATGGGGTTGCGTGGTGGGCAGAACTATGGCAGGAGAACGCCCGTCGCCGACGATCGGTCGAAAGGCCAATTGGCCGACAAAGATGCTGCGGTAGCTCAGTGGTAGAGCACTCCCTTGGTAAGGGAGAGGTCGAGAGTTCAATCCTCTCTCGCAGCACCATTAATCCCTTGAAATAGCTGATATTTTCCTGCGAAATCCGCAGGTTCTCCGGTCAAAGCGGGCCAGCACGCTGTTAGCACGAGGTTGTCCTGCTTATTGTTTTTCAATAAGTTAGCTGCCCGCTTAGGCTTCACTCCGTGCAATACTGGCATTGGGAGGAAGCAGCATGGATGCTCCGGAGAAAGTGGTGCGTTAGCGCTTGAGCGTTCTGGAACTGGCTGAGAAACTGGGTAACGCGGCAGAGGCCTGTCGCCGTCGCGTCACAAAACGATCACTGGAAAAACCGGTTATGCCACGGCATGAACGGATCGAACCAGGCCGATCACCGGCCGTCACTCCACAGCAAGAGGAACGCTTGACATGCCCGAGATCACCATCGCGCGCCGCACGGCGCTGAAGCTGCTCGCCGGCGCCTCCCTGCTGCCGATCGTCGGCCGTCCCGCCCTTGCCGATACCGCACCGGGCATCGACTTCATCGTCATAGCCGATCTGCACTCGGCCTACGACCATATCGGCCAGTTGCTCGCCGCGATCGAGAACCACGTCGCAACGGCATCGCGACCGTGCGTGGTCCTGTTCAACGGCGATCTGTTCGAAGTCGGCAACGCCGTCGCCAAGCGTTCGAACGGCTCGATCGACTGGGCCTTCCTCGGGGCGCTTGCCGATATCGCCCCCACGGTATTCAACCTCGGAAACCACGAGCCCGATCTCGACCCCGACCTCGCCCACTTCGTCACGCGAGCAGGCGACCTCGGCATCACGGTGCTGACCAACATCGTCGACGCCCGCACTGGCGCCGGCTACGCACCGGCAAGCGCCTCGCTCGAGGTCGGCGGCCAGAGAGTGACGATCGCCGCCTGCGCCACCGACAATATGTTCACCTATCCGAAGCCGACGCGCCCTCAATTGTCGATCCCGAAGCCGGCCGAATGGGCGGCCGCGAACCTACCCAGCCTGCTCGGAACCGGCGGCATCAACGTCTTGCTGAGCCACGCCGGCGTCGTGGCCGACAAGGCGATCCTGCCGCTGCTGGCCGACGGTACGCTCTTCGTCGGCGGCCACGACCACCTCAACCTTGTCCATGCCGAGGGCAACACCCGCTATCTGCACACCGGCAGCTGGTCGGACGCACTGACGGTGGCCAGCGTCGCCGGACCGGGCGCCGCCGCAGAGATCAGGCGGATCGACATCGACCCAGCGGCACCGGCGTCCGACCGCCTGGCCGGACTGATCGCCGATGTGCTCGCAGAGCACCTCACCAAGGACGATCTCGCTCCGGTCGGCCACACCGATGCCGCGCGATCGACTGATGAGGCCGGTCTGTTCGCAGCCGCGTCGCTGGCCATCGCCGTCGGCGCCGACGCCGGCTTCATCGGCCACACCACCTTCGGCGCCGGCCTGCCCGCGGGCCCCGTGTCGCGCTACGCCTTCGACGCCTGCGTCCGCTTCGAGGGCAAACTGATGACCGTCGAGGTCGACGCAGCGACGCTTGCCGCCATCTTGGCGCGCTGCAACCAGTTCGGCGACTTCCCGTTCGCCGCCCGCACCGGCGACTACCTTTACGCAGCCAAACCGAACGGCGACAAGGCGCACTACCGCCTGGTCTGCAACGATTGGGCGGCCACCAACCAGCGCGCCTATTTCGGCCGCGACGACCTCGCTTTCACGGAAGTGCCGGATCGCACGGTCAAGGCAACGGTGATCGCCGCCCTCAGCTGAACGGCGCCGGAAGCTCGGGCCGGAAGTCGGACTGACGATAATCGGTCTCGGCTGGATGGTGCAGGGTCTGCGACGCTCCGGCGCGAGACGGCCGAGAGCAATGCATACATAAACACCGCCCCTTTCGGGGCAGTGTCCGTGATGCCCACGGATAGGAAGCCCCCTATCCGCACGCCGACTTTGTGTGAGATGCGACTATTTCCGCCACTTGACCACGGCGTCGAGGGTCTGATCGACCAGTGCATCGAAGGATATCTTGGCCGGCCGCCGCATGTAGGTGACGATGTCGTCGGCGAGGAGTGGGGCCGACCAGCGATCGGCGATAACCGCCCTGCCCTTGGCGATAGCCAACACGCCGAGGATCTGCGCCGCATTGCAGTCGACGTCGTGACCGATGCCGCAGACGATCTCCAGGGTGAGGTCGAAGTCCCCCTTGCCGAAATAAAGGGCGATCACCTCGGCGGCGGCGTTCGGGTAGGCGTGAATCCAGTTGTACTCGACATAGCGGGCATCGCAGACGGCCCAGGCACCGCGCCAGTCGGATGCCGCCTCGCAAGCCTTCAAGGCAAAGTCGAGCACGGCGCCATACTCGGTGTCGGTGCTGAACAGCGCGATCGTCGAAGTCAGCAACGAGCGGACGTCCGGCTCGACAAAGGCACGCGCAGCCAGAACGGCATTGAACACCTCGCCGAGGATGCCGTTGCCGGCGTGCGAGACTTCCGCGTCGATCCAGGCCAGGCGCGCCGCCTCGCGCGCCCGACCGGGAACGACCATGCCGCAAATGATGCCGCGCATCTGGGCACCGATCCACTCGTCAAACGGATTGTCGGTCGTCGCTGTCTCCGGCGGCAGCAGCCCCCGGCGCATGCTGGACAACGCGATCGCCTCGGCCGACCAGGCCGTCGGGATGAGGCTGGTCCACCGCTCGCAGATGTCGGCTCCAGTGACGCTCGGCCCTTCGGCGCCATAGGCTTCCAGGAAGGCAATCTCGAAGGTGATGTCGTCGTTGTAGGTATTGGGTTCGCGGACATAGGAGCGGATCGGTCCAAACACCTTGAGCAGGTTCTCGGCCGAGTAGCCCTCGAGAGCCGTTCCGGCGGCGGCTCCCACCAACTGGCCGAGCCAGCCGGCGGCCAGACGGTCCCGGAGTTCGGCGTCGCCATAGGTCGGCACGACATCGGCCGGCCAGGAGACTGTGCGCTCGAACTCGGACCATGAGGCGTGCCGGACCGTTTTCTGTGACGGATGGTCGGGATCCGGCCGTGCAGCCCTCATCAACACGCGCAGGCGCATGTCGATGGTGTAGAGGCGCTCGAAGTCGTCGGCGGCGAGCGCCGCGAGCCCCTCGCTGAGAAGCTCCGAGTAGGGAGCCAGAACGTAGCCCTTGTTCTCCAGCGACTGCAACGCCGCCGCCATCAGATTCTCGGGCGCGGCCGAGCCCGGTACGTTGCTCTTCCAGAACAGGGAGAGCAGGAAGTCCTGCCCGGCCATGGCAGCGCTGGCATCCCAGGTCTGTTCCTCCTTGCTGCGGACGACCGGCATCGTCTGTCGCAGGAGATCGCGCGTCACTTCCCAGGCTTTCATGGCTTTTCCCATCGGTTTTGGTGGATTACTTGAGAGCGGCGCGCTTGGCGCGGCCGCGGGCGGTCCAGATGGTCAGAACGACGATCGGCACCACATAGGGAATCATCTGCATCAGTTCGTTCGGCAGCCCGAGCGTCTGCATGGTGATGGCCAGAGTCTCGGCAATGGCGATGACGATAGTGGCGGCGAGCGTGCCCCAGGCCGTGCCCATGCCCATCACCTCGATGGCGATGGCAATGAAACCTCGCCCGGCCGTCATATCCTGAGCAAACCAGGAGACGTAGCCCATCGAGAGATAGGCGCCGGCCATGCCGCCGAGCACGCCCGACAGGATGAGCGCCTTGAGCTGGATGAGCTTCACGGAAATGCCGACGGTGGCAGCCGCCTTCGGATCGACGCCCACGGCGCGAATGCGCAAGCCGAACGCCGTTCTCGCCATCATCAGGCTGACCAGAGGCACGGCCAGCAGGGCGCCGTAGGTGAGCACGTTATGCCCCGACACGAACGGCCCGATGACAGGGATGTCCCCAACGAAAGGCAGGTCGATGGAGGGCATGACACCGCTCTTGAGAGCGCCGGACATGCCCTTGTCGCCGGTGGCGAAAAACAGGCCGAGCGTCGTCCCCGAGGAGGCCGCGAGATTCATCGCAATGCCGGTGATGATCAGGTTCGCGCCCAGGGTGTTGACGGCAAACGCCATCAGCGCGCCCATGAGTCCCCCGGCGACGACCGCAGCCAGCAGACCGAGCCAGGCGCTACCGGTCCAGGCGCTGACCAGAACGCCGACAAGCGCACCGGTCAGCATCATGCCCTCCATGCCGAGGTTGAACACCCCGGCACGATCGGAGATCAGGATGCCGAGCGCAGCGATCAGCAGCGGCGTCATGACGCGCAGCACCGTTGCGAAGGTCGCGGGGTCGGCGACAATGTTGAGAAGACCGGTCATCGCGCGGCCTCCACCTGCCGTATCCGACGGATCAGCCGAAGCACGGCGGGATGCTGAAAAATGGCGGTCGCCGTGACGGCCAGCATGATGGCGGCCGTGATCAGGCCGACCACTTCGCTCGGGATGCCGATATCGCGAGCCAGAAAGTCGCCGCCAACTTGCAGATAGCCGAGGAACAGGGCGGCAGGGACGACATAGAAGGGATTTTCCCGGGCCAGGATGGCGATGATGATGCCCGTCCAGCCGAGCCCGGGCAGCTGCGTCCACGAGAAGCGCGGATAGAGCCCCAGAACCTGGATGGCGCCGGCCATGCCGGCAATCATGCCTCCGACGATCTGCGCTTGCATGACGATCCGCCGGGACGACAGACCGAGATGAGAGGCGAACACCGGTCCTTGCCCGACGATCCGAAGGTTGAGACCGGAGCGCGTGAAATAGAGCCACACACCACCGGCGAGACAGGCGACCAACGCCACGATGGCGCCCGAGTTGAGGCGCGTTCCCGCCAGGAGACGATCGAGCTTGGCATCGGCTGGGATGCGATAGGACATCAGCGAGCCTGCCGCCGGATCGCGCAGGTAATAGTTGAGGAAGAAGACGCCAGCGTAAAGGATGGCGAAGTTGAGCACCAGCGAGGTCACCATTTCCGGCGCTTCCCAGCGGAGACGAAGTTCGCCGGGTATGATGCAGGATATGCTGCCGACGACGGCGCCGAAGACGATGGCGACAAGCGGCGTGAACGGGCCGAAAGATGGCAGAAGCAGTGCCGCCGTGGTGGCGGCGAGGCCGCCCAGGAAGACGCCGCTCTCGATGCCGAGATTGAACAGGCCGGAGCGGAACACCACCGTGGCGGCAAGGCCGGTGAACGCGATGGGCGTCGCATATTCGGCAACGTTGCCAAGATGCCGGAGACTCGACAGCGGACCGAGCAGAAAGGCTGCGATCACGGTGCCGGGATGGTCGTGCGGCAAGGCGAAGGGAAGCAGGACCGCCAGGATCACCGTCCCAATGACCGCCAGCGTTATCGCGAGGCGGACAAGGCCGGCCAGAAAGGCTCGGTTCATGGCATATCCTCCAGGCCGAGCATAAAGGGACCGAGCCGTTCCGGCGTCAGGTGCGCCTCGTTGGCGAACACGGCGGTGATCTGTCCGCCGAACATCACCACGACCCGATCGGACAATCGCAGGAGTTCATCGAGATCGGCCGTGACGAGCAGGACCGCGGCGCCGCGTTCGGCGACGCCCATGATGCGCTTGTGGATGAAGGCGGCGGCGGCGACGTCGATGCCGCGCGTGGGCTGGTCGGCGATCAGGAAGCGCGGCTTGGTTGCCAGCTCGCGCGCGGCGATCAGCTTCTGCACGTTGCCGCCCGACAGCGAGTCGAGCCTCTCTCCGATCGAGAGAGCCCGAACCGAATAGTCTTCGACCATGCCCGCGACCGCCTCGGAAATGGCACCGCCGCGAAGAAAGGGACCGCGCTGGAAGCGCCGGTCTCCATCGGTGCCGGCGATGGCGTTCTCGATCAGCGTCAGGGCCGGCACACCGCCTTGGGTAAAGCGGTCGGAGGGAAGATGCGCCATGCCGCGAGCCCGCCAGCGCGCGGTCGACGCGGCGGCCATGTCCTTGCCATCGAAGCGGATCGAGCCCGCCCCCGGTCGAGCGGCTCCGGTGACCAGCGAGACCAACCCGCGCTGACCGCTGCCATCGACACCGGCGACGCCGACGATCTCGCCGGGATGAATAACGAGGTCGATGTTTCGCAGCCGGTCGGCCGGATCACGCGACGCGAGGCTCACGCCAGACATGACGAGCAGCGGCTCGCCGGTCACCTGGCGCGGCTCTCGACGCGTGATCTCCACCGGGCGCCCCATCACCATCTGCATGATCATGTTGTCGGGCACGTCGGCGAGGCGAGCGGCGCCGGCCACCTGGCCAGCCCGCAGGACCGTCACCGACTCGGCAAGGCTGCGCACCTCGTTGAGCTTGTGCGAAATGAACAGGATGGTGATGCCATGGTCCCTGAGATCCCGCAGCCTGTTGAACAACTCGTTGATCTCGGGAGGAGACAGGACGGCGGTCGGCTCATCGAGGATCAGAACGCGGGTGTCGCGCGACAGCGCCTTCAGAATCTCCACCTTTTGCTGGGCGGCAACCGGCAACCGGCCGGTGATGGCGTCGGGATCGACGGCGAGGCCATATCTTTGCGACAGGGCCTCGACTTTGGCCCGGGCGGCGGCGCGATCGATCAAGACGCCCTTCTTGGGCTCGTGACCGAGGATGATGTTCTCGGTCACCGTCAAGGTCGGGATGAGCGAGAAGTGCTGATGCACCATGCCGATGCCGTGGCGCCCGGCAAAATCGCGCGTGGCGGTCGATACCGGCTGGCCATCGAGCAGGACCTGGCCCGCCGTCGGCCCTTCGAGGCCGAACAGGATCTTCATCAGCGTCGACTTGCCGGCGCCATTCTCGCCGCAAATGGCATGAATGGTCCGCGCAGGGATCGAGAAGGACACGTCGCGGAGGGCTATGGTGCCGTTGGCGTAGGTCTTTGAAATATGGTCGAACGCGACGACGGGCGCAGGCCCGGCGGCTCGCTCCCCATCGTCGCGTCGATCTGTCATGGCTTCACGGAGTTGCGCAGGGCATTGAGGTCATCACTGGACATGCCAAAGGCGCTTGGCACCTCGACCTCGCCACTGGCGATCTTTTCCTTTGCCGTCTTGATGGCGGCAAGGAGCTCCGGCGTCGCAAGCTTCTCGAAGTTGCCGCTTTCCACCAGACCGACGGCGCCTTCCGCCAGACCGAGGTTTTCGACGGACCCGAACTTCAGTTCGCCCGCAACATACTTGTCGTAGGCCTGCAACAGGCTGACATCGACGTTCTTCAGAACCGAGCTGACCACCTGGGAGGCGATGGCCGGATCGCTGGCGGCAAAGATGGCTTCCTGGTCGGAATCGACGCCGAGCACATACCTACCGGTCTCCTTGGCGGCCGACAGCTGCCCCAGGCCGGCCTGGGAAGCGGCGGTGAAGCCGATGCCGACGCCGGCACGATACTGGGCCAGGCCGAGTTCCTTGCCCTTGGCGGCGTCAGTGAACGAGCCGACGTAGGAGACAGCCACCTTGATGTCCGGCGTCACCGACTTGGCGCCGGCGATGTAGCCGACCAGGAAATCGTTGATGACCGGGATGTCCATGCCACCAAGGAAGCCCAGCGAAGAACCGATATCTCCCTTGAGCTTGCCGGACTTCAACAGCTCGGCATTGTAGACACCGCCGAGATACGAACCCTCGTTCTGCTTGTAGGAAATCGAGTAGACGTTCTCGTAGCCGCCGTCCTCGTAGGGAACCGAGGCATCGAACAGAATGTATTTCTTGTCCGGATACTGCGTGGCAACCTCCGCCAGCGTTTCCGAGATCGAATAGGTTCCGAGGATGATCAGGTTCCAATCCTGCTCGGAGGCGTCGAGCAGCGCAGGCTCCCACTTGGTTGCGTCGTCACCGATTTCGAGAACTCGGGTTTCGACCTTGTCGGCATACTTCGCCTTGATCAGCTCGATGCCATGGTTGGCGGAGTCAAAGAATGACTTGTCGCCGAGCGCCCCATTGATGATGAGTAGAATCTTGTCGGCAGCCGAAGCCTCGGCGACGGTGACGACGCTCAGAAAGCCGGCGGCGGCGAGAGCCAGACCGGCGCGCAAGGCGGAGCGCCTCGTCTCGAAACGGATCATGATTTCCCCTTCTTATTGACGACACGCGCATTCCCTCACGCTGACGAGCCGTCGTGCCGTTGCCGGGTCGCCAGTGCAGCGCCTAATTTAAACGTGTAAACGAAGATTTCTTGATATCCGCAGCCTTGTCAAGGCTGGATTTACACGATTAAACCGAAATGGGCAGCTTCTGAGTGACGTAATGGCGGCGGGAAAGTCCGGCGAGAGAACTCCAACGATCAAGGACGTGGCGAAGGCGGCAGGCGTGTCGCAAGCGACGGTCTCCTACGTTCTCAACAATCTCAACAAGGTGACGCCGGAGGTTGATGCGCATGTACGCCGGGTGGCTCGCGAGCTCGGCTACAGCCGCAATCGAGTGGCGCGCGCCTTGAAGACCGGACGCAACAACGTCATCGGCTGCATCATGCCATCGCTGCTCAGCCCGGTGTTTCCGGAAATCGCCCAAGCGGTTCAGCAGCGCGCCGAGGAGCACGGCTTTGCCACCTTCGTCATCGACTCCGGGCTGCAGACCGCCACCCGGGAAGCCGAGGCGATCCGCATGCTGGCCGACCACGGCGTCGATGGCGCCATTGCCGTTCTTGCTTCGCCACGAGCCGTTTCGGACCGCCGGGCCCTGCCCCTGGTCGTCATCGACCAGCCGATGGACGGGATGGATTCGGTCTATGCCGACCATCGTGGCGGCGGGCGATTGCTGGCCGACTATGCGATCGGCCTCGGCCACCGCCGCGTCGGGCTGCTCTCCGGGTTGCAAAACCTCTACAGCAGCCGCGAGCGGCGAGAGGGATTCATAGAAGCGGCACGGGGCAGCCTCGACATCGTCTGGGACATCGAGGTCCCGCTAGTTCCCAGCCTTCCGTCGGAAGCCTTCGACGCCCTGGCCCGGCGCGACGCGTCGCTGGTCGTCTGCGTCAACGACCTGATCGCCATGACCGCACTCAGCGCCCTGCGGCAAATGCGCATCCGCGTGCCGGAAGACATGTCGGTCATGGGGTTCGACGACATGCAGTGGTCGGGTTGGCCGCTTCTCAACCTGACGACCGTACGGCAGTCACTCGGCCAATTGGGCCGAGACGCCGTCGATCTCCTGGTTCGCCGTCTTGACGCACCGGACGCGGAGATCTCCAACATCACCCTGCCGGTTTCCCTCGTCGAGCGCGGTTCGACCCAACCGCAGGTGAAAGATCAGGAACCTCGCCCCACCTGAAATCGAGGAATGCGCCGACCGGCTGCTGGCTCAACCGGTCGGCTTGCTCGCCCTCCTCAGGCGCCGATCTTGCGCAACACCCCGTCGACGAAGCGCTTGGCGCGGGGAACGTCGGCTTCATCGAGGTGCTCGATGATCAGGGGCATGTTGGGATGCAGGACAGCGAGACGCTTCAGGTAGAGCTCGTAGTTGAGCGAGCCGAGGCCGGGAGCCGGCAGTTCGACCGCACCGGCGCCCCGGAACGTATGGGCTTCGGACGCGTCGATGTGGGCGTGCTTCTCGGCGGCATTTTCGGCGCGCTTGCAGTCCTTGGCATGGGCAATGCGGATCTTCGGGCCGAGCGCATCGAAGATCTCGTTCAGCGTGTCGTCGATGTGGCCGATATGGGCGTCGTCGAAATAGTTGGTCGGATCCATCAGCAGGCCGAGACCGGGATGCGGCACGTCGGCGAACAGTCGCTGCAACTCGCGCACCGAGCCGATGACGTTGTTGACGTAATTCTCAACCAGGAACACCGCGCCGTGGTCATAGGCTTCCTGGGCAAGCTCCTCGATTACCTTGACGCAGGTCTCGTAGCCTTCCTCGGTCTTGTTCTTGGGGTCGTGAACCCAGTCGCTCTCGGTGTTGTAGGTGCCGGTTTCGGAGATGACGTAGGGCGTACCGAGGTCGCGGGCATGTCGGATGATCTCCTTCAGCGCATCAACCCGACGACGGCGCTCGGCAAGGTCGGGATGAATGATGTTGGTGTAGCCGGAGATGCAGCTGATCGGCAGGTTGGCGTCGCGGAAGGCGTCGCGCACCTTGTGGCACTTGTCCTTCGTCACTGTGCCAGGCGTGAAGTCGATGTCCTTGAAGGCCAGATCGAGCTGAACGGTACTGAAGCCGTGCCCCTTCAGCTTGGAAATGGTTTCGGCGAGAGCATAGGGGAAATAGCCGGTAAAAATGCCAACGGGGATCATGTTGTTTCCTCCCTTTTTGCAAGATGCTGATGGTGCCGTCCGGATCCTCCTCCGGACGGTCCGCCGTCGTTGATCAGAGATCGAATTCGTCGAAGCGTACGGTCCGCTCCTCGGCAATGGACCGGTAGCAGGCCTCGACGCAGGCGAGCGTCCTGAGATTGTCGCGTCCCGACAACTCCGGTTCGGTGCCGTCCTCGATGGCGCACATCAGTTGGGCCATGGGGCCGGCAAAGGCGTCCGGGAACCACACGGCATCCCAGCTTGGCGCGATCCAGGCCTTGGGTGTGCGCTTGGTCGTGAAGGCGAAGGTCGAGGGGGTCCGCGCCGGGTACTTGGGCCAGCCGATGCTGCCCTTCGCCAGACCCTCGGTCCCCTCGACGCGCCAGCGGATGTAGATGTCGTCGTCGCTTTCGCCCTTGGGGCCAGTCCAGACGTCGTCCAGGCTGGTCGCCATCACACCGTTCGCATACTGGAACGTGTACTGGGTGATGCCGTCGATATGCTCGAACTTCGTCCTGGGATCGCGGCGGGCGAGGCAGGTGATCCTTTCCGGATCTCCGAACAGGAAGCGGAAGGCATCGATGTGGTGGATGCCCATGTTGATGAGCTCGACCCGGCGATACTTGTGCAGGAAATCCTGCCAATGGGGGATGGCTCGCATTTCGATGGTGGCCAAAACCGGCTCACCGAGCCAGCCGCGATCGAGCACCGACTTCAGCGCCCGCATCGACTGGTCGTAACGCATGTTGGAGTTGACCGAGAGGGCTATGCCGGCGTCGGCGGCGATCTTCACCGCCTCGCGGGCATCGTCGAGCGACATGGCCAGCGGCTTCTGCGCCTGGATGCCCCGGATATGCGAGGCCTGACGCGCCGCCGCACGAATGACGTCCACCTGCAGGTCCGGCGGAATGGCAATGTCGAGAATCTCGACCTGTGGGTCGGCGACAAGGTCCTGCCAGCTATCGTAGACGACGCCGATGCCATGGCGAGTGGCCGCCGCCTCGGCATGCGCGCGATTACGAGAGGCAATGGCGTAGGGATTGAAGCCGACCTGCCCATAAGCTTCCAGATGGCAGTCGTTCATGATGAAGCCGGAACCAATGCAGCCGATACGCATCGAACGGTCGCGCGGCATCTTCGGAGTGATCCCGAAGTCGAGATCGATGTCCAAGGTCATGCAGGTCTCCTCCCTTTCAGTGTCGGAGCCGGCCTCCACCGGCTCCGCGTCTCGTCCGTGCGCGGCTCAACCGAGAACCGGCACCTCCTTGGCGGTCATGCGGGCGCGACGCTCCACATAGGCCGGCAGCGGCTTCACACCCGAGTTCGCGGTGAACCAAGCAAAGGGGTCGGTGCTGGCGACAAGGGCGAAGTTGGCCCAGGGCTCGAAGGAGCCCGAGCGGATGACGACCTTGGCGCGGTGGGCGAAATCGCCGCACAGCGTCTCGTGGGTCGTTCCCTTGAACGCCGCGCCGGAACCGGTGAAGATCTTCTGGACGTCGGCATAGAGCGAGGGATGGCAATCGCGCACTTCAGTGGCGAAGTGGACCTCTTCGAAGAAGGCCTCGCCGACGATGACCCGCAGGATGTCACGGACATCGGGGATTCCCTCCCAGAAGCCGAGATCGATGCGGTTGGCATCCGGCGGAATCGGGAAGCCGGCATCGGTGACAATCACGATGTCGGTGTGCCCGAGCGTGGCGATCGCCTCGGCCAAGGCCGGATGGATGATGCGTCCTGGTCTCATTTGTCTTTCTCCCGACAGAGCGCCTCACGGCGCTCCGCCTCCAGTTATCGGGCACGTTCACTGGGCGGCCAGGAACGCGTCCACTTCATTGCGATTGTGATAGGAAGGAACGGTCTCCCACTGTGTGCAGCAAAGACCGGCGACGGCGTTGGCAAAGCGCGCCGCGTCCGGCAGGGACTTGCCCTCCGACAGCGCCACGGCGAGGCCGGCGTTGAAACTGTCCCCGGCGCCGTTGCTGTCGACGACGTCGACCGGGCATGGAGCGATGGCGGCCGAGCCCTCACGAGTGAAGACACGGGCGCCGGCATCACCGAGGGTCATCACCACAGCGCGGCAGCCCCGTTCCAGCAGGATGGCGGCAATGTCCGACAGCGGCACGTCCGCTTCAGGCGGCAGACCGGCGACGATGCGCGCTTCGGTCTCGTTCGGCGTGACGATGTCGACGGCCGAAAGATCGGCG
This sequence comes from uncultured Pleomorphomonas sp., assembly GCA_963665435.2. Lineage (GTDB taxonomy): Bacteria > Pseudomonadota > Alphaproteobacteria > Rhizobiales > Pleomorphomonadaceae > Pleomorphomonas. The sequence continues at coordinate 195,521 of CAXXNH010000026.1, read as the reverse complement.
TTGCGCAAGTCGCGGGCCGGTGCAGGGTTGAGGATGGTGACCGCACCCGCCGCCTTCGCCTTGGCTAGACCATAGAGTGCCGTTTCCAAGGGAATTTCGAGCTGCGCCAGCGCCACCTTGGCGCCCTTGAGGATCGGCTCCGACGCATCGACGTCCGCCTTGCCGAACAGGCCGTTGGCGCCCATGTCGACAACGATGGCGTTGTGGCCGCGCGTGTCCTTGATGATGATGCCGACGCCGGTCGGCTTGCCGGGGTCGACTCGCAGACCGGTGACGTCGATCTTCTCGGACCGCATCAGCTCGGCGAACTCGCGACCATGGGTGTCGTCGCCGACGACACCCACATAAGCGACGGAAGCACCGAGACGGGCAGCCTGGACAGCCATGTCCGATCCCTTGCCGCCATAGGTTTCACGATAGTCACTGCCGAGAAGCGTCTCGCCCTCTCCGGGGATACGATCGGCGGTGATGACCAGCGCCTTGGCATAACTGCCGATGACGACAACAGACATGGCTGTCCTCCCTTGCCTCTTATGCCAACTCAGTAGTTCGCCAGGTCGCCGACGCGGCTCTCGACGATTTCCGGACCGGAGCTGGTGCCGACCAGTTCGGCGCCGGCTTCGAACATCGCCTTCATCTTCTCGATGGTGTTGACCTTGCCGGACACCTTGACGCGGCACGGCGCCTTGATGTTGGCCTTGAGGATACGCACGTCCTCTTCCGTGGCCGCGCAGCCGCCCTTGCCCCAGCCGCTCGACTGTTTCACCCAGTCGATCCCGGCCTCGCAGGCGTAGCGGGCCGCCTTGATCTTCAGCTCTTCGGTGGTGATGTAGCCGAATTCCAGCATGGCCTTGACCTTCATGCCGCCGTCATGGGCAGCCTCGGTGACGGCCTTCAGTTCCTCGAAGTATTCCTTTTCCATTCCGCCGAGCAGGAAGCCAGGGTTGGGCGGGAAATCGAACTCGTCAGCGCCTTCCTTGGCCAGCTCGTGAACGACGGCGACCTTCATGGCGGTGGTGTCGTTGGCGATCGGGAAGTTGCAGGTAGTAGCAACGCGCACGCCGGTGCCCTTCAGCACGTCCTTGGCAAGCTTCACCCAGCAGGGGCCGATCATCGCGGCGTCAAAACCGTACTTCTGGCAGATCTCCAGATGCTTCAGCAGGCCTTCGCGGGTGAGGTCGGGGTTGACGTTGGTGAACTGAATTGCCTTCGCGACCTGCTTGGGATCGTTGAAGTCGATCATCTGGCTCTCCTTGCGCAGCCCTCAATGAGAAGCGCCAAGCGCAATCCCTGGACTGAATGATGCATTTTGAAACTATAATTCCAGAAAGGACCAAATTCCTTCCGAAAAGGACGTCTATATTCGACGCTAAATGGTGTCAATTGTGGAATCATGGGTGTTGCAAAATGGTGTTTTTTGATGCTATGTCACGATCGTCGGCTTGAGCGGCAACGCGTTGTCAGAGCTGCCGAATTGGAAATTACCGGTGAAAGCCACTAAGCCTAAAGGCTGAGGCAGCCACCGCCGGAGTTCGCCGCCCGCAGGCAAAGCGCAGACTTCGGACATCATTCAGGTTCGCTCGGGGTATGCCTCGCGCAGAACTTTCGGGGGTGGAATTGGACAACAGACGAGCCACGCTGACCGACATCGCCGCCAAGGCCAAGGTTTCCAAGACGACGGTCGACCGCGTGCTGAACGGCCGAGACGGGGTCAAGGAGCGGACGCGAACACAGGTCCTGTCAACGGCCGTCGCCCTTGGCTACCTCACTGAAGAGGAAGCCGGCCTGCAGAAGCCGGCTATTGCGATCGAGACCACCACCGATGCGCCGCCTGCGGTATCGGCCCGCCCAGCAGTGCTCGATTTCGTGCTGCCCGGGGGTGCCAACACCTTCATGACCATGCTGGCGACCGGCATCGTCCGCGCCGCCCAGAAGGAGGGCATCGAGGCCCGCGTACGCTCCATCAAGGGATTTGACTCGGAGGCGCTGGCCCAAGTCCTTTCCGGGCTGGTGGGCAAATCGGAGGGCATCGGGGTCATCGGCATTGACCACCCAACGGTACGGGAGGCCATTCGCAGCGTGGTGCGCTCGGGCGTTCCCGTCCTCACGCTCGTTTCCGACATCTCCAACGTGGCGACGGCCGGCTATGTCGGAATCGACAATCGCACTGCTGGGCGGCTCGCCGGACATCTGCTCGGCCGTTTCGTCGGCAAGCGGTCGGGGTCGGTGGCGCTGTTCGCCGGCGCATTGGCCTACAGGGGACATGAAGAGCGCGAGATGGGGTTCCGCCATATCCTGCAGGAGCGCTTTCCCAATCTCGCCATCGCCGTGCACCGCGAGATTCAGGACGACCCAACCCGCGCCTATGCCGAGGCCAAGGCAGTGCTGGCGGATCTGCCCGATCTCGTGGGACTCTACAACATCGGCGCCGGCAATCGGGGCATCGGACAGGCGCTCAGCGAGTCGGGCCGAGCCGGCGAGATCGTCTTCGTCGGGCACGACCTGTCCGAGCACACGCGGCGTCTTCTGCTCTCCGGAGTGATGGATGTGGCGATCGATCAGAATCCGGACTCTCTGGCCCGACTGTCGGTTCAGCGCCTGATCGCCGCCGTGCGCGGGGATGTGCTGCCGCCCTTGTCGCCGCTACCGGTTCTGCCGGTGTTCAGCGAAAACATTCCCGCCGACTTCGAGGACCTCTAGAATAAAAACGGACAGCGACGCCGAGCGACCAGCCGGCATCGCCGTCCGTTCATGCCCTCAGAGAAGACCTGCTCTCCGGAGCGCAGCTTCAACCACCGGCTTGTTCGCCGGGTCGATGGGAGCGGCCGGCGGCAGAACAGCGCCGGAAATATCCTGGCCGGTGACGCGCATGGCTTCCTTCACCACCGCGTAGAATGGATTCTCGATGGCGTAGAGGTTCGGGATGTGCACGAGGCGCTGCTGCAGTGCCACAGCCGTGGCATGATCGCCCTTCCGATAGGCCTCGTAGATGCCCACCGTCAGCTCCGGCGCGAAGTTGGCCGAAGCCGGAACGACGCCGTCACCACCCATGATCATCGTTCCATAGAGGTACTCGTCATAACCGGCGAACACCAGGAAGTCCGGACGAGCCTCCTTGATGACATGGATCGACCGCCGGATATGGCTCAGGGTGTCGACCGTGTCCTTGAGGCCGGCGATAACCGGGCAATCGACCGCCAGGCGCTTCAAGAGATCGGGCGAGAGATCCTGCTTGGTGACGCCGGGGAAGTTGTAGATCACCAAGGGCAGCTCGACCGCTTCCGCCGTGTCGCGGAAATAGCGGTAGATGTTCGCCTCGGACAAGGCCGCGTAATAGGGATTGATCGCCACCACGCCATCGGCGCCGTGGGCCTTGGCATGGAGACCGAAGCGGATGGTCTCCCTGGTGCTGGGCCACGAGATGCCGATCAGCGTCGGCAGGCGACCGGCGACCTTGTCGAGACAGAATTCGGCGATCTCGAGACGAATCTCGGCTGACATGTGGGCCGTTTCGCCGGCGCTGCCGAGAAAGAACAGGCCATGCACGCCGCTGTCGACGAGACGATCGATCAAGCGGCCCTGACCTTCGCGGTCGAACTTGCCGTCATCGGTAAACAGGGTGACGACCGGGGGAATTACGCCGTGAAAGAGTGACAACAGACTATCTCCTCTCTGGTTCATGGTCGAGGGCGCGGCCATTCGGCGACCGCGCGCTCTGGAAAAGGCAGGGGACTCAGCTCGTCTCAGAGGATCGACCTGTAGAGCGCCTCGATTTCCGGGATGTTGGTATCGCGGGGATTGCCGCCGGTGCAGACGTCGGCGAAGGCCGCCTCCGCGAGCGCCGGAATGTCCTCGGCCTTGACGCCAACGTCCGAGAGCTTGGCGGGAATGCCGACGTCCTTCGAAAGCGTCTCCACCGCCGCGACCGCCGCCTTGCGCGCCTCGGCGATCGGCATGACCTCCGTGCCCTGGACGCCGAGGGCGGCTGCGATCGCCCGGTACTTCTCGCCCGTGTAGTCGGCGTTGTAGGCCATCAGCGTCGGCAGCAGCACCGCGTTGGCGACGCCATGCGGCGTGTTGTAGAAGGCCCCGAGCGGGTGGGCCATGCCGTGCACCAGGCCGAGACCGACGTTGGAGAAGCCCATGCCGGCCACGTACTGGCCAAGCGCCATGTCCTCGACGCCCTTGGCATCGCCCGCGCAGGAGGCGCGCAGCGACCGGCCGATGATCTCGATCGCCTTGATGTGCAGCGCGTCGGAGAGCTCCCAGGCACCCTTGGTGATGTAGCCTTCGATGGCGTGCGTCAGCGCGTCCATGCCGGTGGCGGCCTTGAGCGGCGTCGGCATGGAGGCCATCAGCTCGCTGTCGATGATGGCGACCACGGGAATGTCATGCGGGTCGACGCAGACGAACTTGCGGCGCTTCTCCTCGTCGGTGATGACGTAGTTGATGGTCACCTCGGCGGCGGTGCCGGCGGTGGTGGCCAGCGCGATGATCGGCACCGACGGCTTCTTGGTGGGGGCGACGCCTTCAAGGCTGCGCACGTCGGAAAACTCGGGATTGTTGGTGATGATGCCGATCGCCTTGGCGGTATCCTGAGGCGAGCCGCCGCCGATGGCGACGAGATAGTCGGCCTTGGCCTTGGCGAAGGCGGCGACGCCTTCCTTGACGATGCCGATCGTCGGATTGGGCATCACCTTGTCGAACAGCTCGTAGGCAAGACCGGCCGCGTCCATCAGGCCGGTCACCTTGGCCACCGTTCCGGCCTTCACCAGCACAGCGTCGGTGACCACCAGCGCCTTCTTGTAGCCGCGGCGCTGAACCTCGCCGATCAGTTCGGCGCGAGCGCCGGCGCCGAAATAGGATGTCTCGTTGAGAATCATGCGGTGGGACATTGGATTTCTCCTTGTTGCGGGCGGATCAGCCGGCGATCCGGTAGACGCGGGTCGCGTTGAGCGCGAAAACCTTCGTGAGGGCCGCTTCCCCGCGTGAAGCGACGGCGCCATGAACGGCGTCGAGCCACGGACGGAGAGGCGTGCCGAGGTCGCAAACGGGGTAGTTCGACGCCCAGATCAGCCGATCCTCGCCAAAAACGTCGAAGAGGTAGTCCACGCTGCGCTGGACCGTCTCCCTGTCCGGGCCGAGGTCCAGGCCCGAAAGCTTGCACACCACGTTGGGGCAGCCACCCAACCGGGAGAGGCCGGCGCACCAGGCTGCCAGCTTGGAACTCTCCGGTCCTTCGCCGAGAAAGGCGGGGCCGGGATTACCGCAATGATCGAGTACGATGCGCGTCTCGGGAGAGGCCTCGGCAAGAGACGCGAGATCGCCAAGTTCGTCTCGGCGCACACAGGCGTCGAAGGCGAGATCCAGCTCCCCAAGACGCTTGATATTGGCCATGAATTCCGGTTTGAGGCAGGTACCCGCCGGGCTGGCTGGCGTGTGGAGCACATGCCGGATGCCCTTGAGGCCCGTGTCGCCAAGCCAGGGCGCCAGTTCACGGCGCACATCCGCGCCCAGAAGGTCGGCTGCGAGGATAGCACCGACCAATGGGCTATCGCTCTTCCTTATGCGATCGAGGATCTGACGGTTCTCGCGCGGCCTGTCTTCCGGCGCCGCGTCGATCTCCACGTAAATGGCGCGATCAAGCTGCCATCCGCCATCCGAGGCCCCAGCGGAAGCGTGCCAGTCATCCAGTGTAAAGGTGCGCAGAAGCGAGGGAGCCTCGGGAAGCCAGGGCGGCACGAAGTCGGCCGTATCCCAGAGGTGCAGGTGGGCATCGATGATAGGAAGCATGGAAGTCCCTCCGGGACGATCTCAGCCGGAGGCGTGCTGCCCTGACCGAGGGCAGACCATCGCTTCGGGCACGTTGGCGGTCATCCGCCAATCGCCGACCGGATGGACGGCGAGACGGATGCTCCATGGCGGTCAGCCGCCGGCCTTGCCGCCGTTTCCGGGCAGAACGTCCCAACCGGCATCCATCACGGGAGCCAGGATCGCCTCCACCTGGCTGAGCAGATCGGCATCGGGTGTGCTATCGGCCCAGCGGGCGTTTTCCCTGACATTGCGGGCGTTTGCCGTACCGACCACAGTGGTGGCGATCCCGTGCCTTTCACCCGTTGTCAGCGCGAAGCGCATCGCCAGCTCGGAGATGTCGGTGCCCGCGAGCGTACAAAGACGCGCCGCCGCCGCCACCAGCTCGAAAACGCGCTCGTTGCCCGGATGCCAGGAGGGCGCACCGCGCGTCGTCAGCAGCCCCATTCCGAGCGGGCTGGCATTGAGCACGCCGATTCCCGCCGCGGCGAGGCGCTCGGCCACTGGCGCCAGTCGACGATCCTGCAAGGTGTAGGTGCAGTAGGCCATCACCGTGTCGATCTTCTCATCGAGAGCGACTTTCTCGATGATATCAAGACGATAGCCCGTTATGCCGACGAAGCGGACAACGCCCTCCTCCTTGAGCTTGCGCAGCGTCGGCAGCGCCTCGTTCCTGAGCTGATCCATGTTGCCATATTCGATGTCGTGGCACTGGATGACGTCGATATGGTCGGTGCCCAGGCGCCCAAGGCTGGCCTCGATGGAGCGCTTGGTTGCATCGGCGGAGAAATCCCAGTCCTGATCGCCATACCGGCCGATCTTGGTGGCGAGCGTATAGCTCTTGCGATCAAAGCCCTTCAGCGCCTTGCCGAGGGCCGTCTCGGCCGTCGTCAGGCCATAGTAGGGCGCGACGTCGAAATAATTGAGCTCGCACTCCAGAGCAGCCGCCACCGTAGCGTCCGCCTCGTCCTGCGATACGGGATGATAGATGCTGCCGAGCGACGCGGCTCCCATCGCCAAGGCCGGAACGCGAATTCCGGTTCTCCCCAGATCATGGCGTTTCATTGTGTACTCTCCTCGATGTGATTTCGTTTGGACCTATTCCTCGCCGTCGGGAACCAGCCGCAGCCCGGCACGCTCCGGCCTGACGTGCGGCCCCTGCGGTACCGTCCAGGCTCCGCTGCACTGGCGAGCCCCGATGGCCGCCTCGTCGATGCCGATGCCGAGCCCCGGCTCGTCGCCGAGCCGAATGCCGCCATTCTCGATCTCCTGGTCGAGCCTGACGCCGAAGGGCGGTTCGAGATTCTGGATTTCGTGAGCGATGTGGTTGGAGACCGAGGCGGCGGCGTGCGACACGGGATTGCCGTTGTACCCGACCGGGCTGATCGGCAGATCGAAGGCGCGGGCGAGATTGGCGACGCGCAAAAAATGGGTGAGCCCCCAGCAACTGCCGGTCTGGAGAATGTCGATGGCCGCAGCCGCGACGAAGGGCCGGAACTGCTCCAGGCCCGTCAGGTTCTCACCGGATGCGACGGAGGCGCGAACGCCTTCGGTCACCGCGCGATGGCCATCCACATCCCACCGGCGGACGGGCTCCTCGATCCAGGTGAGATCGACGTGCTCCTCGATGGCCGAGACGTGGCGGACGGCCTGCTTTCGGGACCAGGCTTCGTTGGCGTCGAACATCAAGGCAGGCTTGCGGCTATTGACCGACAGCACGTCCCGAATGGCGAGCAGGCGGCGGATATCGGCATCGACATCACGCCCGCCTTTCAGCTTGGCGGCCGAAAATCCCCGTTCCGCCCAGTCCTTGTAGAGCGTCAGGAGGGCGTCGTCGTCCAAACCGCCGTCGAGCGCCGAGGCATAGCCCGGAACGAAGCGGTCGGCAGCACCGAGCAGACGCCAGACCGGTTCGCCGGCGAGCTTGCCCTTGATGTCCCACAGCGCCATGTCGGCAACGCCGATGGCACCGAAGACGCTGCCGCAATGGCCACTCTTGAACACATGCGCCTGCATGCTGTCGTACAGGGAGGTTACGGCACGGGGGTCACTGCCCTCCAGCGCCTGGAAGATGCGATCGATATCCACATGACCGCCGAGGCCGACCCCCTCAACACCGACATCCGTCTCCAGTATCAGGACGGGAACCTCGGTGACACCCGACGCGATCACCCCGTTGACGTCACCAATCGGGCGGTTCCATTCGCAAACGGTCGTAAGGCTGCGGTAGCCGGTGATCTTCATGAGTTTTCCTTTCGCGTGCAGCGACAAGATGATAGGAGAGTCTCGCCCACAGCAGTCGTGATACATAATATGTATTATGATTCTGCGAGGCAACCCTTGTGGGGTACGTCGGACCGCGTAGATGTGGTCAGCAGCGCCTCTTGGCGACGATCGGCTCGCAAGAATCGTCCTGTTGTTGACGATTCAAGTGACGTGATATGAGGATGATCTCAATGGCTGACGGCGGACGAGGGGCAGAGGTGATCGACAGGCAGGAGACGACGGCTGATCCGGCCGCACCCGATCAGACCGCGTTCGCGCGACGGCCGCGCTTGGCCAATGCAGTCGTCGACCACCTGACGCATGCGATTGTCACCGAGATCTACCCGGCAGGCACACCGCTGCCGACGGAAAGCGCCCTCTGCGACATCTACAAGGTCAGTCGGACGGTCATTCGGGAGGTGTCGACGACGCTCGCCGAGAAAGGACTCGTCAACAGCCAGCAAGGCCGCGGCACCATCGTCCTCGATCAGCTTCACTGGAACATGCTGGATCCGACGGTGCTTTCGGCACTGTTCCAGCGGCGCGATGGCGTGGAGTTCCTCGACAACATGATCGAGATCCGCACGCTGCTCGAGTGTGCGATGGCCGCCAAAGCGGCGGACAAAATCAATGACGTCGAGATCAGCGAGCTCGGACGTCTTCTCGGACGACTTGAGGGGATGATGGATGATCCGGTGGCCTATGCCGCTGGCGACATCGAGTTTCACAACTTCATCATGTCAGTGTCGAGCGACCGACTTGGCAGAGCCATCGTTACCGGACTTCAAGGGCAGGCCCTGACGACCCGGGGCTACAGCGGGCACCCGACAATTACCGACATCGCCGAAACGCACAGGGCCCACGTCGCCATTGTCTCTGCCATAGCGCGTCACGATGCGACCGCGGCGTCGATCGAGATGGGCGCCCACATAGCGAGCGCCTGGAAACATCGTCGCCAGGCGCCCTGAACCGTTTGCCGCCCCAAGCCCGCCATGCCGTCACGGCTGCTCGGTCAGCGAGTAGATTCGCTCCATCTCGAGCCAGGTCGACCCCTCCGCCCCGAAGGGCAAGGTCTTCTGGAACGTACGCATCAGCGCATCCCAGGCCGTGACGTCCTCGTTCGCAGCGTCGCGCTTCGCCTTGGCCAAGGGATCGAAGTTGTCACCCTGCTCCATGATCATGAACATGCGATTGCCGATCAGGTAGATCTCCAGATCGCGAATATCATCGGCGCGGATCGCCGCCGTGACGGCCGCCGGCGGTCCGCCTGCCCGGTGCCAATGGCGATAGCGGGCGATGAGTTCGGGATCGTCGTGCAGGTCGACGGCGAAGCATTTGCGTGTAGTGGTCATGAGTTCCTCAGCAAGATAGCAAGCGCCCGCCCGACGGACTCGACGGGCGGGCGGATTATCCATTTCTCACATAGTGTTACTTCACCGACCGGATCGGCAGGACGAAGAAGGAGCCGAGACCGACGAAGATGACGGCGGCGATGAACAGCACCTTGTAGTCATGACCGAACATGCCAAGCAGCACGGCAGCCATCGGCGGACTGATGATCTGCGGAATGTTGATGGCGGTGGTCAGCACACCAAGATCCTTGCCGGCCTCGCCCTGTGCGGTCTTGGGCAAAACCTGCGTCATCAGGGCCAGGTCGATGGACATGAAGGCGCCGTAGCCGATGCCGATCAGCGCGGCATAGACATACATGCCGTTCATGTTCGGCATCCACAGCGGCATCAGCATGGCGAGCGCCATGATCAGGCTGGCGAAGAAGACGAACGGCTTGCGGCGATTGCACTTGTCGGAGAGATAGCCGCCCAGCAGCGAGGAGACGACCACGAAGACAAACGTGACGGACGACAGGTTGCCGATGCTGATGTTGGCATCCTCGTTGGACAGCTTGATGTAGTCCTGAAGGATGTACAACAGATAGGTGGCGATGGCCTGATAGCCCATGTAGATCGCAAAGCGCCCAGCAAAGGCCCAGGCGAAGTCATGCGACTTCAGCGGCCGCCAGAAGCCGTTGAGGAACGAGACGAAATCGAACTTCTCCGACTTCATCGCGACCGACGGCGCTTCCCGGTTGATCAGCACGAATGCGAGACAGGTCACGGCGATGGCGATGGCGAAAAGGCCATAGGCGGCGACAATGTCTCCGGCCATGCGCCCGGCGACTACGGCGCCGGCCGCCACGCCGGCCGTCATGCCGGCGCCGACGAAGCCGCCGGCAAGGCCGCGGTTGCTTTCCGAGAATCGGTCGGCCACCACCGTCGTCAGCGCGGGCTGCATGGAGTTGAGGGCCACGGCCGCCATCACCCAGATGACGGTGATCGACACCAAGCTGGTCATCAGGGAGACACCGAACAGCGCCGCCGCGCCGACCAGAGCCCCGATGGCGATCCACGGCGAACGGCGCCCCCAGCGGCTGCGCGTCCGATCGGACAGAGCACCGGCGATCGGCGTCGTCAGTGTCGAAAAAATCGAGGTGATAGCGAAGACGATCGCGAGGTTGTTCGCCTTGTTTTCCGGGTCGAGCGCGGCGATCTGGTTCGGAAGCAGCACGCCGAGAACGCCGACGTAAAGCGCCAGCAAGACGAAGTTGTTGATCAGAAGCGAGATCAACAGGGTCCACTTCTGTGATCCCGCCACATACGGCGTGCCACTGGCCGGGTCGTTGTTCGCCTCGACCAGCCGGCTGGCTGGGCTGATGTCCGACATAAAGGGGTCCTCCGCTTTGTAATATATAATATGTATTACAAGTATGGAGATGACGCGCAAGGGCCTTTCAATGCGACCAAATACGTAGCGCCGATTGGAGCGGCAGCCCTCTCCCGCAAGGCCGCAACTTGAGAGCGCAGGGCTCCCCCGACCGCCAAGGCACGCCATTTGGGCGAAAGGTCATAGCCTCCCCCTACGATGTCGACCGATTACCCGCCCGCCCCTTTTGCATTAGCATTTGGGCTAATGCCCGCGTCAAAGGGAGCAGGAACGCCGGCCCGGCCGAACAAGATCTTTGCTGTCTCGCTCAGTCCGGAATTTGCCAAGGCTTTCCGGAGATTGTCGCGTCCGTCGCTTCCGAAAGCCATGGCTGGCTCCGTCGGGCTTCGCATAAGGACCGCGCATGCCGCCACCTCCTGTGATAGGCAAATGAAACCTCTTCAATCCAGTCAAGAATTTATATGTTCTTGACGGGAGAAAGTATTGATGCCAACATTCGGATCAAGAGAGAGTAAACGTTTACGTTGACCCCGCAGGGGAGGAAATGGAGCGGAAGATCAACGGAGACGCGTCGCGCCAGACGGAGGAGCTCAGCTTGGGCGCGACACTCAGCGAGCCTGAAACTATGGAACGACAAGGGATCGCCTTGTCGAAGGGTTGTGTTTGGCCTTGAACAGATGAGCCTGCGGAGCGGTGTGCCTCCGCGGACCGTCATTGCGCCTCATTGAGACAGGGGCGCTGCATTGGGCCGCCCACCGCGCCGAATGGCACGGTGGATTGACCGAAGGGGGCCAGCCCCCATGACGAAGACCGCCTAGACGTCTGGAGACTCCCACTACCCCGAGAGGGGGGAGAAACCTGACAGTCCCGAGAGAGAAAACGTTTACTCGACCATTATGGAAAGGGGAGATGACATGGCCGAACCGATCACGATCAAAGACATCGCGAACTTGTGTGGCGTCTCGATCGCAACGGTCTCCCGCGTGGTCAACAACAGCCCCAAGGGTGTGGGCGAGAAAACCGTCGAGCGCATTCGCAAGGTGATCGAGGAGGTCGGTTATCGTCCCAACCGCCTCGCCCAGAGCATGATCACCAAGGTCACCCATACGATCGGCCTGGTCATTCCGGATGTGCGCAACCCGTTCTTCTCGGAGCTGGTGCGCGGCGTCGAGGACGTCTGCAATGAGAACGGGTACAGCTGCTTTCTCTGCAACACGGACGGAAAGCTCGACAAGGAGAACGAGTATATCGACATCCTCCGCGACCGTGTGGTCGACGGCTTGCTGTTCACGACGCAGAACGACAAGGAATTCAACCCAGCTTTCCTTGATTTTCACAAGAACAAGACCCCCCTTTGCTTCATTGAACGCTACGTCGACGAGCTCCCCGAAACGCCCGGCGTATTCTTCGACAACGAGGGTGGCGCGGCCCTGCTCACCCAGTTCGTTCTGGACAAGGGACACCGGCACGTCGCCTTCGTTTCCGGACCGCTCAGCACCATGAACGCGCGGATGCGCAAGTCCGGTTTCATGTCGACGATGCAGAACAACGGCGTCGAGGTCGACGGCAGACTCGTCGTTGAGGGCAACTACAAGCTCGACAGCGGTTATGCGGCAGTCGACCAGCTCCTAGCCCCCGGCAAGCCGAAGTTCACCGCCCTCATCGCCGGCAACGACCTGATGGCGCTCGGCGCATACCAGGCCCTTGTCGAGCGCGGCTACGAGGTACCGAAAGACATCTCCATCGCCGGGTTCGACAACATCACCTATCCGGCGGTCTTCCGGCCCCTGATCACCACCATCGAGATCCCCGGCTACAAGCTCGGATCTTGCGGAACACAGATGCTGATCGCCCAGATGAAGGGACAGCCTCTCGCGGTTACGCGGCAGGTCTTCGCTGCCGCCCTGCGAGATAAGGGAAGCATCATCCAAATATAATACTCTACTGGGAGGCCACACCGTGAGTGTCGAAGCCGAAGTCCACGTTTCCCGCCTGAAAAGCGCGCTCACCTCCAAGAAGGAAGTAGGCATATTTATCGCTTTCGTCGCGATATTTTTGTTCTTCTCTGTGATGTCGCCGTATTTTTTCAATGTTGAAAACCTGATCAACGTTTTACGCCAGGTTTCCCTTCTTGGCATCATAGCCATGGGAATGTGCCTTGTGATCGTCTGCGGCGAGATCGACCTTTCCGTCGGCTCCATTTACGGAGCCTCGGCGATCCTGACCGCCGTCATGATGATGAACGGTTTCCCCATCTGGCTTGCGTTCCTGTTGGGCATCGCGGTCGGTACGCTTTTCGGCCTGATCAACGGCGTCCTGATCACCTACACCAAGATTCCCGCCCTGATCGTCACCCTCGGCATGATGAACGTTGTGCGCGGCATTTCGCTGATCATCAGCAGCGGCCGTGTCGTCAACATTTCGCCCCGGACGGTCGACGATCCGACGCTGCCCCTGTTCCTGTTCCTCGGCCAGGGCAAGATCGCCGGCATCCCTGTGATGTGCCTGTTCTTCATCGCGACGGCGATCGGCGCCTACTTCCTCTACAGCAAAACCCTGCTCGGTTTCCGCATGAAGGCGGTTGGCGGAAGCGCCAGGGCGGCCCGCGCCAGCGGCATCAACTCTAACATCGTCAAGACGGCAGCCTTCGCCATCGTCGGCTTCCTGTCGGCACTGGCCGGCCTGCTCAACATCGCCTTCCTGGGCAGCGTTCAGGGCACCACCGGACAAGGCATGGAGCTCAACGCCATCGCCGCCGTGATCATCGGAGGAACCTCCTTGGCCGGCGGTCAGGGAACGATCATCGGCACGGTCATCGGCGTCCTGATCATGGGCGTGCTCAACAACGGCATCATCCTGCTCGGCATTTCCCCCTTCTGGCAAATGACCATCGTGGGCGCCGTGATCATCCTTGCCGTGGCCCTCGACATCTGGACACGAAAGAGCGGCCGGTCATGAGCAACATCATCGACTTCCGCAACATCACCAAGATTTTCGGAGCAGTCACCGCTCTCGACAATGTCAGCTTCTCCATCCAGGAGGGTTCGATCCACGCCATTGTGGGCGAAAACGGCGCCGGTAAGTCGACGCTGATGCACATTCTCGGCGGCGAGTACACGCCCGACGGTGGCGAGGTCGTCTATCGCGGTCAGCCGGTGCGGCTCGACAGCCCGCATGCCGCTCATGAGATCGGCGTTGCAGTCGTCTACCAGGAGTTCCGTCTCTGCCCCAATCTCACCGTGACCGAGAACCTCTTCCTCGGCCGGGAGAAGGAACTCGGCAACGGCAAGGTCGACTGGCCGCAGATGCAGACGCGAACCGCCGAGATCCTCGCCGGCCTTGGCAGCTCGATCCTGCCGACGGCCCTGGTGGACGATCTCAGCATCGCCGACCAGCAGATCGTCGAAATCGCCCGGGCGCTCGCTCTCGACGCCGAGGTGATCATCATGGACGAGCCGACTTCGGCGCTGACTCTCAAGGAGGCGGAGGAGCTGTTTGTCAACCTCAAGGCCCTTCGCGCCCGTGGGGTGACCATCCTCTACATCTCGCATCGGCTCGAGGAAATCTTCCCGCTTTGCGACCGTATCTCCGTGCTTCGCGACGGCAAGTTCGTCGGCGGGTTCGAGATCGCCGACATCGACCAGGCCGGCGTTGTCCGCCTGATCGCCGGAGGCGACCTCGCCGACCTCCATGCATCCGAGGTTCGCGACCATACCGGTCGTCAGAAGGTGCTGGAGGTCAACGGCCTCAGCCGGCCGGGATGCTTCTCGGACGTCTCCTTCTCGGTTCATGAAGGCGAGATCGTCGGCATCTACGGCCTGCAGGGATCGGGGCGAACCGAGGTGCTCGAAACCATCTTCGGGCTGGCGACCGAGTGGACGGGATCGATTTCCGCTTTCGGCAAACCGATGCACAATCGCAGTCCGAGCGACGCCATTCGCAACGGAATCGCCATGATCCCGGAAAACCGCCGCGACGCCGGCATTTTCCCCGACATGAGCATCATGGACAACGTCAACACCGCCAATGCGGACGATATGAGCGGGTTTGCCGGCGTCCTCCGGAGCCGCTTCATGGCGGACACGACGGAAGACTTCATCCAGAAGCTGAAGATCAAGACCAGTTCTCGCTTCAAGAAGATCAGCCAGCTGTCCGGCGGCAACCAGCAGAAGGTCATCATCGCTCGCTGGCTCGCCTCTCACCCGCGGATCGTCCTCGTCGACGAACTCACTCGCGGCATCGATGTAAGCGCCAAGTTCGAAATCTACAAGATTCTGAAATCTCTGCGCGAATCCGGCCTTTCCATCCTGATGGTCTCGTCGGAACTCGCCGAGATCCTCGCCGAAAGCGACCGCATCCTGGTCATGAAGAACGGCGCAATGGTCGCCGATCTTCGAGGCGAGGAGAGAACCAAGGAACAAGTCATCCGCTACGCCCTGTCGGGGCAGTAAAAGCAAGGAGAAAGTACAGCCAACCACTCGATCTCAACTGGTACACAAAACACGTTCTGATTTCTTATGGGAGGATACACGAATGAAGAGTAAGTCTTTCCGCATCGGCATCGGCTCGGTACTTTTTGCCGCTGCCATGGGATCCGCCGCTTTCGCCGGCCCGGACGCCAAGGATATCGACATTACCGTGGTCTATCATGACACCGGCATCGAGTTCGCCCAGGTCATCAAGGCAGGTGCCCTCGCCGCCGGCAAGGAGCTTGGCATCAACGTCGAGTTCGTCGGCCCGATCGGCATCAAGGTCGATGAAGAAGTGGCCTTCATCGAGAACGCCATCACCAAGAAGGTCGAAGGCCTGGCGATTTCCAACGTCAATGGCGAAGCCTTGAACCCGGTGATCGACAAGGCCATGGCCGCCAACATCCCGGTCGTGACCTTCAACAGCGAAGCGCCCGGCTCGAAGCGCATTGCCTTCTTCGGTCAGGACCTGATTTCCTCGGGCAAGGCTGCGGCCGAGTCCCTGGTCAAGACCATGGGAACCGATGGATCGGTGCTGATCATTACCGGCGAGGCCGCCGCCTCGTGGTCGCAGGACCGAGAGAACGGCGCTCGTACCGAGCTCGCCAAGTATCCTGGCATCAGCGTCGTCAACACCATCAGCACGGGCTGGGAAGAACAGGCCCAGTACGCCGCCATCGAGAATGCCATCCGGGCCAATCCCGACCTCAAGGGCATCATCTCGCTCGATGCCGCCACGACCCCGGCCACCGGCCGCGCGCTGCAGCGCGCCGAGCGCGCCACCAAGATCCACCACGTCGGCTTCGACCTCATTCCCGAGACGCTCGACAACGTCAAGGCGGGTGTAACCGACGCGGCACTCAGCCAGAACCCCTACATGCAGGGCTACCTGCCGGTGAAGGCTCTGTACGACTTCATTACGACAGGCCAACCGATCGAGAACGTCGATACCGGCATCCTGCAGGTCGACCAGTCCAATATCGACGAATACCTCGAGAAACTGAAGAAGGGCGAACCGATCGGCTGATCGAAATCGCCTCGGAGCCGTCCGTCAAGCCAGAGCCGGACGGCTCCCCCCTCCTCAACGAAGACATCCCTTTCTCAGGTCCCATTTGCCCCCAAGTCCGGCCCATCCGCTCCGGGGGAACGACCATCCATTTTTCAGGATCAAGGACATGGACGGCGGAAAAGCTCGTATTACCGTCATCGGCAGCTACGCGGTCGGCATGACGATCTCGTGTGCCCGCTTCCCCACCGAGGGCGAAACGGTGCCGGGCAGAAACTTCAACATGCTGCACGGCGGCAAGGGATCGAACCAGGCCATCGCCGTTGCCCGCCTGGGAGGCGCGGCTGTGTTCGGTACGGCCGTCGGCACCGACACTTTCGGCGACAAGGCCATCGCCATGCTCAAGGACGAGGGCATCGGCATCGACTTCGTGACCCGCAAGTCCGGTCACTCCACCGGTGTCGGCCTCGTCATGGTTTCCGACAAGGGCAGCAACGAGATCGTCATCGACCTCGGAGCCAACGATGCCCTGTCGGTCGCCGATATCGATGCCATGAAGGACACTATCGCCGCGAGCGATCTCCTTCTGGTGCAGCTCGAATGCAATCTGGACGCCGTGATGCGCGCGGTCGACCTCGCTGCGCAAAACAACGTGCCGATCATTCTCAACCCGGCACCGTTCCGCAAGCTTCCAGACGCCATCCTCTCCAAGGTCACCTACCTCACGCCCAACGAGACCGAGGCCGCCGCGCTGCTGGACCTGCCGCAGGACAGCGTCGTCGAGGGCTCCGTTCTGGCCACGCGCCTGTTCGAGCGCTTCGGCACGACCGTTGTCGTCACTCTCGGCGAGAAGGGGGCTCACGTCCGTTCAGCGAACCTCGACCGCGCCGTTTCGACCTATCCGGCCAAGTGCATCGACACCACCGGCTCGGGCGACACCTTCAGCGGCGCCCTCGCCGTGGCGCTCGGCGAGGGCAAGGACCTCATCGCCGCCGTTTCGTTCGCCAACATGGCCGCCAGCATGTCCGTCGAGGTCGAAGGCGTTGTCGAAGGCATTCCACATCGCGCCGACGTCAACACTCGGCTCGCACAGGCTTCCAGGAGCAGCAAATGAAGAAGAGCAGAATCCTCAACAGCTATCTCAACGCGGCGATCGCCGACCTTGGGCACGGCGACCTGATCGTCATCTCCGATGCCGGATTTCCCATCGGCGACAATGCAAAGCGCGTCGATTTGGCGCTTGAGCAGGACGTGCCGGGCATCGTCGACATCCTCGACCTCATGATGAGCGATTTCATCTACGAGGCCTGCTACGTCGCCGAGGAGCAGAAGAACTTCAACCCTCAGCTTTTCGCCAAGGTCAGCGCCCTGTCGACCCGCTGTCCGGTGACCACCGTTCCCCATGAGAAGCTGATCGGCGAGATGCGCGGCAAGCTGAAGTACGTGATCCGCACCGGTGCTTTCGAGCCGTGGGGCAACGTGATCCTTCAGTCGGGCATCGACGCTCCCGTCTGGTTCGAGAAGCCCGGCGCGATTGCACCCAGCTACTACGAAGACCGCGTAAACTACAAGGAATCGAAATAATGTCTTCGAGACAGCGCGTTGAAACCGCACTCGCCCACCGGCAGCCGGATCGCACACCCGTCGACTTCCTGGCCGTGCCGGAAATCTGGCACCAGTTGGTCGATCATTTCGGTATCGAGCGGGCGAAGCCCGGCGACGATCAGTTCTTCGACCCGGTCTGGGAAGCGGTGCTCGACAAGCTCGACGTCGATTGCCGAGTCATCTCCTTCGATCAGTTCTGCGTACCGCCGGCCAGTGCGTTCGCCCCGAAAGGGCGTCCCGAGGTCTGGAACGTCCAGAGCCGGTCGACACCCGCCCGCATGTGGCGCTGGAAGACCGACGGTTTTGCGACCGACATCTTCGGGCGTGGGTTCCGCGAAGTCGCCAATGCGTCCGGCGTCTATGAGGAAAACATCGCCACGCTCGCCGGGGCCAGCACGCTCGCCGAGATTCAGGCCCACACCTGGCCCGATCCCGACTGGTGGGACTTCAGTTCGGCCAAGTCGGTCGTCGAGGCGCTGAACCGAAATGGCGCAAAGCACATCCGGTTCCGCATGGGCACGGTCTTCGAACTGGCCTGGCAGATGCGCGGCATGGAGAAGTTTCTGATGGAACTCGCCGGCGAGCCGGAGATCCCCGTCTACATGATGGAGCGCATCACCGACATCACCATCGAGGTCACCAAGCGAGCACTCGACGCCGTCGGCGATGCCGTCGACATGGTCTACTTCTACGACGACCTTGCGGCCAACGTCAGCTTGCTGATGTCAAAGAAAATGTGGCGCACCCATATCCGACCACTGCATGCCAGGCTGGTCGAAGTGGCCAAGAGCTACGGCAAGAAGGTGATGTATCACACCGATGGTGCCGTCAGGCCGCTGATCCCCGACCTGATCGAAATGGGTGTCGACGTGCTCAATCCGATCCAGCCGGGCGTCACCGGCATGGAGGCTGATGGCCTGAAGCGAGACTTCGGCGACCGGCTGGCCTTCCATGGCGGCGTGGACATCGTCGGCCTCCTGCCCAAGGGAAGCCCCGACGACATCCGCACCGCCGTCAAGGAGCTCACCCGCGTATTGGGAACCGATGGTGGATACGTGCTGGCCAGCTCGCATCACATCCAGTCCGACACCCCGCTTGCCAACGTTCTGGCGCTCTACGAGATCGCCCTGCGTTGAGCCGCGGTCGGTCCGGGGGACGGGCCCGGACCAGCCGCCGCTACGGAAAGACCGCCATTATGAATCGCAGCTTCTACATAGACTTGGCAAACCGCGGCCTGAAGATGCCGATGGGAACCGACATCGTCCTCAACGAGCACCCCGATCCCGAAGCGATCCGCGTCGATGGCCAAAAGCTCGGCGAGGTGATGATTGAAGCGGCCAGGCGCTATCGCACGCCGCTAGCCTTGCCGCAGATGAATCTCACCCTCGAGAAGGAGGCCCTGCTCGTCCTGATGGGCCTCGACGGCGGCACGGGCGAATTCCACTTCTCGGCTCCTCCGTCCGCCGAAGTGCTTGCTCGCTTCGAGGCCGGCCTGAAAGGGCGACTCACGCCGGGCTGCGAAGCCAACATCGAGGCAATCGCCCACGTCGCCCGCTCTTCCGATCTCGTGCCGCTTGGAATGTGCATCGGCCCGTTCTCGCTGATGACCAAGCTCCTGGCCGACCCGATCATGCCCGTCACGCTCGCCGGCATGGGCAACACCGCCGCCGACAACGAGGAAGTCGCCTTGATGGAGGCGGCGCTCGACGTGTCGACCCGACTGGTGCTCGAGATCGTCGACCGCCAGATCAAGGCGGGCGCCAAGATGATCGTCATCGCCGAGCCGGCAACCAACAAGGTGTTCTTCTCGCCCAAGCTGATCCGGCGCGGATCGGACATCTTCGAGCGCTTCGCGCTTGCTCCCAACCGCAAGATCGCCCAGTTGCTGAAGGACAATGGCGTCGAGCTGTTCTTCCACTGCTGTGGGGAGCTGATCGACGAAATGGTGACGGCTTTCGCCTCCCTAGACCCGGCGATCCTGAGCCTCGGCAGCTCGCGTGTCCTATGGCAGGACGCCGCCCTGGTGCCCAAGACCACCATTCTCTACGGCAACCTGCCCAGCAAGAAGTTCTACTCGCCGACGCTGTTCACGCGCAGCCAGGTCTCCGACAGTTCGCGGGAACTGATCGCCCGCATGCGAGAGATCGGCCACCCGTTCATCCTGGGAACCGAGTGCGACGTGCTTCACGTACCGGGCTGCGAATGCACCATCCAGAGCAAGCTCGACGCCATCATGGAGGCGGTCGCCGTCTAGAGCATGTCCGGCGAACCCAGGTTCGCCAACATGCTCTATCTCTTTGTTTTCACGTAACTCCGGACGCAAAACCGGCTCCCACTTTTGCTGGAGTTGCTCTCGCGCCCCCGATCACGAAGAAAGAGAACTGTCCATGCAAGATTGGTCCAAACTCTACGATGCCATCGTCGAAGGAGACGACAAGACCTCCGCCAAACTGACCAAGGAAGCGATCGAAGCCGGCGAAGACCCGTCGACCCTGATCTCCGAAACCATGGTGCCGGCCATGGCCGAGGTTGGCCGGCTGTTCGAAATCGAGGAATACTTCGTCCCCGAACTTCTGCTGGCCGGGCGCGCGATGAAAGCCGGACTCGAGCTGTTGCGGCCGATCCTCGCCGCCTCGGGCGTCGAGCCGACGGGCCGGATCGTCATCGGCACCGTCAAGGGAGACCTCCACGACATCGGCAAGAACCTTGTGGTGTCGATGATGGAAGGAGCGGGGTTCGAGGTCATCGATCTCGGCATCGACGTACCGCCGGAGACGTTCATCGAAGCGGTTCGCGACAAGAAGCCGCAGATTGTCGGCATGTCGGCCTTGCTCACGGTCACCATGCCGGCCATCAAGACCACGATCGAGGCGATGGTCGCCGCCGGCGTGCGAGATGGCGTCAAGATCATGGTTGGCGGCGCTCCCGTGACGGAGGAGTATGCCCGAGAGGTCGGCGCTGATGCCTTTGGCGAGAACGCATCCGTCGCGGCAACCATAGCCAAGCGCCTTTGCGCCGAGGCCAAGGCGGCCTGACGTGGCGCAGCCGGAGGTGCGCGCCCCCCAGCGCGCCTCCGGCCAGTCTCGCCACAGCGAGGAGAATGGATGAACAACAACGCGCCCCCGACCGATGGCAGCCCCTCCTCGCGGCCCATGCGCGTTTTCGAGTCGCACTATAGCGGCCTCGACACCTGGTCGAGCCCCTTCAACTATCGCCTGCTTCGGGCGGGCCACATCGCCGCGAGCGCGGACTATCGAATCGAGCGCGAACGGGCGCCCGGCCACGAGCTCATCTTCTGCCTGGATGGCGCCGGCCATGTCCGGATCGGTGGGGCGGTCCACCGCGTCGAGCCGGGACAGCTCGCCTGGATACCCGTCCAACGGCCGCACGCCCATTTTGCCGATCCGGTCACGCCTTGGGAAATCCTGTGGCTGCGCATGGATGGCGCCAACCTCAACCGCCTCGAAACGGCGCTCGCGGTCGAAGCCGATCCGGTATTCGCCTTCACCGACGCCGCCCCCATCCAGGAGCTGATGCGCGACGCCCTTCGCCAGATCAGTACGCACTCGATGCAGGCGGCGGCGGCCACCGAGCGGATCGCGGCCACGCTGCTTGAAAAGCTGACCGAGAGCCGGAGATCCCATCTGCTCGACCCGGTCGAGGCCAGCCACCGCGGCCTGGCTCGCCTCGTGCGCGAAGTGCGCTCGCACTATACGGAGGCCTGGACGGTCGACCGCTTTGCCGAGACATGCCGGGTCAGCAAGTCCCATCTGTTCCGGCTGTTCAAATACGGGTTCGGCCAAACGCCGCACAACTGGCTGCGCGGCTATCGCCTCTCCCAGGCCAAGCGGCTTCTGGTCGAGACCGACGAGACCGTCGCCGCGATCGCCCTCGCCGTCGGCTACGACGATCCCCTGCATTTCTCCCGCGACTTCCGAAAGAACGTCGGCGTTTCGCCCCGCCAGTTTCGCGCCTTGGAGCGTTGATCGGTGGTCGTCACGAGCACCCAAGGCAAATGAGATTCCTATCCATGTTTTTGAGAGAGCCCACCATCCACCGCCCCCGGGAACACAGCTAGGCTCCTAGGCGAAGGACAAAACAGGAGGTTCATTCCATGATCGACTTCACCGACAAGAAGGCCGTTGCCAAGGCAATCCAGTACACGAACGTCAGCTCGGAGCTGACGCGCGATGGCATGGCCGCCCATCTCAAGACCTGCGTCGCCTACGGCTTCCAGGCCGCCATGATCGCGCCCTGCTTCGTATCGTTCGCCAAGAGCGTGTTGGCCGGCACCGGCATCAAGGTTGCCTCGACGGTCAACTTCCCGACTGCCAACGACACTTTGGAAATGAAGATCGCGGTACTGCGCCTGCTGGCCAAGGAAGGCGCCGACGAGCTCGACTTCCCGCCCAACCCCGGCCTGCTGCTCGGCGGGCAGGAGAAGGAGTATTTCGAGGAACTGCGCCAGATGGCCCATGTCGCCCACGAAGAGGGCATGGTCATCAAGTCGATGCTGGAGTTCGGCTACATCACCACCCCCGAGCTGCAGGCCAAGGCCGGACGCTACTCAAGCGAGGCCGGTATCGACTGGGTTAAGCAGTCGAGCGGCTGGGGCAAGGGCGGCTGCGAGGCCATCGTCGAGCACGTCAAGATCCTCAAGGCCAACGTCGAGCTGCCGTGCCGCGTGAAGGTGTCGGGCAAGGTCAACACCCGCGAGAAGATGCAGGCGCTGTTCGAGGCGGGCGCCGAGCTGGTGGGTACCAGCTCCGGACCGGCCATCGTCGACGGCGTGGTCGGCAACCCCAACGCCTACTGATCCAGACCTTCGGATATCCCGGGCGATGCGTCTCGTCTCGCATTGCCCGGGAAGCCCGATGGCCAGAGCGGCCAAAGCGGGCGCCGCCGCGAACATCGACGAGATCATGTCCCAACTGCATGCGATTACCTTCCAACCCTCGGGTCTTGCCGCGAGCACTGACGGCAACCAGTCGATTCTGACCATTGCCCGCCATGTGGGGCTGGCCCTCGAGTCGTCATGTGGCGGGCATGGAACCTGTCGATCCTGCGCCGTTCGCATAGAGGGGCGGGGCCTTCCCGCTTCGTCTTCGCAGGAGCATGGATTTACAGACGAGGAGATCGCCGCCGGCTGGCGGCGAGCCTGCAAGACCTTTCCGGCCGGCGACTGCACGGTTCACGTTCCCGAACGGGGCAGCGTCCGGTCCGTCTCGGCTGGCAAGCAAGCGACACTCGACCATGTGCCCATCGAGAGACCGCTTCTTGTGCCAGCCATGGACCGATGCTGGCGACGCGGCGCAGCGCTCGTCGGCCCCGTGGCAGGACCGGCGCCCCTCGGGCTCGCCGTCGACCTTGGAACCACCAACCTCGCGGCGGCCGTCGTGGACATGACGTCCGGACAGGTGTTGCGAAGTGGTTCGCGGCCCAACCCCCAGACCGTCTTCGGAGGCGACATCATCGGTCGGCTCACCCATGCGCTGGCCGGCGACGAGCAGCGACGTCAACTGCAGGCTTCCGCCGTGAGCGGCATTGCCGCCCTTGCCGACGAGCTAACCGATGGCGAAACGACACGGATCGGCGAAGTCGCCGTAGCCGGCAACACCGTCATGCAGCACCTGCTTTTGGGGCTCGCCGTCGATGGTCTCGCCAAAGTGCCATTCACCCCGACGACCAAGGCGGCGGTCGAGCGACCGGCGACCGATTTCGGCCTCGCCGTCGCACCGGGCGCTCAGCTCTATTGCGCCCCGAGTATTGCCGGCTTCGTCGGCGGCGACCACATCGCCGCCCTGATCGCGGTTCTTGCCAAACCGCCGTCCGGAACCTGGGCGCTGCTCGACATCGGCACCAACACCGAAATATCGCTCCATGCCAACGGCAAGCTGACGAGCGTGTCTTGTGCCTCCGGTCCGGCCTTCGAGGGGGCGGGCCTTTCCTGCGGGATGCGCGCGGCCCCGGGGGCCATAGATGACGCCCGCATCGACGACGACCTCCATCTGTCGACCATCGGCGGGCGACAGCCGATCGGCGTCTGCGGGTCCGGTGCGTTGTCGCTGGTCGCCGCCCTCCGGCGCTCGGGGATCGTCAATGCGCGCGGGCGCCTAGATAAAGATCGATTGCGCGTCCGCGAACAGTCCGGAAAGCGTGAGTTCGTTCTGACGGACGAGCGTGCCGATACCCCCCTCGCCTTCAAGCAGTCCGACATCCGCGCCATCCAGCTCGCCAAGGGGGCCATCCGTACCGGCCTCGACTTCCTGCTGAGGGAAGCCGGGCTGTCCAGCCAGGATATCGACCACATTCTTGTCGCCGGCGCCTTCGGGAACTTCATCGATATCGACGACGCGATCACTGTCGGTCTTCTGCCCGACGTGCCCCGCGAATCAGTCGAGCAGATCGGCAATGTCGCCGGAACTGGGGCCTGCCGGCTCGTCGCTTGCGGCGGCGCACGGAGCCAGGCGGTCCGACTTGCGACGGAAGTCCGCTACCTCGAACTCGCCGTGCAGCCTGATTTCGATACCGTCTTCGCCTCGAACTGCCTGATGTGACGGATCATCGCCATGACACCCAAAGTCATCGCCTGCCAGGTCATGCTGAACGAGCTCCGAGCGCTGATGCCGGCCGACTGGGCGTTCGAAAGCCTGGAGATCGGCTTGCACAACCGCCCTCGCCGCCTGCACGAGGCGCTTCAGGCGGCCATCGAGGCAGCCGACGGCAGCCATGACCCAATCTATCTCGGCTACGGTCTTTGCGCACAGGCAACCGTGGGCCTGTCGACGCGGCAATCGCGGCTCGTCCTCTTGCGCACGGATGACTGCATCGGCGCGTTTCTTGGCTCACGCCAGGCCCGCAACGACCTTCTCAGGAGCGATCCGGGAAGCTACTTCCTGACACGCGGCTACATCGGCGATGGCACCGGCTCGGTGTTCGACGACTATCCGCGCCTCGAAAAGCGCTTCGGCCAAGAACGAGCGGCGGCGGTCATGCAAGAGATGCTCGGCCACTACCGAAGGCTCGTCTATATCACCGTGCCCGGGGTGGAGCCGCTGGAAAGCGATCGTCGCTACGCTCGCACTCACGCGGCAAATTTCGGCCTCGAATACGTGGAGATGGAAGGCAGCCTCGCTCTTCTGAAGCAGATGGTGGACGGCGACTGGAGCGGCGATGTCCTGATGGTTCCGCCGGGAGAGCGGATCACGCTCGACATGATGATGTCGAGCCAACCGGCAAGATGTGAACATCATGCCGGTTGCAGGGGCGCACCCGAGCCATGAGCCTGCGACTCGCCTTATAGTGTAAGGCTGCCCGCTTGGCTTTGAGCAGGCGGCGACCGACAAGGAGGACTACGAGACCGCTGGCTCTTCATGGACTGGGCCAGTCAGTAAACAGGGCGACTGAGGTCTTCAGTGTGCCCGCATGCTACCCAAGGTTTGAAGCGGTCCGTCGCGAGACGGGCAAAGGGAACAGCGGTGAGATCCCATAGCGGATCGAGTCCGCGGCTACCCCCGTAACTGTGAACGACGAGTCGTTCCCATGAAGCCACTGGCGGCGCTGCCACCGGGAAGGCGGGATACGACGATGACTCGTGAGCCAGGAGACCTGCCGCTTCTGTCACTCCTGATCCCGATACGTGGGGTATTGGGTCACGGGTTTCCGCGTGAGTGATGACGACAACGCCGTTCGCGACGCGGGACCGACCGATGGCCTTTACCTGCCGATCATCAGCCCGCGAGCCGACGGCTCCGAAACCACCGCCCTTGCGCGATCCGCGAGGGAGCGGTGCGACACTTGACGGCGGAGGTATGGGCGCGTGACGAATACGAGCACAAGAAAGCGATTTGGAAACGGTAATTTACAGCTATTTCTGGCTTGTCGTGCGGCACCCCTCGCCGCGTTGGCCGCAGCATTGCCCTGGCAGAGCGCACTGGCCGACGAGACCGGAGCGCATGACCTCGGCAAGGTGGTCTTTTCGGCAAACCGGACCCCGACCGAGGAAGCCGCGGTCGGATCGGCCGTGACGGTCATCGGCCGCAAGGAGATCGAGCGGAGCGGCGAGACAACAGTCCTGGACCTGCTCGCGCGAGTTCCCGGTCTGGGGTTTTCGCAGGCGGGTCCGGCAGGCTCGACGACGACGATGCAGATGCGCGGCCTCGGCGCCCGCTATGTTCTGGTCCGCGTCGATGGCATCGACGTCTCCGATCCGACCCAGCCCCAGGCAGGGCCGAGCATCGAGAATCTTCTACTCGGGGACGTCGAGCGGATCGAGGTTCTGCGCGGCTCCCAGTCTGCCCTTTATGGCGGAACGGCGGTCGCCGGCGTGATCGACATCACAACCCGGACCGCCGATGAAAAGGGCGTGCATCATACGGTGAATGTCGGAGGTGGATCCTACGGGACCAAGTCGGTTCGCTACGGCGTTTCGGCCGCGACCGACGCACTCGAAATGGGCGCCTCGTTCCAGCGCTTTCAAACGTCCGGCTTTTCGTCCGCCGATCGCGACAATGGCAATACCGAAGCCGACGGCTACGGCAACAGCACCGCCTCCGCCAACGCCAGCTATCAGGCCAACGAGGATCTGCGCCTGTTCGCGGCCGCCCGCTACACCTACCGGCGCAGCAACTATGACGACTTTTCCTACGACTGGATGACCGGGTTCGGTCGCCCCGTCGATGAGACCGGTGCGCTGCGGTTTCACACCATCGGACGCGAGGTCGGGGCCAGGGTCGGGGCCGACTTCAACCTGTTCGACGGCAAGCTCAAGAACACGATCGCGGTGCAGCATTACGACCTCACGCGTGAGGTCTACGATTCCACCCCGGGGCGCTACGAGGGGCGCCGGACGAAGGTCGAGTATCTTGGCAATCTCACTCTGACCGAGGCGATCGGCCTTTCCGCCGGCATCGACTACACGACGGAAGACGCCAAGACGACCGGAGGCGGCGACGACGGCATGAACAACGCCGGCATGTTCGTGCAAGCTTCGTGGAAGCCGATAACCGATGTCACGCTGACCGCCGCCTTGCGCGACGATCACCACTCGGACTGGGGCGATCATCTCACCGGGCGCGTCACCGCCGCCTGGGAGGCCACCCAGTCGACCAAGCTGAGGACGAGTTGGGGAACGGGCTTCCGCCCGCCGTCGCTTTACGAGCTTCACGCCCCGACCTACGGCAACGCCAACCTGAAGCCCGAGGAAAGCCGCAGCTTCGACATCGGCATCGACCAGCAGGTGTGGGACAATCGCGCCCGCCTGTCCCTGACCTATTTCGACATCGATACCGACAATCTTATCGGTTACGACACCTCGACCTGGGCCTACACCCAGACCGAGGGCACCTCGAGAAGTCGAGGCATCGAGTTCTCCGGTCGGCTGAAGCTGCTCGACAAC
The DNA here is from genome assembly GCA_963665435.2 of uncultured Pleomorphomonas sp. GTDB lineage: Bacteria > Pseudomonadota > Alphaproteobacteria > Rhizobiales > Pleomorphomonadaceae > Pleomorphomonas. The sequence continues at coordinate 168,247 of CAXXNH010000026.1, read as the reverse complement.
CTGACGCTGGACGCCGGTTACACCTTCACCGATGCGGTCGACGCCACCGACAGCAGGTTGAAGCGGGTTCCGAGACACAAGGTAACCACCGGCGCGACGCTCAAGGCAACCGACCGCACGACGCTGACGTTGCGCGGCACATGGGTGGGCGACAGCATCGACACCGACTATTCGGTCGGCCAGATCCGCCAGTTGCCCAACTACTTCCTGCTCGACGCCGGCCTGACCTGGGAGTGGACCGACAACGTGTCCATCTCGTTCACAGGCAAGAATCTGCTCGACGAGCACTACCAGACGATATGGGGCTATGGCACTGCAGGCCGCGCGGTCTATGCCGAACTGAAGGCGCGCTATTGAGAAAGACGTCGCAATGAACGAACCCACGACGAGCGGGCAGTCACCGAAGCGGCGGCGGCGGCGTTTTGTCGCATGCGCCGCTCTGGGCACTCTCGTCGTGGCGTTGACTGGACCTGGCCAGGCGGCGGACGGCACGCCCGTCCGGGTCGTGTCCATCAACCTTTGCACCGATCAGCAGGCCATGGCGATCGCCGGCCCCGGCCAGCTCGCGTCGGTATCGCGCCTCGCGCGCGACCCGGCCTTGTCCAACATGGCGGACAAGGCGGCTGCCCTGCCGGCCAACGACGGGCGTGCCGAGGAAATCGTGTCTCTGAGCCCCGATCTCGTTCTGGCCGGAAGTTTCACATCGAGAGCAACCGTCGGGATGCTGCGCCGGCTCGGGGTGCGGGTGGAGGAATTCGCGCCCGCCAACTCTTTCGACGACATCCGCGAGAACCTGACGCGAATGGGCCAACTCCTGGGGCGGACGGAACGGGCGGACGAACTCGTTCGCGAGTTCGACGCCCGTCTTGCCGTCCTTGAGAGCGACAGGAGCGAGACCACTCAAAAGCCGGTCGCCGTCGTCTATCATATCGGCAACGGCACCGACGGCCGGGGGACCCTGGCCGACGAGATCCTGACAGCCGCCGGTTGGGATAACCTTGCCGCCAGATTGGGGCTCGGTTCCTATGGCGCCCTGCCGCTCGAGACCCTCGTGATCGGCAAACCGGACCTCGTGTTGGTCGGCGGGGCCGAGGCAAGCTGGTCGACGGAGGCGCTTCCGAATGCTCGGCATCCCGCCATCATGGCGGCAACCGACAATGGCACCCGCCTGATGGTGCTGCCCGACCGCTCAACCGTCTGCGGGACGCCATTCGTCGTCGACGCTGTGGCGCGTCTCGTCGACGAACGTCACCGGCAAGCAACCCATCGGAGACCCGTGCCATGAGACGCCTGCCATTCCCGGCACTCGTCGCGCTGCTCGCCATTCTGACGGCGGTCCTGTTCGCGAGCTCGCTGCTGGTCGGTCCATCGGACATCGGCTTTGGCGACGCATTCGCCGCCCTGTTCGGCAACGAGGGCGTCACGACCATGGTCATGCGGGAAATCCGTCTTCCGCGCGCCATCCTCGGCGTCTGTGTCGGTGCGACGCTCGGCCTGTCCGGCGCGGTGCTGCAGGGGTGGCTGCGCAATCCGCTGGCGGATGCGGGCGTTCTCGGTATCGGATCCAGCGCAGCGCTCGGAGCCGTGATCGCCATCGTCAGCGGCCTCGCCTATGCATCGCCGCTGGCGCTACCTGTGTCGGCCCTCGCCGGAGCCGGGCTCGCCGCCATACTGGTTTTCGCCCTGGCCGGACAGGGCGAAGGCGGCAACAGCCTGATCCTGGCCGGCGTCGCCGTGGCCAGCCTGACGTCGGCGCTTACCGCACTGACGCTCAACTTGTCGGCCAATCCGTTTGCCACGCTGGAGATCGTGTTCTGGAGCATGGGGTCACTGGGCGACCGTTCCCTCGACCACGTCTATCTCGCCCTTCCCTTCATGGCGGTCGGCTGGCTGCTGCTCGCCAGCGTCGGCCGCTCGCTCGACGCCATGACCCTCGGCGCCGAGACCGCATCGAGTCTTGGTGTGCGCCTGGCGTGGGTTCGCGCCATCATTCTGTTCGCGACAGCCGCCGCCGTCGGTGGAGCGACGGCCGTCACCGGGGTCGTCGGCTTCGTCGGTCTTGTGGTGCCGCATGTGTTGCGGCCGCTGGTGGGCTCCCGGCCAAGCCGCCTGATGGTTGCCAGCGCACTGGGCGGAGCAACGCTTCTGACCATGGCGGACCTGGCGGTTCGCCTGATACTGCCCAGCCGGGACCTGAAACTCGGAGTCGTGACGGCCATCGTCGGCGCGCCTTTCTTCTTCCGCCTCATCCTCCACGAACGCCGGAGATCGATGCGATGAAACTGAGCGCGCATGATCTTGCCGTCCGGGTCGCAAACCGGACGATCCTGCAAACGATCGACCTGACGCTCGAACCCGGCGAGTTCGTCGGACTGATCGGTCCGAACGGAGCGGGCAAGTCGACCTTGCTGCGAGCGCTGGCGGGGGCCATGCCGTATGGCGGCGAGCTGACCCTCGACGGTCGCCCGCTTGCCGGATACTCCGCCCGCGAGAGAGCCAGCCGGATAGGCTATCTCGGGCAGGATCGGCATGTTGCCTGGCCGCTGACCGTCGCCGACGTCATCGGCCTTGGTCGGATACCCTACCGCGCGCCCCTGTCCCGTGAAAGCGACGCCGACCGTCAGGCGGTTGCCCGGGCGCTCCGCATGACGCATCTGGAGGACTTGGCCAGCCGGCATTCGGACAGGCTCTCCGGCGGCGAAGTCGCCCGCATGCTGCTCGCCCGGCTCATTGCCCAGGAGACTCCCATCCTGCTGGCCGACGAGCCGATCGCCGGGCTCGATCCTGCCCACCAGTTGGCGACCATGCAGATCTTCGCCGATATGGCGCGAGCGGGACATACCGTCCTGGCCTCCCTCCACGACCTCACCCTGGCCGGGCGCTGGTGCGATCGACTCATTTTACTGGAACGCGGCCGGATCGTGGTCCAGGGCTCCCCCAGGGCGGTGTTGACGCCCGAGCGGATCGCCGAGACCTACGGCGTGAAAGCGCGGTTCGACAGCGACGCCGACGGATTGATCGTCGTGCCGTTGCGTCTCATCGGGCAACATCGCCGGGAGGTGAGGTAGATGGACCCGACCGGCTTGCCTTTTGTCATCGACCTTCGTCGTCCGATCCTTGCCCTGCGATTTGCTGAACCGCGACGCATGCTCAGTTGGTCGATTTCCCGGCCAGGTCTGACGGTTGCCAAGACTGTCGCCTGGCTCGAAGTCAACGACTCCGACCTGCCAATCGGGCGCGACCCCGTCGCCGTTCTTGAGGACGCCTTTGCCAGGGAAGGCCTCACCGATACGGTCGGTCTCATGACGGCCTGCGATGTCAGTGCCTACGAGATCTGCCGCACGACAGTCGAAGGCATCGAAGCGATCGCCATCACGACCGTCGGGCTTGGCAATGGTGAGTTCGTCGGGCGGCGACGCTTTGCCGTCAGCGCCGAGGAAGCGCCAACTCCCGGCACGGTCAACACCTTCATCCACGTGTCCCGGCCCCTCAGCGACGGCGCCTTGGTCGAGACGATCGCCATCGCCGCCCAGGCTCGCACCGTCGCCATTCTGCGGACGACCGAGAGCATCGGGCGCGAAGTCGTGACCGGTACAGGCTCCGACTGCATCGTGGTCGCGGCTCCTCTCGGTGGAACGGCTTGCTATTCAGGCTTGCATACCGCCATTGGCGAGGCTGTCGGCGCATCCGTGATGGAAGCGACGAAGGCAGGCACGGTTCGCTGGATCGCCCAATCCGCGCGATGGACAGTGTCCGATGTCGACGCCAACCAACCACCTGGCATCGAGCCATGAGCGACAGCGACGTCTGCCTCTCCCGATGCTCCGAGACCACGCCACTGGCGGCAAAGCCCTGGTGTTTCGCCACAGCGGTCTCGCTTGGCCTGCATGCCGCCGTCTTCATGTGGATCGGCAGTGGCCCCAAGCCCATCGACATCGGACTGGATGCGAAGGTGGACGTCGTCGACGTGGAGTTCGTGCTACCCAGCGAGTCCAGTGCCGTTTCGCCCTCGGCCGCCGGCAGCCTCGCGACAACCGCCCCTCAACAGGTGACAACGGCGCTGCCCCCTCAGCCCTCCACCGAGCAGACGCCCAGCAACGATCCGAAGCCGGTGACGGTCACCACCCCTCCAGAGAAAACGCCGGCTGTCATCGAAAAGCCCGCGCCCGCCTTGGTGCGCGCGCCCGTGGATGCCGAGACCCCTGCCCCCCGAGAGCGCCCTCAGCCGCCCCTCGAAACCAAGAGTGAGCTTCGACCAGTCGAGGCGAGTGCCCCGCCCCCTGAGCCCTCTCCCGCCGAAGTGAAGAGCCCCGACCATCCCGCCCCCATACCGAAGCCGGTTGCCTCGCAACCCAAGCGTCCACCGGTCGAACATCAGACGGAGGATCGCAGGCCGCCCCCCGCCCGCCAACCCAAGCCCGGTGCCGTCGCGAAAGCGGGCCAAGCCGGATCGGCCAAGCTCGCCGAACAAGGAGCGGTGGCAGCCCCAACAGGAAAGAACGAGCCCTTGGCGCTCTACCTTGCTTCGATACGCGCCAAAATCGCGGCACAGCAGTCCGGCAGGCCGAGCGCAGAGCGCGGCCGGGTGGAGGTTCGCTTCAGCGTCGCCGCCGACGGCCGGCTTGGCAATGTGGTTGTCGAAAGAAGCGACGATGAGTCACTCGAAGACGAAGCCCTGAAGATCGTCCGCCGCTCCTCGCCGGTCGCTCCGATCCCACCGTCCACTGGAAAGACGTCTTTGACGATGTCGCTCGTCATGGAATTCAAGTGACGCCGCATCGATTTGCATCGCAGACGGATGTGATCGGCTGGAAAAGAAATCATCGGCTCTTGGCGTGAACCGCTCGCAAGGGACACATTACCTTATCTGGCCCTGTGATGTTGAGGGACGGACTGCCCCAGACCGGAGCATCGGCAAACAAAACCACAAACAACTCACTGTTCTACTGGGGCTCTGTTCCATTTGGGTGCGGGGACAGGCAACCATCGTTGTCGAACCAACCTGAGGTGCTTGGCTTGACAACGACCTGCCACCAGTTTCGGGCAGCCTGAGGCTGACCAAGCACGGGGACATGGCCTCAATCGTCGTGGTGATGCTCCCCGCCAACCCCGCCTCGACGCCAGTAGGAGGCAAGGCGCAGCCGATCACGCGGGATGCCCCAACTGGCAAGCGCGCGACCCCGGACGAAGCGACTTGTGGCATGCTCCATCCCGCCCCAGACGACCGTTTCCGGAGCAAGGCTGTCGGCGGTGACGGCGAGGACGGTCGCTTCGAGCCCACAGCCCGAACGACGGCTGAGCCAGGTGATCTCGGCATCGGCCTCTGTCGGCAGCGCCTGCCGATCCCCGTCATCCTCGATCTCGATTATGGCCCGCACCCGACGATCCCCAGGCATTTCCCTGAGCATGCGGGCCACCGCCGGCAAGGCCGTCTCGTCGGCGAGCAGCAGATAGTCCGGTGCATCCGGCAGCGTGCCGCCGCCTGGACCCGTCATGCCAATGACATCGCCGACCGCTGCTCTCGCAGCAAAGTCCGAACCGGGCGCCGGATCGCCTTGGCTCTGGTGCAGCAGTATGTCGATCTCGACCCGGCCGGCCGCGACATCGATCCGGCGCAGCGTGTAGATGCGCGCTGGCGGCGGATCGCGATCGGGCCAGAAGGGACGACCGTCATCGCCAGTGACCGGCCAGCGCTGCGGGTGCCCCTTGGACGGCAGCAGCAGTCGCACATGCAGACCACCCTCGGAGAAGCGGGCAAGATCATCGCCGGTGAGGACGATCCGACGGAAGCGCCCTACCGTCTCGACCGACGCCACCGTCATCACGCGAAAGAACGGCAAGGGGGAGCCGGCGGCACCATCACCGGTCCAAAGCAGCGGTGTTCCGGAACCGGCAAGTTCCAGCACATGCTCGGCCATGATCATCTTGATATAGGCAAGGCCGGCCGCATCACCGCTCTCGGCGGCGATGCGCAGGCCGCCGTCCTCAAGCGTCAGAAGCGAACTGCCAAGTTCGCTCGACAGACGGACATCGCCATTGCCGGCGGCCTCGATCCGGGTATGGGAAGAAAGGTGCTCCGCAAGCTTGGTTCGAAGCTCGTCCGGTGCCGGGGTCGGGACGACGAGGCTGGCGGCAAGTCGGCCAGGCGTGTGGATGGTCAAGGCAGGTCTCCCTGAGGCAAGGCGGCCGGTCATTCCCGGCGGAAATCGATGGGCACGGTGACGGAAAAGGGCGCCGGCAGGCCAGTGGGAATGGCGGGGAACCTGCCGACGCGGCGGATCAGCCGTTCGGCGGCGGCGGTAACGGCCGGCCCGCCATCGGCAGAAAGCGCGATGATCGAGCCGTCGCGGTCTATGCGAAGCTGCACCACGGCCCGGCCGATGGCACCGTCGGCATCGCTTGCCCGGCGTCGGCGGACGATGGCCCGGCGGACAGTGCTGCGATAGGCGGCCAGCATCTCCTCGAGTTCGGCGCCAGCACCAGCGCCAGCGGCCTGCGCGTCGGCGGGCGGAGTCTGGGGTTTCGGACGGTCGACCTTCTTCGGCCGTGGCTTGGGTTGGGTTTTCTTCGGCTTCACCTCGGTCGTCTCGACCATCTCCGGCGGCGGGGCGATCGGCAGGGGAATGGCAACCTCGGAGGGCAGCACCTTGTCCGGTTCCGTCGCTGCCGTCTCGACGGGCTCGGGCTCGACCTCGACTTCCAGTTCGGGCATCTCGCTCTCGTCGATGATTTCGGCAAGCTCGGTGGGCGTCTCGATCACCTCCGGCAGGTCCTCGGCGACCTCCTCGACGGCAGCCTGCTCGACGCTCTCGAGCGGCGGCAGTTCCGGTTCGGGCGGCAGCTCGATCAGGACCACCGATTCCGGCGCGACCACCGCAGCCGGCGGAGTATCGCCGGGCAGGATCGCCCGGAAGGCGGCCGCATGGACGCCAACTCCGACGGCAACAGCGACCGACCATCGCCAGAGGTTGGCCCGTCGCGACAGGAAATCCGCCATCGCCTAGCCACCCGTGGCTATGCTAGCCGGCACGCGCTCGAGTCCGACCAGCGCCACCTTGAGATAGCCGGCCTCGCGCAACAGATTCATCGCCTCTGTGAGATCGCCATAGGCAACCGCCTTGTCGGCGCGCAGGAAGATGCGCTCGTCGCGATTGCCGCCGGTCGCCGCATCAAGCCGCTCGGCCAGCGCTTCGCGCGCTACCGTGTCGTCGCCGAGGCTGATGCTGAGATCCTCGCGCACGGTGAGGAACAGCGGCTTGTCAGGCCGTGGGCCGGCGGCGGCCGTCGATCCCGGCAGGTCGACGGGAACGTCGACGGTGGCGAGCGGGGCGGCGACCATGAAGATGATCAGCAGCACCAGCATGACGTCGATGAAGGGCGTCACGTTGATCTCGTGGTTTTCGGCGAGGTCGGTTCCTTCGTCGAGGCGGGCTGCCATGGCTATGTTCCTTCAGTCACCGGAGCGGGTATCGAAGCGACCGGTTTCGATGTCGCGCGAAAGCGTACGCACCAGCCCTTCGGTAAGATCGATCATCTCGGCGCGGAAGGCGGTCGTCCGGCGGGCAAGATGGTTGTAGACGACCACCGCCGGGATGGCGGCGACAAGGCCGGTCGCCGTGGCAAGCAGCGCTTCGGCGATACCCGGCGCCACCACGGCAAGGTTGGTGGTCTGGCTTTTCGAGATGCCGACGAAGGCATTCATGATGCCCCAGACGGTGCCGAACAGGCCGATGAAGGGCGCCGTCGAGCCAATGGTGGCGAGCAGGCCGGTTCCAACCATGGCGCGGCGTCCAGCGGCGGCTTCGAGACGGGCAAGACGGGACCGCACGCGTTCAACGAGGCCGGCGGTGGGCGCGGCGGCCGTCTGGGCGATCTCTTCCTTCACTTCGGCCAGCATGGCGGCAAGCGGGCGTGGCTTTTTCGGACGTGCCAGCAGTCCGCCAAGACCGGCTTCGGCGGCTACCAGACGGCGTGCTTGGCGCACGGCCCGACCAAGGGCCGAGAGTTCGAGCAGCTTGCCGACGAGGATGATCCAGGTGACCAGCGAGGCAGCGATGAGGCCTGCCATTACCGCCTTCACGACGATGTCGGCGGCCATGAACATGCCCCAGGGCGTGAGGTCATGCGGCAGTTCGGCAAGAGCGGCGCCAGCTGCCGCCATGTCTTGGGGTGTCATCTCTCACTCACTTGTCGAAGGCGGCCGCGCGCGAACGCGGCTCGATCATGTCGAAACAGGCATCGGCAGAAATACCACCGGCCTCGCAGGCGATGACGCCGTTGAGCAGCAACCGGTCGATGCCGCCGCAGGTAAGCCCCTTGAGGTCGAAGGTCTTGACGACGCTGCGGCCGGCCTTGAGCGGTCCGGCATCGACGCCGAGACGCTTCACCACTATGCCGTCCTTGTCGAAGACGGCGAGGTCGAGCTTCAGCGAGGAAACGGCAGAGGACGTGCCGTTCTTCTCGACGAGGGTTACGCGGCAATCAGGGCCGGCGGCGTCGAGCCGGTTGATCTCGACAGAAAAGGATGGCGCTTCCTCGGCCCTGAGCGGGCTTGCGGCGACGAGGGGGGCGAGGAGCAGAAGGGACAGGCGTTTCTGATTCATGGCGTTCTGATCCAGAGCGAGAGGCGGTCAGGGCTTGGAGAAGGCGGCGACGAAACTGTCGGCGATCGCCTGCTCTGCGCGCAGGCCCGAGCTCGTCAGATAGATGGCGACCGGGTCGAGGTAGACGATGTGGCTGGCCTTCGCCGCACTGGTGCGATCGACCAGTTCGTTGGCGAGCAGCTGCTTTGCGGGCGTGTCGGTCGTGCCTATCGCGGCGTCTCGGTCGATGACGATCAGCCAGTCGGGGTTGACGCGCAGGATGTATTCCCAGGAGATCACCTGGCCGTGTGTCGTCGCCTCGATGGTCGGATCAGCGGGGGCGAGGCCGTAGAGGTCGTGAACCTCGGCAAAGCGCGAGCCCGGGCCGTAGGCGCTGATCTTGCCGCCGGTGGTGAGCACGACGAGACCGGTTCCCTTGCCGGCGGTCATTGAGCGCAGACTTGCCGTGGTGGCGTCCAGCCGGGCGAGGCGTTCGACCACTTCGGCTTCCTTGCCGAACAGCTTGCCGATCGCCTCGGCATTGCGCTTCACCGAGCCGCGGAAATCACGGTTGTCGGTTGTGAGATCGAGCACCGGGGCGATCTCCGACAACGCTTCGAAATGCTTCTGGCTGCGGGAGCCAATGACGATGAGGTCCGGTTCGAGCGCCGCCACGGCCTCGAAATCCGGCTCGAACAGCGAGCCAACTTTGGCGTAGCCGTTGCCGCGATACTTTTCGAGGTCGCCAGTCATCGCCCAGTTGGGGACGCCCTTCACTGCGACGCCGAGCGCGTCAAGCGTGTCGAGGGCAGCGAGATCAAACACCACAACGGTTTCCGGATGGTTCGGCAGATCGCGCGTGCCCTTGGCGTCGGTGATGGTGGCGGCAGCGGCGGTGGCAAGACCGGCCAAAAGGGTGAAGGCAGCGGCAAGGCTGAAGCGTCTCATCAAGGTGTCTTTCCGGAAGATTGAGTGGTCGGGCGGCCGAATAGCGCGAGCAGTCCGTCTGCGAGCGCGCCGCGCCAGACGAAGTAATCGTGACCGCCGGCATATTCACGGGCAGCCACGTCGTAACCACGCGCGATCAGCACGTCGCGCAGGTGCCGGTTGGTTTCGAGGATGCCGGCCGCGCCACCGTGCTCGCGCTCGAACAGGCCGGCCGACAGGAAGACCCGCACAGGCTTCAACGGCTCTTGGGAAACCCGGTAGGCGACATGGTTCCCGAGCGCGGCCGGCGTGCCGGATGGACTCCACCAGAACGAGCCGGACATGGACAGCGCGTTGCCGAAGGCGTCGGGCCGCCGCAGAGAGGTGGTCACCGAGGCAAGACCGCCGTAGGACGAGCCGGCGAGCACGGTACGGGACGGTGGCGGCGAGAAGCCGGCCCTTTCCTTGACGAGCGGCAGGAGGTCGTCGGCCAGCACGTTGGCAAAGACGGCATTGTCCGGCAACTCGCGTGACCGTGTGGCCTGATCGGGATTATCGATGAAGACGGCAAGCGTTGGAGGCAGGCGACGGTCGCGGATCAGGGCATCAAGGATCGTCGGCGTCGGCACCTCGCGCAGGTAGTTGCGACCATCGAGGATGACGAGCAACACCGCTTCGGGATCTGCCGGTTCGAAGCCGGCAGGGCGATAGATGGTCACTTCGCGGCTGTTGCCGAGCCGACCGGAGGCGAATCGGAAGCGGTCGAAGCTGCCTGCCGGGCTCGCCTCTGCATCAAGGCCAGGCTGCAGCGGTGCTGCCGGCAGCGTCACCGTCGACTTCGTGGTGAAGCGGTCGGTTGCAGCGGCCGGCCAAGGGGCGCGATTGAGGGGATCGGCCTGAGCCGTGGCGAGCAGCGCCACCCTGCGCTCCCTCGCCGTGCCCGGCAGCTCGGGCACATCAGGCGCCAACTGATAGGAAAAGCGCGTTTCGGCGGGGACGCGGAAGGTCTTGAACCATATGTCGGAGCCGCCGAGGCGGTCGAGCCATTCGTGATCGCCGGAGGGTGCGCCGACGAGGCGGACATTTCGCTGGGCTCCGCGATAGAGGAAGGTGAGCAGCGTTGCGCCGTCGTCGGCCGTCTCGATCAGCGGCGTACCAGTCTCGCTCACTGCCCGCCAGAAGGTGCTGGTGTCCCCATCGCGCGCCAGCGTCGCCGCGACATCGGCCATGATGGCGCTGTCGTAAGCGACAGCAGGCGCCCGCTGGTCGGCAAACGGCAGCAGCATGGTGAGTGTCAGTCGCCCCTTGCCGCCCTCTGGGCCTCCGGTGAGGCGCAAAGCCGAGAGATCGCCGCCGGCAACAAACTGGAAATCGCCGGAAAGCCCAACGTCATCAAGCAGGCGCCGGCTCGGCTTGCCCTCGGCATCGGTGACATCGAGATTGAGACCGCCGGACGTCACCTCGAGCCGCCCGCGCACATAGTCGCCGGGAACAGCGTCAAAAGCGGCCATGGCTGACGCACCACCAGCTTCAACCGACACGGATACGGGGACGCCCTGCATGAGATGCACGACCTCTCCGGCGGATGAACCGCCGGAGAGGAGAAGACCCGCAAGAGCGTGAATGACCCTCAGCCTCAGTCGCATGCGCCTCACCACTTGTACTTGAGCGTGGCCGACACCGTCCGGCCACCACCGACGAAGCAGGCGCCGCTGGAAGCGCAGGAGGCGGTGTAGAACTCGTCGGTCAGGTTGGTGGCGTTGACCTGGAGCAAGACATTCTCGAAGTCCTTGTCGAGCTTGCCGAAATCGTAGGACAGCGAGGCGTCGAGCAGCAGCGTCTCCGGCACCTTGAAGGTGTTGGTGGCGTCGCCCCAGCTCTCGCCGATGTAACGCAGGCCGATACCAAGGCCGAGACCAGCCAGCGCGCCCTCGTCGAACTCGTACTTGCCCCAGATCGAGGCCTGATGCAGCGGAATGCGCGCAGTCGCCTTGCCGAGAATGTTGGCCTGCGCCGACTCGGTGACTTTCTGGTCGGTGTAGCTGTAGGCGGCGAGCAGGCTGACGTTGTCGGTGATCTCCGCTCGCGCTTCCAGCTCGGCACCGCGCGTGCGGACCTCGCCGGTTTGTTGCCAGGGGCTCGACGACGTCTCGCGATAGAGAATGTTCTTCTGCGTCAACTCGTAGACAGCGCCACGGATGTCAAAGCCGTAACCTTCCGGTGCAAAGCGCAGCCCCGCCTCATACTGGATGGCCGTCGACGGATCGAAGGGATCAGACCCGGCAGGCGCCGCCGTCAGCACCGGCTCGAAGGAGGTGGAGACGCTTACATAGGGCGACAGGCCCCAGCCGAGATCGTAGACCGCGCCGGCCCGGCCGGTGGTCGCCGAGGAATCGAAACTGGTGGTCGTTCCGTCGAGGTTGTTGTCGATATCGGTCGTCGCCCAGTCATGGCGACCGCCAAACAGCAGGTTGAGCCGCCCAACCTCGATCTGATCCTGCAGATAGACGCCGACCTGCGACGCCTTGGTCTTGGTATCGGAGCGGTTGGAGCTGAGGTTGAGGCTGGTAACGTTATAGACCGGGTTGGTCCAGTCGATCGACGGGACGGTGTAGTCATAGCCCCAAGCGTAATCGACAACCGAGTAGCGATAGTCGACACCGCCGATCAGCGTGTGCTCGAGTGGGCCGGTCGAAAGCTTGGTCTCGGCATTGTTGTCGATCACGAACTGCAGCATATCCTCGGTGCCACCCGAGCCGGTGCGGGTGATCGTCTTGCCGTCGGCCTGCAACGCACCCCAGGTCAGCGTCGCATAGTCGGTGGCAATATCGGTCACGCGAGCGTTCTGGCGGATGGTCACGCCGTTGTCGAAACGGTGCTCGGCCTGATAGCCGACCGACATCTGCTCGCGCGTCGACTTCTGGACCTTGGGATCGGAGACCAAAAAGTCTCGCGGCACATACCCGTAGGCCGTCGGCGTCAGAGTGCCGAGCGCCTGACGGAAGTTGCGGTAACCGGCATCCGGCTCATTCTGATAGAAGGCTTGAACGGTGACCTTGGTCTGATCGTCCGGCGACCACATCACCGAGGGGGCGATCGACAGGCGGCGGGTTTCGAGCCCGTCCTCCATCGTGTCGGCGCGCGCCGCCTTGCCGACGAGGCGATAGGAAACCGTGTCGCTGCCCGGCAGCTTGTCCATGACGTCGAAGGCGGCCTCGACACGATTGTCGGTGCCGACGGTAGTCTGGATTTCGTGCGCAGTCTCGCCAGTCGGGCGCTTGCTCACGAGGTTGATCAGACCGCCGGGCCGCGCCTCGCCATAGAGCACCGACGACGGCCCTTTCAGCACTTCGACACGCTCGAGCAAATACGGATCGATCTGCCCCAGCGAACCCGAGCCGAACAGCAGACCGTCGAGGAAGCGCGGTGCGTAATAGTAGCCGCGCAGGAAGGTCTCGTCGTGCAGATTGGACGCGCCGCGATATTCGGTGAACAGGCCGGGGGTGTAGCGCAAGGCTTCGGCCACCGATTTCGCCCCCTGATCGGCGATCTGCTCGGCGGTGACGATAGACACCGACTGCGGCGTCTTCTCGAGCGGAACATCGGTCTTGGTCGCCGTCTTCGAACGCTTGGCGACATAGCCCTTGACCGGACCGTCGGCGACCTCGCCCCCCCTTCGACGATGATCGGCTCGAGCGTCGCACCAGCTCCGGCCGACTGGGCCACAGCACCGGTGGCGGTCATCGAAAGTACCAATGCCGATAGCAGCGAGTGCAGGACCACATTGCCTGACACCACCGCACCACGAGCCGCGCGAGGGTTATTTCCCTCAAACTTTTCAGCCATTTAGACCAGCCCCACAAATCCCTTATGCAGCTGCAAACCAGTCGCATAAGGGATTTCCCTTAAACTTGACTATGATCGTCATGAATATAAACAGGGGATCATGAGCCTGTCGACGGAGATGGCTTCAGCGAAAACGGCGGTTTCTTTTTCGTAAACAGCCGGACCTCCGACAGACGTTGTCGGGGGGAGCGGGCGGTGGCAATGGGGACGACATGGAGCTGAACACGAGAGCACCGGATGACGAGGGCATCTCGCTGGCCTGTCGGCTGGCGCCGGTGGCGGCCGGCGTACGGCCCGTGCGGGAGATTCGGCCGGGATTCCGTCTGCTCGTCTACTTGCGCGGCTGGCAGCGTTTCAAGATCGACGGGCAGTTGTTCGATGTGTCAGCCGATGGTGGCCCAGTGGCTCTGGCGCTCAATCTTCTCCGTCCGGCGCGGCTGGTGCAGGTCGCCTGGTCGGAGGATCGCATGGGCAAGCTGATGATCAGCGCCCCGAACGACTGGACCTCGGCGCTGGAGCTCGATGGGGCCGGCCATGCCGACGCACTGGCGAGCTTCCTGGCCGGCCATGGCAACAGCCACATGTGGCGCCTTGATGAGGAGAGCATCCGCATCGCCGGTCTCGCCGCCGAACCGCCGGCCTGGCTGCCGCGCGAGGCGCTCGAGCTCTACCGCCGGGCCCGTTCGCTCGATCTCATCTGCCTCACGCTGCGGACGCTGGCCTTGCGGGCGGAGGAGAACGAACTGCCCCGGCCGGCCCAGTCGCTGCTCGGCGAACGTATCCGCCTCCACCTGCTCGACCATCTCCACGAGCCCTTGACCATCGATGCCGTCGCTCACTCGGTTGGGGCATCGGTCAGCGTGGTGCAGCGCTGCTTCAAGGAACTCTATGGCATGACGGTGTTCGACTTCGTGCGGCGGCGCCGACTCGATGCCGCACGCGATGCGCTCGACAACCGCGGCGTCAGCATTTCCTGCGCCGCATTCATCGCCGGTTACTCGGCACCGTCCAGTTTTGCGACCGCTTTCAAGAAGGCCTATGGCGTGCCGCCAAAGCTGCGGCACCGGCTGGCAACCCCGTTTCGCGAGGCCGCCGAGTGATGCTGGCCCGACCGTTTTCCGCCTTAGCCATGCTGGCAACGCTGGTGTTCTGCATCGCGGCAAGTCTTGCCATCGGCGGCGGCTTCCACTGGACCGAGCTCCTGGCCGACCATGGTGACGGCGCTCTTCTCATCGCCGCCAGCCGTCTGCCGCGCACCGTGGCATTGCTGCTCTCCGGTGCAGGTCTCGCGGTATCGGGTCTGCTGATGCAGATGATCGCCCGCAACCGCTTCGTCGAGCCGTCCACGGCCGGCACCACGGAGTCAGCCGGCCTCGGCATTCTGTTGACGCTCCTCATGATGCCCGGCGCGCCGGTGGCCGTGCGCATGCTCGCGGCGTCGGTGGTGGCGCTGGCCGGATCGGCTCTCTTCCTCGCACTTGTCGGGCGGCTCCAGCCGGGCTCGACGCTGCTGGTGCCGCTGGTCGGCATCATGCTGGGCGGCATCTTCGATGCGGCAACCAGCTTCATCGCCTATCGCTTCGATCTGCTGCAGTCGGTCGGCGCGTTTTCGAGCGGCGACTTCTCGACCGTGCTGCGCGGCCGCTACGAGTTTCTCTACGTGATCGCCGCCCTTACGGCTGCTGCCTATGCGACGGCGGCGAGCTTCACAATCATTGGCATGGGCGAAGTGGTGGCGGTGGGGGTCGGGCTCAATTATCGCCGCCTTACTCTGTTCGGCCTCGTCATTGTCTCCGTCGTGACCGCATCGGTTGTCGTCACCGTCGGCGCAGTCCCCTTCGTCGGGTTGATCGTTCCGAATGTGGCGAGCCTTCTTCTTGGCGACGATCTGAGGCGCAGCCTTCCCTGGGTGGCCACAGGCGGTGCCTTGCTGGTGCTCGCCTCCGATGTCATCGGTCGCCTCATCATCGCTCCCTACGAGATTCCCGTCGGCACGATCATGGGCGTCGTCGGCAGCCTTGCCTTCCTCATTCTCGTCTTCTCGCGGCGCAACCATGCAGGCTGAAACGCCCCGCAGCATCCGCCGCGGCACTCTGGTCGTCACGCTCTTGGCGATCCTGTCGGTCGCCGCCTTCATGACGGTCGGGGTGCGCGGCTCGTGGAGCTTCGTCCTCGCCCATCGCGGCACCCGCCTCGCCGCCCTTCTGGTTGTCGCCTATGCCATTGCGCTGTCGACGCTCTTGTTCCAGACGCTGACCGGCAACCGCATCCTGACGCCGGCGGTCATGGGTTTCGACGCACTGTTCCTGCTGTTGCAGACTCTGATGATGTCGCTCCTCGGCGGCATCGGCCTCAGCGCGCTCGATCCGCGCCTGCTGTTCGCCGGCCAGTGCCTTGCCATGGTCGGCCTGTCCGCCTTGCTGTTCCGGTTCGTCTTCCGCGCCGAAGGCCAGAATCTGGCGCTGGTGGTGCTTGCCGGGTTGTTGCTCGGCGCACTGTTTCGCTCGCTGGCCGGCTTCCTGCAGCGCGTGATGGACCCCAACGATTTCCTGGTGCTGCAGGGGCGTGTCTTCGCCTCCTTCAACGTCGTCGACCCTACCCTGATCGGTGTCGTCGTGGTGTTGGTGCTGGCGGTTACCGTCGTGCTGTTGCCTCGCCTGCCGGAACTCGACGTGCTTGTGCTGGGACGCGAGCGCGCGACCGGTCTCGGTGTCGACACGGCGCGCCTGTCGACTGTCGTCTTCGTGCTCGTCGCCATCCTCGTCTCGGCATCGACGGCGCTGGTCGGCCCGACCACCTTCTTCGGTCTGCTGGTCGTCCACCTTGCCTATCTCGTGACACCTTCGGCTCGCCACGCCGACCTGTTGCCCATCGCAACGGGGCTGTCGATCATCACGCTGGTCGGCGGTCAGATGATGCTCGAGCGCGTGCTCGGCTTCGGCGCCGCGCTATCGATCGTCATCGACTTCGTCGGCGGTGTCGCCTTCCTTGTCCTCCTGTTCCGGACCGCACGCCGATGATCGAGATCGAGGGTATCACCAAACGCTATGGAGACACGGCCGTCGTGGACGACGTCAGCCTTACAATCGCAAGCGGAGGCCTCGTGGCCATCGTCGGCCCCAACGGGGCAGGTAAGTCGACGCTGCTGTCGATCGTCAGCCGGTTGACCAAGCCCGACGCCGGCCGCGTCCGTGTCGGCGGGCTCGATGTCTTCCGCGCGCAGGGACGGGACCTTGCCCGTCGGCTATCGGTGATGCGGCAGGAGAACCACATCGCCGCCCGCCTCACGGTGCGCGATCTCGTGAGCTTCGGCCGCTTCCCGCACAATCGCGGCCGACCGACGGCCGATGACCGAGAGCGGGCGGAAGTCGCCATCGCCTTCGTTGGCCTGGAGGATCTCTCCGGCCGCTTTCTCGACCAGTTGTCCGGCGGTCAGCGCCAGCGCGCCTTTGTCGCCATGACGCTGGCCCAGGACGCCGACTACGCCTTGTTCGACGAGCCGCTCAACAATCTCGACATTCGCCACACGGTGTCGATGATGCGCCTGTTCCGCCGCATGGGCGACCAGCCGGGCAAGACGGTGGTGGTCGTTCTGCACGATCTCGACGCGGCCGCTGCCTATGCCGACCGGATCATCGTGATGCGGGCCGGCCGGGTCGTGCGCGACGGAGCGTCGGCCGAGATCGTCGACAAGGCGCTCCTCGCTGACGTGTTCGGAGTCGATGGCGATGTCGTGGATGTTGCCGGTCGTCGTGTCATCGCGCTTACGCGCTGAGATGGATTGTCAGATCGCCGTCACCTGCCTGACAACGCCGAAAGCCATTATCCCCAAAGCCCGGCCCGGATCCTCGCCAGGAACGACGCCGTCATCGGTTCGGTCCACATCCGCCGCCGCTTCACCGCCGGATACTGAGCCTGAGAGGACAACGCGAAACCCGACAGGCGTCGTCACCGATTCCACCGGCAGTGATGACAGCCGACGTCGAGGCAACCAATGCCCATGTCCCATGCGCGCCAATTCCTGCGACAAAGGTCTTAGCACTGCAGCGGCACACCAAAGCCAATGTCCTGTCGAATGTCCCATAACCAACCCCTTCGGGCATATGGCAGCCGCATAGTCGGATCTGCCGACAAGCGAAGAAGCCCATTTAGTTGGGGGAGAGAAGAGCTCACCACGGAGCTATCCAGCACTGTCCATCTCAGAGCCGCAGAAAGGCTGCCTTTGATGGCATGTCTCATGGAGACATTTCTCATGTCACAAAAGTTAAATACGAGACATATCCTGTCCCAACGCCTGACCACGATTGGTTGACAAGGCCCGAACGACCGTCAATCCTTGCCCAAGAACCGAGCTCGAAAAGAGGCCCGGAGGGTGGATAAGTGGTCACGCTGAGAGACATTGCGAATGAGGTGGGCGTCTCCGCCAAGACCGTGTCGCGCGTGGTCAACCACGACCCGGCGGTCAGCGATGCCACGCGTGACGCCGTCATGGCGGTGGTCCGCCGCCGCCGCTATCTGCCCGAGAACGCCGCCAAGGCGATGCGAACGGAGGTGGCGCCAGCCGTCGGCTTCATCGCCGATCGCATCACCACGACTCCCTTTTCGGTCGACATCATCCGTGGCGCCCAGGCCGCCCTGAAAGCCCAATCCCGCAGCATGGTGATCATCGATCACGAAGGCGACCGCGAGACCGAAGAAGCATCCTGGCAGATGTTCCGGTCCTACAACGTGTCCGGCGTCATCTATGCCACGATGTTTCATCGCCCGGTCGAATTTGACCAGCCGGCCTTCTTCCGCAACATCGTGCTCGCCAACTGCTACTCGATGAAGCGCAACCACCCATCGGTCCTGCCGGACGACGAAGGCGGTGGCTATCGTCAGGCCCGACATTTGATCGAACTCGGCCACCGGCGCATCGGCGCCATCACGCTGAACCCGGCAATCCGGGCGACTGTCCTGCGCGGTGGCGGCTATCGCAGCGCCTTTGCCGAGGCGGGACTCTCGTTCGATCCATCGCTGGAGGTCCCCGGTTCGCGGGGGCCGGTCGGCAACGACCACATGATCGCCACCGAAGTGGCCACGGCAATGCTGTCGCAGAAGGACCGGCCAACGGCCATCATCTGCGGCAACGACCAGACCGCCGTGCAGGTCTACGCGGCCGCAGCCAACCTCGGCCTCTCGATTCCCGACGATCTCTCCGTCATCGGCTTCGATGACATGCAGGTCATATCGACGACGCTGCGCCCGATGCTGACATCGGTGGCGTTGCCCTATTTCGACATCGGTCGGATCGCCGCCGAGGTGATGGCCATGCTTGGCGAGGAAACCGAAGGGCCGATGGCCCGGCAGATCCTCGTCCCCTGTCCGCTCGTAGAGCGGAAGTCCTGCCGCCCCCTGGTCTAGGGACGGCAGCAAAGGTTCGGCTCGCAGGGAGCGAGGCGAACACCGAGATCGCCGCCGGGAGTGTGTTTCACGGCGACGATCCCTTGAAACGACATCTGACTCGCCAGCCCCGGCAGCGCTGCGTCGCCGGGATCGGTTGACTGTTGCCTTGAAGAACGAGGCTGGCCGCGCAGCAAGAGCTGCATTCGGCCTGCCGAACAAGCGGAGGAAAAACAATGGGACGGTTCGTAAAACTGACTGGGGTTCTAGCTTTGACGACGGCTCTCGCCGGACCGGCGCTGGCCGCCACCGAGCTGTCGATGTGGTATCACGGCGCGGGCGGCGATAGCGCCGAGCGCGATACTTTTGCCCGCATCATCAAGGAGTTCAACGAGTCCCAGAGTGACTGGGAAGTGAAGCTGCAGGCCTTCCCCCAGATCGCCTACAACGACGCCATCACCGCCGCCGCCGTTGCCGGCAAGCTGCCCGACATCATTGACGTCGATGGTCCGATCATGCCGAACTGGGCCTGGTCGAAGTACATGCAGCCGCTACCCATTCCCGAAGAGAAGTTCGCCAAGTTCCTGCCCGGCACGCTCGGCCACTGGGACGGCAAGCTCTATTCGGTCGGCCTGTGGGACGCCGCCGTCGCCATGTATGCCCGCAAGTCGGTGCTCGAGGAGAATGGCATCCGCATCCCGACGCTGGACAAGCCCTGGACGCTGGACGAGTTCGACGCGGCGCTGGTCAAACTCAAGGACAGCGGCAAGTTCGACTATCCGCTCGACCTTGCCATGAATGACAAGGGCGAGTGGTACCCCTACGCCTTCAGCCCGTTTCTCCAGTCCTTCGGCGGCGATATCGTCGACCGTTCGACCTACAAGACGGCCGAGGGCGCCCTCAACGGCGAGGCTGCCGTGAAGTTCGGCAACTGGTGGCAGAGCCTGTTCGAGCGCAAGCTGGCGCCGGGAACTTCTCAGGACACCGGTGACCACGACACCGGATTCCTCGAAGGCAAGTATGCCCTGCAGTGGAACGGCAACTGGGCAGCGCTGAAGCCGCTCGACAAGTTCGGCGACGACATGCTGTTCCTGCCCGCCCCGGACTTCGGCCACGGCCCGAAGATCGGTGCGGCCTCCTGGCAGCTCGGCATCTCCGCCGCGAGCAAGCACGCAGACGGCGCTGCCAAGTTCATCGAGTTCGCGACGCAGGACAAATATCTCGCCGCCTTCTCCAACGCGATCGGCCTCATCCCGGCGACCGCCGAGGCAGCGCAGATGACCGAGAACTACAAGGACGGCGGCAAGCTCGCCGTGTTCTACCAGCTCTCGGCCAAGCAGGCGCTCGTCCGTCCGGTGACGCCCGGCTACGTCTTTGCGGCCAAGGAGTTCCGCAAGGCAGTGAGCGACATTGCCGACGGCGCCGACGTGCAGGACAGCCTCGACGCGGCAGCGGATGCCATCACCGCCGACATCGAGAAGAACAGCGGCTACGGCCACTGACAAGCGGCCGGGGCCGGCACACGCCGGCTCCGGCACCCCGTTGTCCGACAAACGACGGCGCCTACCGGGCGTCTCCAGCAAGGCCGAGGAACTTGACCCAACGATCTCAGTCCAGGTTCGGCAGGAACACCGTTGCAGGTTGGCTGATGGCCGGCCCCAGCCTCGTCATCCTTGCCGTCTTCCTCATCCTGCCGTTCTTTCTGGCCTTCGGGCTGTCGTTCACCAACCAGCGGCTGATCTCCCCCAACCCGACCGAGTATGTCGGGTTGCGCAACTTCGAAAGTCTGCTCGGCGTCGGAACGCTGACGCTCGAACCCTTGCGCGGCGAAAATGGCGACCTCATCCTCGGTGACGATGGCGCGCCAACCTATCCGCGGCTACGCGGGTACACGCGCAACAATCCTGACTACCCGCATCTCAATGGCATGCGCGAGTGGCAGTCGTGGTCGTGGGGCGAGAACCGCGTCTACGTACTCGCCTCGGACGTCGTGTTCATGCGGGCGCTCGTCAACACCTTCCTGTTCGTGTTGATCGTCGCGCCTCTCCAGGGCGCGCTTGCGCTCGGCCTCGCACTCCTGGTCAATCAGAAGCTCAAGGGCATCAACGCCTTCAGGGCGATCTTCTTCATGCCGGTCGTTGTGTCGATGGTGGTTGTGGCCCTGTTGTGGCGCTTCATCTACGACGGGCAGAACGGCCTGCTCAACACGCTGCTCGCCTTCCTCACTTTCGGCGGCTTCAAACCGGTCGACTGGCTCGGCAACACCTCGACAGCCTTCGGCGCCATGATCGCCATGTCGATCTGGCAGGCCGTGGGCTTCCACATGGTGATCTGGCTGTCCGGCCTTCAAACCATCCCCGAGCATCTCTACGAGGCGGCGCGTATCGAAGGCGCCAGCCGCCTGCAGACGTTCGTCCATGTCACCTGGCCGGGCCTCAGGAACACCGCCGTGCTGGTTCTGATCGTCATCACCATGCAAGCCTTCGCCCTGTTCACGCAGGTCGACGTGATGACCAATGGCGGACCGATCGACAGCACCCAGTCGCTGGTCTACCAAGCCGTCCAGCGTGGCTACGGCCAGCAGGATATCGCCGGCGGCTCGGCCATCTCGGTGTTGCTGTTCCTCATCGTGCTCTCCATCTCGCTGATCCAGCGCTATCTCACGAGGGAGCGAACCTGATGTCATCCCGCACGCCCGAAACCCGCGCGACGTCTCTGTTCATGCGCTATGCCATCCTCGTTCTGGTGGCGCTGATCTTCGTCTTCCCGCTGGTGTTCATGCTGGTGTCGTCGCTGAAGCCGTCCTTGCAGCTTCTGTCCGACACCTCCTCCATCCGCGCCTTCCTGCCGGTGGGCAACATCTCGCTCGACAACTACACGGCAAGCTTTGCCCGCGCGCCAGTGGCCCTGTTCATCTTCAACTCGATCTTCATCACCTCGGTGACGGTGGTGCTCAACCTCGTCATCTGCTCGATGGCCGGCTTCTCCTTTGCCTTCCTCGACTGGAAGGGCAAGGACGTCATGTTGTCGGTGGTCATCGCCACGTTGATCGTCCCGCTCGAGACCATCGCCATCCCGCTTCTTCTGGTGGTCAACAATCTCCCCTGGATCGGGCTCCACGGCATCGAATGGGGCTGGCTCAACAGCTACCGGGTGCAGATCGTTCCCTTCCTGTCGGACGCGCTCACCGTCTTCCTGTTCGTGCAGTATTTCCGCGACCTGCCGCGCGACCTGATCGAGGCGGCCCGGATCGACGGCGCCTCCTGGTTCCAGATCTACGCCAAGGTGATCATGCCGATCTCCGGTCCGGTGATCGCCACCGCCGCCATCCTGCGCTTCCTTGCCATGTACAATCAATATCTGTGGCCGCTGATGGTGACCCAGTCGGAGCAGTACCGACCGGTGATGGTGGGCCTGCAGTACTTCTTCCAGCTCAACACCGACTGGGGACAGGTGATGGCCTACCTGTCGATGATCACCGTGCCGGTGCTGGCCTTCTACCTCGCCCTGCAACGCGCCTTCATCACCTCGATCGCCTCCACAGGCATCAAGGGATGACGCTGCGCCCACGTGTTTTCTCGCCGCCCCGGCTTCCGTCGGATCGGCTCAGCATGGAACGATGATTGTGACCCTTTCACTCGACGACAAATGGATCTGGGACTTCTGGCTGGCCAGGGATGGCGAGGACTGGCACATCTTCCACTTGCAGGCCCCGAAGTCGCTGATCGACCCGCACAAGCGCCATCGCAACGCCAGCTATGGCCACGCCACGTCCCGGGATCTCCGCAACTGGACCCACCATGGCACCTGCTTCGGTCCATCGACCGACGGGCCGGCCTGGGACGACCTCTGCACCTGGACTGGCTCGGTTGTGAAGGGCGACGATGGCCTCTGGCATCAGTTCTACACCGCCAACCGGCGCGACGAGGACTGCATGTACCAGCGCATCGGCCATGCCACCTCGCCCGACCTCTTCACCTGGACGCGCGTCGGCAACGGCCTCATCCTCGACATCGACACCCGCTGGTACGAGGAGTGGGAGCCGGGCATCTGGGGCGACCGGGCGATGCGCGACCCCTGGGTGATGAGGGATCCGGCCGGCGACGGTTGGGTGATGTACTTCACCGCCCGCGTGCCGGTCGGCGACGAGATGAACGCCCGCGGCGCCATCGGCTTTGCCCGCTCTTCCGATCTCTTCACCTGGACGCTCGAGCCGCCGATCTATGCCGGCGGCGACTTCGGCCAGCTTGAGGTTCCGCAGGTCTTCGAGATCGAGGGCAAGTGGTACATGCTGTTCTGCACCGCCAGCGTGCACTGGTCCAAGGCCTATGCGGCCGGCGCCCCGACCGCTCCAGTCTCCGGCACGCACTATCTCGTCGCCGACAGCCATCTCGGTCCATGGACGGTCGCACCCGGCCCATTCCTGGACGGGGCGACGAACAGCGGCCAGCGCTACGCCGGCAAGATCGTGTTCGCCGACGAGGGGCTGCTGTTCATGAGCTTTGCCAACCATCCGACACCCGACACCTTCGGCGGCTACGTAGGCGATCCCGTGCCGGTGACGCGCGATTCGAAGACCGGCCTCCTCCACGTCGAAGGCTGAGCCAGCAGGGTGACCGGCCACAAAGTCGGCCGGTCGCCACACCGAACGGACATTTCAGGGAGACTATCGCATCATGGCCAGCCTCAGCATGAAGTCGGTGCGCAAGAGCTATGGCGCCGTCGAGGTCATCAAGGGCGTCGACCTCGACATCGGCGACGGCGAGTTCGTCGTGTTCGTCGGTCCGTCGGGCTGCGGCAAGTCGACGCTGCTGCGCATGGTGGCGGGCCTTGAGGAGATCACTGCCGGAACGATGGAAATCGGCGGCCGGGTGGTCAACGACCTTGAGCCCAAGGATCGCGGCATCGCCATGGTGTTCCAGTCCTACGCGCTCTATCCGCACAAGACGGTCTACGACAACATGGCCTTCGGCCTGCATATCGCCAAGGCGCCCAAGGCCGAGGTAGATGCCAAGGTCAGGAAGGCCGCCGAGATCCTGAAGCTCGAGCCCTATCTCGACCGGCTGCCGAAACAGCTCTCCGGCGGCCAACGCCAACGCGTTGCCATCGGCCGCGCCATCGTGCGCAATCCGGAAGTGTTCCTGTTCGACGAACCGCTCTCCAATCTCGACGCCGCCCTGCGCGTCAATACCCGCGCCGAGATCGCCAAACTGCACCGCGACCTCGGTGCGACGATGATCTACGTCACCCACGACCAGGTCGAGGCAATGACCCTGGCCGACAAGATCGTCGTCCTTGAAGGCGGCTACGCCCAGCAGATCGGCACCCCGATGGAGCTCTATCATACGCCGGCCAACCTGTTCGTCGCCGGCTTCATCGGCTCGCCCAAGATGAACTACATCGAGGTGACGGTGGCGGAGGTGTCGGCGGACGGCGTCAAGGTGGCGGCTCCGGACATCGGCGAGGCTCTCCTGCCCATCGATCCCGGCAAGGCGGCGGTCGGCGACCGGGCGACGCTCGGGATTCGGCCGGAGGACATGTGCCACGGCAAGACGGCCGGCATCACCATAAACGGTCGCGTCGAACTCGTGGAGCGGCTCGGGCACGAGACGCTGGTCGAGATCACCACCACCAACGGCCTCGACCTCAAGGGCATCATCGACGGCACGACGCTGATCTCGCTGGGCGAGACGACGGACCTGAGCTTTGCCGCCGCGTCCTGCCACCTGTTCGACAGCACAGGCAAGGCCCTGACGCGGCGAGAGGTGCCGGAAGTCGTGCGTGCCCGTCGCGGAACCTGACAGGAAGAGGGAGTGCATCGTCCACCGATCTTGCAGCTCGCCGGCCGGCGGGCTTCGATCGGCTTGTCGAAGAGGCCGGTTGACCCAACCGCACGACGATCGAATCCCGCTCCACCAGCAGAGGCAGTTGAGATAGAAAGCTCCGCAATTCGGCCATGCCTGATTGCAATATGACAATTTACGCAATCCCGCTATCTAACAAATCCAACAATATATCTCCAGACGAAGAAAATACCCGGCGGTTTTCATGGCCGGATTGACGTCTTGATTTGAAGTATTATTTATCCTGGATGGCGCATTTGGCAAAGGACGGCTCGAGAGGAGAGAACTCTCCCGCAGAATACATAACGCCCTGAGTTTTCTACGCTTCGCGTGAAACGGTCGGTGTTTCCAAGGCAAAGCGGGCGAACAGAAAATCGCCCTGCCCGCGCTGCAAGATAATCCGTTCAAGCGGAAACAAGATCGATCCGGAGCCAAGATCGACTACCGATAAAGCGACGGCGCCGATATCACTGCGACCATTCGGGCGGAATACAGATGGGCCCCGCGGTGGTAGGATAAACAATCCGAAGACAGCGAGGCCACGCCGGATGCGGTGATACGACTGGCTCTTGGTCTGCGTTATTCGCTGACCACCATCCAGATAACCCAAACTTCGCGGAGCAAGACGCGTCAGGGGCCTAAGCCATTGTAGAACTCGACGCGCCCGAGCGATCGCCCAGCTTGCAAGCGCATGAGCTTGGGCCGCCACCTCGGCAAGCAAGGCCCGGTTCGCCCGAGAAACCGATGCGAGTGCATGCGCCGCCCGCCCGATCCCCCCAGGCAGGCGACGAAATCGATGCAGACCATCTCCGCCCACATGCCGAGCACCATTCTCGTGCGGCAGCCCAACAGAATGCAGGCCATCAACAATGACAGCGGACACGATTGCCACCATCCCCGAGGGCTCGGAGAAGACCTGGCTCAAGCGCCTATCGAAATACCGCACGCCCCATGTGGGCCGCAGCACGTTCGAGCTGGCGGTGACGGCCCTGCCTTTTGTCGGCCTGTGGTTGCTGACCTGGGCCGCTGTCCATTACGGCTTCTGGTGGGGCCTGATCCTGATCGTTCCGGCGGCCGGCTTTCTGGTGCGGCTGTTCATGATCCAGCACGATTGCGGTCATGGCTCGTTCTTCGCCCGGCGACGCTTCGATGACTGGACGGGGCGCATCCTCGGCGTCCTCACGCTCACCCCTTATGATTACTGGCGAAGGGCCCATGCGACGCATCACGCCTCGGCCGGCAACCTCGACGAGCGCGGCGTTGGTGACATCACGACCCTTACCGTGACCGAGTACTATGCGCGCTCCCGATGGGGGCGGATCGGATACCGCTTTTACCGTCATCCTCTCGTGATGTTCGGCATTGGCCCAGCCTGGCTTTTCCTCATCCAGCAACGCCTGCCATTCGGCATGATGCGCGGTGGTGTCCTTCCGTGGATGTCGACCATGGCGACCAATGTCGCGGTCGTCATGGTCGCCTTGCTGGTTATCTGGGCGATCGGGCCCGTGTCCTTCTTGGTCGTTCACCTGCCGATCGTCTTGCTGGCTGGCTCCATCGGCGTATGGCTGTTCTATGTGCAGCACCAGTTCGAGGAAACGCACTGGTCGAAAGAGCCTGAGTGGGAGCTTCCCAAGGCCGCGTTGCGTGGGGCCTCCCACTACGATCTGCCACCTGTGCTGCGTTGGGTGACGGCCAACATCGGCATCCACCACGTGCATCACCTCTCCAGCAAGGTTCCATACTACCGCCTGCCGGAGGTTCTCCGGAACCATCCCGAGCTTGCTCAAATGGGCAGGATTACGCTCCGGCAAAGCCTGAGATGCGTGAAGCTGGTCCTGTGGGACGAACAGAGCCGGAAGCTGATCTCGTTTCGCCAGGCCGCCGGCATTCCAAGAGCTGCCTAGGGACATGCCGTGAGCCATCCAAGATGGCGAGCATCCCAATAAGGCAGGAGGGCATCGCCGAGCGGCATGTGAGACCAGGCAACACCGGGATGGCGCCGCCGAACGAAACATCCGGAATTGCTACTCTGAACTGCATTGGCACCCGTCTTGCTCCTATTCGGAGCAAGACGGGTGCATGTGTTTCAAAGAAAGGCATTTCCAATGCTTGATCGGCGCAAAGAGCATCGGGGGCGTACCTATTTGGGAGGCCAGATCGCCTTCAACAACCGCTGGTGTACCATCGACTGCCTCGTCCGGAACATGTCGGAGAGCGGAGCGAAGCTCGATTTTTCCGATCCTGTGCAGGTGCCCAGCGAACTGGATCTGCTCATTCCCCTGAAGGGACACAGTCGCCGAGTGAAGGTGGTCTGGCGGCAGGCAAAGTCGCTGGGCATCTCGTTCGTCGAGGAAAAGGACACCGGCATGGTCGTCCCTATCGAGGTGGCACGCCAGATACGGAAGCTGAAGGACGAACGCGACATGCTGGCTCGACGGGTCAGGGAGCTGACCGAGCCGGTGATATGATCAGGTGGCTTCTGACACTCGTCGTGAACCGGCTCATTCTGATGGCAGTCTTCCTGTTCGCCTTGAACGCGTTCTCGCAAAACACCAACGGCCTGAACGGCGGTACCGCGCAAGGGCTTGTGCAAGCCTTGTCCGACCTGCCGGACGCGTTGAAGACCCTGAGCAGCTCACTCCGCTGATGAAAGCCTCGGCCGGCACGACCGAGGAATGGCTGAGGAGCACTCAAGTGCGACCTATTCATTGAAGTGGCGGATAGCGTATTTCCGAAGGTCCCGGACGCTCAGCGAGAGATCCAGCTTCTCGCTGATGCGGGCGTAATAGGTCTCGACGGTTCGCACACTGATACCGAGCGTTGCCGCGATGCCGATATTGCTTTCCCCCTGCCCCATCAGAGACAGGACCTGCCGCTCACGTTCGCTGAGCTCCTTGCCCTGCATGGCGCCATCGGCCTCGCACAGCGCGCCGGCAGCCCGAACTGAAAGATAGGACTCGCCTCGGCGAACATGATCCACCGCGTCAAGAAGACAGGCCGGGTCGTCGCGTTTTGTGACGTATCCGAGGACTCCATACTGGAGAGAACGCCGGATTGTCCGCGCGTCCTCAAACATCGAGTAGACGATCACGCGCACGCCCCGACCAGTGAGATCGGGGACGAGATCCAGCCCATCCCCGCGCTCAAGCGAAAGGTCGATGACGGCGAGGTCGATCTCGGTCTCTCCGGCTATCGCGCGCGCGCCCTCGATCGTCGACGTTTGCAGAGGAGGCTCAAGCCCATTCGAGACCAGAAGGGCGGCGAGCCCCTGCAGTACGGCGGGATGATCATCGACCAGGAGAACCACACAGGTGGGGGACGCTGCCTTCACGATGCGACCTCCGAACAGGTTCTATTCTCGCACGGGGCGCAACATCTGACGACCGTTCCGCCACCGGGCGAGCCCTCGATCGAAAACTCCGCCCCGATGGCACTGGCCCGATGCCGCATGATCCGAAGCCCCAGTCCACCAAGAGCAAGACCTGCGGAACCCGGTCCGCCTGTACGCCCTATCCTGTTGTTTTCACGTGGCTCCTGATGCGACCCCGACACCCGTCTTTGCCGAAGCTGCCGAGCCCCGTCAGGAGCGGCGTCGGGCAGTAGGCCCGCACCATCATCCTTGACCTCGAGCCTCGTCGCCCCGTCCTCGCAGACCAGTGAAACGTCAATGCGCGTCGCGCCGGCATGCCGGACCGCGTTGGCAAGGGCTTCCTGCGCGATCCGCTGCAAAACACCGAGGTTCTCGCCCGCGCAGCTCGCGCAAGGCCAGTTCTGGGTGAGGTTGATGTCTATGCCGCTCGTCCGTCTCGCGCTTTCCACAAGTTCGCCGATTGTCGGGCCAGTGAGAGCGGTGTCGTGCTCGACCGGCCACATCCCGCGCGACAGGGCATAGGCATCCTCCGCCGCCTCCGACAGAACTCGTCCGAGTTCGATCATTGGCGGAGTGTCCTTCACGGCGGCAAAGCCGGACAACATCGAGTATCTCAGACGCGCCGCAGTGAGTTGCTGGCAAAGGCCGTCGTGAATCTGGTAGCTGACGCGGCGACGCTCATCCTCACTGACCCGTACGACCTCCGCTTCGAGATCGCGGCGTCGCTTCATTTCCGCCTTGAGCGCATCCAGATTGCTGTGAAGGTCTTCCGATAAACGCTCCGCCATCTGAAAGCTTTGGACATGGCGCATGGCCAACGCCGAGGACTGAAAGAGGACGAGCGCGAACAGGCCATAGAGGATCATGTACTCGCCCTCGACGATGTCGGCATGAACGAGTACGTCGTGAATACTTGTGGATGCCAGCAAGACGGCACCCGAGAACAGCAGGATCGCGCCCGGCCTGCGCTTTATGACACAGACGGACAACCGAACCAGATAATAGGCCGTGAACAGCAAGCCAGCCAGCATCAGCAGCACGACCAGCCATGATCGCCAGATCGGAGGCAGCGCGAGTTCGGACAGCAGGAATACAACGGCACGCAGGTCGGAGACCACTTGCAGGCGTCTGGATATGTCTGACGGAAAGAGGCCCCGGTAGAAGCGATAGATGATCGCACCGGAAAGAGCATAGCAGACAAGGGCAAACTCATCGAGCGCGGCGGGGCTGATCCACCCGGGAACGACGGCGCGCGAAAGCCAGTAGGTCGAGTTCGAGTTGGCCGCATATCCGAAGATCAGAAGACAGTACGTTCCGAAGTAAAGGAAGGAAACCTCCCTGGGACGCAGGAAGTGAATCAACAGGTGATATGTACCCGCGACGAGCAGGACACCGCAGAAGAAGGCCGAGAAGATCCATACCCGGTCACGAGCGGTCTGTAGGACGCCCGACTTGGCAAGCAGGATCGGGTCGCCGATCCCACCTTGGCGAAATCCATGGTTGGATACTTGAAGAACAAGATCAACCGGCCGCCCGGTCATCTCGATGGGGGCAAGGACAAGCGACCTGTCGGGCAGCTCCGTGGCCGCATTCAGCCCCGGCCTGCCGCTTTCTGCCACAAGGGTTCCGTTGGCCCACAGCCGATAGGCAAGGCGCAGATCGAACAGGCGAAGCGTCAGCGCCCTCTTGCCGCCCGGCGGGTCGAGGCGGAGGCGAAAGGTGGCCGCCCCCGCCGCCCCCGCGACTGCATCTCCGAAACGATGCCCGCTCCAGGAGCCCGGGAACCGAAGCGCCCCGGTCGGCTTCGGCGCGTCCTGGCGCTGAAGATCCTCAGGCGTGAGCAGATGCCCCCAGAAAACCTGCCAGGGGCCGCCCAGGGCAAAAACTTGACCACTGTCGAGGAGCTCTTCGGGAACCGTCGCGACGCCGTCCCGAGCGTCAAGTTCGGCGATGGTTCGATTGTCGGTTGCGCTGAATATTGCCCAGAGGATGGCACAGAATAGGAGAACAACGCAGGCTAGTGCGGCCTCAAGCCCCTTTGCGCCTCGCCCCAGGTTCGCCTCATCTTTCATACCGTCCGCCTCGCAGCCACCGTCAAGCAATAGGACGCACCCTGGCGGGCAACAAGAGCCGATAACCAGAATAGCTTAAATATTTCATTGCGTTGTCCGCCAATTCCCGGACAGACAACGTCACGCCCATTGTCCTAGGTGTCGTCCGCGACGCGTCGATGGGATTGCCGCCATCGAGAAGGCGCTGGCTTGGGGCTGCCTCACGGAAGGCTTCGAAGGTTCTCGCCAGTGCTGTCCAAACTGGAGAAGAACATGAAGACCATTATGATCACGGTCGCTTCGTTGGCGTGCCTGACGGCCCTTCCGACCATCGCGTTTGCGGGTCAGAAAGTGGACATGGCCGAGCTCACCTGCAAGGAGTTCATGGCCGATCCCGACGGCATCATGCCGACCATTTTCTGGATCGACGGTTACCTCAGCAATGCCTCGGGGAACACTGTCATCGATCCGGACCAGATGGGTCAGAACGTTCAGGACGTTGCCAAGGAATGCAACGGCAACCCCGATCAGAAGATTCTCGATCTCTTCAACTGAGACTGAAAGGCGAGGCGGCGCCTCGAGGGGTACCGTCTCCCCCTAGAGCCTTCGACGACCAAACTGAAACATTCGATCGTCAAGCGAAGACTCCAGGCTTGTTTACAGGAGTAGCCGCTCTTCGATCAGGTTGAGTCAACCTGATCGGCGGGTGCTCTAGCCCGAAAGGACCGGATGTGGCCATTCGCTCGCTCTCGATACTGCCGGTCGCCTTGCTGCTCCTTGTCGGAAACGCTGCGGCGGCGGACAGGCATGTCACCATCATCAACTCGACATCGACGACCATGAAGATGTTCTTCGCATCCAATGTCGACGCGAAGAAGTGGGAAGAGGACATTCTGGGTGACGATGTCGTTCTGCCCGGCGATTCCATTGACATCGACATCGACGATGGAACAGGACACTGCCAATACGACTTCCGAGCCCTGTTCAACGACGGCGTCGAAAGCATCAAGCACCACGTAAATGTGTGCAAGGTTGGCAATTTCTATTTCAACGACTAAGGCCGGCTCCAGAAAGATGAAGCTCTGTTTGCGTCCGGAGCTACGCCCAAACGACGGGGTCGACATGTTGGCGCCCAATGCGCGTCGGACATGTTCTACGCCCTTGCCTCGAGAATAGTTGAGCAGGCGGCTTGGCGCGACGAACTTCGCGCCAAGCCTCTTCCGGTGCTTGGGCGCTCTCAATACGACCGCCCTCAGCAAGCGGGGACATCCTGCCGGGTGTCCGGTCGGCACAAGCCTGCGGCAGTGGATGTCGGCCTTGCCGCGTCTCGCCATCGACCACGATTTCTTCACCTTTCCTGAACGATCTTTCGAACGTTCCAAAGCGCGGGGCTCGGCCAGGACCGGGTTGCCCACCGCAGGCGAAATTGGGCAGACCTTCGCGGAATACTCAGCTGGAATCTCGATGTAGCACCGTCCGCTACCGCGAACCTGCGCCGCCAAAGATCGTCATCTCTTCGAAATGCACTTTTAGGACAAACCCTTATTTCACTCTTTTCTGGCATGACCAGTTTATGCTTTGTCCGATCAGAAGCTATTGCCCTCCCCCCGACCGGATACCAGCAAGGCCAGACCATCAATGCCGAAGCCAGAAGCGCGTCGCGGCTTGCCTTCCCTTCTGATTGTTGCCGTTGGAGAAGCACCAGTTGTGCAGAGATGAAGTCACGACGCATCGGACAGGACCGTGATCCGATGCGCGCGTTGATCATTGATGACAGTAAGTCGGTTTTGTTGTGGATGGGCGCGGCCTTGACCGACGTGCCGGATCTCACTCTCGACCTGTGCGAAAGGCCGGAGGATGCCCTGGCACTCGCCACGACACGGCAGTACGATCTTGTCGTGGTCGACTATCTCATGCCCAACCTCACGGGCATCGAGGTGACCGAGACCCTTCGTCTGCGCCCCGAGTACCACGCCATCCCAATCGTGATGATCACTGCCGAGCGGGATAGCGAAATAAGGCTCAAGGCCCTTCTTGCCGGCGTCAACGACTTCCTGAACAAGCCCTTCGACCCGATCGAGCTGCGGGCCCGAGTCACCAACCTGATGTCGCTTCGGCGCACCCAGGTGGAGCTTGCCACCCAGGCCCATCGCCTGGAAGAAGCCGTGAGCCAGGCCACCGCCGATCTGGTGTTGCGCGAGGAGGAAATGATCTGGCGGTTGGCGCGAGCCATCGAGATGCGCGATGGGGGCACCGGCGCCCACATATCGCGCGTGGCGGCGATCAGCCGGCTGATCGCCGAGGGGCTGTCGCTGGATCCGCACTTTTGCCGGATGATCTACCTCGCGGCCCCGCTGCACGACATCGGCAAGATCGGCGTCCCCGACGCGCTCCTGAACAAGCCGGGACGGCTCACCACTGAGGAGATGACTGCGGTCCGCGAGCACGTCAACTATGGCGCGAGGATGCTGGAGAACGGAACCTCCGACCTCATCCGGGTGGCGGCGGCCATTGTTGGCGGCCACCACGAGAAGTGGGACGGTAGCGGATATCCACGCGGTCTGTCGGGACAAGCCATTCCTATCGAAGCGCGCATAACCGCCGTCGCCGATGTGTTCGACGCCCTGAGTTCCGCACGGCCTTACAAGGAAGCCTGGAGCCCGGAACGGGCCTACGACGAGATCGTCCGAGGTTCGGGCAATCACTTCGATCCCGAGTGCGTTCGCGTGTTCTGCGAAAAATGGCGGGACATCGAAGAGGTGGCTCGCACGCTCCGCGACGAGGAAGAAGGGCCGGCGGCCTGGGCCAAGCAGAGCGAGGCTCCCATCGTCGGAGAGTAGGAGCGTCACCGGAGAGACCGGCGAACCGCTCCTCATGTACACCGTTTCTCATTAACCGCGAAAGCACGTGCTCCGCTTCCCATGTGGCGCGGCGCCTTGGAGAGGTCGAAATAGCTGTCGTCTATTCGAGATCG
Organism: uncultured Pleomorphomonas sp.; assembly: GCA_963665435.2. Taxonomy (GTDB): domain Bacteria; phylum Pseudomonadota; class Alphaproteobacteria; order Rhizobiales; family Pleomorphomonadaceae; genus Pleomorphomonas. Next base: position 135,272 of record CAXXNH010000026.1, on the reverse strand, counting down.
GGACGAAATAGGGCGTCCAGTCATAAGTTCAAATACGTAAGTGTTTTTACCTAATATGACATTTTCACTCGGATAAATCGCGATGGTGTTCGACAACTCTCACGAGTCTGGTTTCAACCACGGTGGCGGCGTTCGAGCGCTTTGTACGCGATTCCCGCTGTTTAGCCCCGTTTCAGTACTCGTAAAACGAGTCTCGTGACTCTTGAGTATTAATAACTCGCCTCGCCCTTTATTGAATTTATTTCATGCCTTTTGAATCAATTTTACAGTGTAAAAAAGCAGTTTATAGAAATTTAGCATTTGTCTTACAAAACTTCATGGTCAGCAGGAGCTGCTTCCATGGAGAACTCAATCGTCATTCGGATGCATGCAAATCTATGTGTTTCTGATATCCGGACATCTTACTCTACTTTAGTCGAGGCTATGGACAAGTTTCCGAGTATCCGCCTCGCCGTACCAGCCGATGCGATAGTAGACATCAGCTTCCTTCAGATCATCGAAGCAGCAAGGCAACGAGCTGCCGAACAGGGCAAATCCCTGTCTCTTCTTGAACCGGCCAACGGCGAGCTTCGGCGCGCGCTGGACCGGAGCGGCCTCATGACGGCCGCCACAGCTGCCGATCGTTCATTCTGGCTCCACGAGGAGACCGCCCAGTGACCGCGAGTATTCTGACCGTCGACGACTCGGTCTCGGTGCGCATGACGACGCGTATCGCCCTGACCGGCGCCGGCTACAAGGTGACGGAGGCCGTCGACGGCCTCGATGGCCTCAACAAGGCCAAGGCCAGCCGTTTCGATCTCGTCATCACCGATCTCAACATGCCGAACATGGATGGCTTGCGCATGATCGAAGAGGTTCGGCGTCTACCGAACCAGATCGGCGTCCCGATCCTGTTTCTCACCACCGAATCCGACGCCGCTCTCAAGGGGCGAGCCAAAGCCGCCGGGGCCACCGGTTGGCTGACCAAGCCTTTCGAGTCCGACCAGTTGGTCCGCCTCGTACAGAAGGTGCTGGCAAAATGAGCACCCCCGATCCAGCAGACATCTTCCGCATAGAAGCCGCCGAGCTACTCGAGCAAATGGAGCAGGGCCTGCTCGATCTCGAGCATTGTCTCGATGACCGCACGCTGGTCGACGCCGTCTTTCGCGCCCTCCACACCCTCAAGGGGTCGGGCGCCATGTTCGGCTTCGATCGGCTTGCAGCGTTCACCCATCACTGTGAAACCGCTTTCGACCGCGTCCGCAAGGGACTGGCCGACGCGACGCCGGAACTTGTTTCCGCCGTGCTCGATGCCCGCGACCATATGCGCGCCCTGGTGGAGAATCCTGGCGGCGACGACGCCGACGAGGAGCGCTATCTCCTTGAACGTCTTCAGGCAGCTGTTTCCGGAACGCCCACTGCGCCGGTCGCGACAACCATCGAGCCCCCCATCGCCACTCTCCCGGATGCGCCGACGACCTGGCACATTCGCTTCGGCCTGCCGGAGAACACGTTCGTCAACGGCACGAATCCCCTGAGCTTCCTCGACGAACTGAGGGAGATGGGCGAATGCCGCGTCGTGCTCGACAGATCGGCCTTGCCGCCCCTGGAGAAGCTTGATCCGACGGCGCTCTACTTCACCTGGGACGTGACGCTGACCACCAGCAAGAGCCGCGCCGACATCGAGGACGTGTTCCTGTTCGTCATGGACGACATGTCGTTGGAGATCGAAGAACGAACCGGCGACGAGCCCCTCGTCGAGGTGGCTTCGCCGGTCATCGCGCCGGAGGCGATTCAGGCCGCACCCGCCATTGGCGAAGCGCCTGTCGAGCGTCAGACGGCGGATGCGACCAGCCGTTCGGCCGCCGAGGTCGCGGACCCCAAACTGCGCCGCAAGGTGGAGAGCGTCCGCGTCCCCGCCGAACGACTTGACGAACTGATGGATCGCGTTGGCGAGTTGGTGATCGTCCAGTCCCGCTTGCAGCAGATCGCTGCCAGCGGCGCCGACATCAGTCTCCGGACCGTCAGCGAGGAGATGGAGCGCCTCTGCAGCGAACTGCGCGTCACCATGATGGTGCTGCGCATGGTGCCGGTCGCCACTCTCTTCGATCGTTACCGTCGCCTCGTGCACGATCTTCAGCGCGATACGGGCAAGAAGATCGAGCTGTCAACCAACGGCGAGAGCACCGAGATGGACAAGACCGTGATCGAGCGTCTGGCCGATCCGCTGGTCCATCTGGTGCGCAACTCCGCCGATCACGGTCTTGAATCGACCGAAGAGCGCACCGCCGCCGGCAAGCCGGAAACGGGCAGCATCCGCCTGTCGGCACGACAGACCGGCGGGGAGGTGATCATCTCGGTCACCGACGACGGTCGCGGCATAGACAGGGCCAAGGTTCGTGCCAAGGCGGAAACAGCGGGGCTGATCCAGCCAGGGGCGACAATCCCCGATCAGGAACTGCTTCAACTGATCTTCCAGCCAGGCTTCTCGACGGCGTCTTCGGTCACCAACCTGTCCGGCCGTGGCGTCGGCATGGACGTCGTCAAGAAGGCCATCGAGTCACTGCATGGCTCGATCGACGTCACAAGCCGTCCCGGCGAAGGGTCTACCGTCTCGCTCCGCATCCCGCTGACGCTCGCCATCATCGATGGCCTGCTCGTCAGGGTGGGCGAAGGGCACTATGTGATCCCGCTGCCGGCCGTCGAGGAATGCATCGAGATCAGCCAGGAGGAAGACCTGCGCTCGCGCGGCCGTGCCTTCCTGTCTCTTCGCGATGCCCTGGTGCCGTTCATCCGCCTGCGCGAACTGTTCGCCACCGGGACCAAACCGGACCCGTACCAGAAGATGGTCGTGGTTTCGACCGGCGAGGATCGCGTTGGCCTGATCGTCGACCAGATCATCGGCCACCACCAAACCGTCATCAAGTCGATGTCCAAGCTGCATGACGACGTGACCACCTTCTCGGGGGCCACCATCCTCGGCGACGGTTCCGTTGCGCTCATCCTAGATGTGGCCAACCTGGTATCGCTCGGCCAGGAGCAGGAGGCGCAGTTGCGTGCGATCGCATGAGTGACCTAGCCATCAAGACCAAAGCCGTCCACGATGCACCGGCCGACGAGATCGAGGTTCTGACCTTCGAGGTTGGCGGCGAAACCTTTGCCCTCGAGGCGGCCATCGTGCGCGAGATCCTCGATCTCCTGCCGGAGACCATCGTTCCGGGCAGCCGGCCGTTCGTCAACGCCGTGATCAACTTTCGCGGCAAGGTGATCCCGCTCGCCGACATTCGCGTTGCCATGGGAATGCCGCCAGCGGCGGCAACCATCGACAGTCGCATCGTGGTGGTCGAACTCGATCTCGACGGAACGCCATCGCTGATCGGCCTCAGGACCGACAACGTCAACGAAGTCACGGCGTTTTCCAAGGCGAGCGGCGAACCACCGCCGCGCGTTGGCCTCAAATGGCCGCCGCAGTTCATCGAATGTCTGGTCCAACGGGAAGGAGCCTTCATCATCTTCCCGGATCTCAAAGCCATTTTTGCTTCCAAGGGCCGTGCGAGCCAGCCGGGCTGAGTCGACACCCCTTCCCCACCCCTTCCATCAGATGCTCAAACCAAACGGTATGGGCACCGCACCGGACTATAGAGTGTCATGCGTCTCACCATAAAACTCAAACTTGCGCTGTCGTTCGCGTTCATCATCGCCCTCGTCGGCGGCATGGCGGCACTCGCCATATCCAACCTTTCGTCGCTGAACACGGCAGTCACGGAAATCGTCGACGGCCCGGCCGCCGATCTCAACAACATCCGCGGCCTCTCCCTGGCGTTCAACGAAAGCATCCGCGCCGAGAAGAACAGCGTTCTGAATCAAGACTCGACCCAGATCGACGGATACATCAAGACATCCAACACCAAGTCCGAACAGACTGTCGAGTTTGTGACGGCCCTTCAGAAGTCGACGGATCCCGAGATCGTCGCCGAGTCGACCGAGTTCCTGAAGTCCTTCCAGGAGCGCGAGCCCTTGCGCAAGCGCATCCTCGATCTCGGCGACATGAATACGACCGAGAGCAACGCTGAAGCCGCTCGGATAAGCATGGTCGGAACCAAGCAGCTGAACAACACGCTGTTTGGCCTCATGGACTCCATGTCGACCAGAATCTCCGACAACCTTCGTCAGACCGACCAGGAGACCGACAGCCTCTACGCCTCTTCGCGTACCATTCTCCTGTCCTTTATCACCGTCGTCGCGCTTTTCTCGGTTGGCATCGCGGTTTGGATGTCTCTGTCGATCGCAGGCGGGCTGAAGCGTGGCGTCGAACTGGCCGAAGCCGTGGCAATCGGCGACCTGAACCACGAGGTCGCCCACAAGTCCAATGACGAGATCAAGGACCTGATCTCGGCCATGCAGAAGATGACCGCCAATCTCCGCGAGACCGCCAATGTGGCCGCCGAGATCTCCAACGGCAATCTCACCGTGACGCCGAAGCCGCTGTCCGACAAGGACACGCTCGGCAAGTCGCTGCTCGACATGGTGGAGCGTCTTCGTTCGGTGGTGAGCGATGCGCTTGTCGCGTCCGACAACGTGTCGGCCGGTAGCCAGCAACTGTCGTCGGCCTCCGAGCAGATCGCCCAGGGCGCCACCGAGCAGGCTTCGTCGGCCGAGGAAGCCTCCTCGTCGATGGAGGAAATGGCCTCCAACATCAAGCAGAACGCCGACAACGCCGCCCAGACCGAGAAGATCGCCCGTCAGTCCGCCAAGGACGCCGAGACCTCCGGTCAGGCCGTCACCCAAGCTGTCGCCGCCATGCAGACCATCGCGGAGAAGATCGGCATCGTCCAGGAGATCGCCCGCCAGACCGACCTTCTGGCGCTGAACGCCGCCGTCGAAGCGGCCCGCGCCGGTGAGCATGGTCGCGGCTTTGCCGTCGTCGCCTCGGAAGTGCGCAAGCTCGCCGAGCGGTCGCAGGCCGCCGCCACCGAGATCTCGCAGATGTCGGTCGACACCGTTGCGTCCGCCCAGCAGGCCGGCGACATGCTGAACCGCCTGGTGCCGGATATCCGCAAGACCGCCGAACTGGTGTCGGAGATCTCCGCCGCCTGCCGCGAGCAGGATATCGGCGCCTCCCAGATCAACCAGGCGATCCAGCAGCTCGACAAGGTGACGCAGCAGAATGCCGGCGCCTCCGAGGAAATGTCGGCGACCTCCGAGGAACTGGCCGCCCAGGCCGAGGAACTGCAGGCCTCCATCGCCTTCTTCCGCGTCGACAACGTCGCCGCGGGCTCCAAGGCCGCTCAGCGAAAGACCTTCGGACAGGCCTCGAGGCAGACAGCCAGCCAGTCTCCCACCCGTGCCCCGAAGTCGGCCGCACCCGCCAAGAAGGCTGACAACACCGGTCGCATGCAGCGTCCGACCGTGAAAGCCCAACAGGCGGCGGCGCGTGGCTTTGCGCTCGACCTCGACATGGGCGGGCCGGACGATGACGACGCCGACTTCCGGGAAAGCGCCTGACCATGACGGCTCGCTCTTCGGAGACCCAGTACGTCACCTTCGCGCTCGGCAGCGAGGTGTTCGCGGTCCCCGTCGCCGTGGTGCGGGAGATCCTCGATCATGAGGAGAGCTTCCGCATCCCGAACGGCCCGGACTACCTGATCGGGTTGCGCGACGTGCGCGGACAGGGTGTGCCGGTGATCGACCTCAGGCTGAAGCTCGGCCTCAGCCGTACGGTCTCGACCCCCAACACCCGCGTGCTGGTGGTCGACATCACCCTCGGCGAGCGTCAATTGACGCTCGGCCTGGTCGCCGACCGCGTGTTCGAGGTCGTCGCGTTCCGCGGCGACCAGTTGGAGGCGGCGCCCGACATCGGCGTCCACTGGAACTCCGACTACATCGACGGCGTCGTCCGTCGCGATCAGGGCTTCGTCGTCGTCATCGACCTCGGAAGGCTCCTGACCGCCAAGGACCTCGCCGCCCTCGGCGGCAAGGATACCAACCGAGCCGTCGCCTGAACAAGCGGGGCGGCGTTTCTCGCCGCCCGCCTCTCTACCTAGAAGCAGCATGGTTAGCTCGCCCGGGACCAAGCCCTATTTCGCGCTGACGCCGTCGACACCGAAAAGGACTGGGGAGCTCCTGCCGACCGAAAAGACCAAACCGAATTCGCCCAAGCGAAATAGGGGATCAAGTTCATGCGTATCACCATCAAAGCGAAGCTGGGCCTCGCCTTCGGGTTCGTGATCGTGCTGACGGGCGCGATGGCGGGGCTCGCCGTCAAGGACCTGTCGGGCCTCAACACTGCGATCGCTCACATCGTCAACGGGCCAACCGTCGACCTCGACAACATTCGCATGCTCACCAACGAGTTCAACGGCGTCGTTCGCAACGAGAAGAACGCGGTGATGAGCAGCGACTTCGGGCAGATCACGTCCTTCCGGAAGAAGATCGAGCAGAGCAACCAGAGAATTCGCGAGGTGAGCGACAAGATCGCGACCTCGACCAATCCGGTGGTGGTCGCCGAAATCGGCAAGTTCAAGCCGCTGTTCGAAGAGCGCGCGCCCCTGTCCGGGCAAATACTCGATCTTGCCGCCCTAAACACCGATGACGCCGACCTGCGCGCTTCGACGATGAGCATGGGCAAGGCTCTGGATCTGAGTTACTCCATCTACGATCTTCTCGACGAGATGGCGGCCGACATCAGCACCAATCTCCATGCGGCCGACGAAGAGGCTTCCGCCGACTACCTGGCCTCGCGCAGTCTGCTGCTTGGTTGCATCGGGTTCGTCGCCTTGTTCTCCCTGGCCGTCGCCGTGCTGATGTCGATATCGATCAGTCGCAGCCTGCGCAATGCCGGCAACGTGATGGGCCGGGTGGCGGATGGGGATCTGACCTGGAAAGCCGAGAAGCTCCCCAATGACGAAATCGGCGACATGCTCCGTCTTGTGGACACCATGGTCGAGCGTCTTCGTTCGGTGGTGAGCGATGCGCTGGTCGCGTCCGACAACGTGTCGGCCGGCAGCCAGCAACTGTCGTCGGCCTCCGAGCAGATCGCCCAGGGCGCCACCGAGCAGGCCTCGTCGGCCGAGGAAGCCTCCTCGTCGATGGAAGAGATGGCCTCCAACATCAAGCAGAACGCCGACAACGCCGCCCAGACCGAGAAGATCGCCCGTCAGTCCTCCAAGGACGCCGAGACCTCCGGTCAGGCCGTCACGCAGGCCGTCGCCGCCATGCAGACCATCGCCGAGAAGATCGGCATCGTCCAGGAGATCGCCCGCCAGACCGACCTCCTGGCCCTGAACGCCGCCGTCGAGGCAGCCCGGGCCGGCGAGCATGGTCGCGGCTTTGCCGTCGTCGCTTCGGAAGTGCGCAAGCTCGCCGAGCGCTCGCAGGCCGCCGCCACCGAGATCTCGCAGATGTCGGTCGACACCGTCGCTTCCGCCCAGCAGGCCGGCGACATGCTCAACCGTCTGGTACCGGACATCCGCAAGACCGCCGAACTGGTGTCTGAAATCTCCGCCGCCTGCCGCGAGCAGGATATCGGCGCCGCCCAGATCAACCAGGCGATCCAGCAGCTCGACAAGGTGACGCAGCAGAACGCCGGCGCCTCCGAGGAAATGTCGGCAACGTCCGAGGAACTGGCCGCCCAGGCCGAGGAACTGCAGGCCTCGATCGCCTTCTTCCGCGTCGACAACGCCGTCGCGGGCTCCAAGGCCGCCCAGAGCAAGGTGCCGGGACGAGGCAACCGGTCGGCCGCCGCCCGTGGAATCACGCCTGTCAAGAAGCCCACCTCGACCGGCAGGAAAATCAATGGCTCCGGCATGACGCGTCCGACCGTGAAAGCCCAGCAGGAGGCGGTGCGTGGCTTTGCGCTCGACCTCGACATGGGTGGACCGGATGAGGACGACGCCGACTTCCGGGAAAGCGCCTGACCATGACCGATCGTTCCTCGGAGACCCAATACGTCACCTTCGCGCTCGGCAGCGAGGTGTTCGCGGTCCCCGTCGCCGTGGTGCGGGAGATCCTCGATCATGAGGAGAGCTTCCGCATCCCGAACGGCCCGGACTATCTGATGGGCCTGCGCGACGTGCGCGGACAGGGTGTGCCGGTGATCGACCTCAGGCTGAAGCTCGGCCTCAGCCGCACGGTCCCGACCCCCAACACCCGCGTGCTGGTGGTCGACATCACCCTCGGCGAGCGTCAGCTGACGCTCGGCCTGGTCGCCGACCGCGTGTTCGAGGTCGTCGCGTTCCGCGGCGACCAGTTGGAGGCGGCGCCCGACATCGGCGTCCACTGGAACTCCGACTACATCGACGGCGTCGTCCGTCGCGATCAGGGCTTCGTCGTCGTCATCGACCTCGGAAGGCTCCTGACCGCCAGGGACATCGCCGCCCTCGGCGGCAAGGATGCCAACCGAGCCGTCGCCTGAACAAGCGGGGCGGCGTTTCTCGCCGCCCGTCGCTCCAACCCGTACATGAGGACCGAAACTTGTCGTCTGTCGAGGCCCTGCATCTTGATCGTTCGGCCGACCGCCTCAGCGCGAAGAATTTTCGTCGGCTGTCGGATTTCGTAAGCAGCTACAGCGGCATCAAGATGCCGCCCGGCAAGCAGACCATGCTGGAGGGCCGACTACGCCGGCGCCTTCGCTCGTCCGGCTTCGCTTCGCTCGACGATTACTGCACCTACCTCTTCGACAACGACGGACTGGATGTCGAGGCCGTGGCGCTGATCGACGCGGTTACCACCAACAAGACGGACTTCTTCCGCGAGCCCAAGCACTTCGACTTTCTGAAGAGATATGCTCTTCCGGCCCTCGTACGAAACGGCCGAACCTCGCTCAGGCTGTGGAGCGCGGCTTGCTCCGTCGGAGCGGAACCCTATACGGCGGCCATGATCCTTGCGGACTTCGCCGAGAGCTCCGGCCCTCTCAACTACTTCGTTCTTGCAACCGACCTGTCCACCGAGGTTCTCACGTCCGCCCGAAAGGGCATTTATCCCGCCCCCATGCTCGCTCCGGTACCGGAGAACTACATGCGGCGCTTCGTCCTTCGCTCGAGCGACCCCAACAGCAACCTGGTTCGAATGGCGCCTGCCATCAGGTCGAAGGTCGGGTTTGCCCGCATGAACTTCATGGACGAGACCTACCCGATCGGCGAGCCGGTCGACGTCATCTTCTGTCGCAACGTGCTCATCTACTTCGACAAGCCGACGCAGGCCAAGGTTCTGTCGCGCCTGTGCGACTGCCTGGCACCGGGCGGCTATCTGTTCATCGGCCATTCGGAATCGATCACCGGCTTCAACCTGCCGGTTCGAACCGTCGCCAACACGATTTTCCAGAGAATCTGATCTGCCTTATCCGGTTCCCGCGTTCTTGCGCGTGCCAAACCACTGCTTCCAAAGCCGACTTGCCGCTCGGATCACCTCCGTGTTAGGCGAAAAAGGTCGAGCGTGGCGTAGCCCGAAACGCGACATTGCCGCCGAATGAGGCCCTCTGCCGGAGCGAGATGACGTTGGCCCCTCAGAAACGCGTCCGCGTCCTTATCGTCGACGACTCCGCCTCGGTTCGGCAGACGTTGGCCACCATCCTCGGAAACGATCCGGAGATCGAGGTGATCGGCGTCGCAGCCGACCCCTTCGTCGCCGCCAAGCGACTTCGGGACGACATTCCCGACGTCATCACCCTCGACGTCGAGATGCCACGCATGGATGGCATCACCTTCCTCAAGAAGCTGATGGCCCAGCACCCGATCCCGGTGGTGATGTGCTCCTCGCTGATCGAGGAAGGCTCGGAAACGTTGATGCAGACGCTGGAGGCCGGGGCGGTCGACGTCATCCTGAAGCCGAAGATCGCCGCCGCCGATCACCTGGCCGAGCAGGCCATGCTGATCTGCGATACGGTGAAGAGCGCCGCTCGCGCCCGCCTGGGGCGGCGGAAGAGTGACAAGCCGGCTACCGCGACGGGGGGCAAGACGCCGGCGCCGAAGCTGACGGCCGACGCCATGCTGCCCCCCGCCGCCCATGGCGCCATGGCCAAGACCACCGAGATCATCGTCGCCGTCGGCGCGTCAACGGGCGGAACCGAGGCCTTGCGCGAGTTCCTGATGGCCCTGCCGGCCAATGCTCCCGGCACCGTCATCGTGCAGCACATGCCCGAGCACTTCACCGCCGCTTTCGCCAAGCGGCTCGACGGGCTCTGCCAGGTCAGCGTCAAGGAAGCCGAGGACGGCGACCCGGTATTGCGCGGGCACGTGCTGATCGCCCCCGGCGGCCGACACCTGATCCTGGAACGCCAGGGCGCCCGTTACCACGTCGCGGTGAAGGACGGGCCGCTGGTGTCGCGCCACCGCCCCTCGGTGGACGTGCTGTTCCGTTCGACCGCCAGGGCGGCCGGCCAGAACGCCATAGGGGTCATCATGACCGGCATGGGCGATGATGGCGCGCGCGGAATGCTCGAAATGAAGGAAGCCGGCGCCTACACCATCGCACAGGACGAGGAAAGCTGCGTGGTGTTCGGCATGCCGAAGGAAGCCATCGCCCGTGGCGGCGTCAACACCATCCTGTCGCTCGAAGACATCGCTCCGCACGTCATGCTGCAGCAGTCGCGGCGGTAACCGGACCGGCGCCGGTCGCTTCCGCATGCCGCAGGCGATTTACGTTCGGCCGCCTGCCGAAGCGGATGTCTTGGCCGGCGCCGTCTCGACCCTGGCGATGACCGACATGCCCGGCCGCAACCGCTCCGTCAGGGGCTGATCGGCCGCCAGGCGAATGCGAACAGGGATCCGCTGAACCACCTTGGTGAAATTGCCGCTGGCGTTATCGGCCTTCAGGACGCTGAACTCGGACCCGGTGGCCGGAGCCAGTTCCTCGACAGCTCCCTGCAAGGACACGCCATCGAGACCATCCACGTCGATCGTGACGGACTGCCCCACCTGCATGTGGGCGGTCTGCGTCTCCTTGTAGTTGGCAACGATCCAGCGTGTGGGCGGCACAAGAAACATCAGCTGCGTGCCGGCCGTCACGTATTGCCCTTTCCTGACCGCGCTTTCTCCGATCTGTCCATCGGCGGGCGCCTTGATCACCGTGTTGCCGAGATTGATCTTGGCAAGATCGACGGCTGCCTGGGCCGCGTGCACCTGCGCCGTCAGGCCCGACCGTGACACGTCGGTAGCGCGCACCTGCGCTTCGGCCAGACTGACGTTGGCCTCGGCCGCCGACACGCCGGCCTCGGCGACCTTGAGGACCGCCACGGCACTGTCGAGATCGGTTTCGGCACGGATCCCCTTCTGGGCAAGCGAACTGACACGCGCGTAAGCTGCCTTGGCCTGAGCCAGCTGGGCGGCCGCCTGATCGAGCGCAGCCTTGCGGACGGCGACCGTGGCGACAGTCTGAGCCATGGTCTGCTCGACGTTGGCGAGCGACGCCTTGGCAACGTCGAGCTGCGCCACGGCCTGCTCCAACTGCTGGCGGTAGATGCGGTCGTCAACGCGGACCAGCGGGTCGCCGGCCTTCACGACCTGGAAGTCGCGCACCGGCACGTCGGTCACGTATCCGCTGACCTGCGACGCCAGAGCGGTCACCTGCCCGCGCACATAGGCGTTCTCCGTCACCTCGACGGTGCTGGTGAATGGCCAGAGATGCCAGGCCCACAACACGGCCGCCGTGCCGGCAAACGCCACAACCAGCATGCCGAAGACCGTTGCGACGCCGGCCTTGGCGACTTTGGGCGGCGGCGCTGACCGCGGCGGGGCGGGGGCCGCGTCGGTGGTCTCGGCGTCCATGCTGCGGCGAGTAGGGGACGTGATGGCGGTTGCCGCCTCTGGCGACGGTGGGCGGACGGGCTGGTTCATAGCGGTGTGGTCCTGAGTTTGCGTGACCGCCTGTAACGGGCGACAGACAGGCGCCGGCGGGTCAGCCGTCGGGCCTTTTCCATGCCGCCCGTCAGAACGCGGATGAAATCACTGGCGAAGGTCCAGAAGAGAAAGCAGAAGGCGATCAAACTGTTGAGAAGCGACGCATCGTTGTAGGCCCGAACGTTGGCCTCTCGGGTGGCGGTCTGGGCGAGCAGCGTTCGCGCCTGAATGTCGCGCCGCGCGGGGTCGACGATCGCCTTGGCGTAGGCGCCTTGATAGAGCCTGATCCTCTGCGCGACCTGGGGATCGGCCGGATCGAGCGCGTTGACGATGACCGCCGAGTACTCATGCTCCCGATAGAGTTGGTAGGTACCCAGCACCGCCGGGCCGGCAAGACCACCGATCCCTTGTGACAGGCTGAACAGCACCGAAAAGGTGATGATGTGGTCGGCGCCGCGCGACAAGGCCTTCATGATTCCCATCAGCAGCAGCGGCCCCATGAACATGCCGGCGGCAAGGGAGATCATCAGTTGGCTGAGGTAGACATCGTGAGGTCGGGTGAGACTGGTGGCGTTATGCTCGAGATAGCTGCCGGCGATCACCAGACCGATCGAGAGTCCGAGGATCGTCAGCACGCGCTTGGGTCCAAACATCAGCGCCGAGACAACGGCTCCCCCGATGGTTCCGACGAAAATGACGGCATAGAGTGGTTGCAGCTGGTCCGGGCCCATGCCGAGCGTGCGAAGAAGCCCCGGCGCCGTATAGCTCTGCTCGGACAGCAGAAAGCGCATGCCGACCGCCCCCATGCCGAAGCGAAAGGCGTCGCTGGTTCCGAGCCAGCGCGTCATGATCAGGGGGCGAGCCCGGTGATGCTCGATCAGCACCGCCACCAAGGCCATCGCCATGGCCGCGATGATGGCGTAGGCCATCCATGGATTGTCTTCCCACCACTCGTAACGCATCTGGGCGAACACAGCGCCAACCAGGGCGATCGCCGGCGCCAAGAGGGCAAAGGACAGGAAGTCGAGCGGCTCGAAAATGCGGATGCGGATGCCCTGCGGTAGCTTGACGATGACGATCGCCGCAAAGCTGAGAAGCGCCATGCCGAGTTCCAGGCGATAAATCTCCCGAAAGTCGCCGGTGCTGGCCAGAGAGGGTGACAAAACCCAGGCCAGCGGCGTCATTGCCTGCATCAGCCCCAAGGCGAGGCAAAGGGCGCGGCCGAGGTGCTTCAACGGGAAGGCCTGCATCAGGTAGAACATGCCGAGCACGCTCATCGGCGCGGCCGTGAAGCCGGCCACGGCGCGCAGCAGCAGCGCCGTCGGGTAATCCGCGACCGTGATATGCAGGACACAAAGCAGGACATAGGCGGCGATGCTGGCCTCGGCGAAATGGCGAATGCCGAAGCGCTGCCTGCACTTGAAGAGGATCAGGTTGGCCGATGCGTTGAACATGACATAGACGGCGGGCAGCCAGACCGCCTCGGATGGAGTCAGGCCAAGATGTCCCTGGATGTTCTGAAGGTTGGCCGAGACGAGACCGGTTCCAAGCCCGCTCGTCGCGATCACCAGCAGGCCGACCAGACCATAGGCCAGGCGACGTCCGGACGAGTGCTTGACGAGGGCCGGTGACCCCGGAATACGGGGCCGCTCCTCGGGATCCCAATCGGGTAGCGGATCGAGCGGTTGGGGGGTCATGTCGCCGGCTGCCCGTGCCCGGCCGGCCGCGGACGCAGCCCCTCGACCAGGAGTTCGAACGCCCTGAGGCTGAGTCTTGCCTGCTCGTCGGCCGAGCGCCCCCGCAACGCGGAGCCCAGTACGCTGACTAGCAGCGTGACATCCTCGACTTGAATGTCAGGGCGGCAGATGCCGGCTTCGACGGCGCGAAAGATCAGCGGCGAGAAGATCTGGTGAAAGCGCTCGCGGACACGTTGCACCTCTGGTGCGCCACGATCGAGCACACGCCAGTAATCGACCAGCGACGAGCGGGAACGGATGCGTTCGGCATGAAAGCGAAGCAGAACGAAGAAAGCATCTTCCCGATCACCGAGCTCGACTGCCTTGGCCGCCGTCTCTTCCAGCCCCCGCTCGAGAAGGGCGACGATCAGATGATGGCGATCCGGAAAGTGCCGGTAGAGCGTCGCCCGCCCGACCCCCGCCTGCTTGCAAACGAGGTCGAGCGGCACGGTGATGCCATGGCTTGCGAAAACAAGATCGGCCGCAGCGAGGAGAACCGCGCGGTTCTCCTCGGCGTCTCTTCTGAGCTTTGTCATGCGCTCCAAATCGGACAAAAATGTCCGTTCGTCAATGCATGTTGCTCGCATCTGCAGGACGGCTCGGTAAAACTTAGGTGATGATCCGCTTTCGTGGCAACTGAGCCGCAGTTACATCCAAGCCGCTTCATGCCTTCCGAGCAAATGGACATAATTGCCCGATGTTCTCACCCACATATTTCGCCAAGCGTCTCGGCGCACCGCTCTGTGCGTCATGCCGGGTCGGTCGCAGCGGTGACGAATGGTCAGGCGGTCGGGAAGGTCCCCGCTCCTTCAGCCGCCGAGTGGCGGGGCGCTCGTGAGGACAGACGCCTGTCCAGCGGGCTACCTTGTGGAAGCTCCGTTTTCCAGTTCGCGAGCGTAGTTCAAGACATCTGCGCGGCGCTCGGGCGTATCCGGGTGGGTGGCCAGAAAGCTGACTTCGCCCCGCTTTCCCGAAATCGCCTCGATACGGTCGAAGAAGCGGACGAGGGCCGTCGGCTCGTAGCCGGCGGCGCGCATGATCTCGACGGAGCGGCGATCGGCCTCCGCCTCGGCGGCGCGCGAATATGACAGGGCCAGGATGGCGCCGCCCTGGGTCAGCATATCCTCAAGACCTGAGCCGACATCGCCGGCGATCAGCAGGATCATCGCCGTCACGCCCGCGACGCGGTAGATTTGCCGAAGGCTGTGTTTGCGCTCGACGTGGGCGATCTCGTGCCCCAGCACGCCGAGGATCATTTCCCGATCCCCATCGGCCAGCTTCACGAGATCGTCGGTCAGGATGAGGTTGCCGTCCGGCAGCGCAAACGCGTTGGGGCCGATCGACCCGCCGTCGCGAAAGTTGAGCGTATAGGCAGTTGGCCCGCCTTCGGACGCGACGGCCAGTCTCTCAAATCCGTCCCTGATCGCCTGCTTCTCGTCCTCGGACACATGAGAAGGACCCAGCACGGTTTGATCAAGCGAGGCCAGCGCGCCAGAGCCGATCATTTCCGGCACGAAGGGGGGCGTCACGAATACCGCGACTTCGACCAGCACCGGAACCGCGTAGCGGTAGATCGCGAAGACAAAAAGAATGACCGCGATGACGAAGGCGAAGAGCCTGGGCCGAAACGCCTCCAGGCCATGGATCAGGCCGGACCTCGCTCCGTTGTGGCGGAGAAGCCAGGCGTCGATACCGTCGTTGTCGATGGTTTCGAAGACGGCCCCATCCGGAAAGGTCAGCCGCCGGGGAATCGAGCCGACACGCGGACTGACCTCGATTTTTCCCCCGGACACGGACGCGCGAACGGCGCCACCGGCCAAGACCGTCAGGTCCTCTCCCCGTTCCTGGAGATTTGCAGGAATCGAGCGGCTGGTGTTCGGTGGATGCCACTCGCCAACCGCGACCAGCTCGTCAGAAGCCAAAATCGAAGCCTTCCATGTCGAGGAACTCGGCGGAGACTGCCGACCCGCTCGCCTCGATTTGCGACATTACCTCACCGGGATCGCCGTTGATACGGATGCCGGTGTGCTCGTTCGTGAAACGCGCCATGCGCACGGCGGCCCAGGGACGCATCAGGCCAAGCGTCAGCACTGTGACGAGAATGTTGGAGGCGGCGATCCAGGCATAATGCAGCCGGGGGATATCACTCAGCAACTCGTGTCGGCCATCCAAAAGCGCTGCCGACAGCACGACGTTGCGTACGCCCGTGCGGTAAACGAGTGTGGCAAGGGCATAGAGGAGCAGCACGACATACGGCAAAAACACCATGAAAGCTACGAGACCATTGAGGCCCTGCCCCCCTCCCCGCTCCATCTGGCGAGCCGCCACTATGATCGCGCCAACCATCGTTCCGCCGAGAACGAAAAGCAGGAACGGAAGCAGCCATATGCGATAGAGCGCCCCGAGACGCGGCTCGGATGAGAAACTCCGGTCACCGTAGCGAAGATTGTTGAGGATGTAGCGCCACAGCCAACGGCTTGCCAAAGGCGCAAGAATGCCGATTGACAGGAAGGCGACCAAGCCTCCAGCCGTCACCGCGAAGAGCGCACCGCCGGTCGAGCCAACGAAATCGAACCGGACGTTGCGATAGCTGGTCACCCGCGCATTGAACCGCAAGCTGCGCTTGATGAGCCACGGCAGCGCGATCAACATCAACAGAGAGGTTGCCACCGCAAACATCGGATGGATGACGGCGAGAATGTTTACCGCAATGAGTACCCCGACCACGATCAGCCGACCGACGAAAATCTGGCTGCCCTTGGCATGATACTCAAACGTACGGCCGAGAAGGACGGTGTTGCCGTAAAAATAGCGCTTGCGGCGAACCTTGGCCCAGGCTGAGTAGATGCCCAGCGTCACGATGGTGAGCAGGACGTTGACGATCCAGATGCCGAAATACTCTGAAGCGCTGCCTGTGAAAGAAGCGCGCGAGAAGCGTTCCGCCGAGGTCGGCGGCGTATCAACCAAAGCCATGATTCTGTTCCCGTGTTCCGGCGGCAAAATGCCCACCTCGGTAGCGCGGAGCAACCAGAAACAATCAGAAGCTTTATTCAACCTTAACGTTTATAACGCGCGCAGCATTCTCCACAGAGGGGAAGCGCAAACGATCAAGGCCGGACAGTGGCTTGCGCGGATGCCTCGCCGACAAACGCCAAGTGCGGCGCGATGATCTCAGCGCTTGGCGATTGCCAACAGAGGCGGCACCAAGGCCCTGATCGCCGTGGCCGCGTCGCGATCGAGCGCCTTCAGCCAACGCCTCGGAATCGCTTCGAGACCATAGGTCGCGCCGGCCAAGGCGCCGACGATGGCCCCGGTGGTGTCCGCGTCGCCGCCATGATTGACGGTGCGGATCAGACAATCCTCGAAGGTATCGGTGGCAAAGTAGCCATCGAACACGGTCTGAAGCGTGTCGACGACATAGGCCGACGACAGTCCCCGATAGGGAACGAAGCGGAAGGTCGGATAGCGGCCAACCAGGCCATCGGCAAGCCGCGCGGCAGCGGCCCGCCCTCCTCCGGAAATCAGCGCGGCCAGCATGCCGGCCAGCGCGTCGCAAGCGGCGTCCGACAGCGGATGATTGTGGGTGACATGTGCCTGCTCCACCGCCCAGAGGCGGGCGCGGGCCGGATCGCGATAACTGGCGATCGCCGCCGGCAGAACGCGCATGGCGGCACCGTTGCCCGCATCGCCCTCGTTCGGCGGGCCGATGACGATGCCGCGCTGGATGTAGCGGCGGATGCCGCGCCGGCAGGTGTTACCGACGTCGGGCGGCCCCGACCTCAGCCAGGCGGCGAACTCTTCGCAGAGATCGGTGAGGTCGAGCTCGCCCTTGCGGGCGAGCGAGCGCCCAAGCGCCAGCGACATGGCCGTATCGTCCGTCACCGCACCGGCCTTGAGGTGTAGCCAGCCACCACCGACGATGTCGCACAACAGGCCATGCTCGGCGGCGATCTCACGCGGCGTCATGAACTCGACGGTCGCGCCGAGCGCATCGCCTATGGCGAGGCCAAGAAAGGCGGCGAGAGCCCGATCCGCGACACCGACATCGATCATGCCGGCCTCCCGTTGCCGACAGAACAGCCCGTGAGGACGAGCCAGCTCATCGCGACACGCTGAGTTCGTAGTCGCCGCCGATCACCAGATACTCCCCCTCGCCCTTGAGGGGGTGAGAGGCCATCAGCGTGTTGAAGAACAGGATCTTCTCGCGCGGCACCCGTGCCGTGAGAATGACATCGCCGAAGCAGTCCGCAATGTCGCGCTCGGCCGTGAAGGACGACAGGCTGTTGAGGCGCATGACGATCCGGCGTCGATCGATCCGCTGCCGGATGGGGTGCTCGTCGAAGTCATTGACGCCGCGATGAAGCGTCAGGTGGGATTCCGTCGGAGAGGCGAAGCGGACGAGCGCCCACTGGCAGAACTCGTAGAGCAGGTCGAGCTGGGCCATGATCGCGTTGTTGTGGAAGCGGCTCGACATCTTCTCGGCCACATAGGCGGCCCAGGCGGCCGGCGCCTGCCTTACCAGACGTTCCCGGTGGAAGGTCGGAAAGATGCCGAAGCGGCTTTCCACCCAGCCCTTCAGCACCGCGCCCTCCGGTCCGTTGCTGTCGTATCCCCAGCCCTTGATCAGTCGCAGATAGGACGAGCGATAGCGGCGGCGAACCGATGCGTTTCCCGGCTCGCGCTGTTCCCGGTCGATGCCGAACATCGCCATCATGTAGGCGGCAAAGGCATCGCCCGCCTCGGTCAGGTCCGCGGCGAGCCCGAGCATCTCGAACAGTCCTCCGTTCATTTCCCGCACGCCGGAGACATGGACGGGAACCGGACGGGCGTTGAAGGCGACGTCGGCAAGAAAAACCGTCGGCAAGCCGACCAGATTGGTCGAATGGCCGATCAGGCCGCCATCCGGCGTTCCCTCCTGGCAGACCGTCGCTTCACTCACGATGAAGACCGCTCCAAAGTCCCGGGGGATCAGCCGCCATCGATCGGTCGCAGGGCATCGCCGAGCGACACGAAGGGACGACGTGGCACGGCAGGTCGGCTGGGGTCGCGGTCCTTTAGTACCTTGAAAAGTCGCTTCTCGAGCGGCGAAGCGCCGGAGAACTCCCGGTAGGCCCGCTCCAGCATGGAGCGCGCGCGCGCGGCGGCGACCGCATCGGGCAGATCCTCGAGATCGTCACCGGCCAGCATCTCCCCCATGCGCTTCATGACGTGCAGGCGGCAGATGGCCAGGCGCTCGGGATCGAAGCGAACACCTAGGACATCGAAGAAGTCCTCGGCCGAGGAAAGGCTTCTCATCCTCTCAAGGATGCCTGCGGCGTCGGGAACGGGGCGATCGATAGGACAGGACATGGCGCCTCTCAACAGAAGGACTTGCCGCAGGAGCAGCGGGACGCGGCGTTCGGATTGTCGAAGACGAAGCCCGACTGTTCGACGCCATCGATGAAGTCGACGATCAGTCCGTCGACATGGCGCTGGGTCAGCAGATCGAGATAGAGCCGGACGCCGCCCTGCTCCACCACGAGATCGCCAGGCCGTTCGTCCGTCTCCAGGCCCATGCGATAGCGGAGGCCGGCACAGCCCCCGGCCTCGACGATAATGCGCAGGCCCTCGGCCTGCCCGTCGGCGCCGGCGAGAGCAGTTCGCACGGCATCGGCAGCGCTTTCGGTGAGTTCGATCATGATCAGTCCTCACATCCCGGAAACGAAGGGTCGAAACTGAGATTGCATGGCTCATGCCATATTCTAAGCCCTTGAATTCCAACACCTCCGAGCCGTGTGTCGGAAAACCGACATGTCGCCGGACAGATTTCATGCCGCCTGTTCCACGCGGCGGCGGAGGTCGGCGAGCCGGCTCAGGCCGTCTTCGGTGCCGAAACAGTCGTTGAAGTCGGTGCAGACGGCGCAGGAGGGCGCGGCGCAGAGCGAGAAGCCCTCAGCCTCGCAAAGCACACGGTAGAAGTACTTCTTCCAGCGCATGTTGCCCGTGTTGCCGGTGTGCAGCGTTTGGAAATGGCGAGCGAGCAGACGGTTGAGCTCACCACGATCGTTCAGCCCCAAGTCCTGCCAGAGATGATCCGGCCGCATGGCTCTTCGCGCGATCAGGGTGGCAAGCCAGGTCGCCACGGGCTCTGGCCCGGAGCGATGCGACAAGAGGAGATCGACAAGGAGCGCTTCCTCTTCCGCCGGCTCGCCTGGTTCAAAACCAGCAAGCCCAGAGGCGGCATAGCTTGGGAAGCAGTGACAAACGAGCCGATCGAGCTCGGTTTGCGACAGACCGAGACCGTCGATGGCGCCGATGCCTGAGGTCGCCGCCTCGGTCAGCGCCGCAGCGAGAATCGAGGCGAGCACATGGTTGTCAAACGCCTCCGCGTCATCCCGCGCCGGGCGGGCCGCGGCGCTGAGCGTCGAGTAGTGGCGCGCAAAGATCGAGGCCGGCATGTGGCACCTCCTTCAGCTCTGTCGGGAATCCGACACGGCGAGCGCCGCTTTGTCGGATCCGAGGAGTGTCTGAGGGAGATCAGCGCAAGGGTCGTGCCGGCTCAGTCGGCAAACAGGCGAACCGCGACGTCACGAGGACGAGCGGTGTAGGGCCAGGACGTGACAATGAAGTCGGCACCGGCCGCGACATAGGCGGCAGCGTTGGTCGGATCGATGCCGCCGGCCGCACCGATGCGCGCCCGCTTGCCTCTTTCCGGCAGGCGACCGACCAGTTCGGCTACCGCGTCAGGCTTGAACTTTTCGAGCTGGACCACATCGAAGCCGGCGACAGCCGCCTCGGCTGCCTCGTCGATCGTGCCGACCTCGACTGTCAGCGCTTTCTCCGGCTGGGTCCGCCGGAGGCGAGCCGCGATGTCGGACAGGCTCTCGCCACCAAGGAACAGGCGGTGTTCCGGGAAGACGAGGATGGTCTCCGACAAACCATGGCGGTGAAGAATGCCACCACCGGCCCGGACGGCCAGTTGCGACAGGGCGCGGGCGCCGGGCACCGTCTTTCGCGTGGTGGCGACCGGAAGCGGGGTCGCCGCCTCGACCACGGCGCGGGTGGCCGAGGCGATGCCAGACAGGATTTCGAGAAGCGTTTGCGCCGCCTTCCAGGCACGGTGCAAGCCGGAGGCCTGTCCACGCGCCTCCAGGATGGGCGTCCCGGCAGGCAGCCAATCGCCGTCCTTTGCGTGAACATCGACGATGAGGCCATCCATCATTCTCGCGGCAACCTCGATGCCGGCAAGCACCATGTCATGGCGCGCCGTGAAGGTCATACGACCGGGCCGGTGCCCGAAGCCCAGGGCATCGGTGGTCAAATCGCCGGCGGGCACATCCTCGGCCAGCAAGCGCTCGATCTCGGTTCGCGAAATCATGGTTCGATACCGATCATCACGTCGGACGCCTTGATGATGGCGGCGGCGTCCGCGCCGACCATCAGCCCGAGATCGTCGGCCGCTTCGTTGGTGATCGCAGCCGTGATCACCATGCCCTCCACGATCTCGACCTTGACATGCGTGGTGGTCGCGCCACGGGTGAGGGCCACCACCTTGCCCTTGAGGATGTTACGCGCCGAGAGCCGCATGGCCTTCTCCGTATCTGCGTGAAGTCTCGTCTCGTTATATATCTGAAACAATAACGATCAAGACAATTGGCCCGGCCTTTGCGAGACGCCCTCCATTGCCGCCCGCATTCGACACGGAGCCCTTCATGACCCGTCGCCTGCTCGACCGCTTTCCCACCCTCGACCCCGCTGCGATAAATGCGTCCGAGCTGGCGGCAATCGTTTACGAGGAAGGTGCCTCGGTGGACCACCTCATCGCTTTCTTCGCCGACGAGCTCCAGACGGCGGGGCGTCGAGTGGGCGGCATCGTCCACCTGCCCGATGACGAGGAACCGCCGAGCAGAGACGTGACGCTGGTCGATCTGGTCGTCGGCGATCGCTGGCGGCAATCGCATACGCGCCCCTCTCAGGCGGAGGCGGTCGCGGCGAGACGGCGCATTCTCGCGGCCATCGAGGCGCGGGGCGACCTTGTCATCGTTCCGCGCTTCGGCGCGGCGGAAATCACCGGCGGTGGCCAGGCAGACACCTTCGGCACGTTGGCCGCCTTTGGCCTTCCGATCTTGACGGCTGTCCGCCGGGAGGACGTGGACGCCTGGCTGCGGTTCACCGGCGGCATCGGCACGTTGCTGGCCTGCCGCCTGCGTGTCGTGCGCGCCTGGTGGCAGGAAACCGACGACCGGCGGCAGAAGATGCTGGCCCGAACGAACGCGAGAAGCGGCAACGTCGTGCCGCTTCTGCCAAGTTTCTGACGATGGAGGGCGGCGTTACGCCGCCAGCTTGTCGGGGGCGGCGTGGCTCTGGCAGTTCTTCGGACAGACGCGGGCGCACGCGTTGCAGCCGATGCAGGCGCCGTCGTTGTCGGCGACCATAATCTTGCGGTTGAGTTCGCCGTCGAAGTCGTCATCATCGTCCTCGACGACCTTGCCGAGGATCTCGCCCTCCTCGTCCACACCGTAGAGATGCATGACGTCGCGGTCGCAGACCTTGAAGCAGCGCGCACAGCCGATGCAGGCGCCGCCGTCGATCGAAACGAGAAACAGCGGCGTCCAGGGGCTGCCGTCGCGGGTGGTGTAGTCGGCCATCGATTGTCTCCAGCTCGGATGGTTCGAGAGAACTCAGAAGTCGGCAACCTCGGGAAAGCGACCGATCATGGCGATGGCCTCATCGACCAGCTTGCTGCCGGCAGCGGCCAGTGCGGCGAAGTCGTCGAAGCCGAAGCGGTGGACATCGCGCAACGTCCTTGAGACCACCACCAACCGGCCGGCTGTGAGCAGCACGCGGCCGAAACCCTCGTGGTTCAGCTTCAGGATGGGCGAGGCGACCCGACCCGTGGCCTGTTCGACGGCAAGACTGACCGCGCCATAGAAAGCCTCCACCCGGTCGATGATGTCGGGATCCGGATCGTCGATGATCGGCCTCGACCGACGCTCCTCACGACTGACGATGAAATCGGCGAGCACCTCACCGTCGGTCTTTCGCTCCCAGACGCCATAGCTGTCGGCGGCGCGGACGAGGCGGGCCAACGTCCTGACGAAGGGATGGTCTAGGTCGGAAATCGGCGGGGCGATGTCGCTCATCGGTTCAATCATCCTCGAAATCGGGACGCGGGGCACCAACACCGGCCGCCTGCAGCACCTTGCGCAGCCAGGGTGGCGGGCTGCCGGTCAGCATGGCCCGCACTTTCTCCAGCACGTCGTCGATTGGCGCCGGTTGCGCCTTGATCGGGTGTATCCGCTGCGCCACCGCCTTGGCTGCAGCCGGCCCGCCAATGGCCAGGCAGAACAACAGATGGCAACCGGTTAGCGCGTCGACCTTGGGCGTGATGCGGTCGTCGCCATCGGTCCGGTGGTTGCCGTCGCCCTCGGTGTTGCCCTCGAACTCGACGGCTTCGACAAAGCTCCAGCCGGACGGGGTGACATCGTAGACGGCGAACTTGGGCGCCGAGCCGAAGTGGGCGTTGAGTCCCTTGAGATCGGTTGATGCGATGGCAACACGCACCGCGCCGGGCGGTGGTGCGGCATCGGTCGCCTCGTCAGTGTCGACGAGGCTCAGACGACGGACGGCTGTCATGGGGTGTCTCCCGGTTGCGTAGCGGATCGAGGCTTTCGGGGGTCGGGTGATGGTGGTCGGCGGCGATCAGGGTGTTCGCCACCTCGAAGATCAGGTCGCGCGTGCCCTCGTAGAGCGCGCTTCGGCGGTGCTGGGCGCCGAGACGGTCGAAAATCGGAAAACCGACGCGGAACAGCGGTATGTCCAGCCGTTCCGACGCTTGACGACCATGGGCATGGCTGACCAGCAGATCGGCGCCGGTCGCGCGTTCCTCGAGGTCTCCGAGATCGCCGATGATCACCTCCGCCGGCACGGCCTCCAGGATGGCGCTGTCCGGCGTCGAAGCGATCGCGACGCTGGTTTCCGCGCCCATTTCGGCGAAAAAGCTCGCCATCTGGTAGAGAAGATCCGGTTCAGCGGCGATGGCCATCTTGCGGCCGCCGAAGTGGAAATGACCGTCCAGCATGGCATCCTGAAGCTGCGACCGGCGACGGCGGATCGACGCGGGAACCGGCCGGCCGGACAGTCGGGCGAGCAAGGCCACGAAACGGTCGGCAGCGACAAGGCCGGTCAGCGTCGGCAGAAGCGTATAGGCGAGACCGGTTTTTCGCTTCAGGGCCTCGGCCGGGCGGCGCATGTGCTCGCCGATGGCGACGCAATGACAGGCGGCGCCCAGCGTCTCAATGTCGGCGACGGTCGTGCCACCGTAGGCGGAGGGTATCCAGCGATCCGGGACCGTACCGTCGAGCGAGCCGGAGATATCCGGCAGGACGACCGGCGCGAAGCCGAACAGCTCGGCCGTCTGCCGCACGACCTCGATGTCGCCGACCGTGAAATGGCTGGGTGCGAGGATGACGAGGCGCTCGGGGTCGCGCCGCGCGGCAGGCTGGGTCACCGCCTCGATCATTGCCGTGACGGCGGCGCTCCAGCCCTCCTCGATCGAGCCGCGAAAATCTGGCGTCCCGGCCAGCACGACGCGGCAGTCGCCGAGCGCATCGGCGCGACGGTCGACGATGGAGGCGATGTCGGAGGCAAAGTCCTCGCCGCGCGTTTCGACCAGCGCCGTGGTACAGACGCCGATCAGCTTCGGGTTGGCGCGTGTCCGGATGTTGAGAATGGCTTCCTCGAGATGATCGGCGCCGCCGAGCACCGTCGAAATCTCGTTCATGGCCGTCGTCTGGATGGGGATGGTTTCCTTGAAGTGGCGAACGAACAGCACCAGCGCGAAAGCCGTGCAGCCCTGACTGCCGTGAAGAAGAGGCATGCCCCCCTCGACGCCAAGAAAGGCATAGGCGGCGCCAAGCGGCTGCGAAGACTTCAGCGGATTGGTGGAGAGGGAGCGGACTTCGGTCGCGGACATCGCCATCTCCTCAGCAATCGTCGGCGTCTTCGAGGACGCCGCTGGCGAATTTGCGAAAGCTATGGGCGACCTCCACCGGCATGTCGGGGGCGTCGAGCAGTCGTCCGGCCTCATCCCATGGCGCCGGTGCGCGCAAGGCCGGGAACACGGGGCTGTTGACGGCCAGATCAATCCGCTTGAGCAGTTCGACGAATCCTTCGTAGCCGGCGTAGGGGTGATGGCGCTCTTGGTTGACGTCGAGCCAGGGCGTCTTTGCCTTCAGCGCGATGAACTGCGTGCGGCTGCCCGACAGCATGATGTCGGCCTCGCCATCGGCCAGCATCCGGTAGATCTCGCGCGGCGGCAGGCGATCGAACAGGTGCTTCTCGTCCTTCAGGGCGGCAAGCGCCCGGGCCTTGTCCTCCTCCGTCGACTTCTTGATCGACGTGCGGATCACCTCCATGCCGGCCTCCTGAAGCGCATCGACCATCGACCAGCTCTTGACGCCGCCGGTGTTGAGCAAAACCCGCTTGCCGGCGAGCCGGGGCTTCAGCGGCTCGATGCGCTGCCAGGCGATCGCCTCTTCGCGTGCGATCAGCGCATCCGCCCGATCGAGAAGGTCGGCGGGTGCTCCCTCTTCCACCAGCAGACCGCAGATGCCACGGATGGCAGCCGACGTATCGGCAATGCCGTAGAAGGATCCTTCGAAATAGGGGATGCCCCAGCGCTCCTGCATGCCGCGCGCGAGGTTGATGAGCGCCGACGAGCAGACCATCATATTCGCCTTGGCCCTGTGCGCGGTGGCGATGTCGCGATAGCGGGCGTCGCCTGGAATGACGGCGCGCAGGCGGATGCCCAGCTCTTCAAGGAGCGGCTTCACGAACCAGAACTCGCCGAGCAGATTGTATTCGCCGAGGATATTCACATCGTAAGGCGTCACGTCGTCCGGCTCGATAGTGCCGATGACATGGTCGAGAAGCGTCTGGCCGGCCAGGCGGTTGCCGAGGTTCTTCGAGCCGGCGAAGCCGGGCGCCTCGACGGCGACGACGGGACGGCCGAAGCGCTCGCTGGCGCGTTCGCAGACGGCGGCGATATCGTCGCCGATCAGCGAGGCGACGCAGGTGGAGTATACGAAGATCGCAGGCGGATCGTGCCGTTCGACGATGGTTCGGATCGCCTTGAACAGCTTCTTCTCGCCATTGCCCATGACGATGTCGAGCTCGGAAAGATCGGTCGTAAAGGAGCGCCGCCACAGGTCGGGGCCGGACGAGACCGAATGGCGGTTGTCCCAGGAGTTGCCCTCGCAGGCCAGAGGGCCGTGGATGAGGTGGGCGACATCGGTTACCGGCTGCAGCACGATCTTGGCGCCATCGAAGGCGCACCCGCCGGCCGCGGCGCCGGGCGTCAAGGGTTTCGAGCAGCCCTTCTTGCGCGTCGTCTCGGACTTCTCCCGATTGGTCGGGCAAGCCGGCTCGTCGAACACACTGGCAATCCTGGCCTTCAGGGACATGGGCGCCTCGTCGCTTGCGGTCACAGAACCTGTTTCGCAAGCGACGTGCCAGTGACAACCACCCTACCAACGACTTGAAATCGCTAGCGCCTTGGCCTCGTGCCGGATACGCGCGCTCCTTGGCGGGGAGGCCTGCGACACATCATTGTCGGGTTTGCGACGCTGAGGCCGACGCAGCCGCAGCGTCAATGGAGGAGCACGGTGGCAAGGTCCTGAGGCCAGCGGCGAGATCCGGTTGCGAAGCGAGGTCGAAATCGCGGAGCAATGGCACGAAGCGCTGGGTTTCCGAGGTGCGCAGATAGGTGGTGACCAGGAGATTGCCGGTCGGCACGCCCCCGGACAGACAGAAGCTGCGCGCCGTCACGCCGATCGACGCGGTTACCTTGTGGCCGGCAGCCCGCTCGGAGATCAGGCGGTCGCGGGCGGCGGTCAAGCGGGAAGCTTCCTCCGGCGGCAAGGCGTAGATGGAGAGGCTTTCGCTCTCGCGCAACGTACCCACCATGTCGGTGAGATCGACTGGAGCCGTCGTGGGGGCGAGAGAGAACGTGTCCGTTTTCTCCGGCTCCTCGTCGACACGGCTTTTGAACTCGACGCGCACGCTGCCGGGGACCGCCTCGATGGAACGAGGGGCGGCCAGAGCCACCATCATGACGGAGAAATCGGTCGTGCGCGGGTCGATGCGGGCAAGGCTCGGCAACGAGGTAAGCGGTACGGCGCCGCAGGACGCAAGACAGAGGGCCAATGCTGCGGCGAGAAAAGGACGATGGGAGAACATGAGACATCACCTTACTAAAGTACGGCGATTAATTATCGTTATACGAGAATAAAATCAACCATGCCGATATTGTCGCCTCTCGCATTCAGGCAGATGCCTCGTCCCCGCAGCCTTCGGTTCGGTTTCCAGCCTTTCGCGACGAGGCTTTGGTTTCCCCCAATGGAAGAGGGCCGGCTCCGTTTCCGGGCCGGCCCTCGTCACGCGTCTCGATACCGTTGTCAGCGCGTCAGATCGAAGGAGATATCGGTTTCGCCGGCAATGTTGGTCTCGGCGTCGAGCTTGTCGAACAGCTTGTCGAGGATGGTGGTCAGCACCCTGAGGCCGCCCTGATAGCCGATCACCGGGAACCGGTGGTGGTGGTGGCGATCGAAGATCGGGAATGTCAGCCGGATGAGCGGGGTCTTGGTATCGCGCTCAAGATACTTGCCGTGGCTGTTGCCGATCAGGAAGTCCACCGGCTCAGTGAACATCAGCGAGCGCAGGTGCCAGAGATCCTTGTGCGCATAGGCCTTGCAGTCCTTGCCGAAGGGCGAGCTGTCGAACAGCGCCTGCATGTTCTCCGCCCATTCCTTGCCGCCGTTGGTGGACAGGCAGTGGACGGGTTCGCCGCCCGTTTCGAGGATGAAGCGCGCCATTGCCTGGACGAAATCGGGATCGCCGAAAATGGCGTAACGCTTGCCGTGCAGATAGGCCTGGCTGTCGGCCATGGCATCGACGAGGCGGCCACGTTCGAGACGAAGCGCCTCGGGGATGGCCTTGCCGCTGAGCGACGAGATCTTCATGAGGAGCTCGTCGGTGGCGCGGATGCCGAGCGGGTAGTTGAAGCTCGCGGTCTCCTGACCGACGCTACCAGCGTATTCCAGCGTCTTGCGGCTGTCCCAGTGCTGGAGGGCGACCGTCGCCTTGGCGCCCTTGGCGGCCTTCAGGTCGTCGATGGTGGTGCCGCCGTCATACATGCGGTACTCGCCGTCCGAAGGCGTGTCGAACTGGTCGGCAGCGTCACCGATCAGCTTGTAGCTGACACCCATCAGGTCGAGCATGCGACCGAGCTCGCGATTGTTGCCGACGCAGAAGCCATCGAAGCCGGGGACGATATTGATGGTCTCCGACGAGGCGGCCGCCACCGGATTGTCCTTCCAGAAGTGCTCGAGGATGCCCTTGATGGAGTTGTCGTAGCCATCGATATGGCTGCCGACGAAGGAAGGCGTGTGAGCGAAGGGAACGTCAAAGTCCTCGGGCACCGAGCCCTTGGCCTTGGCGTTGCCGATGAAGCCATGCAGGTCGTCGCCGATCACCTCGGCCATGCAGGTGGTGGAGACGGCGATCATCTTCGGCTGGTAGAGCGAATAGCAGTTGGCGAGGCCGTCGATCATGTTGTTGAGGCCGCCGAACACCGCTGCGTCCTCGGTCATCGACGAGGAGACCGCCGTGCACGGCTCCTTGAAGTGGCGGGAAAGATGCGAGCGGAAATAGGCGGCACAGCCCTGCGAGCCATGGACGAAGCTCATGGTCTTCTCGAAGCCGGCGGCGGCGAATACCGCGCCGAGCGGCTGGCAGGCCTTGGCCGGGTTGATGACCAGCGCTTCACGGGCAAAGTTCTTCTCCCGATACTCCCAGCCCTTGGTGTATGCGGACTGGAGCGCGGTGGCGTCGATGCTGGCGGCGCCGTCGCAGGCCTTCTTGCGAGCGAACATTTCCTGGTATTCCGGCTCGCGGAACAAGGGGCCATGATCGAGGATCTTTTCGGCTGACTGGGGCATGGTCTGACCTCATCGCCCGCGCCGCGCCATACGGCGGCCAAACGGGCACAGGAGTATCGGTCACGCGGCAAGCGCGTGGTGAAAGGGTTGGCTTTGGGGGAGCCCCCTCCCCTCGCGGGGAGAGGGAGGCAGATCATTCGGCCGCTGCGAGCAGCTCGCCGCCATCCGTCCACGGCGCGTCGAACAGGTCCCAGACCGGATTGTTGATCGCGAGATCCATGTCGCGGGCGAAAATGGCGAAGCCATCATAGCCGTGATAGGGGCCCGAATAGTCCCAGGAGTGCATCTGGCGGAAGGGGATGCCCATCTTCTGAACGGGATACTTTTCCTTGATGCCCGAGCCGACGAGATCGGGGCGGATCTTCTCGACGAATTTCTCCAGCTCGTAACCGGTGACGTCGTCGTAGATCAGCGTGCCCGGCTTGGCGTAGTGACCGGTACGCTGGTAGTCGTCGTTGTGGGCGAACTCGTAACCGGTGCCGGCGATCTCCATGCCGAGATCTTCGTAGGCGGTCATCACGTGGCGTGGCCGGAGGCCGCCGACATAGAGCATGACCGTCTTGCCCTTGAGGCGCGGGCCGTACTTCTCCAGAATGCTGTCGACCAGCGGCTGGTACTTGGCGATGACCTCCTCGGCCTTGGCCTCGATTTCCGGGCCGAAGTGCTTGGCGATCTTGCGCAGCGAGGCGGCGATCTGCGAGGGGCCGAAGAAGTTGTACTCCATCCAGGGGATGCCGTACTTTTCTTCCATGTGCCGGCAGATGTAGTTCATCGAGCGGTAGCAGTGGATGAGGTTGAGCTTGGCCTTCGGCGCGCGCTCCATCTCGGCGAGCGTGGCATCGCCCGACCAGTTGCCGCAGATGCGAAGGCCCATCTCCTCAAGGAGGCGCCGCGATGCCCAGGCGTCGCCGCCGATGTTGTAGTCACCGACGATGTTGACGTCGTAGGGGCCGGCCTCCCATTCAGCCTCGGCGCTCTTGTCGAGCACCCAGTCGCGGATGGCGTCATTGGCGATATGGTGGCCGAGCGACTGCGACACGCCACGGAAACCCTCGCAACGGACGGGAACGATGGTCTTGCCGATCTCCTTGCCCTTACGGCGCGAGACGGCCTCTATGTCGTCGCCGATGAGACCGATCGGGCACTCCGACTGTACCGACATGCCGCCGCTCAGCGGGAACATCATCTCGATCTCGTCGATCACCTTGTCGAGCTTCTTGTCGCCACCGAAGACGATGTCCTTCTCCTGGAAGTCGGACGTGATCTGCATGGTACCGAAAGCGTCGATGCCGGTGGTGCCCACATAGTAGTTGCGACGCTGCGACCAGGAGTACTGACCGCAACCGACCGGGCCATGGCTGATGTGAACCATGTCCTTGACCGGTCCCCACACCACGCCCTTGGAGCCGGCGTAGGCGCAGCCGCGGATGGTCATCACGCCGGGGATCGACTTGATGTTCGACTTGACCTCGCATTCGGTGAGAAGCGGGCCTTCCTCGCCGACGGGCGCATCCGGCGCAACCTCGGCCGCCTTGGCGACGGAGAGATGCTTCTTGCGCCGCTTGGCGAACTTCTCGGGATACTGGGCGAGGACCTCGGCGATATATTGCTCGTGGGCCTTGCCGTCGTTTTCGTAACTGTCGCTCATGGTTCATGTCCTCGCGGAACGGGCCGAAGAATGAATGCGAAAGCCGGGGTCAAGGCCCGGCCTTCGCCTCCCCCCGGAGATCAGGCGGGAACCGCGGCCTGGCGGGCGGCTTCCTTGGCGGCGAGTTCGGCGATCATCTGCTCGTCGGTCTTCATGATGCCGAAGGCGAGCAGCATGTCTTCCAGCTCTTCCATGGTGATCGGCGTGGGTATGGTGCCCTTGCCGCCGTTCTCATGGATCTTGGTGGCAAGCTGCCGGTATTCCTCGGCCTGCTTGCTGTCCGGCGCATACTGGATGACCGTCTGCTTGCGCAGTTCGGCGTGCTGGACGATGTTGTCGCGCGGCACGAAGTGGATCAACTTGGTGTTGATGCGCTTGGCCAACGCCTCGGCAAGATCGAGCTCGCGGTCGGTCTGGCGCTCGTTGCAGATCAGGCCGCCGAGCCGGACGCCACCGGTGTTGGCGTATTTCAGGATGCCGCGCGAAATGTTGTTGGCGGCATAGAGCGCCATCATCTCGCCGGACATGACGATGTAGATTTCCTGCGCCTTGTTCTCGCGGATCGGCATGGCGAAGCCGCCGCACACCACATCGCCGAGAACGTCGTAGGAGACGTAGTCGACGTCATCATAGGCGCCGTTTTCCTCGAGGAAGTTGATGGAGGTGATGACGCCGCGGCCGGCGCAACCGACGCCCGGCTCCGGACCACCGGACTCGACGCACTTGATGCCCTTGTAGCCGACCTTCAGCACGTCTTCGAGTTCGAGGTCCTCGACCGAACCGTGTTCGGCGGCGAGGTGAAGAACGGTATCCTGCGCCTTGGCATTGAGGATGAGGCGCGTCGAATCGGCCTTCGGATCACAGCCGACGATGAGGATCTTCTGCCCCATCTCGACGAGCGCGGCGAGCGTGTTCTGGGAGGTGGTCGACTTGCCGATGCCACCCTTGCCGTAAAATGCGATCTGGCGGAGTGCAGCCATGGTGATGGTTCCTTGTCTTCTCGAAAGCACCGGGAGGGGATGCCAACTCGGTCGGCAGCGACGAGCCGCCTCACATCCAGCTATTTTCAAAGGCCGTGCCAACTGGCGAACAACAAGTTAAATACATATAAATCAGATACTTAATTGACATCTCCCGACATACGGCACGGCAACAGCTGCTGTCGCGGGTCCGACAAAAGTCGACAGTCCGTGTCGGAAGAGCGGGAGTGATCGCATGAAAAAGGCCGCCCCGAAGGGCGGCCAGATGGGCGGACGGAGGGGAGTCGGAGCGACAGTCCGCCTGAAGGTTCATCCGATGAGAACTTGCATCGCCTCCGCAAGCGACATGT
The DNA here is from genome assembly GCA_963665435.2 of uncultured Pleomorphomonas sp. Classification (GTDB taxonomy): domain Bacteria; phylum Pseudomonadota; class Alphaproteobacteria; order Rhizobiales; family Pleomorphomonadaceae; genus Pleomorphomonas. The sequence continues at coordinate 103,767 of CAXXNH010000026.1, read as the reverse complement.
CGATCACCGCAATCCCTTCGGCTGCCAGGAAGCGGCGTTCATTGACCGTCAGTGTCGCAAGATCGGCCACGCAGGCATGCGGCCCCGCCGATCGTTTGACGATCTGGCGCGCGTAGGTCCGGAGCATCTGGTCGTGAAAGCGACAGCCGAGGAACAGGAAGCCACGTGTCGACCGACGCGTTCGAACCTCCTCGGGGATCGGCGTCTGGATGTCGATCTCCGTCAGAGACTCGACGTAGTCGCTGTCGGAAACCAGCACGTCGCCAATCGGGCGAATACCGCCATGCGGCCTGTAGAGCAGAGTCCTCGCGCCGCCCGGCTCGGCATCGGCCCCAGCAAGATCGACGGCGCGATACCAGCGATCCTCGCCGATGGTCGCGCGCGACTGTCCTTGCACGTCGACGACGTCGGTCCGCCCAGCGTCCGCCATGGCGGCAGTCAGCGTGCCGTCGTACCAGCTATCGACCACGAGGCCGAGAGGGAGTCCGGCAAGATAGCGGTGAAAGGCGGAGGGTCTGGGCTCGGCAGCAAAGACGTCAGCCATCAGCTTCTTCAGCGTACGGCGATGACGATGGCTTTCGATATATTGGGCGACGGCCCACATGTTGCCGCGGATGCGGCCGGGGACGGGCACCCGCTTCTGCAGCGCGGCGGCGACGTCCTCTGGCGAAGCCGGAACGGGCGATGCCCCTTCGAGCGTCAGAAGGCCGGGACCAAGGTAGGGCACGAGGCGATCGCCCAGAAGGCCGACGCGCAAATCGGCCAGCGCGGCGGTCGCAGCCTCGCCGGAGAAGATCTCAGGGTGGTCGCCGGCAAGGAGTGCGCTCATGTCAGTCGTCCTCGCCGCGTCGGCGAGCGTTGACGGTCACCGGCAGGCGGGTTTCGGCCGGCATGTCCGGGAGATCCAGCACCCAGCCGTTCTTCAGGGTGACGGCGCCGCCCCAAAGTCGATCCCTCTCCTGAGAGATGATCGGCTCCTCAAGATCCTTCTTGGCGACATAGGCGGACAGCCCCTTTGCAGACTGGCGGATCATCACTTTCATCGCGCGGAACGCTCCGTCCTCTCAAGGGCATCGAGCGCGCCGAGTTCGCGCGCGCGCATACCGACCAAGACCCCGCGATCGACCCATTCGACCGCATAAATGTAGAACTGCTGCAGGAAGGTGCCGACATCCCGCACGTAGCCGACATCGCCCTTGTGAACGAGGCGCTCGCCGATATCGCGTCCGGGAAAGGTGCCGTCGTTCTTCACGTTGAGGCGCGCGATCACCTTGTCGCCGGGCTGAAAGCGGGGCGGCCCATCGATTTCGATCTCCGGCTCCCGCTCGACGAAGGGCATGTCAGGCCGCCTTGGCAATGGCGCCGGACGGGCACACATCGTCGCACTGCGGCGCGGCGGCGACGCCCTCGCATTCGGTGCATTTTTGCGGGTCGATGACATAGACGCCCCCCTTCATGCGGATGGCCTTGGAAGGGCATTCGCACTCGCAGGCGCCGCAGGTGGTGCAATCGTCGGCATTGATGGACATGGCCATGGCGATATCTCCGTGACAGGTTCACCATCGTCATCGCAAGCCATGTGCCAGAATTAAAAAACCTTACTATCAGCTACTTACGAGATCTTCACTCCGAGGACGCCGCGATGCGACACACCCTTGTCGGACTCCCGACAGGGGCGATCAGAACCTCTTCAGCTCGACGCGATGCTTCTTGAGCGCATAGCCGATCTGGCGAGGCGTCAGGCCGAGGATACGGGCGGCCTTGGCCTGCACCCAGCCGGATTTCTCCATGGCATCGATCAGCCGCTCCTTCTCGCCCGCGCGATGACCGATGGCAGGGCAGTCGGGACCGGCATGCTCGCACAGCGGACTTTCGGCTTGCGGCTCGGCATAGGCCACCGAGTCCTGTGGCCGCGCCGTCGGAGGTAGCGGCACCGGTGGTCTGAGACCGGGCACCAGAACCTCGCCGCGCTTCAAGGCCGTGAGCTGTTCGTCGGCCGTCACGTGGTGGGCGCCGGTCCACAAGGTCGCCGATAGGCACTCGCCGTGCGCGCAGGCAAAGTCCTCGCGGCGGATGGTGTCGCTGCGGGAGAGCGTCGCCGTGCGGCGGACGCAGTTCTCCAGCTCGCGCACGTTGCCCGGGAAGTAACACTTGCCCAGCAGATCGAGCGCCTTATCGGTTATGTTCAGGCGACGGCTGTTCTCGCGGTTGAAGCGGTCGAGAAAGGCGCGGGCAAGCAGCGGAATGTCGCCGGGCCTTTCGCGCAGGGGCGGCAGAAACACAGGAACGACGTTGATGCGATAGTAGAGGTCGGCGCGGAAGTCGCCCTTTGCAACTGCCGCTTCGAGATCGCGATTGGTGGCGCAGATGAGACGGACGTCAACCTTCAGCGTCCGAGTGCCGCCGACACGTTCAAACTCGCCCTCCTGCAGAACACGCAGCAGCTTCGACTGAAAGGCTGGCGAGATCTCGCCGATCTCGTCGAGCAACAACGTTCCACCATTGGCAAGCTCGAAACGGCCCGGCTTGAGGGCTATGGCGCCGGTGAAGGCGCCCTTCTCGTGGCCGAACAGCTCGGACTCGAGCACGCTCTCGGAAACGGCGGCGCAGTTGAGCTTGACGAAAGGCTTGGCCTTGCGGCTGGACAGTTCGTGGATGGCGCGCGCGAACAGCTCCTTGCCGGTGCCGCTCTCCCCACGCAATAGCACCGTGGAGTTGGACGGCGCGACGATGGAGATCGTCTCCATCACGCGACGCACCGACGGACTGTCGCCGACGATGCCGCCGATGCTGACCCGGACTCGGGCCGGCTTGGGCTTTTCATCGAGCGCCTTCTCGAGGCGCGACCGCTCGTCGATCAGGCGCTTGCGGTCGGCAGCGACGATGCGGTGGAGACGCACCGCCTGTCCGACGAGATTGGCGACCATGGCCAGGAAGCGCAGGTCCTCGTCGATGCGGATGTCGGTCGAGCCGTCCCAGACGCGGTCGATGCTGAGCGTCCCGATCACCTTGACGTCGTCCTTGATCGGCACGCCGACAAAAGAGACGCGGCTGGGGTCGTGGGCGGCCGGCGTATCGGCGAACAGCGGATCGGTGGCCGTATCCTGGACGACGAGCGACGTCTGCGTCGCGACGATGCGATCGATGACCGCCTGCGGAAGGCTGTCGATCGGGCGCCCCTTCACCTCACCGGCCCAGCCGGCCGTGGCCACGATCTCGGGTTCGCCAATCTCGTCGATGACGACGATCATGCCGCGCCGCATGGCGAGGAAGGACGTGAGGATATTGACGACGCTCGCCAGCATGCTTTCGAGGCGAACGGGCGCGTTGAGTATCTTCGATATCTCGTAAAGGCCGAACAGCACCATCTCGGCGCTCTGCCGGCCTTCACGGCGAACAACAGGTGACGTCTCGACGGGGGCGAGGCGAGGCGGTTGGCGGACTGCCACGATCATGCCATGGCTCCTCAGGTCGGGGCCGGCAGGGAGGATACCGGCTTCCCACCTCTATAGGCTCAAGGCAAAACCTGTGTTTGTCACGCACGAATTGCAGTCAATCCTGAGGCCAACCTGCATAATACGAAAGCATATAAGTTTGTTTACTTAATAATGTCTGCGACAGGACGTGGAGGCGCCCCTTGGTACGGTCAGGCTGTTTCGCCGGCCCAGCGGTCGTAAACGGCGCCGACGTCGCCCGAGAAATAGTCTGGATTGAGCTCGCGGATCGGCGCAAGGCTGATGCGAAGTCCGTCAAGATGCCGATCCATGGCTGCCACGGCGGCAGCCGCGTCGCGACCGGCAATGGCGTCGACAATCTCTTCGTGTTCGCCGAGCGCTCGCTCCATACGATGCGGCTGAGGTAACGTCAGGCGACGGTAGCGGTCGAGCTGAACCTTGATCTGGACGATCATCGCCCACAGGCCCGGTAGCTTGCCCGCCTCGGCAATGGCCCGGTGCATGAGCTCGTCGGAAGCATGGAAGCCGTCGATATCCCCGGTGGCAAGCGCCTCGCGTTGGCGTTCGATGATCGCCCTGAGGCCAGCTATGTCGGAGCCTTTGGCGCTCTCGGTCGCCGCCCGTACGGTCACCGCCTCGAGCGCAGCGCGAGCAACGATGATTTCGGGCAGAATCTCGGCCGGAATCCGGGAGACCATGGTTCCGGACTTGGGTACGATCTCGATCAGCTTCTCGTCGGCAAGGCGGAGCAGCGCTTCGCGAACCGGCGTCCGGCTGACGCGGGCTTCGATGGCGATCTCTTTTTCGAAAATGACGTCACCCGGACGACGACGCATGGACACGATGTCGTCCCGCAGCCGGCGGTGAACCAACTGGGCGGCCGTCTCACCAGCCGGCGTAGCGGCGACCGGGGATCGTCCACTGTCGTTCATGGTCCATGTCGTCATCGGGTCCGCTCCATGGGCTGCCCTAGTGGCCGTATGCGCAGTCGATTCCCCGAGGAGGCCGACGGAGAGGTGCGCCTGCCGCCCGTCCGTCGCGCCACTCCGCTGATGGCAAACCGACTCCATCTCGTATTTCAGATATATGAAAAATAGTCAGAGCGGGTTAGTGCCAAGCTCGCGGATCAGGGGCGATACGGATACGCCCGCCGACCAAAGGTCGCGCGCCTCGCCAGCATAAGTCGGTCCGCCTCAAGTGGAAACCTGACGCCAGCCGACCATACCGGAACTCCTAGGCAGTCCTCCCAACACGCCAAAACGACTTCTCAATAAACATAACGACGATCATGCTCGCATATACCTTATATATCTTGTATATAAGATTGTATATATTATGCGACACCCAACTCATGTCGAAATTTATACTTTACTAAATCCAGGCGAATTTCCAGATTATCTATACCTTGAGTCTGATATAGACTTTCGATGTGTACGCAATTCCAGAATATAGACATGGATTAATGCGTATTGACTTGGAGCGGCAGCAAATAGATGTTGCAGCCAGCAAGACGGATGGGGAGGCCAAGCGCCCTCCCGGAGCTAGAACGGCGAACGATCGGAGGATGATGTGACCAAGGACATCCGCGTGGCAGCCATCGGAGAATGCATGGTCGAGCTGCAGGAGCGACCCGACGGCGGCATCACGCAGTCCTTCGGTGGCGATACCTTCAACACGGCGGCCTACATAGCGCGGCTTGGAACGGAACTCGGCAGCTTCGTCGACTATGTCAGCGCCATCGGTGACGACCCGTTCAGCGATGCTATGGCCGCTTTCTGGCGCAGCCAAGGTGTCGGCGACCGACTGGTGCTGCGTCGCCCGGGGCGTCGCCCCGGCCTCTACTTCATCAAAACCGATACCGCCGGCGAGCGCCGCTTCTATTACTGGCGCGGCGAAGCCGCCGTTCGCGAGACCTTCGAGACCGACGGGTCCGATGTCATCCTCACCGCGCTTTCGGGCTACAGCAACATCTACCTCTCCGGGATCAGTCTCGCGGTGCTGAAGCCGCAAAGCCGGGCTCGTCTCATCGCTCGCCTCGGCGAACTCGCTCGCGATGGCGTCGCCGTCGACTTCGATTGCAACTACCGTCCGCTTCTTTGGGAGAACGTCGAGACGACGCGCGCCACCTATGAGGAGGTCATCGCTTTCGCAAGCCGCGTCCTGGTGACGGTCGAAGAACTCGAAGTCCTCGGCATCGCCCCAACGCCGGAGGCCGGCGCCAGTCACTTTGCGGCCAATCCGCGCCTCGAAGTGGTGATCAAGGACGGCGCCAAACCCTGCACGATCGTCCACGGCGGCAAGATCGAGACCGTACCCGCCACCGCCGTCGACAAGGTGGTCGACACTACCGCCGCTGGCGACAGCTTCTCGGCCGCCTATCTCCTCGGTCGTAGCCTCGGTCTCGCGCCAGCGGACGCCGCGCTTCGCGCCCACGCGGTCGCGGGCGCCGTCGTGCAACACCGGGGCGCCATCATTCCGAAAGACGCCACCCCCGACGTCTTCGCCGACGAGATCGCCCGGCGTCGATAAGCCGACAGCTCCAATACCATTCCACACGCTGGAGATGACAGGTCATCATGAACATCAAGAAGACGATCGATAAGGTCCCTGGCGGGCTGATGCTGGTGCCGCTGATCCTCGGCGCACTGTGCAAGACCTTCTATCCGGAAGCCGGCAAGTACTTCGGTTCCTTCACCAACGGACTGGTTTCCGGAACGGTGCCGATCCTCGCCGTCTGGTTCTTTTGCATGGGCGCCACAATCGACCTCCGTGCGACCGGCACCGTGCTGCGCAAGTCTGGCAATCTCGTCATCGTCAAGACGCTGATCGCCTGGGCCGCCACCTACGCCGCCGCCCAGTTCCTGCCGATCGAAGGCGTGCAGGCCGGGCTCTTCGCCGGCTTTTCTGCGCTGGCCATCTGCGCCGCGATGGATATGACCAACGGCGGCCTCTATGCGGCGGTGATGCAGCAGTACGGCACCAAGGAAGAAGCTGGCGCCTTCGTTCTGATGTCGATCGAATCCGGCCCGCTGGTGTCCATGTTCATCCTGGGCGCCGCCGGCGTCGCCACCTTCGAGCCGCATCTGTTCGTCGGCGCCGTGCTGCCCTTCCTGGTCGGTTTCCTGCTCGGCAACCTCGACAGGGACCTGAAGGAGTTCTTCGGCAAGTGCGTGCATACGCTGATCCCGTTCATCGGCTTCGCGCTCGGTAACGGCATCGACCTGCATGTCATCGCCCAGACCGGCCTTGGCGGCATCCTGCTCGGCGTCATCGTCATCATCATCACTGGCATTCCGCTGATGTTGGCCGACAAGTTGATCGGCGGCGGCAACGGCACCGCCGGCCTCGCGGCTTCCTCCACCGCCGGAGCGGCGGTCGCCAACCCGATGATCATCGCGGAGATGGTGCCTGCCTTCAAACCGGCCGCCGCCGCCGCCACCTCGCTGGTCGCCGCCGCCTGTCTCACCACGGCGATCCTGGTGCCGATCCTGACCGGCATCTGGGCCAAGCGTGTCAGAAGCGCCGCCCCAGCACCCCTTCCGGTCGAAAAGCTGCAAGCGGCCGAATAATCGCGGAGGGGCCGACGCCAAGCGCCGACCCCAAAATCGCTTCCCGGAGAAAGCCGATGTATCTCAGTCATATCGCCACGCTCGACCGCGACGCCGCCAACCTGCCCGAGGACATCTGGCGAGGGCTTCGTTTTCTCGCGGAGACCGACATCAACGCCTTGCCAGCCGGCCGCGTCGACATCGACGGCGATCGCCTGTTCGCTCTGATCCAGGACTACGAGACGGTGCCCAAGGCCGACAAGCGTCCCGAATCCCATGCCCGCTACATCGACATCCAGTACGTGGCGAGCGGCCGAGAGATCGTCGGCTATGCGCCTCTCGCCGGCAACAATCCGGTGTCGGAGGATCTTCTGGAAAGCCGCGACATTCAGTTCTTCGCCACGGTGGCCGACGAGACCGATCTCGTTCTGGGCACCGGCGCCTACGCCATCTTCCACCCCACCGACATCCACAGGCCCGGTTGCGCCATGGGCGCGCCTGCCAAGGTCCGCAAGGTCGTCGTCAAGATCCAGGCCTGATCGCCTCACCTCTCACCATCGGAGACACCAATGGATATTCGCTATTCGGCCAACCAGAAGGACTTCAAGCGCTACACCACCGAGGAAACGCGCGCGGAGTTCCTGATCGAGAACCTCTACCGCGATGACGAGGTGGTCGCCGTCTACTCCCATGTCGACCGCATGGTGACGCTCGGCTGCAAACCGGTCAGCGAGGCGGTGCCGCTCGACAAGGGCATCGACTGCATGAAAAACTTCGGCACCGCCTACGTGCTGGAGCGCCGCGAGATCGGCATCTTCAACATCGGCGGGGCCGGCTCCATCGAAGCCGACGGCGAAACCTTCCAGCTCGGCTTCCAGGACTGTCTTTACATCACCAAGGGTACCAAATCGGTCGTCTTCCGGAGCGACGATCCCAAGGCGCCGGCCAAGTTCTACATGGTGTCGGCGCCGGCACATAAAGCCTGCAAGACCACCTTCCTGTCGATGACGGACGCCAAGAAAAAGCCGCTTGGCGACGAGGCGACCGCCAACAAGCGCGTCATCAACCAGTTCATCCATCCAGACGTGCTGGAGACCTGCCAGCTTTCCATGGGTCTCACCCAGCTCGCGCCTGGAAGCGTCTGGAACACCATGCCGGCCCACACCCACGAGCGCCGCATGGAGATCTACACCTACTTCAACATTCCCGAGGGACAGGCCGTCTTCCACATGATGGGCGAAGGCAACCAGACCCGCCACATCCTGGTGCAGAACGAGCAGGCGGTCATTTCGCCGTCCTGGTCGATCCACGCCGGCTGCGGCACCAGCGCCTATACCTTCATTTGGGCGATGGGCGGCGAGAACCAGACCTTCGACGACATGGACCATATCGCCATCGGCGACCTGCGCTAACCGAGCAAGGACAGACCGTAATGACCTACCCGAATGCATTCTCGCTCGAAGGCAAGGTGGCTCTCGTCACCGGCGCCTCCTACGGCATCGGCTTCGCATTGGCGAGCGCTCTGGCAGAGGCCGGCGCCACCATCGCCTTCAACGACATCAACGAAGAGTTCCTTGCCAAGGGGCTTGCCGCCTACAAGGCGGCGGGCATCGACGCACGGGGCTACATCGCCGACGTCACCGACGAAGCCGCCGTGCAGAAGCTGGTGGCCGACATCGAGAAGGATCTCGGCGCCGTCGATATCCTGGTCAACAATGCCGGCATCATCAAGCGCATCCCCATGCACGAGATGGACGTCAAGGACTTCCGCCAGGTGATCGACATCGACCTGACGGCGCCGTTCATCGTCGCCAAGGCGGTGATCCCGGGAATGATGAAGAAGGGCAGCGGCAAGATCATCAACATCTGCTCGATGATGTCCGAGCTCGGCCGCGAGACGGTGTCGGCCTACGCGGCGGCCAAAGGCGGCCTCAAGATGCTGACCCGCAACATCGCCTCCGAATATGGCGCCTTCAACATCCAGTGCAACGGCATCGGGCCGGGCTACGTCGAGACGCCGCAGACCGCGCCGCTGCGTGCGCCCGGCCACCCGTTCGACGCCTTCATCCGTGCCAAGACGCCGGCCGGCCGCTGGGGCACCACCGACGATCTGAAGGGGCCGGCGGTGTTCCTCGCCTCGTCAGCCTCGGACTTCGTCAACGGCCACATCCTCTATGTCGACGGCGGCATTCTCGCCTACATCGGCAAGCAACCCTGATCGACCGATCTCTTGAACATGACGGCCGCGTTCCACCGGGACGCGGCCGTGTTTTTCAGAACCTAGATTTCGGGGCGGACGAGGCCTACCGTGCCGCCATCATGTACGAAATCATCTCAGAGTTTCTCGCCCGCCCCGCTCCCTTTTCCATATCGACCACCGAGCAGCTATGGACCGACCCGCATATCGCGACGGAGATGCTGCGCTTTCATCTCGACGAGACAAGCGACCTCGCCTCGCGACGGCCGGGCGTCATCGACGCCTTCGTCGACTGGCTTGATCGACGCCACCCGCTCTCCGGCCTGACCGTCGCCGATCTCGGCTGTGGGCCTGGCCTCTATGCCAGTCGCTACGCCCAAAGAGGCGCCAAGGTGACCGGTCTAGACTTCTCGGCCAACTCGCTGGCTTACGCGCGCAAGGCGGCGGACTCGGCGGGGCTGTCCATCGACTATCGGCGAGCCGACTATCTCAAGGACGAGCTGCCTTCAGGGCAAGGGCTCGTCACCATGATCTATGGCGACTTCTGCGCAATGGCACCGGAGGCGCGCAAGCTGATCCTCGCCAAGGCCAAGGCCATGCTGCGACCGGACGGCATCTTCGTGTTCGACGTCTTCTCGACCGGCATGTTCGATGAACTGAGCGAGGAGACGATCTTCGCGCCGCGCCTGATGAACGGCTTCTGGGCGGCCGGAGACTATGTCGGCTTCAAGACGACGCATCTTTACCGCGACAAGGCGATCGGTCTCGACCGCTATCTCATCGCGGCGCCCGGCCGAACTTTCCAGGTCTACAACTGGATGCAGTATTACACACCCGCCAGTATCACCGAGGAGGTGCTGGCCGCCGGCTATTCCAGCGTGGAGATCGTCGATTTCACGACCGGCGGCCCATGGACGGGCGGGACCAGCGCTTTCGCGGTGATCGCTCGCCCCTGAGAGGTTAGCGGTAAACGCGGTGGTAGCGTCGACCGAGCGAGGTCAGCACCTCGTAGCCGATGGTGCCGGCGGCGCGAGCCAGGTCGTCGGCGCTCTGGTGCGGGCCGATCAGCTCGAGGAGATCGCCCTCGGCGAGGGTGCCGACCGGCAGGGCGCTGATGTCCACCGAAAAGCTGTCCATGGAGACGCGCCCGACCGACGGCAGCCGCGTATCGCCATGAAAGGCGGCCGCGGCGCCGCCAGAGAAGCGACGCCACCAGCCATCGGCGTATCCCGTCGCCAAGGTGGCGAGGCGGGTCGTCCGGCTGGCGCGGAAGGTGTAGCCATAGCCGACCGAGGTGCCCGTTTCGATCTCGCGAAGCTGGGCGATCCTGACTCTGAGGTCGACCACCGGCTTGATGCCCGTGGCCAGGGGGCTCGTCTCGATGCCATAGAGCGCGGCGCCGGGGCGGGTGAGATCGAAGTGATAGTCCGGCCCGAGGAAGATGCCGCTCGACGCGGAGAGCGAGCCGGCGAATCCCGGAAGGCGGGCGCGAGCGGCGCGGAAGGCGGCAAGTTGTTCACCGCTCGCCGGCTTGTCAGGCTCGTCGGCGCAGGCAAGATGGCTCATGACAAGATGGCCGCCGGTCGCTGCGAGCAGGCCGGGTTCGTCGGCAAGAGCTTGCTGCTCGGCGACATCGAGGCCGAGACGCGACATGCCGGTATCGACCTGGATAACCGACGGTCGGCTGCCGCGATTGGCTTCGGCCCAGGCGCGACATTGGGAAAGCGAGTTCAGGACCGGCAGAACTCCGTCACCGTAGGCAGCAGCGGTGCCCGGCATCAGACCGTTGAGGACGTAGATGGTCGCATCACGCGGCAGCAGCGGGCGGATCGTCCCGGCCTCCGACAGCGTGACCACGAAGAAATCGCGACAGCCGGCCTCATAGAGTGGGCCGACCAGCAGCGTGGCGCCCAAACCGTAGGCGTCGGCCTTGACCACGGCGGCAGAACGAGCCGGCGCTACGCGGGCCGCAAGGCTGCGCCAGTTGGCGACGATGGCCTCGACGCCGATCGTCAGAATGCCGCCAGCCGCGGCCGCGCCTGAAACGCCCTCAGAAACCGACACTGTTTCCTCCGCACCCGATGAACCGTCGATACTCGGCTTAGTCCCCCTTCCTGCCCGCCGCAAGCCGCAGCCGCGAAGAACCGGCATCGGAAGAGTAAACAGAAGCTTGAGATGACTGCGGAAAAGCCACGAACCGATTGAACCGGCCTTTATCGCAAAGCTGCTAGCCTGAGCGCATCTGAAGAGAGTGTCTCAATGCGTGCCAATTTCAAGGTCATGATCGTGCTTGCCATCGCCTGCGGCGGCGGTGCTATCTGGGCGGGCGGCCGCTGGCTCGACAACGCCTCGGCGGCGCGCATCAGGGAAATCGAGGCAGCGCGGCCGTCGGTGACCTTCGGCACTCTCGTTGTGGCCGCCAAGCCTTTGCGCTTCGGCGCACCGCTTTCCCGCCAGGCGGTCCGCGAGATCCCCTGGCCGAACGGTGACCTGCCAAGCGGCGCATTCGCGACCAAGGACGATCTGTTCAAGAACGGCGACCGCACCGTGCTCTATCCGCTGGAGCAGGGCGAACCTCTGTTCGCCTCCAAGCTGACGGGCCCAGGCGAACGCGCCGCCGTTTCCCGACTGATCTCCGACGGAAACCGGGCCGTGACGCTCCGCGTCAACGAGGTTGCCGGCGTCGGCGGCCTGGTCCTGCCGGGGGACCGGGTCGACGTCGTATTGACCACGGGCGAAATTGCCGAGGTCATTCTTCAGGACGTGCGCATCCTGTCGATCGACCAGATGGCCGACGAGAAAAGCACCGAGCCGATGGTGGCGCATACCGCGACGGTCGAAGTTTCACCGGAAGCCGCACAGAAACTGGTGCTGGCCCAAAGCGTCGGCAGCCTGTCATTGGTGCTCCGACGCGCTGGCGAAGTGAGAGCCGAGGCGTTCCGTCCCATCAGCGTCGCCGACCTCACAACGGCCCGCAAGACCGAAAACGCCAAGGCCGAGATACCACCGACTTCACCGGCAACGGATGCCACGGTGTGGGTGCGGCGGGCAACCGAACTGACCCAATACTCTGTACCGGTCAGGGATGGCGGTCCGAGCCGCCTCGTGACGCCCCCCGGCGCGACGACAGGGCCCGTTGAAGCGCCCTCGCCTCCCCCCGCATCGATCGCCGCCGGAGAACCGCAATGACCCTCTCGACGCGCGTAGCTTCCTACGTCGTTGCTCTTCTCGCTCTCGTCATGGTCGTCGCCTTGCCGGCCGAGGCGACCTCGCCCATCAGAATGACGGCTGCAACCTCGGGTCAGTCGTTCTCGATTGCCAAGGGCGTGCCACAGATGATCGTGACGACGACCCCCTTCTCGGAAATCGTCGTTGGAGATCCGGCGCTGGCCGACGCCTGGCCGCTCACCGACAAGTCGTTCATGGTGCTCGGCTCGAAGGGGGGCGTGACCGGAATCGTCCTTTTCGACAAGGAGCGCAATGTGGTCGGCGCCGCCGACTTCGAAATATCCCTGCACACCGACCGGCTGCAAGCGGCACTTGAGCGAAAGCTGCCCGACGCCAAGGTTGACGTGTCCTCGGCAAATGGCTCGATCGTCCTGTCGGGCATGGCGGCCGACCAGAAAACCATCGACGAAGCCGGCGCCATCGCCAAGGAGTTCGGCGGCGAAAAAGTCGTCAATGCCGTCGACATCGGCGGCGGCAAGCAGGTTCAGCTCAAGGTCCGGTTCCTTGAAGCCACGCGCTCGGCCAGTCGGGAGCTCGGCCTGGGCTGGGCGGTCCAGAGCGATGGAATCGCAGTGGGAGTCGGCTCTTCGACGCTCGCCTCCGGTTCCACGCCGTTCGGCGAGATCGTCAGCCAGGTTCTCTCGGGCGGGCTCTCGGTCGACATGGTGGTGAAGGCGCTGGAAGCGCGCGGCCTCGCTCGCTCGCTCGCCGAACCCAACCTTGTGGCGCTGTCCGGCCAGACCTCCAGTTTCCTCGCCGGTGGCGAGTTTCCTGTGCCGGTTGCCAGTGACCAGAACTCTATCTCGGTCGAGTTCAAGAAATTCGGCGTGGGGTTGGACTTCACACCGACGGTTGCGCCGAATGGCCTCATTCACCTCAACATCAAGCCGGAGGTGAGCGAGATCGACTACTCGGCGGCGGTGACGATCAACGGCATCACCATTCCCGGCCTCAAGGTGCGACGCTCGGACTCGACGCTGGAACTGCGCGACGGGCAGAGCTTCGTGATCGCCGGCCTGCTCACCAACTCGCGCTCCGTATCGAACAATCGCGTGCCCTGGCTCGGCTCGGTGCCGGTACTCGGCAACCTGTTCCGCTCCACCGCCTACAAGCGGTCGGAAACCGACCTCGTCATCATCGTGACGCCGCACATCGTCGATCCGCTCGGCGCCGGCACCACCATCGCCACGCCGTTCGATCGCGCGGTTCCGGGCAGCGATCTCGACGCCTTCGCACGCGGCAATGCCGAAGTTCCACCCGACCCGACCGCCTATCTCGCCGCCAATGGCGCATCGACCGGTGGCTACATCCTGGACCTGGTACGATGACGCCAATGGCCGAGACCTCGATCAACTTCGGCACCGTCGTTGTCGTTACCGCCGACAAGGACTTCGCCGTCCTCGTGGCGGACGCGCTTCGCACCTCCGGCGCCAACGTGGGCGACCTCAAGGTACGAACACCCGACAAGCTATCCGACGAACTCGCAGACCCGGCCTGCGGTCTGGTCGTCCCCGATCTCGATGCCTTTCCCGATGGCCCTGTTGCCGGCCTGTCCGAGCTCTATCGACAAGCCGGGCCGTCGGTGCGCTTCCTCCCCGTTACCGGCGTGTTCGACGCCGAGGTGGCCCGCGGCTTCCTCAGGCTGCGGCTTCAGGACTTCCTGGTAAAGCCGGTCGTGCTCTCCGACCTTGCCCACACCCTTACCCGTCTTGGTCGCGACGAAGCCGATCCCTACCCGGATTCCCGGATCTATACCTTCCTGCCGGCGGCCGGCGGAGTGGGCAACACGACCCTGGCGCTGCAGGCGGCCGCGCTGCTTCATCAGGCAGCGGCACGGCGCCACCAGACGACATGCGTCGTCGATCTCAACCTCCAGAACGGTTCCTGCGCCGAATACTTCGACATCGAACCGCATTTCGACATCGCCGAGATCGAGAACCAGCCGGACCGGCTCGACCGCAAGCTGCTCGACGTCATGCTGAGCCGTCACAAATCGGGTCTTGCCATCGTCTCGGCACCGCCCTGCCCCTGGGAAATGCGCAGCTACCGGCCGGATCTCGTGGCGCGATTGCTCGACCTCGTCGCCGGACATTTCGACAACGTGGTGATCGACCTGCCCCGCACCTGGTTTCCCTGGACCGACTCGGTTCTTCAAGGGTCGGACCACGTCTTTCTCACCACGGAAATGACGGTGCCGGCATTGCGACAGGCGCAGCGACTCGCACAGGCCGTACGGGAACGCGTCCACAAGAACGCTCGCTTCGGCGTCATCCTCAACCGCGTTGACGCCAAGGGTAGCCCCAGCGTATCGCTTTCCGAGGTCAAGGAACTGTTCGGAGACGACTTTGCCGGCTCGGTCGCCAACGACTACAAGGCCGTGAGAGAGGCGCTGGATCAAGGGCGCCCCCTCGGCGAGGTGGCTCCCAACTCGCGGGTGATCGCCGACCTCAGAGCGATCATCGCCGACCCGGCGGAGCTTGCCGCCCCCTCGTGGACGACGCCCCTTCGCACCATTCTCGCCCGCCTGAAGCGCTCCGACATCTCTGCCAGGATCAAGGGGAGGCGTCATGCGTAGCCGCTTCCAGACCCTGCAATCGGGCGACGCACCACCGACGATGCCCAGCGACCGGTCGACGGCATCGCTGATCCAGGTAGCCCCCTTGCGCGAAATGGAGCCGTTGCCGCTGCCCAAGCCGATCAACGAGAAGCTGATCGCCGCCAAGGACAAGCTGCACAAGCGCCTGATCGAGGACCTCAACCTTTCCCAACTCGAGAAGCTGTCGCCCGACGCGGTGATGCGCGAACTCTACGGCCATGTGAGCGCCTTCGCAGCCGAAGAGCGCCTGGCACTCAACGAGCACGAGTTCGGCGAGTTCGTTACCGCCGTCTACGACGAGATGATGGGGCTCGGACCGCTGGAAGCGGTAATGCGCGACCCAACGATCAACGACATCCTGATCAACGGTCATCAGAACTGCTTCGTCGAGCGCTTCGGCAAGCTCGAGCCGATCAACATTCCCTTCAAGGATGAGGCGCACCTCTTGCGCATCATCAACAAGATCGTGGCGGCCGTCGGCCGGCGCATCGACGAAAGCCACCCGACCTGCGATGCCCGCATGCTCGATGGCTCGCGTTTCAACGCGGCGATCCGACCGATCGCCGTCGACGGCCCCCTGGTCTCCATCCGCAAGTTCGCCAAGAAGAAGCTGTCGCTCGATCGACTGATCGATGTCGGCGCGCTGGCCAAGCCGATGGGTGAGTTGATGGCGGCGGCCGTCAATGCGCGCGTCACCACGCTGATCTCGGGCGGTACCGGCACCGGCAAGACGACCATGCTCAACGCCCTCTCGGCCTTCATCTCGCCGGACGAGCGCCTGATCACGATTGAGGACGCGGCCGAACTGCAACTGCAGCAGCCGCATGTCGCCCGCATGGAAACGCGCCCTGCCAACACCGAGGGCCACGGCGAGATCCGCCAGCGCGACCTCGTCAAGAACGCACTGCGCATGCGGCCCGACCGCGTCATTCTCGGCGAGTGCCGTGGCGAGGAGGCCTTCGACATGTTGCAGGCCATGAACACCGGCCACGAAGGATCGATGGCCACGATCCACGCCAACACGCCGCGCGACGCCATCTCACGCCTCGAACAGATGCTGGGCATGACCGGCATGCCGATGACCGTCGCCTCCATCCGCTCGCAGATCGCCTCGGCCATCCACCTGATCCTGCAACTGACCCGTCTGTCCGACGGCAAACGTCGCGTCACCTCCATTTCGGAGATTACCGGCATGGAGGGCGACATCATCCAGATGCAGGAGATCTTCCGCTTCAATCGCTTGCGTACGGAGGTGGACGGGACAGTCGTCGGCGAGTTTCGCGCCACCGGCATTCGGCCTCGCTTCCTTGACGATCTCGTCGCCAAGGGCATCACCGTGCCGAGCGCCTACTTCGACCCCACCAAGCCACTCGTGTGAGGCCGAGATGAACGAGATGCACCTCTTCTATGGGTTCGCCGGTTTCGCCGCCGCCTTTCTGGCGGAAGCGGTGTATCTCCTGACCGTGAATGCCAGCGCCAACCGCCGCCAGATCAATCGCCGACTTCGGGTGTCGGCACCCGACGCCAATCGGCAAGAGGTCATGATCCTGCTCAGGCGTGAGCGTGGTCTGACCGCCTCCGGCGGCATGCCGAGCCACCTTGCCTGGCTCGGTCGACTGATCGTTCAGTGCGGCATCACCATAGGCCTCACCAAGCTGATGCTGGTGTTTGCCGCCACCGGCCTCATCGTCTCGGGCCTGGTCTTCAACCTTACAGACCATGACCTCGCGCAAACCGCCCTCGCGTTTCCGATCGGCGGTTTCGTCATCCCCGTCATGGCGCTCCGCATGCGGCGGACCCGGCGCCAGGAGAAGTTCGCCTTGCAGTTCCCCGAGGCGATCGAGTTGATCGTCCGAAGCCTCAAGGCCGGTCATCCCGTGCCCGTGGCCATGTCGATGGTGGCGCGCGAGATGCCCGACCCCATCGGCACCGAGTTCGGGATGATGGCCGACGAGGTGACCTACGGCGCCGATCTCGTGACGGCGCTTGCCAACATGCAGGCCCGTGTGGGCCAGGAAGACCTGCCGCTGTTCGTGACCGCCGTATCGATCCAGTCGTCGACCGGCGGCAACCTGCGCGAGATCCTGCAAAACCTTACCGACGTGATCCGGCAGCGCATCAAGATGCGGCGCAAGATCCGGTCGATCTCCGCCGAGGGCCGGATTTCCGCCGTCTTTCTTACGGCCATGCCGGTTCTGCTCTTCGTTGCCCTCAACTTCATGTCGCCCGACTACTACGGTTCGGTGTGGGGAAAGCCGATGACCACCTGGGGGCTCGTCGGCGCCGTTGCCTGGCTCGGTGTCGGCAACCTGATGATGAAGAAGATGATCAGCTTCCGCTTCTGAGGTCTCAATGCCCGACGTCGTTCTCTCCGCGCTCGATATCGCCAATGCCCGACCGGAGCTCGTGGCGCTCGTTGCCTTGGTGGCCATGCTGACGAGCATCGCCGCAACGATCGCAAGTTCGCTGTCGCGTCGAGGGCGCGTGAGACGCCGCCTCAAGATCGATATGCCGTCGCCGAAACGAGAAACGTCGGCGGAAGAAGCGAGCGACGATCCGCTATCGGAACTGGGCCTCGGGCCTGAGGACAATCGCCTGCCACCTAAGCTTGAGCGCTTGATCTCCCAGGCAAACAACATCGTCAGCAGCGGCGACGCCGGCAAGATGAAGTTGGCCCGGCAGAGGATGATCCGCGCCGGCCTGTTTTCCCCCCACGCCGTTGCGGTGTTCTTTCTTGCCCGCCTCGCGGGAGCTGCCGTGGTGCCGCTCGTCGTGCTGTTGCTGCTGACTGCCGCCGGTTTCCACCCCGAGGTGACGAAGCTGCTTCTCATCCTGATGGTGTCCGCTATCGTCGGTTATCTCGGGCCGAGCTTCTATGTCGACCGGAACGCCAAGACGGTGCTTCGGCAGAACCGAATTGCGTTTCCCGATTTCATGGATCTGATGGGCGTTTGCGCCAACGCCGGGCTTTCCATGGAGGCCAGCCTGGAGCGCGTGACGCAGGAACTGGCGCCGATGTACCCGGCGCTCGGCGTCAATCTGCAGGTGCTTTGTCTCGAAGTGCGGGCCGGGCGTTCGATGGAAACGGCGCTGCAAACCCTGGCCGACCGCGTCGGCGTTCCGGAAGTGCGCGCCTTTGCGACGCTGCTCCAGCAGTCGCGCGAGCTCGGATCCAGCCTTTCCGACGCGCTGCGCGTCTTCGCCGAGGACATGCGCCATCAGCGCCTCGCCGCCGCCGAGGAAAAAGCCTACGCCCTGCCTGCCAAGCTGTCGGTGCCGGTTACGGCCTGCATCCTGCCGGTGGTTCTGTTCATTGCCATCTGGCCGGTGGTGGTGAAGTTCAACAGCTGATCAGAGTGTTACGGCCTCGTCGAGGGGCACCCGGACCGGAGGGCTCGCGGCATCGATCTTCTCGGCCACCCGCAAGGTAGCTTCGGATGGCCTAGAGATCAGCGCAGCCGATATCGGAGTGTCCCAACAGTGACTTAGGTTCATCTTCTCCATAAAATTGAAGTGGAATTTTTGACGCGAATTTATGGCGCATTCGCTATCGTTCAGTGCTTCACCAAGGTATGCACCATGGATCGACTTTTCTTCCTGCCGACGGTTGCTCTCTTGCTGGCCTTGCCGCTCGGTGCCTGCAGTACAGCCTTCGAAGACGGGCTTATCGACAGTGGGCCAGAGTATTCGCAGTTCGCAAGCCAGCAAGCGACCTTGCGAAATCGCGCCAAGGCCGCCTTTCGGCAGAGCGACTTTGCCGGCGCCGAGCGTACGTTCCGGGCAGCCCTCGCCAAGGACCCTCTCGACCCGGAAGCCTGGCTCGGCTTCGCCGCAGCGTCCGATCGTCTCGGTCGGTTCGATGTCGCCGACAGGGCCTACGCTCAAGTGATCGCCATCGCCGGTCGGCGCGGTGAAGTGGTGAACAACATGGGCTGGTCGCAATGGCATAGGGGCAATCGCGCGGCAGCCAAGCTTCTGTTTGCCGAAGCACTGGCCCTTGCCCCAGGCAACCCGGTGATCGTCGCCAATGCGTCGGCCAGAAGCGATCAAGGCTGACTACAGCCGAATCGGTCCCTTGAAGATGAAATACGCGCCAAGGCCAATGAACGCGAAGCCGACTACGTGGTTGAGCGTGATCGGCTGCTTGAGGTAGACGGCCGAGAATACCATGAAGATGGCGAGCGTGATCACCTCTTGCATGGTCTTGAGTTCGGCCGCCGAGTAGACGCGGAAGCCGTAGCGGTTTGCCGGAACAGCAAGACAGTATTCGATGAGGGCGATCGTCCAGGACACCAGGATGACGGCCCAAAGCGGCTTGTTCGGGTACTTGAGGTGGCCGTACCAGGCGAATGTCATGAACAGGTTGGAGGCGACGAGCAAAACGACGGGGAGTAGCGCCGGCGGAATGAACGACATCGGGTCAGTTCCGGTGGAATAATTCCGGAGTCTTGATTCCAGAATTTTGGCGGCATGACGGCAGCCTTGATTTCGACATGCCCGCAGCGCATCGACCCGCCGTCCATTATCTGGAGCCGAGCGATGCGATTGCTCTTTGCTGTTCCCCTCCTTTCTTTGCTTGCCACTCCAGCCATTGCCGGCGACGTCGAGCCACGCCTGATTCTTCCGGCTGGCACTCACGCCGTGGCCCTGACCTTCGACGCCTGCTCGGGGGGCGTTGACGAGCGCATCCTGGACGAACTGATCGCCGACCGCGTTCCCGCCACGATCTTCGTCACGCACCGTTGGCTGAAGCGCAACGCGGCCGCCACGGCGCAGCTTCTGGCGCATGCCGACCTGTTCGAGATCGAAAACCACGGCGAGAACCATGTGCCGGCCATCACCGATCGCCCGACCGTCTTCGGCCTGCAGACGGCGGGATCGCTTTCGGCGGTGTTGCAGGAAGTGACGGGAGGCGCGGGCGCGATCTCAGCCACCTTCGGTCGGGCGCCTGTCTGGTATCGCGACGCCTCGGCCCGCTACAGCCGCGATGCGACCCAACTGATCGCCGGGCTTGGATACAGAATCGCCGGTTACTCGCTCAATGCCGACGTCGGCGCCTCACTTCCGGCGGCGACCGTTAGCAAGCGTGTTGGAATGGCAAAACCGGGCGACGTCATCATCGCCCACATCAACCATCCGGAACGACCCGCCGGAGCCGGGGTCGTCGAGGGCATCAAGATCCTTCTTGCCAGAGGCGTGCGCTTCGAGCGGCTCGACGCCGCCTTCCCCGCCCCAACCGGCTGAAGGCGTTCCACTCGTTCAGAGCGAGCCGAAATCCCCCTTGAGGGACGGATCGACTGCGCCGGCGGGAGTGATGGTGGTGGCAGGACTCCTCTTCGGCGCCGCGAATGTGCCGCAGGCCACCGTCATGCCGACTCCATCAGCAAGATCGAGGTCAATGCTGCGGCTCGGCGTCACGTCGAGCAGGGACCACACCGGAGAACCATCCCCGGACCCGAGGCCGACCAGGCAGGCGGACAGGCCAGAGGGCAGACCGGAGGGGAGCTCGATGGCGGCGACAGGGGGCGACAGCCCCAAAACCGCTGCGATGGCGATCGGCAGGAAAGCGGATTTTCCGGGGATGCGCACCATATCGTCTCTCCAGAAGAGCTGACGGGCCGCCAGAAGCGCGGCAAAAAAACTTCGTCAGCCCCTTAACGCGGAGTACGGGAAAGGGGTTCATGGCACGGGCGCCACAGCGGCATCAGGATGCCGCCTTCTCGCCCGGCTTTGCCTGCCAGATGTTCTGTCGATTGCGAATCTCGCGCGGGGCCGGGCCAAAGTAGGTCGGCGTCTTGACGAAATCGCGCGGCGCCAGCACTACCGATTGAATGCGCTGATAGAGCGACTTGGCCGAAATAGGTTTGCATAACAGTTCGTGGATGCCGAGACGGCGCGCCTCGATGATCCGGCTGCGTTCGGTGTGGCCGGTGACCATGATGATGGGGATATAGGCAAAAGGATTGGACGGCACGCGAATCATCCGCACCATGTCGGCGCCATCGAGGATCGGCATCACCCAATCGAGAATCAGGATATCCGGATTGGCGCGATCCATCGCTTCCAGGCCGGACGCGCCGTCTTCCGCCTCCACGATGCGGCGCGCGCCGAAGCCTTGCAGCATCGTCCTGAGGATCGTGCGCATGTAGGCGCTATCTTCCACGACCAGGAAGGTCAGGGATGACAGATCAAGCTGCACCGGCATACTCCTTCATCTACCTCCTTATCAGCCAAAGGTGAAAAAGCGGTTAGGCGCCATGGCGATCGCGACGATGAGCCAACGCCATCGACCAAAGGACAAACAGGACGGGCAACGATGCCGCGGCGGGCCCTTTCATGGCGCGAGAGTAACGAAATTGCTTGAGACTTCACCAATGCCGTGCTTTAGTTTCAGACAGATGCGCCGGGTTTTTGGACCCGTTCAAAAAGCTGTGACCACGCAAGGACATCGGGGCCTCCCACCGTCTTTTCGCCGACCCTTTGATCAAGACAGCGTATGATTTGATCGTGATCAAAGGCGTCTTGCGGCAATATGCGTAGGTTATCGTAGGTGAAAAGACGACGGACCGTCGGCCGTAGCAGGGCGATCCGTTCACGGAAAGACGCTCAGTCCGCCGGGCGTCGGAGGGATTGGATCGATCATGAACTATGATGCCGTGTTCGAGAGTGCCGTCCAGGCGCTGCAGGACGAGAAGCGCTATCGCGTGTTCGCGGAACTGGAGCGAATGGCAGGGCGGTTCCCCACTGCTCTCTGGCATCAGGGCGGCGGGACACGCGAGATTACCGTGTGGTGTTCCAATGACTATCTCGGCATGGGCCAGCACCCCAAGGTGATCGGCGCCATGACGGCTGCCGCCGAGGCCATGGGCGCTGGAGCCGGTGGCACGCGCAACATTTCCGGCACCAACCATCCCCTGGTCCAGCTCGAGCATGAGCTGGCCGATCTGCACGGCAAGGAAGCCGCTCTGGTCTTCACGTCGGGTTACGTCTCCAACGAGGCGGCGATCTCGACCATCGCCAAGCTGTTGCCCAACTGCCTGATCCTCTCCGATGCGCTCAATCACGCCTCGATGATCCACGGCGTGCGGTCGTCGGGCGTCTCCAAGCAGATCTGGCGGCACAACGATCTCGAGCATCTCGAGGAGTTGCTGATCGCGGCCGGTCCGGACCGTGCCAAGCTGATCGTCTTCGAGAGCGTCTATTCGATGGACGGTGACGTCGCCCCGATCGAAAAGATCGCCGACCTCGCAGACAAGTACAACGCCTTCACCTACATCGACGAAGTGCATGCCGTCGGCATGTATGGCGAACGTGGCGCCGGCATCTGCGAACGCGACGGCGTCATGGATCGCATGGACGTCATCGAGGGGACGCTGGCCAAGGGCTTCGGCGTGATGGGCGGGTACATCACCGGCAAGAAGTCGCTGGTCGACGCCGTCCGCTCCTATGCCCCCGGCTTCATCTTCACGACGGCTCTGCCGCCCGGCCTCTGCGCCGCGGCCACCGCGTCCATCCGGCACCTCAAGGAAAGCCGCAGCGAGCGCGAGACGCATCAGCGTCAGGCTGCCCGGACCAAGGCGGTGCTGAGAGCTGCCGGCCTGCCGGTGATGCCGTCGGTGACGCATATCGTGCCGGTGCTGGTCGCCAATGCCGACCTCTGCAAGCAGGCGACGGACATCCTGCTGGACAAGCACGGCATCTACATCCAGCCGATCAACTATCCGACCGTGCCGCGCGGCACGGAGCGGCTCAGGATCACCCCGACGCCGTTCCACAACGACGCCGTCATCGATCACCTGCGCGACGCGCTGGTCGACGTTTGGGAAACGCTCAAACTGCCGTTCTCCGAGCCGAGCGTGCCGGAAGCCGAGACCGTGGTACGCCAGCAGATCTTCAGCGCCGCTGGCGGCTGATAGCGAGCGGCTCCAGAAAAACGGAACGGGATCGACGGCGTCGGTCCCGTTTTTTGTTTGTCTATCGGTCGAGGTTGTGAGCGTTCAGCCCTTGCGACGTTGCTCGCCTTCCGGGACACGGCCGCGCGCGCCCTCCGGCTCACAGTGGGGCGCGTCCTCGATGTCGTCGTCCTCGAGAATGCGCCAGGCCGCGCCTTCCAGATCCTCGTACTGACCCGTCTTCAGCGACCACATGAAAGCGGCCAGTCCCAGAAGGCCGAGGGCCAACGCCGCCGGCACGAGAAAGACGAGAACGCTCATACCCGATCCCCAGCCATGTCCTCGCGAGCGGCCGCCACCGCCGCCGGCGGCCGTATGGCCGGAGGCATGGCGACGCGGCGGAGGCGCAAGGCGTTGAGCGTCACGATCAACGAGGAACCCGACATCGCCACGGCGGCAATGAGCGGCGTGACGTAGCCCAGGACGGCGATCGGCACCGCGACGAGATTGTAGCCGACTGCGGTCCAGAGATTCTGCTTCATCAGCCTGTAAGCGGCGTGCGAGACGTCCAGGGCCGTGATCACCGGCCTCAAACTCTCGCCAAGGAAGACGGCGTCGGAGGCCGCCTGCGCAAGATGGGCCGCCGAAACAGGCGAAAGCGACACGTAGGCGGCGGCCAGCGAAGGCGCGTCATTCAGGCCGTCGCCGACCATCAACACGCGCCTCCCCTCCGCCTTCAGCGCTTCGAGCCGCGCAATCTTGCCGGCCGGATCGACCTCGGCCTGCCAGTCGGAAATGCCGAGCCTTGCCGCCACGACCGACACGGCCGCCTCTCGATCCCCCGACAGGACCACCAGCCTGCAGCCCTTGGTGCGAAGCGCGGCCACCACCTCGACAGCATCCGACTTGAGCCGCTGTGCGAAGGCGAACACCGCTTTGCTCTCGCCATCGGAAAAGGCGATGAGGGATGCATCGGGATGGGCCGTGCGGACGGGATTGGCCAGTTCGTCGTCGATCGAACAAAAAGAAAGCGAGCCAAGCCGCAAGGACCTCCCGGCAAGATCGGCCGTGACGCCCTCCCCGGTCACCTCGCGGGCACCCTCCAGGGCGCCACAGGCACCGGACGCGCGGGCCAATGCCTCGGCCAGAGGATGCCGGCTCGAGCGGGCAAGCCGGCCGGCCAACTCCAAAAGATCGTCGGATATGTCGGACCGATTGGCCAGCGGTGGCTCGGGACTGGTCAGGGTTCCCGTCTTGTCGAAAACGACGGTGTCGACGCGCGCAAAGCGCTCGATGGCGGCACCGGCATTGAGCAGGATGCCGTTGCGGAAGAACCGTCCGGCGGCGGTCACCTGCACCGCCGGAACGGCAAGCGCCAGGGCGCATGGGCAGGTGATGATCAGGACGGCGATGGCGTTGACCAAGGCCGTATGCCAGCCCGCGCCGACGGCGAGCCAGCCGATCGCAGTGAGCAATGCGGACAGGTGGACCACCGGTGCATAGGCGCGCGCGGCGCGGTCGGCCAGACGGAGCGCGCCGGACTTCGCCGACTGCGCCTCGCCGATCAGCCGCTCGATCTCGGCCATCAGCGTGCCCTCGACGGCGGCGGTCACCACCACGGTCAGCAGGCCGGCGCCGTTCAGCGTACCGGCGTGAACGACGTCGCCGGGCACGACCGGCACGGGAAGCGTCTCGCCCGTGACCAGACTGCGATCGACGTCGGACAGGCCGGAGAGAACTTCGCCGTCGACAGGCACCCGCTCACCGGGCCGCACGACCACGATATCGCCCGGATGCACGGCGCTCAGCGGCACGCGCACCAGATCGCCGTCGCCCCCGCGCTTCAACGCAGAATCGGCGCGGAGCGTCGCCAGCGTCTCCGCCTCCACCGCCGTGCGGCGGCGCATGTTCTCGTCGAGGAACCGGCCCAGCAACAGAAAGAACAGCAGCATCAGCGCACTGTCGAAGTAGGCCTCGAGCGCATGGTTAAGCGTGTTGAAGATCGAAAGGCCCATCGCGAGGCAGACGCCGAGCGAAATGGGAACGTCCATGTTGAGCGACCGGCGACGAATGGCGGCAAAGGCGCTTCGGATGAAAGGTCGCGCGGCGTAGGCCACCGTCGGAATGGCGACGAGCGCGCTCATGAAGTGGAAGAAATCGCGCGTCTCGGGCGTGATGTCGGTGACGTTGCCGGACCAGACCGCGACCGACATCAGCATGACGTTCATCGCGCCGAAGCCCGCGACGCCCATGCATTTCAAGAGCTCCCGCGCCTCGGCCGAGCGGTTGTCACGTCGTGTCGCCGGATCGAACGGCTGCGCCGGATAGCCGATTGCCGCCATTCGCTCCAGCACGTCGTCCGGCGTCAGCTTGTCGGGCGAGAAGACGACCGAGGTACGGCGGTTTCCAACGTTGACCCGAGCGCTGACCACCCCCGGCAGGCGACGAAGGCCGCGCTCGATGTCGGTCAGGCAGGCGGCGCACGTGATGCCGTCGACGGCGAGTTCGATACGGCGGGCGCCGTCACGATCGGCGACGGTGTATGCGTCCCAGTCGTGCCCTACGGACCGCCCTTCGGGGTCGCGCTCCAGATCTCCGGCATCCACCGCAATGTTCACGGCGTCTCCCTTCGTCAGCGGACGAGGCGCAACTGGTTGCGGCTGCGGAAAAGCCGCTCGTCACCCTTGTAGGCCTCGATAGTGAGGTTCCACATGCCGGCCTTCACCCCTTGGAGCATGGCGCGGTAGGTGCCGCTCGCCACCTCGGACAGGCTGGCCGAATGGTCGTGGTTCGGATCAACGGCGTGGGTGAGCCGGACGCGCACGTCAAGGCCATGAAGATCGCCCCCGGCCTTGTCGCTGAAGTGGACCTCCACGGAAGCGCCGTCACCGGCGGGCCGCACGGCGGCATCCACCGTCCACCCGCGGTCGGCCTGCGCCTTGCCGGCCGCCACCTCGCCTTCGAACTCCTGGCCGGCCTTGTAGCTCGACGCCACCTCGACGCCAGGGAAGGTCGAAACCGCGAAGTAAATGAAGGCGCCATTCACCGCGAAGGTTATGCCGAAGAAGGCCAGGAGCCAGATGAGAACACCCCGCCCGGTCAGACGACGGCCGCGATCTGGTTCTTCGGTGGTAGCGGTCATGCGGTCGATCTCCCTCGCCATATCCAAGCATCTGCCTTTTGCCAGCCGTTCGCAACCTCTCGGGTTATGGCCGGCCCGGCTCAGTTCGTTGGCGCAGCCTTGAAGAAGTCGGAGGTGGAGGCCTTTTCGCCGTTATCGGTATCGACGATGTAGAACTCGATCGGCGTCGATTCCGGCAATGCGACTCCTCCCGGGACCATGACCAGCACACGCAGCTCGCGCGTCGTGTCGGCCGATACCTCGATCACCGGCTTGCCGTTGGCCGCCGGCACGCCCTGGGCTTCGACGGTAAAGCCTTCCGGCAAACCGGAGACCGTCAGCGCGAAATGCCGCTCGTGAGGCCGCTTGTTGATCAGGCGCACCGTATAGCCGTTGCGGACGCCGCCGTCCGACAGGTTGACGTAGAGCGGGTTGCGGTCGTGCAGTACGCTGACGCCCTGGAAGGCCCGGTTGGCCAAGGTGTAGGTCATGATGCCGCCGATGATGACGATCAGCGCCGCATAGAGAACGGTGCGCGGACGCACGATGCGGAAGATCGGCGGCTTCCCCTCGCTGCGTCGGGCGATGTTCATGTCGGTGTCGTAGCCAATGAGCCCGGGCTCGCGGCCGACCTTGGCCATCACCGTGTCGCAAGCGTCTATGCAGAGACCGCACTGGATGCATCCGAGCTGCAGACCCTCGCGGATATCGACGCCGGTCGGACAGACCTGTACGCACGCCTTGCAGTCGATGCAGTCGCCGACTTTTGCGCCCGCCTCTTTCGCTTTGGCGCCCGTCCGCACCGACATGCGCGGCTCGCCGCGATCGGTCCGATAGGTAACGTTGAGTGCCCACTCGTCGGTGAGCGCCGCCTGGATGCGCGGCCAGGGGCACATGTAGAGGCAGACCTGTTCGCGCATGAAGCCGGCGAGCGAATAGGTCGTGAAGGTCAGGATGCCGATCCAGATATAGACGATCGAGGCGGCATTGCCGGTGAAGATGTCCCTGATGATCGTCGGCGCGTCGCCGAAATAGAGCACCCACGCGCCACCGGTACCGACGGCGATCAGCAGCCAGACGAGATGCTTGCCCGCCTTGCGAACGAACTTGCCGGCGCTCATCGACGCGCGATCCATCAGGATCCGGTCGCGGCGATCCCCCTCGAACCAGCGCTCGACGGCGAAATAGAGATCGGTCCATACCGTTTGAGGGCAGAGATAGCCGCACCAGAGGCGGCCTGCCACGGCGTTCATCAGGAACAGAGCGATGGCGGCAAGCACGAGAAGACCCGTGAGGTAGTAAACCTCCTGCGGCCAGATCTCCACGCCGAAGAAGTAGGCCTTACGGCCGGCAATATCTATCAGGACCGCCTGACCGGGCGCATCGGGGCCGCGATCCCACCGAATGAAAGGCAGGAAGTAGTATATGCCGAGCGTAATGATCAGCACGGACCACTTGATCGTCCTCAATCGGCCACTGACGGACGCGGGATAGTTCTTCTTGGCAGCCGCATAGTAGCTGTCGACCTCGGCCGTGACGTGTTCGTCGCCCCGCATGGTAGCTCTATCTCCCGGCGCCCGCCTTGTCGCTCTGGCGGCTCGCTTCTAAGTAATCGCCACTATTATTAGCACATTAGCACAAGCTAGAAGTCGTCACGACCGGCGATTTGGTCGCTGCCGCCATGCGCCAGGACGGAGCCGTCGAAACTGTGCCGTTCGTCCGCCGCCCCAACTCGGGTCCCACACTTGCACAGGCTGTTTCGAGCGCGGCTTCCAATCAAAAGGCAGCGGCGGGGATCGCTCCCCGCCGGCTCGATTTCAAGGCATGGGTGAACTCAGGTCCCGCCGCCGAGGTCGTGGACGTAGATCGCCAGCGACTTGATGGTCACCGGATCGAGCTTGCCACCCCAGGTCGGCATGACGCCACGGTGGGCGTTGGTAATCGTGTTGATCACCGACGCTTCGTCGCCGCCGTAGAGCCAGATCTTGTCCGTCAGGTTCGGCGCACCCAGCTCGTGACTACCCTTGGCGTCTTCTCCGTGGCAGCTGGTGCAGTTCTCCGCGAAGATCTGCTTGCCAGCGTCGACATCGGCGCCCTTGACCGAGTTGCCCGAAAGCGACAGCACGTAACCGGCGACGTTGCGGATCTGCTTGGCGTCGAGCAAACCGTCCGCACCAAAGCGCGGCATGTCGTTCATCCGCGTATCCGGGCTGGTCGACCGGATGCCGACGGTGATGGTGTGCTCGATGTCGGTCAGAGTACCGCCCCACAGCCAGTCGTCGTCCTGCAGGTTCGGGTAGCCCTTGGAGCCCGTGGCGCCAGAGCCGTGGCACGGCGCGCAATTGTCACCGAAGGCGGCTCGTCCCTGCGCCATCGCGAATTCCAGCATCTTGGGATCGTTCTTGATCTCCTCAAGGCTGGCGTTGGCGAGATTCTGCCCGACCTCGTTGCGAGCGGCGCGACCAGCCTCGGCCTCGGCGAGCGCCGAAGCCCGCTGGGAATAACCGAGCCAGCCCTTGGTGTAGGACGAGACGAGCGGCACCGCCGGGTAGACGAAGACGTAGCCGACCGCGAAGGCGATACAGGCGTAGAACACCCACAGCCACCAGCGCGGCAGCGGATTGTTGAGTTCCTTGATTCCGTCCCACTCGTGGCCGGTGGTCGACACGCCGGTGACCTTGTCGATTTCCTCGTGAGCCATGGCTCAATCCTCCTCAAGCGGGATCTGCGCGGCGTGGTCGAACTTCGCCTTGTTCTTGGGCCAAAGCGCATAGACGCAGATGGCCGAGAAGATCAGGAAGAAGTACAGAAGCCCGCTTTGTTGGGCGAAGGCGGCAACCTGTTCGTAGCTGAAGTCCATGGCAGTCCCTCAACGCAGGTTGGCTTTGTCGTCGTAGGTCGAGAAATCGACCAACGTACCAAGCATCTGAAGATAGGCGACGAGGGCGTCCATCTCCGTGAGCTTTTTCGGGTTACCGTCGAAGTCACGCACCACCGTCTTGGGATAGCGGGCGACCAGGCCTTCGATCATGCCGTCCGGATTGACCTGAGCCTTGAGATCGGCCTCGGCGTTGGCAATGTCCTCGTCGGTGTACGGCACTCCCTCAAGGCGCAGCGTCTTCATGTCCTCGGCGATCAGGTTGGCCTTGAGCGGATTGTCCTTCAGGAAGGGATAGGCCGGCATGACCGAAGCGGGAACCACCGAACGCGGATCGGTGAGGTGGGCGACGTGCCAATCGTCGGAATACTTGCCGCCGACGCGGGCGAGGTCAGGCCCCGTTCGCTTCGAGCCCCACTGGAAGGGGTGATCGTACTGGCTTTCCGCCGCCAGCGAGAAATGGCCGTAGCGCTCGATCTCATCGCGCATCGGGCGGATCATCTGGCTATGGCAGAGATAGCAGCCCTCGCGAATGAAGATGTTGCGGCCAGCGAGCTCCAGCGGCGAGTAGGGGCGCATCCCCGTCACCGTCTCGATGGTGCTCTTCAGGTAGAACAACGGCACGATCTCCACCAGGCCGCCGATCGCCACCACGATCAGGATGCCGATCAGGAGAACGATCGAGTTCCGCTCGAACACCGCATGCTTTTGCATGAGACCCATCAGTCGTCTCCTTACTCGGCCGGAGCCAGAGCCACGTCGGCAGCCGGCTTTTCAGCCTCGCCATGGCGAATGGTGAGATAGAGGTTGACCGCCATGATCACTGCGCCGGTCAGGAAGAGGATGCCGCCCAACGCACGAATGACGTAGTAGGGATGCATCGCCTCGACGGTTTCGACGAAGGAGTACTGCAGGAAGCCGAACTCGGTGTAAGCGCGCCACATGAGGCCCTGCATGATGCCCGACACCCACATGGAAGTGATGTAGAGAACGATGCCGAGCGTCGAGATCCAGAAGTGCCAATCGACAAGCTTCAGGGAATAGACGTCACGCTTGCCATAGACCCAGGGGACCAGGCAGTAGAGCGCGCCGAAGGAGACGTAGCCCACCCAGCCGAGCGCGCCCGAGTGGACATGGCCGATGGTCCAGTCGGTATAGTGGCTGAGCGAGTTGACAGCCTTCACCGACATCAGCGGCCCCTCGAAGGTCGACATGCCGTAGAAGGCGACCGACACGACGAGAAGACGCAGCACGGGATCGGTGCGGAGCTTGTCCCACGCGCCCGAGAGCGTCATCAGACCGTTGATCATGCCACCCCAGGACGGCATCCACAGCATCACCGAGAACACCATGCCGAGCGTCGACGCCCATTCCGGCAGCGCGGTGTAGTGAAGGTGGTGGGGACCGGCCCAGATGTAGAGGAAGATCAGCGCCCAGAAGTGGATGATCGACAACCGGTAGGAATAGACCGGCCGATTGGCCCGCTTCGGCACGAAATAGTACATGATGGCCAGGAAGCCGGCGGTCAGGAAGAAGCCCACCGCGTTGTGGCCGTACCACCACTGCACCATCGCGTCCTGCACCCCCGACCAGACCACATAGGACTTGGAGCCGAAGATGCTGACCGGCACCGCCGCGTTGTTGACGATGTGCAACATGGCGATGGTGACGATGAAGGCAAGATAGAACCAGTTCGCCACGTAGATGTGGGGCTCCTTGCGCCGCCACAACGTCGCCAGGAAGACCAGGAGATAGGCGACCCAGACGATGGTCAGCCAGAGATCGGCGTACCATTCCGGCTCGGCGTATTCCTTGCTCTGCGTGACGCCCAGCAGATATCCCGTGCCCGCGATGACGATGAACACGTTGTAGCCGAGGATGACGAACCACGGGGTGACGAGACCGGGCATACGGGCACGGCTGGTGCGCTGCACCACGTAGAAGGACGTTGCCAGAAGCACGTTGCCGCCAAAGGCAAAGATCACCGCCGACGTGTGAAGCGGACGGAGGCGCCCGAAGGTCGTCCAGGGAAGACCGAGATTGAGGGCCGGATAGGCAAGCTCGAGAGCGATCCAGATACCGACGGAGAAGCCGGCAAGCCCCCAGAACATGGCGGCGATCGAAGCGAACTTGATCGGGCCGAGATTGTAGTTCGGCTTGCCGTTGATCTCGGCGGGTTCGACATGGCCATCACGGTCGATGAACGACCGAATGATCAGGAAGACGCCGGCCGCCGACGCGATCGCGCCGATGGTGGCATGAAAGGCAAAGACCGGATCCACCGCCTTGCCGGCGGCCAGAACGCAGTAGAGAAAGAGAAGCCCCAGGAAAACCGAGTAAGCGGTTTCCTCGAGCGACATCAGAGGTTTGGCCCTCAATGCCGTCATGTTCGTCGCCCCGTGTCTGTCGGAGATCGCCCGCTGTCACCAACGAACGCCTCGCTTCGCCCGTTTGCCGACACTCTAGAATCCCCGCCCCGAACCTTCGCGTCCAGAGCACGGGAAACAACCTAGTTATGTCTACGCATACCAACCTTGACAAAGGTCAAGCTTGATCCGGCAATGAAGGGGGTTTAGCGCAGTTCTAGACGTTTTGCCTATATCAAAATGGACTAATTATAATGAGCGACACGGATCGGACCGGTGCCGTTGCATTCGAGCCGAACAGACCGGCATCCCACTCCGGCGAGAGAACCTCGACCGACGATTCGGCCCGAAGTTTCAATGCTTGATGCCGATCAATGTGCGAACCTGCCGCCAGCGCCTAATGCTTGTCGGGTTCTTTTCCAAAAACCGCAGGCGGCTTGAGTTCCTGCTCCCAAGCGTGCCCTTGCACAAAAACGCCGCGCATCTCCGCGCGACATGCTGCTGAGCTTCTGTCGGCGAGTTCGGACTCTTCAAGAGAGCTTCGCCTTCTTGTTAGAGACGCAACACCGGACGCAAAACCGGTTCCCACATTCGCTGGAGTTGCTCTAGGATAACGTATGACCCAGCTGGACGAAGCCGTTTCCCTCGAGACCCTTATCCGCGCCACCGTACCGCGCTACACCTCCTATCCGACGGCCCCTCACTTCTTAGCCGAGGTCGGAGCGGAAGCCTATGGCGGGCTTCTCGACAAGGCGACGGCAGAGGACGGCTCCATCTCGCTCTACATTCACATCCCGTTCTGTCATTCGATCTGCCACTATTGCGGCTGCACGACCAAGGCGACCCGACGCTATGCGCCGATCGAAGCCTATGTCGAGGTGCTCAGGTCGGAAATCGCCATGGTCGCCGCGCAGGTCGGCCGGAGGAGCGTGTCGCACATCCATTGGGGCGGCGGCACACCCAATCTGCTGTCGACCGAGGCCTTCGAGGCCATCGTTGGCGACTTCCATCGCTTCTTCATCATTGGACCGGATACCGAGCACGCAATCGAACTCGATCCGCGCAATGTCGGTGAGGAAAGGGCACGCTTCCTTCGCAGCATTGGCGTCAACCGGGCCAGCCTGGGCGTACAGGACTTCGACCCGACGGTTCAGGCGGCCATCGGTCGCATCCAGCCCGCCGAAACGGTTGCGGCATCCGTCGAGCACCTGAGAAACGCCGGCATCGCCTCGCTGAGCTTCGACCTCATATATGGACTGCCAGAGCAGACGGTCTCCTCCATTCAGCGCACCGTGGAAGCGGCCATCGCGCTCGCGCCCGATCGGATCTCCCTGTTCGGCTATGCCCATGTTCCCTGGTTCAGGGCCAACCAGAAGCTCATCGACGCGTCAAAGCTGCCGGGCAGCGAGCAGCGGCTCGACCTTGAACGAACGGCCCACGCCTCCATCGCGGCGGCGGACTACATGCCGATCGGCATCGACCATTTTGCGCGACCAAGCGATTCCATGGCCGTGGCGTTGTCGGATCGGACGCTACGCCGCAATTTCCAGGGCTACACCACCGATCGCGCCGACACGCTCATCGGCTTCGGCGCCTCTTCGATCAGCCGAACCTCTTGG
The DNA here is from genome assembly GCA_963665435.2 of uncultured Pleomorphomonas sp. GTDB lineage: Bacteria > Pseudomonadota > Alphaproteobacteria > Rhizobiales > Pleomorphomonadaceae > Pleomorphomonas. Next base: position 70,867 of record CAXXNH010000026.1, on the reverse strand, counting down.
GGCTATGCGCAGAATGTCGCCGACACCGGCAACTGGCGCGAGCGAATCGTCGACGGTCGGTTCGCAACCGAGCGGGGACGGGTCTTGACGGCGGAGGACCGCCTCAGGGCCGACGTGATCGAACAGCTTTTGTGCTTTTTCGAAGTGGACCTCTCGGCCACAGCGGCCCGCCACGGTGCCGCCATGAGCGTGTTCTCGGCCGACCTAGAGAAGCTGGCGCCGCTCGTCCGTGCCGGCTGGGTGGTTGCCGACGACGGGCGAGTGGCGATTGTGCAGCATGGCGCCGAGCTGGCCCGTCTCGTCGCATCCGCCTTCGACGCCTATCTAGGTACGGGCGGACGCCACTCGGTGGCGGTGTAGCCAGCGACAGAGCTCAGTGTATGCCGGTCATCTTGCAGACACGGCAGACGTCAACGAGGCGAATGCGATCGTTGCGTTCGATGGCGATGAAGCCGCGTCGCTTGAGGTCGGACAGCACGCGGCTCACCGTCTCGATGGTGAGACCGAGGAAATCGGCGATCTCCTGCCGCGTCATCTTCAGCACAACGAGTTCGCTGTCAGCGGCGTGCCGCTCCGGTCCCGTACAGCCGACAACGCCACGATTAGGAACAAAGCGCATCAGGAAACTTGCCACGCGCTCGGTAGCCGACTTGCGGCCGAGCAAAACGGCGTGACTGTGCAAGGCTTCAATGCGAGTCAGAAGGCAACGATTGACATGGGCGAGCAGATCGACCGACTGATCGATGTCGCGGCGATCCAGCACCCGCACTTCGGCAGAGGTCAGCGCTTCGGCGGTGCAGTCATAAAGACCGGTCAACGAATGGCCAAAAAGATCACCCTCGCCGAGGATATCGACGACCTGGCGGCGCCCATCGCCAAGCAGGCGATAGAGCATGATCTGGCCACTGACCACCTCGTAGAGATGGCTCGCGGTATCGTCCTCATGGAACAGCACGGCGTGGGCGTCATGACGATCGAACCGCGCGCGCGGCGAGGCGCGGTAGCGGTCCCAAGCACTGTCGTCGACCGGCGCGCGGAGCCGCGTACCGGCATAGCGGCTGCGGTGGCGTCCGCCATCGTAACCACTGGCTGAGAATCCTTCGGCAAAGGACGTCTTTTTCTCAACGAACATCGATCCCTCCTCGATGACTTGCTCGATGTCATGTGGTCGGCAGGCCACCGGAGGATCGAACTGGCCATCCGTCCATGGCCACTCCCTCTCCGTCGACTCGACCGAAACCCGTCCGCTTCGGCCGCACCACTATCGATAGTGACACAATATGGACATAAGCGCCCTGCGGTAATTCGTTTGGTTACTTAACCATCGCAGGAAGGGTTGCCGGCGTCAGAGGCTCGGGGGCGACTAAGCAGGTGGAAACAAAGCTCCTCCAACCGCCCTTTGGAGGTGCAGGCAAGGAAAACCACCCGGACAAAACGGGCGCGGACATGGACAATTCCGCCAAATATCATCGCTTCCTCCACGGGAGGAAGACAAAAAAAGCCCGGAGACCGGGCGACCTGAGCAAAGTCCCGAAAAGGGTCAGGCGGTGATCGCTTCCAGCCAGTCGGCCGCTGGCGGCTTGCGAAGGATTTTCACGGCGGCCAAGCCTTCGGTCTCGCGAGCGATCGTCCGCGACGACTTGCCGGAAATGGCGATCACCCTGGGGGTGGCGCCGGCCTTTTCCAGATGACGGACGAGTTCGCCACCACTCATGCCCGGCAAGCCCAGGTCGACGATCATCGTATCTTCGGGTGTTGGGGGAGCGGAATGAATGAGTTCCTCGGCGCTCGCAAAGACGCGCACCGGCAATCCCGCTCCTGAGAGCAGGGATTCCAGCGCATCGGCGACCGAAGGATCGTCCTCAACAATGATATACATAGGCAACACTCTAAAACTGCGAGACGCAAACCAGTCGCAGGAAAAAGTAGTGTGCCCTGATCATCGAACAATGTTTATCCGTGATCCCCCGTATGCGCAGTCAGCACGATACGGACGAGATCGGCAGCATTGCGCGCACCGAGCTTTTCCATGATGCGTGCACGATGCACTTCGATGGTCCGTGGAGAGATGCCAAGGCGCCGTCCGGCTTCCTTGTTGGACGCACCACCAGTGATCTCCTGCAGAACATCGCGCTCGCGCGGGGTCAGGTGTTCGGCGCCGGGGAAGCTGAGGCCCGGAGTTCCGCCGCTGGCATGGCGGCCGTAAGAGGCGATGGCCTCGCGAACGCGCGTCACCACCGTATCGGCGTCGAACGGCTTCTCGATGAAGTCGGTGGCGCCGGCCTTGATGGCGCTCACCGCCATGGGAATGTCACCCTGGCCCGAAATGATGAACACAGGCGACGGGAAGGTGCCGACATCAATCGACCGGAGAATGTCGAGGCCGGACTTGCCTGGCATATGAACGTCCAGCAGCACGCAAGCTGGCTTGTCCGTCTTGAGAGCCGCCAGGAACTGATCGCCATCGGCGAATACCCTGACGCCGTAACCTTCCATCTCGAAGATGACCGACAGCGCGTCGCGCACCGATGCGTCATCATCGACAACGAAGATTTTTCCTTCTGTTTCAGCCATGTCACCCTTCCTCGATCTGAGGATCCCTGAAGACCGCCAGGGTCCCGCCCGGCTAGCCAAGTCCATGGATCGCGTCCGCTCCTCGCGTCTCACTGTCTGCCGTTCGAAAGAGCGGCCATCGCGAGACTCGCGGCGGACTTTGCTTATCTACGTGTTTATACGGCGAAACCTCCCGCCGCGCCAGTTACCACCCCTTGGATGGTCCCATTGTTTCTTGCCTTCCCACCGACGCCAGCCGCGCCGTCCTGTCACCCCCACGTGTCCTCTTCCGCTTCGTCCGAATGGTGCATCGGCAGCATCAGGGTGAAGGTAGCCCCCTGCCCGTTGCCGCCGGGGTCGGCCATCAGGTCGCCGCCATGATTCTGGGCGATCGCCCGGGATATGGCGAGACCAAGCCCCATGCCGGACTTCTTGGTCGTGCTGAACGTTCTGAACAGCGACTTGCCGACGTCCTCGGAAAAACCGGGGCCGCTGTCGGTTACCGAAACGAAAGCCGAGCGATCGTCGGAACCGATGGATACCTTCACCCAGCGCTCCTCGCTCTCCTTGGCCACCTCGAGAGCATTGCGCAGCAGGTTCAGGATGATTTGCTGGATCTGCGTCGCGTCGGCGTCCACCTGAATCGGCGTCATGCCGAAGACGCGACGAATCGTGACTGTGGCGCCTTGCGCCACGAACTCGCTGAGGTCGAGCGCCTCGTTGACCACCTCGCGCAAATCGATGGTGGCCCGTTCCGGGTCGCGCTTTTCCACCATCTGGCGCATGCGCTGGACGATGTGACTGGCCCGTTCGGCCTCGAGAACAGCCTTGTCGAGCACACCGAGCATCTTGTCGCTCGGCGGCTTTTCGTCGGCGTGGCAGGCCCTGACCTGCCGGGCGACGGCCTGAAGATACAGAAGCAGCGCGGTCAGCGGCTGGTTGAGTTCGTGCGCCATGGCGGCGCCCATCTCGTCCATGGCGGACAGGCGCGTCATATGCACCACCTGCGCCTGAAGTTGGGACACGCGCTGTTCGACGGCACGACGCGAGCGCAGGTCGCGCAACACGCCGATATATTGCCGCCCCTCCGCCGTCTTCGCTTCGCCGACCGAAAGTTCAAGCGGGAAGACCGTACCGTCGCGATGCATGCCGGACACTTCACGGCCAATGCCGATGATCCGCTTCTCGCCGGTGCGGTGGTAGTTGTGCATGAAGCGGTCGTGCGACACCGAGAACTCGGGCGGCATGATCAGCGATACGTTCTGACCGATAGCCTCTTGCGAGGTGTAGCCGAACAACTGCTCGCAGATCTTGTTGAAGACCAGCATGCGACCAGTCTCGTCGATGACGATGACGCCATCGGCGGCGGTGTCGAGAAGGCTTTCGAAGCGAGCCTCCGAAACCGCGGTCCTGCGGTCCTCAAGTTCTCCCATATCCGCCTCGCTCTCCCCTTCATCCAGACAGGGCCAAACCTCTGCCCCGAAATCTGTCAAATCAGGAACAGCCCTTCAGTGCAAGTCCGGATGTAACATGCACGACTTCGAAGAAAAAGGAACTGTTCCAGATCAAATTCAAACGCAAATGACCGTAAAAAATCACTAAACGCCAGCGACGGCCTCTCGGCGCGTCGCGAGCCAGGCAGAAAGGCGACCCAGCGCGATGGTGATGTCCTGGGGATCGCCGGCAAAGCAGAGACGCATGAAGCGCTCTCCCCCTCGACCGAAAGCGGTGCCAGGCGCGATGCCCACCCCCGCCTCGCGCACCATGTCGAGGCAGAGCCGGCGCGTGTCGCTCTCGCCCTCGAGCGAAAAGAACAGGTAGAAGGCCCCCTCGGGCGGCGACACCGCCACCCCGTCCGCCGCGGCGAGCGCGGCGAGGACGGCCGCCCTGTTGTCGCGCGCCCGGGCAACCTGGAAAGCCAGGAAATCCTCGCCATTGTCGAGAGCCTCGACGGCAGCGCGCTGCATGAAGACCGCCGTGCCCGAACTCGTGTATTGCACGAGGTTCTGGACGGTGGCGTTGAGGGCGGCCGGCACTTCGATCCAGCCGATCCGCCAGCCGGTCATCGCCCAGTTCTTCGAGAAAGTGTTGACGAAGATAAGCCGGTCTTCCGGCTGGGCCAGAGTGTGAAATGAGGGGGCAACCCCCATGCCATCCAGGTAGCAGAAGCGACCGTAAACTTCGTCGGCAACAATCCAGATCCCATGGTGTCGGGCGACGGCGAGGATGGACGCAAGCCGATCGCGGCTGGCGACCCAGCCAGTGGGGTTGCCGGGCGAGTTGATGAAGATGGCGCGCGTGCGCGGCGTAATCGCCGCCTTGAGATCATCGGGATCGAGGTCCCAGCCCGTCGGACCGAAGCGCATCGGCACCTCACACACTGCCGCCCCGCACAGCGCGGCGGCCGCCGGAGCGTTCGGCCAGGCCGGCGTCGGCACGATCACCTCGTCACCGGCACCGGCGACCAGCGACGCCGCCATCTGGATGGCGTGCATGCCGGACGCCGTGACGACGAATCGATCGATGTCGGCCGGCCGGCCGCCGAACGCCCCATAGATCCGATCGTGATACCGACAAAGCGCTTCCCTCAGTTCCGGCAAGCCGGCCTGATGGGTGTAGAAGGTTTCTCCGGCCAGCAGCGAGTGAACCGCTGCGTCACGAATGTTGGCGGGGGTTGGCAGGCTGCCCTCGCCGACCCAGAGCTTTGCCGTTCCCGGCCGCCGCAATCCCTCGAGATGAACCTCGACGATACCGCTCGGTGGCGCGTTGCGGGCCGTCGGCCGGATGTCGTCGAGAAAGCTTGCGGCAACGTCGGGTGTCATTGATATGCCTTGCTCGGATGGCCGGCGGGAATCGCCACCATCCGGGAATATCAGGCCCGCAAAAACGAATCAAAAGGCAAGATACGGAAAATGCTGCCACGGACCGGCTGGCCATGGCAGCGCTTCCGTCACCCCTTCTTCAACAGGTCGCGAATTTCGGCGAGCAAAGCGACATCGGCCGGCACTTCCGGCGGCGCCTCCACCACCGGTTCGGAGGCGGTCCTCATGCGATTCATCACCTTCACCACCAGGAACAGAACAAAGGCGATGATCAGGAAGTTGATGGCCAAGGTCACGAAGTTGCCATAGGCAATCGTCGCGCCGGCCTTGCGGGCGGCTTCAAGATCATTTGCCACCGGCGTTCCAGAAAGCTGGACATACAGGTTGGTAAAATCGATGCCGCCTGTGATGAGCCCGATGACCGGCATCAGCAAGTCGGCGACGATCGAGTTGACCAAACCACCGAAGGCGCCGCCGATGATCACGCCGATGGCGAGGTCGACCATGTTGCCACGCAACGCGAATTCCTTGAATTCCTTTAGCATGTCCCATTCTCCCCGATGACGCTGAGGGTCCATGCGATCATGCAGCAGTGCGTTGCAGGCGGCCATTCCCCGGAGCGCCATCCCGTGGATTTCCAGTGACAAAGCTGTGGATTTCGCCTCGAGAACGAGGAACCGCTAGATCGGGGCCTCTTCCCGCTCGCGCAGCCGTTCGACCAGATCGAAGAAATGGCGGAACATGCGATCTCCAAGGTTCAAGAACTCCTGGAATCGCCGCTCCTCCTCCGCGTCGAGAAGCGGCGCCCGCGTATGTTGCGCCTCAAGGGCCTCGATCCGCTTTTCGAGCTTCTCGTTCTCCGCCTCGAGTTCGACAATGCGCTCCTCGTAGGCCTTTCGGTCTTCGGCAATCAGCTCGCAGGACCACGCGCCACCGCGCGACGCACAAAGAGAGACATCGCCGGTGCGGCGATCGATCTTGAGATAATCGCCGACGGCGGGCTGCAGACTATAGCCCTCCTCGGAGGAGGGATTTTGAGCTAGGGTGGCCAAAGGCACACCTGTGGCACTGAACGCAATAAGAGCTGCCAGGATCGCGCGCATGGTGGGACTCCCGGTTGGTCGTTCGCCCCACAGAATACCCTATCGCGTCCTCTCGGGCTGCATTTATTCTCAACCTCGAGAGCACAAGAGCAGGCTTGGCGACCTCAACTACGCCGCGCGCCCGCTTCCTTTTCCTTCAGCAGGCCGCTCACCACCGACGTGGTACGGCGCAGTTCCATCAGTGCCTGCTCGATTTCCTTTTTCTGCTTTTCGAGTATGGCGATCCGATCGTTGAAGCGGTCGAGCGCGACTTTGAGCTGGGCGACCTGACCGTCGCGCAGATCGTAGAGGTCGAGCATGCCCTTGATCTCGGTCAGCGAAAAGCCGACGCGCTTTCCCATCAACACCAGCTTGAGACGGGCTCGATCACGGCGGGAATAGAGCCGGTTGAGCCCCTCGCGACGCGGATTGATCAGCCCCTTGTCCTCGTAGAAGCGCAGGGTGCGAAGGGTGACGTCAAACTCGCGGGCCAGATCTCCGATAGAAAACAACGATCCACGGGGATGAAGTCCATCGTCATCCTCGAGCTTGTCGGCAATGACGGCGCCGATCTGCGCTTCGGCGGCCGGCTCGTCGCTTTCGCTCACCGCTATTCCCTCCATACCGATCCGTGCCGGAACGGCTTCGCTACCCATCGGTCAAACTGCGCACATGCTTCCCTTTACGTCAAGGTAGAGGTGGAAATGACCGCCCCATCGTCAGTTTTCGGAGCGTTTTGGTAAGGTTCCGTTCAGAGCGCTTAAAAAACAGCAAAGAACGATCCCTCGGTTAACCGAGTGTTTACCCTGTTTTTGCAAATTGCCCAATGAATGCATCCTGGCGGCGATCCGTCCCGGCGGCTCGTGCCGCGAGAACGGCGTTGCGAACGGGGAGAACAATCATGGCGTCGCGGGCTACGTCTCGTTTGAACAGCGGAATGGGCGGAGCGAGCCAGTACGATCGGGAGCCGAGTGACTTCGGCTACGGATCGGAACGCGACCGGCAGGACGGCGATCCTGTGGATCGTATCCTGACATCGCTGGACCGACTCGGGGAGCGCATTCGCACACTCTCCCCAGTCGACGACCGGCGTGCATCAAGATCGATGCCTCGCGCCTCCGAACCCGACGACCTGCAACGCGCCATCGAGCAGATCTCGCGCAAGCGCGACGCCATCGATCCCTCTCGCGTCGGCCGCCGCGAGGGTGCCGATGTCGCTGAACTTGGCGCCCGGGTCCGCGCCCTCAGTCAGGAAATGAACGCCGAGCGGCGACGGAAGCCCGCCTTGAACGATGGTCTCGCCACCGAAGTGGCCGACCTTCGGGCCGAGGTCGAAAGGCTGATCGAAACCAACTCGGGAAGATCCCTGGAAGGCGCTTTCGATACGCTGGTAGCGCGTCTCGACGACATTCGCGTATCTGTGGACAATCCTCGCCTTGTCGGCGATCTCGTGCAGCGTCTTGCCGAGATTCGTCGATTGATCGCCACGCTGCCGTCAGGCGACCAGGTCGGCGTCATCACATCGCGCCTCGACCGCCTCGCCGAGCGCCTTGACCAGGGCCTTGGCGATCAGCGCGTGCTCGGCGATTTCGGCCGCAGCCTGTCCGATCTCGCCGCCGCAGTGGCCCAGCTCGACAAACGTGAAGTCATCGCCGCCATCGAGCGCCGCCTTGACGATGTCGCCGGCAGCATCCGCGCCATCGAGCGTGACGTCGGAGACTTTTCGCTCTGGAAGGACGGCCTCGACCGACAGAATGCCACGCTGTCGCAAGTTGCCCAGCGCTCCGAGCAGTTGCCTCGCTTCGCGCATGAGTTGGAGCGGCAGTCGGCGTCCATCGAGCGCATTGCCCGCTCGACCGAGGGGCTGCCGCGCCTTGCCGAGGAGATCGACGGCCTGCGCCTGTCCCTTGACCGCCCCGGCGTAGCGCTCGACGCCAACGCCATCCGGGCGCTTGACGAGAGGTTCGCCGAACTCGGTCGATCACTGGAAGCGCAGCTCCGGCCCGCAAGCAGTGGCCTGCCAGACGACCTTTCGGCGGCCTTGTCCCGCATAGAAGCCAAACTCTCCGCGCCGGTGCCGACAGGACGCATCTCGGAGATTGAGGACAGAATCGCCGTCCTGACACGGTCGATGGCCGATATCGACTTCGCGACCAGCAAGGACGTATCCGCGCTCGAGAGAGCGGTGGAGCACCTCAGGGACGACGTGCTGGCTGCGGCCGGGCGTCCCGATGCCGGCCTTGCTTCCGATGTGCGGACGCTGGTCGAGCGACTTGATCGGCTGGATGCCCCGGCGATCGGCGCCGATGCCTTCGAACGGCTCGAAAACCGTATAGCCGACATTGCGAGCCGGCTCGAAACCCGGCCGAACGAAATCTCCGCCCTGGCCGAAGCGCTTGAGCGGCTTGACGCGACAATGTCGAGTTCGTTGTCGGTGGAAGCCATCGCCGATCGTGTCGCCGCAGCCGCCGGCCGGAACGGTGAAGACGGCCCGGTTCGCCTTGCCAACGTCGAGGCCGGCATCAATCGGCTGGGCGAAGATCTGAGAGCCGACGCCGAACGCGACCGTGGCTTGCTGCTTGCCATCGGACAGACGGTGGAGCGACTCGCACTTCGAGAAGTCGGTGAGGACGGAGCTCGGACCGAAGCCTCTGAGCCGAGCTCATCGCGTGCCAAGAAGGACAACTGGGAAGAGATCGAGCAGGCGCTCACCCGGCAGGTGCTGCCGGTCGCGGAAAGCGAAGAGAGCGAAGACCTGCCGCGCATTTTCGGTCGCAAGCCGTCGCCTGCCCCACGCGTCGAGCCTCAGCTGGGCAAGCTCGCGCCGGCGGACGGCGACGAGCCGGTACTGCCGCCCGGCTTCGACGTCAACAAGCCGCTCGAGCCCGGGTCGGGCAAGCCACGTTTGCCAAAGTCGGTGCCAGCGGCCGAGCGACCGGCCGTTTCCGATGCGACACGCGCGCCGACCAAGGCGGACTTCATCGCCGCTGCGCGGCGGGCCGCCCAAGCGGCCGGCAGCGGTGCGCAGGACGACGCTGGCAGGCAAGATGCTCCGGCGAGCGGGAAATCGCGCTTCGCTTTGCCAAAGGTCGGCTTCAACCTGCGCAAGATGGCGATGGCCGCCGCCGCGATTCTGATCGTGCTCGGCCTTGCCAAGATCGCCACCGACACGCTGAACCGCTTCTCGACGTCCGACGCGGCACCGGCGGCGGCTCTCGCCGCACCGGAACCGACGGCGTCCACCTCGACGGCTCCGGAAGCGCCTGCCTCGGCTCCGGCCGTTCAGTCGCCTGCCCCCGAACCGCAAGCGACAGAACCGTCGTCCGAGACCGCACCGGCAATCATGCCTCCCGCCAGTTCCGAAATGGCGCCGCCGCAGGCAACGACACCACCCGCCGGCTTCTCGCAGACGCCATCGACGCTGCCGACCGATGGGTTTGTCCCGACCTCCGAGTCCCCGCAGGCTTCGGCCGAGACGTCGACGGCTCCGGTCGCCACGCCACCGCCCAGCTTGCCGGAGGCCATGGGTTCGAAGGCATTGCGCGACGCCGCCGCCAGTGGCGATCCACTGGCCGCCTTCGAGGTCGCCTCCCGCTTCGCAGATGGTCGCGGTGTGCCGCAGGATCTGTCCGCTGCCATCGACTGGTATCGCCGTTCGGCCGAGGCAGGTCTTGCGCCGGCTCAGTACCGGCTCGGCAGCCTGTACGAAAAGGGCGTAGGCACGGCGCGCGACGCCAAGACGGCCGCCGAATGGTACACGAAGGCAGCCGCTCTCGGTAACGCCAAGGCCATGCACAACCTCGCAGTGATCAACGCGGAAGGTGGCCTTGGAAAGCCCGATTATGCGCAAGCCGCCAAGTGGTTCCAGGATGCCGCCGAGCATGGCATTCGCGACAGCCAGTTCAACCTAGGCATTCTCTATGCCCGTGGGCTCGGTGTGCCACGTGACCTTGCCACCTCCTACAAGTGGTTCGCTCTGGCGGCCACCGGCGGCGACGCCGACAGTGCCAAGAAGCGCGATGACATCGCCCAGGTGCTTTCCAAGGACGACCTTGCCCGCGCCCGCCTCGCCGTCGAAACATGGGTCCCCAAGCCTCTCGACCCCAAGGCTGAGGATGTGCCGCCGACCGATCCGGCCTGGGCTGCACCAGCCGAACACACCGCGTCGGTGGACACGTCGAGGACAATTGCCCGGACTCAAGCCATCCTTGCGAGCCTCGGCTTCGATGCCGGCCCCGCCGACGGCAAGATGGGCCGCAAGACGCGCGACGCCATCGCCGCCTTCCAGACGTCGAAGGGGATGCCCGTTACCGGCGAGATCGACAGGGCGCTGATCGAGGCGCTCGGCATGCCGACTATCTAGCCAGATTGGCGACGGACTTCAGCCCCCGGGAAATGCTTCGGCGTCCCGGGGGTTTTCTTTTTGCCACATCGAAGCGTTTTTTCGCCGGAAAGACGTGGCACAAGCGGTTCCGTTGCACTTTCGCAAGGGGTTAGGAGCTAATACTGGCCGCCAACCGCCTTTGAACGGATGACGGGCCGTGGATCTTTACCTGCCGATCGCCGAAATGCCGATGAACCTTTTCCTGTTACTGGGGATGGGCGCGGCGGTCGGGTTCCTGTCCGGCATGTTCGGCGTGGGGGGCGGCTTCCTGCTGACCCCGCTCCTTATCTTCTCCGGCATCTCTCCAGCCGTCGCCGTTGCGTCGGTGTCGTCGCAGATCGTCGCCAACTCGACCTCGGGCGTTCTCGCTTACTTGCGCAAGAAGACGGTCGACCTGAAGCTCGGCCTCTTCCTTACGCTTTCCGGCATCATCGGATCGGCGATCGGCGTCTGGGTCTACGGAGCCCTGCGCGGCATCGGCCAGCTCGACGTGGTCATCGCTCTCTCCTATGTCGCCTTCCTCGGCACCATCGGCATGCTGATGGTCGTGGAGGCCGTTCGGGCCATTCTCGCCAAGCAACGCGGTACGCCTCTGCCGGTCCGCCGCCCGGGCCAGCACAGCTGGATCGCCGGCCTGCCGCTGCGCGTTCGTTTCCATCGGTCGCGCCTCTACATCTCGGCGCTGCCGGTCATTGCGCTGGGAGCGTCCATCGGCTTTCTGGGTGCTCTGCTCGGCATCGGCGGCGGCTTCATCATGGTGCCCGCGCTCATCTATCTTTTGAAGGTGCCCACCACCATCGTCATCGGCACGACGCTGTTGCAGACGCTCGGCACCATGGCTTTCACGACCTTCATGCAATCGGCCACGAACCAGACCGTGGACGTCATCCTCGGTCTGGCCCTGATGGTCGGCGGCGTTGTCGGCGCTCAGTTCGGCGCCCGTGTCGGTCAGTCGCTGCGTGGCGAGACGCTGCGTCTGCTGCTCGGCCTTCTCGTGCTGTCGGTAGGGCTCAGATTTGCCGTCGACCTGGTGGCGAGACCGGATGAGCTCTATTCGATCAGTCGGCTGGGAGGGGGCTGAGATGACCGTCCGCGCCCTTCTCGTCGCCATTGTCTTCTCCGTCGTCCCGTTGCGCCTGCACGCCGAGACGCTGGTGACGGCGCTCTCCACCGAACGCGTTTCCATCGAGTCCAACTTCACCGGCTCGGGTGTCGTCATCTTCGGCACCGTGGAACGCGACCGGCAGACCGTTGCCCGTGCCGAGCCCTACGAAATCGTCGTGACGCTGACCGGCCCGCTTCGCTCCATGGTCGCCCGCCGCAAGGAGCGGGTGGCCGGCATCTGGATCAATCGCGCATCCAGCGAGTTGCCACGCGTACCGTCCTTCCTGGCCATCGCCACCACCGCGCCAATGGTCGACGTGGCCGGCAACCGTGTGCGTGCCGGCCAGGGTCTGGGCTTCGACATGCTGCCGACGCGCGGTCTGCCGGACGCCCTGCCGCCGATCCGGACCGAATACGATGCCGCCTTCCTGCGGCTGATGCAGAAGCAAGGCCTCTTCAAGCTCAACGAAGGCAGCGTCGAGTTCCTGTCGTCACAGCTGTTTCGCGCGCCGATCGAGCTGCCGGCCAACGTGCCGATCGGCTGGTATACGGCTACCGTCTACCTGTTCTCGGGTGGAGTGCTGCTTGCCAAGACGACGCAGGACTTCTCGATCCTGAAGGGCGGCTTCGAACAGACGATCACGAACCTCGCCCACCGGGAGCCCGCTCTCTACGGCCTAGCCACCGTGATCGTCGCCTGCCTTACCGGATGGTTGGCGGGCGTGGCCTTCAGAAAAGACTGAGCGGCGTCAGTCGGGAAGAAACTCGGCCGAGCGCACCGGATAGACGCGGCCGTCCGACAGCATCCAGGCAATCAGCCGCGACCGTTCGAACAGTCCCTTGAACGCCGCGTCCATGACGTTGAGGCCGCCCGTGTAGGCTCCGAAAGCGGGCAGCAGGCAGCGGCTGCCATCGCAAACGAAAGCCCTGCGGCGGACCGAACGCGCTCGTCCGACCTTGGCCGCCGGGTGCAAGTGACCGGCCACCTCGCCCAACGCCCGACCGGGACGCGGTTCATGCCGGAAGACGAGGGGCCCGATGACGATCTCGGCGACCGGCCTCCCGCCGAGCCCGGCGGGAGGCGACGGATCGTGGTTGCCTGCCACCCATGTCCAGTCGACCGATCCGACCAGCGCCGAAAGCGCCTCAAGATCGGCGGGGGCGAGACGCGCCTCGGCATCGCCATCGTGGAAGCTGTCGCCAAGCGCGATGACTCTCTCCGGTCGAAGTCGACCGATGACTTCCGCTAGCGCCCGCAGTGTCGCTCGCGTGTCATAGGGTGGCACGAAGCGGCCACGCGCGCCATGCGACGAGCCCTTCTCGAAGTGCAGATCGGCAACAACCAGCAACCGCTCTTCCGGCCAGTGGAGCACGCCCGAAGCGTCGAAGCGCACAGCGGCGCCGTTGAGGTTCACCAGTCCGCCGGCAGTCAGCACGTCGTCGTCTCCCTGTCTCTCCCTCAGCGCCGTCACGCCATGGCCTCCCGAATGATCTCGTCGGCCGCCTGACGCAAGACGTCCTCGTCAGCCTCGCCGGCAACACGCTCGCCGCCGATCTCCAGCATGATCGGCACGGCGAGAGGCGAAATGCGGTCGAGCCGCTTATGGACGATGCGGCCGTTGATTCGGGAGAGCATATCGGAGAGGCGGCCGAGGTCCAGCAGGCCCGACGATGCGTCGGCCCATGCAGCCTCCAGCAGGATATGGTCGGGCTGATGTTCGCGCAGCACGTCGTAGATGAGGTCGGTGGACACGGTCACCTGACGTCCGGTCTTCTGGGCGCCGATGGCGTTCTTCTCGACGAGGCCGGCGATCATGGCGCAGGACTTGAACATGCGCTTCAGAAGATAGCTCTCGGCCATCCACGCCTCAAGATCGTCGCCCAGCATATCCGGCTCAAGAAGACGCGAAAGGGTCGGCTCGCCACGGACGAACGCAGCGCCGACATCGACCGCGCACCAGACGCCGATCACATAATCGGTGGCGATGAAGCCGAGCGGCTTCTGGCCGAAACGTTCGAGCCGGCGTGTCAGCAGCATGCCGAGTGTCTGATGGGCGAGCCGCCCCTCGAACGGATAGAGCGCCAGGAAATAGCGTCCGCGATGGGGAAAGGTCTCGACCAGGAGCTCGTCTGGCCTGGGAAGGAGGGAATGATCACGCTGCAGCTCAAGCCAGTCTCGCACCGGCGTCGGCAGCTTGTGCCAGGACGAAGGGTCGGACAGCATTTTCCGCACACTGGCGGCGAGAAAGGTGGAGAGCGGGAACTTGCCCCCGGCATAGACGGGAATGCGAGGGTCGCTCGACCGCGCTCGAGAGACGATCACCTCGGTCTCGCGCATTCCCTCGAAGCGGAGTACTTCGCCGGCAAACAAAAAGGTATCACCGACTTTCATCTGCTCGCAGAAGTATTCTTCCACCTCTCCGAGCAGCCGGCCGCCCATCACCGGTCCGCGCCCGCGCGCCTTGCCGCCGAGCCTCACCTTCAGCATCGGGCTCTCGATGATGGTGCCGACATTGAGGCGATAGGCCTGGGCGAAACGTGGGTGAGTGAGACGCCATGTGCCATCGGCGGTCAGCTTGATCTTGGCATAGCGCTCGTAGGCGCGCAGGGCGTAGCCTCCCGTTGCGACAAGGTCGACCACTCGATCGAACCGTTCACGGTCGAGATGGCGATACGAATAGGCGGAAGCGACCTCCGCATAGAACTCATCGGCGCGAAACGGGCCGGCCACGGCCCGGCCAAGTACATGCTGGGCGAGTACGTCGAGCGCACCATCGCGGATCGGCGGTGTATCCTGGGCACCGATATAATTGGCGTCGAGCGCCGCCTGGCACTCCAGCACCTCGAAGCGGTTCGCCGGCACGAGAAGCGCCGTCGACGGCTCGTCCATGCGATGGTTGGCGCGGCCGACGCGCTGGGCGAGGCGACTGGCCCCCTTTGGAGCTCCGATGTGGATCACGAGGTCCACGTCGCCCCAATCGATGCCGAGATCGAGCGTCGAGGTGGCGACGACCGCCCGAAGTCGGCCGTCGGCCATCGCCGCCTCCACCTTGCGCCGCTGTCCAACGTCGAGCGAACCGTGATGGAGGGCGATGGGCAGGTTGGCGTCGTTGAGCCGCCACAGCTCGGAAAAGACCATCTCCGCCTGGCTGCGCGTGTTGACGAAGATCAGCGTCATGCGCCGGCGATCGATTTCCGCCAGCAGCCCCTCATAGGCATAGCGGGCCGAGTGCCCCGCCCAGGGGATCGACTCGTCCGCCTCGAAAATGCGGATATCCGGTTGGGCGCCGCCGGCAACGGTGACGACCTCTGAGAGAGAGAGCGGCTCACCGGATGTCTGAGGCACCAGCCAGGCCCGCAACTCGTCCGGTTCGGCAACCGTTGCCGACAGGCCGACGGTGCGTATGGCCGGCGCTATGGCCCTGAGCCGGGAGAGACCGAGCGCCAGAAGGTCGCCACGCTTGCTGGTGACCAACGCATGCAACTCGTCGAGAACCACCGTCTTGAGGTCTTCGAAGAAGGTTTCGGCATCGCGCGCGGCGAGCAGCAACGCCAGTTGCTCGGGCGTGGTGAGCAGGATGTCGGGCGGGATAAGTTTTTGCCGCTGGCGACGCGAAGCGGATGTGTCGCCGGTGCGCGTCTCGATGGCAATGTCGAGCCCGATTCCCCCGACGGGCGTCTCAAGGTTGCGCTCGATGTCGACGGCCAGCGCCTTGAGCGGTGAGATGTAGAGCGTGTGAACGCCACGCCGCCGCGTACCTGGCTTCCATTTCGGCCGTGCGGCGAGATCGACAAGCGACGGTAGAAAGCCGGCCAGCGTCTTGCCGGCGCCGGTCGGTGCGATCAGAAGCACCGAGCGGCCGGCAAGGCCGTGCTCGAGCAGTGCAAGCTGATGGGCACGCGGGCTCCAGCCACGCGATGCGAACCAGGCCTCGAACTTGGGCGGCAGAAGATTCGTCTCGGTCACAGCGAGAGTAAGCCCGATTCACGCGAACAAGTGAAGAACATTCGTGCCCGGAACTCATCGTCGCCAACGGAACGCGCCCCTCCGGACGGCTCGGAGCGACGTCAAACGGCCGCTGTCAGCACCACCAGCCCCTCGATCGGCGCGCCGCGATCGTAACGGAGGGTCGCGCGTCGGAGATCGAGGACGGCAAGCCCGGCCTCCACCAAGACAGACCGGATGTAGGCTTCGCTGTGTGCATAGCGCAGGCTGTCGCGCAGAACGAGGTCATCGCCAGTCGACTCCTCGACCGAGAAAGCGAACAGGCAGCCGGAGGCGAGGTGAGCCGAGATTTCTCCGAAGAGATCGCCGAGCGCGCCGACATAGACCAGCACATCGGCGGCGGTCACGAGATCGAAACTGCCTTCGCACCGACGGAGATAAGCCACCACGTCGGCGACTGCCAGCGCCTGATAGCGGCGTTCGGCGTCCGCGCGTGCGATCATTTCCGGCGATAGATCGCAACCCGTGTAATGATCGACGCGCCCCATCAGCACCTCGGCCATCAGCCCGGTGCCGCAGCCAAGGTCGAGCCCTCGCGAGAAACGCCCACCGGGTCGCGCTTGGTCGATCAGGTCTGCGATCAGCCAGGGCGCCCGATAGCCTAGGTCCTCCACCAGCGCCGTTTCGAAGCGATCGGCGTAATCGTCGAAGAGGCCGCGAACGTAAGCGGCGGGCGGAGCATCGGGAACCTCGGCAAAGCCCAGGGCCGCAAGCCTCAGCGACGCGCCGAACAACCCATCATGGTCGCGCTTTGCCGCCTCGCGGAGAAGCGGCTCGGCCTCATCTCGACGGCCGTTGGCGACCAGGGCATCGGCCGCGCCGATCAGGGCCGGCAGCCAACTGGGCGAACGTTCAAGGGTCTGAAGAAAAAGATCGGCCGCCGCCGCGGCATCGTCAGCCTCGAGGTAGGCTCGGGCATATTCGTAGCGGCGGTCGGCGAGAAGGTCCCCGGAAGAGGATACATGCAAGATGGCGGCACTCGGCGGAAATGGCGCCGGGTCATCTCGCTAAAGCAACCCGCCGTCAAGATGGAATCCACCGAGGACTTCGCGAATTATCCCAGCTTGCGATAGCGGACACGAGCGGAGTGCTCGATCGCGGCAACGGCCAGCTTGTCGAGAGAGAAACGGTCCTCCAGCATCTGCAGGAAAACCAACTCCTCTTGCTTGACGTCGACGTCGGAGGCAGCGACCTCGATGGCGAGCGCGTAGGCCGTCTCATACAGGCGCTCGGGAAGCGACATGGCCACCCGGTCGAGAATGTGGTCGATGCCGTTCACCGACTTCAGGTTTTCCGAGCAGGCGTCGGCGATCTCGCCAACCGAACCGTCGAAGCCCTGGAACACCGGCAGGAAGCCGATCAACCGCTCGAACTGATTGAGTTCGCGTTCGGTCATGTTGCGGTCGGCGATGGCGGTAGTGACCATCACCCATATCAGCGCCTCCTGGGCGGACAACGGCTTGTGCATGGATTCCTCGACCAAGAGTCAAACGAGTACCCTATTTGGGCCGCCACCTGAAAAAGCGCAAGCATCCTCTCGACGGAAACGCCCTAAAACACCCTGGCGTCCTTGACCTTTACGGGCCTGCTCCCTACTGTCCCGCGCGCCCGGAAACTCCGGGTTTTCTCGAATAGAGGCAACCGATGGCAACCGTTTCCCCCACCCTGCTCTCCGATCCCGCGCTTCTCGCTGCGGCCGGCCGCTCCAAGGCCTGGCCTTTCGAGGAAGCCAAGAAGATCGTGGCGCGGATCGAGAAACGGAAAGACACATCGAAGCCGGTGATTTTCGAGACCGGCTATGGCCCGTCGGGCCTGCCGCACATCGGCACCTTCGGCGAAGTGGCGCGCACCACCATGGTCCGTCACGCCTTCCGCGTGCTGACCGGCGACAGCGTACCGACGCGCCTTCTCTGCTTCTCGGACGACATGGACGGCATGCGCAAGGTGCCGGACAACGTGCCGAACCCGGAGTTGCTCAGGGCCAACCTCGGCAAGGCGCTGACCAACGTGCCGAACCCGTTCGACAATGGCTACCCGAGCTTCGGCCATAACAACAACGCCAAGCTCCGGCAGTTCCTCGACGCCTTCGGCTTCGACTACGAGTTCATGTCGGCCACCGAGGAGTACAAGAAGGGCACCTTCGACGACATGCTGCTGCGCATGCTGGCGAAGTACGACGCGGTGATGGAGATCATGCTGCCCGTTCTTCGCGAAGAACGGCGCAAGACCTATTCGCCGTTCCTGCCGGTGCATCCGAAGACCGAAGTCGTCATGCAAGTGCCGGTCGAGGAGCGCAACGTCGAGAAGGGCACCATCGTCTGGACCGATCCGGCGACTGGCGAGCGCTTCGAAACCCTGGTGACCGGTGGGCACGCCAAGTGCCAGTGGAAGCCGGACTGGGCACTCCGATGGGCGGCGCTCGGCGTCGACTACGAAATGAGCGGCAAGGACCACATCGACAACGTCAAGACGTCGTCGCGGATCTGCAAGGTGCTGGGCGGCACGCCCCCGGAAGGCTTCAACTTCGAGCTGTTCCTTGATGAGAACGGCGAGAAGATCTCCAAGTCGAAAGGCAACGGCCTCACCATTGACGAGTGGCTGACCTACGCTTCGCCCGACAGCCTGGCGCTCTACATGTTCCAGAAGCCGAAGACGGCCAAGCGGCTGTTCTTCGATGTGATCCCGCGCGCCGTCGACGAGTATTTCGCCTTCCTTGAGAAATACCCGGCGATGGACGCCGACCAGAAGCTCACCAACCCGGTCTGGCACATCCACTCCGGTGAGCCTCCGGTGACGCCGGTGCCGGTCAGCTTCTCGATGCTGCTCAACCTCGTGTCGGCCAGCCATGCTCATGACAAGGCCGCCCTCTGGGCCTACATCGGCCGGCATTCGCCGGGCGTGACGCCGGAGACGCATCCGAAACTCGACGAGCTCTGCGGCTATGCGCTGGCTTACTACCAGGACCGGGTGAAGCCCTTTGTCACCTTCCGCGCACCGGATGACGAGGAGCGGCAAGCGCTTGCCAAGCTGCGCGAGGCGCTCGACGCGCTGCCGGTCACGACAACCGGGGAAGCGATCCAGGACGTGGTGTTGTCGGTGGGGCGGTCGTTCCCGCGCTTCCAGGATCCGTCCAAGAAGAGCCCGGACGGCGGACCGGGCGTCAGCCTGGAATGGTTCGCGACGCTCTATCAGGTGCTGCTCGGCCAGGAGAAGGGCCCGCGCTTTGGCTCCTTCGTCGAACTCTACGGCCTGAAGGAGACCGTGGCGATGATCGACGCGGCTCTTGCCGGCACCCTCGGCCGGACCTGAGGACCGAAACAGAACAGGATCGAGGGCCGGCGTTCGCGCCGGCCTTTCTCATTCGTCCGATGGCGACAAGCTGCCGTCGCCGTAGCGGCCGAGCTTTTCATTCTTCGCCTTGGCCGCGTAGGGGGCCAACAAAGGGTCGGCGGGATCGATCGGCTCGGCCCAGCCCCGGCTCACCATGAACAGCGAGAGATTACGGCTGCCGGCCCAGCAATCGGCAGCGCTCTCACCGTCTTCACCCTGGGGCACGATGCCGACGCAGCCGACCGATCGGGGCCCGATCAGCCGGGCGAGATCGGCACGAGCCCGCGCGCCGCAGCTCCAGCGGCCAGCCGTCCCATCGCAGGTCTCTGAAAAGGCAAGACCGGTGATGCCGGCCAGATGGATGACCAGCGCCTGCCGGTCGCGCACGGCTCGAAAACGAGCGGTGTCGAGCACGGTTACACGGGAGAACAGCGCTTCGAAACTCTCCGGAGGCAAAGGCGCCGACGGCAGGTCGGGAGCTCGCGCATCGGACGCTGCCGAGCCCAGGGCCACTTCGACCGGCGGCGGCGCCTTGGCGGCAAGCGGTTGCCTCAGGACAGGCGGTGATGGCAGGCGCCCAAAGTCGAGTATTGTCGGCCGGACTTTCGCCAGATCGCCGCGCTCCGCATTCGCCGACAGCCAGAGCAGCGCAGCGGCGGTCAGTGCCGAGCCGGCCACCAAAGGCGCCATGCAACCCATGAGAAAACCGTGCCGTTTCTGTCGAGCCATCGCCTGAGACGTTTCCTTTGCCGGAGCGCGTGCCGCAGAAAATGCTGGATTCTCGTTATGGGAGCAAGCCAGTCCGCGACGGTGTCGCACCGAGTGGTGAATTGATCCTGTCGGGGTGGTGTCGAGCTGCCGGATGTTCTAGAGCAGGGCCGCAATCTCTCGGAGCCCCGCCTATGGATCGTCTCGTCTACAAGATCGCCCCGCGCGCACTTTGGGAAGCAGCCGAAGCAACCGGCGTGTTTGCCGGAGCCTCCGTAGACTTCGAGGACGGCTTCATCCATCTGTCATCGGCCGCGCAGGTGAAGGAGACGGCACGACTCCACTTTGCCGGTCAGAACGATCTCCTGCTCATCGGCGTCGAGACGAGCGCTCTTGGTGAAGCGCTGAAGTGGGAAGCCTCGCGCGGTGGCGACCTCTTTCCTCATCTCTACGCGCCTCTTGAGTTCTCGGCGGTGGATTTTGTCGTCCCCCTACCGCTCGGACCTGACGGCGCCCATCAGTTTCCCGACCTGGAGACCGGCCGATGAACCTTTCCGAGCTAATCGGCTCGTTCAGCGCTTCCATGCTCCGGCGTTGCGATCCGGAAGTCGCCCACACGCTTGCCGTCTCCGCCATGCGTCTCAACCTGGCCCCCGGCTTGCCGAAGGTGGTGGACGACCGCCTGGCCACCAGTTTCTTCGACATGCGGCTCGATCATCCGATCGGGCTGGCCGCCGGCTTCGACAAGAACGCCGAGATCGCGGATGCGCTGTTGAACCAGGGCTTCTCCCATGTCGAGGTCGGCACACTGACGCCGCGGTCGCAGCCGGGCAATCCGAAGCCGCGCATCTTTCGTCTGCCCGAGGCGAACGCGGTGATCAACCGCTGCGGCTTCAACGGCAAAGGGCATGCCCATGCCCTGAAGCGGCTGGAACGGCGCGGCGGACGGCCCGGCGTCATCGGCGTCAATGTTGGCGCCAACAAGGACAGCACCGATCGCACCGCCGACTATGTGGCGGGGATCAAGGCCTTCGCCGGACTTGCCTCCTATTTCACCGTCAACATCTCGTCGCCCAATACGCCCGGCCTGCGCGATCTGCAGGCAAGCGCAGCCCTGTCGGATCTCATCGCCCAGATCATCGAGGCGCGCGATGAAACAACCGCCGCCGTCGGCCGGAAAACGCCCGTTCTGGTCAAGATCGCGCCCGATCTCGACGAGGCGGCGCTCGACGATATCGCAGCCGTCATCGGGGCACGTGGTGCCGATGGTCTCGTCATCTCAAACACGACGCTGTCGCGAAGCGGCGTGTTCGGGCCGACGGCGACCGAGCCGGGCGGACTGTCCGGCAAGCCGCTGTTCGAACGTTCGACGATCGTACTGGCCAAGATGCGCGAACGGGTCGGCCGGTCGATGCCGATCATCGGCGTCGGCGGCGTGATGACCGGCGAGGACGCCTACCTGAAGATCGCCGCCGGCGCCAACCTGGCGCAGGTCTACACCGCGTTCATCTATGGCGGCGGCAATGCCATCAACGCCATCACAACGGACCTGCTCGGCCGCATCGAACGAAGCGGCATCGGCTCGGCGCGCGCGCTCGCCGGTTCGGACAGCCGGTCCTGGGCCAGCCGTCCGATCCCGGTCTGAGTTCAGATGGTGTTCAGCACGCCACCGTCGACGCGCAAGGCGGCGCCGGTGGTGGCCGATGCCTGAGGCGAGCAGGTATAGACCACCATGTTCGCCACCTCCTCGACGCTGGCCGCGCGCTGGATGATCGACGAGGACCGGTGGGTCATGACGAAGTCGGCGGCGACTTGTTCGACCGTCTTGCCACTACGCTCCACCTCCCCGGACAACATGTCGGCAAAGCCCTCGGACAGCGTCGGGCCGGGCAACACCGAGTTGACGGTGACGCCGGTGCCGGCCATCCGCTTGGCCAAACCACGGGCGAGCGACACCATCGCCGTCTTGGAGACGCCGTAGTGGATCATGTCCTCGGGGATGTTGAGGGCCGACTCCGAGGAGATGAACACCACCCTGCCCCAGTTCCGGTCCGCCATGCCGGGCAGCCAGGACCGCGACAAGCGAACGCCGGACATCACGTTGACTTCGAAGTAGCGGCTCCACTCCTCGTCGGGCGTCTCGAAAAAATCGCGTGGGCCGAAGATGCCGAGATTGTTGACGAGGATGTCGCACTCGGGATGTGCCGCGACAATGGCCGCACAGCCATCCGCCGTGCCGAGGTCGCCGGCATGGCCAATGAAGCGACCATCCGGCACGTCGGCCTTGGCGGCGGCGATCGCCTTGTCGACTGCCGCCTGTGTGCGTCCGTTGATGACGACAGTGGCGCCGCACCCGACCAGCCCCTTGGCGATGGCAAGCCCGATGCCCGCCGTCGAACCGGTAACGATGGCGCGCTTGCCGGAAAGATCGATCCGCATGACTGTCTCCTCGACGTTCAGTGGCCGGCCGCTCGGCGCAGCCCTTCGAGATTGTCGGCTATGCTGCGCCCCACCTTGAAGACGGCGCTGCCGGAGACAATGACGTCCGGTTCAAACCCAGCCGCCACGCCGATGGTCGCCTCGGTGATGCCGCCGTCAATGGTGATCAGCGGGTCCATGCCGGCGTCGCCGGCGAGTCGTCTCAGCCGTTCGATCTTGCGGCCGAGCGCCGCGTCGGGGGCGCCACCGCTCCAGCCTGGATCGACGGCGAGCAACGTCACCATGTCGATCTCGTGCAGGACCGGCGCGACAATGTCGACCGGCGTTGCCGGATTCAGCGCCACGGCGCGCAACACGCGCCGACCCGGCTGGCCGGCCACGTCGACGTCGAGCATGGCGAGCGCCCGATGCAGATGCGAGACCCCTTCGGGGTGGACATGCACGACGTCGGCGCCGGCCCTCACTGCGGCCGGGATGATCGCGATCGGATCGGCCACCATGAGGTGAACGTCCTTCAGCATCTTCGTGCGCGAGGCCGCGACGAGCGGCGGGCCGGCAGTGAAGCCGGGGCAGAAGACACCATCCATGACGTCGAAGTGCAGGAGGGTGTTTTCCGCCGCCTCCAGTTCGGCGATGGCTGCGCCATAGGCCATGGCGTCGGCGGCGAGGAGGCCGACACTGAGGGAAGACGCAACGCGCCGAAAGTAGGCCTTCAGCGCATCGCGCGTTGCGAGATCGTCCGGAGTGGGGAACATCGGGACCTCGTCAGTCGCGCGGCATGATGCCAACATACACCTTGTGGCTGCGAGGGCCGGTCATGATGTCCTCGAGCTCGGCCTTCACCTTGAGATAGTGCGGCGTCGTCTTGTGGAACTTCACGGCCGCCTCGTCGACGAAGGCCTCGTAGATGGTGAAGCGAGTGGGCTCCGCCGGATCCTGCAACACGTCGAAGCGACGGCAGCCGGGTTCGGCAATGGTGCCTTCGCGGTTGGCGCCGAAGACGCGCAGGAAATCGTCGATGCGGTCGGGCTTGACGTTGATCTCGACGAGCGTGACGTGCATGGCGTGGCCTCCATATTGACTGCAAGAAAAGGATGGCCGGCCGCCGGTGGATGGCGGCCGGCTCTCCGGAATCCCGCGCGGCCTCATTGGGGGGATGGCCGACGGGGGAGGAGCGGACGGCAGACGGGAGGGACCGCCGTCTCGCGAAGCGATGATCCGATCGATCAGAAGTCGAAGTTGTCGATGTTGTCCTTGGTGAACACCTGACGCTCCGGCAGCAGGATGATGCCGTTGTCGTCGGCTTCGTAGCTGTAGCCCTGGACGCTGTTCGGGCTGACTTCGACGGTGCCGATCTCGGGAATGTCGAGCTTGTCGCCAACCTTCATGGCGCCATTCTTGATGAGGTGATCGGCGACGTAGATGGAGATGGCGCCCTGCTTGGTGACATCCCAGAGGCCGAAGGCCTTGACGGTGTCACGCTTGACATAGGGGCGCATCACGTTCGGCGTCGAGAAGCCGACGATGGTCACCTGACCGGCGCGGCCAACGTTCTCGGCGGCCTGGGCGGCGGCCGGAAGCGCGTTCGCGTCGGGGGCGATGATGATGTCGACGTCCTTGTAGGCCTTCAGGATGCTTTCGCCCGTCTGCAGGGACTTCTGGGCATCGTTGTAGCCATACTGGGTGGTGACGACTTCCCAGCCTGGCTTGTCCTTGGCAATGAGCGCCTTGGCCTGCTCGACCCACTGGTTCTGGTCGGTCACCGTCGGGCTCGAATAGAAGAAGGCAACCTTGGCCTTGTCGCCCGGGTGCTGCTCGGCAGCCATGTCCACCAGAAGCTTGCCGAGCTGGGCCGGCGTGCCCTGGTTGATGTAGTAGCTGCGGCACTCGGGGTTGACGTCGCTGTCCCAGGTCAGAACCTTGACGCCGCGCTGCATGGCGCGCTTCAGCGCCGGGCAGAGGCCGTCGGGCGACACGGCGGAGACGACGATGGCATTGAAGCCCTGGTTGGCGAAGGTGTTGATATACTGCACCTGGCCGGACACCGACGGCTCGGTCGGACCGTCATAGGTCACTTCGACGCCGAGCTTCTTGCCGGCTTCGACGGCGCCCTTGCCGCCGGAGGTGAAGAAGCCGACGCCCACCAGCTTCGGAATGAAGGCGATGCGGGTGCTGTCGGCGGCGACCGACGGACCGGCGAAGGTCGCAGCGGCGGTCACGGCGAGCGCGAGGGAAACGGTACCAAATTTCATTGTACTCTCCTTCCAAGACATGGCCCCGAGGCTGAACACCCCGCTTTTCCGGGCCCTCCTCCTCAAACGTCAGACCGTCATTCGGCCGCAACGTTTCTCAAGACGCGACGATGCTGGAACCAGACGCGTCCCATTTCCGAAAGGCTGCGCAAGGCAACCACGATGACCAACAGGCCACCCGACAGGGCGCTCGAGACGTGGCTCGACACGCCGACCAGCTGAAGACCGGTTTGCAGATAGCCGACCAGAAGAGCGGCCAGCGCCGTACCCAGAATGGTGCCCGAACCGCCGTAGATCGACGTACCGCCGAGCACGACGGCGGTGATCGCCGGCATCAGGGCAGTCGTGCCGAAGTCCGAACGGGCGGAGCCGAAGTAGGACGCCAGGATCAGGCCGGACAGCGCCGCCATCAGGCTGGTCAGGGCATAGGCGACCACCAGCGTGCGGAACACCGGCGTACCGGCATAGGCGGCGGCGCGCGGGTTCTGTCCAATCAGGTAGACATAGCGGCCGAAGCGGGTGCGATGCAGCAGCGCCATGAAGCCGACGGTCAGCGCCAGGAACAAGGCGAAGGGCAGCGGCAGACCGAGGACCTCAAGGTTGGCGAGGTTGACGAAGGCCGGATCGAAGTTGCTGATGCCTTCGTACCCCGTCGCACCAGCGAGACCGGACAGGACCAGCGCCGCTCCACCGAACAGGAAGCCCGTGCCGAGCGTGATCACCAGCGGGTTGACCTTGGACAGATGGATGGCGACGGCATTGAAGATACCGCCCATCGTTCCGACCGCGAGCGCGGCCACCGCCGCCACCC
The DNA here is from genome assembly GCA_963665435.2 of uncultured Pleomorphomonas sp. Classification (GTDB taxonomy): domain Bacteria; phylum Pseudomonadota; class Alphaproteobacteria; order Rhizobiales; family Pleomorphomonadaceae; genus Pleomorphomonas. Next base: position 45,376 of record CAXXNH010000026.1, on the reverse strand, counting down.
AGATGTCGAAGCCACCGACCCACAGGATGCCGAGGGTGATGGCAGAGAGTCCCATCACCGAGCCGAGCGAGAGATCGATGCCGCCGGTGATGATGACCAGCGTCAGCGCCAGCGCCGTGATACCGACGTGGATGAAGTCGGACGTGGCGTAGAGCAGCATGGACGGCTGCAGGAACACGGGGTTGATGGCGCCGAACAGCAGGATCTCGGCGATCAGGAGCAGCGCGAGCACGCTCTCCCAGCGCTTGAGGGCGGGATGCAGTTTCATTTGTGCGCCTCCGAGGTCTCAAGCGCCGTCTTGAGCGGCCGCGTCGCGACCTTGGCGGCATCGCCATGCTGGCCGGCCGTCTGCGGATCGATGAACTTGCGGTATTTCTGGTAGCGGAGGAGACGATCGACGGCCTCGCGGATCTTGCCGTCGGTGATCAACACCACCAGCAGGATGGCGCCGGCGATGATGTCGTTCCAGTAGGCCTCGAGGCGCAGCAGCACGAGAACGCTGTCGATCGAGGTCATGAAGTAGGCGCCGAGCGCCGCGCCGATCACGGTTCCCGTGCCACCCAGGAGGCTGACGCCACCGAGCACGCTCGACGCGATGGCCCGCATCTCCATGCCGGTGCCGGCGGTGTTGGGAATGAAGCCGATCTGAGAGGCGAAGATGACGCCGGCCAGCGCGGCCAGCAGACCGTTGAGGCCATAGGCGACGATCTGCACCTCGTTGACGCGGATACCGATGAGGCGAGCGCCCTCGCGGTTGTCGCCGACGGCGAACATGGAGCGGCCGAAGGCGGTGTAGCGCAGGCCGAGGTGGGCGACGATCAGCAGGACCAGCACCAGCCAGGCGACCGGCGACAGGCCGAGCGAGCCGGCCTTGGTCAGCGCCTTGAAATTCTCCGGCAGGCCTTCGATCCAGCTGCCGCCGGACAGGAGATACACAAAGCCGCGATAAAGGCCCAGCGTGCCGAGCGTGGCGACGATCGCCGACACCTTCAGCAACGACACGAGCACGCCGTTGAACAGGCCGCAGAGGAGACCGACCAGAAGCGCGGCGCCGATGGAGGCGGGGAGCCCCCAGCCGGCATTCATCAAGAGGCCGGCGACCACCGCCGCGAGACCCATGATCGAACCTACGGACACGTCGAGGCCGTGCGTCGCCATCACCATTGTGGCGCCGATCGCCAGGACGAACAGGATGAGACTGTTGCCGTAAACGAGGAGCACCGTGTCCAGGGACAGGTAGCTGTGATCGACGAGACCGAGGACCGCGAACAGGAAGACGATGATCAGCGCGACCGAAGCTTCGCGGTGGCGCTGCAGGAAGCGGATGATCATTGCGCAGCGTCCATTTTGGCGCCGACCCCGAAGGAGAGGCGGGCAATGGCATTGATGGTGATGTCGGAGCCTTCGAGCAGGCCACCCGGATAACCGTGGTTCATCACCAACACGCGGTGACTGAGGCGTTCGACTTCCTCGTGGTCGGAGGAAATCAGGAGGATGGCGAGCCCTTCGCTGGCCAGCCGATCGATGAGCCGGTAAATGTCGGCGCGCACCGCCACGTCGACGCCGCGCGTCGGCTCGTCGAGAATCAGGACGCGCGGTCCTGCGGCGAGGCACTTGGCGAGCAGCACCTTCTGCTGGTTGCCGCCCGACAGCGTACGAACCGGCTGGTCGGCGTTGGCGCAGACAATGCCCAGAAGCTTGACCTGCTCGGAAAAGTCGGCCCGCTCCCTGGCGAGCGGCAGCCACTCCCGGCCCCGGTGCAACACCAGCGCCGACGCATTCCAGACGAGGGGTGCGTTGACGAACAGGCCGGAGACCTGGCGGTCTTCGGGCAGGTAGACGACACCGGCATCAAGACTCTGGCGCGGACCATGAGCGGCCAACGGCTTGCCGTCGACAAAGATGCGGCCACGAGCGGCAGGGCGAATGCCGTAGATGGTTTCGGCAAGCTCGGTACGGCCAGAGCCGACCACGCCGGCAAGGCCGAGGATTTCTCCGGAGTGCAACGAGAAGGTCACGTCGGCAAAGCCTTCGCCGGCGAGCCCTTCGACCCGCAGCCGTTCGGGGCCCCGCTCAACCGGAGTGCCGACGTGGCCGAGCGTGAAGCCGTCCCTGCCCTCGACGTGGGTCATGGCCGCGACGATCTCGGCGTCGGTGAAGGACTTCGGCGGGCCGGCCAGCACGACCTGACCATCGCGCAGGATGGAGACTATGTCGGCGATCTCGCGGATCTCGCCGAGCTTGTGGGAGATGAAGAAGATGCCGACGCCCTGTGCGGTCAGCGCGCGAATGCGCTCGAACAGTTTGCCCACCTCGCGCGGGGTCAGCGCGGACGTCGGCTCGTCGAGGATGAGGATGCGAGCATCGCGGATGAGGCCGCGCAGGATCTCGACCATCTGCTGGTCGGCGACTTCCAGCTGACCGGCCTGGGTCGAAAGCGTCATGCCGGCGCCGATCTCGCCGATCAGCGTCTCGAGGCGCGCGCGCAACTCCTTGCGGTTGCCGGGAACGTGCATCAGAACGTTCTCTTCGACCGAAAGGCTCGGGAAGAGCATCGGCTCCTGCGGAACCAGATGGATGCCGGCCTGGCGGGCGGTGACCGGCGTCATGGCCGAAGCGTCTTCGCCACACACAAGAAGCTCGCCTCGATCGAGGCGATGCAGACCGGCGATCATTTTCATCAGCGTGGATTTGCCGGCGCCGTTGCCGCCGAGCAGCGCGTGCACCTCACCCGGCCGCAACGTCAGATCGACGCCGCGCAACACGGCAATGGAGCCGAAGAATTTCCAGACTTGCCTGGCTTCGACCAACGGCGTTCGCTGGTCGGTCGGCGAGGTTCCCGCCATGTCGACAGTCTCCCAACTTACTTACTCGGAAACGCCGGGCTTTACCCGCGTTTCGGCACCCCTCCTCCGGGGCGACCCTCCGGGGCTGCCATTGGGAGCCCCGGAGGTGCGGTTCACGGTCCTTTTGGCGGCTCAGGCCGCCTTGGCCTTGCCGGCCTTGTAGATGTCGTAGGCCTTGTCGACGCTCTCGCCGTCGTGCACCACTGCGCGAACGGCAGAGATCATCGCCACGGGACAATCGGACTGGAAGATGTTGCGACCCATGTCGACGCCGGCAGCGCCCTGATCGATGGCACGCCAGGCCATTTCAAGCGCGTCGCGCTCGGGGAGCTTCTTGCCGCCGGCGATGACGATCGGAACCGGGCAACCGGCGACGACCTTCTCGAAGCCGTTGTCGATATAGTAGGACTTGACGATGTGGGCGCCGAGCTCGGCGCAGATGCGCGTGGCAAGACCGAAGTAGCGCGCGTCACGCACCATATCCTTGCCGACGCCGGTGACCGCCATGGTCGGGATACCGTAGCGGTTGCCCGTGTCGATCAGCTTGACGAGGTTGGCGAGCGACTGGTGCTCATACTCGGCGCCGACGTAGACGTTGGTGGTGATCGCCGAGGCGTTGAGGCGGATGGCATCCTCGATGTCGACCGCCACCAGTTCGCGCGACAGTTCGGTCAGAACGCTCATGCCACCCGAGCAGCGCAACACGACCGGCTTGCGGCTGTCGGCCGGCATGGTCTGGCGAAGACCGCCGCGCGTACACATCAGCACATCCGTGTAGGGGACGAGCGGGCGGATTGTCAGATCCAGCCGCTCCAGGCCGGTGGCCGGCCCCTGAAAGTAGCCGTGATCGAAAGCCAGCATGACGGTATGGCCGCTCTTGGGCTGGAAGATGCGCGCCAGGCGGTCCTGCATACCCCAATCGAGCGCGGCGGAGCCACGCACGGGAAATGCCTTGACCTCCACCGGCTGGTCCAATCCGAAATCCTTGCCTTCTCTCACGTCGTCCAAATCGGCCATGGGGTCCTCCAAGGGGGTGCGGGGTCTGCAATCAGCAGTACCAGTCGTTCAAATGAACACCGCCTTATCAATTGCACACCCGATTATTCGCTGCACGCCCCACATCGTCAACCCAGATTCTGCACATAAGTGATAGTGACGCCCATTCTGGCCTAACTGCGAATTCGAAGTGATAAGATCGATTCTATCTAATTCATTGATTTATATTTATTTTTCAAAAATCGACATTTTACCCCATGCGACTTAATGATGATCAGGAACATCACACCTTGCGCTTATGTGCACATCGTGATCATATGATCGTCAGTAACGACGTTCGAGCCCTCCTCTGGGAGTGCCCGTGCAAATGTCATGAAGGTGAGTGACGTGAACGAAGCCTATGACGAGCTGGCTTTTGAGCCGCACGAGGAAGAGCTGCTGAGCCGCGTTGCCTGGCACTATTACCACGATGGCCTGACGCAGAGCGAAATCGGAGAGCGGCTCAACCTGTCTCGCATCAAGGTGTCGCGCATGCTCGATCGCGGCCGAAAGATGGGGCTCATTCATGTCCACATCAATTCGAGCTATGGCGGCTGCTTCGCCCTGGAAGCCCGCTTGCAGGAGCTTTACGGCCTCGACGAAGCGCGCGTCATCCCCGCGCAGGAAACCGGCAACGTCAACGATCGGCTGGCAGAAGCCGCGAGCCAGTATCTGATGGGCCGCCTCAAGGACCAGGAAATGCTGGCCGTGGGCTGGGGCGCCACGGTGATGGGCACGCTGCAGCGGCTCTCCCGCACACTCTCTTACAAGGATATCTCCCTGGTCAGCCTCACCGGCGGCGTCTCCGCCTACATCGAAGGCGTCGCCTCGGGTCGCTCCTCGCAGAACGTCCACCTCATTCCCGCCCCGCTCGTCGTATCGCAGGAGAGCATCGCCGAGGCGATCCGGGCCGAGCGGCACGTCGTCGAGGTGATGAGCATGGCTCGCACCGCCAACTACGCGCTGGTCGGCATCGGCGCCGTAGCCGACGAGGCCACGCTGATCGCGTCCGGTTATGCCAGCCGTTCGCAGTTCGAGATCTTCCGCCGCCAGGGCGCCGTCGGCGACATCATCGGCATCTTCTACGATCAGACCGGCGAGCCGCTCGACCTGCCGTTCCACAAGATGCTGGTCGGCCTCGACTTCGAGGCTCTGTCAGCCATCCCGCAGGTGATCGCCGCCGCCGGTGGCCCCAAGAAGGTCGATGCCATTCGGGCTGCCGCCCGCGGTGGCCGCATCGACGTGCTGATCACCGACGAGCCGACCGCCCAGGCCATCATCGAGAAAGACCAAGCATGACCAGTCCTCACGTTCTCGCCATCGACGCCGGCACAGGCAGCGGCCGCGCGGTCATCTTCGACAGGAGCGGTCGTCAGGTCGCCGTCGCGCAGGAGGAGTGGACGCACCTCAGCGACCCTCGTTACCCTGGCTCCATGGAGTTCGACTGCGCGGCCAACTGGGCATTGCTCGCCGGTTGCGTACGCCGCGCACTGGCCTCGGCCGGCTTGCCGGCTTCGGCCATCCGCGCCGTCAGCGCCACCTCGATGCGCGAAGGCATCGTGCTGTGGGACAAGGATGGGCGCGAACTCTGGGCTTGCGCCAACGTCGACTCGCGCGCCTCCGACGAGACCAAGGCCCTCAAGGCGGCCATGCCGGATTTCGAGCGTGATGCCTATGCCGTGACCGGCCAGACGTTCGCGCTGGGCGCCATCCCTCGCCTCAAGTGGATCGAGCGCCATCTGCCCGACGTCCATGCCCGCACGGCGCGCATGTGCATGCTGTCCGACTGGATCGTCGCCCGCCTCAGCGGCGAGATCGCCTGCGACCCCTCGAACGGCGGCACAAGCGGCCTCCTGGCCCTCGACAGCCGCACCTGGGATGCCGACATCGCCCGCCGCGCCGGCATCGATCCCGCCATTCTGCCGCCCGTTCACGAGACGGGCACCGCCATCGGCCGCGTGACGGCTGCCGCCGCGGCCGACACGGGCCTCGCCGTGGGAACGCCGGTTGTGGTCGGCGGCGGCGACGTGCAATTCGGCGCACTCGGCCTCGGCGTCGGTCGTGCCGGCGAAGCGGCCGTGCTTGGTGGCACGTTCTGGCAGGAAGTGGTCAATATGCCCCGCCCGATCGCCGATCCGGCCATGCGGGTGCGCGTCAATCCGCATGTCGTGCCGGGCCTCAGCCAGGCCGAAGGCATCGCCTTCATGGTTGGCATGACCACCCGTTGGTTCCGCGACGCCTTCTGTGACGAGGAAAAGCGGATCGCCGCCGAGCGGGGCATCGACGTCTACGCGCTTCTCGAGGAAAAGTCGGCCACCGTGGCGCCCGGCGCCAATGGCATCCTTCCGATCTTCTCTGACGTGATGAACTGCGGCGCCTGGTATCATGCCGCGCCGTCGCTCCTCAATCTGTCGCTCGATGCCACCGTCTGCGGCAAGCCGCAGATCTTCCGCGCCATCCAGGAGAATGCCGCGATCGTCGCGTCGGAGAATCTCCAGCTGGCGGCCAATCTCGCCGGCGTAACGCTGACCGATCTCGTCTTCGCCGGCGGCGCCTCCAAGGGCGCCCTATGGGGTCAGATCCTTTCCGACGTTACCGGTTTGCCGGTGAAGGTGCCGGAAGTGACCGAAGCGACGGCGCTGGCCGCCGGTCTCGCCGCGTGGGTCGGCATCGGCGAATACGCATCGCTGCCGGAAGCGGCCGACGCCGTCGTCCGCTGGCGTCGGCGCTATGAGCCGAACATCAGCCGCCATTCTCTCTATGGGGAGGTTACCGAGCGCTGGCGCGAGGCCTACGCCGCCCAGCGCCGCCTCGTCGATGCCGGCATCACCCGCTCGATGTGGAAGGCCCCCGGTCTCTGACGCCGATCAAGGTAGAGCGGCAGCGCCGATTTTCAGATTCAAGCAAGGACCGCCGTCCGGACGGGGACGGCGACGGAGAAACAATGTTCAAAACCAAAGAAGACGAGCACACCTATCGCTTCGGCGATCATGGCCCCAAATATCTGCTGCGCGGTCCTCGCGTCGACATCGGCGTCGTGACGTTGCTGCCGGGGCAGCATTTCAACACGCACAAGCACCAGCATATCGAGGAGAACTTCCTGACGATCGCCGGCGAGGTTCACATGTACGTCGACGGCGAACTGCATGTGCTCGGTGTCGGCGACTTCCTTCGCTGCGAACCCGGCGAAGGCCACCATGTCGTCAACCGCGGCGACACGCCGTGGAAAGCGGTGTTCGTCAAGGCGCCCTACGACCCCAAGGACAGCGTGCCGATCGCCTGGTCGCCTGAGGAGTAGGTGGATCGCCGGGCCCAGCTTCGGTGTGAAGCCGCGTTCGTGTGGAAGCGGCAAGAAATGGAAAAGCCCGGCGGCAACCAACTCCGCAGGGCCCGGAACTTTCCTGCAAGCGAGTGGTTTTGTGGAAACCCGCCCGTTGCAAGGAGACATTCCATGCCCCGTGGAGACAAATCCGCCTACACCGACAAGCAGAAGCGCAAGGCCCAACACATCGAGGAGAACTACGAGTCGCGCGGAGTGCCCGAGGATGAGGCGGAACGACGCGCTTGGGCGACCGTGAACAAGGAAAGCGGTGGCGGCAACAAGTCCGGATCCGGACGTGGCCATCCCGATACCCACGAGTCCTCCGAGAAGGGTGGACGGAGAGGCGGTGCGGCCTCGGCTTCCCGGTCAAAGGAGGAACGCTCGGCGTCCGCCAAGAAGGCCGCCGCGACGCGCAAGCGCAACCGGGAACGGACAGCCTGACCATCGGCGCCGAAACGGATAAAGAGATCGAACCCTCTCCGAGTGCCGGGGGACATCAACGATTGCGCTTTTCTGCCCCTTCACAAGGAGCCACGCAAGGTCGTCTCCGGCAGGCCAGCATGGTTCATCGGCGCTCTCAGGCGCTCAAGCATACGTACCATTCCGCACCGAGTTTTCATTGCCGAGGGGCTAAATCGATTTCTAATCCTTTATATTCCACTTTACCGCGACCAAGACCGCGAGTTCAATTTCCTTAGTCTTTACATAGGTATAATCCGATATTGCCCGCCACCGGATAAAATCTAGAGTTCTTCTGTCAAGTTTGATGGAAGGAAAGAGAAATGCGTGGCTTCGCAATGTTGGGGATTGGCCGGATCGGGTGGATCGAGAAGGAGACGCCCAAGTGTGGACCGATGGACGCAATCTGCCGCCCAATTGCGCTAGCCCCTTGCACGTCAGATACGCACACCGTTTGGGAAGGGGCATTGGGAGATCGCCACAATCTCATTCTTGGTCACGAGGCGGTCGGTGAAGTGGTCGAGGTCGGATCGCTGGTGAGAAGCTTCAAGCCAGGGGACAAAGTGCTTGTGCCGGCGATCACCCCGGACTGGAACTCGCTCGAGGCACAGGCGGGCTACTCGATGCACTCCGGCGGAATGCTGGGCGGATGGAAGTTCTCGAACAGCAAGGATGGCGTCTTCGCCGAGTTCTTCCACGTCAATGACCCGGACGGCAACCTTGCCCATCTCCCCGAGGGCATCGATCCGGCGGTCGGGACGCTACTCGCCGACATGATGCCCACAGGTTTCCACGGCGTTGAACTGGCGGACGTGAAGTTCGGCGACAGCGTCGCAGTGATTGGCATCGGGCCCGTCGGGCTGATGAGCGTGGCAGCGGCGGCTATCGGTGGCGCCTCGCGTATTTTCGCCGTCGGCTCCCGCCAAAGAACCATGGACATCGCCATTGAATATGGCGCCACCGACTGCATCAACTACCGGAATGGTGACATCGGCGAGCAGATTCTTGAGAAAACCGCCGGAAAGGGCGTCGACAAGGTGATCGTGGCCGGCGGCGACGTCGACTCGTTCATTCCGGCCACCAACATGATGAAGCCGGGCGGCACGATAGGCAACGTCAACTACCTTGGCTCTGGCGACTACATCAAGCTCCCGCGATCCGGCTGCGGTTGCGGCATGAGTCACAAGAGCTTCCGAGGCGGATTGATGCCCGGCGGACGGCTCAGAATGGAAAAGCTCGCTGCGCTGATCACGTCGGGCCGCATCGATCCAAGCAAGCTCATCACCCACCGTTATGAGGGGCTGGAGCACGCCGAAACGGCATTGATGCTGATGAAGGACAAGCCGGCCGACCTGATCAAGCCTGTCGTCACCATCAACTGGTAGCGCACGCGTAGCCTTAGGTACTGGAAGCCATCCGCTACACTGCGGATGGCTGCTCGCGGCAGACAATACTCTCGGGCGGGGGCCTTTTCACCTTCACCTTGCCGGCACTTGGTAACGTGAGCGCACAAGCTCTATCCGCTCCACCAAAGGGCGACAAGAAAGCAGAGAAGCAGTCGAGGCACCTTCCAGAGTCGCGGCGAGGTCGCCAAAAGGTGAGCGACACGACAGTGACGCGAGTGACACGACAGCAAAACTAAAAATCTAAATTATCTATTTTTTTGGATAAACTGGAGCGGGTGAAGGGAATCGAACCCTCGTATTCAGCTTGGGAAGCTGCTGCTCTACCATTGAGCTACACCCGCGACGAGCCTTAGATCGCAGTCTCGCCCGGCGCTGTCAAGAGGTGGCTTTGGGGCGAAAATGCTTGGAGAGCTTCAGGCCCTGCGCCTGGTAGTTCGACCCCATGCCCTGCCCGTAGAGCGTGGCTGGCACTTCCACCATGTGCTCGTAGACGAGGCGGCCGATGGTCTGGCCATGATCGAGGATGAAGGGCACGTCGTGGCTTCGCACCTCGAGCACCGCGCGAGCTCCCTTGCCGCCAGCCGGGGCATGCCCGAAACCAGGGTCGAAGAAGCCTGCATAGTGGACGCGGAACTCGCCGACCAGCGGGTCGATCGCAACCATTTCAGCCGCCGTCTCGGGCGGTACCTGCACCGCCTCGCGCGACACGAGGATATAGAATTCGTCCGGATCGAGAATCAGCGACGTCCGACCGCGCGCCGTGATCGGCTCCCAGAAATCATCGACATCCTGCGACGCCTTGGCATCGACATCGAGTACGCTGGTGTGCCGTCGGGCGCGATAGCCGATCAAAGCCCCCTCCCCGGCACCGGCAAGGTCGATCGACAGCGTCAGGCCGTGTTCAAAACGCGGCTCAAGATCGACCAGTGGATACCGGGCATGGAGCAGGGCCAGCGCCGCGTCGTCGAGGCGCGCGTCGCCCCGGCGGAAGCGGACCTGGCTGAGCCGCGAGCCCGAACGAACCTTGATCGGAAAGGTACGCGGCGACACTTCAACCCATAGCTGGCCATGATAGCCGGCGGCGATCTGGTCGAATGCGACGCCATGGTCGGTGATAAGGCGGGTGAAGACGTCGATCCGGCCGGTCGAACTCTTGGGGTTGGCCGAGGCGGACACCTCGTCGGGCAGCGCAAGGGACTCCAGAACCGGTACGAGGTAGACGCCACCGGTTTCCAGCACCGCTCCAACGCTGAGATCGAGTTCGTGCAGCGCGAGATAGTCGAGCTTGTCCTCGACGGTGGAGCCGCCGCCGGGCAGGAAGCTCGCCCTCAGCCGATAGGCGACCGGACCCAGGCGAAGGTCGAGGCTGGCCGGCTGGATCTGGTCCGCATCGAGTGCCCGGGTTGACGCAATGGCGCCTGCATCGAACAGTTCGCGAATGCGATGGGCGGGAAGAATGCCGGCGGTATCGATCATGAGAGTACGGAGCGTCCGAAAAGCAAGATACGAGGCCGACACCGAAAGGCACGACCGGACTTTTCAGAGCTCTAGCCTGTTTTGTTGCCCTTGGAAACTCGAAGAGGCGCGGGACTCGAAGAATGAGAGGACTCAGATGCCGGCGGAGGAAAGCATTAGCAACCCGTCAGGCGTCATCTCGCTGCGCATGCTCTTGCGATAGAACCGAACCCGCCCCTTGCCGTCCTGCTTGGCGGCGTAGAGAGCGGCATCGGCCTTATGCAGCAAGGCTGCGACATCAAGGCCGTGCTCGGGCGCCAATGCAATGCCAATGCTGACACCGATGACCAGCGGTCGGCCGTTGTAGTGATAGGGGCTGCTCAGCGCGGCCAGCACCGTCTCGGCCCGCGCCTCGGCCAACAACCGATCGTCGGTCGGGATAACCATGACGAACTCGTCACCACCGAGCCTGGCCACCGTGTCCTCCGTCCGGCAGAACTCGCGCAGACGACGCGCCACCCCAACCAGCACGGCATCGCCCGCGGCGTGGCCGGCACTGTCGTTGACATCCTTGAAACCGTCGAGATCGAGGTAGAACACCGCAGCCCTTGCGTCCTCGCCGCGCTTCGGCTCGAGCAGCCTCTTCATGCGGTCGAGCAGCAGCAACCGATTCGGCAAGCCGGTGAGCGGGTCATGCAGCGCCTTTTCCTCGTTGACGCTGATCAGCCGAACGGCGCGACGGGCGAAGACCAACACCACAGCCGTCAGCACCAGATAGGCGGCAAAAACCAAAGCCAATCCCGGTCCAATGGCCTTGATGATTTCATCGCCAGGCAGAATGGGATCCCACACCAGAGAGTCGCCCATGGTGCCGTCTTGGCTCATCAGGCGGAGGCGGCCTGGACCTGTCGTGGTCTGACCGAAGGCCGGCTCGTAACTGAGATTCGGCAAGAGGAAGGTCTCGGCAATCCTCCTGAGGCTGGACCGATCCACCCGGCGGCCGATCACCAGAGCATAGCCGTCATCGGCCGGCTTTCTTCTATCGGCGACGGCGTGAACGCCGCTGATCGCGAACAGCACGGGCGCTCCGTCGACTGCGATGAGCTGGGTCGTCGTGTCGGCAAGGCGGCCGGCGCGCCAACGGGCGATCAACTGACCAAAGGCCGGCGGCAGGATGCCGCGGGCCTCTACCGACACGACGCGACCGTCCACGCGTGAGAACAATGTGCGATCGTCCGGCCCGAGAACAAAGAAAAAGGCCTCGGCGTCGACTGCGAGCAAGTGGCTGGCGATCCACTCAACGTCAAGCGCATCCACGACATGCGCGGCCGTTTCGTCACGGCCAGCCATACCGCCAGCCAGACTGGCGAGCTCATCGGCGAAATGGCGGAGCGCCTGCCTCGCCGTTCGCTGCTGGAACTCGTTCGAAAGGTTGTTCTGTTTGGACGACAACATGAGTACGCCGGCCATGGCGCCGGCGAGCAAAACGGCGATCAAGCCGAACATCGGCAGGATCACTCGCAAGAAAAATCGGCGATCAAGGCTGGTCGTCGGGCTCATCGGGTCTCCGCAAGAGGGGCGCGCATGACGGTTATTTTGCCTGCCATCAACCAACAATCAGTGGAGGTTCACGATTAATCTCGGTATGGCGAAAAATATCTTACGCGAGTGAGCAGTTTCGCCGCTGTCCTTTGCCGCTTGCGGCGGCACTGCTCCGATCATGCAACGGAAAGCAATGGTCGGCCGCTTGACGTTTGTCGGCGCTTCCCATAGCGTAATGTCACTCGTGGTTCTTTGAGCCGACCGGCTTGCCGCCACGCTAAACAATGCTGCTAAAAGGTCGGGACGGACATGTCGATTGTTGACACCCGGCTCGCCTATGCGCAGCCGGGTTCGCTTTTTTCGGACCTCGACGATGAAGGACGAAGACATGACCAAGGCCAACTGGCATCCCGATACCGCTCTAGTGCATGGCGGCAGCCTGCGTTCGCAGTGGGGCGAAACGTCCGAGTCGATGTTCGTGACGCAAGGCTTCGTCTACAATAGTGCCGAGCAGGCGGAAGCGCGTTTCCTCAATCTCGATCCCGGATTCCAGTACAGCCGGTTTTCCAACCCGACAGTGACCATGTTCGAGGAGCGCATGGCGCTGCTTGAGGGCGCCCCGGTGGCGCGAGCGACGGCCACCGGCATGGCGGCGGTCACGGCGGCCATTCTGTCGCAGGCGTCAGCCGGCGACCATATCGTGGCGGCGCGGGCGCTGTTCGGTTCCTGTCGCTACATCGTTGAAGAACTGGCGCCGCGCTTCGGCATCGCCTGCACGCTGGTCGACGGCAGAGATCTCGACCAGTGGCGCGCGGCGGTCCGGCCCAATACGCGCGTCTTCTTCTTCGAAAGCCCGACGAACCCGACGCTGGAAGTGGTCGATATCGCCGCCGTGGCCGAGATCGCTCATGCGGCCGGCGCGCGCCTCGTGGTCGACAACGTCTTCGCCACCGCGCTCTATCAGAAGCCGCTCGACCTCGGTGCCGACGTGGTGGCCTATTCGGCCACCAAGCACATCGACGGCCAGGGCCGTTGCATGGGCGGCGTCGTCCTTTGCAGTGAGGAGTTCCTGGAGAAGTACTTGCAAGTGTTCCTGCGCCAAACCGGTCCGACCATGAGCCCGTTCAATGCCTGGGTGATGTTGAAGGCACTGGAGACCTTCTCGCTCCGGGTGAGCAGGCAGGCCGAGAACGCGGCGAAGATCGCCGCTTTCCTCGAGGGGCATCCCAAGATCGAGAAGGTGATCTATCCGGGTTCGGCGAGCCACCCTCAGGCCGACATCTGCCGCAAGCAGATGACCGGAGGATCGACCATGATCGCCCTGGAGGTGAAGGGCGGCCGCGAGGGCGCCTTCGCCGCCGTGAACAAGCTCGGCATCATCAAGATTTCCAACAACCTTGGCGATGCCAAGAGCCTCGTCACCCATCCATCGACAACGACGCACCAGCGCTTCACCGAGGAAGTCCGTCAGGAACTCGGCATTCGTCAGGGCCTGCTGCGCCTCTCGGTCGGCCTCGAACATGCCGACGACCTGATCGCCGATCTCGATCAGGCGCTCGGCGGCTGAGGCCCAATAATAACGCCTCCGAAACGAATTCGGCGTAGAAGGGGCGCATGCCGATCGACATGCGCCCCGCTCAGGCCCTCAGACTTTGGCACGACGTCTCTCTCGCGATCGTGCGTGAGAACGGCGCAGACCTGTCGCCGCGCCAGATCACCGTGCTGCTCACGGTCTATCTCGAACCGCCACCGCATACTGTGCGCGGGCTTGCCGAGAAGCTCGGCGTCACCAAGCCGGCGATCACCCGCGCCCTCGACACCATGGGCGAGTTGAAACTCCTGGGGCGTAGGCGCGACGAAGCCGACAGACGGAACGTCATTGTGCATCGCACCGTGGAAGGGGCACTGTTTCTCGAACGCCTCGCCGACACCATCGTGGACAAAGCCAGGGAACTGCCGCGTTGACGACCGATCGCCGTACCACTTTAGCTCGCCCTGACCTCGCCGATACCGCGCTCGCCGGCCTCGTGGCGGCCGAGCGCTACATCGAGCCGCGACCGGCCAGGATCGTCTCCCCTCTCGCCGGCCTCCGGCGTGAGCCGCGCTTCGACTGCCCGCTCGACAGCGAAGCGATCCACGGCGAAACCGTCCGGGTGCTCGATACCGATGACGAGGGCTGGGCCTTCGTCCAGATGGAGCGCGACGGCTACGTCGGCTACCTGCCGGCCGAGGCGCTGTCCTTCTCGGCGCCGGAGCCGACACATGTCGTGTCGCAACTGCGTTCCTTTGCCTTCTCCGGGTCCGATCTCAAGCTGCCCGTCGCCTACCCGCTGGTCCAGGGGGCGCTCGTTGCCGTCACCGGCGAAGTGGAGCGACGCAATCTCGTCTATGCGCTGCTCCCAGACGGCACGGCCACGGTGATGAAGCACCTCCGGCCGATTGGATTGCCGCCAACCGGCGATTTTGTCGCCATCGCCGCCGCCTATGTCGGCACGCCCTATCTGTGGGGCGGTTCGTCGAGCCTGGGCATCGACTGCTCCGGACTCGTCCAGCGCGCCCTTGCCGAAGTCGGCGTCGCCGTCCCCCGCGATACCGACCAGCAGGAGACGAGCGTCGGCGATCCGGTGGACTGGAACGGCGACCCCGATGCTCTCAGGCGCGGCGATCTCGTGTTCTGGAAGGGACACGTCGGCATCGTCGCGGGTCCGGATCGGCTATTGCACGCCAACGGCTTTCACATGGCGACGGTAATAGAGCCGCTCGGCAGCGCCATTGCCCGCATCGCCTCGGGTGGTGTGCCGGTCACGAGCGTCCGCCGGCTTTCCGGCTATCCCACAAAGGGATGATCGAACGATCGGGCGGCGAGAAGCAGAGGCTTCCGCCTGCACCGAACTTCGGCTAGCCTCGTGGGACCTTCATTTCCGCGGTCGCCGAGTGTACCGAAGATGCGCTTCTCCAAAGCCTTGATTGCTGCAAGTCTGGGCATCGTCCTCTGCCTCTTCGGTCCGTCCGTCTCATCCGTCAACGCTGCCGAATCCGGCTACCCTCGACTTGTCCCTCCCGGTAGCGGGACGGCTGCGGGCGCGAGCCCTCCGTCCATTCGCTTCGTGACCGCCGACGATTTCCCGCCCTTCAACTTCATCGATGGTTCGGGACTGATCACCGGCTTCAACGTCGAGGTCGCCAGGGCGATCTGCACTCGCCTTGCCATTCCCTGTACGGTCCAGGTACGGCCGTTTCCGCTCCTGCTTGACGCGGTGCGCGAGAACAAGGCCGACGCCATCGCCGCAGGTGTCGCCGATACGCCGGCCCTGCGTCGGCATCTTGCCTACTCTGTTCCCTATTTCAGAGAGCCGGCACGCTTCGTCCGCCGATGGCCGGCTTTGGTGGAGCCATCGCCACATTCGCTTTCGGGAAAAACGGTGGGCGTCATCGCCAGCAGCCGTTATGCCGATTTCATCGGCGACTTTTTCCCGGCCGCCAAGCTTCACCCATCGAGCAGCGAGGCGGAGCTGTTCGCTTCTCTCAAGAGTGGAGAGGTGGACGCCGTTTTCACCGGCGCCGTCGGGGCTTCCTTCTGGCTGGCCGGACCGGTCGCTAAGGGCTGCTGCGCCTTTTCCGGAGGCGCCTATACCGAGCCGGCCTACTTCGGCGACGGCATGAAAATCGCCGTCGCCGCAGACAACACAGCGCTCAAAGGCAGCATCGACAGCGCCTTGCGGGCGCTCGATGCCGACGGCACGTTGGCCGATCTCGCCTTGCGCTTCTTCCCCGAAAGCCTTTACTGACGCCGAGCAGCAACTCGGGATGCACCCGCCATGTTCACAGCCGTCAGCCATGAGATCGTCGTCACGGTGGAGCCGAGCTACCTCCCAGCAGAGTCCGAGCCCGAAGAGCACCGCTACGTCTGGTCCTACCGGGTGGTCATCGCCAACCACGGCCGGCGCGCCGTACAGCTGATGACCCGCTTCTGGGAGATCACCGACGCCAACGGCCTCCGTCGCACGGTGACCGGTCCGGGCGTGGTGGGGCAGCAGCCGATCATCGAACCGGGCGAAGCCTTCGAGTATACCAGCGGCTGCCCGCTATCGACGCCGAGCGGCATCATGTCCGGCAGCTACCGAATGGTCGACGATCGGGGTACGACGCTCGATGTCACGGTTCCCGCCTTCTCGCTGGACAGCCCCATGGCCGAGCGTACTTTGAACTAGCTGATGCCCGAAACGGCTTCGGTGTCACCCCTGCCGATCACCACTGACCGCTGGACAAGGCCGGTTGCCGCGCCTATCTGTCGGCAACCTCCCTAACCGGAAAGCCGGAGCGTTTCCATGTCCGACCGTTTCGTGCGCCTGTTCGGCGACAGCCCGGCGCGTCTCCTTCTCAGGCTTGTCATTCTCTCCCTGGTCGTCGGCGTCGTTCTCGCCGCGCTCGGCATAGAGCCCTACGACATCGTGACGTCCGCACTGCGCTTCGTCGACCGCATCTGGTCGATGGGCTTCGACGCCGTCGATCGTGTCTGGCGCTACTTCCTGCTCGGGGCCGTGGTGGTGATTCCGGTTTGGCTGGTGCTGAGACTTCTCAATATCGGTCGCAACCGTTTCTGACGGACGGCCTCAAGCACCCGGCCGGCGGTGAGAGCCGGTCCACTGAAAGCGAACCACACGATGATCTTGCCTTCCGAACCTCCCTTCGGCTTCGACTGGTCCAGCCACAACACCTACTCGATCAACCAGCTTTATCGACACTCCGAACAGCGTACCGACGAAGCGCTCGTGCAGCGCCACCTCGTCGACCCGCGCCGACGGTTGATGATGCTGTTCGGCGACCGTGTGCTCGTGAAGTCAGGCCGTCTCGACTTTGAGGGAAACGCCGCCGACGCCCTGTTTCAGGAGACCGAGACGAAGATTTTTCTCGGCCTGGACCCCGAGGAGCGCCCGTGGTTCGCTGGCGAGTTCAAGAACGAGCCCGAGCTTGAGCCCGGCGAGAGTCTCGTCGACCTTCGCAGCCTTGCCCGCGACGCCCTGGTTGGCGCCGATGGTCTCGGTCCGGTTGCCCAGGCGCGCGCGACGCTGTTCTGGCACCAGCGCCACCGCTTCTGCGGCGTCTGCGGTGCGCCGACGGTCAGTATTGCAGCCGGCTACCAGAGGACCTGCACCGGCTGCGGCACCCAGCACTTCCCGCGCACCGACCCGGTGGTGATCATGCTGATCCAAGATGGCGAGGACCGGGTGCTGCTCGGTCGCACGCCGCGCTTCGAGGCGGGCATGTATACCTGCCTTGCCGGGTTCATGGAGCCGGGAGAGACGGTGGAGGACGCCGTACGCCGCGAAGTGAAGGAAGAGTCCGGCATCGACGTTGGCGCCGTCCGGTATCATGCCAGCCAGCCATGGCCGTTTCCCGCCAACCTGATGCTGGGCTGCTACGGCGAGGCAATCTCCACCGACATCGTCGTGGACAAGGCCGAGATGGACGATTGCCGCTGGTTCACGCGCAACGAGGTCAAGGCGATGCTGGCGACCACCGAGGTCGGCAAGCTTCATTGCCCGCCGAGGCTCGCGGTCGCCCGCCACCTCATCGAGGTGTGGGCCGACCTCAAGTAGGAATCACTCTCCGGGCCGGAGTCCGAGATGGGCGGCCGGCTCGCGGATCTTGTCGCGGAAGGGGCTGGCGGGATAGCTGCCGAACACCTTGACCTCGCGACTGAAGAATCCAAGTTCCTCCATGGCGAACTTCACGGCCGGATCGTCGGGGTGTCCCTCGACGTCGGCGTAGAACTGCGTCGCGAAGAACTGGCCTTCGAGCTGGTAGCTCTCCAGCTTCGTCATGTTGATGCCGTTGGTGGCAAAACCACCCAGGGCCTTGTAGAGCGCGGCCGGAATGTTGCGGACACGGAAGATGAAGGTGGTCACCGTCGGCGTTCCGTAAGGCGGGGCAGCGCGCGGACGCGGCGACAGGATGATGAAGCGAGTCGTGTTGTGAAGCGTATCCTCGCAGTCGGCCTTCAGCACGTCGAGGCCATAGATATCGGCGGCGAGAGACGAGGCGATGGCGGCGCGCGTCGGATCGCCGGCCTCGGCGATCTCGCGGGCCGAGCCGGCCGTATCGGCGCCGACGATTGGCGTGATGCCGAGCGAGCGCAGGGTCTGCCGGCACTGCCCGAGCGCCTGCACATGGCTTTGCGCCGTCTTGACGTTCTCGAGACGGGCGCCCTTGACGCCGAGAAGCTGGTGATGAACCGGCAGGAAATGCTCGCCAATGATATGGACGTCGGCATGTGGCAGAATGTGGTGGATGTCGGCGACCCGCCCGGCGGTCGAGTTCTCGATCGGAATCATGCCGAGGTGACCGCCGCCCGAAGCAAGCGCCGCAAAGCAGTCCTCGAAGGTCGGACAGGCGATGGCCTCGCAATCGGGATAGACTTCGAGGGCAGCAAGATGGGAGTTGGCGCCCGGCTCGCCCTGAAACACGACCTTCAGCTTTTCCGACATCGTTCTCTTCCGCTTTTTCAAAAGGCGGAAAGCGGCATAGCAGCCGCGCCGGGGCAATTCCAGCAAAAGCGGATATAGGGTCGGCCTTCGAAGCCGCGTCTTGAGGGGCGACGTGCCTTCGGGCCTGCCATCATCCCTTGAGCGAGGCGCCGATGATCTCCCTGGCACGATCCAGATCGTGCTGCGTGTCGACTCCGAGCGGCACATCGTCGACGATGGCCGCGTCGATGCGCATGCCCGCTTCGAGAAGGCGAAGCTGCTCCAGCCTCTCGCGCCTCTCGAGCGTCGATGGAGGCAGCGTCACGAAGCGGGCGAGCGCCGCGCGGCGATAGGCGTAAAGGCCGATGTGATGGTAAAGCGGCCCATCGCCGTAAGGCGCGGTGGCGCGGCTGAAGTAGAGCGCCCTGAGGCGACGCTCGGCCACCGGCGAGCCGATGACCTTGACCACGTTGGGGTCGACCTTTTCCTCGTCACGAACAATCTCGGCCGTGAGCGTTGCAACGTCGACCGCAGAATCGAGAAGTGGGTCAAAACAGGCGCGAACGGCGGACGGAGCGATGGTCGGCAGATCGCCCTGCACGTTGACGATCACCTCGACCCGGCCATCGGGGTCGGCCTTGGAAAGAGCTTCGAAGATGCGATCCGAACCACTCGGATGGTCGGGGCGCGTCAGCACCGCGCGACCGCCCGCCGCTTCGATGACCACCTTGATGGAGGGATGGTCGCAGGCGACGACCACCTCGCCGATCCCGGCCTCGACGGCCCGCCGCCAGACGTGGACGATCATCGCTTCGCCATGGATATCAGCAAGCGGTTTGTCCGGCAGGCGCGTCGAACCGAGGCGCGAGGGAATGATCACCAAGGTGTTCGGCTTCACTTCGGACACGTTCAATCCTCCGGTAGGGCGGCAAAAGGCATCGACCGACGCACTTTCGGGCCGCGCTTTATACGGCGCGGCGCGACCTGAGGATAGTTTGCAGGAGG
This sequence comes from uncultured Pleomorphomonas sp., assembly GCA_963665435.2. Taxonomy (GTDB): domain Bacteria; phylum Pseudomonadota; class Alphaproteobacteria; order Rhizobiales; family Pleomorphomonadaceae; genus Pleomorphomonas. Next base: position 25,839 of record CAXXNH010000026.1, on the reverse strand, counting down.
GAGCAAAATCCCGTATATGCTGCCGAGTGTGGCCAGAAGTTTCTGGCGAGGTCCATTCCTAAACCGACAAACGTCACGCGCGCCAGGGCGAGCGCCGCGCGACCTCAAGGAGCCGGTGTCCCCGATGTCACTGCAACCCAACAAGATTCTCGGCGCCGTACTGGCGGTCGCCGTCGTCGTTTTTGCCGTCGATTTCGTGTCCAACCAGATCTTCGCCAAGCAGGACCTCAAGACACCCGGCTATGTCATCGACATGAACGCCGCCCCCGCCGTTGTTGCAGCAGAGGCCCCTGCGGCCGGATCGGATGCGCCTGCCGCCACGCAGCAGGCGGCCGCCCCCGCGGCATCGCCCGCCTCGGACGTGGCGCCAATCGCCGAACGCCTCAAGACGGCCGACGTCGCCGCCGGCGAGAAGACCTCCAAGGTCTGCGCGGCCTGCCATTCCTTTGCCGATTCGGGCGCCAACAAGGTCGGTCCCGGCCTTTGGGAAGTGGTCAACCGCAAGCCCGGCACGCATGAAGGCTTCAAATACTCACCCGCCATGGCGACCTTCGGCGAGACCCACACCTGGGACTACGCGACGCTCGATATCTACCTCACCAATCCCAAGGCCGAGGTGCCCGGCAACAAGATGGCCTTCGCCGGCGTCAAGAAGCCGCAAGACCGCGCCAATCTGATCGCCTATCTCAGGTCGCTGTCGGCCAATCCGGCACCGTTGCCGTAAGTAAGCAAGGCCGTTCGACGGGAGAGACTGAGCATCGGGCGGCCTTCAGGCCGCCCTTCGTTTTTTGGCGAAAGTCGGCAGCGGCACGGCGATGGTGGCAAGCCCGAGAAGGATGAGCCCCATGCCGGCGACGCGTAGCGGCGAGAAGGTCTCTCCCAGCACCAGCCAGGACGACAGAGTCCCGAACAACGGCACCAGAAGAGAAAAGGGTGCCACCGTCGAGGCCGGGTGATTCTTGAGAAGGAAGCCCCAGAGGCCGAAGCCGACCAGCGTGGCCAGCAGCGCGAGATAGAGCACCGAGCCGGCACCGACCAGCCCCATGCCGGTGACGCCCGAGACGATGGCCGGCCAGCCCTCGAAGGCCAGCGATAGCGCGAAGAGCGGGATCGGCGGCACGAGGCTCAGCCAGACCATCATCGGAAGCATGTCGGCCTTGCCGGCGCCCCGCATCAACACATTGCCCAAAGCCCAGCTCGCGGCGGAGGCGATGGTCAGACCGAGACCCACCACCGTAAAGTCGCCGCCTACCGTCGTGGCGATGGTCAGAAGCCCGAGCGCGGCGACCCCGGCGCCGGCAAGCTGGCGCGGCTTCGGCCTCTCCCCCAGAGCGATAGCCGCGAACAGGATTGTCAGAAAGGCCTGGCTTTGCAGCGTCACCGAGGCAAGTCCCGGAGGCATCCCGAGCTTCATTGCCGGAAAGAGAAAGGCGAACTGACCGACGAACAGCGTCATGCCCACGGCGATCATCCGCGCCAGCGGCACGTTCGGCCGTGCGAGAAAGGCGACAGGCAGGGCAGCGACGACGAAGCGGAGCGCTGCGAGGAGGAGTGGCGGCACCGAACCGAGCCCAAGGCGAATCACGACGAAGTTGAAGCCCCAGATCGCCGTGACGAGGACGGCGAGGGCAATGTGGCGTACGGGCATGGACGAAAAGCTCCGGGAGGACGGCGGAGCCTAACGGCGCGCCGCGCCGGACGCAAATGGGGAAGTTGTCACGTTCCGGCGACGGCGAGGCGGCCATCGAGATAGTCGCGCAGGATTCCGAGCGCCTCGCCGGGGGAGCGATGGAGCGTCGGCAAGGCCGCGTGCAGCCAAAGACCGTCGATCATGGCCGCGATGCCTCGGGCCAGGGCGGGCGCCCCCTCGCCCACAAGCGGCCGCAGATCATGCCGAAGATTGGCTTCGAGGCGCTTCAGGTAAATGGCGAGCAGACGCGCAGCCCCCTTGTCGTGGATCGATTGCATGTAGAAGGCGAGCCAGGCGGAGATGACAGCCGGCGAGAACTGCTCGGGTGCAAAACTCGCTTCGAGAATGGCGTCGACCCGCGCTCGCGGATCCTTCGCATCGACGAGGCGTCGACGGGCGGCAAGCGCGAACTCGCCGAGAAGGTGCCGCATAGTAGCCGACAGAAGCTCATCCTTGGAACCGAAATAGTGATGCGCAAGCGCGGGCGAGACGCCTGCCCGTTTTGCGATATCCCCCATGGTCACGCCATTCAGTCCGCGCTCGTGAATGGCCTCGACGGCCGCGAGCACCAACTCCAGCCGGCGGATCGGCTGCATGCCAAGCTTCGGCATCACGCTCTCCCTCGCTGTCCATCACAGCATATTTTTAATTGACTGCTCAATCAATAAAAAATCCGGAGCGTAATTCCGACCATCTTGAAACGGACAGGCATCCCAGCAGCCGATAAATACGCTGAGAAGAGCCAATCTTGGCGCCGATTCGGAAGTAATCCACTGCGATCGATCAAAAAACCATTGGCATTCACTGGAAAATGCGTATTCATTTCGCTCCGCATGGTCATAGAACTTTCATGGCTCGAAGGGGCTGCGTCTCCGAAGGGCTTGAGGAGCAATACAACCGATGAGATCCGCCTTTGCCGCCCTGCCGATCGCTCTTGCCCTCGCCGGCCCGGCGCTCGCCGCCGACGGCGACGCCTGCACGACCGTGCGCTTCGCCGACGTCGGTTGGACCGATATCACGGCGACTACGGGCGTCGCGTCCACGGTGCTGGAAGGGCTTGGCTACCAGCCTGAGGTTCAGCTTCTGGCGTTGCCGGTCACGTTCGCCTCGCTGGCCAACGGCGATATCGACGTCTTTCTCGGCGACTGGATGCCGACCATGGAGGCCGATCTCAAGCCTTACCTGGACAAGGGTGCGATCGAGGTGACGGGCGTCAACCTCGAGGGCGCCAAGTATACGCTGGCGGTGCCGAAATATACCTTCGACGCCGGTCTCAAGACGTTCGGCGACATCGCCAAGTTCAAGGACGAGCTCGACGGCAAGATCTACGGCATCGAGCCGGGCAACGACGGCAACCGGCTGATCCTCGGCATGATCGAGGACAACAAGTTCGATCTCTCCGGTTTCGAGCTGGTTGAAAGCTCCGAGCAGGGCATGCTCGCCGAGGTTAGCCGTGCGGTGAAGGACAAGAAGCCCGTCGTTTTCTTGGGCTGGGAGCCGCATCCGATGAATGCTCGCTTCGAGATGGCCTATCTCGAAGGCGGCGACGATGTCTTCGGACCGAATCTGGGCGGCGCCACGATCTACACCAACACGCGAAAGAACTTCTCGGCCGACTGTCCCAACCTGGGCCGCTTCCTGGGCAATTTGAAGTTCTCGCTGGCTCTCGAAAACGAGATCATGGGCGACATCCTCGAGAACGGCGCCGAGGCAAAAGATGCCGCCAAGACCTGGCTGACGGCGCATCCCGACGTGCTTGCGCCCTGGCTCGACGGCGTGACGACCCGCGACGGCAAGGACGGCCTGTCGGCGGTGAAGGCCTCGCTGGGGCTTTGAGTATGACGCAGCGAAAGGGAGGTTGAGGCGATCATGGACTTCCTCACGGCCTACAAGATCCCGGTTGGACCCTGGGCCAAGACACTGGTCGACTGGCTGACGGCCAACGGTAGTGGTGTTTTTGACGCCATTGCCGCCGTGCTGGGTGGCGCCGTGGGGTGGATCGTACTCGCACTGCAAGCGCCGCCGCCGCCGGTTACCGTGGCGCTCATCGCGACGCTTGCCTTCGTGCTAAAGCGCTCGATTCCGCTTGCTCTGTTCGTCGCCGCAGCCCTCCTTTTCATCGTCAACCAGGGCTTCTGGAAGGAGACGACGCAGACGCTGGCGCTGGTTGTGGCGTCATCTGCGGTCTGCATGGGACTTGGCGTGCCGATCGGCATCCTGGCAGCACGCCGGGCCTGGGCCATGGCCGCATTGCGTCCGGTGCTGGACCTGATGCAGACCATCCCCACCTTCGTCTATCTCATCCCCGCTCTGGTGCTGTTCGGCCTTGGCATGGTTCCAGGCCTGATCGCCACGGTGATATTCGCCCTGCCCGCCTCGATCCGCCTGACGGCTCTTGGCGTTTCCTCGACTCCGAAGCCGCTGGTAGAAGCGGCGGACAGCTTCGGCGCGACTCCGTTGCAACGTCTCGTCAAGGTCGAGCTGCCCTATGCCATGCCGCAGATTCTCGCCGGCCTCACCCAGACCATCATGCTATCGCTGTCCATGGTCGTGATTTCCGCCATGGTCGGCGCCAACGGTCTCGGGGTGCCCGTGGTGAGGGCGCTAAATACCGTCAACATCGGCATGGGCTTCACCGCCGGCCTTGCCATCGTGCTGATCGCCATCATGCTGGACCGCATGTGCCGAATCCGCGGCTGAGGAGTTTTTTGTGTCACCCTCCCGCGTTCGCGACGCGCTGCGCTTCGAGCGCGTCGACATCGTCTTCGGCAAGAAGCCGGAAGCCGCCTTTCCTCTGATCGACTCCGGCCTGAGTCCCACCGAAATCACGGTGGAGACCGGCCTGACGGTCGGCGCCATGCAGGCATCCTTTTCGGTGCGCGAAGGCGAATGTCTGCTGCTGATGGGGCTTTCCGGCTCAGGCAAGTCGACGCTGATCCGTGCCGTCAACGGCCTCAATCGGGTAAGCCGGGGTCACCTTTTCGTCCGCGATGGCGAAGGAGAGGTGGACGTGGCTTGTTGCGACGCCGCGGCGCTGCGCCGCATTCGTCGCCGGCGCGTCGCCATGGTCTTCCAACAGTTTGGCCTCCTGCCCTGGCGAACGGTTGCCGACAACGTGGCGCTCGGGCTTGAGCTTTCCGGTGTCGCAAAGACGGACATCGCCCGACGCGTAGAGACCGAGCTGGCACGCGTCCATCTCGCCGACTGGGCCGACCGGCGGGTTCAGGAGCTTTCCGGCGGCATGCAGCAGCGGGTGGGCCTTGCCCGGGCCTTTGCGACCGAGGCGCCAATCCTGCTGATGGACGAGCCCTTCTCCGCTCTCGATCCGCTGATCCGAGACAAGCTTCAGGACGAGCTGATCGATTTGCGTGCCGAACTGAAGCGCACCATCCTGTTCGTCAGCCATGACCTCGACGAAGCCATGAAGCTCGGCGATCGCATCGCCATCATGGCCGGCGGACGCGTGGTGCAGGTCGGCACGGCGCAGGAGATCATGCTCGCGCCGGCGACGCCTTATGTCGCCGAGTTCGTCGCCCACATGAACCCGCTGACCGTGCTACGCGCGTCCGACGTCATGGCATCGGCGGACGATGTCCCTCGAGAGGAGGGAAGCGCGGTGGTCGCTCCCGCAACGCCGATCCGCGATGTAATGGTCGCCTCCGTCGCCACCGGCAAGCCGGTTCTTGTGGAAGATGGCGGCGACATCGTCGGTGCCATCAGCTCCGAGGCGATCGTGAAGGCCATCCTCAGGAAGTAAGCGTTCAGCTCTTCTTTGCCGATCCAACGAGACCGAGATAGTCCCAGATCACCGTGGCGGCGGCGAGTGCGGTAATCTCCGACACGTCATAGGCCGGCGCCACTTCGACGACATCCATGCCGACGAAGTCGATACCGGTAAGGCCGCGAAGAATGGCCTGGCTTTGCCAGGGAAGAATACCGGCAAACTCCGGCGTGCCGGTGCCGGGCGCGAAGGCCGGATCGAGGCAGTCGACGTCGTAGCTGAAATAGGTCGCCCCGCTTCCTGCGACCTGCCGAATCCGCTCGGCGACGGCAGCCGGCCCCAGCGCGTGAACGTCCTGGGCCGAGAGAATGGTGACGCCCTTTCCGACCGTCCAGTCCCACACCTCCCGTTGCACCGGCGAGCGAATGCCAATCTGGATCATCCGCCTGGGATCGACGAGATCTTCCTCGATAGCGTGATAGAAGGGCGAGCCGTGGCCATAAACCTGGCCGAAGTTGTCCGGCCAAGTATCGACATGAGCGTCGAAGTGAACAAGGCCGAGGGGCGCGCCAACTCTGCGTCGGAGCGTCCTGAGAAGCGGCAGCGAGATGCCGTGCTCGCCGCCGATGGCGATGAGATGCTTGACCCCTTCGGCCTTGCTCTCGATCAGCCGATAGCTCTCGACAAGATCGCCGAGGGCGATCGGGAAGTCACCGATATCGGCGATGTCGAGCCGCGTCGGGTCGATCCAGAAATGAGGATGGTCGCCATCGGTCAGCATGCGGCTCGCCGCTCGCACGGCGGCAGGGCCGGAGCGGGCGCCGGTTCGGTTGGTGACGCCGATATCGAGCGGAATGCCGGCCAGCGCATAGGCGGCACCGCGATCGAAGCGGGAAAGCCCCATGAAGCTTGGGGCGACGGCAAAGGTCGGTGTACCGGACATGACGCTCCTGCTCGCGCTTTCCGGCAGCCCCTCAGGTTTCGGCAGCCACCGGCAGATGAATCGCCGCAGTCAAGCCGCCGCCGGGCCGATTGGCAAGCGTCAATTCGCCGCCATGCGCACGGACGATCGAGCGCGCCGTGGCAAGACCAAGACCGACGCCGCCGGTTTCGAGATTGCGCGACGTTTCGAGCCGGGTGAAGGGGGCGAACACTTCCTCCATCTTGTCCTCGGGAATACCGGGACCGTCGTCGTCGACAGCGATGATCACCCCTGTCGCCGTGCGCTCAAGCCGAACACGGGCGCGGAGCCCGTAGCGGAGCGCGTTCTCGACAAGATTGCGCAAGGCGCGTCGAAGCGAAACCGGCCGAACGGACAGATAGAGGTGTTCCGGCCCTTCGACGCTCACGTCCTGACCAAGATCCGAGAAATCAGCCGACACGGCTTCGACCAGCGCCAGCAGATCCGTGTTGCGCGAGGCCTCGCCGGCCGCGTCGTCGCGGGCAAAGGCGAGAGTCGCTTCCGCCATGTGCGTCATCTCGTCGATGGTGTCGACCATCCGTTCGCGTGTTTCATCATCGTCGATGAACTCTGCCCTCAGACGCAGCGAGGTCAGGGGCGTGCGAAGATCGTGGCTGATCGCCGCCACCATGCGGGTCCGGTCGGCAACGAAGCGGCTGACGCGCGCTTGCATGGCGTTGAAAGCCCGGTTGGCTCGCACGATCTCCTCCGGACCGCGCTCGGGCAGGTCGGGGACGCTTTCGCCGCGACCGAGCCGATCCGAGGCCTGCGCCATCTCCCGCAATGGCTTGGTGATGCGCCGCACCGACAGCGCCACAACCAGGGATATGGCGATCACCGTCAGGAACGTCGACATCACCACCGGCCAGGCCCATAGCTGCGGCCGAGGCAGCAGCGTCTCCGAGTTGAGCCATTTGCCGTCGGAGAGCAGGACGGACAGGGCCAAGGTCGGCGGCCACCGCTTGCCCCTCTGCCGCGCGCCCTGACCGAGACCGTTGCCGCGCATAGGCATGCCGGCGCCGATACCCGTCGTCTCGCCGTCGGCGAACTCCGCGCGGACCTGCCGCCCTGGACCGAAGATCTCGTCGAGCTTGGCTCGCGTCTCGTCGTCCGGCCATGCGGCGACCGCGTCCCTGACCAGGGGCTCGTGCGTGATCGAGTAGCTGAGGCGGCTGGTACTCAGCGCACCCAGGATGCGATCGCGCTGGCCGGCTGGCGTGTCCTCGATCAGATTGGCCAGTGTGGCGATGCGGCCCAGCACCTGTTCGCGCGCCGCCGCGTCGATCGCCGACCGCCGGCTTTCGGCGAAAAATACCAGCGTGACCACCTGGGCGATCAGCACGGCGGCAATCAGCAACACCGACAGCTGACCGGCAAGGCTGCGCGGGAACAAACGCACCTTCACTCTGACAGTTCCTCGACATCGGCAGAGAAGATGTAGCCACCGCCCCACACGGTCTTGATCAGTTCAGGGTTCTTGGGGTCAATCTCGATCTTCTTGCGCAGCCGGCTCACCTGGTTGTCGATCGACCGATCGAAGATTTGCGGCGTTCGTCCAGATGTGAGGTCCATCAACTGATCGCGGTTGAGGACCATGTTGGGGCGTTTCAGGAACGCGGTGAGCAGTTGAAACTCAGCCGTCGACAACGGCAGAGCCACGCCGTCGCCGCCAACCAATTCTCTGCGGCGAGCGTCGAGCACGAAGCGGTCGAATTTCAGTCGCCGGGATTCCAGAGGATCCCGAGGCTTGGGTACGGCCTGCGTTCTTCGAAGCACCGCCCGGATGCGCGCGAGCAGCTCGCGCGGGTTAAACGGCTTGGTGACATAGTCGTCGGCGCCGATCTCCAGTCCGACGACCCGATCGGTATCCTCGGCCATGGCGGTGAGCAGGATCACTGGCGTGTCGGAGCTTTCGCGCAGGAAGCGGCAAAGACTGAGGCCATCCTCGCCCGGCATCATGACGTCGAGCACCACGAGGTCGACCGCAGCCGCCTTCAGCGCCTTGCGCGCCGCGGCGGCGCTCTCCGACGTGGTCACGCGGAAGCCGTTCTTCAGAAGATAACGGCCAATGAGGTCTCGAATTTCGCGATGGTCGTCGACCACCAGGATATGGGGCTGTGGCTCGGTCATGTCAGATACTCAGACGTTCCATTTCCCAAGGATAGCGATCCGCGAAAAGGATACCAAAGGAAATGGTATCAAGATGTATCACTCTCCGGCGAGGTTACGCCTCAATACAACCGGGCGGTTTCCGGGCGAATTTGCGCGACAATTGATCCCTATGTTGAGTTTGCCGCCGACGGGAACCCCCTTTCATGCCGTGGGCGGAACGGACACATAAGGAGAAGCTCCCGTGAAAGCGCTCACACTCGCCACGATTTCCGCCCTCTCGGTCATCACCATCGGCACCGCCGCCTTCGCTGCCGGCCCCGGCATGGGACCGATGGGCTTCGGCCCGTCGGGTGGACCGATGAGACTCCTCACCGAGGCCGACACCAACAAGGATGGCAAGGTCGACGCCGCCGAGTTCACGGCCTATCGCGACAAGATGTTCGCCGAGGCCAACAACGATGGCAAGGACGGCGTGAACATCCAGGAGTTCGAGCCCTGGTTCTGGAAGCAGCATCGCGAAATGATGGTGCGCGCCTTCCAGCGTCTCGATGCCGACGGCGACGGCCAGATCAGCAAGGCCGAGGTCGACGCGGCGGGCGAGCGCATGCTGAGCCGCTTCGACCGCAACAATGACGGCGTTCTCTCGGCTGACGATCGGCCGAACCGCGGCGACGGCTGGGGGCGTGACGGCCAGCGCGGCCGGCACCACGGACAGGGCATGGGCATGATGAGGGGTTGGATGGGCCAGGGTCAGGGTCCCGGCCCGGCCGAGGATGGCGCCACCGACTAATCGACGAGCCTCGCTAACCACATCAAAGCCCACCTAGACGATGGCCGCCCTCCCTGGGGGCGGCTTTCCTCTATTCAGTGCCGGTCTATGATCAGGAGATCGTCCTTCTTGAAGGAAACGGTAGCCGGCTTCCCTATTTTCGGCAGGTCGAGCGCCGGATCGTTGAAGATGTCGAGCGACACCCTCGCTTCCCGCAGCCGTACCCGCACCCGGATCACCGCGCCAAGGAAGGACACCTCTTCGACCGTTCCGGTCAGGGCATTGCGATCGCCATCGCCCTCGCCCAACGAGAGTGCCTCCGGCCTCAACGCGACCGTCGCCTCGTCGGCGATACCGTAAGCGGAAATGTCGCGCGCCGTCACCACAGGCTGTCCATCGATCGACACGCGACCGGTTGCCGGATCGACGACACGAGCTTCGAACAGGTTGAGTGTACCGACAAAGCTCGCCACGAAGCGGGTCGCCGGATTGTTGTAGATCTCCGAGGGCGTTCCGATCTGGTCGGCCCGCCCCTGGTTCATCACCACGATGCGGTCGGAGATGGACAGGGCCTCCTCCTGATCATGCGTGACAAAGACGGTTGTAATGCCCAGCTCGCGCTGCAGGGAGCGAATCTCCTCGCGCAGAGACACGCGGATCTTGGCGTCGAGTGCCGAGAGCGGTTCGTCGAGGAGCAAGACCTGCGGCTTGATCGCCAGGGCGCGGGCGAGCGCCACGCGCTGCTGCTGGCCACCGGAAAGCTGGTAAGGGTAGCGATCACCGAGGTCCGGCAACTTGATCAGCTCGAGCATCTCGGCAACGCGCGCGTCGATCTCGCCACGCTCCTTGCCTGCGATCTTCAAGCCGAAGCCGATGTTGCCCGCGACGGTCAGGTTGGGAAACAGCGCGTAGGCCTGGAACACCATGCCGACGTTGCGCTTGGCCGGCGGCAGATTGGTCATCTCGACGCCACCGACATGAAGCGAGCCGGACGTGGCGTTTTCGAAACCGGCGATCATCCTGAGAATGGTGGTCTTGCCACAGCCCGAGGGACCGAGAAAGGAGACGAACTCGCCCTTCTCGATGGAAAGACTGAAGTTATGGACCACGGTGTTCGGACCGAAGGACTTCTTAAGGTGACTGATTTCGATGAAGGACATCGGGGGTTCCATGGGTGGGGCGGTTGCCGGTCAGGGGCGAGCCGCGACAGCGTTTCGGGAAACCACCTGGATGATGCCCATGCAGGCCCAGGTGATCATGAACGCCATGCAGGCAAGCGCCGCCGGTTCGTAGGCGCGATTGGCGCCGATGAGCTGGAGGTAGGGACCGAAGGCCGGGCGATTGAGAAGACTGGCAAAGGTGAACTCCCCAATGACGATGGCAAAGGTCAGAAAGGCGCCCGACAGCATCGCCGATCGAATGTTGGGAAGAATGATCCGCCAGATGATGGTGGCCGACGAAGCGCCCAGGCTCTCCGCTGCCTCGGTCAGCGTCCTGACGTCGATGGCCCGAAGCCCCGTATCGACCGAGCGATACATGTAGGGCAAAGCCAGCGTCACATAGCCGCAGGTGAGCAGAAAGTTGGTGCTGAGCGTCGAGTTGGTGAGCGGCAGGAAGCTCGACGAGTTGTAGAGACGCAGGTAGCCGAAGACGATGACGATGGCGGGCACCACCAGTGGCAGCAGCGTCACGAACTCGACGAGCGGCCGCAGTTTCCTCAGGCGAAGCTCCACGAAGTAGGCCATGGGCACGATAATCGCCATGCCGAAGACGATGGTCACCACCGCGAGACCGACCGAGAAGGTGAAGGACGACTGGAACTGAGGATCGGCCAGCACCACACGGTAGGCCTCGAAGCTGTAGATGCCACGGAGCTTTCTCAGAGAGAACTCGAAGGTGGCCGCGAGCGGCACCACGAAGTAGAGCGTGCCGATCAGAATGGCGAGCCAGTGGCCAAGACGGTTGCTCTTCATTTGAGCCACCTTTCGCTGCGCACGCGGAGCAGGATGTAGCAGAGGTTTGAAAGACCGGTGATGACGATCATGCCGAAGGCGATGGCATAGCCGAGATTCTGGTCGTGCAACACGTCGCCGCGAATCTGCGCGTAGAGCAGAATGGTGACGATGTTGAGCGACGAGCCGGTCAACGCGTAGGCGGTGGCGATGGCGCCGAAGGCATTGGCGAACAGAAGCAGCGCCGCGCCAAGGAAACTCGGCAGCAGAACCGGACCGGCGATGTGTCGCCAATACTGCCAGTTGGAGGCGCCCAGAATGGTTGCAGCCTCGCGCCACTCCTTGCGAAGCCCCTCGATGGCCGGGGTGACGATCAGGACCATCAGCGGGATCTGGAAGTAGAGATAGGTGAGCGTCAGTCCCCAGAAGGACAGAAGATTGAAGCCCTTGGCATAGATGTTGACGCCGAACAGCGACGACAGAAACAGCGTGACCAGCCCCTGCCGACCGAGCGTCGCCAGAAATGCGAAGGCCAGCGGTACGCCGGCAAACTGCGAGGCGACGCCGGAAAAGGTCATGATGGTCGGCCGAATCCAGCGCGGCAACCCGCCGGACACCGCCGCGTAGGCGATGAAGGCTCCGATCGCCGCGCCGATCACGGCTGATGCGACCGAAACCTTGATGGAGATCCAGTAGGAAGCAAGGATGGTCGGGGTCCACAGCTTGCCCAGATTGGCAAGCGTGAAGCCACCTTCATTGTCCTGAAATGCGCCGACCACCAGAAACAAGGTCGGCAGGATCAGGAACAGCAGAGCGAACACCATGAAGGGTGTGACGCCGACGACGGCCCATGGCACGCGCGGGCGGGGAAGACTGGCAGACGAAGCGTTGGAAGCCATGCGGTTTGCTGTCCGGATCGGCAATCGTGGAAAACCGCCCTCCGACCAAACGTCGGAGGGCGGTCACCGGAAATGAAGGCAGGCGGCCTCGAGGCCGCGCCGGGCCTTACTTCACGTCGGCGCCGACGACGCTATCCCAGTTCTTGGTGATGGTTTCCTTGTAGGCCGCCTGCTCGTCGAGCGTCGGGAAGATGGCGTTGGCGTAAGCCTCGGCCGGCGGCAGCTTGTCGAGGAGCTCCTGCGGAATCTTGCCGCTCTTGGCGAGATCGTTGAAGCGGATCGGATGGCAATAGCCCTTCAGCCAGCCGAGCTGACCTTCGTCCGAATAGAGGTACTCCATCCACAGCTTGGCGGCATTGGGATGCGGCGCATAGGCGGAAATCGCCTGAACGTAGACACCGGCGAGCACGCCGGTCTTCGGCACCACGACGTCGATCGGCGGGTTACCGGCCAGCGTGTCGCGCCAGGACAGGAGATTGTAGTCCCAGGCGGCGACGATCGGCGTCGTGCCCTGGGCGAGCGAGGCAGACTTGCCAATCACCGGGACGAAGTTGCCCTTGGCAACCACATCCTTGAAGAACCCCAGACCAGCCTCGCCCGCCTTGGCGACATCGCCGCCGGAGGCCGACAGGCCCGAGGCGAAGACGGCCGAAATGGCCTGCGACGAGGCGCGTGGATCGCCGGCGAGAGCGACGGCGCTGGCGAGCTCCGGCTTCATCAGATCGGCCCAGTCCGCCGGACTGTCCTTGATGAGATCCTTGTTGATGCCGAAAGACATCACGCCATAGTAGTCGCCATACCAGTAGCCATCGGCATCCTTGGCGCTGTCGGGGATGGTGTCCCAGGTTGCCACCTTGTAGGGCTGCAGAAGGCCATCGGCCTTGGCGGACGGACCGAAGCTGAGGCCCACGTCGATGACGTCTGGCGCCTGATCGCCAGTGTTGCCCTTGTTGGCCTTGATGGCCTCGATCTCGTCGCCCGAACCGGCGTCGGGGTTGAGCTCGTTGACCTCGAGACCGTACTTGGCCTTGAAGCCCTCGATGACCGCGCCGTAGCCACACCAGTCGTGCGGCAGGGCAATGGTGGTCAGCTTGCCTTCGGCCTTGGCCGCAGCGACGAGCTCATCCAGCGAAGCGGCGAATGTCGGCACGGAAGCACACAGAACAGCCTGCGCGGCGATGGTCGACGCGAGAAACAGCTTGAAAGACATGATGGTTCCCCTGTTGGCCGGACACTCCGGCACTCGGATTTCCCACTCTTCGGCAACGCCTCACGTCCGCCTCGACAAGGAAGCGGGCAAGGTCTGCGCGTTCTAGAAGGCGGATCGATCCGAGATGTCGCGAGCGGTCTCGGAAAGGTTCGCCGTCTCCGCGTTCTTCGTTACCTGAGTTATATGACAGTTTGTTGTGCGTGCCGTCAATTCACCCAGTCCGTTCGGGACGTTGCGTTTTTCGCCGTCTAAAGGCTTTCCTTTCTCCTCAGTAGCCTTTGTTGCGATCGACAAGATGACGAAGCGGCCGGCCGGCCTCGTAAGCCGCAATCTCACCAATCACATACCGGCTGAGCGCGACCGGATCGCTCTCGGCGGCGACGTGCGGCGTCAGGAAAACGTTGGGTGCCTTCCAGAGCGGACTTTCCGGCGGCAATGGTTCGGTGGCGAAGACATCGAGGCTGGCGCCCTTCACCCGGCCATCGCGCAGGGCCTCGACGAGGTCTGCCTCGACCAGCGACCGACCGCGACCGGCATTGAGAATAACCGGGCCGCCAAGCGGGCCATCCTTGGCCAATCCGTCGATGACAGCATGGTCGATCAGATTTTCGGTCTCCGCCGTCAGCGGCAACAGCGACAAGAGGATGTCGGTACGGGCAAGGAAGGGTCCGAGCTCGTCCTTGCCATGAAAACAGTCGACGCCGTCCATTCGTTTCTCGCTGCGGCTCCAGCCGGCAACCTGAAAGCCGAGGGCCAGAAGAGCCCGCGCGGCGTCTTGTCCGAGTTCGCCCAGCCCCATGATGCCGACACGCACGGCGCCGGCGGCCCACTGACGAAGAGGCTTCCAACTGCCGGCGTCTTGCGCCGCCGCGTAATGGAGATGGCGGCGGTGATGCAGAAGCACGTTGAGCACGACCCATTCGGTCATCCGGCCGGTGAGATCGGGATCGACGATGCGGACAACCGGAAGATCCGGGAGGGCGGGATCGGTGGTCAGGTGATCGACGCCCGCCCCCAGCGAGAAGATCGCTTCGAGCTTTGGGAGTGTCTTGAGGTAGCCGGGCTCCGGTTTCCAAACGAGGGCGTAACGGACGCTGGCCGGATCGAACTCGTCGCCGGGGAGCACCACCGCCCGGTCAGGTGCGGCCTCCCGCAGGGCATGGATCCAGTGATCGGGCTTCCAGCCCCGAACGGCGACAAGAATGGTCATGACGATTCCCGGATGGAGATGATGCCCTACCTTGCCCGGCTCGGAAGTGGAAACGCAAGCCATGCCCATTCACGATCGACGGCAACGCCCCCGACGTTTTGTCCGGGGCGACCTCGCCACTTCCGCAGCATCGCCGGATAGTCGCTATTGACGGCAATAGCTGCCGTGCGTATCTGACTTTTCATGTCAACACGCCCCCTCGTCATCCTCCCAGCCCCACTGCTTCGTCAGACCTCGGCACCCATCGCTCGTGTCGATGACGGCGTTCGCAAACTCGCCCATGACATGCTCGAAACCATGTATGCGGCGCCCGGTATCGGCCTTGCCGCCGTTCAGGTTGGCGAGATGAACCGCCTCATCACCATCGACGTCTCGCACGATGAGGATGCCAAGGATCCGCGCGTCTTCATCAACCCGGAAATCCTCTGGAAATCCGAGGACCTGTCGGTCTACGAGGAAGGCTGCCTGTCCATTCCCGACTACTACGAGGAGGTCGAACGGCCGGCCAAGGTCCGCGTCCGCTATACCAACCTCGCTGGGGAACCGGAGGAGATCGAGGCCGATGGTCTGCTCGCCACCTGCCTGCAGCACGAGATCGACCATCTCGACGGCGTCCTCTTCATCGACCATATCTCCAAGCTGAAGCGCGACCGCGTCACCAAGAAGTTCGTCAAGGCAGCCAAGGAAAAGGCGAGGATCTAGTTATCCTGCAGCTTTTGTCGCCGGCAGCTTCCGGCCATGGCTTTTGCGCCTCGCACAGGCGCCGCTTGGCGTCGGAAGCCCCTTTCGCGGCTTCACACGGTTCCAATGCTTGACGACACCGCCCGCATGGTATGAAACGCCGGGCGGAACAACCGCTTGCAGGATCGCCATGCCGCTCAAGGTCGTCTTCATGGGAACGCCCGACTTTTCGGTGCCGGTGCTCGATGCCGTCGTCGGAGCGGGACACGATGTCGTGGCAACCTATACGCGCGCGCCGAAGCCGGCGGGGCGCGGCATGGAGCTGCGGCGCTCGCCCGTGCACGTCCGCGCCGATGCGCTGGGCATTCCGGTTCTGACGCCGAAGACGTTGAGAACCGAGGAAGCGCAAGCGACCTTCGCCGCCCATGGCGCTGACGTCGCCGTCGTCGTCGCCTATGGCCTCATCCTGCCCAAGCCCGTGCTTGATGCCCCTCGCTTCCATTGCCTCAACCTTCACGCCTCACTGCTGCCGCGCTGGCGCGGCGCGGCGCCGATCAACCGCGCCGTCATGGCCGGCGATCCGGAGTCCGGCGTGATGGTGATGAAGATGGAGGAAGGGCTCGACACCGGCCCGGTGGCGCTGACGGCTCGTATCGTCATCGATCCGGACATGACGGCCGGCGAACTGCATGACGCGCTGTCCCCGACGGGCGCCACCTTGATGGCCGAGGCCCTCGGCAAGATCGAGGATGGATCGATATCCTTCGTTCCCCAGGGCGAGGACGGCGTCACCTACGCCTCGAAGATCACCAACGAGGAGACCCGTGTCGACTGGCGTCTGGCGGGCGCGGCGGTGCATGATCACGTACGGGGCCTCTCCCCCTTCCCCGGCTCCTGGTTTGCTGCCGACTTCGGCAAGGGCGACGAACGGGTAAAGCTTCTCCGCAGCGAACGCGCGGAGGGAACCGGCCAGCCCGGAACGCTGCTGTCCTCCGACGGTGTCGTCGCCTGTGGCGAAGGCGCGGTGCGTCTCGTCACCGTGCAGCGCGCGGGCTCCAAGGCAATGGCCTTTGCCGACTTTGCACGTGGCGCGCGCCTTGCGCCCGGCTTCAGGTTCGTCTGATCGCCATGCCCCGTTACCGGATGCTCATCGAATATGACGGCACCGCCTTTTGCGGCTGGCAATCGCAGGCCGAAGGAACCGGCGTGCAGGACTACCTGCAGCGAGCGATCCTCGGATTCACCGGTGAGAAGATCGTCCTCAAGGGGGCTGGCCGAACCGATGCCGGCGTTCACGCCCTTGGCCAGGTCTGCCATTTCGACATCGACAAGACGCTGCGCACCGATACCATCCGCGATGCCGGCAACGTTCATCTGCGGCCGCACGCCATTACCATCGTGTCGGCCGAAGAGGTGCCGGAGAGTTTCGACGCCCGGTTCTCGGCCGTGAGGCGGCACTATCGGTACCGCGTCTTCGCGCGACGGGCCCCGCCGACGCTGGAGCGTCACCTGGTCTGGCACGTCCACGCGCCGCTCGACGTCGAGCGCATGGCGGACGCCGCCAAGGTTCTGCTCGGCCGGCACGACTTCACCACCTTCCGTTCCGCGGACTGCCAGTCGAAGAGCCCGGTCAAGACGCTCGACCAGCTCGATGTCGTCGAAGCGGGCGGCGAGATTCACTTCCTGGTCTCGGCGCGCTCGTTCCTGCACAATCAGGTGCGATCGATGGTCGGGGGGCTCAGGAAAGTCGGCGACGGTCGCTGGACAGCGGCCGACCTCAAGGCCTCGCTAGACGCGGCGGACCGCCGCGCTTGCGCGCCGGTAGCCCCGCCCGAAGGGCTCTGCCTGATGCGGGTCGACTACTGAAGAAAATGGGCGGGAAGGATCCTCCCCGCCCACCGAGATCAACCGCTCGCCCGGCTCACTTCGGCCAGACGAACGTGGTCGGCAGATGCTGATAGAGCCAGGTCTCGGTCAGCGTCTTGTCGCCGGCACGGAGATAAAGGCGCATGTCGACCGGGTTGGCGCCATCGCCTTCGAAATCGAACACGGCCCGCCAGCGCGTCGTGCCCACCACCGGCAGCGTGTAGACGCCCGAAATGGAGCCCGACGACGCCGAGACCACCGCCTCGACGCCTGATGACTGGTCGTAGGTGTTGAGATCGCCGCCGTCGAAATCGATCACGTATTTGACGACACCTGCGGGACGCACCTGGCCGGGAACGCCGCCGAAGCCGAGGCGCGTCGAGTAGACGCGGCCGACCGGCGCCGGATTCGGCTCATCGACACCCCAGGTCAGGCGATAGTCGAATGCAATCTCGCTGCCCTTTATGGCTGGGGCTGCCGGCAGCCAGTAGGCGACGATGTTGTCGTGGATCTCGTCGTCGGTGGCAATCTCGACGAGTTGCACGGCGCCGTCGCCCCACTCCCCCCTCGGCTCGACCCATACCGTCGACCGCTTTTCGTAGAAGACGCCGTCGTCCTGGTAGTTCTCGAAGTTGCGGTCGCGCTGGCAGAGGCCGAAGCCCTTGACGTTCTTGTCGACGAATGTCGAGGTCATCACGTTGACCGGATTGTTGAGCGGCCGCCAGACGCGTTCGCCGGCGCCGTTCCAGATCGACAAGCCGTCGGAGTCGTGGATTTCCGGCCGCCAGTCGGGCGCCCGCTGACGGTTGGTCTCGTTATACCAGAACATGGAGGTCAGCGCCGCCACGCCGAAGCGGGCGATATCCTCGCGCGGATAGAAGCGCACGGCCATGTCCATGACGACCGTCCGATCCTCCTGGCGGCTGACGTCCCAGCGGACGGCGCCGGAAACGCGCGGCCCCTCGAGGTCGGCATAGATGGCGAACTGCCCGCCCTTGGAGGCGCCGAAATAGAAGTTGGTGAAGCGCGGGAACTCCTCGGGCGTCGGCATGGCCACGTCGATGGCCAACGCACGCGCCGACAGGCCGTACTGGTCGAGTGCGCCAGAGGATCGGAAGTAGGCGGCTCCGAGGAAGGCCAGCCAGTCGCGCTGCCCGGTCTCGTCCATGACGCGGAAGCCGGCAAACCCGATGTCGCCCGGCAGACTGGCGGCGGGGTTGCCCTCCGGGATGTCGAAGTAGTCCGGCGAGTAAAGGACCTCCTGCGCCTTGTCGCCGTCGACGAGATAGATGCCGACCGGCAGCTTGAAGTAGCGGCCAAGGTGGAAGAAGCGCAGCGGCGCCTTGCCGCCGGCCGCCTGAACGGTGTGATCGTCCTTGAACTTGATCTGCCAGTGCCTGTCGTAGTCGATGGCCTCCAGCGCATCGAAGGCGCGCGGCACCTCCGGCACATAGGCAGCGGCGGCGCGTTCCTTGGCGGCTGTCATCAGCTTGCTGAAGGAGAAGGCCTTCGGCTTGCCGAGCCGGGTCGACGCCTCGACGGCGCGAGCCTCGGTTGCGGATAGGCTCGGAACGAGCCCGAGGGCGGCCAGCATGGCCAGCAGGTCACGGCGGGTAAGCTCGGACGACATGAGAGGGATACACTCCGACGAAGTTCCGCGCCCAGCCCGGCTGTTGCCACAAGGAGGCGCGACGGGCGCATACATAGACCGATCAAGGCTCGACGAACAGTAGGCGAACGCTGCATAACTGATGCGATGATTGATGATTCCCGACCATCCCCGCCTCCGGCCGACCGCCTGTTCGAGCGACTTGCCGGCACGGTGGAGCGTGTGACCTTCCACAACGAGGAAAACGGCTTCTCGGTGTTGAGGGTGCGCGTGCGCGGTCGCAAGGATCCGGTGGCGGTCGTGGGCCATGTCCCCACCGTCGCGGCGGGTGAGAAGATCGACGCCGAGGGCCAGTGGATGACCGACAAGGTCCACGGCCTGCAGTTTCGTGCCGACCGCATCGAGACCAACGAGCCGACGGGCAAGGACGCCGTGATCCGCTTCCTGGGCTCGGGGCTGATTTCCGGCGTTGGGCCGGCGATGGCCGAGCGCATCGTTCAGGTGTTCGGAGCCAAGGCGCTCGACGTCATCGAGAACGAGCCGATGCGGCTCGTCACCGTGCCCGGCCTCGGCAAGCAGACCGCCGCCCGCATCGCCGAGAGCTATCGCGAGCGCAAGACGGTCAAGGACGTGATGATCGCCTTCCAGGACAAGGGCATCGGCACCGCGCGCGCCGTCGCCATCTGGAAGGTGCTCGGGCCGGAAGCGGTGAAGCTGGTCGAGGAAGATCCCTATCGCCTTGCCCGCGAGGTACGCGGCATCGGGTTTGCCGGCGCCGACGAGATCGCCGAGAAATTCGGTATCGACCGCGCCGCGCCGGAGCGCATCAGGGCCGGCATCGCGCACGCCATCGAGGGGGCGGCGGACGACGGCCATACGGCCGTGCCGCGCGCCGACGTGCTGGAGCGTGCCGAACGGCTGTTGGGCGTCGATGCCGACGCCGTATCGGCCGAAGTGGAGGGGGCGATCGCCCAGGGCGATGTCGAGACCTTCGATATCGACGGCACCGCCTTTCTGGCCGTTCGGCGTCTCGCCCGCTTCGAGCGCTCCGTCGCCAGCCGTCTCAAGGCGCTTTCCGAGGGGCGGCCGCCATGGGGGCGCATCAACGTCGATGCGGCCGTCGAGCGGTTCGAAACGCGCAAGGGCATGCAGCTCAGCCCGTCGCAGCGCGAAGCGCTGGCGCTGGTCGCCGGTGCGAAGGTTTCGGTGATCACCGGCGGCCCCGGCGTTGGCAAGACGACGCTGCTGGAGGCCCTGCTCGCCACCATCTCGACCGCGAAGCTCACGGTGGCGCTGGCCGCACCGACCGGCCGCGCCGCCCGCCGCATGGCCGAGCAGGCCGGCCGCGAGGCCAAGACGATCCATCGCCTCCTGGAAATCGATCCGACAACTGGCGGGTTCAAGCGGTCGGCGTCCGAACCGCTGGAAGCCGACGTGGTGGTGATCGACGAAACGTCGATGGTCGACGTACCGCTGATGGCCGCGCTCGTCGAAGCCATCCCGCTCAACGCGGCGCTGATCCTGATCGGCGACGTCGACCAGTTGCCATCCGTAGGGCCGGGACAAGTCCTTGCCGACGTCATCGCCTCGGGCCTGGTTCCTGTCGCCCGCCTGACCGAGATCTTCCGGCAGGCCGAGGAAAGCCGGATCATCATCAACGCCCACCGCATCAATCGGGGCGAATGGCCCGAACCGCCGCCTTCCGGCGAGCTTGCCGACTTCTATGTCATCGAAGCGCGTGGGGCCGACGACGCGCTCGCCAAGATCCTGGAGGTCGTCGGCAATCGCATCCCCCGCCGCTTCGGCCTTGACGCCATGCGCGACGTGCAGGTGATCACGCCGATGCAGAAGGGCATCTGCGGCGCCCGCAACCTCAACGACCGTCTCGCCGAGCTCCTGAATGGCGCCCCGCTCGACCGCATCGAGCGCTTCGGGCAGACCTATGCCACCGGCGACAAGGTGATGCAGATCGAGAACGACTACGATCGCGACGTGTTCAACGGCGATCTCGGCATTCTCAAGCGCATCCGCCAGAAGGAAGACGAGGTCGCCGTCTCCTTCGATGGCCGCGAGGTGAAATACGCCCTTGAAGACCTCGAAGCGCTGACGCGTGCCTACGCCATCACCATCCACAAGAGCCAGGGGTCGGAATATCCGGCCGTGGTCATTCCGCTCCTGCGCGACCACGCCATCATGCTGGCGCGCAATCTGCTCTACACGGCGGCGACGCGCGGCCGACAGCTGGTCGTGCTGGTGGCCGAGCCGAGAGCACTGGAAATGGCCCTCTCGGGGGACAGGATCCGTCGCCGGTTTACTCGCCTGAAGTCGATGCTGACGGGTTGATCCTGCCTTTCGCGCGAAAGATCCCCGCCCCAAGACGCCCGCTTCGCTTCGCGTGACCGGATGTCGCGAATGGCGGCGGGCCACTTCCTACAGTTGCTTCGATTGGTCGGAAAGCCATTTGCCCTCGCCCTGGCTTCCGCGTAACGTCGAGAAATAGCATCGAAATCGGGAGGTGGGTCGATGGTGGATCTCGGGTTGCGTGAAGGGCTAACGGACGGCGCTGTCCGGGCGATCACCGAGGGAACCCATGGCGACCCCTTCGCGCTTCTGGGGCCGCATCGCGTATCCGGTGCGCGCACTGTCATCCGCACCTTCAAGCCGAATGCCCGCGCCATCGCGCTGATCTCGTCCGACGGACGCAAGCTTGCCGACTTCCAGCACGTCGAGGGTGGACTGTGGGTCGCCTTCGCACAGGGCGATCCCGGCCTCTATCGCCTTCGGGTCGAGTGGCCGCAGGGCAGCCACGAGGCGGAGGATCCCTATTCCTTCGGGCCGCTTCTCGGCGAGATGGACGTTTATCTGCTCGCCGAGGGCCAGCACCGGCAACTGACCGAGGCGCTTGGCGCCGTGGTGACCGAGGTGGGCGGCGTACCCGGCGTGCGTTTCGCCGTCTGGGCACCCAATGCCCGGCGTGTTTCGGTGGTCGGCAACTTCAACTCCTGGGACGGACGGCGTCACCCGATGCGCCTCCGCCGTGAATGCGGCGTCTGGGAGCTGTTCCTGCCGCGCCTACCGATCGGCGAGGCCTACAAGTACGAAATCATCGGCGCCAATGGCGAGCTTCTGACCGACAAGGCCGATCCCGTCGCCCGCCAGTACGAACTGGCGCCGGCCACGGCATCCATCGTCGCCGATCCCAAGCCGTTCGAGTGGCACGACGCCACCTTCATGCGCAATCGTGCCGCCTTTCAGTCGAAGACTGCACCGTTCTCGGTCTACGAGGTGCATCCCGGTTCCTGGCAACGACCGGACGGCAAGCCTGTCACCTGGCGCTTCCTCGCCGAGCATCTCGTCGCCTACGTCAAGCACATGGGCTTCACGCACATCGAGCTGCTGCCAATCATGGAGCATCCGTTCGGCGGCTCCTGGGGCTATCAGCCGCTCGGTCTGTTCGCGCCGACTGCCCGCTATGGCTCTCCGGCCGATTTCGCCCGCTTCGTCGACGCCTGCCATGAAGCGGGCATCGGCGTCATCCTCGACTGGGTGCCGGCGCATTTCCCGACCGACGCCCATGGCCTCGCCCGTTTCGACGGCACGCCGCTCTACGAGCACCAGGACCCGCGTGAAGGCTTCCACCAGGACTGGAACACGCTGATCTACAACTTCGGCCGCACCGAAGTGATCGGCTTCCTGGTCGCCTCGGCGCTCGAATGGCTGAAGCGGTTCCACATCGACGGTCTCCGGGTCGATGCCGTGGCGTCGATGCTCTATCGCGACTACTCCCGCCAGCCGGGCGAATGGATCCCCAACAAGTACGGCGGCCGGGAAAATCTGGAAGCGGTATCCTTCATCAAGCATCTCAACGGCGTCATCGCCCACGAAGTGCCGGACGCGTTGATGATTGCCGAGGAGTCCACCGCATGGCCCGGCGTCACCGCCCCCCTCGCTGATGGCGGCCTTGGCTTTTCCTACAAATGGAACATGGGCTGGATGCACGACTCGCTCGACTACTTCTCGCTCGAGCCCATTCATCGCAAGTACCACCACAATCAGCTCACCTTCGCGCTGATGTATGCCTACTCGGAGCGTTTCGTTCTGCCGCTCAGCCACGACGAGGTGGTGCATGGCAAGCGCTCGATCTTCGGCCGCATGCCCGGCGACGAATGGCAGCGCTTCGCCAACATACGCGCCTACTACGCCTTCATGTGGACCCACCCCGGCAAGAAGCTGTCCTTCATGGGCAACGAGATCGCCCAGGGCCGGGAGTGGAACCACGACGGCACGATCGACCTGTGGCTCGAGAGCCGGGCGAGCAATCTCGGCGTCCAGCGTCTGATGCGCGACCTCAACACGCTTTATCGGGCCGAGCCGGCGCTGCATGCTCGCGACTTCGACCCGGAAGGTTTCCAGTGGGTCGTGGTGGACGACAACGAGCAGTCGACGCTGGCCTTCATGCGCTGGGGCTTCGACACGGATGCGCCCTGCCTCGTCGTCGGCAACTTCACGCCGGTGCCGCGTTCGGGCTATCGGCTGGGAGTGCCGCGGGCTGGCGTCTGGCGCGAAGTTTTCAACTCGGACGCCGAGATCTACGGCGGCTCCAACATGGGCAACAAGGGCCGGCTCACGGCAAATGAAGTCCCGAGCCACGGCATGGACCTGTCGCTCGATCTCACCTTGCCGCCGCTGGCCGTCGTCATCCTCCGCTGGGATGGCGAGGTTCTGGCTACCGAAGAGAAGCCAGCTAAGAAAGCCAAGGCGAAGAGCTGAGCCGGTCGCCGGGCGGGGAGGCCAATCGGCCTCCCTAGGCTGCGAAATACCTGTCGATGAATGTCCGGTAGATCGCCTTCAGGCGATGAAGATCGTCGAGGGCCACGTTCTCGTCGATCTTGTGCATGGTCTGGCCGACGAGGCCGAACTCGACCACCGGACAATAATTCTTGATGAAGCGTGCGTCGGATGTTCCACCGGTGGTGGACAGCTCCGGCCGGCGGCCGGTGACCGCCTCGACCGCGTCCGACAGGCCGCCGATCAGCGTGGCGTCGTGGGTCAGGAAGGACACAGCATTGGTGGGCTCGAACGTCAGTTCGTAAGCGAGCGGCGCAGGCCGTCCCGTCCGCAGCGGCGCCGTCGCAACAGCGCGCCGAACCCGCGTTGCGATCTCTTCGTGCAGCGCCTCGACCGTCCAGATGTCGTTGAACCGGATGTTGAAGGCGATCTCCACCTCGGCCGGCACGACATTGGTGGCGCGGTTGCCGGTCTCGACCGAGGTGACCTCAAGGTTGGATGGTTGGAAGCGCTCGTTGCCGGCATCGAACGGCGGATCCATAAGAGCGGAGATGACAGCCGGCGCGACGCGGAGTGGGTTGTCGGCAAGGTGCGGATAGGCGACATGCCCTTGCACGCCCCGGAGCTTGACGAAGCCGGACAGCGAACCACGACGGCCGACCTTCACCATGTCGCCAAGAGCGGCGGGATTGGTTGGCTCGCCGACAATGGCATGGCTGAAGCGCTCGCCGCGCCTTGATGCCCAATCGAGAAGCTTCACGGTGCCGTTGATCGACGGGCCTTCCTCATCGCCGGTGATCAGGAAGGAAATGCGGCCGCCGAAGTCGCTACCGTTTTCCTCGATGAAGTCGAGAACGGCGGCGGCGAAGGCGGCAATGCCGCCCTTCATGTCGACAGCGCCACGGCCATAGAGCCTGTCGCCGTCAATGTCGCCGGCGAATGGGCCGTGGCTCCAGAGCTCAAGCTTTCCCGTCGGCACGACGTCGGTATGACCGGCAAAGGTCAGGTGGCGATTGCCCGCGCCGATGCCGGCGAACAGGTTCTCGATGTCTGGCGTGCCCTCGTCGGAGAAGACGGGGCGGTCCACCGTGAACCCGGCCGGCGCCAGCAACCCTTCGAGGAAAGCGAGCGCCCCACCCTCGGCGGGCGTCACCGATGGGCACATCAGAAGATCGCGAGCAATGGCAACGGGATCGTGGGGCATGTCC
The DNA here is from genome assembly GCA_963665435.2 of uncultured Pleomorphomonas sp. Taxonomy (GTDB): domain Bacteria; phylum Pseudomonadota; class Alphaproteobacteria; order Rhizobiales; family Pleomorphomonadaceae; genus Pleomorphomonas. The sequence continues at coordinate 1,163 of CAXXNH010000026.1, read as the reverse complement.
TCTCCTCGAAACGCAAACGGCCGGCAGTTTCCCGCCGGCCGTCCGAATAGCACGAAACGTGTTGGCGGTCAGTCGCGCAGAAGCTCGTTGATCGACGTCTTGGAACGGGTCTTGGCGTCGACCTTCTTGACGATGACCGCGCAATAGGTCGACGGCCCCCAATCCTGGCCGGGCATCGGCTTGCCGGGGATCGAGCCGGAGACCACCACCGAATAGGGCGGCACCTTGCCCATGTGCACTTCACCGGTGGCGCGGTCGATGATCTTGGTCGACTTGCCGATGAAAACGCCCATGGAAATCACCGAGCCCTGACCGACGACGACGCCCTCGACCACCTCGGAACGAGCGCCGATGAAGCAATCATCCTCGATGATGGTCGGACCGGCCTGCATCGGCTCCAGCACGCCACCGATGCCGACGCCGCCTGAGAGGTGAACGTTCTTGCCGATCTGAGCGCAGGAGCCGACGGTGACCCAGGTGTCGACCATGGTGGCCGTATCGACATAGGCGCCGAGATTGACGAAGGAGGGCATCAGCACGGCGCCGGGAGCGATGTAGGCGGAGCGCCGGACGATGGCGCCCGGCACAGCCCGGAAGCCCGCGGCCTCATAGGCGGCGGCATCCATCCCCTCGAACTTCGAGGGCACCTTATCCCACCAGGCAGCACCGCCAGGCGCGCCCGAAATCAGGGCCGTCGGCGTCAGGCGAAACGACAGCAGCACCGCCTTCTTGAGCCACTGGTTGACCACCCACTCGCCGTCGATCTTCTCGGCGACACGCGCCTTGCCGCCATCAAGCAGGTCCAGCGCCGCTTCGACGGCATCACGCACCTTGCCTTTGGTCTCCTGCGTGACGGAGGCGCGATCCTCCCAGGCGGCATCAAGGGTGGCGACGAGGTCGGCATAGGCGGCCGTGGCGGCTGTCTCGGTCATTGTGATCTCCGAATGGGCCATGCAGGATTGGTATCGGCTTCGTGCTTTAGGGGTTTTGGCCGACGCGCGCAACAAAAGCGACGTGCGCCGATACTCGCCACCTCATCCCCGCCGTCAAACGGCGAGAAGAAGGAGTGGAGTGACGACAGCTGGCTGATGTGAGGAAAACCCCTTCAACTCAAAGCCTTACCGGCGCCGCCAATGGTTGGACCTAGGGCAGCTGACGAGCTC
>CAXXNH010000025.1:0-181460 GCA_963665435.2 uncultured Pleomorphomonas sp. | reverse complement strand
CGCCGAAGGCCAGCAGTTCCATATAATTGGCCATCCGGCCGGTCTCCCCGTCGACACCCCTGCCATGATGGCTCGTTCCGCCACCACGATTCCCGCTCATAGGCCGCCGCTTCTGTCGATCGGGTCGGTCAACCTGATCGGCGGGTGCCCTCGCGGGACTCTCGCCTTACAACAAGCGCGGGACTGCCGTCAAAAAGCAAATCCCGCGCCGTTTCAATCGGTGATTATGAGTACTCGAAATCAGCCGCCGTAGACGTCGAAGTCGAAGTACTTCTTGTTGATCTCCTCGTACTTGCCATTGGCGCGGATCGCCTTGATGGCCGCCGAGAACATGTCGCGCAGGTCGGTGTCTTCCTTGCGCACGCCGACGCCGGCGCCGGGGCCATGAATCTCGAGAATCGGAGTGACCATGCCGACCAGCTTGCAACAGGCGCCGGCCTCGGTCTTCAGCCACTCGGACAGGACGACGCTGTCGTCGTTGGCGGCGTCGAGGCGGCCGTTGGCGAGGTCCAGCTTGTACTCGTCGGCGGTCGGATAGGACTTGAGCTCGCTCTCGGTCAGGATCTTCTCGACATAGTCGGCATGCATGGTCGACACCTGGGCGCCGACGGTCTTGCCGGCGAGATCCTCAGGCGTGACGCCCTTGATGTCCGTGTCCTTGGGAGCGACGATGGCCGGCGGCGTGTTGTAGTACTTCTCGGAGAAGTCGATGACCTTCTTGCGCTCCGGAGTGATCGACATGGAGGCGATGATGCCGTCGAACTTGCCGGCGAGCAGCGCCGGGATCATGCCGTCCCAATCCTGGGCGACCACTTCGCATTCCACCTTCATCTCCTCGCAGAGCGCGAGCGCGATGTCGACGTCGAAGCCCTTGAGCTTGCCGTCGGTGTCGACATAGTTGAAGGGCGGATAGGCGCCTTCGGTACCGATGACGATCTTCTTCCACTCCTTGGCCGATGCGCCGCCGAGCGACAGCGCCAGCAAGGCGGCGGCGGTGACGAGTGTCTTGGCAAACTTCATGATTGTCCCCTCTGAACCTGTTTGATCGACCGCCACACTCGGCACAAGCGATCGCCCCGACGATCGTTGCAGCCGACAGACGGCTCCCTGTTCGTTTTCGGCGCGGCCATCGGAGGAACTGGTGTCCTTCCTTGAGGTGACCTGCGCTGCCAAACCTTCCGCGAACCGACGCTCTGCCTAAACCTTGGGCTGACGGCGATCCGCCTGCATATTCATCTCATTCCGCGATCGGATGCAACCGGGGACGTTATTGCGCCTGCCCAGATTCTGCACGCCGGGAGGACCACGGACGCCCCGGGCCGATCAGTTCGGCGGCGAAGGCAAGGTCGTCAGGCGTGTTGATGTTGAAGAACGGGTCGACCGTTCTGGCCCTGACACGGATGGGCGCGAACGGAACGCCGCGCGCGCCCTCGGCGGCGAGAAACGCCCCGACTCGCCGCTCCGCCCCGCCGACGAGGAACGCCCGAAGCCTTGGCGTGACCGAAAGCGGCCACAGCGCGCAGAGGGGCGCCTTCCCGCTCGGCCCCTCGGCGAACAGGATGGTGTCCGACCCGGCGGCGCCGGCCGCCAGCGCATCGGCCAAACCGGCGGGCAGGAACGGCAGATCGACCGGGGCGGTCAGGAGGTGGGATGGCGGCGATGGCAGGGTCATCGCGCGCGCGAGGCCGGCGAGAACGCCGGCAAGCGGCCCCTCGAAGGTGGCGCTCTCGTCATGGACAACGGGAAGCGCCAGATCGGGCAAGCCGAGGCCGGGCGGCAGGTTGACGGCAAGATCGCCGACCTGCGGCGCCAGCGCCGCCACCGCCCGCGCCAGCAGCGTCGCACCGGCAAGTTCGGTCAGCGCCTTGGGCGTCTCCCCGCCCATGCGAATCGAGCGCCCTCCGGCGAGGATGAGGCCGGCAAATCTGTTCATCCGGCGATAGAACGGCATAGTAGGAGAACCGACAAGCCCTCCGGAGTCATTCGCATGATTGCCCTGTCGCAAATACACTCCCGGTCGCGTGCTTTATGGATTAGGTAAGAGCCAAACAAATCGGAGCACGCCATGCCAAGCCTCAAGGAACAGGTCGCCGCCGCCCTCAGCAAGCTCTCCATGCCCGGCACCGGCAAGGATATCGTCGCAGCCGGCGCCGTGTCCGACATATACGAGAAGGACGGCAAGGTGATGCTGTCGATCTCGGTGCCGGCCGACAAGGCAGCGCGGTTCGAGCCTATCCGCGCCGCGGCGGAAGCCGCCGTGAAGGCCATCCCCGGCGTCGTCAAGGCGACGGTGGCGCTGACCGCCGAGGTGGCGCCCGGCAGCGCGGCGCCCAAGGCGCCCGCGCAGGACCATGGCCACTCCCACGCCATGCCGGCCAAGAACGGCATTCCCGGCGTCAAGTCGATCATCGCGGTCGCCTCGGGCAAGGGTGGCGTCGGCAAGTCGACCACGGCGGTGAACTTCGCGCTGGCTCTTTCGGCGCGCGGCCTCAAGGTCGGCATTCTCGACGCCGACATCTACGGCCCGTCCGTGCCGCGCCTGATGGGGCTTTCCGGCGACAAGCCGGAGGTCAACGAAGACCGTACGCTGGTGCCGCTCGAGAACTACGGCGTCAAGGTAATGTCGATCGGCTTCCTGGTCGACGAGGAAACGCCGATGATCTGGCGGGCACCGATGGCAGTTTCCGCCCTGACGCAGATGCTGCGCGAGAGCGCTTGGGGCGATCTCGACGTGCTGGTGGTCGACATGCCGCCGGGCACCGGCGACGTGCAGCTGACCATGGCCCAGCAGGTGCCGCTCACCGGCGCCGTCATCGTCTCGACCCCGCAGGATCTGGCGCTGCTCGACGCACGGCGCGGCGTCGCCATGTTCCAGAAGGTCGAAGTACCCGTCCTCGGCATCGTCGAGAACATGGCCTATTTCATCTGCCCCAACTGCGGTACCCACCATGACATCTTCGGCCATGGCGGCGCCGCGCAGGAAGCGCGCCGCATCGGCGTGCCCTTCCTCGGCGAAGTGCCGCTTGAGATGAAGATCCGCGAAACGTCGGACGCCGGCCTGCCGGTGGTGGCCACCGAGCCGAACGGCCCGCACGCCGAATCCTATCTGGCCATCGCCGGCCGGGTTCTGGACACGCTCGCCGGCAAGCCCGAGCGCGCCGCGCCCCGCATCGTCATCGAGTAAGGGCAGCCGGACATTCCGGAAAGAAAAGGGGCGCTTCCGCCAACCGGCGGGGCGCCCTTCTCATTCAGACGGCCGGATCTGCCCGGCTGGCGAGCGTCTGGTGGCGAACCCGCTCGCGATAGAAGATGTAGATGCCGGAGCCGACGACGATGACGATGCCGAGAAGCGTCAGGAGGTCGGGTACGTCGCCCCAGATGATCCAGCCGAGCACGATGGCGAAGGGAATGGTCGAGTAGCGGAACTGGGCGACCAGCGAGATGTCGCCGTGCCGCATGGCGTCGATGGAAAACTGAACGCCGAAGATGCAGGTGAGGCCGGCGATCACGATCAGCCCGAACTGCATCGCCGTCATCGCCTGCCAGACCTCGGTCGCCGACAGAAGACCGCAGGCGATCGTGACCATGATCTGGGTGGTCAGCGTCACCACCGCCGAGTTGGTGTCCGGCGCGATGAAGCGGGTGGACAGCTCGCGGACGGTGACGAAGACCACCGACAACAGCGGCAGCAGCGCCCAGCTGTTGAAGCCCTCGGGACCGGGGCGCACGATGATCAGAATGCCGCAGAAGCCGACGACCACCGACATCCAGCGCCGCCAGCCGACGAACTCGCCAAGAACGAGAGCGCCGGCGGCCGTGATGGCCAGTGGCGCCCCCTGCGAGATGGCCGACGCGTTGGCGATCGGCAGATGAACGAGGCCCGAGAGATAGACCACCGTCGCAAAGCCCTCGCAGATCGAGCGCGTCACCACGAAGCGCGAGACCTGCGTCCGCATGCTCGGCAGAAGGCCCATCCGCCAGACGGCGGCGAACACGATCGCCGTCGCAATGAGTGACCGGATGAAGAGCACCTCGCCGATCGGCAAATCGTCCGCCACGGCTTTGACGATGGTGTCGTTGATGAGAAAGAACAGGCAGCAGAGCAGCATCGCAACGATGCCGCGCAACGTCTCGCGAAAGTCGGTCATTTGGTGGGGGGCGCCTTCAAAGCGGTCGATTCGGCGCACTATCGTTCATGGAACGATTCACGGCAAGTCGGTCGTTCTCAAGCCGTCTCGGAGACTCGTCTCAGCGGTCGCCGATCGCCACCACCGTCCGCCCGGCGATGCCACCGTCGGCGATGCGGCGGGCAGCGTCGATCGCCTCTGGCAGCCCGATCACCCGCGTCATCGCTGCGAGCCGGTCACGATCGACGATGTCGGCAAGCCGGCTCCAGATCGCCTCGCGACGCACCGTCGGCACGTGAACGCTGTCGACGCCGATCAGGCTGACGCCTCGCAGGATGAAGGGAGCGACGCTGGTCGGAAGATCCATGCCGGCGGCGTTGCCACAGGCGATGGCCGCGCCGCCCGCCTTCAGCATCGACAGCACATGCGCCAGCATGGTCGAACCGACCGTGTCGAGGGCAACGGCCCAATGCTCGCGGGCAAGCGGCTTTACCGCTCCTGCGAATACCTCACGACCGATCACCTCGGCAGCTCCCAGCCGGCGCAACCGCTCGGCCTGCTCGGGACGCCCGGTCACCGCCGTGACGCTCCACCCTGCCCGCGCCAGCAGCATGACCGCCAGGGAGCCGACACCACCGGCCGCGCCAGTCACGATGGCCGGCCCGTCAGCAGGCGTGAGACCGAGACGGCTGAGCCTGTCGACCCCCTCGGCAACGGTGAGGCCGGCGGTGCCCAGCGCCATCGCCTGCTCCGGAGACAGGGTTGGGGGGCGACGGACCAGCCAGTCGCCCGAAACGCGCATCCGCCCTGCCCAGCCGCCGAGATGCGTCTCGCCGATGCCCCAGCCAGTCAGGATCACCTCGTCGCCCGGCCGCCAGCGCGCATCTTCCGAAGTCGCCACCGTTGCAGCAACGTCGACGCCTGGCACCATGGGCCAGCGACGCACCACGGGAAGGCGGCCGGTCACGGCCAGTCCATCCTTGTAATTCACCGCGGAGGCACGAACGGCAAGTGTGACATTTCCATCCATCAGGTCACGGTCGGAAAGACGGCCGAACCGCGCCTCAGTCTTCCCATCCCCATCCCGTTCAAGCACCACCGCAGCGAAATCCGTCATACTCAGTCCTTTCATAGTCATCCGGTCATTTACCACGATGACCTGTCCGCCGACATCCCCGTTCCATTCGACAATCGGCGTTTATCGCGGAAACCTGCCGCCGCTGCCCCATCGACCAGAGCGCATTAACCGCTTTTCAAGGTTAATCCGGCAGCATCGGACCAGGGATCAGTTTCGTTTCCGTCGTCGTTTGTCTCAGTCCTGTTCCCGCCGGAGGCCGTCAGTCCATGCGTCGCGTTCCTCGTACCAGAGTCCGGCCCGGACACGGGCGCGTCGGGCTCGCCGCCGCAGGCGTGTTGTTCGTCGTCGCGGCCGCTTTCCCCACATCCGTCGCCTATCAGGACATCGCCAGCCTCGTCGTCGACTCCATCAGCCCGGAGACGCGCTGGGCCATGACGCTCGGCGTTGGCCCTGGAGGTGAAAGCAAGGTGGTCGCCCCCCGTCTCGGCGAGGTCAACGACGCTGCGGCGCGGCTCGAGATGAACGATGGGTCCATCGTCATCGAAGGCATGGGCGACGTCATCACCGGCGCGGTGAGCAACTCGGCCTTCGTCCCCGACGAGGATCGCATCGACCGCAGCTGGAAGGGCGACCTTCCGATGAGCGTCACCACGCCGCCAACGGCGCGGGGCTTTTCCGCCGGTTCGCTTACGCTGGGCGACGCCAGCCGCCTGACACCGCCGTCCGTGCTTCCGACCATGGCCTTTTCGGCATCGTCGGCGCCGCTGTCCGTTCTGGCGGTATCGCGCTTCATCGGCCCCAAGCCGACGACCGCCGTCGCCGACCTCGCGCCGACCACCATGCCGCTGCCCAAGCCCGACCAGACGATCCTGGTGGCCGCGAGCTATCCCTCACGAGCCTATGCGCCCGCCGAAACCGGCGCCGCCGCTTCGGCGCTACTCGCCGCTTACGCGCCCGACAGCTCTGTGGTGAGCCAGGACATGTTCGCCTCGCTGTTCGCCATGCCGGGCGACAAACCCGAGCCGCCGGCACCCGTGGTGCGCCCGGGCGATCACTGGTGGGCGGCCAACCCGCTGCCGGCCAACGTCTGGGACGGCGCGCAGCAGAAGTGCCTGGCCGAAGCGATCTATTTCGAGTCCCGCTCCGAACCGCGCAAGGGCCAGATCGCCGTGGCACAGGTGGTGCTCAACCGCGTCAAGAACCCGGCCTATCCCGAAACCATCTGCAAGGTGGTCTACCAGAACCGAGACATGCGCAACGAGTGCCAGTTCTCCTTCGCTTGCGACGGTCGGCGCGACGTCATCTTCGACAAGGTATCGTGGCGACGGGCCAAGCAACTGGCCGGAGAAGTGACAAGCGGCGCAGCCTGGCTCGACGAGGTCGGCACCGCCACCCACTATCACGCCACCTACGTACGGCCGAACTGGGCGAGCGTCTTCAAGAAGAAGGCGAAGATCGGCATGCACGTCTTCTACCAGACGATCAATGGTGGCTGGAGCTGAGCCGACAGGTTCGTCCGGCTGGTTTTGGTGACGATCCATCGGGTCTCTTGTCCATTCGTGCGTCTATTCGGGGATGACATTTTTCCCCGAACCGACTAATCAGACGCAGCATTGCAAGACGACCGGCGACATGCCGGGAGGACCCGAGGACCACCATGCCCGATCTTCTCATTGAGCTCTTCTCCGAAGAGATTCCCGCCAGCATGCAGGCGAAGGCCGCCGACGATCTCAAGGGTCTGGTGACGAACGGTCTGGTGAATGCGGGTCTCACCTACGAAAGTGCCGGCGCCTTTGCGACGCCCCGACGTCTTGCCCTGACCGTTCACGGCCTCAACACCCGCTCGCCCGACATTCGCGAAGAGAAGAAGGGCCCGCGCACCGACGCGCCGGCCGGCGCCATCCAGGGATTCCTGCGCGGGGCCGGGCTCGACGACATCGCCAAGGCGCGCGTCGTGTCCGACCCGAAGAAGGGTGACTTCTACGTCGCCGACCTGCTCAAGCCCGGTCGCGCCGCCGAGACGATCATCGCCGAGTTGATGCCCCAGGTCATCCGCAGCTTCCCCTGGCCGAAGTCGCAGCGCTGGGGCTCGGGCTCGCTGACCTGGGTGCGGCCGCTGCACTCCATCGTCTGCACCTTCGGGCCCGAGACCGAAGAGCCCGTGGTCATCGATTTCGAGGTCGAGGGAATCCGCTCGGGCAACGTCACCTACGGCCACCGTTTCCTCGCTCCCGAGGCGATCAAGGTGAAGCGCTTTTCCGACTATGTCGAGAAACTCGAGAAGGCCAAGGTGGTGCTCGATCCGGCCCGTCGGCGCGAGATCATCCTCGCCGATGCCCGCAACCTCGCCTTCGCCGCCGGCCTTGAGCTGGTCGAGGACGAAGGGCTGCTCAACGAGGTCGCCGGTCTCGTCGAATGGCCGGTCGTGCTGATGGGCGCCTTCGATGCAGCCTTCCTCGACGTACCCGACGAGGTGATCCGAGCCACCATCCGCGCCAATCAGAAGTGCTTCGTGCTGCGCGACCCCAAGACGGGCCGCCTCGCCAATCGCTTCATCCTGACGTCGAACATGGCGGCGACCGATGGTGGCGCCACCATCATCGCCGGCAACGAGCGCGTCATCCGCGCCCGCCTGTCGGACGCCAAATTCTTCTGGGATGGCGATCTCGCCATTCCCTTGGAAACGCTGGTGCCCAAGCTCGAAGGCATCACCTTCCACGAAAAGCTCGGCAGCCAGGGCGATCGCGTACGCCGCATCGTGGCGCTTGCCCGCCAGATCGCGCCGCTAGTCGGCGCCGACGCCGACAAGGCCGCTCGCGCCGCCCTGCTCGCCAAGGCGGATCTGCTCTCCGGCGTCGTCGGCGAGTTCCCCGAGGTACAGGGCCTGATGGGGCGCTACTACGCTGCCCATGCCGACGAGGACGCGACCGTCGCCGCCGCCATCGAGGAACACTGGAAGCCGCAGGGGCCGTCCGACCGCGTGCCGAAGGCGCCCGTCTCAATCGCCGTCGCGCTGGCCGACAAGCTCGACACGCTGGTCGGATTCTGGGCCATCGACGAGAAGCCGACGGGCAGCAAGGACCCGTTCGCGCTGCGTCGCGCCGCGCTCGGCGTCATCCGCATCATCCTCGACAACGGCGTTCGCCTTCCGCTCTCCGCCTACGCCAGCAAGACGCCCGATCTGCTCAACTTCTTCGCCGACCGCCTGAAGGTGCAGCTGCGCGAGCAGGGAACCCGCTTCGATCTCGTCGACGCGGTCTTCGCGCTCGGCGGGCAGGATGACCTGCTCCTGATCGTCAAGCGCGTCGAGGCTCTGGGAGCGCTTCTCGCCACCGACGACGGCAAGAACCTCCTGGCCGGCTATAAGCGCGCCGCCAACATCCTGAAGGCCGAGGAGAAGAAGGGCACCACCGTCGCGGACGCCGTCGACGCAAGCCTGTTCAAGGAGGCCGAGGAGAAAGCCCTTGCCGCTGCCGTCGAAACGGCCGCGCAAGCCGCCCACGACGCCGTCGATACCGAGAATTTCGAAGGCGCCATGAAGGCGCTCGCCACGTTACGCGCGCCGGTCGACGCCTTCTTCGAGAAGGTTCTGGTCAACGACGCCGACGAACGCGTACGCGCCAACCGCCTCGCTCTCCTCACGGTGTTGCGCAACGCCTGCCATCAGGTTGCGGACTTCTCGAAGATCGAAGGCTGAGCTCGATTACATCAGACAATACAAGCCGCTCGCCCCTCTGGGCGGGCGGCTTTTTTGTTCGCTCTCGGAACAAAATCAACCTGAAATCGTTACGAATTCGGCTTTGCTTTTTTTACGCGCATATTTGGCGAAAATGCTTGGCATATACGACTTTCGGCGTATTCTGATTTCAACATCTATCGCCAATCGGATGAGTGTTGTTGACCTTCTCGCTCTTCTCTCCGCACGACAGCCTCGCCTCCATCCTCCTCCCACATTCGGGCGCCTGCGTCTGTTCCACAGACGGCAGCCACGACATGTCCCACCTCTTGCGGGTGTGGAAGAACGCGACCATCATCTCTGACAATGAGGGCGGCGATACGGAAGTGCTGGCGGCGGCCGTGCTTCTTCACGACTGCGTCGCCGTCGAAAAGAATTCGCCCGAGCGACCTCTGGCCTCGCGGATGTCGGCCGACAAGGCGCGAGAAATCCTGGCCGGCATCGGCTGGCCGGAGGACCGGCGCGAGAAGGTGGCGCATGCCATCGAGGCGCACAGCTTCTCCGGCGGCATCGAGCCGATCACGTTGGAGGCGCGCATTGTCCAGGATGCCGACCGGCTCGACGCCATCGGCATGATCGGGGCCGCTCGCTGTTTCTACGTCGCGGGCCGACTCAACAACCATCTCTACGATGCCGGCGATCCTTCCGCCGAGGAACGGCCGCTCAACGATAGCCGCTTTGCGCTCGATCACTTCATGACCAAGCTGTTCAAGCTCTGCGAGGGCTTCAAGACGGCGACCGGTCGCCGCCTCGCTGCCGAGAGGCACGCGCGGCTGCAACGTTTCTACAACGACTTGCTCGAAGAGATCTGAAAACCGGCCTACAACAGGCCCTTCAGGCGGATCAGCCCCAGCGCGGCGACCGTTGTCGCATCGCGAATAATGCCATTCGCGATCATCGCCTCAACCTCGGCGAACGGAAAGGCGTGCGAAACCAGATCGGCCTCCTCGGTTTCCAGAGCCGTCGCGCCTTGCACGAGGTCTTCGGCCAGGAAGACGTGATAGCGCTGCGACGAGTAGCCGTAGGCGAGAAAGAGATCGCCGACCCTTGTCATCTTCCCTGCAGTGAGTCCGGTCTCCTCTGAGAGTTCGGCCCGGGCGACATCCTCGGGCGGGACGTCCGGGCGCGTTTCCCAGGAGCCTTGCGGCAGCTCCCAGTAGCGGCCGGACACCGGATAGCGATACTGCTCGACGAGATGGATCAGGCCGCGCGGCCGGTCGATGGCGGCGATGGCCACGAAATCCGGCTTCTCCACAACCCCGTAGATGCCGCGCGAACCATCCGACCGTACGATGGCGTCCTCGCGGACGCGCATCCAGCGGTTCTCGTAGACCATGCGGCTATCAAGGGTGCGAACGTCCGCCAGCGCTGGAGCCTGTTCGGCGAACTCTGGTTCGCCAACATGCTCCAGCCCTCTGTCCTCAGGCAGTTTCGACCGCAAAACCGGTTCCCACTTATGCTGCGACTGCTCTAGATCAGGCCGTGCTCGGCCATCCAGGCGGAGGTGATCGCGGCCTGGCTGCGCGAAGTGATCTTCAGCGTTTCCAGGATCTTGCCGACGTGCGCCTTGACGGTCGCCTCGGAAATCCCGAGCTGATAGGCGATCTGCTTGTTGAGGAGGCCATCGCCGAGGAGCTGGAACACCTTCAGCTGCTGGGGAGACAGTTCGGCCACAAGCGCCGAACGCTCGAGCACCGCCTGGGACACGGCCGAGTTGTCGGCGCCCACCTCGATGATGGTGCCGCCGTCGAGCACGGTCTCGATGGCCGCGGCCAGCATGTCCTCGGACGAACGCTTGCCGATGAAGGCCCGGCAGCCGAGATCGAGGCAACCCTGCGCCAGTTCCTCGCCGGAGTTGGACGAGTAGACCGCGACGAAGGCCTTGGGCGCCAGGGAACGAATGTGCTTGATGGTGTCGAGGCCGCGCATGCCGGGCATGACGAGGTCGGTAATGACCAGCGTGTTGTCTCCGGTGTCGAGCACGGCGTCGGCGAGTTCGTCGTAGCTGGTTGCCAGGATCGGCTGCCTGAAGCCGAAGCGTTTTTTCAGGATGCGCACCACAGCCGACTGGATGATCGGATGGTCCTCGGCAACGATCGCCGTCCAATTCTGGCCGACGTCGGCCGGCTGTGCGTCTTCTACCCGCTCGTTCATCAATCCACCCTACCCGCTGGAACGAAATGACCATTACATGTTCGGATAATTGGGTCCCCCCGCTCCCTCCGGGACCGCCCAATCGATGTTCTGGTTGGGGTCCTTGATATCACAAGTTTTGCAGTGAACACAGTTTGTGGCATTGATTACATAACGCGGCCCGGTATTTGGCTCGTTTATCCACTCGTACACGCCCGCCGGGCAGTAGCGGATGGACGGACCGGCGAAAACATCAAGCTCGGACATCTTCTGAAGGTCCGGATCGAGCAGCCGCAAATGCACCGGCTGGTTCTCTTCGTGGGCCGTTCCCGACAGGAAAACCGAGGACGGCCTGTCGAAGGTGAGCTTGCCGTCCGGCCTCGGGTAGTCGATCGGCTTGAAGCTTCGGGCCGGCTTCAGGCAGTCGGCATCGGCCTTGCCGTGGCGCAAAGTGCCGAAGGGCGAACGGCCGACAAGGGTCTCCAGCCACATGTCCAGCCCGCCGAGAGCGATGCCGAGCAGCGTACCGAAGCGCGACCACAGCGGCTTGACGTTGCGCACGCGCCTGAGATCCTTGCCGATGGCGGACGCCTGCCAGCCGGCTTCGTAGGAAACCAGTTCGTCACCGGAACGGCCGGCGGCAATGGCCTCGGCCACCGAGTCGGCGGCGAGGATGCCCGAGCGCACGGCATTGTGGCTGCCCTTGATGCGCGGCACGTTCATGAAGCCGGCCGAACAGCCGACCAGCGCGCCGCCGGGGAAGCAGAGCTTGGGCACCGACTGCCAACCGCCCTCCGTGAGCGCCCGCGCGCCGTAGGAGATGCGCTTGCCGCCCTCGAACGTGCCCCGGATGAGCGGGTGCGTCTTGAAGCGCTGGAACTCCTCGAAGGGCGAGAGGTATGGGTTCTCATAGTTGAGATGGACGACGAAGCCGACGGCCACCTGGTTGTTCTCGAGGTGATAGAGGAACGAGCCACCGCCGGTGCCGCCATCGAGTGGCCAGCCGAAGGAATGCTGGACCAGGCCGGGCTTTGCCTTGTCGGGCGCGACCTCCCACAGCTCCTTGATGCCGAGGCCGAACTTCTGCGGCTCCCGGCCCTCGTCCAGCCGATAGCGCTCGATCACCGTCTTGGACAGCGATCCGCGCGCGCCCTCGGCAAACAGCGTGTACCGGGCCAGAAGAGCCATGCCGCGCTGGTAGTTGGGGCCGGGTTCGCCGTCCTTCTTCACGCCCATGTCGCCGGTGGCGACGCCGATCACCCGGCCGCTTTCGTCATAGAGCACCTCGGCGGCGGCAAAGCCCGGATAGATCTCGACACCAAGCGCCTCGGCCTTCTCAGCCAGCCAGCGGCAGACGTTGCCCAGCGATACGGCATAGGCGCCGTGGTTGCTCATCAGCGGCGGCATCAGGACGTTGGGCAAGCGGATGCCGAAGGACTTGAACAGGAAGAAGAACCGATCGTCCGTGACCGGCGTCTTGAACGGGTTGTCCGGATCGTCGCGCCAATCGGGCAGCAGCGCCGTGATGCCCGAGGTATCGACCACCGCGCCCGAGAGAATGTGGGCCCCGACCTCGGATCCCTTTTCGAGCACCAGAACCGAGATGTCCTGCCCGTTCTGGGCGGCTCGCTGCTTGATGCGAATGGCGGCGGCAAGACCGGCCGGCCCCGCACCGACGATCACGACGTCGAATTCCATGGACTCGCGCTCGGGCAGCTCGGTGGTCATGAGTGTCTCTCTGTTCGGGTAGCTGGTCGCCAGTTCGCTTGCATCATCCGCGCCAAGCTCGCCCGGCAATGCCTGGGTGAAAACACGGACCATGCACAACGCAGCCCTTCAACCACGATCCGTTGATGCGATCAAACGCTTTCGGGGAGGGTTTGACGCCTTGGACCGGGTGCGACGTTTCCTCTCCGATCATCCTGCTCTATAGAAGGGCCATGCCGTCCGATCCGACGCCCCTCCCCCCCGGCTTCGATGCCGCCGCGACCCTCCTTGAGTGGTACGCGGCGATGGGCATCGACGTGACGCTGGCCGATGCTCCGCTCGATCGGTTCGAGGAGAGCGCCAAGGCGAGAGAAGCGGCGGAAAGCCGTGCTGCCCGCCGCCAGCAACCGACCGTTCCGCGTGGGCCTGTGCCGACCATCGCTCCTGCGTCGCAAGGCGCCGACATCCGCCCGCTGAGCCCGCAGGGCCAGACGGCGCAGGTGCCGACCGAGGCAACGGTGATGCAGGCGCGCGAGGCCGCTCAGTCGGCCAAGACGCTCGACGAGCTCAAGGCTCTGATTCAAGCGTTCGACGGTTGCAACCTCAAGCTCACCGCCAAGAACACCGTATTCGCCGACGGCAATCCCGCCGCGAAGCTGATGCTGATCGGCGAAGCGCCCGGCCGCGACGAGGACATCGAAGGGCGCCCCTTCGTCGGCCGCTCAGGCCAGTTGCTCGATCGCATGCTTCACGCCATCGGCTATGGGCGGAACGAAAACGCCTATATCGCCAACGTCATTTACTGGCGTCCCCCGGGCAATCGCGACCCGTCCGACGTGGAGGTCGCCATCTGCCGGCCGTTCATCCTCAGGCAGATCGAACTGGTCGACCCGGAGCTGATCGTCTTTCTCGGCGCACAGCCGGCCAAGGCGCTTCTGGGCGGAGACGCGGTGAAGCAAGGCATCAACAAGCTGCGCGGCCGCTGGTGCGAGCTGGAGGCCGGCGGCAAGCGCTTCAAGGCATTGCCGACATTCCACCCCGCCTACCTTCTGAGGACGCCGATCAAGAAGCGCGAAGCATGGCGCGATTTCCTGACCGCCAAGGTCTTCCTCGAAAACGGCGGCATGCTCCCCCCGACCTGACAACGCAAAAAGGGCGGCAACCCTTTCATGGCTTACCGCCCTTCATCGCGACGTCGCGGATAAATCAGTGCAGCAGCTTGCCCGCCACCGAAGCGACGCGCGCGCCATAGGCACGGGCCGTCTCGAGGTCGCCTGCCGGTACCTCGTTGGCGCCCGCGTCCGACGGCGTGGAGACCAGCAGGCCTACCGAGCCACCGAGGTTGTTGACGTCATCGCGCGTGGACGCCTTGGTGTTGGCTGGCATCAGCCCGAGGCTGACCCAGATGCCGCCATGCTGGGAGGCCAGCGTCTGCAGGCCGATCAGCGTCACCTGCTTGTCGCCATTGAGGCTGGCGGAGTTGGTGAAGCCACCGAACACCTTGTCCTGCCACTTGCGGGTGAACCAAGCCTTCGAAGTGGCATCGGCGAACTTCTTGAACTGCCAGCTCGAGTTGCCCATGTAGGTCGGCGTGCCGAAGATGATCGCGTCGGCCGCATCCAGCTTGGCCCAGTCCGCTTCGCTGACGTTGCCCTCGGCATCGATGGGAATCAGCTCGGCCGCGGCGCCGGCGGCGACTTCCTTGGCGACGACTTCCGTGTGCCCATATCCCGAATGATAAACGATTGCGACCTTGGCCATGTCAAACCTGTTCCTTGTCGGGGCAATGCCCGAATACTCGCAAAGCGCCTTGTGGCGCGTGACTGGTTCAATTCGGAAGGCTTGCGAGACGACAGTTCTCACCGCCCCCTTCAAGGCACCTGGTAAAAGTGCTTAATCCGAATTGTGGATATAGGAATAGTTTCGCGGCCGCAGGGCTTCAAGAGAAGCCGCATGTTCGTTCGGTCAACACATTGTCAACCTGACGTGAACAAAAACCAGTCCGCCCTCAGCCGCGCGGGGCGGGAAGCGGCGGTAGGGGAAAAGGCCAGTCGGTCTGTAAGCCGGGTTCTGTGAGCGGTTTCCCGCCCGACGACCATTCATCTGGGACGCCCGTCGCCGAACGCCTCTTGCAACCAACCCGGACGACTGACCCGGAAACAGGCTGGGCCGAAGCCCGCGTCATCCCTATTCGGTCTTGCTCCCGGTGGGGTTTGCCCTGCCGGTCCCGTTACCGGGCCCGCGGTGGTCTCTTACACCACCTTTTCACCCTTACCCCGGCGCGCCGGGGCGGTTCGATCTCTGTGGCACTTTCCCTGAGGTCGCCCTCGCCGGGCGTTACCCGGCACCGTGTTTCCGTGGAGCCCGGACTTTCCTCCCGGACGGGCTTTCGCCCCTTGTCCGCGCGGTCGTCCAACCGACTGGCGGGAGCCGTGTGGCATGCCCCCGCCTGAAGGTCAAGTGAGGGATCAGAGCGAAGCGACGTAGGTGGTCACTTCGGAGCAGTAGGCGCGGGAGATGCGGTTCATGCGGGTTGCGCCATGGCCGGCGTTGTAGCGGAGAATGGTGCCGCAGGTGTCGCCGCCCGCCAGCTTGTAGGCGCCGGCCAGGTAGGCCATGCCCCATTTGAGATTGGTCTCGACGTCGTAGAGGCCGGCAGCCGTGCCGGAGTAGCCGAGACCGCGCGCCGTCTGCGGCTTGATCTGCATGAGGCCGATCTCGCCGTGGCGACCGCGCGCCTTCGGATTGAAGCGGCTCTCATGGCGAACGACCGCCTCGGCCAGTTCGGCCGGCAGCCCGGCGGCCTTGGCATGGGCCGCGATGCGGCTGCGGAGGGCGGCACTGGCCCCTCCCTTCGGAGCGGAGGTATCGAACTTTTCGCTCGCAACCGTGTCGGTCTTGGGTCCGAACAGCAATTCGTAGATGTTGTCGGGCTTGTCAGCCTCGGCGACCGGGGCCGGAGCTTCGGCTTTGGCGGACCGGGCGGTGTCTGCCATGGCAGGAGCCGCGAAGAGGCTGGCGAGAAGAGTGGCGGCTGCAAACGTCTTGATCAGGGTCATGCGGTCTCGGTTCCATTGCCCTCCCAGTGATGGGGCAAGGAACTGCCGGACAAATCGGGCCGCGCAGGGCCGTCAATGTGGCACATGCCAGCCATGCGGCCCAGAAATCGTACCGATCTTCGCCGCATTGATCGTGCAGCCAGCGAAGGATCAATCCTCTCGGGACGCCTCGAAAGCGGCCGCGACGCGCTCCAGCGTATCGAGCGTCGACGTATCGGCGCGGCCATCGATATGGGTCGGCCGCCAATGGCGCTGGAAGGCGCGAACGACGGTTTCCGTGCGCTCGTCGAAAGCGCCGCTCGGCGGCATTTCGAAGCCGATCGCCGCCAAAAGCCGTTGCATATCCAGCACCTTGTCGCCCTCGTCGCCGAAGGCCAGACTGTCACCGTGATCGAGTGGCGCCGATGGCACCCACAACCCTATGCCGAAAGCGGCGCACCATTCCCAGGGGAACAGCTCGCCCGGATCTTCCTTGCGATCCGGGGCGACGTCCGAGTGGGCGACCACCTGATGCGGCGGGATGAAACGACGGGCGAAGATCGAGCGACACAGCCCGATTACCGCCTCAATCTGCCGGTCGGGAAACGGTCGATAGCCGAATTCGTGACCGGGATTGGCGATCTCGATGCCGATGGATCGCGAGTTGAGGTCGGTCACGCCCCCCCAGAACGAACGCCCAGCGTGCCAGGCGCGGCGGTTCTCGTCGACAAGTTGAAAGACGCGGCCGTCCTCGAACACCACATAATGGCTCGAGACCTGCGAGCGCGGGTCGCACAGCCAGTCGCGGGCGCCCTCTTCGGAGCGCATGCCGGTGTAGTGCAGAACCAGATGATCGATGGCGTTGCCGGGCGGCCGATGCCCCGAATTGGGGGAGGACCAGGCGCGATCGATATCATGGGGGTTCATTGTGGCGGCTGCAGCCTCTTCCACGAGAGCGTCGGAAAATCGTAGAGCGCGCCGGTCCGCCCGTCCGTCGCCTCGAGGATCGAGACGATGTGGGGCGCGAGATCGGCCGGCGTTGCGAGCGTGTCCGGGTCCTCGCCGGGCATGGCCTGGGCGCGCATGCGCGTCCGGAGCGGTCCGGGGTTGAGAAGGTTGACGGCAATGCCGAAGTTCTTGACTTCCTCGGCATAGGCCAGGGCGAGCGCGTTGAGCGCCGCCTTCGATGACGCATAAAGCCCCCAGAAGGGAGCGCCCTTCCAGGCGGCGGCCGACGAGATGAACAGGCAGCGGCCGGCCGACGACTGGCGGAGGAGCGGATCGAAGGAGCGGATCAGCCGATAGTTGGCCGTCACGTTGACGGCGAAGGCCTGATCCCACTTCTTCGGATCGATATGCCCGACCGGCGCCAGGCCGCCGAGAAGCCCGGCGTTGCCGATCAGCGCGTCGATGCGACCGAAACGCTGGTTGAGCGCGGCGCCCAGCTCGTCGATGCGGGCGGGGTCGGCAAGATCGAGCGGCACCAGAGAGGCCGAGCCACCGGCATCGCGGATGGCATCGTCCAGTTCCTCGAGCCCACCCTGCGTGCGGGCGACGGCGACGACGTGCCAGCCGGCGCGACCAAGCGCCAGAGCCGCCTCGTAACCGATGCCGCGCGAGGCGCCGGTCACTACCACGATACGTTTTTCGGTCACCTCAGCCCTCCCGGTCCGCGATCAGCCGGCATCGGCCAGAAGCGACAGCTGCCGCACGGGGCCCGAGCCGGAGGCGTCGGTCAGCGCGGTCGGATAGTCGCCGGTGAAGCAGGCGTCGCAATACTGCGGGAGCTCGTTGTTCCGCGCGGCGGAACCGACGGCGCGATAGAGGCCGTCAATCGACAGGAAGCCGAGGCTGTCCACCTGGATGTAGCGCGTCATCTCCTCGATCGACATGCGCGAAGCCAGGAGCTTGCCCTTCTCCGGCGTGTCGACGCCGTAAAAGCAGGAGTCGGTGGTCGGCGGCGAGGCGATGCGCATGTGCACTTCGGCGGCGCCCGCCTCGCGCATCATCTGCACGATCTTCAGCGACGTGGTGCCGCGCACGATGCTGTCGTCCACCAGAACGATGCGCTTGCCTTCGATCACCGTGCGGTTGGCGTTGTGCTTCAGCTTGACGCCCATGTGCCGGATGGTGTCGGTCGGCGAGATGAAGGTACGGCCGACGTAGTGATTGCGGATGATGCCGAAATCGAACGGGATACCCGACTCGTCGGCAAAGCCGATGGCCGCTGGCGTACCGCTGTCGGGCACCGGGATCACGACGTCGGCTTCGGCTGGCGTCTCGCGCGCCAGCTCGGCGCCGATGCGTTTTCTCACCTGATAGACCGACGTGCCGGCATAGACCGAATCCGGCCGGGCGAAATAGACATACTCGAAGATGCAGAAGCGGGACGGCCGGCGGTCGAACGGCCGAAGGCTCTCGATGCCGCGCTCGGTGACCACCACCATCTCGCCCGGTTCGACCTCGCGGACGAAATGGGCGCCGATGATGTCGAGCGCGCAGGTTTCGGAGGCGAGAATGACCGCGCCATCGAGATCGCCGAGGATCAGGGGACGGATGCCGAAAGGATCGCGGCAGCCGATCATCTTCTCCTGGCTCATGCAGACGATGGAATAGGCGCCCTCGACGGTGCGCAGCGCGTCGACCACCTTGTCGACCATCGCCGCCTTCTGGCTGGTGGCCACGAGGTGGAGAATCGTCTCGGTGTCCGAGGTCGACTGGAAGATGGCCCCCCGGCGCTGCAATTCGCGCTGGATGGTCATGGCGTTGGTCAGGTTGCCGTTGTGGGCCAGCGCGAAGCCGCCGGCCGACAGCTCGGCATAGAGCGGCTGAACGTTCCTGAGACCGGACCCGCCGGTGGTCGAATAGCGCGTGTGACCGATCGCCCGGGTGCCCGGCAGTCGGGCCAGAACCTTGGCCTTGGTGAAGTTGTCGCCGACGAGGCCGATGTGCCGCTCGGTATAGAACTCCTTGCCGTCGAAGGTGGTGATGCCGGCCGCCTCCTGTCCGCGATGCTGCAGGGCGTGCAGCCCCAGCGCGGCGAGCGCGGAGGCATTTTCCACGCCGAACACGCCGAAAACGCCGCATTCCTCGTGGAATCGGTCGTCTTCGTCGGCAGCAAACGGGTCGAGGGTGAAATCGTCCATGGTCGGCCTATCCACTTTCGAGATTTCATCTGATCCCGGCTGATTGCCTCGCAAGGCCGGGGATGCCGGAAAATCCTGGGCGTTTCGCCGGGGTTTCCGAAAGGCAAACAACAAAATCCGGCCTTGGCCGGATTTCAAATCGGCGGCATGCAAGTTCCCTCAAGCGCTCCAGGCGCCGGAGTCATCGCGCAGGCAGGCATATAATGCATTCGGCGCAGTCTTCAAAACGTCAAATGCGCCGGACGGATCCGACGCATTCGCATATCGTGACCAAAAGATCGCTCATGGCTTGGGCGAGTTGGTCGACTGAATGAGCTGGTCGAGGCCGTTCTGCTCGCCCTGACGATAGGCTCCGTCACTCGGCGCGGGAGCGCCGGGGGCCGTATCGTCGACCGGCGGCGACGCATCGTCGCTATCCGGCATGGGCGTTCCGTCATCGATGTTCGGATTGCGGAACTGGTCGAGAACCCGCTTCTCGGGGTCTTCGGGCAGCGCCGCCATCAACTGGGCGCCAAGGGCGTTGAGCAGCGGCCGCGACTTGGCCTGCGCCACCCAGGTCGGCTGCGAGGCCTCGTCGTGGATGAACCAGTTGAAGAACAGCATGCCGACCACGACCAGCAGCAACCCGCGCGCCGCGCCGAACACGAAACCGAGCGTCCGGTCGAGCGGGCCGATCCGGCTGTCGAGCACATAGTCGGAGATGCGCATGGTGATGAAGCTGACGATGATCAGCGTGATCACGAAAACGCCGCCGGCCGACGCCACCAGAGCGAGCTGCTTCTGCGAAATATGCGGCTGAACGAAGGGAAGAACGTCGTCGTAAAGCAGGAAAGCTGCCACAGCGGCCGCCACCCAGGCAGCAATCGACAGGACCTCGCGCACGAAACCGCGGATCATGGCGAGCAACGCCGAGATCAACATGACAACAATGAGGATCCCGTCGAGTAGAGTAATCGACATCTCTGCCCCTTTGGCGGCTGAAGCCCGGCCCCTGATTCCTTCACGCCGTTACCGAATTAACGGTAATGGTCCAAACTCGCAAATTCAATCAATGACAGCAAGGACATGTATTCTCGGTTCGATTATCCACGCTGCTCTCGACGAGGGGCGGCCGCGCCCGTGCCGTCGGCAGCGATGCGGGTGACGAGATCGACGAGTTGGGCAACCGCTGCCCGCTTCAGTCCGTTCGGCGCCTCGCCGCTTGTCAGCTTCGGCCCCACGGCGCGAACGAATCCCAGTTTCTCGGCCTCCTTGAGGCGGGCGGCGGCATGGGCCACGGGACGGACGGCTCCCGACAGGCTGACCTCGCCGAAGTAGACGCAATCGTGCCCGAGCGGTGTGCCGGCCAGCGAAGAGACCAGCGCCGCCGCGACGGCAAGATCGGCCGCCGGCTCCTGGATGCGAAGCCCGCCCGCCACGGCCAGATAAACGTCGTGCTGGCCGAATCGCACGCCGCAATGGGCCTCCAGGACGGCAAGGATCATGGCGAGGCGGCTGCCGTCCCATCCGACGACGGCACGGCGCGGGGTGCCGAGCGAGGTCGGCGCCACCAGCGCCTGGATCTCGACCAGCATCGGCCGCGTGCCTTCCATGCCGGCGAAGACGGCGGCGCCGGCCGACGAGCCATCGCGCTCGCCCATGAACAGTTCGGACGGGTTCGGCACCTCGCGCAGACCGCCGCCGGTCATCTCGAACACGCCGATCTCGTCGGTGGGGCCGAAGCGGTTCTTGACCGAGCGCAGCACGCGGAAATGACGGGCGCCATCGCCCTCGAAATAGAGGACGGCGTCAACCATGTGCTCGACGACGCGCGGACCGGCGATGGAGCCATCCTTGGTGACATGGCCGACGAGGACCACCGTGGCGCCGCTCTCCTTGGCGTAGCGGACCATCGCCTGGGCGGCGGTTCTCACCTGCGTCACGGTACCCGGCCCGGATTCGACCACTTCCGTCCACAGCGTCTGGATGGAGTCGATGACGACCAGGTCGGGCACCGGGCCATCGGTGAGCGTCGTCAGGATGTCCTCGACGGAGGTCTCGGCCGCAAGCGACACCGGCGCGTCGGAAAGGCCCAGCCGTTCGGCCCTGAGGCGCACCTGAGCCACCGCCTCTTCTCCCGAGACATAGACGACGCGCGCGCCCTTGCGGGCCAGCGTCGCAGCGGCCTGGATGAGGAGCGTCGACTTGCCGATGCCGGGGTCGCCTCCGACCAGCAGCGCCGATCCCCGCACGAAACCGCCGCCGGTGACGCGGTCGAGCTCGGCAATGCCGGATTCGAGGCGCGGCGTCTGCGCGATCTCGCCAGAGAGTTCCACCAGAGGCACCACCCGCCCCTTGCGCATCGGCCGGCCCTTCTGGCCGAAGACGGCCGATCCGATGCTGCCGCCGCCTCCCATTTCCTCGACGAAGGAGTTCCAGGCGCCGCACGCCTCGCACTTGCCGACCCAGCGCGGACTGACGGCGCCGCAGGACTGGCAGACGAATTGGGTGGTGCGCTTGGCCATGACAACTCCGACTGATGAAGGGCCCGTCCAACAAATCTTCGGACAGGGTTGACGGAACATGACCGAGTGTTCCTGTTTTGTCCACGGAAAAACGCAAGGGGCCGAGATAGCCCCGTGGAAAAGCATCTTCGCTGCAATGGCTTGGAACGATAGCCCCGTTCGCGGAGCTCCAAAGGTCTACGGCAAGCGGGACGCCTTAGTTTTGTCGCCATTAGCCAACAAACAACGCTTCTAGCGTATGTGTTCTCCCGTAGCGGGAGCCAAGGATCTACCATGAACCCGACCAAGACCATGATCGCCGATGCCCTTCGTCGCTTCCAGATCGAGGCCACGCCGGCCTGGACCAGCCTTGCGACCAATGGCCATGCGCCCGAGCTCGATCACATCGAGCCGGATTCCAACACGATCAGCACCGTCGACTGCCTGTTCGACGGCAACGCGACAATCGTCCTGAAGGGTGAGCGCGCCCTCTCCGCGCGCATCTTCGGTCGGTTCGATTCCCGTCGCGCCGAGGTCGAGCGGATCATCATCGCCGCCTGAGAGCCATGAAAAAGCCGACCGGCGGGCCTCCGCCGATCGGCTTGTCAATGGCTGGACTGCGCGTTCAGATCACGCCGGCCACAATGGCGACGACGAATAGAAAAGCCGCGCAGACAACGAGGGTGTTGAGACTACGGGTTAGGCTCATCGCGGGTCTCCTTCGTGCCTCGGCGACCCAATCCCCTGTCGATGCTTCATCTTCGGGGCGATCGCCAAAACAGTACGTTTCAACCTGTTCATGAGCTCCGCCGAAGGCGGAACCGCTTTTCGCGCGCCCACCGCACCATGCGAGAGCGCCCACCCAAGCTATCGGGCTTGAGTGGATTCTTAACCAGCTCTTGCCAAAGCGCAACTAATTTCAAACCTGCGGTTATGCGCAAAAAGGCGATATCGTTCTAACCGCCTGCCAGAAAACCGAAATTTCTTACCCCAGGCTACGGTTTCACGCCGTGCGATGTGGAAAACCATCCCCACACGCGCCCAAAACCGTCGGCGTCAGGTGGTAAACAGATAGTTTCGGATCTCCGACGCTTGGTGCTCGATATCGGCCACGCGATGCTTGACGACGTCGCCGATCGACACCATTCCCACCAGTCTGCCGTCCTCGACCACCGGCAGGTGGCGGAAGCGACCGGCGGTCATCACGTCCATGAGATCCTCGACGATATCGTCGCGCGTGCAGGTGCTGACCTTGCGCGTCATGTGGGCGGTCGCAAGTTCTTCGAGCACGCGCGCTCCGTGCAGCGCCAGCGAAGCGACGATGTCTCGCTCCGACAGGATGCCTATGACGTGGCGATCGTCATCGACGAAAATCAACGCGCCGATCCTGTTGCCAGCGAGGCGCGCCACCGCCTGGCCGAGCGTCATCGAGCGGTCGCCGGTAACCACGTCCTCGCCCTTGACGGATAGAATCTGTCTGACAGTCGTCATGTCCGTCCCTCCAGCTCGTTCCATGACAGGAAGTCCGCCATCCTCCGGCGGTCCTCTCCGTCGCCCTGACACAGAATGGAGCTATTCGAGGGGGCTGGCAAGGTCGACCTAAGGACTTTCCCTTAGACGACGCGATCGGCGGTCGACGGTCGGGAATCGAACAGGGAAAACAGTAGGATACCGACGATGTAGCCCAGCGCGTTCTGAAGAAGCGCCCGACCGTCAAGGCCGGAAGAGGCATAGAGGATGGCAAAAAGCGCGTTGGCGGCGAAGATGAAACCGAGCAACTGCAGCACGCGAACGTTCGACCACATTTCGATGATGCCGAGGGCCGGCTGGCGCCAAGTATCGCCCCCCATGGTCATGATGCCGCCAAGGCCGGCCGCGTAAATGAAACGGATGGCGGCACCGAGCAGAGCGGCGACGACGAAGTTCGGCCCAAGCAGAACCGTCTCGCCCTTTCCCGACAGCAGCCAGAATAAGCGGCCCCGATGGCCGCCGCCGCAGCGCAAAAGCCGATGAAGCGCCAAGGGCCGAACCGCCGCGCCACCGCCGTTCCGAAGGCTGTCAGCCAAAGGAGATCGAAGATGAGGCTCTGCAGCGTGGGGCTCAGGAAGACGTAAGTGAAGGGGCTCCAGATGCCGGCCGCCCAGCCGCCGGGAAATCCATTCCCGGACATCAGATACTGGTAGCGCAGCGGCGTGAAGCAGAAGGTCAAGAGAAAGGTCGTCGCCCCGTCCCCGCCAAGGTACCACGTGCGGCCGATGAAGATGCCGGCCGACAACAGGATGAAGCCCAGGATCACCCGCGGCAGGTTGAACATCGGCTCGTGGTTGTCGTTGTCACCTTGCATCGCGGCTTCCTCAACGCCCGCCTTGCCGCGAGCCACGAGAGCGCTTTATCGCAAAGGCGGGAACCGTGCCAGTCCGTCTTCAAAAAGAGACACCATGCTCGATCTAGTGCCGCGATGGCGCAGACCACCTGCGGATCGGAGAATCGCTAAAAACGAAATCGCCGCAATAGCCGCTCGTAAACCAAGATCGGCCGGTGAAGCCCACTCCTTGGCAAGCAGCCCCATTTGGCGACGTTAACCCCGCTCCACCGTCGTTTTTCCCCTCAAAAGGCCGAAAAACAGCCACCCAGGAGCCCATCGTTGATCCATCGCCGCGCCCCGCCCCTCCGAGAAGACTGGGGACAACGGGTCTCTCTTGGCACGAGGCCTGCTCGGGAATCGCCATGTTGGGTTAGGACGGATTGCCCCTGTGCCGAAATGGCATGGCGCTTCGTCCACCACAGGCAACTTGAGCCTTGTCGGTCTGGTCTTGCGGGGATTTCGATGAAAAGCGTCGTCGCGCGTTCTCTTTACGACTATTGGACGAGCCTGCGCGGCCAGCGGGCGGCGCCGGAGCGTAACGAAGTGGATCCCGCGGCCATCCGCGGCATTTTGGGCGACACATTCATTCTCGAGGCGCTCGACCGCCACGACTACTCCTTCCGCCTCGCCGGCACCCGCATCTGCGCGGCTTATGGTCGCGAACTGAAGGGGCGCAACGTGCTCGACTTCTGGTCGGGCAAGGATCGCGAGTCCATCGCCTGCCTGCTGGCGGCGGTGGTCGAGGACGGCGCCGCAGCCGTGTTCGGGCTCAACGCCACCAACGATCGCGGGCAGATCATGCCGGTCGAGGTCATGTTCCTGCCTCTTCGGCATCAGGGGCCGAACCACACTCGCATTCTCGGCTGCTTTGCACCCATGGACCAACCCTATTGGCTCGGTCTCTATCCGGTGGTCCGCCAACCCCTGCAGAGCCTCAGGCTGATCTGGCCGGACGAGAAGCCTGCTTTCCTGCTCACCAGCGAGAAGGTCGACGGCACGCACGGGCGCGCGCCGATACGCCACGAGCCACCAGCGCTCAGCATAGATCGCCGCCGTCCGGCGCCGCATATGCTGCCGGGGCGAACCTTCCGTCATTTCCGCGTGATCGAGGGCGGACGAGTCGACTGAGCAGGTCGCCAGGGCCAGTGACTAAACTCAATTTTAAGGTTGCATGCTTAGTTTTGTACGCTGAGCGGCCGCGTTTGGCCGACCTGTGGAAAGCGGAATGGCAACCCTCGCGGCTCCGACGCCTCCTCGTGTGAGCAAGTTTCCGAAGCCGGAGCGCCGGCGGTTCCAACGCGTCAAGATCGACGTGCTGGGCCGTTTCATGTTGCCCAACCGCAACGAGTACCCTTGCCAGGTCCAGGACATGTCGCCCGGTGGCGCAGCCCTGATCACGCCGGTAGCCGGCGAAATCGGGCAGCGGGTCGTCGCCTATATCGACCACGTCGGCCGCATCGAAGGGCAGATCACGCGCCTGTTCGAAGGCGGGTTCGCCATGACGGTGAACGCCACGGCCGGCAAGCGCGAGAAGCTGGCTGCCCAGCTGACCTGGCTCGCCAACCGCGACACGCTGAGCCTGCCCGAGGATCGCCGCCACGAGCGCATCACGCCACAGCGTCCGTTCTCGAACCTGGTTCTGCCCGACGGCCAGGAAAGCCGCTGCAAGATCATCGACGTGTCCTTGTCCGGCGCGGCCATCGCCACCACCGCGAAGCCACCGCTCGGGACTTCGATCACGCTCGGCCGCATGCGGGCGCGCGTCGTCCGCCACTTCGGCGACGGCATCGCCGTTGAGTTTGCGATGCTGCAGTCCGAGGACATGCTGAACAACAACCTCTGAGGGATGGCCAGGTCTCGCCGTCGTCCCGCGTTTCCACTTCGATAACCACGCCGTCATTCCGACGCTGTCCGGCCGACTTCTCGCCGGGGCGGCGACACTGGGCCTGCGCGTCGTCGCGCATCTCGTAAAGCCCTTCTTTTCCCACCCATCACCTGCGCGACCTGTGCCAACGGCGAACACATCCGCCTGGCAGGGTTAATGCACCTCCGGTCATCGGGCGTACCGAAGCCGGACAGATTCAGGAGTCCTGCCCGGTTGGGGTGCTCCAGCGCCACCCTAGGCGTTAACAGCCGTCACCGCTGGCAGAACCATGGTGGATAGAAAGTAAATCCGGGAAGCAATAACAATATAAACAAAAGATAAAACAAGCTCAGAATTTTCGTAAACAGATCATTTCTTCAATGCGTCCGTTTTGATTTTGCGATTTCACGTGACTGAAAATCAAATGTGCCATTCTCCTGACAACAACAGGGAGACGTCACGACGATGAAAAAGATCGCGACGCTAAAGAGAACGGCTCTATTGGCTTTTGCTTTGCTTGCCACCAATACTGCGATGGCGGCAGAAAGACTGATGAGCACCCACGGCGCCGCGGCGCCGCCAGTCGGCTATGTGCAGTTCTGCGCCACCTATCCCACGGACTGTCGCCCCGCGAAGGATGTCGACCAGGTCGTCACCCTCACTCAGGCGGTCTGGAACCAGCTGAACCAGATCAACACAGCGGTCAACACCGCCGTCCTACCGGCGACGGACATGGAAATCTACGGCGTCTTGGAGCACTGGGACTATCCCAAGCTCGCCGGCGACTGCGAGGATTACGTTCTCGAGAAGCGCCGGGAGCTGATGCGCGCGGGATGGCCGGAAAGCGCGCTGCTGATCACGGTGGTACGTGACGAAACCGGCTCGGGCCACGCGGTCCTGACCGCTCGCACCAATCGGGGTGATGTCGTCCTCGACAACAAGACCGACAAGATCCTCGTCTGGGCCGATACCGCATATACCTATCTGAAGCGCCAATCGACGCGCAATCCCAACGCCTGGGACCTCATCGAGGACGCGCGCACGTCGCTGGTCGGTTCTTTGAGATAATCCGCGCCACTGCCCGACGTCGCCGCACCCGTACCGGAGCGGCGACGTATCGATTCCACTCGGTGGAGACACGGTACGAAGGCGACCAGCGGGAGAGCCTGACGAGGCACCGTCAGTCCGCAGCCACGATTTCCTCAACAAAATTCACGAGAAGAAAAACAACCTTAAGTATATAGATTGCCAGTTCGCCAATTGGGCATTTTGCCCATCGGCCGTAGCGCTCTCCCGAGGTCGTTTTCTATGCGGCTGAAATTTCCCGCAAAACCACCGTTTCTAAAATCCTACCACAAACTTCCTAGATTGATATTTTGTTCACCATAATCCTATTTTTATTTCTCTTCGTTATTTTTACCCGCTAAAATTACGCCTCACGATCGGACTCTCCTATCATAACCGATCGAACGGCTCATACCTGCCTTGTGTTTCCGTACGGTTGACGATTTATTGTCAGGGAAGGCACCTCTTTCGTTGAGGTGAACTGAGCCATGCACAACACAAGTCAAAACGATACTATCGATGACGGAAGGGCTGTGATTCCATTGGTGGTTCACGATCTCTGCCGAACAGTCCGGGCGCTTTCGCACGAACAGCGTCTGGCCATCCTGGTACACCTCTCCCGCAAGGAGTGCTCGGTCGGCGAGCTGGAGCGGAAGCTGGATCTTCCACAACCTGCGGTATCACAACAGCTCGCTCGGCTCAGGTCAGACGGTCTCGTTCTGACACGCCGCGAAGGGCGGACCATTTATTATTGCGCGCACCGTCAGCGCATTGGCGATTTTCTCGCCGGACTGAACCGCCTGCTCGTTTGATCCCCCGGTCGACTGTTGTTGACCGCCTACCCGTACGCCTCGCCAAAAGCGAAGAACCGCGCGAAGCTTCCCTCGCGCGGTTCGGCATTTCGACTATCGACCAGCCGTCACTTCAACGCGGCGTCGGTGATCTCGTGCGTCCAGGCGCCTTCCGGCTTCTTGGTGATGATCTTCTGATCGAGCACGGCCTTCTCGGTGCGGGCGTAGGCCTCCTCGTCGAGAACGCCGTTGGAGTCACCCAGGAGCTTGGCGACTTCCTTGATCATGTAGAGCTGGTGCTCCTTGGTCTGGGCGCCGGTGGTGTCGTTCTCCAGCACGATGTCGGCGGCTTCTTCCGGGTTGTCCTTGGCATAAGTCCACCCCTTCATCGACGCGCGCACGAAGCGGACGAGCTTGTCCTTGAAGGCGGCGTCCTTGAGGCTCGGCTCCAGAACGTAAAGGCCGTCTTCGAGAAGGTTGTCGCCCATCTCCGTGTAGGAGAAGACGGTGAGTTTTTCGGGCGTGTAGCCGGCGTCATAGGCCTGACCGAGTTCGTTGTAGGTCATGACGTGGATGCAGTCGGCCTGCTTCTGGATGAGCGGCTGCACGTCAAAGCTCTGCTGCAGAACCTTCACGCCATCGGCGCCGCCTTCGGTCTTGAGGCCATACTTGTTCATCAGCGCGAAGAAGGGCACCTCGTTGCCATAGAACCAGACGCCGATGGTATGCCCCTTGAAGTCCTCTACCTTCTTGATCGGGCTGTCGGCGGGACAGATGATCTCGAGGCCGGCGTTCTTGTAGGGCTGGGCGACGTTGACCAGCGCGACGCCCTTTTCACGAGCGGCGAGCGCGGCGCCCATCCAGTCGACGATCACGTCGGCGCCACCGCCGGCGATGATCTGCTCGGGAGCGATGTTCGGGCCGCCGGGCTTGATCTCCACGTCGAGCCCTTCGGCCTCGTAGTAGCCCTTGTCCTTGGCCACGAAATAGCCGGCGAACTGGGCCTGCGTCACCCACTTCAGTTGCAGGGTAAGCTTGTCGGCGGCTTCGGCGCTGAACGCCGTCAGCGCCATGGCGCCGGCCAACGCCAGCTTGGTCACGGTGTTGGTCATGTCGTTCCCCTTTTTTGATTGCCGGCGGCGATTGCCGTCGCCGGGTTTACCTCTGCCCTTTGCGAACAGATGGATGCCAGAAGGTCACGCGCCGTTCGAAAAGCGCGATGACGCCGTAGAAGGTCGAGCCGAGGATGGCCGCGACGCCGATCTCCGCCCAGACCATGGCGGTGTTCATGCGGCCCATTTCGGTTGAGATACGGAAACCGACGCCATAGGTCGGCGCGCCGAAGAACTCGGCCACGATGGCGCCGATCAGCGCCAGGGTGGAGTTGATCTTGAGGGCGTTGAAGATGAAGGGCCAGGCGGCGGGCAGACGCAGGCGGCGCATCTCGTCACCCCAGGTGGCGGCGTAGGTGCGCATCAGGTCGCGCTCCATGTGGCCGGCGGCCGTGAGGCCCGCCTCGGTGTTGACCAGCATCGGGAAGAAGGTCATCAGCACGATCACCGCCGCCTTCGACTGCCAGTCGAAGCCGAACCACATGACCGCGATCGGCGCCACGCCGACGATCGGCAGGGCCGACACGAAGTTGCCGAGCGGCAGCAGGCCGCGCTTTAGGAACCCGGAGCGATTGATAAGGAGCGCGGCGAGGAAGCCGAGACCGCAGCCGACCAGATAGCCCGACAGCACCGACTTCACGAAGGTCTGGACCACATCCTCCCAGAGCGTGGGCAGCGCGTTCGCCGCTGCGGCCAGGATGACCGACGGCGCCGGCAGCAGGATTTCTGGAATGCCGAAACCACGGGTCACCAGTTCCCATTCGGCCACGAGCATGACGCCGAACAGCAGCGGAACCGCGAAGTCGACGACGCGTCGCGCCGCCGAATGCCTGTCTCCGAAGTGGACAAGGTAGACGCAGAGCCAGGAAACACCGAGCGCCACGCCAAGGATGGCAATGAGCAGAAGTGGGAGCATCAGCCGGCCCTCCGTTCGGGACGGGCACCCATCAGGTGCATGACGAGACGCTCCGACCAGCCGACCACGAGAACCAGCAGCCCGGCCAGGAAGGCCGCCGCGAACAGCGCCGCCCAGATCTGGATGGTCTGCCCGTAGTAGGAGCCGGACAGAAGCCGCGCGCCCAGTCCGGCGACGGCGCCGGTGGGCAGCTCGCCGACGATGGCGCCGATCAGGGATATGGCGATGCCGACCTTGAGCGAAGCGAACAGGAAAGGCACCGACGCCGGCCAGCGCAGCTTGGTGAAGACCTTGAAGTCGTCGGCGTTGTAGGTGCGCATCAGGTCGAGGTGGATGGCTTCCGGCGACCGCAGCCCCTTCACCATGCCGACCGCAACCGGGAAGAAGGACAGATAGGTGGAGATCAGAGCCTTGGGCAGCAGGCCCGAGATGCCGATGGCGTTGAGGACGACGATCAGCATGGGCGCCACGGCGAGGATGGGTACCGTCTGGCTGGCGATGATCCAGGGCATCAGCGACTTGTCCATCACCTTCTGGTGGACGATGCCGATGGCGAGCAGAATGCCGAGCAACGTACCGAGCAGGAAGCCGAGCAGCGTCGCCGACAGCGTCACCCAGCCGTGGTAGACGAGGCTGCGCTTGGAGGCGACCGACAGGCCGGCCGTGCTCCGCCAGAGTTCGGCGATGACCTGGTGTGGCGCCGGCAGCAGCGGCTTGTCGAGCGCCCAGGAGCGTAGCCAGGTCTCTGAGGGCGTGAAGGCGAGCCCCTTGAGCTGGGCCTCGGCGACAACCATCGAATGGTTCATGAACAGGGCGGCGACATACCAGAGCGCCACGAGGACGGCGAGAACCGTCAACACCGGCACGACGCTTTCGCGCAGGAAGGACGGCTTCGTCATGCGGCGGCCCTCCGCCTCGGGTCCAGCTCAGTCGTCATAGCTGTGCCCCGCTCTCAGGCCGTCGCGCACCCGTTGGGCGAGCTTCAGGAATTCCGGCGTCTCCCGGATGTCGAGCGGCCGTGGGCCGCGCGGCAGGTCGCTTTCGACGATATCGTGGATGCGGCCGGGGCGCGGGCTCATCACCACGATCTTGGTGGAGAGATAGACCGCCTCGGGAATGGAGTGGGTGACGAAGACCACCGTCTTCTTGGTCTTGGCCCAGAGCTGGAGCAGTTGCTCGTTGAGGTGGTCGCGAACGATCTCGTCGAGGGCGCCGAAGGGTTCGTCCATCAGCAACAGATCGGGTTCGACGGCCAACGCCCGAGCGATGGAGGCGCGCTGCTGCATGCCACCCGACAACTGCCAGGGGTATTTCTTCTCGAAACCCGTGAGGTTGACCAGTTCCAGGTTGCGCGCAATGCGCTCCTCTTGCTGGGCGCGGGTGAGGCCCATGATCTCCAGCGGCAGCGCCACGTTCCGGGCGATGGTCCGCCAGGGATAGAGCGCTGGCGCCTGGAAGACGTAGCCATAGGCCCGATCGAGGCGCGCCAGCTCCGGCGTGGTGCCATTGACGGAAATCGAGCCACCGGTCGGCTGCTCGAGGTCGGCGATGACGCGAAGCAGCGTCGTCTTGCCGCAGCCCGATGGGCCGATGAAGGAAACGAAGTCGCCCTTGGCGATCTTGAGGTCGATGTTGGAGAGCGCCTGGACCGGCCCGTCGCCGGTCTCGAACGTCAGGGATAGCGCCTCGATGTCGATGACATTCATGCTTGCCGGCACCCCGAGCATCCGTCCGAACAGTTGCAGGCTTTTCGGACAAAGCGGATGCATGAAGATGAAAACTGGAGCAGAAGTCCCTGCAGTCCGATCGACTTCGCCCTACTCGAATTCGGAGACAAACGTCTCCCTCGGCCGGTCGCGCCATGCGACCACCTTGCCACCGCCCCGCCTCGCGGGACGGCATGACCAATCATGCAAACTCTCGCCCGGTGGACGCCCACGCCACTTGCCACAGGCCGCTACCTGGCCAAAATCAAAGCAAGAAGCGGGCCGACCGGGCCGTCTTTCAGATGCCGGTGACCGGAATGCCAGCGCGCTCGACCCGGCGCGGCGACACGACTTCCTTCCACTGGCTCAGTGCCTTGGCGACGGCCGTGAAAGGCTTGCGCGGCACGAACTTGCCGTGACCTTCCTCGGTCTTCATCGTAGCTTCCTCGACCACCACCTTGCCGCGCGACAGCGTGAAGCGCGGCAGGCCGATCACCTCGTAGCCGTCGAACACGTTGTATTCGATCACCGACTGCTGGGTCTTCGGCGAGATGACCTTGGAGCGCTTGGGGTCCCAGACGACGAGGTCGGCATCGGCGCCAACCAGCACGGCGCCCTTCTTCGGGTACATGTTGAGGATCTTGGCGCTGTTGGTGGAGGTGACGGCCACGAACTCGTTCATGGTCAGCCGTCCGGTGCGAACGCCATAGGTCCACAGAAGCGGCATGCGGTCTTCAAGGCCACCGGTGCCGTTCGGGATCTTGCGGAAGTCGCCGAGGCCATTGCGCTTCTGGGCGATGGTGAAGGTGCAGTGGTCGGTGGCGACGCAGCTCAGCGAACCGGCGGCGAGGCCGGCCCAAAGGCTGTCCTGATGCAGCTTGTTGCGGAACGGCGGGCTCATGACGCGGGCAGCGGAATGATCCCAGTCGGGATTGCCATACTCGCTGTCGTCGAGCAGCAGATGCTGGATCAGCGGCTCGCCATAGACGCGCATGCCCTTCTGGCGGGCGCGACGGATCGCCTCGTGCGCCTGCTCGCAGGAGGTATGAACGACGTAGAGCGGCGCGCCGGCCATGTCGGCCAGCATGATGGCGCGGTTCGTGGCCTCGCCCTCGACTTCCGGCGGGCGGGAGTAGGCGTGCGCCTCGGGGCCGGTATTGCCCTCGGCATAGAGCTTGGCCTGCATCTGGGCGACCACGTCGCCATTCTCGGCATGCACCATCGGCAGACCGCCGAGTTCGGCCAGACGCTGGAACGACTGGAACATCTCGTCGTCGTCCACCATCAACGAGCCCTTGTAGGCCATGAAGTGCTTGAAGGAGTTGATGCCCTTCTCCTCGATGACCACTTTCATCTCGTCGAAGACCGACTTGTTCCACGAGGTCACGCACATGTGGAAGGAATAGTCGCTGTTGGCGCGGCTCGCCCTATTGTGCCAGCTCTGAAGCGCGCTCAGCATGGACTCGTCGGGGCGCGGGGTGATGAAGTCCACCACCATGGTCGTGCCGCCGGACAGACCGGCGCGAGTGCCACTATCGAAGTCGTCGGCCGAATAGGTCCCCATGAAGGGCATTTCGAGGTGGGTATGGGGATCGATGCCGCCGGGCATGATGTAGCAGCCGGTCGCGTCGAGAACCTCGTCGCCCTTGAGATCTGGGCCGATCGCGACGATGCGCTCGCCCTCGATGAGGACGTCGGCTTCATACGTCAGATCGGCTGTGACGATGGTTCCACCCTTGATGACCTTCGACATGGTTCAACCCTCGTTGGACGGTTCATCCGTCAGTTTTCTTGTCATGAACAGACTGTAGGGGTTCGCGGCGTAATCGGCAAAAGGGCCGCATTCGACGTAACCGAGCCGACGATACATCGTGACGGCCTCGGTGTTGAGCGCGCCCGTCTCGAGAAAGAGCGTTTTCGCGCCACGCTCCCCCGCGATCGCCTCGAGACGCGCCATGATGCGCCGCCCGAGACCGGAACCGCGCGCCGTCTCCGACACGAAGATCCGCTTCAGTTCCGCCGTGCCGTCGCCAATGCTCTTCACCGCTCCGCAGCCTTCGGCCGCCCCGCCGCGCCGCGCGACGACAAAGGCGATGTCCGGCGATTTCAGGCCGGCGATGTCGGTCCCAAAGCAAGCCTCTGGCGGATAGCGCTTCCCCGCATAGGCGTCGGATGCCTCGATCAGAGCCACGACATCGGGGCCGTCGGGCGCTTCCTCCGCTATGACGTGAAGCGCACCCGTCATCAGGCAACGATCTCCGCGGTTTCCAGCACGGCATGCAGCAGCACGTCGGCACCAGCCGCCGCCCATTCGGGCGTGATCTTCTCGTCCTCGTTATGGGAAAGGCCGTCGACGCAGGGGCACATGATCATGGTGGCGGGCGCCACCTTGGCGGCCCAACAGGCGTCGTGGCCGGCGCCGGACACGATGTTCATGTGGCTGTAGCCGAGCTTCTCGGTCACCGAACGAACGCGGGAGACCAGCGTCGGATCGAAGGTGACCGGATCGAAGTGGCCGACCACCTCGACGGCGCACTTGACGCCCAAGGGGTCGCAGAGCTTCGGCGCCTCGGCTTCGATGATCGCCCGCATGCGGTCGAGCTTGTCCTGATCGGGCGACCGGATGTCGACCGTGAAGACCACCGTACCCGGCAACACGTTGCGCGAGTTGGGCGAGAACTTCACCTGGCCGACACCACCGACGGCGTTCGGCTGGCTGTCCATCGCCACCTTCTGCACCAACTCGAAGATGCGCGACATGGCAAGACCGGCGTTGACGCGCATGTCCATCGGCGTCGAGCCGGTGTGCGCTTCCTTGCCCGTCAGCGTGAACTCCAGCCACCAGAGGCCCTGGCAATGGGTGACGACGCCGATCTGCTTTTCCGCGGCCTCGAGAATGGGACCCTGCTCGATGTGGTACTCGAAATAGGCGTGCATCTTGCGCGCGCCCACTTCTTCCTCGCCGAGCCAGCCGATGCGCTTCAGCTCGTCGCCGAACAGCTTGCCGTCGAGATCCTTGCGCGAAAAGGCGTAGTCGAGCGTATGGACACCGGCGAAGACGCCCGACGCCAGCATGGCCGGCGCAAACCTGCCTCCCTCCTCGTTGGTCCAGTTGACGACGACGATGGGACGCTTGGTCTTGACCCCGAGATCGTTGAGCGAGCGGATGACCTCGAGGGCGCCCAGTACGCCGAGCACGCCGTCATACTTGCCGCCGGTCGGTTGGGTATCGAGGTGGCTGCCGACGTAGACGGGAAGGGCATCCGGATCCGTGCCGGGCCGCGTGAAGAACATCGTGCCGATCTGGTCGATGCCGAGCGTCATCCCGGCAGCTTCGCCCCAGGCCTTGAACAGCGCCCTGCCCTTGGCGTCGGCGTCGGTCAGCGTCTGCCTGTTGCAACCGCCCCTCAGGCCCGGCCCGGTCGTCGCCATTTCCTCGAGGCTGTCCCACAGCCGCGCCCCGTTCACCCGCAAATTATCGGTCGGCGTCGTCATTGTGTTCCCCTGCTCGCGAGAGCGAAGCCGATTGAGCCGCCCCCGGCATCTCCGGCCATCCAGCCATCGATCAAGACGGTGGATCGGCAAAACTTTTACCAATTGATAAAGGCATAGTCGGGTTTGCCTTTGAAATGGTCAAGGGTGATTTTTAAGCAAATATCCGCCTCAAAGCCTCAGTTTTCGGCGAACACGCAAAACCTGCCGCATCACTTTGCAGTTGTCGAGAGCAAAGCCAAGTCACTCGCCCGCGCAGCACTCACCACACCAGAGTACCGACCAGCGCGGATGCGGCGTAGGCAGCGTTGAAAACCAGGAGAAGGTGAAAGCCATGCAGCAGAATGTGATGGATCGACATCGGCTGTCGAGCCATCAAATGGACAAGGCAGACACTGACCAGCACCAACACTCCGACGAGCGAAGCAACGAGGCGGCGAGCCAAGCCGCAAAATGCGGCCACCAGCAGAGTTATGACAGTCATCGACGACATGGCCCGTTCCGATTCCGGATCGATGCCAGCAGACTCGTTCCGGTGTCGGGCCGAAAAATGGCCAACGGAACGACAAGACCGACCGCGACATTCACTTTGCCGCGACCATCCGAACAACCGGCTCGCCAGAAAAGCCGACGAGCCGAGGCCATTCGGGATGCTTCAGCTCATTTTGACTCGGCTTCCATGTATCCGATGGCGCTGCCGACCGCGTCGAGCACGATGGCAATCTTGCCGACGCCCGGAACAGCCCAGGGACCGCGGATGACCTGGCCGCCGGCCGGCTCCACCTTGCCGACCGTGGCCTCGATGTCGTCGACAGCGACATAGGGAAACCAGTCGCGCGAGCCGGTCTGGCTCTCCGGCCACTCGCAAATTCCCGCAACCGGGATTTCCTGCCCCTCGACAAAGGCCAGAGAGTAGAGACCGTTCTCGCCCATGTCAGCGTCGGCGAAGGTCCAGCCGAGGGCCGCGCCATAGAATGCCTTGGCAGCGGCGACATCCGGGGTCATCAGCTCGTTCCAGCAGAAATTGCCGTACGTCGTCATGGTTACCTCCTGTAATTTCTAACCACGGAACGTAACGTGAACCAGATATTCTCCGAGCGCAATCGCTATAATCGATTCCGATGACAAAACGCCGGCCGGGGAGACCCCGACCGGCGTCGCTCATGACAGGCTCGACCTGCCCTCAGGCCAGCGTCTTCAGCACGTCGGCGATCACCGACACCAGGAAATCGATCTCGGCCTTGCTGACGATCAGCGGCGGCGACAGGGCGATGATGTCGCCGGTGGTCCGCATCATCACGCCCTTCTCGTAGGCGCTCAGGAAGGCGGCAAAGGCGCGCTTGGTCGGCTCCCCCTCGATCGGCCTGAGTTCGATGGCGCCGACGAGGCCGATGTTGCGAATGTCGATGACGTGCGGCAGCCCCTTCAGCGAGTGAAGCGCATCCTCGAAATACTGGGCGAGTTCGGGTCCGCGATTGAGGAGCCCCTCGTTCGCATAGATGTCGAGCGTCGCCATCGAGGCGGCGCAGGCCACCGGGTGGGCCGAGTAGGTGTAGCCGTGGAACAGCTCAATGGCGTGCTCGGGGCCGGTCATGAAGGCGTCGTAGATCTCCGAGGAGCAGAACACGCCGCCCATGGGAATGACGCCGTTGGTGATGCCCTTGGCCGTGGTGACCATGTCCGGCACCACGCCGAAGTAATCGACGGCGAACGGCGTGCCCAGGCGACCGAAGCCGGTGATGACCTCATCGAAGATCAGCAGGATATCGTGCTTGGTGCAGATCTCGCGAAGCCGCTCGAGATAGCCCTTGGGCGGCACCAGCACGCCGGTCGATCCCGACATCGGCTCGACGATGACGGCGGCGATGTTGGAGGCGTCGTGCAGATAGATGATGCGCTCGAGCTCGTCGGCGAACTCCGCGCCGTATTCCGGCTGGCCGCGCGAGTAGGCGTTGCGCTCAATGTCATGCGTGTGGCGCATGTGGTCGACGCCGGTGAGCAGCGAGCCGAAGAACTTGCGGTTGGTAGGAATGCCGCCGACCGAAATACCGCCGAAGTTGACGCCGTGGTAGCCGCGCTCGCGACCGATCAGGCGCGTCTTGCTGGCCTTGCCGCGCGCGCGCTGATAGGCGACGGCGATCTTCAGGGCCGTTTCCACCGACTCCGAACCGGAGTTGGTGAAGAACACGTGGTCGAGCGGCTTCGGCATCATCGACGTCAGCCGCGCCGCCAGCTCGAACGCCTTGGGATGCCCCATCTGGAAGGCCGGGGCGTAGTCGAGCTCACCGACCTGATTGGCGACCGCCTCGACGATTTCACGACGGCCATGACCGGCATTGACGCACCAGAGGCCAGCGGCGGCGTCGAGCAGCTTCCGCCCTTCGACGGTGGTGTAATACATGCCGGAGGCCGAGGCGAGCAGGCGCGGCGCCTTCTTGAACTGCCGGTTGGCGGTGAACGGCATCCAGAAGGCTTCGAGGTTGTTGGGAACGGGAACGTTCATGAAAATCTCCGAGCGAAGCGGACGGCGAAGCCTGAATAGCGGTCGAGCAGCGTCCGGATCGACACGTAGATAACGACATGCCCGTTTCTTGAACAAGCAGTTATCTTGTGCAGATCGCACCCCTTGCAAATGCAGGCTGTTTATGTCGACTGTTTGGGAAAGTGAACAACTAAACAGTGGAGAGCGCCATGGCACTCGATCTCGGCGGCCGGCTCAGGCGGTTTCGCGAAGCGCGGGGCCTGTCGCAGCGCGAACTGGCGCGGCGCGCCGGCATCTCGAACGCCACCGTCAGCCAGATCGAATCCAACACCATCAGCCCGTCGGTCGGCGCCCTGAAACGCATCCTCGACGCGCTACCGGTGCCGATGTCGGACTTCTTCGCGGAGGACGAGCCGGCGGCCGAACAGATCTTCTTCAAGGCGGAAGACCTGATGGAGATTGGACGCGGCGGGGTGTCCTATCGGCAAGTGGGGCGCGACCTCACGGGAAAGGCGCTGCAGATCCTGTCGGAGCGCTACGAGGTCGGCGGCAGCTCGGGCCGCATTCACCTGCGCCACGAGGGCGAGGAAGGCGGCATCGTGCTGAAGGGACAGCTCGAGGTGATCGTGGGAGACAAGCGGCAGGTCCTTGGCCCCGGCGAGGCCTATTACTTCAAGAGCAACGAACCCCACCGCTTCCGCAACGTCGGCGACGACGTCTGCGAGGTCATCTCGGTCTGCACGCCGCCGAGCTTCTGAGAGGTATTGATCCCCATAACGTTATGCGTTACAGATCGTAGCGATCATGATTCTGAGTTTTGCGGACAGAGAAACCGAACTTGTCTGGAGGGGACATCGCAGCCGCAAGCTGCCGTCCGACATTCAGTCCGTCGCGCTTCGCAAATTGCGCATGCTCAATCAGGCCAAGCTGCTCGATGATCTTCGTGTCCCTCCCAGCAACCGCCTGGAGACTCTCAAAGGCGACCGCACCGGCTCGTATTCCATCAGATTCAACGACCAGTGGCGGATATGCTTCATTTGGACCGAAGGAGGACCATCCGATGTCTCAATCGTCGACTATCACACCTGATCTTCTCGACAATCCGACGCCCGGCACCATCCTCCTGGAAGAGTTCCTGATCCCTCTGGGCATCAGCCAAAACGCACTTGCCCGCGCCATTCTGGTGCCGCCGCGCCGCATTAACGAGATTGTCCTCGGCAAAAGGGCCATTACGGCCGACACGGACCTGCGACTTGCCCGGTATTTTGGCTTGTCGGAAGGCTTTTTCCTTGGCCTTCAGGCAGATTACGATCTGATGGAAAAGCGTCGGGAGATTGGCGACGATCTCCACCGGATCGCGCCACGCGCGGCCTGACCCGAAGCTTCTGACCATCCGGACAAATTCTTCCACAGTGACCGGCGTTTTGCCGCCGATCCGGGCTTGCCGAACCTCGGGAATGCGTGGACATTCGCTTCATGACTTACGAGACAGCGATTGAAGGTCAGGATCTGGCCCGCGCGCGCGGCTCCAAGAAGCGGACGCGCATTCAGGCGGAAAACGAGGAGCGAATCCTCGATGCGGCGCTGGAGGTTTTCTCGCGCTATGGCTTCCGTGGCGCCACCGTCGACCAGATCGCCGAGAAGGCCGGCATGTCCAAGCCGAACCTTCTTTATTACTTCCGTCGCAAGCACGATCTCTATACGGCGGTGCTGACGCGCACGCTCGACATGTGGCTGGCGCCGTTCGGGGAAATGGCCGAGGACGGCGACCCGGAGACCGAACTCACCGGCTACATTCGCCAGAAGCTCGAACAGTCGCGCGACTTTCCCCATGAAAGCCGGCTGTTCATCGGCGAAGTGCTGCTCGGCGCGCCACATCTCGACGGCGTCCTCAAGACCGACCTCAAGTCGATCGTCGAAGAGAAGGCCGAGGTCATCCGCCGCTGGATCCGGGATGGCAAGCTCATCGACGTCGACCCGGTGCATCTCATCTTCATGATCTGGGCGACGACGCAGCATTACGCCGACTTCGACGCGCAGATCCGCTCGGTGCTGGGGCGCGGCATAGAAGACCCCGCCACCTTCCGCGCGGCATCCGATACGGTGATCGGCGTGTTGATGCGCGGCATATTGCCGCGCATCGCCTGAGGCCGTCAGGCCGCCTTGGGCATGGTCGCCATGTCGATGACGAAGCGATATTTCACATCCGATTTCAGCATGCGCTCATAGGCGTCGTTGATCTCGTCCATGCGGATCATCTCGATATCCGAGACGATGCCGTGCTCGGCGCAGAAATCCAGCATCTCCTGCGTCTCGGCAATGCCGCCGATCATCGACCCGGCAAAGGTGCGACGATAAGGGATAAGGCTGAAGACGTGGAGCGGCAGCGGCTTTTCCGGCGCGCCGACCTGCACGAGAGCACCGTCGAGCTTGAGCAGGGCCAAATAGGCGTTGATGTCGTGCTCGGCGGCAACGCAGTCGAGGATGAAATCGAAGCTGGCGGCCTGTTTCGCCATGGCCTCCGGATCCTTCGACAACACGACCTCATGGGCGCCCAGCTTCTTGGCGTCCTCGGCCTTGGAAGCGGAGGTGGTGATCATCACCACATGCGCCCCAAAGGCGCGGGCAAACTTGACGCCCATGTGACCGAGCCCACCGAGCCCGACGATGCCGACCTTCTGGCCGGGGCCGACCTTCCAATGGCGAAGAGGCGAATAGGTGGTAATGCCGGCGCAGAGTAGCGGCGCGGCAGCGGCCGGATCGAGACCTTCCGGGATGCGCAGGACAAAGTCCTTGTCGACAACGATGGCAGCGGTATAGCCGCCGAAGGTGTACCCACCGAGATGAGCATCGGGGGCATTGTAGGTTCCGGTCATGCCATTGAGGCAATATTGCTCGAGGCCGCGCCGGCAGCTGTCGCAGCTGCGGCAGCTATCAACCATGCAGCCCACGCCGACGCGGTCGCCTTCCTTGAAGGTGGTGACGGCGCTGCCGACCTTGACGACGCGGCCGATGATCTCGTGGCCGGGAACGGAGGGATAGAGCGTGCCGCCCCATTCGCCCCGAGCCGTGTGCAGGTCGGAATGGCAGACGCCGCAATACTCGATCGCGATTTGAACGTCGGTCGGCCCAGGATCACGCCGGCTGATGGTGAGCGGAGCCAGCGGCGCATCGGAGCTCTCGGCGCCGTAACCGGTGCAAGTGAACATGGGGACAGTCCTCACAGGATAGGGATGAGGCGATTCATACTAGCGACCCGGCAGCGGGGCGCAATGCGCCGGCCGATCACGTCGGCGTCAAACGAACTTGATCGCCATGGAGGGCAGCAAGGCCGGCAAGAGGCAAAGGCTTCGGCAGTAAGGCCCGCTCAGGCCATCGCCACGCGGTGAAATGCCTGGCACGCCTCGAAGCGTGGCGACCACGTCCGAGACGAACGCCAGCGCATAACCGGGATCTCACGCCTGTGCAAATACGGCCGCCCGGCTCTTCCAGATCGTCGGGCGGTCGACGACGGCAAGACCGGCAGCTTCGGCCATCGCGCACTCTTCGGCGAAAAGCGTTTCGGAGACATGCCCTTCCGGCTCGGCGAGCAGCAACCGCGCGCCGGACCTCATGGCCGCCGCCGCTTCGCCAAAGAAGCCCCGGACGTTGCCGAGCTCGTGAACCATGGCGAAGGCCAGAACGAAATCGACCTCGCCCTCAAGATCGCCAACGGCAAGGCTGTCTTCGCGCCCGAGGCGCAGGTCGATCCTCGTCTCCAAGCCTGCCGACTTGGCACGGCGCCCCAGCGCCGACAGCATGCGCGGCTCGATATCGACCACATGAACCTTGCCCGTCGGCCCGACGAGACGCGCCAGTTCCAGCGTGAAATAGCCCATGCCCGGCCCGGGCTCCAAAACACGGAAGCCCGGCTGGACATGCGGCTCCAGCAGTCGAGCCGGATTCTGGACCAGCCTGCGCAAGGGATTGAGCAGGAAATATCCCACATACCAAGGACAACGGTGCGGCATTCGTTTCTCCCCCCGCTCGGCGACGAGCCCACGGCTCGCCCGCCAGCGCCCTTCAAATGGGGGGTGGCTCATGCCACAACCATGCCGAGGTTGCTCCGGATCATTGCTTAGGCCCGAGCCGGCTTCACTCGGCAGCAACGGCCGAGGGGTTGTTCGGATGGGTCGTCCAGTTGGCATACTGGGGCGACACCACCTTGCCGGTGCGCGGATCGACCGAACCGGGCGCCATCGGCTGCATGGTGATGCAACCGTCGACCGGACAGACGTTGACGCAGAGATTACAGCCGACGCACTCCTCGTCCTTCACCTCGAAGTGCCTGACACCATCGACCATGTGGGTGATCGCCTGATGCGAGGTGTCCTCGCAGGCGATGTGGCAGCGGCCGCACTTGATGCAGAGATCCTGGTCGATCTTGGCCTTGGCGATGTAGTTGAGGTTGAGATACTTCCAGTCGGAGATGTTCTTGATGGCGAGACCGCGGAAATCCTCGATGGTGTCAAAGCCATGGCTGTCCATGTACTTCTTCATGCCGTCGATCATTTCCTCGACGATCTTGAAGCCGTAGGTCATCACCGCCGTGCAAACCTGCACGGTGCCGCAGCCGAGCGCGATGTACTCCGCCGCGTCGCGCCAGGTCTCGATGCCGCCGATACCGGAGATCGGCAGACCGTAGGTTTCCGGGTCGCGTGCGATCTCGCCCACCATGTTGAGGGCGATCGGCTTCACGGC
The DNA here is from genome assembly GCA_963665435.2 of uncultured Pleomorphomonas sp. Taxonomy (GTDB): domain Bacteria; phylum Pseudomonadota; class Alphaproteobacteria; order Rhizobiales; family Pleomorphomonadaceae; genus Pleomorphomonas. The sequence continues at coordinate 139,479 of CAXXNH010000025.1, read as the reverse complement.
CGGCCCGCAATAGCCGCCGTGGCTGCCCTTGCCGTCGATGGTCGGCACCGGAGCGAAGCTGTCGAGATCGACGGCGACGATGGAGTTGATGGTGTTGATCAGTGATACCGCGTCCGCCCCGCCCTTCCTGGCGGCGCGGGCCGGATAGCGGATGTCGGTGATGTTGGGCGTCAGCTTGACGATCACCGGCATGCGGGTGGCTTCCTTGCACCAGCGGGCGACCATCTCGATATACTCGGGCACCTGCCCCACCGCCGAGCCCATGCCGCGCTCGCTCATGCCATGCGGGCAGCCGAAGTTGAGCTCCAGGCCGTCGGCGCCGGTTTCCTCGACGCGGGCGATGATCGACTTCCAGTTCCGTTCCTCGCAAGGCACCATCAGCGAGACGACAAGCGCCCGGTCGGGCCAAGCCTTCTTCACCTCGGCGATTTCGCGCAGATTCAGTTCCAGGGGGCGGTCGGTGATCAGCTCGATGTTGTTGAGACCGGCAAGGCGGCGATCGCCTGAATGGATCGCCCCATAGCGCGGACCGTTGACGTTGACGACGGCGGGGTCCTCGCCGAGCGTCTTCCAGACGACGCCGCCCCAGCCGGCACGGAAGGCGCGCTCGACATTATACTTCTTGTCGGTGGGCGGCGCCGAGGCCAGCCAGAAGGGGTTCGGCGACTTGATGCCAAGGAAATTGCTACGGAGATCGGCCATGTCGGAACTCCTTCAGACGGAAAGGGCGGCGTGGATGGAAAGGGCGGCGCGCTTGCCGTGATCGACGGCCTGAACGGTGAGGTCCTCACCACCCCGAACGCAGTCGCCACCGGCCCATACCTTGGCAAGCGAGGTGCGCATCTCCCCATCGACGGCGATCCGCCCGCCATCGAGGGCAACCGTCTCCACCGGTCCGGAAACGAAGGTCTGGCCGATCGCCTTCATCACCTGGTCGGCGGCAAGGCGGAGGGTTCGGCCGGTTCCGGCGAGCCGGCCAGAGGCATCGAGCGCCGTCCGCTCGAAATCGACGGCGGCGACGGCATTGCCTTCCGACACCACCTGCCTGGGCGCCACCCAATGCAGGATGCGCACGCCATTCACCTGGGCGAGCTCCTGCTCGTAGCGGCTGGCGCCCATTTCGGCCGGACCGCGCCGATAGGCGATGGTGACTTCGTCGGCGCCAAGCTTCTTGGCCTGCACGGCGGCATCCACCGCCGTCATGCCGCCACCGATGACGACGACGCGCGAGCCGACCTCGATGGTCGACTTGTTCGGCGACTGGCGGAGTTCCTCGATCCAGCGTACCGCATCGACGACACCGGCCGTCTCCTCACCCTCGACACCGAGGGCATTGACGGCCTGAAGACCCAGCCCCAGGAAGACGGCATCATAGCTGGACAGAAGATCGGCGAGCGCAAAGTCGCGGCCAAGCGCCTTTCCGGACTCGACGGTGATGCCACCGACGCCGAGAATGAAGTCCACCTCGCGCTGGGCAAAGCCATCAGTCGACTTGTAGGCGGCGATGCCGAACTCGTTGAGGCCGCCCGCCTTGCCGCGCGCTTCCAACATGGTGACGTCGTGGCCCTTCAGCGCCAGTTCGTGCGCACAGGCGAGGCCCGCCGGGCCGGCGCCGACGACGGCGACCTTGCGGCCGGTGGCAGCCGCGCGGACGCCATAGCTGGAATGACGCTCGAGATAGCTGTCGGTGGCGTGGCGCTGGAGAAGACCGATGCGCACCGGCTTTTCCTCGGCGGCGTTGCGTACGCAGGCCTCCTCGCACAGGGTCTCCGTCGGGCAGACGCGGGCGCACATGCCTCCGAGAATGTTGGACTCGAATATTGTTTCGGCGGCGCCTTCAACATTACCGGTTCCGATCTTTCGGATGAAGAGCGGTATGTCGATCGAGGTCGGGCAAGCATTGGTGCACGGCGCATCGAAGCAGAAGTAACAACGGTCGCTTTCGACGACAGCCTCATGCGCGCTGAGCGGCGGATGAACGTCCGAGAAATTCTTACCGTAATCGTCCGCCGCGAGGCGTCCCGCAGAAATGTCCGGCATGGATGTTGGTCCCGTGGCTGGTGCGCAGTAACGACGAAGACAAAACACTCCCGTTCATCGGATCAGCCGGCTTGGCGAATCCGATGTCCTTGATCCGAACGTGATTCAGGGCAATGAAAACCAGCCCGAACCAGATGTTCCGATTGCTTTGTCCGCTATTCCCCGGCGGTTTTTCTCCGCCCTTCTGTTTCCTTGATCTTTCGGTAAAAAAAACGAAGGGTCAAGGCGCAAATTTGAGCAGAAACACCGGGATCAAGCCTTTTCCCTGAGCGACGGGCGGAAGGCCAAGTGAGGCTACTCAAACGGATAGACCTCACACTGCCGGAAATCGCGCCCACGCCAGAGAGGCAAAGGGGACCCTCCGCCCGGAATGACGGCAGAGACAATCGTCGAAAAATGCTCGGCTTGGAGGCTGGACAAAAAAAGAGGGCTTGCGCCCTCTAGTTGTTTGGACCGCTAGTCCGCGAAACCGCGGAAAGGGGCTGCTAACCCCGCGACGAGTTGAGCCAGCAACGTTGTCGCAATTTTTATGATAGCGCGTCGCTCGCAATCTTCCAGCGCCAAAAGCCGTCACAGCCTGATTTTCACTCGCAACATCGCAGAAACATTCAAAACACCATTCGAGTGCGACATCCTTGCAACACGTAGCAAATAGGGAGCCCACCGCCGGCTCCTCAAACCTATCTATTTGAATATAATATACAAAACACTATGCAGGACTCCCTATGCCGCGAGAGAATCTCCCTCGACATAGGTTGGTGACAACGGTCTCGTGACGTTCTTGCCACCACGGATCAGTGGTTGTGGTGATCCGTGGCGACAAATGCTCGATTGGTTGCAGTCCATTGGACGATCGCCATTGGCATCGTCACTATTGGCCCTTTGCCTTGAACCCAACTAAACCCTGGATAGCATTCTCGACGATCACGTGGCCGGCGTCCGCCGACAGGGACATGATCGATTCGGGGTGGAACTGGACGGCGGCGAAGGGTTCGCTTTGGTGTTCGATGGCCATGACCACCCGGTCTTCGGTCTCCGCCGTCACGCGGAATGCTGCGGGCAAATGCGACCGGTCGGCGTGGAGCGAGTGGTAGCGGCCAATGACGATCTCGGACGACAGCCCCTTGAACAGCAGCGAGTTGGCGGAAACCGCGATCTTCGACGGCTTGCCGTGATATGGGATCGAGAGCTGCGCCAGTTTGCCGCCGAAAGCCTCCACCATCGCCTGCAATCCCAGACAGACGCCGAAGACGGGCAGGCCAAGCTGCCGCGCCGCCGCAATCGTCCGCGCGCAGTGGAAATCGGAGGGATTTCCCGGCCCCGGCGACATGACCAGCAGGTCAGGCTTCTCGGCGGCGATCAGCGCTGGGTCGATACCCTTTCCCTTCGAAGCGCGCAGCGTCTTCACCTCGGCGCCGGTCTGCCGGAAATAGTTGGCCAGCGTATGGACGAAGCTGTCCTCATGGTCGACCAGCACGATGCGCATTCCCGAGCCGATGGCCTCACGCGCCTCCGACGCGGCAACGACCGGGGTATCACCGGCCTCGCGAATGGCGGCGATCAGGGCCGAGGCCTTCAGTTCGGTTTCCTTCTCCTCGTCCTCGGGCACCGAGTCATAGAGAAGCGTCGCGCCGGCGCGCACCTCGGCGATGCCATCCTTGAGGCGGATCGTCCTGAGCGTCAGGCCGGTGTTGACGTCGCCGTTCATCAGGAAAGCGCCGACGGCGCCGCCGTACCACGCACGACAACTCTTTTCGTTGTCCTCGATGAACTGCATGGCCCACAGCTTGGGCGCGCCGGTCACCGTCACCGCCCAGGCATGGCTCAGGAAGGCATCGAGCCCGTCCATGCCATCGCGCAACCGCCCCTCGATGTGGTCGACGGTGTGAATGAGGCGCGAGTACATCTCGATCTGTCGGCGACCGATGACGCGGACGGACCCCGGCTCGCAGATGCGGCTCTTGTCGTTGCGATCGACGTCCGAGCACATGGTGAGCTCGGCTTCGTCCTTCTTGGAGTTAAGCAGGATGCGGATCTGCTCCTCGTCCTCGATGGCGTTGCGACCGCGCCGGATGGTGCCGGAGATCGGGCAGGTTTCGACGCGCTTGCCGTTGGTGACGCGCACGAACATCTCGGGGCTGGCGCCGATCAGGTATTCGGACGCGCCGAGATTGAACATGAAGCCGAAGGGCGCCGGATTGGTCTGTTGCAGGCGACGGGCAATGGCCGACGGCGTCGAGGACGGCTTCTCATAGAACACCTGTCCCGGCACCACCTCGAACAAGTCGCCGCGCCGGAAATACTCGACGGCCTTGCTGACGGACGACGCATATTCGCCGGGCTGGTGGTCGCCGCGTCCAGGGTCGCGATCGGCGACCTTGAACGGCTGGGTCTCGCCGTCGCGCGGCAGACCGACGGTAAGGCGCCCCTCGACGACGAAGTCATAGGAGTAGATGGTGGCTGCGGCGCGGTGATGGTCGACGACGACGATCTCGTCGGGGAAATAGAGCACGAGGTCGCGCTGGTCGTCGGGACGCGGCAGCTTGAAGTCGACGCTGTCGAACTGGAAGGCGAGATCGTAGCCGAAGGCGCCCCAGAGGCCGAGCTTATCGTCCTCGGGAGTCGCGAATTTCGCGATGATGCGGCGGAGCACGGAAAAGACCGAGGGCTGGCGCGAGCGGTCTTCCTCGGCAAATCCGCCCTCGGGTGTCTTCACCTCAAGCGAGATCAGCGCGTCGTCAACGGAGAAAGACGCGAGATCGGGGCCGCGAACGGCAGCGACGAATGCGGGAAGCAGGATCCGGCCACGGGCGTTGAGCGCCTCGATGGTCACCTTTCGGCCGCGCGCGGTGATCGCCACCGGCGGATCGACGAAAGCGATGTCCCAGCGTGAGTATCGTCCGGGATACTCGTAGTTGGACGACAGAACGGCGCCTCGGCGCGTGTCAAGCTTGTCGAAATAACCTGAAATCGCCGTCTTGTAGTGGTCGGGCCGCGCGCTGCGCGCCACTTCCACGCCACCGGCGGTGACGAATGACTCTCTCTTGCCTGAAAAACCGGTTTCGGCGTCACTCTTGACCATCGCAATCTCCCCTGTAGCCACTCAGGGAGACCGCCTAGGACACCTCAACAAAAAGGGCCGGTCCGGTCTCCCGGAGCAGCCCTCGCTCATTTCGTCCCACCTGGACACACCGCGTCGGCCGCTCTCTTTAAGAGAAGCGCCACCACCAGGATGCGTTCAGGGCGACAAAACCGTTCATGCCTCACCCATAGGCGAAGAGCGTCAGGTTGTAAAGGCTCCGCCCTTCCCTCGCCTCAACCGAAGCCGACCTCGGTTCGCCGAGCCTCACGCGGCGCCGCAAGCCACTTCACGGCTTCGGGATTTACCTTCACATCGCGACCCACTCGCAAAGATGAGTTTGCATTTGCTCCGTTCGACCTTACAACCTTTGCATCGTCGGCCGCTGCCGGCCACCCGATTTCGGCGCTCCGCGCCGCTTGCTTTGACAATAGGTTGCACACCGTGTCCCACGAATCCTCCCCCGTCATTCGTCTCTCCGACTACAAGCCCACCCCCTACGCCATCGACAAGGTCGACCTCGACTTCAACCTGACGGCCAAGGAAACCCTGGTGGCCGCGACGCTGGCCATCTCGCCGCGCGAAGGCACCTTCAGCGAGCCACTTGTCCTCGATGGCGACGAGTTGACCCTCGTTCGCGTGGCGATCGATGGCCGGGAACTCTCGCAAGACGAGTATGAGGCAACGCCCGATCATCTGACCGTCAAGGTGCCGCCCAACGGCGCCTTCCGTCTGGAAATGACCACCCGCCTCGATCCGGCCGCCAACACCAAGCTGATGGGCCTCTATCGCTCGTCCGGCACCTGGTGCACTCAGTGCGAGGCGGAGGGCTTCCGCCGCATCACCTATTATTACGACCGGCCGGACGTACTCAGCGTGTTCACCGTGAAGATCACGGCGCCGAAGAGCGAAGCGCCGGTCCTGCTGTCCAACGGTAATCCGGTTTCGGTCGGCGATCTCGGAGACGGGCGGCACTTCGCCATCTGGCACGATCCCTGGCCAAAGCCCAGCTACCTGTTCGCGCTGGTCGCCGGCGCCCTCGACGCCTTCGAGGACGAGTTCACGACGATGAGCGGCCGCAAGGTGATGCTTGCCGTCTATGTCGAGAAGGGCAACGCGCCGAAGGCGGCCTATGCCATGGATTCGCTGAAGCGCTCCATGAAGTGGGACGAGGAGGTTTTCGGTCGCGAGTACGACCTCGACGTTTTCAACGTCGTCGCCGTGTCCGATTTCAACATGGGGGCCATGGAGAACAAGGGCCTCAATGTCTTCAACGACAAATACGTGCTGGCCGACCCTGAGATCGCCACCGACGCCGACTATGCCGGCATCGAGGCGGTGATCGCCCACGAGTATTTCCACAACTGGACCGGCGACCGCATCACCTGCCGCGACTGGTTCCAGCTGTGCCTCAAGGAAGGCCTGACCGTTTTCCGCGACCAGGAGTTCTCCTCCGACATGCGCTCGCGGGCGGTGAAGCGCATTTCCGACGTCCGCCTGCTCAGGAGCCAGCAGTTCCCCGAGGACGGCGGCCCGCTCGCCCATCCGGTTCGGCCCGAGCAGTACAAGGAAATCAACAACTTCTACACGGCGACCGTCTACGAGAAGGGCGCCGAGGTCATCCGCATGCTGAAGACGCTGATCGGCGACGACGCGTTTGCGCGCGGCATGGACCTCTATTTCACCCGGCATGACGGCGAGGCCGCCACGATCGAGCAGTTCATCGCCTGCTTTGCCGAGGCCTCCGGCCGCGATCTCGAGCCGTTCATGGTCTGGTATCGCGAGGCGGGAACGCCCGTCGTCACCGTCGAGGAAGCCTGGGACGAGGCAGCGCGGCGCTTCACGCTGACCCTGACGCAGGAAACGCCGGCCACGCCCGGACAGCAGACGAAGAAGCCGCGCGTCATCCCGGTGCGCTTCGGCCTCGTCGGCCCCGATGGCGAGGACATGCCCCCCTCCTCGATCGCCGGAGCCGAAGTGAATGGCGATACGCTGGTCCTGACGCAGCCCTCGCACACCGTCACGTTCGAAGGCCTGTCGTCGCGACCTGTCCCTTCGCTGTTCCGGGGTTTCTCGGCGCCGGTCAAGGTGCGGCAGGCACTGTCGTCCGCCGACCTCATTTTCCTGCTGGCCAATGACGCCGACAGCTTCAACCGTTGGCAAGCCGGCACCACGCTGGCCATGACCGCCCTGGTCAAGGCGACCCAGCAGGTGCGCGCCGGACAAGCGCCCACCTTCGAGACGGCGCCCATCGACGCGTTAGGTGCCCTGATCGACGACAGTTCGCTGGATGCCGCCTTCAAGGCCCTGCTGCTGGCGGCGCCCAGCGAGAACGACGTCGCCCGCGAAGTGGCAGACAATGTCGACCCGGATGCCGTGGCCAACGCCCACAAGGCCTATCGGCGCACGATCGCCGATCGACTCGGGGCGCGCCTCAAGTCGATCGTCGAGGCCGACCAGACCGCCGCCGGCCAGCCCTACGTGCCGGATGCCGACGGCTCCGGCCGACGGGCGCTCGCCAACACCGCTCTCGACCTCCTGTCGGTCACGGACTCGGGCGAGGCCATGGATCTGGTGCGCCGACGGTTCGAGACGGCGACCAACATGACCGACCGCCTGGCGGCGCTGACTATTCTCGTCCATCGCGGAGATGCGGGCGCCGAAGCGGCGCTTGCCGCCTTCTTCGAGCGGTTCGGCACTGTGCCTCTGGTCGTCGACAAGTGGCTGTCGGCCCAAGCGTCGGCACCACTGCCCGACACGCTCGACAGGGTCATGACGCTGACGGAGCACCCCGCCTTCTCCTTCGGCAATCCGAACCGCGTAAGGGCCCTGGTCGGCGCCTTTGCCACCTCGAACCCCACCCAGTTCGGGCGCGCCGACGGCAAGGGCTTCGGCTTCGTCGCCGGCGTCATCTCGCGGCTCGACGCAGCCAACCCGCAGCTCGCGGCACGGCTGCTCGTCACGTTCCGCTCCTGGCGCTCCTACGAACCGAAGCGCCGGGCTCTGGCGGAAGCGGCGCTGCGCTCGATCCAGACCAAGCCGCAGTTGTCGCGCGATGTGGCCGACATTCTGGAGCGGACGCTGGCCTGATCGGGTTCGATTCTGACACATCCCTCTCCCCAAAAAATTCCTGTGGAAGACGCTGGGGAGAGGGTGACAGATTGAAAAGGCAAACGTTTTTCAGTTCGACTCTTGCCCCCGGATTCGGCAGGAATGTCACATCCCTTCCCATTCGCCGGTGGCGATTCAAAAAGAAGATTCAACGCTCGTTAACCTATGGACAGAGCGATTCCCGATGATTCAAACTGAATGTGATTCGGGGGTTGTTTCGCGTTCCCCAACAACATGCGGCGGCGGGGCAACGACATGGCGGGCAACGACCTCAGTCGAGGGTCGGGAACGTGGAAAACGCGTCTTTTTGGCGACGCCGAAACGGAGAGGCTTCTCAAGGGACATGCCGGCCTTCTCGTCCGCCCCTCCTATCTGCGCCTTCTCCAGGCCGAGCCGCTGTTTCGGCGTTCCATCCCGGTTCTGATCTCAGCCTTCCTGCTGATGGGCGGCATCTTCCACGTCTCCAATCTTCTGCAGCAGCGGACCGACACCTATCGTTCGGCCTCCGACATGGTGGCGCTGCTGGCCGAAGCGCTGGACGCCGATCTTTCGGTTCACCCCTCGCTCGGAAAGACAGAGGCGAGCTATTCGGGCGCGATGCGCGCCGCCCTGCGCGACAGCCTGCCGCCGTCGGCGACAAGCGACGGTCGCGTCATTCTGTTCGCCGATGCCGACGGCGCCATTCGGGCAACGGCCCCGGAGGGGGCATTCGTCGGCAAAGGCACCATCTCGGACCTCTTCGGGGCCGACCAGCCGATGCTGGTGTTCGGCAAGCGCGCCGGTGTCCTCGACGTGACGCTGGCCGGAGGCACCGAAGCGCTCGCCACCGTTCGCAACCTCGTGGGCGATCGCGGCACGATCGCCGTCTATCAACCGCTGGCGCAGGTTTATGTCGGCTGGCGGCACGACGTCACCATGACGGCCGTCCTGTTCGTCGGCACGTCCCTGATCCTGATCGCCGTGGTCTACGCCTTCTTCGCCCAGATGAGCCGGGCCAGAGAGGCCGATCGCATCTACAACGCCACGCAGGCCCGCGTCGACACGGCGCTCAGGCGCGGCCGATGCGGCCTTTGGGACTGGGATCTCGCCCGGGGCCGGTTGTTCTGGTCGCCGTCCATGTACGTGATCCTGGGCATGGAGCCCAACTCCGACCTGATGGGCTTCAACGACCTGCAGGGCATGATCCATCCCGACGACGTCGACCTCTACGAGCTTGCCAAGGAGGTGCTGGAAACCGGTCAGCCCTCCGTCGACCTGGAGTTCCGCATCCGCCATGCCAGTGGCGAATGGGTGTGGCTGAGGATGCGGGCCGAGGTGGTTCGCGACCATGACGGCTCGCACCACCTCATCGGCATCACCGTCGACGTCACCGAGCAGAAGACGCTGGCCCAGGAAAACGCCACCGCCGCCATCCGCCTGCGCGACGGCATCGACACAATTTCCGAAGCCTTCGTCATCTGGGACTCGGAAAACCGTCTGGTCATGTGCAACTCGAAGTACCAGAGCCTGCACCAGTTGCCCGACAGCGTCGCCCGCCCCGGCACGCCCTATGCCGAGGTCATGGCCGCGGCCCGTCAGCCCAAGGTATCGAGCGAGGGGCTGCGCTACTCGATGACCGGTGGCGAGCGCTCCTACGAAGCGCGCCTCGACGACGGGCGCTGGCTGCAGATCAACGAACGCCGCACCAAGGACGGAGGTTTCGTCTCGGTCGGAACCGACATCACCCAGTTGAAACGCCATGAGGAGAACCTCCTCGAAAGCGAGCGGCAGCTGATGGCGACCGTCGCCGATCTTCGCCAGCACCGCCACAAGATGCAGCTGCAGACCACGCAGCTGGTCGAGCTTGCCGAGAAATATGCCGAGGAAAAGGCGCGCGCCGAGGCGGCCAACCGGGCGAAGTCCGAGTTCCTGGCCTCGATGAGCCACGAGCTCAGGACGCCGCTCAACGCCATCATCGGCTTCTCGGACATCATGATGTCCGGCATGTTCGGCGATCTCGGATCGGAAAAATACACCGACTACTGCCGCGACATCCACGACAGCGGCATCTATCTGCTCAACGTCATCTCCGACATCCTCGACATGTCCAAGATCGAGGCCGGAAGGGTCAATCTCTCGCTCGAGTCTGTGGTTGTCGACGAAGTGCTCGGCGAGTGCGTGCGCATCATGTCGTCGCAGGCAGAAGCGCGGCAGATCATCCTCGCCACCGACTTCGTGGACCTGGAGCCGATGGTGGCCGATCGTCGCGCCGTCAAGCAGGTGGCGCTCAACCTCCTGTCCAACGCGCTGAAGTTCACGCCGGCATCCGGCACCGTGACGGTGCGCACGCGGCAAGCGGGCGACAACGTCCTGTTCTCCGTGAGCGACACCGGCATTGGCATTCCAGCCGGCTCGCTGGACCAGATCGCCAAGCCCTTCGTGCAGGTGGAAAACCAGCTAACGCGCAAGCACCCCGGCTCCGGACTCGGTCTGGCCATCGCCCAGTCGCTGGTGGCCTTGCACGGCGGACGTATGACGATCGAGTCAGTGGAAGGATCTGGCACGACCGTCACCATCTCGATGCCGCGCATCGCAGCGCCGACGGCAAGCGACGGCACCGCCGCCGTGGCGACATCACAGGCGGGCTCGGCCGTTGCCACGGCCTATCCACGTGTCGTCGCCGCGCCCGACGCGTTCACCGAGCCCCGGCGAACGGTGCACTGAAGCTCAGCCGGCGCGCCGAACCACCGGCCCGACGATCTCGACGAAGACGTCGCGTACCGCCGCCTGACGCTCGCGAAGCTCGGCTTCGAGCTGGGCGAGCGACGGCGCCGATGCGACGCGGCAGAGCACGTCATGGACGCCGCGCGGCGCTTCGACCACCGATGTCTTGACCGGCAGCGTGAGCCGTTGGGCCTGCGTCAGGTCGCCGAACAGGCGAATGGCCGGCAGCAACACGTCGCGATGGGCGGACGAGAGAAGACCATGGGTCGCCGCCGACAGCAGCACCGCCTCGGTATTGCGCAGCCGGATCGCCGGCTCCCGCCAGTCGTTGACGAGGCGTAGAGTCTGGGCGATGAACTCCAGATCCACGAGCCCACCAGGAGCCCGCTTGAGGTTCCAGGGATCGGAAGACCCCTTTTCCTGTTCGAGCCGGGCCCGCATGTCCGCAGCGTCGGCGAGCACTTTCTCAGGGTCTCTCTGTCGACATAGCGTTTCGGCGATCACGCGCTCCGCTTCTTGTCCGAGCCCGCCGGTGGATGCGACGACACGGGCGCGGGTCAGCGCCATATGCTCCCAGGTCCACGCCTCTTCCAGCTGGTAGCGCTCGAAGGCGTCGATGCGGGTGGCGAGCGGTCCGGCGTTTCCCGAGGGGCGCAGGCGGAAATCGACGTCGTAAAGCGTGCCCTCGGCCGTCGGCGCGGTAATCGCCGTCACGAGACGCTGGGTCAGTCGCGCATAGTACTGGTTCGGAGAAATCGGCCGACGCCCGTCACTTTGAAGCGCGTCGCGGTCGTGGTCATAGAGCAGGATCAGATCGAGGTCCGACGCGGCGGTGAGTTCCTCGCTGCCGAGCTTGCCCATGGCAAGCAGCGCCACCCTGCCACCCGGTACGCAGCCGTGCTGCGCCTCGAGTTCGGCTTCGGTTGCCGCCAGCACGCGCTCGAGCAACAGGTCGGCGAGACGGGAGAAGCTGCGACCGAGCTGGCGGGCCGCCGCCGTGCCGGTAATGACGCGGACGCCGATCAGGAACTTCTGCTCCTGGGAGAAGATCCGGGCACGATCGAGCATGTCCTCGTATCCCTGCGCCTCCCCGAAGAACGCATCCAGCCGGCGCGTCAACTCCTCCCGGCCGGGCAAGGTGCCGAAGAACTGGGGCTCGAGCAAGGCGTCCACCACATGCGGGCGTCGTGCGACCGTGTCGGCAAGATAGGGCGAGTTTCCCATCACCATGGCGATCAACGTCACCAGGGACTGGTTCGAGGAGAGGAGTGAGAACAGTTGCACGCCAGCCGGCAGGCGGGCGAGGAAATGGTCGAAGGCGATCAGCGCGGCGTCCGGCGCTTCGGTCTCGGAGAAGGCGACGATGAGACGCGGCGTGATCTCGGTGAGGAGCTCGCGGGCTCGCGACGATCGCATGGCCGGGTAGCGACCGAAATGCCAGGAAGCGACGATACGGATGGAGTCTTCCGGCCGGGCGAAGCCGAGATGAGTGAAGGTTTCGAGTGTGCCGGGGTCGATGTCGTTGCCGGTGAACACCATGTTGCCGTGCTGCGACGAGAGGTCGTCCTCCTCCTCGAACAGCTCGGAGTATTGGTCGCTGACGACGGTCAGCCATTCCCTCAGCGTGGCCGAGAACGCATCGAGGTCCTCGTAGCCCATCAGGTGGGCGACACGGGCAAGCCCCTCGGGTTCGTCGGGCAGCGTGTGGGTCTGCTCGTCGTTGAGCATCTGGATGCGATGTTCGACGCGGCGCAGGAAACGATAGGCTTCCGCCAGAAGATCGCGCGCCGGCTCGCCGAGCCAGCCCTGGACCACCAGCGCATCCAGCATGGCGAGCGTCTGCCGCCCGCGCAGGTCAACGTTGCGCCCCCCGGCGATGAGCTGCTGCGTCTGGACGAAGAACTCGATCTCGCGGATGCCGCCGCGCCCCAGCTTGACGTTGTGACCGGCAACGGCGATCGCGCCGTGCCCCTTGTGGGCGTGAATCTGTCGCTTGATCGAGTGGATGTCGCGGATGGCGGCGTAGTCCAGATACTTGCGCCAGACATAGGGCTTGAGTTCGGCCAGGAAGTGCTCGCCAGCCTCGATGTCTCCGGCCGCCGGGCGCGCCTTGATCATGGCCGCCCGTTCCCAGTTCTGGCCAGCGCTCTCGTAGTAGATCAGCGCCGCCGCCGTCGACATGGCGACCGGCGTCGCGCCGGCATCGGGCCTCAGGCGAAGGTCGGTCCGGAACACGTATCCATCGACCGTACGCTCCTGAAGGATGGCGACGAGGCGGCGCGTCATCCGCACGAACAGGGTCGTCAGATCGTCCTTGTCGGCCGCCGGCACCACGGCCGGATCGAAGAAGACGATAAGGTCGATATCCGAGGAGTAGTTGAGTTCGAAGGCGCCCTGCTTTCCCATGGCGAGCACGATCCAGCCCGAGCCCTTTTCGGGATCGGAGCGGTCCGGCAGGCTCAGCTTGCCGGCGGCGTCGGCTTCGAGCAGGAGAAAGCGGATGGCGGCGGAGAGGGATGCATCGGCAAGGCGCGTGAGGGCGCCGGTCACCTCCATGACATCCCAGAGATCGGCGATGTCGGCCAGAGCGATGGCGAGCGCCGCTTCCGCCTTGACGCGTCGGAGATGCCGCCGCAGCGACGCCTCGTCGGCGGCCGGTTCGGACAGAGAGGCGATCAGACCATCGACGAGCGCCGCCGGATCGCTTGAGAGAATGCGGTGGAGGCGTTCGCCGTCACGCAACGCCGCGTCGCGCAGGTGGGCGCTGTTGGACGTGGCGGCGAGCACCAGATCGCGGGCGACAGGCGTGCTCGCAAACAGCGACGACAGCGCCTCGCCGCCCGGTCCTGCCAGGCAGTCGTCGAGAAGCGATGCGGCGATCGCCGAATCCGGCCCGATGGGGGGAACGATGGCGATGCGGTCCTTGAGCGCGCCTTCAGTCCGCTGCGTCATGCCTTCTCCACCACCCATTGCCCGCTCCGCCTTGCTGTCATGCGCCTCTTGGTCGAGCGCACCTTATCTCCCTGTTCTGGCATAATTCCTAACGGCGCCGCGATACGCCATAGAGCGCTATTCGACCCGATTGAATCGGATCTGCGTTTCGCGCTAACCGAGGTTGCCTTCGGCTTTCGGCAGGAAAAGGCTGGCCTTGAGGCCCGGCTCGGCGTCACCGAGCGTCACGCGGCCGCCATGCAGATGCGCCACGGCCACCACCAGCGACAGTCCGAGCCCCGACCCCTGTCGGCTGCGGGCCGCATCGAGCCGGCCGAAGCGCGACAACGCCTTCTGCCGGTCGCCTTCGGCAATACCGGGGCCATCGTCGGTGACGATCAGGCACAGGTCATCGCCCTTGATGGTGCCAGTCAGCTTGATCGTCGGCCCCTCCCCGCCCTCGTGCCGGCCATACTTGATGGCGTTGTCGATCAGGTTGGACAGGGCCTGGCTCAAGAGCGTTCGATTTCCCTTCAGCGGCAACGGCCGGGTCGTTTCGAGCGTCAGTCGACCGCCGACGTCTTCAAGAACCGGTTCGTAGAGCTCGACGATTTCGTCGAGAATGTCGGCGGCGTCGAGTTGCTCGAAGCTATCGCCCGAGGATCCGGCCTCCATCCGGGCAATCTTGAGGAGAGCGTCGAAAATGCGAATGAGGCTGTCGGCCTCTTCCATCGCCGAGGTTATGGCCTCGCGATACTCCTCCACCTCGCCACCGCGCCGCAAGGTTTCCTCCAGGCGTCCGCGAAGCCGGTTGAGCGGCGTCTTGAGATCGTGGGCGATATTGTCGGAAACCTCCTGCAGGCCGGTCATCAACGCCTCGATGCGATCGAGCATCTCGTTGAGACTGAGTGCAAGATTGTCGAACTCGTCGTTGGAGCCCTTGACGGCCAGGCGATGGGTCAGGTCGCCGGACATGAGGCGACGCGATGTCTCGGCCATGTTCTCGACGCGCTTGAGAACGGAGCGTCCCACAAAGAACCAGGAGACGAAGCCCGTCACCACGATGACGATGATCGCATAGCGGGACGCCTCGAAGATCAGGGATCGGAGCTGCCCGATTTCGCTGATGTCGCGTCCGACCAGCAGCTTGAATCCACCCGGCAGGGCAAATACCCGCACGATCGCCTCATAGCTGCGACTGGTATCGCCATCGAGCCGCTGGTAGGTGACCGAGGTGGTGTCTCCGTTCGACAGCCCGAGGATGGAGAGCGGCGGGTCGGCGACGTTGCCGACCACCGTGCGGCCCGAGGAATCGGCGACGAGATAGAGACTGGCGCCCGGTCGACGGCTGCGCAGATCGACGGCGCTGACGAGCTGACGAAGACCGCCGCGCTCGTACTGATCCGACAACGAGTTGATTTCGCTGTCGATGGTTTCGCTGATCTGGGAGTCGAGCAACTCCGCAGTGTTGTTGGAGATGTAGGCGGTCAGGAACAGCGTCAGGCCGGAGAAGACGACGAGGTAGACCAGCGACAGCTTGAACGCGGTCGTCCGGATCAGCCGCCCGAGCGCGCCCATGTGGCCTCCCCACCCCTCTCGGGGCCGGCCTCGCGGATCATATAGCCGGCGCCGCGCACCGTGTGGAGCAGCGGCTTGTCGAAGCCCTTGTCGATCTTGCCGCGCAAGCGGGAAACGTGAACGTCGATGACATTGGTCTGCGGATCGAAATGATAGTCCCAGACGTTTTCCAGCAGCATGGTGCGCGTCACCACCTGCCCGGCGTTGCGCATCAGATACTCGAGCAGCCGGAACTCACGCGGCTGCAAGGGGATCTCGGTCTCCGCGCGCGTCACGGTATGCGACAGGCGGTCAAGCACCAGATCGCCGACGCGATAGGTGGTTTCGACCTCGGCCGGCCGGTTGCGACGGGCGAGCGCCTCGACGCGGGCAAGCAGCTCGGTGAAGGCATAGGGTTTGGTGAGATAGTCGTCGCCGCCGGCCTTGAGGCCGCGAACGCGGTCGTCGACCTGACCGAGCGCGGACAGGACCAGGACCGGCGTCTGGTCGCCGGCCCGGCGCATGCCCTCGATGATGGTGAGACCATCGCGCTTGGGAAGCATGCGGTCGACGATCAACACGTCGAAGCCACCTTCCGCGGCCATGAAGGCGCCGGCCTCGCCATCGGCCGCGTGCTCGGCGATATGCCCGACCTCGCCCAGTGCCTTGACGAGATAGGCCGCCGCTTCCTTGTCGTCTTCGATCACCAGAATGCGCATGTCGCCTTGCCTCGCAAAGGTGGTCGCTGACAGTTGTTTAGCGCCGACACGGGCCGGCGCAAGAAAAAAGAGTACCGGCGGGCGCCGAGCCCGCTCGCCGGTACAGGATGGAGATCAGCTATCTCACTTCCCCAAGGGGAGGGCGAGGAAGCGAACGCTGTCTCCAGATTTCACGCGCAGCAGGATAGCCTTCTTGCCGGCCTTCTCGGCTCCGGAAATCGCCTTCGAGACATCCCGGGGACCTTCGACCGTCTGACCGCCAGCCTGGAGGATGACGTCGCCCTGGCGCAGGCCGCGCTCGGACGCCTTGCCGCCCGGATCGACCTCGGTAATGACGGCCCCGCTGTCGCCGGCGCCCACGGCGTCGGCGGGGGCGAGCGTCAGTCCGTAGTCATCGAGCGAGGTATGCTCCTCGGAGCCGCCGCTTTTCTGCGACGAGGCCACCTGCTCGTTGGGAAGCTCGCCGAGGTTCACCTTGACGATCACCTCCTTGCCGTCGCGCCACAGCGTGACGTCGACCACCGTCTTGGGCGGGAAGGCCGCGATCTTGCGGGCCAGGTCCTTGGCGTCTTCCACCTCGAGCCCGTTGATGGAAAGGATGGTGTCACCGGCCTCGATCCCCGCCTTGCTGGCCGGCGAGTTGTCCTGCGGCTCGGTCACGAGGGCGCCGTGAGCCTTGTCGAGACCGATCGAGTTGGCGATTTCCTCGGTGACCGGCTGGATCTGCACGCCTAGCCAGCCGCGCACGACCTTGCCGTGGTCCATCAGCGAAGCAACAACCTGTTGCGCCGTCCGGGCCGGAATGGCGAAGCCGATGCCGACCGAACCACCCGACGGCGAGTAGATGGCCGTGTTGACGCCGATCACCTCGCCACCGGCGTTGAAGGCCGGTCCGCCGGAGTTACCCTTGTTGATCGGCGCATCGATTTGCAGGAAGTCGTCATAGGGGCCGGCGCCGATGTCGCGACCGCGTGCCGAGATGATGCCCGCCGTCACGGTACCGCCAAGGCCGAACGGATTGCCGACCGCCACCACCCAGTCGCCAACGCGCGACTCGTTCGCCGCGAAGGTGACATGGGGGAAGTCCTTGCCATCGGTCACCTTGACCAGGGCAAGGTCGGTCTTGGGATCGGTGCCGATCACCTTGGCATCATGTTCGGTGCCGTCGTCGGTCACCACCTTCACGTCGGTGGCGTTCTCCACCACGTGATTGTTGGTGACGACGTAGCCGTCGGCCGAAATGAAGAAGCCGGAGCCCTGGGCAAGGCCATAGCGGTGCTGCGGACCATGGTCGCGGTTACCGGGCATGCCCGGCATGCCGAACCGCTTGAAGAAGTCGTAGAACGGGCTGTCAGGCGTCAGGCCGGGCGGCAGGCCCTCGACGTCGCTGTCGCCATGTCCGACGGTCTCGTCCGTCTTGACGCGGATGGAGACAACGGCCGGCTGGACACGCTGCACCATGTCGGCGAAGGAGAACACCGCCTGGGTCTGGGGCTGAGACAGGTTCTGAGCATTGGCGGGGCTGTCGAAGATCAAGGCGGTCTCGCCGGCGACGATGCCACCGAGAGCCAGGGCGAAAACTGAACCCAACAGCAACGCCTTGACGCGGGATTTGGTCGGCTTGTCGGAAGTCCTGAGCATGGGGGGATCTCCTGGGGGAAGAACTCGGGAACCGGCTGTCGTTCCGGTCTCTATGGCGTCATATAGCCACCACGCGCCTAACCTGAAGATTGCGACGGCATTAAACTTTCGTAAGAAAAGCCGACAAAAACTGGCCTTATTTCAATAGTTTGACGGCCCGTCTTCTTCCCGTGACAGCGCTTTCAGCGCCGCCTCTTCCTCGGCGGAAAGCCTTTCCGCAACAGGGGCGTCCCGACGCCTCCGGACGGCGAGAAACAGCCCGGCTCCCGCGATGAGCAGCATGGCGGGTGGCAACACCCACAAGAGAAGCCCGACCCCATGGGCGCGCGGCCTCAGCAGAACGAACTCGCCGTAGCGCGCAACCAGGAAATCGCGGACTTCGTCATCGCTGTCCCCGGCGGCGATGCGCTCCCGAACGACAAGCCTCAGGTCCTTGGCGAGCTGGGCATCGGAGGCATCGATCGACTGGTTCTGACAAACGAGGCAACGCAGTTCCTCGGAGATGGCGCGCGCGCGCCCTTCGAGAACCGGATCGGAAAGCCGCTCGGATGGATCCACGGCGACGGCGGGCACGGTCAGAGCAACCAGAAGGGCGAAGAAGGCGAGAAGGCGCATCGGAATCCCTCCTTCACTCGGCGGTGGCCATTGGAGCTGCTCGCCGGGCTGGCTTCGGCGCTCCGACGCGCAGGCGGCGGTCGCTCAGCGACAGGGCGCCGCCGGCCATCATGACGAGCGCACCCAGCCAGATCAGCGTCACCAGCGGCTTGTCCCACATGCGCACCACAACCGATCCGGTGTCACGGCCTTCGCTGCCCAGCGTCACATAGAACTGCGACAGGCCATGCGTGCGGATGCCTGCTTCCGTGGTCGGCATCTGGCGCACCGCGTAGAAGCGCCGCGAAGGCTCGACGACGAAGCGCACGACGCCGCCTTCCCGAACCGTCATGGACGCAATGACCTCGGAATAGTTGGGGCCGGAGGTATTGCGGAGCCCGTCGAATGTGACCGAGTAGGCGCCGATGGTGGCCGTGTCGCCCGGCTTCATCTCCAGGATGGCCTCGCTCTGGAAGGCAGACGTTGCGACGATCCCGAGCAACGTCACGCCGAGACCGGCATGGGCGAGCGCCGTGCCGAAGGCCGAGCGCGGCAACCCGATGAGACGCCTGAAACCGACTGAAAGTCCGGCTTCGAGAAAGCGGGCACGCGTCCACAGTTCGGCAAAGGCGCCGACCAACACCCAGGCGGCGACGCCAAGGCCGAGAATGGTGACGATGTGCGTCTCGCCGCTCATCCAGGCAACGGAGATGGCGACCAGCGCAGCAATGGCGAACACCGCCCAAAGCCGCTCGAGGGCGCCCAGCAGGTCGCCGCGCTTCCAGGCAAGCAGCGGTCCGAACGGCACCACCAGAAGCGTCGCGCCGAACAGCGGTCCGAACACGGTGTTGAAATAGGGGGCGCCAACCGAAATGGCGCCGCCGAAGGCCGACACGATCAGCGGCACCAGCGTGCCGAACAGCACGACGCCGGCCGCCACGGTCAGGAACACGTTGTTGAGGACGAGCGCGCCTTCGCGACTGACCGGCGCGAACAGGCCGCCCTGCCTGAGCGTTCCGGCGCGGAAAGCGAACAAGCCGAGACCGCCGCCGATAAAGACGCAGAGAATGGCGAGGATGAAGACGCCGCGCGTCGGGTCGGTGGCGAAGGCATGAACGGAGGTCAGCACGCCGGACCGCACCAGGAAGGTGCCAAGAAGCGACAGCGAGAAGGCGAGGATGGCCAGCAACACGGTCCAGACCTTCAGCGCCTCGCGTTTTTCCATCACGACGGCCGAATGCAGCAGCGCCGTTCCCACCAGCCAGGGCATCAGCGAGGCGTTCTCCACCGGATCCCAGAACCAGAAGCCGCCCCAGCCGAGTTCGTAGTAGGCCCAGTAGGACCCCATGGCGATGCCGGCGGTCAGGAAGATCCAGGCGGCAAGGACCCAGGGCCGGACCCAGCGCGCCCAGGCGGCGTCGATCCGCCCTTCGATCAGGGCCGCGATGGCGAAGGCGAAGGCGATGGAGAAACCGACATAGCCGAGGTAGAGGAGCGGCGGATGGATGGCGAGGCCGACATCCTGAAGGACAGGGTTGAGGTCCTTGCCCTCGATCGGCGGCTCGGCGAGGCGCAGAAACGGGTTCGACGTCGTCAGGATGAAGGCGAGAAAGGCCGTGCTGATCCAGCCCTGCACGGCCAGCACATTGGCCTTGAGCGTCTGCGGCAGGTTGCCGCCGAAGGCCGCGACCGCCGCGCCGAACACAGCCAGGATCAGCGCCCAGAGCAGCATGGAGCCTTCGTGATTGCCCCAGACGCCGGAGAACTTGTAGATCAGCGGCTTTTCCGAATGGGAGTTCTCGACCACGTTGAGAAGCGAGAAATCGGAAACGAGATAGGCATAGGTGAGCGCTGAAAAGGCGATGGCGACGAGCAGGAGCTGCATCATCGAAGCGCGCGGCGCCACAGCCATCAGCGCCGGATCATGGCGAAAGAACCCCACCACCGGCAGGATCGATTGGGCAACGGCAACTGCCAGGGCCAGAATCAGAGCAAAATGGCCGAATTCAACGATCATGCCGCCCTCGCCTACTTCTTCGCCGATGGCGGTATCGGTCCGCCCGGCTGGCCTTCTTCCCAAACGCCCTGAGCCTTCAGCGCGTCCACGACTTCCTTCGGCATGTAGCGTTCGTCATGCTTGGCCAGAACGGTGTCGGCTTGGAAAAGGCCGCTCTGGTCGAGCTTTCCCTCGGCGACCACGCCCTGCCCTTCCTGGAACAGATCGGGCAGCAAGCCCCGGTAGGTCACGGTTACCGCGTTCGCCGTGTCTGTCACCTTGAACTCGACCTGACCGCCGTCCTTGCGCACCACGCTGCCAACCTCGACGAGACCGCCGATGCGGAGACGACGCCCGTCCGCTGCCACCTGCTCGACCACTTCGGTCGGCGTCTTGTAGAGGGTGATCTCACCCGACAGGGCGAACAGAACGAGGCCGACGGCGGACGCGAGAACTGCGCCCACGGTACCGATCAGGATGAGGCGCCGTGTCTTGCGCGTCATGACCATGGTCACTGTCCCTCCGGTTTGGCGATGCCGAACTCGGCCGCTGCGGCGTCGATCGCCGCCAATGCCTCGGCGTCGCCGGCGAAGGCTTTCCGGGCGTCGGCAAGCGCCGCTTTCGCCTTGTCGGTTCGCCCGAGCACCATGTTGGAGCGCATCAGCCGGATCCATCCATCCCGATCGCCGGGTTCGGCAGCGAGACGGGCAGCGAGACCGTCGACCATGCCTTCGATCGCCGAGCTGTTCATTCCGGAAGCCGGCAGGGTCGGCGGCTCCGGCGTGTCGGCAGGCTTCTTGAGCGCGGCCAGGATTTCGCGGCGCTTTTCACGCGCGGTCTCCAGCCAGGGCGCGTCGGCCGGCGACCGACGGATCAGTTCGTCGACCTGCCTCAACGCCTCCTCGAAGGCCCCTGCCTGACGCAGACCCTCGGCATAGTAGAAGCGCGCGCGCGCTCGTTCCGGATCGGCGGCGACGGCACGGGCCAGGATCGATTGCGCCTCGGGAGAGACGATGCCGTCGTTGGTGTCGACGAGGCCGGCGCCATAGTTCTCAAGCGTCTCGGCATCCGCCTCGCCGGCCGCGACCAGCCTGCCCCATGCCTGCACGGCATCGTCCAGCCGACCCAGACGGGCATAGACCGGCGCAATGACGCGCCACCCCGAGAGATCGCCTGGGTTGGCGGCGAGATGCTTTTCGACGCGGCCGACCAGATCGGCGACATTGCCGGGGGTGGGCGCGGCGGTCAGGCGCTCCGCCAGCGGTGCGTCGGGCATGTCGGGCTGACCGATGAAGAGATAGAGCGGCAGGGCGATGGCCGGAACGGCCACGACGGTCATCAACGCGACCAGCCGATTGACCGCCGGCCGGGGCTTGGTGGTTTCCGGCGAGGCCTGCGCTGCTGCCAATAGGCGACGGGCAATCTCGGCACGGGCGGCATCCGCCTCCTCGCCTCCGATCAGACCGCGTTCGCAATCGCGGTCGAGTTCGCTCAGCTGATCGCGATAGACACGGGTCTCTTCGCCACTGGGAACCGAAAAGGCGCTGGCCGGCCGGGCCATGGGAGCGATGACGACGAGAACGACCGCCGCCGTCAGCAATGCCAGCAATATCCAGAACACCATTCGTCGCTCTTTCCCGAACCGCCGGCACAGGCCGTCGCCCCGATGCCCCATGCCGAATAGGGCAATGTCAGCGCTTTCTCAATCGACTTCTGGGCGAATTTGAGAAGGATTCTAGAAAGGCGGCCCCGAACTCAGGCCGCAGGCCGCGACGCCTTGAGCTGCTGCTCCTTGCTTCGACGGAGATGGGACGCATAGTCCTCGCCGTAGAGGTAGCCGGCGGCCTTGATCAGGGAGTCGACCGCCGACAGGGCCGCCAATCGCGCCTCGCCATCGAGACCCCGCAGCTTGGCCGGCAGATCGAGGGCGTAGAGTTCTATCGCCTGATCGATCAATGGCGTCAGGCGCCCGATCAGGCCATTGACCGCCAGGATGTCGCGAGACTTGCCCGCCGCCGCGAAGAGGGCGCACAGGAACGCCGCCTCGGCTCCGTCGGCCGGCCCCGGATAGGGAGCCTGCTGGATCCGGAAGGCGCGGCGCATCGCCGGCAGCAGCTTGTCGAACTCGACGAACAGCATGTCGGAGAACCGCCGCTTGATGGCCACCATGCGCGGCTGCCATCCCCCGTCGTTGTCGATGTCCAGACCCGTGGCGAGCTCGCCGAGAGCCGAGCGGAACGCTCCGATCTGCGCCGTGGCGTCGGCGGCGTTGCGGCTGCCGCGAAGGATGGCCTGAAACCGCGATGCGGAGCGATCGGCCACGGCAAGGCCCAGATCAACGAAGGCGGCCGCCGCAGGCGTGGCCCGGACTCGCCGGGCGGTCTCGCCACGGGCCAGCAGCTTGGCAAAGGCAATGAGAGGCGTCACGGCCCCATGGCGATGGAAGACGCCACCAGCCACCCAGCCGGCGGTGTTCGGATAGGTGGCGAGATAGGTGGCGATCTGCTCGAGAAGGCCCATGTCGACGGGACCGGTTTCAAGCAGATGCACCACGGCGGCGCTCAACGTCGGCAAGTCCTGAAGACGATCGCGCACGGCGAGCATTTCTTCGATCTCGCGAAGAGCCACCTCGCCGCCAATGCGCGACATGAAGCGCTGCTGCAGTTTCGGCTCGTCGGCAATCGCCGCAATGTGCCGGGCCAAGCTATCGAAAAGCCGCGTCTCCAACCTTGCGGCCTCTTCGCGGAAAGCGGCCTCGTTCGGCAGTTTCGGGGCTGTCGCCGGATCGTTCCATGCCGCGATCTCAGCGAGCTGGAGTTCGTTGCCCACATAGGACCAGACGTGGGAGAGCGTGGCGGCCGTGACGAAGCCACGGACGGGAAAGACGAGCCTCTCCTCGATGACGTAGGGTTCGAAAGCGGTGAACACCAGCCTGCGCATGTTCGGCGGAGCGGCGGACGCCGCCTGGCGGGCCGCGCCGCGGCTTTCGGCAATCGCCCGGGCGGCCTCAAGAATGAGCCGCCGTCGAGCCTCGATTTCCGAGGTGACCGTCCCGTCGCTTTCCAGCCGGCGAACCAGCATGCCGCGCGCCCGCGGGGTCAGCCCCCGTAGGAAGATCTCGGCCTTGTCGGTTACCACCGCCCGTCCGTCCATGACGAATCCCGTAAACTGCTTCTTTACCAAACAATCCTGACGCAAGATGGTTGATGACTGGTAACGACGGGGTCACGAAGGGGCGCATGACGTGAAAAGGCCGGCTCTTTCGAGCCGGCCCTTCAAAGATTTGACCCGGAGATTTCAGGCCAGGATCAGCTGACGACCTGCCAGCTGCCGTCCGGGTTGCGGCAAGCGGTGCCGCGCACGACCTGCTGCTGACCGTCGATGAAGACGGTGTTGGTGTACGGACGGCAGGTGCGGTTGTTGACGTAGGCGACCGGACCCGGCTGAACGGTGCCGTAGGTTCCGGTCTGCGGGTTCTGCCACTGCTGCGGATAGCCGCTGTCGAGCGCCTGAACGCTGGCATTGTAGTTGTAGCGCTGCGAGTCGGCGTCGAGCGTGGCGCCGATCTGGTTGCCCAGGAAACCGCCGACAAGGGCGCCAGCGGCGATCGCCGCCACCTTGCCACTGCCCTGGCCAAAGGCCGAACCGATGGCAGCGCCACCGACCGCGCCGGCCAGCGTGCCGAGCGTCTGGTTCTGGTTGGGGCCGCCCGTCGCGCAGCCCGCAAGCGTGGAGGCCGCCAGGCCGACGATCAAAAGTTTCTTCAACAACATCTCACCGGGTCTCCGAGATTGGAACCAATCGTTGGGCGATTCGCCCTTGTTACTTGTAATGACCTGAAACCATGGCCGAATTTTGATTAGAACTTAATCTTGTCACAAACTCCCTCCCCCTTCTGGCTACTGCTCCGATTGCTCGACTTCCTGTCAATGGAAATCAACTCAGCGGAATGCGAAAGGTAACCGCCAGGCCACCGAGTCCAGCCCGGTCGAGAACCAGCGATCCACCGTAGGTTTCCGCGATTTCCGCCGCGATGGCGAGCCCGAAACCGGACCCCGGCTGCGTCTCGTCAAGCCGCTTTCCACGGCCGAGCACCTCGGCATAGGCGGACGGTGGCAGGCCCGGACCGTCGTCCTCGACGCGGATCTCCACCATCGGCCTGTCACGGTCGGCCCTGTCGACCGCCAGCTCGATGCGAACCTGCTCACGGCCATACTTGCAGGCATTGTCCATCAAGTTGCCGACCAGTTCCTCAAGATCGCGCCGCTCGATGCGGGCCTTCGGCTGTCCGGCGCCCTCGCCCTCCAGGGACAGGCTGCGGTCCGGATAGGCCCGGCTGAGAACGCGGATCAGTCCTTCCAGGGAGCGGCGAACGTCGGCGACGGCGCCCACCACCTTTCGGTCGGCGGCGAGCCGTGCGCGGTCGAGATAGCGATCGACCTCGGCCCGCATGACCGTCACCTGTTCGACGACCTTGTCGGCCAGCGGCCCGCCCTCGGCACGGGCTTCGTTCAGGATCACGGCGAGCGGCGTCTTCAGCGCGTGAGCAAGGTTTCCAACCTGCGTCCGCGACCGCTCGACGATGGACGTGTTGGTCTCGATCAGCGCGTTGAGCTCCTTGCCAAGCGCAGCGATCTCGCGTGGCAGCCGGCCTTCGAGGCGATTGGCGCGGCCCTCGCGGATGTCGGCGAGGCGTCGGCTCATGGCAGCGAGAGGCCGCAATCCGAAACTCACCTGCAAGCCGGCGGCGGCGACAAGGCCGAGGGCGAAGGCGGCGAGCGTGGCAAACACCTGGAATCGAAAGGTGGAGATCTCGTCGGCGAGTTCGGCGATGTTGCCGGTAACGTGAAGGTCGTACATACGGCCGTTGCTAAGAAAGATGCGCTGCGCGACATGGCGAAGGGCGATGCCGGACGGATCGCGGGCCTCGTTGGTGACCGCCGCGCCATTGTTGGGCGGCGGC
Source organism: uncultured Pleomorphomonas sp. (assembly GCA_963665435.2). Classification (GTDB taxonomy): domain Bacteria; phylum Pseudomonadota; class Alphaproteobacteria; order Rhizobiales; family Pleomorphomonadaceae; genus Pleomorphomonas. Next base: position 114,145 of record CAXXNH010000025.1, on the reverse strand, counting down.
GGCAGCGCCAGCACCTCGCCGAACAGGGACTGACTGGTGGCCACGGTCTGCTGCGACTTGGCGTCGATCACCACCCAGTACCAGCCGGACTGATAGCGCCCGAAGCGCGGGTCGCCCATGGTGCCGGGATCGGGCACGCCGCCGTCGGGCGTCGAGGCGACCACGCCGGCGAGCGTCTTCTCGTAGACGATGATGCGCTCGTCGAAGGAGCGGATGAGACTGGCGCGGTAGAGCTCGGTCAAGAGCCAGCCGAAAGCGGCCAGCGCGATCGTCGCCCAGAGCGCGGAGGCCAGCACGAGGCGCAGCGCCAGCGAGCTCTTCAACCACTCGCCCAGCTTTCTGAGGCGAGCGGTCATTTTCCGGACGCTATTCGGTAGCCAAGGCCACGCACCGTCTCGATGAGATCGACGCCCATCTTCTTGCGAAGACGCCCGACGAACACCTCGATGGTGTTGGAGTCGCGATCGAAGTCCTGATCGTAGAGATGCTCGACCAGTTCGGTTCGCGAAACCACCTTGTCCATGTGCAGCATGAGATACTGGATCAGTCGGAACTCGTGCGAGGTCAGCTTGATCGGGTTGCCGTCGACGGTGAGGCGCCCGGCCTTGACGTCGAGCCGGACAGACCCGACCTCCAGCTCGTTGGAGGCGCGACCGGCGGCGCGGCGCGTCAGTGCCCTGAGGCGCGCCAACACCTCCTCCATGTGGAAGGGCTTGGAGACATAGTCGTCTGCGCCGGCATCGATGCCGGCCACCTTGTCGCTCCACCGGTCGCGGGCGGTCAGGAGCAGCACCGGAGCCAGGCGGCCATCCCGCCGCCAGGCCTCCAGAACGCTGAGGCCGTCGATCTTCGGCAGACCGATATCGAGGATGATCGCGTCATACGGCTCCGTATCACCGAGGAAATGCCCCTCTTCGCCATCGAAGGCGGCGTCAACGGCATAGCCGGCGTCACGGCAAGCGGTCACAAGCTGCCGGCTCAGATCACGGTCGTCTTCGACCACAAGAATCCGCATGCTGAGGTTCCCGATTCAGCGAAGTTTCCGACCGGACGTCGCGTCGACAGTGATGTTGTCCACTCGCCCGCCCTCGCGCATCACGGCGAGCCGATAGACCAGCCCGCCGCCGCCTTCGCAGAGCTGCGCATCGACGATCTCCCCGCCAACGGCACGGGCGATGACGCTCAGGCGCAAGACCGCCCCGCCGCCCACGACGGCCTGCGCCTCGGCGGGCGTCAGACAGCGCGCCTCGGCGGCGTATCCCGAAACGATCGGCACCGCCAGGAAACACGCCAGGGCGAAGGTGAATCGCATGCGATTGGTGTTCATGAGCAGAAGATTAGCCACCCGAGCCTGAATGGTCCATGAACACCGATGGTGCCCGGCGTTCATTCGCAAGCCGTCGGTGCGCGCCCCTTACACCATGAGCGTCCACCTGCAAGCACCGTCGACCGGAGCGACGCCCGCCCCTGTCGGACCATCGAAGGCACCCTCGTTTTCGGGCCCGAGCCCCTCATAGGGAAACCACTGTTGGTGATCGGCCCGCATACCACTTTTGATCCACCTCAAGGCCTTGTTGCGACAAGGAGGTTAGCGTCGAGACAATCTGAAGAGGGGGCAGTGACATGAGCATCCCGAACGAGCTTTCCGTGGAGTTCCCAGAGAGTTGGGACACCGTTGAACAGCTCATGCTGTTCGATGCGGCTTTCTGCGACCTCGCCAGTGCCTATCAGGAGATCAACCGGCGCATTTATCGCATCGAGTCGCTGGAGGAACCGGCCGGGCCGGACGTCCTCGCCGATCTCAAGCGCCACCGGTCTCTGCTCAAGGATGAAATCGCGGCCGCCGTTGCCGCGTCCAGACGCGCCGTGGCTTGACACCCCTCCTCGTTGGGCCCCAGCGCTATAGCCCGCGCCGTCCCCGTCCGACGGCGCGGGCTAGCTTTGTCACCTTCTTCCCGATGACCGGATCCAGGGATGCCGCGGCTGCCGTCCCGGCTCGGGCACTGCATGTTGCGGAAGCCTCCCCGGGAGCTACACCACGGTAGTCCGTCGATGTCACTCGGGCGCAATCGTTCACTTTCCAGAACACCAGATTGCAAGAGCATGGCTTCTTGCCGCCCCTCGGAGTCCGCCCCACTCCGTGCGTTCGTTACCCATTCGAGCACGGCTCGCTTGAGAGAAGCCCTCCCCGGACGAGAGTACCGAGCCGTCAGGTCACTCGTCTGACAACGCACCAGCGGAGATCGACGGGGCAACAGCTTCCCGCCAGCCCCACGCCTCGCACAGGACGAGGTGGCTTCCACTGCCGCGCCCCGGATGGCCGCTATCCGCCGAGACAAGCCCGGAGCAGGCAACCGAGCACAACTCTTGATAGCAGTTCCGATCGTTCCGATGACTCGGTGTCTGAGACCTCTCGTTGCCCCCTGACCGACCGTCCGAGCAGTGGCGAACCGGCATCGTCCACCTGTCGGGCAAGACGCCTTTCCTGCCTTCGAGGCAAGCACTGACGAGAGCCCGCTCGCGTGTCGCGCCGGGCTTCGGTGCAGGAAGGGCTCTTGCCCGGCGATGATGGTCGGTTCAGAAACAGATTCAACACGGCCATCGAGCGAGCCCTCTCCCGCGTTCGAGCGGGAAGGCTCCGAATGGCTTTCGGTATGAACAGGACCGGGTCGCTTTCCGCCAAAACAAGGGAAACGCACTCGCATCCAGCCACTTCGCAAAGTGATTCAGCTAGCTCGCAAAGCGATTCCGGCAGCTGATGTGCTGATTCAAAAACGCATCGCACGACGCCCGATCGCCGTTCAGAATTTGATTCAAGTTGAAGCGGAAACGTCGAGTCGCTTGAATCACTTGCGAGGTATTGTTGATACGCCGTTTCGGCGGCTCATGCAGTGATTCAGGTGACCACTTTGATATCGAACAGCCTCAGCATGAACCGCTAGGCACCGCCGTTTTCAGCCAACGGCATGACCAGCCGCTGACGCATGCCCCCAGTTCTCAAGACAATGACCGTGCCCAGTCAGTCCAAAGAAGCCGGTTTGAGATCGCCCCTTTCCGCCCCCTCCTCTGCCCGCATCACCGTCCGACCGTCAGGAAGGCGACGAGGCTCGCAACCCACCCGGCAGACACCATCGCTCCGCGACGGCGGACACCTTCGAAAGGAGCCCCCCGGCCATGAAGCGTCGCCGCACCCCCATCGAACAGACACCTGCGCGCCGTCGCGCCACTGCTGTCAGGCACGAGGTACGAACAGACTACAAGCCGACCCGACGAGAGCCAGATGAGGCATGTCGGGTGCGAGATGGGCACCACCTGGAGACGCAGCCAAAGAGTAGCCAGAGCCGCCGACCCCACCGGAGAGAAGCGGGCACTTCAACCAATCAGGATCTGGTGCGCATCGTCATCACGGGCCTCGCCGATTTGCCCACCCACTCTCAGGCACCGTTCCGAAGGATCGCAGATCCGCAAGCCGGACGGTCTGTCAGCGCCCCACCGCAGAGCGGGTTCGACGCCGGTCTGTCGCGTAGGGCAGGCGCTTGGGTCCGGACCGATCCTCGTCACCAGCCCGCAGTCAAAAGTGTCTGCAGTAAACACAGACTGATCAATATTCCAAACACCCCTTGCAACTCGACGCCTTCCCCCCCAGCGCACGCGATGCGCCGATCGTCACGCCGCGACCGAGGACAGCGACTTGTGGAGGGACGCCGAAGCCGACGGATCATCTTTCCGTCGGCTACGATCGAGAGTGCAAGGCCGTCGGCTTCGATGGGAAGCCATGCACCTTGTCCGGCGGATACAGGGCGAGAAGGCCGCGTGGACGAGGGGCAAGAAGCGACTCAGAACAAAACAGGATCATTGTTGTGGACGCGGACCGCGCATGCTGGCATGATCGGAACGCTTTTTTGTTGACCGAATCCATTGCCGAACTCTTGGGTCGATCCATGTCCCGTGCCGAGCGCCTTCTCACCTTGGTCCAGGCCTTACGCCGCCGTCGCCGTCCCGTCGCCGGGGCGGAGCTCGCGGCCGAGCTTGGCGTGTCGCTTCGTACGCTCTATCGCGACATTCAGGCCCTGATCGGCCAGGGCGCACCGATCGACGGCGAGGCCGGCATCGGCTATGTGCTGAGGCCCGGCTTCATGCTGCCTCCACTGATGTTCACCGAGGACGAGATCGAGGCATTGGTCTTCGGCGCACGCCTCGCCGCGACACGAGCCGACGAGCGTCTGGCCTCGTCGGCCGAGAACGCGCTCGCCAAGATCGCCGCCGTGCTGCCTCCCGACCTTGCCGACCGGATGGATGCCACCGGCCTGATCGTCGCTCCGGCCTGGAATGCCAACCGTGATGGGGTGGACCTCTCTCTGGTGCGCGGCGCCATCCGCAACGAGACGCGGCTCGAGTTCTCTTATGTCAACGAAAAGGGACTCGCCTCCCGTCGCGTCGTCTGGCCGATCGCCGTCGCCTTCTTCGAGCGTGTGCGCGTTCTCACCGCATGGTGCGAGCTGAGGGCCGACTACCGCCATTTCCGCGTCGACCGCATGTCAGACGCCATCGACCTCGGCGTCCGCTATCCGCGCCGGCGTCGCGTTCTCCTCAAGGAGTGGCGGGAGATCGAGAGCGCCGAGCCGGCCTGGAGGGAGGTGGCCGACGCGGCGGACCCGGTAGCGGTGCCACGCCGGAAGTCCGCCTGACGCACCCGAGGCTCAGTAGCCGTTGTAGCGGCCCGGCTTGTGATTGACGGCCAGAACGAGGTTGAGCACCACGGCGCCCAGCACGGACAAGGCCACGTTTTCCCAGTCGAGCACGAGGAAGGAAGTCGCGAGGATCAGGAGATCGGTGGTCAGTTGGAACTTGCCGGCTCGCCACCCCAGCTTTTCCTGAACGAAGGCGGCGAGGATGCCGATGCCGCCGAGGCTCGACTTGTGACGGAACAGCATCAGCATGCCGACGCCAGTCAGCGCGCCTCCGGTGATCGCCGAGAACCAGGGGGCGCTGTATCCGATGGCGAAGGCGTCGTGCATGAAGTAGCTCTCGACGGCGAGCAGGGCCACCGCCGCGAAGGTCTTCAAGGTGAACTCCTTGCCGAGCGTTACCCATCCGAAGGCGTAGAATGGCAGGTTCAGCAGGAATATGACCGGGCCAATGCCGAACTGGGTGACATAGTGGATGAGAAAGGCTGCGCCAGCGGTGCCGCCTGTGCCCAGATGAGCATCACGGAAGAATTCGATGCCGACGGCGGCGAAGAACGTTCCCATGGCAATCGCCTGCACGTCGTCCCAAACACCGTGCCTGCCGTCGTCGCTCCTGTCGATGCTCACCATATACTGCAACCTTTCCCGAACGTCGCCCTTGCGGTCTCTGTCACATCCCCGGAGCCGTTGCCAGCGCCGCGACGAGACGAAGCCATGTCGGCGACCTGCCCAGACCAGAATTGAGCAACTCCTGTGCAATTGCCGCGCCACTCAAGGCAAGGTGCCACCATTGTGACGTTGCGGAACGGCGAGCCCGGCTTATCCTTCTTCTTGCGGGCGCCTCGCTGGCGGCGCTCCGTCCGCCGGCGAGGCCGGCTTGAACAGGGAATGTCACCATGAAGATTTCGGCTCGCAACGTCCTCGAGGGCAAGGTCGTCAAGATCACCAAAGGCGCGACGACCGCCCATGTCGTTCTGGAGGTCGTTGGCGGCGCCACCGTCACGGCGGCGATCACCAACGAGGCGGTCGACGATTTGGGCCTCAAGGTCGGCGACGCCGCCAAGGCGGTGGTCAAGGCCTCGGACGTGCTCGTCGCCATCGACTGACCGTCCGGCGAAGGCAGCCGAGACGCTCGCCGAGCTCACATGAGCTTACATGAGTCTCCATGACTCACCATAAGCTCCTCTGTAGCTTGGCTTGCCCTTGCTTTATGCTCGGCGGCGTCTCTTGCGACCCAACAGTCCCGGCAACCGCGTCGGCCATGTGACGATGCGGTCCTGCCAGTCCTCCACCGGCCAATCTTCTTCGCGCACCGTCTTGCCGCGAACAGAGACGCCGGCCCGATGAACGCTGTCCGGATCGCCCGAGACGAGCGGATGCCAGTCGTAGAGATCGCGCCCTTCGGCAACGAGGCGATAGGCGCAGGTGGTCGGAAGCCAGGTGAGCGTACGCACCTCCTGCGGCGTCAGGCGCACACATTCGGGCACCGTCTCAGAGCGATGGGCGTAGTCGCGGCAGCGGCAGCTTTCGCCATCCAGCAGCGAACACCCGATGTCGGTGTAGACAACGCGGCCGGTATCCTCGTCTTCCAGCTTGTTGAGGCAACAGCGGGCGCAGCCATCGCACAGGCTTTCCCACTCCGTGTCGGTCATTTCCTCAAGGCTTTTGGTGCGCCAGAAAGGCAGCCTGTCGTCGTTGCCTATATCGTCCGTCATCTTTTTCTCTGCGATCTGGTAACCGGGGCCGGAAAAGGTTAGTTTTCAGCTTCCGAACATTCCTAACGCTTGGGCTCTACCGTGCCGGAATTCAAGAGCAATCCGCGCTGGCGCCTCTGGCTTCTCCGAATCGATGCCTTCGTCGACTCGGCCGCATGGAACGCCTCGAAAGGTTTCTCGCGGTTCTGGGGCAGCCTTGTCGACTACTCCAGCCTGATCCGCATGCGTGGCTGGAAGCGCGCGGTGTTCGAGCTGGCATCCGAAGGCGCGACGCTTGGCGCCGCCGGGTCCATCGTCCTGTTGTTGTTCGCCATTCCGGCCTTCAAGGCGACGGAGGGCGACTGGCGCGCCCGCGGCGACTATGCCGTCACCTTCGAGGACAAGACGGGGGCAATCATCGGCCGGCGCGGCATGTTCCTCGATGACAGCGTGCCGCTTTCGGCCATGCCGCCCTATCTCATAGAGGCGACGCTCGCCACAGAGGACCGCCGCTTCTACGACCATTTCGGTATCGACCCTCTTGGCACCCTGCGCGCCATCGTATCGAACGCCAGGGCTGGCGGCGTCGTCCAGGGCGGTTCGACCATCACCCAGCAGCTCGCCAAGAACCTCTTCCTTTCGAACGAGCGCACCCTCCAGCGCAAGATCAATGAAGCCTATCTCGCTCTCTGGCTCGAAGCGCAGCTGTCCAAGGACGAGATCCTGAAACTCTATCTCGACCGCGCCTACATGGGCGGCGGCACACATGGCGTCGCGGCGGCGTCGGAGTTCTATTTCGGCAAGTCGGTCAGGTCGCTGACGCTGGCTGAGGCGGCCATGCTGTCCGGCCTTTACAAGGCGCCCACCAAATACTCGCCCAACAACAACCTCGCCGCCGCTCGCGCCCGCGCCAATCAGGTGCTGTCCAACCTCGTCGAAGGCGGCTTCATGACGGAGGCGCAGGTTGCCTCGGCTCGCCGCAATCCGGCGACGCCGGTACCCTCGGCCAACGGTAATGCGCCGGACTGGTTCCTCGACTGGGCCTTCGAGGAAGTGAAGCGCATCGCTCCCCCCGGCGATCGAACCATTACCGTTCGAACGACGCTTGACCCGATGGTTCAGAAGACGGCCGATGCCGCCGTCGCCGAAAGCCTCCGGAAGTATGGCCAGCAGTATAAGGTGAAGCAGGCCGCCACCGTCGTTCAGAGCCTGGATGGCGCCGTTCGGGCCATGGTGGGTGGCAGCGACTATGGCGAAAGCCTGTTCAACCGCGCCGTCTACGCGTTGCGGCAGCCGGGATCGTCATTCAAGCCCTTTGTCTATGCCACGGCCTTCATGAACGGCTACGCCCCCGAAGACATGATCTCCGATGCGCCGATCACCATCGGCAACTGGAGCCCGCGTAACTATGGCCGCTCCTATGCAGGCCGGGTCTCGCTCAGAACGGCCATCGCCAAGTCGATCAACACGGTGCCGGTCCGGCTCGCCGAGAGCATGGGGCGTGGCAAGATCGTGGACACCGCGCACAAGCTGGGTATCCGAACCGAGCTCAAGATCACGCGCGCCTTGCCGCTCGGCGTGGCCGAGGTTACCGCGCTCGACATGGTCGGCGCCTATTCGGGCTTTGCCACCGGTGGAATCAAGTCGACGCCCTATGCCATCGAATGGACCAAGACGCGTGCCGGCGCGATCACCTACGACCGGGCGCGCGACGAGCCGCCACCCGAGCAGGTGTTGCCCGAGGAGATCGCCTACGAGATGAACAGCGTCCTGTCGACGGTGGTGAACGGCGGCACCGGTGGCCGTGCAAAATTCCCCGGGCAAATGCAGGCCGGCAAGACCGGCACGACACAGGCCTATCGCGATGCCTGGTTCGTCGGCTACACCGGCTGGTACGCGGCCTCGGTGTGGTTCGGAAACGACGACTATACCTCGACCGCCAGAATGACGGGCGGCAGCCTGCCGGCCATAACCTGGCACTCCATCATGGAACCGATCCACGCCGGTCTCAGCTTCAAGCCAATCCCGGGCGTCCCCGTGTCGGCCGATGTTCTTGCCTCGGTCGGCAAACCGGCCGAGGTGGCCGCGGCAGCACCCGCGACGACCGTTTCGCCGCAGGCCCTGACGCCGGCGGCGGCAGCGGTGATCCGCGATGTCGGCAACAGCATGCGGGCCCGTCTTCCGGCAACGCGGGCTCGAGAAGCGGCCCTCGCACCGGCGGCCGACAGCGAACCGATCAGCCTTCGGTCTCCATCCGACGCCGGACGATCGAATATCCTTCTCAACGGCCTTTCGCTGCTCGGAGCATCCGACGCCGCGTCGCCTCGCTGACCGGTCGCGACTGTGTTTTCAACCATCCGCTTCATTGTGGTCACGCTCGCCGGCGTCTTTCTCGGCCTCGCTTCGGCATGGTGGGCCGTCGGCAACCTCCATTTCAAAGGCGCCCAGACCATCGGGCAGTGGTCGGTGGTGGAAGATGATGACAAGGCCAATCCTTACGAAGCGGCAAGGGCGGCCCAGCGCGGGGGCGGCGGCCTCGGGCCAAGCGAGGGGATAGAGCTCATCACCGAGACAAGCGCCGACAACAAGCCTCTCCAGGCAGCTTGCGCCTATCTGGTCACCGGTCCGATGCCCCAGGGCGTGCTCTGGACACTGACGGTCTCCGATCGCGACGGTCATTTGCCAGCCAATCCGGCGCGCCGCTTCGGCTTCACCTCGCTCGACGCCATGACCTTCGGCCCGGCGCGTCAGGTTCGCATATCGATCGGAAGGGAGGTTAGGCCCGGCGACTTCGTGGCCACGACCGGCCTTTCGAGCCTGCGACTGACCCTTCGCCTCTATTCGCCAACCCTGGCCGCGCGTGCGCCAAGCCGCGACCAGCTGCCATCGGTGACGCCACTTGGCTGCGAGCAAAAGGACGCGTCATGATCGACACCGGTCTTCGCTGGCTCGCCGCGACTCTCTGCATTGCCGGGCTTACCCATATCGCCGCCATCCTTCTTGCGCCCAGTCATTCCCGCGACTTGGCGTTCACCGGCGTCGATTTCGGCGGGACGGACGGCAAGCTCGTTCTTGTCGACAACAGCAACACATCCGCCGACCTGGATCCGGCCTTTCTCAATGCCGTCTGCCGCTTCGATGTTGAAACCGGGCCGGTTCGCCTCACGGGCACCATGCCCGGCACATACTGGTCCGTCGCGGCAATGTCGGAAGACGGCCGGATTCTCTCGACGCTGTCCCGGGAAGACCTGCGCGGCGCCGACATAGATCTCCTGGTCGGCCGCACCGCCGCGCTCGACGCCGTCAGGCAGTCGGTCGGGCTCGACTCCGTCGAGACGATGTCGCTGCCAGTCAGCCGAGGCTTCGTGCTGCTCCGACTGTTCGCTGGCAGCCTCGACGATCGAGGCCTCGCCGAAGGCGCCTTCGAGGATCTTCAGTGTCGCCCCGCCCTTTCGGAGTGAAGACCGGCGCTTATTTCTGCGGCACCGGTTCGTCGAAGGGATCGGGAGCATTCAAAAGGCGAGAGTGCCTGTACGGAGCGCTGGGTACCGCCGTCTTTATCGGCGGCGCCCCAACGCACTTCGAAAAGACCAGCGTGTCATAGGCCCGGTTGGCGGCGAACAGCTGATCGGATGGCGCTTCCACCTGGAAGTGGTCGATGGCGTATCGATAGGACGCCGCTCTATAGCCCAGCGCCTGCCAAACCCACGAGATGGCTTCCTCATTCTCCCAGACCCGCGCCTCGGCCCCTTCATGGAGGCCGGCCTCGACAAGGCGCTGGCGCCTGAGGGCACCGAGGCGCTCGATATCGGCGCGTCGTACGCGGGCAGCGACTTGGCAGAACGGCTGGATCAGAGCGCTATCGGAACCGGCATCATTTATGACCCGCGTCCAAAGGGTCTCCGTCGAGATGCGCCCGTCCGAGAGAAGGTAGCGATGATAGCGACCGCGATCGTAGGCCGGCTCAATGAGCGGCAAGGCGATCTCGGGGAACATGGAAGCGGTCTCCGTCGATATGGAGGCGCCTCCCTTGAGGATCGGCAGGATTCGCGTTCGCTCGCCTTCAACCAGGCTATCGAGCCACCAGTCACGCACATGCGGCGCCCGCACGAAAGCCCAGACGCGATTGCGCAACTCGATCTCGTCATCGGTCAGCGGGAAGCCGGAGACCGGCTCCTTTCGCACATGTTCCGCAACCAGGTTGCCGGCCGTCGGCAACAGAGTATCGTGCAGGAAAGAAGGTTCGGCGCGCCCGAAATCACCCGTCGGTCGGCCGCAGGCGGTGACCGCAAGCAGAACCAGAGCCAGCGCACCGCCAGCCCTCAAGTCACTCAAAAGCGCGGCCACAATGCTTCTCCGGTCATTTCGACCGGAGTCTTCCGGATTCGCGCAGACTGCGCAAGCCCGCCCATTTCCGAAGCCCGATGCGAATGTCGTTTCGTTGCCCCAACTCACATCCGTTCCGCCCGATCCGAGCTCATCCGGCTCAAGCAGGCTTTGGCCTGACCGTCCGGAAGGTCGCAACCTGACGGAAGCAGTATCACTCAAATGCAATGGATGTGATCGCCCCCTTCCAGAAGGGGTACGTCTTGCCACCCGCCGCACGGGCAATCATGAACGCATGCGGGATCATCATGCCCGCTACCGGCCGATAGTCATCACGCGTCACGTGCTCTCCGGACCCGTGGTAGGGCGTGGTCAGATCGCCGTCCTGCTCCGCATCGAAACTGGCAAGACTACCGTCGGGGCGAAACGTCGCGACCAGCGCCGCTTCAAGACCGAAGCCCGAGACGATCGCGCGAGCGTGCGCGTCGTCGATGGCTTCCCAGCGCACGGGACCGCCCGGCAACAATGCCATCGGGTAAAGCGGGCTTTCCAGAAGCCAGCGACGCAGCGAAGTGCGGTTCAACGCATCGGTCGCGCTTTCGTCGACCACCGTCAGCGTCGAGGCAATCTTGGCGCGCATTTCCATCCGCCCATCGGCGAAGAAGTCATAGGCGCGCGCCCATACCCCAGGCACGATGGGAGTCGTGGCGGCAAACAGGAGTGCGGGCGTCCGAACGGCGATCGTCTGGGAAGCAGTCGTCCGCGCAAAGCCGTCCGTAAGGGGTCGGCGAAAATCCCCTTCCGCCTGGATGGTCACGACATGGTAGCCAACATCCGGGTCCGGGACGGCAAATTCGAGATAGCGCTTCACCGGCGCGGGCAGAGCCTGCACGGCGGCCCGGTCTACCGGCGTGGGTCGAAAGGTCTTGGCTATCTGGCGGACGGCCGTCCGATGACCATCGATCTCGCGCTCGGTCAGAAGGGACGAGATGCCGACAACGGTCGCGATACCGACAACAAGGGTGAGAACGACGGCAAGTGCGAAGGATCGAGCCCGGATCATCCTATTTCCCTTTCTCTTCCCAAATCTTGGCGATCGGTCGATCGTCCATGCGAAACAGCCCCAAAACGTACACATGTGTACGCCTTTACCGATCCGTATAGAAGTGTACGGTAAAAGTAAAGCCCTCGAGGAAAGACATGGACGACGAGACAAGACGGAAGCGAGAAGCCGACATCTATGAGGCCGCCTACGCCCTGTTGTCGGCGCACGGCTACGGCGGGGCCTCCATGTTGCGTATCGCGAAAGCGGCGAAGGCATCCAACGAGACTCTTTATCGCTGGTACGGCGACAAGTGCGGCCTGTTCAAAGCCATGGTCCGTGACAATGCCGCCGAGACAAGACGCCTTCTGGACGAGGCGCAGAACAGCCGCACCGATCCGTGGACGACGCTTGAGCGCCTGGCTCCGGTCTTTCTCCGGATGATCCTGGGAGAGAAGGCGATCCTGCTCAACCGCGCCGCAGCGGCCGATCCAAGCGGAGCCTTGGGAGCAGCCATTTCCGAGGGCGGCCGCAATGAGGTCATGCCCCTCCTGGGCGAGCTCATGCAGCGTCTCTGCCCCGATACCGGCGACGACCCCAGGAAAGCCACCGACTGGTTCCTCAGTCTGTTGGTTGGCGACCTGCAGATCAGGCGCGTCATTCACGACCGTGCCGCGTTATCGGAAGAGGAAATCCAAAACCGGTGCAAGGAAGGTCTGGCGACTTTCCGACGCCTGCTCGGCAGTCGGCAGACCTGATTGCAGCAATTTTTCCGATGGGAGAAGCCAGAGAGGAACTGCGCCACACCACGTGCCGGCCGTCGCACATGCAGCGTCGGCACACCGCAACCCGGCACACCTCAGCGATACCCGTCATCCCAATTCAGAAGAGCGCCGTTACTTCAGGCCAACACCTGCCGGGCGCGGAGGTCCGCTCGGCTTTCGCGACACCCGACGTTTGGGGGATCGGGACAGGGAGGCGGGATCTCGATCCTCGGCCAGGCGGGCGGGCAGAACGGTCACCTCGCAGAAACCGGTCGTTGGTTTCCGACGTACGCGAAGCGCTGGCAGACCGAAAGCTATCACGTCACCCACGGCACCCTCCTGGGCCGGACCGGATCACTGCGAGCATGACACGAAGGCTATGATCGCCACCCCAGTACTTTCGCTCGCAAAACCATCATTCGGCCGTCAGAGTTAACAAATGGTTTACGATTTAGGCGGCATTCTCCTTACGCGTTGCCGCCGACAGTTATTCTTGAGCTCGGCGGGCGAGATACTCGCACTCGGGATGGGTTTGAAATGGCGTCGCCCCCCTTTTCAAGTGGCATTTTCGGCCTCGTCAAGGGCACTGACGGTGCGCGATCCCGTTCGCTCCTCAGGGAGGCAACTGAGCTTTACGTCTCGGAATCTGTGCATACGCGCTCCGAGGTTGCGATGTATGAAGAGCTGGTGGCGCAACTGCTCAAGGTGACGGCGCTTCAGGACCGGGTTCGCATCGCTACGCTACTCGCCGATTACGACGAGGTTCCAGCTTCCGTCATGAGGGCGCTCCTGCATGACATCTTCCCTGTCTCCTCGGTCATGATCGAGAAGTCGAAGAGTATTTCCGAAGGCCAGCTTCTGGCGCTGGTCGCAACCGCTTCGCCGAGCCATCTCGAGATGATCGCGGCCAGAAAGAACCTTCAGCCCGCCGTGGTGGAGGCGCTGCTTGGCCGCTTGCGTACCGATGGCCTCTCGGCGTTGGCCGCCAACCTGAGCATCAGCCTGCCGCCCAGCGCCGTCCGCATGATGGTGGAGAACGCCCAGGACAATCCCAGACTGGCCAGACAGCTGGCCGCGCGTATTGACGACGTGCAGGACACGGACTTGATCGACCTCTTTCTCGACCTTGACGGTCGGGGTCGACGCCGCGTCATCCAGGCGCTCGAAATCGCCGCACTCAGAGAGTTCGCCGCCCGCCGTCCGTTGCCTCGCGTGCCTATGCCCGATCCCGACAAGGTCGCCACGCTGGCGCGCGCTTGCCTGCAACGCAATACCGAGGCGATGTCGCGCATCCTTTCGGACTTCACGGGTCTCGATGCTCCGTTTCTGGTTCGGCTGCTCGCCGACCCAGGCGGCGAGCCGTTGTCGATCTGCCTCAAGGCCGCCGGCCTCGACAGCGGCATAGCCACCCGCGTCATCCTGTTCTCGGGCGTCGACGACACGCGCAACTACTTCGACGTTAAACGCCTCGTCGACCTATACGAGATGGTGTCGCTTCGTTCGGCTCTGCTGCTTGTCGACCGCTGGCGCAGCGCACTTCCCTCTGCCAAGCGGACGCCGGTTCACGTGCCGCAGACCCAGACAGGCACGCCCGTTCGGTCGATCGCAACCGGAGCCGGCCGCGACGAGAGACCGGAGGCCATGCCCCAGGCAAGGCGCGATCGCGCCTGACATCGGCAGACATCCCGTCTTTTACAAGAGCGACCGTTTTGACTCTGAAACGCTCCGGCTAATCTTTCGGCTTTGCCCTCGTCTCTGGGAGCCAGACCGAACCGCAGCGGCATATTGCCCAAATGAAGAGTCGACTCGTCCGAACTCGACGCTAAACGCCCCACTCTGCCTGGAAGAGCGCTAGAGTCTCTGTGCCTTGCGCCCCATTCAGCCGCAGGCAACTTTGATGTGCAGCAAGCGTCTTGCGTGACTTTTCCTAGCATTCGCTGGGCATGAACTCGTTTTCCATCGTATTGGTGTTACTCATTTCCAAGTTCCACTTGTTTTCATTTTTGAAGCGCTGTAATGACATGTCCGACAGCAGATCATGGTTTTGTTGCGGCTTCGCACGTAGAATTAATCAAAAAATTCTCCGCCGGTGGAGCAGTTAACGAGACGCAACAGAAATATCCAAATTCAAGCAGAACAGGTACAAAGATGAGCGAGATGGAAGACGACCTGACGATAATCGACCTTGCGGCGCATATCGTCGCCGCCTATGTCGGCAACAATTCCGTTCCGGCCGCGGAACTGCCGAACCTGATCTATGACGTCGTGGGCGCGCTCAACCGCGTGCAGGGCGGCGCACCGCAGGAAGTCGAAGCCGAGCCGGTTCGTCCGGCCGTTCCGGTCAAGAAGTCGGTCACCAACGACTACATCATCTGCCTTGAGGACGGGAAGAAGTTCAAGTCGCTCAAGCGCCATCTGCGCACCCACTACAACATGTCTCCGGAAGAATACCGCGAGAAGTGGAGCCTGCCGGCCGACTATCCGATGGTCGCCCCCAACTATGCGGCCGCCCGTTCGGATCTCGCCAAGAAGATGGGCCTCGGCCAGCAACGCCGCCGCACCCGCTGATCGTCTTTCGACTGACCAGTCATGACAAGCCCGGCCGAAAGGCCGGGCTTTTCTTTAGGGCAACTATGCCAAGACGTCGGCGCGGGGCATCAACCCCGGGATGTCAGGCTCGGGCTTCCTGGGCAATCTTGCGCAGACGCTCCACCATGGATCGCAGGCCATTCGAGCGCTGCGGCGTAAGATGTTCGCGCAGGTTCAGCTCGTTGAAGATGGCCTCGGGATCGATAGACAGAACTTCCGAGGCCCGCTTGCCCGAGTAAGTGGCGTGAAGGATGGCGATCAGTCCCCGAACGATCAGCGCGTCGGAATCACCGATGAACGTCACGACCGGATCGGCCTTGCCATCGGAGAGACTCGGCTTGAGCCACACCTGACTGACGCAACCACGCACCTTGTGCTCTTCGTCATGATCGTCATCGGCGAGCGGTTCGAGCTCCTTGCCGAGCTCGATCACATAGCGGTAGCGATCCTCCCAGTCGTCGAGAAGCGAGAAGTTGTCCCGAATTTCGTCGAGGGTCGTCGCCACGTCCGGTCTCCATGTCTGCCGTTCGGCTTCGGTATAGACCGCGATCACCCGTAAAGAAAGAGACCGCCGGACCTGAGGTCGCGGCGGTCGAGTTCCCGACGGAATTACCGTCGGGCAGGGAAAACAACAGCCACCGGTCTTGGCCGGAGCGGCCGGATCAAATGCCCTGCGGCGCCTTGCCCGGTCCGCGCCAGGCGGGGCTGAGGTCGGTGGCGGTGAGCGTGCCATGATCGACATTCGCAGCGTCCGGATTTTCGGCGAGCGACTTGTCGATGAACTCGTAGACCATGCGAGCGCCGGTCTGGGCCTTCAGCATGAACGTGGTGGCAACGCGTCCGCCGATCTCGCAAGCGGTGGGGTTGCGGCCACAAAACCCGCTCATGTCGGAGATGGTCGCCTGGGCCGCGCTCGCCGCTTCAAGCGCGCCGATCGGCTGCACCCTTGCGGCCTCGGCCTGCTGCTCGGCGGAATGGTCGACGGGGATGAGAAAGATGACAACGGACAGCCAGAATGCCGTCCTCAGGAGAAACATCATGGTGCACTTCCCTGTTGTTCATCGCCCTTGTGAGGCGTCCGGATCTTTCGCGGCCTAAACCGTCGCTGTCCGTTTGATGTTCCCGGTTCTAGCAGGGACTTTTTAGGATCAAATTAGACCGATCATTCAAATCGCAGGGAAATTCGACGAAAATTTGAGTCAAATTTTATCGATCGTCCCATCTCGCGGCCCGGCGGGAGGGATTCATCAGGTTTATCGCGGGCTTCCACACAACCGAGGTTAGCGTTCACTCACGCTTAACCGTGAATTCGATCTTTTCGACCAAAACCCTTTTTGAGGGCGCCTCCCCCCCTCGCTTCATGCCTCCCATCAACATTCCATAAAGGGGCACATGGCACCGTGGCGACAGAAAAGACAAATGGTCCGCCCCCGAAGCGTAGCCGGCATCGCCGGAAACTTTCGGAAACTCAGGACCAGCATGTCGGAGGCCCCCTTGAGTGATTCTCGTGGAGGTGCCGACCCGCCTGCGATGGGGATGCGTGTTGCGTAACTGTGAGATCAGAGCCGCGCTGGAGCGCTCATTTGATCACCTTGTTCATAGCTCGGTGGTCGACGATCCAGTCGAGATCGACAGACACAGAGGATTCATAGGCTCCCATCTGGTCAGCGGGTTCTCCGCCTTCGGTCTCATTCCCCCGGCGCTCGCGCTCGACCCGTCCTCGGCCGGATTCACCGCGACCGCGCTTTCCGTTCTCGGCCTTGAGATTCTCGTCGCGCTGTTCGTCTCCCGGACCGGCCGGCTAGCTCAAGGCTACCTTCTGTCGGCTGCCATTCTGACCACGCTTGCCGTCTGGGTTGCACTCCACACCGGCGGCCTGGGCTCGTTCGCCGTGGTCTGGTTCGCCATCGCGCCCATCGAGGCGGCCCTGTCCGGCCGGCGGTCGACCGTCGCCGGTGCCGCGCTGATCAGTGGCGCCGGTTTTCTTCTCACGACGTTTCTCACCCTCACCGGCGACGCCAGCCGTGCCTTCACCTTCGTCGGTGACGGAACGACCATGAACTACCTCGCCTGCGTGGTCGCTCTCGGCTATGCCTCCGGCGTCGCCATC
Source organism: uncultured Pleomorphomonas sp. (assembly GCA_963665435.2). Taxonomy (GTDB): domain Bacteria; phylum Pseudomonadota; class Alphaproteobacteria; order Rhizobiales; family Pleomorphomonadaceae; genus Pleomorphomonas. The sequence continues at coordinate 96,932 of CAXXNH010000025.1, read as the reverse complement.
GGCATCGAGCGGCGCGAGCGGGCAACCTCGCTCTCCATCGCCCGTCAGGAGCAACGCTATCGCCTGCTCGCAGAGGCGATGAGCGATCTCGTCACCTGTCATAATCCCTCCGGCGACGTGACCTTCGTTTCGCCGGCCGCCATGCGTTTGCTGTCGGTACGGCCGGCTGACCTGGTTGCCGACGGCCTTTTCCGGCGCGTCCATATCGGCGACCGGCCGGCCTATCTCTCGGCCATCTCGGTGGCGCTTCATCAGGGCGCGGCGCGGGTTGAGTATCGTCTCCGCTGCGGCGACGAGATCGACTCCGACGGCTGGATCTGGGTCGAGTCGCACATGCGTCACCTTTCCGACGAGCAGGGCGACGACGCCGTGGTGACGGTCACGCGCGACATTTCCGAGCGCAAGCAGCACGAGGCGGAACTCGAGGCGCTGCGAGCCGACTCGGAAGCCGCCAACCTGGCCAAGACCCGTTTCCTCGCCAACATGAGCCACGAGCTCAGGACCCCGCTCAACGCGATCATCGGCTTCTCCGACATTCTCAACCAGGAACTGTTCGGCAAGTTCGAGTTCGATCGGCATCGGGAGTACTCCGGCCTTATCAAGGAATCCGGCGAGCATCTCCTGCAGGTGGTCAACGACATTCTCGATCTCTCGAAGATCGAATGCGGCTCCTTCGACGTGAACCCGGAGTCTTTCCGTGTGGGTCCGCTGGTCGATCGTTGCCGCCAGATGATGGTTCCTCAGGCCGAGAAGGCTGGAATCTTGCTGATCTCGGACATCGAGCCCAATCTGCCGGAACTGGTGGCCGACCCGCGTGCCTGCCGGCAGATCGTGCTCAACCTTCTGTCCAACGCGGTGAAGTTCTCCAATCGCGGCGGTCAGGTCACCTGCTCGGTTCGCCGCCAGGGGCGCCGCATGGCGATCTCGGTGCGCGACAACGGCATCGGTATTGCCGAGAAGGATCTATGCCGCGTGGGCAGCCCGTTCTTCCAGGCGGAAACCGGCTATGACCGCAAGCAGGCTGGCACGGGCCTCGGGCTCTCGGTGGTGAAAGGCCTCGTCGCGCTGCATGGCGGCCAGGTGATGATCGACTCCGACCTCGGCAAGGGCACCACCGTCACCGTGCTTCTGCCAATGCATCCTTCGCGCGATGGCGCCGAACCGATTTCCCGCGTTCTGGATGTCGACCAGATCCAGCGCGTGGCGCGGAGGGCCTGATTGATGGCAGGACGCAAGACCCAAGGAAAAGCGGGACTTGTCGCCCTTCTGCTCCGGGGCGCCGTCGGTAATCCGATGGCCACCGCCGGAAGCGTGATGATGACGGCGACCGCCATTGCCATCTTGACCAATGCTCTCGCCTTGCAGCCGGGCGCCCATCCGGCGCCACTGTTTGTCGGCACCCGCCCCGTTGCCCCGGCGACGCCGCCTCCCGCGCAGGCGCCGATGCTGCGCTCCTCCGACGGATCCGCCGTTGGAGCGACCGATCAGAGCCTGATCGCCGACATTCAGAAGGGCCTCAAGGATTTCGGCTACTACAAGGGCGAGATCGATGGGCTCGCCGGTCCGCAGACCTCGCAGGCCATCCTGGCCTTCGAGCGCGCCTTCCGTCTCACCCCAACGGGCGAGCCGTCAAACAACGTGCTGCTGGCCATCCGGTCCGTGCGGCCGAAAACCAGCCTCAATGCCGACAGTCCGGTTGCGGCCGATCCGCTGACCGTCGCATCGCTGCCGACAAACGCCGCTGCGCCGGTGCCCAGGCCGAAGCCCGATCCCACCGCAGCTCAACCCGCGCCCACCGAGGCCCCGCCGGCGGAGATGTCGATGGACGGCATAGGCGACCTCATCGCTTCGGTGGTTCCGCCCAAGGCCGCCGTGAAGCCGGTGGCCGTCGCCACGCCGGCGGCGCCCGCCGCCGACGCCAACCTTGCGCGCATCCAGCGCTCGCTGTCGCAGCAAGGATTCGGGCCCGTCGCCATCGACGGCCTGATGTCGGCCGAAACGCGCGCGGCCATCAAGCGCTTTCAGGCCTACTACAACCTGCCGCAGACAGGCGCCATCGACGAGGCTTTTGTCTCCCAGCTCGTCAAGGTCGGCGGCCTCTAGTCACGCTCTTGTCATTCATCTTCCGAGGCGTGAACCGCGCAGGTCTTGCCCTCGACGCAAACCCGTGGTTTGAACGGCAGCTTACGCTGTCGAGCATGGCCATGGCCCGCATCACCTCCGACTTCTTCGTTTCCGCCTATGTTCGCCGCCGCAACGACGGCGGCTTCTTCACGGCGGTGGTCGGCAGGGGCGCCGCCGAGGCCGGAGCCATTTTCGTCAAGGTATCGCGCCTCGATGGCACCGCCGATCTCTATGGCCCCGCGCCACAGATCTATCTGGACGACGTCGACCCGGCCATGGCCGGGGGACGTGTGTTCGAACAGTTGCTTGCCGACGCCCCCGAGGCGGACGTCGACGCCCGCCTGCGGTCCGAACGGCGCTTCGACAGCGACTGCTGGATCGTCGAAACAGAGGACCGACAGGGCACGTCGGATCTCGATATCATCGGAACCTGACCGTCCGGCTACGTGTTTGCCTGTTGCCCCGCCGGCATCTTTGGGGCTATCCCTCCAGCCGTTTTGCAGCTTTCGGAGCATCCATGACCGAGATGAAGCCCCCTTGCGCCGATAAGCGGCCTGTCGTCACGACCGTTCACGGCGTCGATCTCGTCGATGACTACGCCTGGCTTCGCGCCGATAACTGGCAGGATGTCCTGCGCGATCCCGACCTTCTCGATCCTGGCATTCGCGCCCATCTCGACGCCGAGAACGCGTTCTGCGACGCTTACATGGCCGATACCGTCTCGCTTCAGGAAGCGCTGGTCGCCGAGATGCGCGCCCGCATCCTCGAAGACGATTCTTCGGTTCCGCTCCCCGACGGCCCCTATGCCTATGCCAGCCGCTACCTCACCGGCGCGCAGCATCCGCGCCTTGTTCGCACGTTGCGCGACGGCGGACCGGAGGAGCTGTTGCTCGATGCCGACGAACTGGCGCGGGGCAAGTCCTATTTCAGCCTGGGTGGCGCCAGCCACAGCCCGGATCACAAGCTACTGGCCTACAGCTTCGACGATACCGGCTCGGAATTTCACGTCATCCGCATCCGCGATCTCGACGCCGACGTCGATCTCCCCGACGAGATTCCCAACACCGCGGGCGGCGTCGCCTGGGCGGCCGACTCCCGTTCCTTCTTCTACACGTTCATCAATGACAATCATCGCACCGAGAAAGTGCTCCGCCATGTGATTGGAACACCGGCTTCGGAAGATACGGTCGTCTATCTCGAAGAGGATTCCGGTTTCTTCTGCGGCGTCGACAAGACGCAGTCCGGTCGCTTCATCGTCATCGACTCACACGACCATCAGACCTCCGAAGTGCGACTGATCGACGCCACGGCGCCGGATAGTCCGCCCCGCCTGGTGACGGCGCGCGAAATCGAGGTCGAATACTCGATTGAAGACGACGGCGACGACCGCGTCTACATCCTGACCAATGCCGATGGCGCCGAGGATTTCAAGATCGTCAACGCGCCGCTCAAGAGCCCGGGCCGAGACAACTGGATCGATGTCGTCGCCCACGAGCCGGGACGCCTCATCCTGTCGATGTCGATCTTCCAGGGGCGCATGGTGCGGCTCGAACGGGTGGGCGGCCTGCCGCGCATCGTGATCCGCGAGCTGTCGAGCGGGCACGAGCACGCCATCGACTTCCCGGAAGAGGCTTATTCGCTCGGGCTGTCCGGCTCTTACGAGTTCGACACCAACATCGTCCGCTTCACCTACTCCTCGCCGACCACGCCGGCGCAGGTCTATGACTACGACATGGCAACCGGCGAGCGCTTCCTCAGGAAGACGCAGGAGGTTCCGTCCGGCCACGAGCCCTCCGATTACGTGACACGGCGCATCATGGCGCCGGCCGCCGATGACGAGAGCGTGCCCGTCACCCTGCTCTATCGCGCCGACACGCCGCTCGACGGTTCGGCCCCCTGCCTGCTCTATGGCTATGGCGCCTATGGCATCGCCATTCCCGCCTCGTTCTCGACCCGCATCCTGTCTCTGGTCGATCGCGGCTTCGTCTATGCCATCGCCCACATCCGCGGCGGCAACGAGAAGGGGCACCGCTGGTACCAGGCCGGCAAGCGCGAGAACAAGCCGAACACCTTCAAGGACTTCATTGCCGCTGCCCGCTACCTCGTCGCCGAAGGCTTTACCTCTGAGGGGCGCATCGTCGCCCATGGCGGTTCGGCCGGTGGCATGTTGATGGGCGCCGTCGCCAACATGGCGCCGTCGCTCTGGGGCGGCGTTCTCGCCGCGGTTCCCTTCGTCGACGTGCTCAACACCATGCTCGACGCCACGCTGCCGCTCACGCCGCCGGAGTGGCCCGAATGGGGTAATCCACTCGAAAGCGTCGCCGACTTCCAGTTGATCGCGTCCTACAGCCCCTACGAGAACCTGATGACGCAGGCCTACCCGCCGATGTTCGTGCTGGCCGGCCTCACCGACCCGCGCGTCACCTATTGGGAGCCGGCGAAGTGGATCGCCCGCCTCAGGGCGCTGAAGACCGACGACAACCCGCAGGTCATGCACATCAACATGGACGCCGGCCATGGCGGGGCATCCGGCCGCTTCGATGAACTGAAGGAAACGGCGCTCGAGTATGCCTTCGCCCTGAAGGTGATGGGCAAGGCTAACTAACTCGTTTTGCTAACCGAAACGCGCATGGGAGCCATGAATCGACTCGTGGCTCATTGCCGCCATCAGGAAAAGTTCCTATCTATCTCGCATGCACCACCGCTGGGCGGCGATGCTCAGTTATAGAATATGCTCTTTTCCAAAGAGGAGACGACCATGGCTTTCGAGCTGAACGACCTTCCCTATGCCTATGATGCCCTTGGCCCGTACATGTCGCGCGAGACGCTTGAGTATCATCACGACAAGCATCACCTTGCCTACGTGAACAACGGCAACAATCTCATCAAGGGTACCGAGTGGGAAGGCAAGAGCGTCGAGGACGTGGTGAAGGGCTCGTTCGGCAAGAACCCCGCCGTCTTCAACAACGTCGCTCAGCACTACAACCACTACTACTTCTGGCAGTGGATGAAGCCGAACGGCGGCGGTTCCATTCCCGGCGAGCTTCTCAAGAAGATCAACGAGGATCTCGGTGGTCTCGACAAGTTCCGCGCCGACTTCATCCAGGCGGGCATGACGCAGTTCGGCTCCGGCTGGGCCTGGCTGGCGCTCAAGGACGGCAAGCTCGTCATCTCGAAGACGCCGAACGGCGAGAATCCGCTGGTCGCCGGCGCTACGCCGCTGCTGGGCGTCGACGTGTGGGAGCACTCCTACTACATCGACTACCGCAACCTGCGTCAGAAGTATCTCGAAGCCTTCTTCGACAACCTGGTGAATTGGGAGTTCGTCGCCGAACTCTACGCCAAGGCGGGCTGAGCCGACTGGCGTTCGCGCCACGCTTGACCGATGCGACTTTACTTGGGGCTCCGGGTTGTCCGGGGCCCTTCGTCTTTTTCAGTGATAGCTGTTGTCCGACGCAGCACTAGCCACTATCACTGTCGTTGTGGGTACCGGAGTGGTTCGCACCCTGGCTATTGTTTCCACTCGTGCAACGGTTGACGGGGCCTCATGCCAAAGCTGACGGATTATATCGCTCGAACGATCGTCATCGTCGACGACAGTCCCCGCTTCAGGCGCTTTGTGGCGGGCATGCTCAGTGAGTTTGGCTTTCACGATATTCACGAGTTCTCGGACACCGACTCCGCCTTCGAGTTTCTGACCGGCCGGCACGTCGATCTCGTCATGTCGGATCTGGGCATGGAGCCAATGGATGGCTTCGCCTTCGCCGATCGCATCCGTCACGGCGGCGCGGTCGTCAACCGCATGGTTCCCATTCTGCTGATGACCGGACACGCCAGCCGGCAGAATGTCCAGAAAGCGGTGATGGCCGGCATCGACGAGATCGCGGTCAAGCCGATGTCGTCGAACTATCTCGTCGAACGCCTGCTGACCGTATTCGGACGGCCACGGGTCTACGTGAAGACGGGCTCGGGGTATTTCGGCCCCGATCGACGGCGGCGCAACGATCCCAGCTACCGGGGGCCCGAACGCCGCTCGGGTCAGCCGGCCGAGATCGTCTCGGAAGAACGGCTGCTTGCCTTGCGCGAAGCCGCCTCGCTGCGGAATCGCGGCCTGCTGCCGGAAGCGCCGGCGAATGTTCCGCTTCCGGAGAATCCCGGGTTCTTGGTCACCCACATCACCTTTCGCGAAAAGTCGAACGAAGCCGTCTACGGCGATCTCGTCGGCGCGCGCGCCAACCCGACCGTCCCGGTCGTGGTCAAGCGCTCCAAACGGCCACGCGGGCCGTCCCAACCCTCGCGAGGCAGCTGATCGTCATTTCCCCATGGGGGCGCAGACGGCGGACCATACCATGTAGGTGTACTCGCTGTGCATGTTGTAGAGCCAATTGCGGCAGAGCTTCTCCGTCCTGAAGCAGTAGCGCTCGGAGACGTCCTCATACCTCTTCCAGCCGCTCTCCACTTCCTTGCGGCCGTGGAAATACCCCTGCCAGAGCTTTGCTCCTGCCGCCCCTGACGGGCAGGCCATGGGTTCCGTCGGCCTGGCGATGAAAGAGGCGGCCGTGGCCGAATAGGCGGTACCGAGCGTGAGAGCTACCGTCAGCCCCAGAATCGTTGCCGTCCGCATGCTTTCCTCCTCGCAGTTTGCGTAGCTGCCGCCGCATCCCCTTGAAATCCGCCGTGAAAGCGGCGTTTTCAAGGGGACGCACAAGGAATGTGCTCTTCGCTCAAGCGTGCGCGTAAGCCCAGTAGAGTTCGCGGGCGCGCCGTGTCACCGGCCCAACCGAGAACTCACGGGTTTCGAACCGCAGGATCGGCGTCACCTTGCCATAGTTGCCGGCAGCAAAGATCTCGTCTGCCGAGGCCAGGTCTTCCGTTTTCAGGATGCATTCGCGCACGTCGAAACCATCGTCGCGCAAAAGCTGAATGATGCGCGACCGCGTTATGCCCGCCAGGAACACGCCCGTGGCGGCCGGCGTCATCACCACTCCGTCCTTGGCGATGAACAGGTTGGCGGTGCCGAGCTCGCAGACATTGCCGAGCACGTCGAGCAGAACCGCGTTGTCGAAGCCCTTGGCCTTGGCCTCCAGCATGGCGCGGCCGTTGTTCGGATAAAGGCATCCGGCCTTGGCGTTGACCAAAGCCGTTTCGGGCAGTGGCCGACGGTAGCGCGTGGTGGTGACGGCATAGCCCTCGTCGATCGACGGGATGGGTGCTTCATAGAGACTGAGACAGAAGCGCGTCGACTCAGCTTCGGGGGGCACCCCCATGAAGCCGCCATCCTCGGCCCAGTACATCGGGCGAATGTAGAGCGCCGCGTCGCCGGAGAAGCGAGAGAAGCCCTCGCGCGCCAGCGCCTCGATTTCTTCGGCCGGGCGCAGGGCCTCAAGGCCCATGGCGAGCGCACTACGGTTGACTCGCTGACAATGAAGGTCGAGGTCGGGCGCCACGCCCTCAAAATAACGGGCGCCGTCGAACACCGACGAGGCGAGCCAGGACGAGTGCGTCCTGACGCCCATGATCTGCACGTTACCCTCGTGCCACTCGCCATCCAGCCACGTCCAGGTCTGAGACCAAGCCACGATACTGTCCTTCCGTTTCTCGTTGCGTCCGCTACCCCATCGTCGCCGAACGCGGCGACACGGCAACGGCCCGATGAAAACCCGCCCCTCTGCAGGCTTTTCCGCATGTTTGTTTGCCGGTTTCCAGATAACCGATATATCCGATACCAAAGTTGCGAAAGTCGCTGGTTCACGAATCGACGGCTGAAAGCGGAGACAGCGGCATGTACCATCCGATCTTCCTGTTCGATGCCTACGGCACGCTGTTCGACGTCCACTCGGCCGTCCGCCGGCATGCCGCCGAACTCGGCCCTGACGCACAGCGCCTTTCCGAGCTCTGGCGGACCAAGCAGCTCGAGTATTCCTGGATCCGCTCGGCCACCGGCGCCTACAAGGATTTCTGGGCGCTCACCAAGGACGCGCTCGATGCGGCCTTCGCGGTCTATCCCCAGGTCGATCCCGACCTGCGCGAGAAACTTCTCGAGGCCTATCGGAGCTGCGACTGCTTCCCCGAGGTGCCGGCTGTCCTGCGCGATCTGAAGATTGCCGGTACACGTATCGCCATCCTGTCGAACGGCAGCCCACTGATGCTCAACAGGGCGATTCGGGCCGCCGGCCTTGGCGACATCATCGACGACGTGCTGTCGGTGGACACGATCGGCTGCTACAAGCCGGATCCGCGCGTCTACGAAATGGCGACGACGCATTTCCGCGTGTTCCCGAGCGCCATCTCCTTCCAGTCGTCCAATCGATGGGACGTCGCCGGTGGATCGAAGTACGGGTTCCGAACGGTGTGGATCAATCGCGCAGGCGCGCTCGACGAATACCAGGACATGCGACCGGCGGCGGAGTTGCCAGACCTGACGGGCCTGACCAAGCTCTGACGGGCAATTGGCCCGGTGTTTTGGAAGCCGTAAACTCGTCTCGGTACTGTCCGGACCAAAGGCTTCAGCGGTTTGGGCCCGCTCCATCGCCGCCCAGGGGAGGCAGACATGACCGAGCTTCACGCGCTCGCCGAAGCGATCGGCCTAGTGCGAAACTGGTGGGACGTTGCCGGCAAGCCGCAGACGGTCAGTGACGAAGCACTCGGCGCCATCGCCACCGCGCTCGGCTATCCCGCCGACAGCGCTGAGGCCATAGCGCGAAGCCTGGCGCAGATCGAAGACGAGCGAGCGCAACCACCCGCCCTGCTGGTCGCCGACGCCGGCAAGCCCATTCCCCTCCCCATGAGCCTTGCGCGCGCCGATCTCGTTGCCGAAGACGGCGCAAGCCAGGCCTTGCGGATCGAGGGCGGGCACCTGTCGCCCATCGCCGAGCCCGGGTACTACCGCCTGATCATCGGCGCGCACGAGGTGGCGATCGCCGTCGCTCCGCCCCGCTGTCATGGCCTTGAGGCCGACCGCCGCGTTTGGGGGCCGTCGGTCCAGATACCGTCGTTGCGTGGCCGGGAGCCGCAGCCCTTCGGCCATTTCGGCCATCTCGACGACGCGGTGAAACAGTTCGCCGAGCGTGGCGCCGACGTGGTGATGATCAACCCCGTCCATGCCCTGTTCCCCGGCCACGGCATCGGCTTCAGCCCCTACTCTCCGTCGAGCCGGCTTTTCCTCAACGGCGCCATGGGCGATCCGGCGCTCGTCGGCCTGCCGCCCCTGCCGCCGGGCGAAGACGGCGGCGTCCTCATCGACTGGGAAAGCGCCCTGCCGGCGCGCCTTGCCCAACTCAGGAAAGTGTTCAACGCGCTGACTCCCGCGTTCCGATCGCGCGTCGTCGGCGACAGTCTCGCCGGTGGCGATGCGCTGCGCCGTCACGCCATCTTCGATGCGCTCGACGTTCGGTTCCGCGCGCGCGGCCTCGACGGCTGGCGGACATGGCCAGCGCCCTTTCATGACCCCAACGGCGCCGCCGTACGTCAGTTCGCGGCCGAGAATCCCGACGAGATCACCTTTCATCTGTTCGTCCAGTGGCTGGCTCACGAGAGCCTTGCTGCCATACAAGGCCATGCCAAGGCGGCGGGCATGGCGGTCGGGCTTCTGGCCGACCTCGCCGTCGGCGTCCACACCGGCGGCAGCGACAGCTGGAACCTGCGCGAACACCTTCTCGATGGCCTGACCATCGGAGCGCCGCCCGATCCGCTCGGCCCGCTCGGGCAAAACTGGATGCTCACCACCTTCTCGCCGCGCGGCCTCCGGGAGAGCGGATATGCACCGTGGATCGCCACGCTCCGGTCAACCCTCAGCCGGGCGGGCGGCCTCAGGATCGACCACGCCTTCGGCCTGTCGCGCCTCTGGGTGATGCCTGAGGGGCGGTCGTCGAGCGACGGCGCCTATCTCGTCTATCCGTTCCACGACCTCACGCGCCTGGCGGCGCTCGAGTCGCATCGCGCCAAGGCCCTGATCGTTGCCGAAGACCTCGGCACCAAGCCGGGCGGCTTCGCCGAGGCGATCGATGCAACGGGCATGTTGGGGATGCGGGTCCTGTGGTTCGAGCGGGCGCTCGATCACGGCTTCATCGGCCCGCAGGATTATCCGCCGGACAGCGTCGCAATGACCGGCACCCACGACACCGCCACCGTCGCAGGTTGGTGGGCCGGGCGCGACCTCGACTGGGCCGACCAGCTCGGCCGTCTTCCGGCCGACTCCAACCGAGAGCGCGAGGATGAACGACGGGCCTGGGATCGCGGGCTGTTGTGGGCAACATTCGGCGGCAGCGAGCCTCGTCCGGCACCCGAGGAGACAACTCCGGTGGTCGAGGCGGCGCTCCGGCACATCGGCCGGTCACACTCGCGCATCGCCCTTGCGCCGCTTGAGGATATTCTGGCGCTCGAAGAGCAGCCCAACCTGCCCGGCACCATCAACGAGCACCCCAACTGGCGCCGTCGCTTGGAAGCGCCGCTTGAAGAACTGCTTGCTCAACCCGATACCGCTCAGCGGATCGACACGCTGGCCGCGGCGAGGAAGGAGCCACCGGCCGGGTGGTGAGTGTCAAAGGAGGAGTGCAGTGATCGTGAGGCCCGCCAGCCCGGCGGATTCCAAGGGCATGAGCGTCATCCTTGGCGAAATTCTCGCGAGTTGGAACAGCGACCGTCCCTCGTCAGTCGACCATGTCCGCGCGTTCTACGTCGAGCACCCGGACCGGATCGAATGCTCGGTCGCAGTATCCGACGAGGGCGACATTCTCGGCTTCCAGGCCCTCAAGCTCGCCCGCGAGGGAAGCGGCTGGAATGTGCCGCCCGGCTGGGGCGTTATCGGAACCTATGTGAAGCTCGGGGCCGGTCGTCGCGGAGTCGGCAGAGAATTGTTCGCAGCCACGCAACAGGCGGCCCGAGCCGCCAGCTTGCCAAGCATCGATGCGACGATCGCCGAGACCAACGCTCTTGGGCTTGCCTACTACGAAGCCATGGGATTCCGTACCTATCGACAGCAATCCGGCATGATTTCCAAGGTCTATATGGTCACTCCGTGACCTGACGCCGGTTCTCCCGGCGCCAGGTGGACGCTTCAAGCTCCGTCAGGGGCCGCCGCCCCAGCGAGACCGCTACTTCAGCAGGCTGCCCAGCACGCCGCGCACCAAGGCTCGGCCGATCTGCGAGCCGACCTGGCTCGACACCGAGCGCACCACGGACTTGATCGCCGCCTCCGCCACCGTCTGTCGGCCGCCGTAACCGTAGGTGTCGCGACGGGTAGCACGCTCCTCGCGCTCCTCGCGGCGTCGGCGTTCGGTGGCGCTTTCATATTCGTCGAGACGCGGGCGGCGGGCCGGCTCGTCCTCCCGGGTCTGCGGCGTCGGCGCCTTCGGCCGGCTACGGCTCCAGCCGAAGTCGGGCACGCTGAAGCCGGGGCTCTCGCGCCTCGTGCGCGGCGGATCAACCGGCTCGTGACGCTGTCGGGCACCATTGGCGCGGGCCTTCAGCACCTCGAAAGCGGACTCGCGGTCGACCGCCTCGTCGTAGATTCCTGCCAACGGGCTCGCCGCAATCAGCGCCGCCCGCTCTTCATCCTTGAGCGGCCCCATCCGCGACGACGGTGGCCTGATCAGCGTGCGTTCGACGATCGACGGCACGGCCTTGCCTTCCAGCATGGAGACGAGAGCCTCGCCCTGGCCGAGCTCGGTGATTGCCGTGAACGTGTCGAAGTCCGGATTGGGCCGGAAGGTCTCCGCCGCCACCTTCACCGCCTTCTGCTCGCGAGGGGTATAGGCGCGCAACGCATGCTGCACGCGGTTACCGAGCTGAGCGAGCACGCTCTCGGGAATATCCAGCGGATTCTGCGTGACGAAATAGATGCCGACGCCCTTGGAGCGGATCAGCTTGACCACTTGCTCCACCTTGTCGACCAGCGCCTTCGGCGCCTCGTCGAACAGCAGATGCGCCTCGTCGAAGAAAAAGACGAGCTTGGGTTTGTCGAGATCGCCGACCTCGGGCATCTCCTCGAACAGCTCCGAAAGCAGCCAGAGCAGGAAGGTGGCGTAGAGACGCGGCGTCTGCATCAGCTTGTCGGCGGCCAGGACATTGACGGCGCCTCGGCCGTCGCCCGTCACCTGCATCAGATCGGAGATCTGCAAGCCCGGTTCACCGAAGAAATGGTTTCCCCCCTGCTGCTCCAGCACCAGGAGCTGGCGCTGGATGGCGCCCACCGTCGCCTTGGCAACGTTGCCGTAGCTCGTCGCCACCGCGTCGGCGTTCTCCGACACGTAGACGAGCAGCGACCGCAGATCCTTGAGATCAAGCAACAGCAGACCTTCGTCGTCGGCCACCTTGAAGACGATATTGAGTACGCCCTCCTGCGTCTCGTTGAGTTCCAGGAGGCGCGACAGCAGGAGCGGCCCCATCTCGGACACCGTCGTGCGAACCGGATGCCCCTTCCGCCCGAACAGATCCCAGAAGACGGTCGGCGCGGCCCTGAGCTGGTACTCCTCGGAGAACCCGATCGATCGCGCCCGCTCTTCGAGAGAATCCTTTGCCTCGCCTGGAGCGCCGATGCCCGAGAGATCGCCCTTGACGTCGGCACAGAACACCGGCACGCCGGCATCCGACAGCCCTTCGGCCAGCACTTGCAACGTCACCGTCTTGCCGGTGCCCGTGGCGCCCGTAATGAGGCCATGCCTGTTGGCGAGCTTCAGCGCCAGATACTCCGGCTTCGTGCCCGTTCCCAGATAGACCTTGCCCTCTTCCAGCATGCACGGCTCCTTCCCGGTGCGCTCGGTACCCTGAACAGGCTTTTACCCGCCCCATGGTTGCCTCTCAACGCCATCTATGGACGGAAGCGTCCTCCAGGCGCCAACAAAAAGACCCGCCGGAGAACCGGCGGGCCTCGGTTTTCTATCTAGCGCGAAACGGCCTCAGCCGGCGAGCGAGATCTGCCCGTAGCGCAATGCCTCGACGACCGCCTGGGTCTTGTTAGTCGCGTCAAGCTTCTCGCCGGCGTTCTGAAGATGGGCGTGTACGGTTCGCTGAGAGATATTGAGGCTCTCGGCGATGGTCTGAGCCGTCATGCCAAGCGCCGTAAGCTCCAGAACCCGCCGTTCGCGCGCCGACAGGTCACCGGGACGGGAGTCCATGAGATAGCCGAGTGCCCTCAAACGCCTGAACGCTTGATTGCAGAGGAAGTCAAAGGCGACGAGGTCGAGCTCCGTCAGTGACAAGGCCTCGCCAAGGCCAACGACCGCCGCCTGATAGGGAGGGATGGAGCTGATCGGCACCGCCACGATACGCGCGGACGCCTCGGGGCCGGCGGCGGCCACCAGATCGGAGTGCCCGGAAATGCTGACTCCATCGATGAGGCAAGGCCGATGGGCGACGCGGCATCGTTCCAGCACCGGATCGCCCTTCGAGATGGTGATGAGCTGCCCGCGTTCGGAGCGGATATCCGGCCAGCGGATGTGGAGCACCAGCGGCTCCACCGGACGACCCGGCATCGGCAGGCCGGAGATCAGCACATGACTGGCGCCATGTCCAAGGAGACGTCGTTCGATGACCTCGAATATCTTGTTAGCGCTCGAATAGGTGCGGAGACCGACCGCGTCAGCGAGGATGTCGTCTGGTGTATTCATGGTTCGACCCTACCTCTAGCCGACCCAAAGGTCGTCAGTTCGGGAGATACGCTCGCATGCTCCAGCTGCTTTTCGCATGATAGCGCATAGTCACCCCGACATGTTCCTTCTAGAGCAAGTTGGGAGCCAGATAAAGGCTTTCTGGGCTAAAGGGGACAATATCACACGAATTGCTATGCCCATTCCCGCAAAAATCGCTTCATAGATTCATTTATCCTACTTTCGACTAGCATATAAACTTTCGTATAACTCAACGTTTGTCGGAATCAAGACAGTTAATCCCCGACAATCTCTAGTATCAACTTTATTATTGAAATTTATCAATAGAACATATGAGAAAATCAAAATGTATTTTCCGAGAAACAGTCGGCATATGAACATGCCCGTCCAAGTTTCAATTACCTGACTGACCACCTTCCATTTCCGTACAGGGGAAAATACGCCTTCTGATTACATCTTCGTATTTTACTACCCAGAATTTTGAAGAAACAAGCCAGGATCAACCCTGCCGCGTAGAAACTCGCCTGGCGGAACCGCCGCGATGCCGGGAAGAACCAGCTCCAGCCTATTTGTAGGATAAATGGTGCAGCCGAAGCCAGGAAGGCCACAGGCGCTTCAATCCCCTGCCATAGGCAGGTCCTCTGCCTTTCGGGCTCGTCTCTCTCATGCGGAATGGCCTATAAGGGAGCACCCCAATCGGAGGCACTGATGTCCATTAATGCCGTTCTATCCCGCGTCGACGCAGACTTCCCCAAAAGCCTCGACCGTCTGTTCGATTTCCTGCGCATTCCCTCTATTTCCGCCGATCCATCCCACAAGAAAGACTGCGTCCACGCCGCCGAGTGGCTGGTGAAGGAACTGACCGCGCTCGGGTTTGAAGCATCCATGAGGCCTACGCCCCTGCACCCGATGGTTATCGGCCACTACACCAAGGCCGGCCCGGACAAGCCCCATGTGCTCTTCTACGCCCACTATGACGTCCAACCGGTCGATCCGCTGGAGTTGTGGGATTCTCCGCCCTTCGAGCCGGTGGTGAAGACGCTCCCCGACGGCAGCGAGCGCATTCTCGCCCGTGGCGCGCAGGACGACAAAGGCCAGTTGATGACGTTCCTGGAAGCCTGTCGCGCCTTGATCGCCGAGACGGGCAAGCTGCCGGTCAATGTCACCTTCTTTTCCGAGGGCGAAGAGGAGTCGGGATCGCCATCGATGATCCCGTTCCTCGAGGCCAACAAGGCGGAACTGTCCGCCGATGTCGCTCTCGTCTGCGACACCGAGATGTGGGACCGCAAGACCCCGGCCATCACCACCATGCTGCGCGGCCTGGTCGGCGAGGAGATCTCGCTCCGGTGCGCCAGCCACGACCTCCATTCGGGCGCCTTTGGCGGCGCGGCTCTCAATCCGCTGCACGTGCTGACGAAAATTCTCGGCGACCTGCACGACGACAAGGGCCGCGTCACCGTGCCCGGGTTCTATGACGGCGTTGCCGACATTTCACCGGAGCTCCGGGCCAACTGGGACAACCTCGGCTTCGACGCTGCCGCCTTCCTCGGCGGCGCCGGACTGAAGACGCCGGCCGGCGAGGTCGATCGCACGGTGCTCGAACAGATCTGGTCGCGCCCCACCTGCGAGATCAACGGCCTCGCCGGCGGATACGCGGGCCCGGGCTTCAAGACGGTGCTGCCAGCCTCGGCGGAAGCCAAGGTATCCTTCCGCCTCGTAGCCGGTCAGGATCCGCAGAAGGTCCGCGCCGCCTTCCGCCAGTATGTCAGGGACCGACTGCCGCCCGATGCCAAGATCGAGTTCCGCGAGCATGGGGGCAGTCCCGCCGTTCACGTTGCCATCGACGGCGAAGCCGTGGGCAAGGCTCGCGCCGCGCTGGAAGCCGAGTGGGGCAAAGCGCCGGCTCTTGTCGGCTCCGGCGGCTCCATTCCGGTGGTCGGCAACTTCAAGTCGATCCTCGGCCTGGACAGCCTGATGATCGGCTTCGGCCTCGACGACGACCGCATTCACTCACCCAACGAGAAGTACGAGGTAACGAGCTATCACGGCGGCATTCGTTCGTGGGTTCGCGTCCTCGACGCCCTCGCCTCCTGAGGCCTGAAAGAGACGCCGGCACCGCTCGTGCCGGCGCCGCCCAAGCGTCGTTCCCGGGACTTCATCTCCGATCGGTCTTTTCATCGGATGAGTGTTTGAATCGGCTCATTGCGCATTGACGATGGAATTGCATAGCCTTATTGAGTGAAAAAAATCATTTGGAAGGCTGGACCCCTCAATGAAGATCACCTTGCGAACGGTCGCCGAGGCGGCTGGCGTTAGCGTGGCGACGGTCGATCGAGTCCTGAACAGGCGTGACGGCGTGCGTTCGGTGACCATCGAGAAGGTGGAGAACGCCATCCGCCAACTGGGGTATGCGCCATCGAGTCTGGCTGGCCGCGTGCAACCGGCCACCAGTCATTTCGCCTTCGTTCTGCCGCGCGGCCACAATCCGTTCTTCGAGGCGCTCGAAACGGCCATTCAACGCCTGGGCGACTGGCTTCCCTACAAGGGCGCGAGTTTCGACATTCGTCATGTCGACGTCTTCGACGGTGAAGCCCTCGCCGAAGCGTTGAGGGAAATTCGGCAAGACAGCTACGCAGGCATCGCCGTCGCGGCGCTCGATCATCCCGCCGTGCGCGAGGCGATCAACGCATTGAAGTCGGACGGCGTCTCGGTCGTGACGCTGGTGTCGGACGTCCCGAGCTCTCGGCGCGACCGCTTCATCGGCATCGACAACACCGCCGCCGGCCGCACCGCCGGCTCGCTGATCGGGCGTTTCCTGCCGAACCACACGGGCAAGGTGGCTCTGGTGGCCGGTTCGCTGGCGCTGCGCGACCATGCCGAGCGCCGGTTCGGCTTCGAGCAGGTGATCGCCCAGGACTTTCCCGAGGTTCACGTCATCGGCCTGCGCGAGGGGCGGGACGATCCGACCCGCGTTCACAAGCTGGTCGAGGACCTTTTGCGCCAGCACACCGACCTTGCCGGCATCTACAACGCCGGGGCCGGCAATGCCGGCGTCATATCGGCGCTCGAAGCGAGCGGACGGGCTCGCGAGATCGTCTACATCGCCCATGAACTCATCGAGGAGAACCGCGAAGCGCTGGTGAGAGGGACCATCGACGCGGTGATCAACCAGGACCCCGGCCACGAGGTGCGCTCGGCGGCGCGCGTACTCATGTCGCTGACGTCGGACTGGCAAATCATCGACGAGCAGGAACGCATCCGCATCGACATCTTCCTGCGCGACAATCTTCTGTAGCGCAGGCCCCGAAACCACACTGGGAGGAGCCCATGACCACCTATCTCGGCCTCGACATCGGCACATCGTCGGTGAAAGCCGTTCTCGTCGGCGACGGCGAAAAGATCATCACCACCGCCTCGGCCTCGCTCGAAGTGTCGCGGCCGCATGCCGGCTGGTCCGAGCAGGATGGCGACAGCTGGATCGCTGCGACGCAAAGCGCAATCGATCAGCTCAAGGCGAGCCACCCGAAGGAACTCTCCGCGGTGGCCGGCATCGGCCTCTCCGGTCAGATGCACGGTGCCACGCTTCTCGACAAGGCTGACAAGCCGCTCCGTCCGGCCATCTTGTGGAACGACGTGCGCTCGGCCGTCGAGTGCGGCGAGCTCGAGGCCCGCTGCCCCGACCTGCGCGCCATTGCGGGCAACATCGCCATGCCCGGCTTCACCGCCCCCAAGCTGGCCTGGGTGAAGAAGCACGAGCCCGAAATCTTCTCCAAGACCGCCAAGGTGTTGCTGCCGAAGGATTATGTCCGGCTCTGGCTGACCGGCGACTACGTGTCCGACATGTCGGACGCCGCCGGCACGCTGTGGCTCGACGTCGGCAAGCGCGCCTGGTCGAAGGAGCTTCTGGCGGCCACCGACCTGTCGCTCGACCACATGCCGCGCCTCGTCGAGGGCACGGAGTCCTCGGGTGCGTTGCGCGCCGAACTGGTCTCTCGCTGGGGCATCGCCAAGGCGCCGGTCGTGGCTGGCGGCGGCGGCGACAACGCTGCGAGCGCCATCGGCATGGGCGCCGTCAAGCCAGGCGCCGCTTTCGCCTCGCTCGGCACCTCGGGCGTGCTGTTCGTCTCCAATGCCTCGTTCTCGCCGAATACCGAGGGCGCGGTGCATGCCTTCTGCCACGCCGTGCCCGGCACCTGGCACCAAATGGGCGTCATTCTTTCGGCCACCGACAGCTTGCAGTGGCTGTCGCACCTTCTGGAGACGCCGGCGCCTGAGCTGACCAAGGGCCTGGATCCGAAGCCGGCCAAGCCGTCGCCGGTCACCTTCCTGCCCTATCTCTCCGGCGAGCGGACCCCGCACAACGATGCCGCCGCCCGTGGCGTGTTCGTCGGCCTCAGCCACACCTCCGGCCGCGCCGAACTGACCCAGGCAGTGCTTGAGGGAGTCGCCTTCGCCTTCCGCGACTGTCTGCGCGTCCTCAACGACGCCGGCACCGACATCGATCGCGCTTTCGCCGTCGGCGGTGGCTCGCGGTCCGAGGCATGGTTGCAGATCATGGCGGCCGTGCTCGACCGGCCGCTCGATATCACCGCCGAAGGCGATTACGGCGGAGGTTTCGGCGCTGCCCGCATGGGCCGCATCGCGGCCACCGGCGACGACCCCTTCGAGACGCTGACGCCGCCGCTGGTCGCGCGCACCGTCGAGCCGGACAAGGCGCTCGTGGCTGCCTATGCCGACCGCTACGCCAAGTATCGGGCGCTGTATCCGGCCGTTCGCGACGCGCTCGCCTGACCATTTCGCCCGCAAATAAAGTTCAAAGAGAGGAAAGACATGACGCATCCGTTCTGGGGCAACATCAAGCCCGTCAAGTACGAGGGCCCCGAGAGCCGCAACCTGCTCGCCTTCCGTTACTACAACAAGGATCAGGTCGTTCTCGGCAAGCGCATGGAGGATCACCTGCGCTTCGCCGTCGCCTATTGGCACTCGTTCGCCTGGGGTGGCGGCGACCCCTTCGGCAACGGCACCTTCCTGCGCCCGTGGTTCAACGGTTCCGACGAGATGGAACTCGCCAAGGTGAAGGCCGACGTCGCCTTCGACCTGTTCCAGCTGCTCGACGTGCCCTTCTATTGCTTCCATGACCGCGACATCGCTCCGGAAGGCAAGACGCTCGCCGAGTCCAACAAGAACGTGCGGGCCATCGCCGAGATCTTCGCCAGGAAACAGGAAGAGACCGGCATCAACCTCCTGTGGGGAACGGCCAACCTGTTCTCCAACCGTCGCTTCATGGGCGGCGCCGCCTCGAACCCCGATCCGGACGTGTTCGCCTATTCGGCCGCCCAGGTGAAGAATGTGTTCGACATCACCAAGGAGCTCGGTGGCCAGAACTACGTGCTGTGGGGCGGCCGCGAGGGCTATGAGACGCTGCTCAACACCGACCTCAAGCAGGAGCAGGACCAGCTCGGCCGCTTCCTGACCATGGTCGTCGACTACAAGCACAAGATCGGCTTCAAGGGCGCCATCCTGATCGAGCCGAAGCCGAAGGAGCCGACCAAGCACCAGTACGACTTCGACGTCGCCACGGTGTACTCCTTCCTCAAGGCCTACGGCCTCGAGAAGGAAGTCCAGGTCAACATCGAGCAGAACCACGCCATCCTGGCCGGTCACAGCTTCGAGCACGAACTGGCGCTGGCCAGCGCGCTCGGCATCTTCGGCTCGGTCGACCTCAACCGCGGCGACGATCGCCTCGGCTGGGACACCGACCAGTTCGGCATGAACGTGCCCGAGCTGACGCTGGCCATGCTTGAGATCATCAAGGCGGGCGGGTTCACCACCGGTGGCCTCAACTTCGACGCCAAGGTCCGTCGCCAGTCGATCGATCCGGAAGATCTGGTGATCGCCCACGCCGCGTCGATGGACGCCGCCGCCAAGGCGCTGCTCAACGCTGCCGCCATCATCGAGGACGGTCGCCTCGCCAAGAATCTCGAAGCTCGCTACGCGGGCTGGAAGGGTGCCGAGGGCCAGGCCATTCTCGCCGGCAAGCGCTCGCTCGATGACCTCGCGGATTATGTTGCCAAGAACAACGTCAATCCGGAGCCGAAGAGCGGCAAGCAGGAGCAGCTGGAAGCCATCGTCAATCAGTTCTGCTGATCGGCGTGGATCTTTCGAAACAATAGAAGAGGCCGGGGAAACCTGGCCTCTTTCATTTTGACGCTATCGCCTTGCCCTGGCGTATTGACCGCGTCGGTGCTCAGCCCGCCGGCGGCACCCAGATGATCCGCTGCAACGTGGCGCCGGCCAGCGTTCCGTCGTCCGGCAGCGCACCCGCGGCGATATAGCCGGGAATGGCAAAGACGAAGGTGACGTTGGGGGCGCCACGTGCCGTGCAGATCGGCATGGCCAGCCAGTTGCCCCGCCCCTCCCGGCAGGAGGCGCGATCAACGTGCGCCTCGCGGAAGCTCATGCCGATGCGCTCGCCATTGGGACCGACAAGACTTTCGGACACGCCATGAACGGCGCCGATCCGCCCGCCGGGGCCCGGCAGCACCTGCAACACCTGCAAGCCGTCGCGGAACAGGGCAAGGGCGGCGACGCTCTCGCTCTGCTCGGTCGCCATGGTCACAGACGACACCGTATAACCCGGCTCCAGCGCCTCGATCGCCTTCTTTGAAAAGGCTGTGTCGGGGGGCAATCCGGGCACGCCGGCGGACGTGATGCGGAAGGTGGCGGCGCGCGACGGCGGCGGTGCGAAGTCCGAATCGGAGCCGAGGATGGAACAGCCCGCTAAGGCCGCCGACATCAGAACGCCGGACAGGCGCAGGAGGTCACGAACATGAGTCATGCCTCTCGATAGCATAGCTATCTCACTGATTGAAGCGAGGGAGGATCGCCGAGCGCACGCGCTCCGACCATGAAATCCTGCAACCCTCCCAAGCGCCAGCCGCGGCCTATTTCATGTGGACCCATTCGGGCCGCCTACCTAGACTTCAGGCACGTGCCGAGGTCGAGCCACGCGATGCCAGAGACACCGCAGAAGACGGTGATTTCGCCGCCCGACCTGCAGCACGGGAACTTGTGAAGCAGGGATGTTCACATGAGAATTGCCGTGCTCGGTGCCGGCGTCATCGGCACCACCACCGCCTACTATCTTGCCAAGGCCGGCCACGAGGTCACCGTCTACGATCGCCAATCCGGGCCGGCGCTCGAAACGAGCTTTGCCAATGCCGGCGAGATTTCACCCGGCTATTCGACGCCATGGGCCGCGCCGGGCATTCCGCTCAAGGCCATGAAATGGCTGCTCATGCGCCATTCGCCCCTCATCCTCCGGCCGACGCTGGACCCGCACCTCTTGCCCTGGATGCTGTCGCTGCTCGCAAACTGCACGTCGGCTGCCTATGCCCTCAACAAGGGGCGCATGCTTCGCGTGGCCGGTTACTCGCGCGAGTGCCTGATCGCCCTGCGCGAGGAAACCGGCATTGCCTATGACCATCGCTCGCAGGGCACGGTGCAGCTTTTCCGGACCCAGAAGCAGCTCGACCATGCCGGCCGCGACACGGAAGTGTTGTCGGCGGACGGAGTTCCCTTCGAGCTGCTCGACCGCGATGGCGTCGCCCGCGCCGAGCCTGCGCTTTCGGCCGTGAAGGATACCTTCGTCGGCGGCCTGCGCCTGCCGCTCGACGAGACGGGCGACTGCTATCTGTTCACCAATGCGCTGGCGAAAATAGCCGAAGGACTGGGCGTCCGCTTCCGCCACGGCGTTTCGATCTCTCGGATCGACGCCGAAGGCAGCGAGGTGCGAGGCATCGTTACCTCCGAAGGACGGGTCGTAGCCGATCACTACGTGCTGGCCCTCGGCTCCTGGTCGGCGCCGCTCGGTCGGGACATCGGTCTCAAGCTGCCGGTCTATCCGGTGAAGGGCTACTCGCTGACCGCCGAAATCACCGACGAAGCGCGCGCCCCCACGTCCACCGTGCTCGACGAAACCTACAAGGTCGCCCTGACCCGTCTCGGCAACAGGTTGCGCGTTGGCGGCATGGCGGAGATCGGTGGCTACAGCACCGACCTGCCCCCCTCGCGACGCGACACGCTCGAGCATGTCGCCTGCGGCCTGTTCCCGTGCGGAGATCTCAAGGCGGCCACCTACTGGTCGGGCCTCAGGCCGATGACGCCGGACGGAACCCCGATCATCGGCGCCACGCGCTATGCCAATCTCTCGCTCAACACGGGGCACGGCACGCTTGGCTGGACCATGGCCTGCGGCTCGGCCCGCGCGCTCTCGGACCTGATCTCGGGGCAAAAGCCGGAGATCGAAATGGACGACCTCTCCATCAACCGCTACTGAGCGCGACCGCTGTCAACGTGATCAGAAGTTCTCCCCATGCCCATCGGAGAGATTGAAGCGGCCCCGCCGATTGGCTAGCACTGCATGTGGAATGCCCAGCAGCACTTGGGGGAATCACATGTTACTGGCCTGCGGCGACGCGCTCATCGATTTCGTGCCTGTGAAGTCTGCCGATGGCAGGGACGCCTACGTGCCGGCCGTCGGAGGCTCCTGCCTCAACATCGCGGTTGCCATGTCGCGCCTCGGTGCGCTCACGGGGTTTGTGGGCGGCATTTCCAACGACCTGTTCGGGACGATGATCGCCGATCATCTGGCAGCCTCCGGCGCATCGCTTCGCTATGTTCGGCGCTCGGATGACGAGACCACGCTGGCCTTCGTTCGTTTCGTCAACAACGAGCCGCACTACGCCTTTTATGACGAGACGACCGCCGCGCGCCTATGGACCTACCAGCCCGGCAGCATCCCCTTCCCCGCCATCGAGGCGCTGCACGTCGGCTCGACCACGCTGATCAACGAGCCGGTTGCGTCAGAGTATCTTGCGATGTTCAAGGCGGCGAAAGGCAAGACGACGCTGTCCTTCGACCCCAATTGCCGACCGACGCTGACGCACGACAAGACGGCCTACACGGCGCGCATGGCCGAATTCGCCAGAACGGCCGACATCGTCCGCATGTCCGACATGGACTTCGACTTCCTGTTCGGCGGCAACGACTTTGACGCCAAGGCCCAGGAGATCCTGGCCGAAGGGGCGGCATTGTTCATCGTCACGCGTGGTGGCGACGGCGTCACCGCCTGGCATGCGACTGCCGGTCGCGTCGAGGTTCCGGCCCCTGCCACCAAGGTGGTCGACACCATTGGCGCCGGCGACACCTTCCAGGGCTCGTTCCTGGTGGCGCTCAAGGAAGCTGGCCGAATCGCGCGGCCGGCGCTGGAGGCGATCAGCCGCGACGAACTCGCTGCCGCCCTCGCCTTCGGGACCCGTTGCGCCGCCATCACCTGTTCGCGCGCCGGCGCCAATCCGCCATGGCGGGCCGAACTCTAGAGCCTTCATTGCTGGATCACCCGCCGATCAGGTTGGTTCAACGTGATCGGCGGGTGATCAAGGGATAATCGCTGGGAGCGCGGTCCCACGCACGACGAGCTTGCAAGCTTCGGCAAATCTTAACCTGTAACTGCGAACATTCCGGTGACAGGTGGGACATGTGCGATGTCGGTTGAGCAGAGAAACGGAGTCAGGCGGAGGACGCTGAGAGCGGCGAAGATCGTCTATGGCGACTATCGCTATATCGTCGACTGCGTTGTGCGCGACACCAGTGCCGATGGCATGCGCATTCGTTGCGATCATGCCCGCGAGATTCCGCAGGATTTCTTCATTTTTGACCCGACCGAACAGTCTCTGCGCCGAGCCGAAGTGATGTGGCGGCGCGAGAACGAGCTCGGGCTGCAGCTCACCGGCGAACCGATTTACATCCACGAGAGCCACGACCCCCGGCACGCCCGCTTCCGCTTCATGTGAACGCGTGGCGAAAGGGTCAGTGCCTGTTGGCTTCCGAGCCAGGGGTATAGACCATCGCCCAGTCGTGCAGCGCATCGCCGACGGTGCGCAGTGCCTTGCCGGCTTCAGACAGCTCATACTCGACGCGCGGCGGCGCTTGCTCGTAGTCATGGCGAACGACGAGGCCGAACTTCTCCAGGTCGCGCAACTGTGCCGCCAGCATGTGCTGGGTGACGCCGGGAATGCCTCTCCTCAGCTCGTTGAAGCGCTTCGGCCCTTCGGTAAGAAGGCACATGATTTCGCCCTTCCACTTACCGGTAATGGCCTTGAGACCGCGCTGGACAACCGTGAGGTACTCCTGCAGCTCGACCGAACAGTTGAGCCGGCTCGATTCCGTTGGCTCGGTCCCGAGGTCGAAAGACATCGCTCTCTCCAATAGACGTCCGAAAAGTATACCGTTGCCCTTGAGATAGGATCATCGCCCTTGGTGCGAAAGCGCAAACCGTGGACCATCTCATCACAACACCGTGCTTGACACGTCAGCTCAAGCCAACCACCCGGCCCTCGCCATCGAGGCCGATACGATGGGCGGCCGGCACGCGCGGCAACCCGGGCATGGTCATGATCGCACCGCATATCGCGACGACGAACTCGGCCCCGGCCGCGAGCCGTACGTCGCGCACCGGCAGGACATGACCGGTCGGCGCCCCCTTTAGCTGCGGATCGGCGCTGAAGGACGACTGCGTCTTGGCGATGCAGACGGGCAGGTTTGCGAACCCGCGTTCACCGTACTCGGCGAGCTTGCGCGCGGCGCGAGCGTCGTATTCCACGGAGGCGGCGCCATAGATCTCGCGGGCGACGGTCTCGATCTTGGCCGGAAGTGCCATCTCGTCCGGATATAGGAGAGCGAAGGGCCGACGGCGCGGTGCATCGAGCACCTCCAGCACGTGGCGCGCCAAGTCCTCGGCGCCACGACCGCCATCCGCGAAATGCGTGGCAAGCGCCACGGGAGCGCCCGCCTCCGCACACAGCTCATCCAGACGGGCAACCTCGGCGTCGGTATCGCTGCTGAAGCGGTTGATAGCGACGATCACGTCGAGGCCGAACTTGCGCAGGTTTTCGAGGTGGCGGGCCAGATTGGAGAAGCCCACCTCCATGGCCGCGACGTTCTCGACGCCGAGGTCCTCCTTGGCGACCCCGCCGTGCATCTTCAGGGCACGAATGGTGGCGACCAGCACTGCCGCGTCCGGCTGAAGTCCGGTCTTGCGGCACTTGATATCGAGGAACTTCTCCGCGCCGAGATCGGCGCCGAAGCCGGCCTCGGTCACCACCACATCGGACAGGCCGAGCGCCGTTTCGGTCGCGATCACCGAGTTGCAGCCGTGGGCGATGTTGGCGAAGGGGCCACCGTGGACGAAGGCCGGCGTCCCCTCCAAGGTCTGCACGAGGTTGGGCTGCAAGGCGTCCTTCAGCAACACGGACATCGCGCCACCGGCGCTGACCAGGTCGGCCGTCGCGTAGGAGCGGGCATCGAGGTCGCCGACAACGATGCGTTTCAGGCGTCGCTCGAGATCGGCAAGGTCGGTCGCCAGGCAGAAGATCGCCATCACCTCCGAGGCGACGGTGATGTCGAAGCCGTCCTCGCGCGGAAAACCATTGGCGCTGCCGCCGAGGCCGTTGATCTGGTGGCGCAGCATGCGGTCGTTCATGTCGAGCACGCGCCGCCAGGTCATGCGCCGGCCATCGAGGCGCGGCTCGCTGCCCCAGTAGATGTGATTGTCGATCATCGCCGACAGCAGATTGTGGGCCGAGGTGATGGCGTGGAAGTCGCCGGTGAAATGGAGGTTGATCGCCTCCATCGGCACGACCTGGGCGTGACCGCCACCCGCGGCTCCGCCCTTCACGCCGAAGCACGGCCCCAAAGAGGGCTCACGAAGGCAGATGCTGGTCTTGCGGCCGAGGCGGGAAAGCGCGTCTCCCAGACCGACCGTGGTGGTCGTCTTGCCCTCGCCGGCCGCCGTCGGGGTGATGGCGGTGACCAGCACCAGCTTGCCGCGCGGGCGTTGGCGCGCCTCGGACACGAAGCCATGCTCGATCTTGGCAATGTGACGACCATAGGGAATGAGGGCGTCGCCGGGAATTTCAAGACGATCGGCCACCTCCCCAATCGGCTGGAGGCGGGCGGCACGAGCAATCTCGATATCGTCAAGCATGGGCGCACTCGTGGTTTCCGGCAAGAGGCGGTCGCTCCACCATCCAACCGCCGGTAAGTGAAAAGATGTAGCCGGAACCGACTTTTCTGTTGTCTCGGCCGGGCATCTCGTCTTTTCTGGGCGCCGAGAAGGCCACTGCCCCTCGTCCTCCCTGACGGAGCCCCCGTTGACTTCTTCCGATCGACTTCCTTCCGACCGCACCCTCGTACGCGGTCGTGTGCTGAGCTTCAAGCGGCGCCCGCATGGGGCCGGAGATACCGACGCCTACAGATATATCGAAGACGGCGTCGTCGTCATCGAGGCAGGCAGGGTGATCAAAGTGGCGGAGGGCAGCGAGATCGATCGATTCGGCGTCGAAGGCGCCGTCCTGCACGATTTTTCCGGCAAGCTGATCCTGCCGGGCTTCATCGACACCCATATCCATTTCCCGCAAACGCAGGTGATCGCGTCCTATGGCGAGCAGCTGCTCGAATGGTTGACGAGGTACACCTTCCCCGCCGAGTCGCGCTATGGCGATCCGGCCTTCGCGGCGGCTCAGGCTCGCTTCTTCATCGACGAGATGCTCCGGAACGGCACCACGACCGCCGTCTGCTACGGTTCGGTGCACAAGGGCTCGGCCGAGGCGCTGCTCGCCGAGAGTGAACGGCGCGGTACGGCGATGTTCGTCGGCAAGACGGCGATGGACCGCAACGCCCCGCCGGATGTGCTGGACAATGCCCAGTCGGCCCATGACGACACGGAGGCGCTGATCTCCGCCTGGCACGGTCGCGGCCGGCAGAAAGTGGTGATCACGCCGCGATTCGCCATCACATCGACGCCGGAACAGCTGGAAGCGCTGGGTAGCCTTGCCAAAGCCCACCCTGACTGCCTCGTCCAGACGCATCTTTCGGAAAACCTTGAGGAGATCGCCACGGTCGGCCGGCTTTTCCCCGACTGCGCCGATTATCTCGACGTCTACGACCACTACGGCCTTGTGGGGCCCAAAAGCCTGATGGGCCATGCGATTCATCTCGCGCCACGCGAGATCCGTCGCATGTCGGACAGTGGCGCCGTTGCCGTGTTCTGCCCCACCTCGAACCTGTTCATCGGCTCCGGGCTGTTCGACTACAAGGGCCTCGAAGGAGGCGAGCATCCCGTTCGCATAGCACTCGCCACCGACGTCGGCGGCGGCACCAGCTACTCGATGCTGGCGACAGCCGCCGAAGCCTACAAGGTGATGCAGCTCAAGGGACAGAAGCTGTCGGCCATTGAAGCCTTCCACCTGATGACCCGCGGCAATGCCGAGGCGATCGGCGCCCCCGATCTCGGCCGCATCGCTGCCGGCGCGCACGCCGATCTGGTGGTGCTCGACAGCGTGGCGACGCCTGCCATGGCGCACCGGCTCGCCATCGGCAGTTACTCCCTTGAGGAGGAGCTGTTCGTTCTCATGATGCTCGGTAGCGAGCGGAATGTGTGCGAAGTGTTCGTCGGCGGACGACCGCAGGGGGGGCAAAAGACCGCCGCCTAGCCCCATGGTTGCGGTGCGCCGGTCCGTACCAAGGCATCGGTTGTTTTTTCGACCCCTATAAAGAATATATTGCCACGGAATGATGGCTCAAGTTAGCATCGATGAAATCGATTGCTGAGGATAGCTCTCACCCAAGGATCGGAAGCCGCAAAACCCGCTGGGAGACGCGGTTGAGTGGCTTTCTCCGTCACAAGTTAGCATTCGGTAACGTTTCGATTTTCTGGTCTGCGCCGAGGTGGGGAGGCTTTGGCGACGACGGACAAGATCACCGGCCACCATAGCAAAAGGCCGGGCACGGGAGGACAACGTGGTGCGCGATCTGCCGTATTCGATACAACTGCATTCGGCGCGGTTGTTTCCTCCGGTGACGGATCATTTTCCGCACCTTGCTGCCCTCGGCTACACCAACGTCGAGCCGACGGACATGCTCTATGACGCCCCCTCGGCATTGCGTGAAACGCTGGATGAGAGCGAGCTCACCGCATTGAGCGGCCACTTCCCGCTGCATATGCTTGAGCGCGAGCCGGACGCTGCTTGCCGCATCGCTGACATTCTGGGCATGCGCCTTCTCGTCTGCCCCTTCC
Source organism: uncultured Pleomorphomonas sp. (assembly GCA_963665435.2). Lineage (GTDB taxonomy): Bacteria > Pseudomonadota > Alphaproteobacteria > Rhizobiales > Pleomorphomonadaceae > Pleomorphomonas. The sequence goes on along the minus strand of CAXXNH010000025.1, from coordinate 69,065 downwards.
TGCCGGTCGAGGCACGCCCTGCGGTCACCGACGATTGGCGGCGCTTTGGCGACCGCCTGGCGACGATCGCTCGCTCGCTGCGTTCACGTGGCTTCGAGTTTGCCTGGCACAATCGGGACTACGAGTTTCGGCCGCTTCGAGATGGATCGATGCCGATCCAGCACATCGCCGCCGACCCTGACGTCCATCTGCAGGTCGACGTTGCCTGGGTAGCGTTGGCCGGCATAGATCCCCAGCCGTGGCTGGAAGGCTATGCCGGGCGTATCGCCGCCATCCACGTCCAGGATATCGCGCCACGCGGCGGACGCATCGAGGAGGACGGATGGGCCGATGTCGGATCCGGCATCATGCCCTGGCCCAAACTCTGGAAAGCCGCCGTCGCTGCCGGCGCTTCGCTACTGATCGCCGAGCACGACAACCCAAGCGACTTCGACCGTTTCGCTCGCCGCAGTATCGAGGCCATGCGCACGTTTGCCGAGATGAGCAAGCTCGAGTCGTCACCTGCGGCAGGGTGACAAACGATCGGAGCGGACGGCTTTCGTACGCGCGCTCGACGCGTCGACATGCAAACACAGCAAAGCATCGCAACGCCGGACCTGCAAAACAGGGCGCTCGACAAACACTATCGTCAACTAGCTGTATTTGCGGGAAGAATGGTCGGAGTGGCGTGATTTGAACACGCGACCCCCTGCTCCCGAAGCAGGTGCGCTACCAGGCTGCGCTACACTCCGTAACCGTCGGTGGGGCGGTGTATAGCGTCCCCTCCCCGCCTCCGCAAGCCCCAAAATCACTCTTGTGGATCGGGGATTCTGCTCCCCCTGTCTCGCACCGCTAAACGCGCAGGCAGGCTCGCCATCCAAGCCCCACAAGCCCCCATTCGATGATGTCGCCGTTATTGCAGTCCGCCGACGTTGCGGCTATATCGAGCGAACTGCGGCCGAGGCCGCCGGATGGGGTGTCGCCAAGTGGTAAGGCAGCGGATTTTGATTCCGCCATTCGTAGGTTCGAATCCTGCCACCCCAGCCAAAAACCACCACCCAATCAAGTCAATTTCCACATTAATATCAACGCATTAGCAAATTTTCCACGCTTGCTCCTTGGAAGAATGCTAGTTTTGTGAGATAGAAATTGGGATAGATTATGGGATAGGCGTTTTGGAAAATGACCATCGGGAAGGCTCCTTTTGAGAGGTTGTGGCTTCGAGATGGAATATTTTTCTATCGCCGCTGGACTCCGAAAGCCGTCGCCCACCTCGATACGCGCAAGATCGTCAGAGCCTCACTTGGGACCGGTGACAGAATCGAAGCGGCACGAAAGGCAGCGGAGTTCGAAGACCGCCTTGAGCAGCTCTGGGCAGCACTACTCGCAGGAGAAGGCGAAGACGCCTGGGCGCGCTACAACGCCGCCGTGGAGCGGGCACGGCTTGAAGGGTTTTCCTATCGCTCATCGTCCGACTTAGCAGCGGGCGCACCTGACGAGATCGTTCGACGGGTGCAATCGTTGATCGACCGGCCGGCCGACAAATCGGCGCGGAAAGCGCTGCTCGGCGGCGCGAATCGTCCTCATGTCATGCTTTCTGATGTGGTCGACGAATACGCGCGCCTGATGGCTGCCGAGCACATCGGCAAACGCCCCGAACAAATCCGGCGATGGACCAATGCACGACGCCTCTCAATCAAGAACTTCATCACCGTGGCGGGCGACAAGCCGATCACAGAAGTGACCCGCGATGACGCCCGGCTGTTCCAGGGCTGGTGGGCCGACCGCGTCAAGGCCGCCGATGGGGCTGGCGCCAACGCCGCCAACCAGCAGATCGGACAAGTGGCAGCGATGATCGCCCGTGTAGCCGACGAACTTCGCATCGATATCGGAGCCCCCTTCGCCGGCCTCTCCATTCTTCAGATCAAATCGAGACGGAAGAGCTTTTCCCGAGAATGGGTCGAAGGCCGATTGCTTGCACCTGGCGCCCTGGCCGGGCTCAATAGGGATGCTCGGCTCGCGTTCTACCTCGCCGTAGAAACAGGAATGGGCCCCGAGGAGATCTGCTCGCTCCGACCGGAGGATATCCACGCATTCGACGATGTTCCCTATGTGCACGTGGCAAGCCGAATGGGCGCCACACAGAAAACCGAATATCGCGACCGGGTGATTCCGCTGGTCGGCGTATCGCTAATGGCAGCACGACTCGCCCCAAATGGGATTGAGCGCTACTTTGAGAAGAACGCTTCACTGTCCACGGCGATCAACAAGTTCCTGCGGGAAAACAACCTGCTGCCAAGCACAGGTCACAGCCTCTATTCGCTTCGGCACAGCTTCCAGGATCGTCTCAACGATGCCCAAGCACCGGAGCGAATGCAGGCGGACCTAATGGGGCACCGGTTCGACCGGGAGAAGTATGGAAGGGGACATACACTGGAGGCGGCGCGGAAAGTGCTGGAAGGCATGGCATATCGGTTCGACCACAGCATCGGACCGTAGAGACCGAGTCATCTGCGTTGTTCAGTTTGCGTGCTTTCGTTCAGCCGTGCGTCAAAGGGCGGGAAGGCGCGCATGGTTGTATCAACGAGACAAGGCACTCGCTGGCGTTTCTCCCGACATACGCTAGATTGCCTTAGGTACGTGGGCGCGCGGGGGTAGAATCACATGATGCCGCAGGAGTTTATAAAGAAGTGGCTCAACTCGAGCCTAAAAGAGCGAGCCGCCGCCCAGGAGCACTTCATCGATCTATGCCGCCTGCTTGGTGAACGCACGCCTGCTGAGGCTGACCCCTCAGGGAACGAATACGCGTTCGAAAAGGGCGCAACCAAGACCACAGGAGGCAATGGGTTCGCGGACGTGTTTAAGAGCGGGCATTTTGGCTGGGAGTACAAAGGCACTCACGCCAATCTCGATACCGCTTTCGCCCAACTGCAGCGCTACGCGGTAGCGCTTGATAATCCCCCGCTTCTGATCGTCTGCGACATTGGTACGACCATCCGCATCCATACCAATTGGACTAACTCTGTCTCCAAGACCTACGTGATCCCTATCGCTGAGCTCGGTGACGCCGAGAAGCGAAGTTGGCTGAAAGCGGCTTTTGCAGATCCGGAAGCTCTGCGCCCTACCAAGACACGCCAGCAACTCACCGAAGAGGTGGCAGGTAAGTTTGCTCAACTCGCCCGTTCGCTGCGAGACCGGGGCCATAACCCGGAAGAAGTAGCCCATTTCATCAATCGCTTGGTCTTTTGCATGTTCGCGGAGGACGTGAAGTTGCTTAGCGACAACATGTTTACCCGCATGTTGGAACGGGCAAAGGAAGACCCTTCCGAATTCGAGGAGTTCGCTCGCGACCTCTTCCGAGCCATGAGCAAGGGGGGGCGAGTCGGTTTCGAGAAAGTCGCCTGGTTCAATGGCGGCTTGTTCGACAACGACAAGGTATTTGCCCTGCAGCCTGATGAAATTAGCTTAGTGCACGAAGCAGCGGCGCATTATTGGGGGGACATCGATCCCTCTATCCTAGGCACCCTTTTCGAGCGCGGACTCGACCCTGACAAGCGCAGTCAACTCGGAGCGCACTACACAGACCGCGACAAGATCATGATGATCGTAGAACCGGTGATCATCGCGCCGCTGTCAAATGAATGGGAGGCAGCTAAAACCGAGATTGTCGCCCTTCTGGACAAAGCTGCCTCACTAGACGAAGTAGCTAAAACTAAAGGCGGGCGCGCTGCCTCCAACGCAATCGGGCAAGCGACTTTAGCCCGTAATAATGCTCAGTTGGTACTAGACCTATTTCTTCAGCGGCTCGCAGATTTCCGAGTACTCGACCCGGCCTGTGGCTCGGGCAACTTCCTCTATGTGGCGCTTCGTGCATTGAAGGATCTGGAACATCGCGCTTCGGTCGAAGCTGAGACTCTGAGGTGGCTCGGTTTGTTTGAACAGGTTCCGGCAACTTTATAAGTGGTTCTTGGCGCCTTTCATGCCGCAAGCTGAGAGGTCTGCGGCTGGTTGAAGTAGGCTTGATCGGGCGTTTTCCGGTCAAGCGACGAATGTGGGCGTCGTCCGTTATAAAAGCTCAGGTATCGGCCGATGGCCGCCCGAGCCTCGCGGACCGTGTCGTAGGCGTGGAGATAGACCTCCTCGTATTTGATGGTGCGCCAGATGCGCTCGACGAAGACGTTGTCGCGCCAAGCGCCCTTGCCATCCATCGAGATGGCGACGCCAGCGTCCTTCAGCACCTTGACGAACTCCAGGGCGGTGAACTGACTACCCTGATCCGTATTGAAGATTTCCGGTTTGCCGTAACGGCTCAAGGCGTCCTCGATGGCCTCGATGCAGAACGCCGTCTCCAGGGTGATCGACAGCCGCCAGGACAGGACCTTGCGGCTGAACCAGTCGACGACGGCGCAGAGATAGACGAAGCCACGCGCCATCGGGATGTAGCTGATGTCCATGGCCCAGACCTGGTTCGGACGCGTCACCGCCAGCTTGCGAAGCAGATAGGGATAGATCTCGCGCCCTGGGGCCGGCTTGGAGGTATTCGGCCGACGGTACAGGGCCTCAACGCCCATCTTGCGCATCAGCGTGCCGACGTGCTGGCGCCCGACCTCAAAGCCTTCGGCCTTCAGAAGATGCTGCAGCATCCGTTGACCGGCAAAGGGGTAATCGAGGTGCAGTTCGTCGACCCGCCGCATCAGCGCCAGGTCGGCAGCCGACGTCGGCCGTGGCATGTAGTAGACGCTGCCTCGGCTGATCCCCAGCAGCTTGACCTGCCGGCTTATCGACAGATCATGGTTCCGGTCGATCATCGCTTTCCGCTCAGCAGTCCGGCCTTGCCGAGCGCGCCGGCTAAAAAATCATTCTCCAGTGTTAGTTCGCCAATCTTGGCGTGAAGCCGGTTCACGTCGACCGACGGCGCACTATCCTCCTTGCGCCCCTCGTCGAAGACACCGGAGGCGCCCTCAAGCAACTGATCTTTCCATTGCTTGATCTGGTTGGCGTGAAGGTCAAACTCCTGCGCCAGCTCGACCATGGTCTTCTCGCCCTTGATTGCGGCCAGCGCGACCTTGGCTTTGAAGGCGGGACTGTGATTGCGGCGGGGACGTCGTGTCATCTTGGCTCCTATCCATCGGCATACTGCCGAGTTCCAAAGCCAAAAACCACCTAACCGACCTGTTCAGTTTTCCCAAGCCACCTCACTTTTGACGTGCCAGGCTACGTTGCACGTCAGTGGCTTTGTTGCCCGATAAACCCAAATGGGCGCCCAAATTCTGATGTTTTGCGACCTGCGATCAATGGAGGATCGATTGCACAGCGCAATCCGGACCGCTGGCTAATCGACTTTGGCACTGCAATGGAAGAGACTGATGCCTCGCTATACGAAGCTCCGTTTGCTTTTGTCCAGGAGTTTGTGAAGCCGTCCAGAGCAGCAGTGCGGCGCGGTTGGCATAGAATTCATTGGTGGCTGCATGGAGATCCTCGACCCGGCTTTCGCCAAGCAGTTTCCAATTTGCAACGGTATATCTGTACGCCGATGGTATCCAAATATAGATTTTTTGTTTTCGTAAACTCTAAAGTTATACCTGAGAATAAGGCAATTGCTTTTGCGAGAGAGGATTATACTTTCTTTGGTGTACTTTCGAGTAAATTCCATCAGTTATGGACGCTAGCAAATTGTACGTACATCGGCGTTGGGAACGACCCGAGTTACTCGGCGAGCCGCTGCTTCGAAACATTTCCCTTCCCATATGGGATCTCACCATCGGTGCGCTCTTCAGAATACGCCAATGATTCAAACGCAGCCGCGATCGCGACCGCAGCCGAGAAACTCGATATATTGCGCGAGAACTGGCTTAACCCTGTAGATCTAGTGCGGCGAGAGGCGGAAGTAGTAGCAGGCTACCCCGATCGTATTCTACCAGTCAGCCCTGAAGCAGAGCTGACTCTGATGCAACGCACGCTAACCAACCTTTACAACGCCAAACCTACATGGCTCGTCAATGCTCACAAGACGCTAGACGAGGCTGTTGCCGCTGCTTACGGTTGGCCAGCCGATCTGTCTGACGATGAAGTGCTGACGCGGCTGTATTCCCTTAATCAGGAACGTCTGGCGGCTGAAAAGAACGGAGATTGAGCATGCCTCAATTTGCGAGCTTATTCATACAACCAAAGGGCAAGTGATCAACTACCCTTTGACCTTCGCCAAATCCACCCTTTTCCGCGCCGCGAGCTGCCGTGCCCGCGCCAAAGCGCCCCGCTTTGCCTGTGCCGCCTCTACCTCCCTCTCAAGCCGCTAGAAGATCGGCGCATACAATGACGCCTCCTCGTCGTCGCAGTAGGACATGAAGACGGCGAGGCCGCCACGGACATTGACGAGTTCGACATGGGGGCCATCTACCGACCATCGGAAATTTGACGTATTACCTGTTCCTGACAACTTTGGATTTTGTGTTGTATCATTGGCAGTGTCTGCGTGATGATGCTCTAGGGGGCACGAGTGATCGGCAAGGCGTTGTCGTGTTTGGTGTTTGGAGTGGCAGGTACAGCACTCACCGCTTCCGCCGCAAGCCCGGCAACGGTGGCGGCTATTGCCGGGTCCTTGATGGCAGGGGCGGCAGGTAACTTCTTCCACCAAATCGCGGACGCCGAGCAAGAACGTCTCATCGCGACGGTGTTCCATCGCAATACCGGGATCGATGAGAACCACCACATCTTGCGGGCGCTCCGGCTGGCTCATCTCGCCGCGCTGGAAGCGGTGCTCAAGAACTACGACACAGCATGGTCCACGATCCGTGATAAAGGCCAGCGTACGCTTTCGGAGCGTTTTTCCAAAGAACTGCACCGCTTCATCACTGAACAAACAAAGGACGCTCGTACTGGAGGGGGCGTTTCCGACTTCGAGAAAACAGTTCTGGCGGATTTGCCAGATGCTTTGGATACCGCGCTAGCCTCGCGCGGCGCACATCCCCCTAGCCTTGCAACTAATGATCTCGCCAGGATTCGCGGCGAGATCGAAATGGCAGTGTTGCAAGAACTCCTGCACGAGACGGCGACGACTTTGACCGAGGTGCCGCCCTTATTCCAGACAGCTTTCACGGCGGCATCACCCGACGGATGGTTTGATCTGTTCGTTCGTGATGGCGCGGCGCGCCTCAAGAGCGATGCGGGCTTTCGTTCGATCTGGACGGCGGAAAAGCTCGCCCGCCTTGAGTTCATCGGCAAAGCTGTCCTGACAGAACTCGCCGAGGTCAAAACCGATATCAAGAGCTTGGTTGCGTCGCTGCCGGCCGAGATCGCAGCCCAGATCGGCGATCGTGATCGCCTGGTTGCGGAGCTGGAACAGGTGCGTGCGAAATACCAGGAGACGGAATCACTTGTCGCCAACTTCCTGCGCCTGATGATCGGCCAAACGGTGCCGCCCGATCAGTTCGCGGCAACACTTTATGCCAACATGGAGCGTTGGAAGGCTTCTGGTGATCGACTCGGACTGCTTGATCGAACCAGCAACCTGATCCCGGAACTTTTCACACTTCGGCGGCGCGCAGAAGCAGCACGCCGCGAGGAACGGATCGAGGATTATTGGCTGATAATCGAGGAGATTGACCGCATCGAACAGGGCGATTTCGAGCGCGGAGAAAAGAAGCTTAGAGAAACGGAGGCTGAACTCAAGTCTCTTCGTAACAGTCTCGTCAGTACAAAAAAGCTAAAGCGCGATACCGCCCTCGCAACCTTTCGAGTCGTGGAGGCTGCCAAAGCCATTATCGAGATCATCGACCTCGAAATATTGGACGCCAAAGCTCGGACAGCCGCATATAATCACACTTGGAAGAAGTGGTACGCACGAGGACGGGGAAAATGGCTCAATCTGAATGTCGGCGTTGCGGTTGAAGTTGCGCGAATTTCACTCGAGCGAACCAAGCACGGCGGCTCAAAAGAAGCCGAAGCGCTAAGCCGACTTGGCATCGCACTGACAACCCTCGGAGAGCGACAGAGCGGCACCGAACGGCTCTTTGAGGCAGTCGCGGTCTTTCGCGCGGCGTTGGATAAGCTGTCCCCAAAACGCACGCCGATCCTATGGGCCGCGACGCAAAACAACCTCGCTAACGCGCTTCAAGCCCTAGGAGCGCGGGAGGGCGGCACCGAGCATCTCTCTGAGGCAGTAGCCGTCTGTCGTGAGGTGCTGGAAGAGAGAACCCGCGAACAAAACCCACATTCATGGGCCATAACGCAAACGAATCTCGGTAACGCTTTGACGACGCTCGGGCAACGGGAGGGCGGTGCTGAGCGGCTCACGGAGGCTGTCGCCGCCTTTCGCGCGGCGCTGGAAGAGACGCCCCGCGAACGTGTGCCGCTTGACTGGGCCATGGCACAAATGAACCTTGCCAATGCGCTCCAAATCCTCGGTGAGTATGAGAACAGCACCGAGCGGCTCATCGAGGCCGTCGAGGCCTATCGTGCAGCGCTAGAAGCGACACCCCGCAGACGAGTCCCGTTCCAATGGGGCTGGACGCAAGCGAACCTTGGCAATGCGCTTGTGACCCTCGGTCAGTTTGAGAGCAACACCGAGCGGCTCATTGAGGCTGTCGCTGCCCATCGCGCGGCACTGGAAGAGCTTACCCGCGAACGCGTGCCACTTGACTGGGCTATGGCACAAATGGACCTCGGCATTGCACTGACGGCCCTGGGAGAGCTGGAGAGCGGTACCGAGCGGCTTGTTGAGGCTGTTACCGCCTATCGCGCGGCCCTGGAAGAGGCGACCCGCGAAGACTTGCCGCTCCGATGGGCATCGGCACAAGTAAACCTCGCTAACACGCTAAGAGCCATCGGGGAGCGAGAGATCGGTAACGAGTGGCTTGTTGAAGCTGTCGCGGCATATCGCACAGCGCTGGAAGAGATGACCCGCGAGCGTGCACCGCTTGACTTTGCTACGGCGCAGGAGGGTCTCAGCCTCGCGCTGGCAATCCTCGGGTTGCGAGAGAGCAGCACCGAACGGTTTATCGAGGCCGTAGAGGCATGTATCTCTTGTCTTGAGGTCGCCTCCGATACATGGCCGGAAGGTCGGCTTCAATTTGTCCGCGATCTTTTCGAACATTTATTGAAGGAGATCGAGCGTCGATTATCGCCGTGAACTCATATCATCTCAATAGGCCCGCAATAAAGACCGTGATACTTATATTTCCTCTTATCTCTGGATTGTGATGGGCTGCTTGGCAGCGATCGTTTCGGTGCGGCAACTTTCGGCTAACTTTCTCGCCCTCGCCAACGCATCCTGTTTCGCCTGCGCCGCCTCCACTTCCCGCTCAAGGCGCTCGAAGATCGGAACGTAAAGGCTCGCCTCCTCGTCGTCGCAGTAGGACATGATGACGGCGAGGCCGTCGCGGGCTTCGATGAGTTCGGCGAGGGAGACGCTCATGCTGCTGCCTCCCGGAAATAGCCTTCCTGGGCGAAGCGGTCGCGAAGGTGGCGGGCCTGCTTGGCGGCGGACTTGGAGATGGCGGGATCGTTGAGGGCGTCTTCGAGCATCGGCGCGAAGAGCAGATAGGCGCGGTGCATTGCCGAGCCGTCAACAAGCATCAGTTGGCCGCTGTCGTGCAGGTCGCGGATAATGATCATCAGGGACAGCGCCCATTTTGCCGCGGAGGCGCCTCGCCACTCGTCGAACAGGGTGTCGGCTAGGCGATCGATGCGGCGCGCCAGTTTGGCCGCCCTCCCCGCCTCCAGGCCGGCGATCGGCTCGACACTCGCCTCTGTGAGCTGAGCTTTCAGGTCTTCGACGACTGCCGCTTCGGCGCCATCGATGACGTTGCCGGCGTCGTCATAGCAGCGGAAGCCGCCATCGTTGGCGATGCCGAGCAGGAGGCGTGGCAAGAGGGCGCATTCGGCGCGTTGACGATCTGACTGGTGGTTCATGATGCCCGTTGCTGAGCTTCGATGCAGGAAGGTTGTGAGTTGACCGTAGGTTGACCGGTGCTTGAGAAGCCGGGCGCCGATAGCGCCCCGTAGCCAAAGCGCCGGTGGTCAGGCCTCGGGCGATCCCTTCTTGGGCGTGGTCGCCACCTCCTGGAGCTTGGCGGTCACGTTGGTGATCCCGGTCCCAAGGTCGGCGAGCGATTGCCCGCCTTCCTGGAGAGAGAGGCTCGTCTGGGCATCGCGGATGCGCTTCATGGTCTCCTCACGCGGCGATGAGATGAGCAAGCGACAGCGCCATCGCCGCGCGGGCGCCGATGCTGGAAGTGAAAGGCCTGGCTCGCGGGCGTTTACCTGTGATCCGGAAGGTGCAATCATTGGCTGCAACGATTCACTGCACTAGGTCTAGAAAGAGCGCCAAGATGCCGGCAAACCCGCTTGATGACTTTCCCAATCAGCTTTCCGGTCGCCTTGCGGCGGTTGAGGTGCTGCTGGCGCTCCTCCTCTCGGAGAAGGCGAATGCAGGCAGAATTCTGGCGAATGCCGAAACGGTCATCTCCTCGATAGAGGTGCAATTGCTGGATGGAGCGTCGGCGAGCGATACCGAGCAAACGATGCTGGTCATGAACGCCGCACGCTGGACGCTTGACTCGATCGCGAGCCACGTCGAGGACATCCGTCGGCCAAGAAGCCCGTGAAATCCGTCTCCACAGACCACCATCAGAGCCAATTGATTGGGTGTTTCGCTTCATGGTCTCCTCACGCGGCGATGAAATGGGCAAGCGGCAGCGCCATCGCCGCGCGGGCGCCGATGCTGGAAGTGGAGAAATGAACAGGGGCGAATGAGCGGGGTGGTGTGCTTAGGCGCTTCCAGTGACGAGGGCCGACCACATCAGCACCGCGCCGATGAAGAGCGCGAGCGCGCCGGCCTCGGCCAAGGGCTTGATCGCCGCGAACGCTGTAATGGCAGTGAAGCCTTCAGGCCGCGTTGGCATGGTTGCCGGCGCCGGCTTGGACAAGGGCTATTGCCGCGTCGCCAAAGCGGCGCACCTGATCGAAGGTCCAGCCCTGCTCGAGAAAATCATCAACGGTGATGACGGCATCAGCGCCACGTTCGCGGATCATTGTGGCGGCATCCTCCGCCATCCGCATGGTGATCAGATTTGCATCTGCCATGTGATGGCGGTCGGTTGGCCAAACCCGACGGCCATCGCCGGGTAGGCGCTTGGTTTCTGGGAAATTGATCGCTCTTGTCATGTTGGCTCCATCGCGATTCCGTCCGCTTTTGTGCGCCTGATGCAGCTCAGCGGCGGCTGTAATGTTGCCTATATTTCAACTTCCGTCAATGCGTAAGTTGCTTTTATGTCAACTACGTGATGCGCATAAAGAAACCGCCATCGCTTGCGCGAGGGCGGCCGGAAACTGGTTTAGAAAGAAATGTGAAAACCGCGACCCAAAATCAGCCCTTAGTGCCATTCTGTCTGGGGAACGCAGCCTCAATGGTGTCGGCTATTCTCTTTAGCTCCTCGGCGCTACGACCAGCGAACAAACGCTGTATCCAGTCGTCGTCGGGATGACGGAAAAGTGCTGCTGGTTCAATGTGAAAGTACGCAGCTAGCGCAATCAGGTTGGTTTCCTGGGGCAACTTGCCAGAGCACCACTTAGACACCGTCCCCTTATCGACATGAAGCTGTTTGACCAAATCAGCCTGCTTAACGCCCCGCTTCTCCATCCACTCATTGATGTAGTGGATTCGCACCGGCTCTGCCTTTGGGTGGATGTGCGTGATGTCGCTCATGTCAGGATTTTGCGCAACTTCGAAAAAAGTATCGTTAAGCTGGATTTCAACGCTTCGGTTGACATTAGTTGATTAATAGGCAACAATACCGGCATGCGATCCGAGAGTTTCTCTAACCTCCTCCGTTCGAACGGCATGACCCTTGCCGCGCTGGCTACGTCGATTGGCGTAACCAAAAGCGCGGTCACAAGGTGGTCGCAGCGTAGGATTCCGGCAGAGCGAATTCTGGATATTGAGCGCGTCACAGGAATCCCACGGCAAATCCTACGGCCAGATCTCTATCCGCCAACATTCATCTCGGATGGGCTCCAGGAGCCTAGCCGCATGGCCAAGGTTAGCGGTCTTTCCGAAACTTCGGAGTGTCCGCCTGCCGGTGCAGCTGGGTTGAGTCCCATTCCTCTCGACTCCTCCTGACTGAGCCTGCCGGGCGACCTGCCCGACGCCGATCACTCTGAACCCAACTGACCAGTTTCGCAGCGAAAAACCGAGGGAGGTTTTTTCGTGGATAGAGAACGCATGCCTGATGGGCTGATCCCCATGGTGAAGATCGCCACCCGGCACCTTGTCGCCGCCTGCGCCGTGCCCGGTTCATCCGGGCCGAAGCGCGTCGAAGAGCTGACCGGATATTCGGCCGGCACCATCTCCCGCTGGCAGAACGACGCGCACAAAGACCTGATGCCGATGGAGGTGGCCTTCCTCCTCGAATTCACGATCCAGAAGCCGGTGTTCGCCCGGACGCTTGCCGAACTGACCGGCAACCGGCTGGTGCCGATCGGCGATGAGTACCAACCCGATGGCGACAGCATCGATGCGCTCACCTCCGACCTGATCCGCATCGTTGGATCTGGTTCGCGGGTTGGCGCCACGCTGGGCGCGGTGCTTGAGGATCGAAAGGTCACCCGCCGCGAAGCCCGCGACACGCTTTCGGTCATCGGCCAGCACAAAGACAGCCTGATCGCCGCCGAACGCCGGCTCGCCGTTCTCGCCGAAGAGCCGGAGGGCGAGTGATGCCCTGCCAAACCCAGAAAACCAGCACCCGGAAGGCATTGGCATGAGCATGGCGGCGCACTCCCGCGAAATCACCGACTATGACCGCGTGGTGCAGCTTTGCCGGCTGCGCGCGGTGACGATCGAGGACATGGCGGCGGCGCTGTTCCTGCGCTTTGCCGACGTGGCGGCGATGATTGACGATGCCCTCAACCGGGGTGAGATCGTCGAACGCCCCAAGGCCCGCAACCCAACAGGCCGGCCGTGTGAGGTTCTTCTGGAAGCACCGAGCGCGACGCCGGGGCTGGACATCCGCGAGAAGCTGACACCAGCGCAAATCGTCATTCTTCGGGAGCTGATGAGCCGTCGCCGCCGGGCGACGGAAAGCGAATTGCGGGTTGCCCTTTACGGCGCGGGCGACGATCGCGGCGAGCATGTCGTGCATGTGTTGATTTCGCAGATGCGGCAACGGCTCGCCCCCTTCGGCGTGACGATTCCGACGCCGCCCTATTCGGCGGGCTGGGCACTTTCGGAAGGTGACAAGGCGCGGGTTCGCCAGCTTTTCGGGGAGCGCTGGTGATGCACACCCGCTCGATCATGGTTCGATATCCGGGCAAGGGCTGGCGGCGTGTCCTGGTGGTGATCACCCGCGCGCCTCGCCGGTTGGCAAGCGTGAAGCGACGGGCGCAACGGCGCTACGCCGGCCGGCTGGGGCTATGGACGTTCCAGACCATGAGGGAGGCGGCGGAATGAGCTGCTCGACCTCATTTCGCCTGTCGGATCTCCGCTCCAACTTGTGGAGCACATTTGGTCTGCCGCCATCGTCAACCGATGCCGAGCTTGTGCAAGCGGTTCGCCGCGCCTGCCTCAGTCGAGAGCGCCTGTTGCAGGCGCTCGATGACATGGCCGCTCGCATCGAACAAGGCGGGAATGCCGAGGCGATGCTTTCCGAGTTGGGGCGGGCGATCGGGGAGGCTCGCGGCAATGAACGCTGATTTGTTCTCCGCGTATGAAGCCCGCGCACCGCAGGCGCCGAAGCGGGAACCCGCCGTCGCCTTCACCGGGCGGTTTGTTGCCGATCGCGGCGGCGTTCACTTCACCCACGCTTGCGGCCTCTGCGGCCATGCCGTCGCCCCCTTCGGCTACGGCGTACGCCTTCGCGCGGCGATGAGTGCCAGAGACGCCAAGCAGGCTGGACGCTGGCTTTGCGCGACGTGCCGCGATCTCCAAGGGGATTTGTCGTGAATCGGGATATCGAGTTCGAGCGCTGGGTCGATGATGCCAAGGCGCTGACCGTGGAAAAGGCGGCCGACCTCGTCAAGTTCGAGCCAAAGCGTGGCTATGCCAAGACACATGAGCGCATGGGGCCTTGCCCCCGCTGCGGCGGCAACGACCGCTTTGCGATCAACGTGACCCGCAACGTCTGGAACTGCCGGGGATGCGGCAAGGGCGGGCGCGATGGCCTCGGCATGGTGATGTGGTGCCTCGACCTGTCCTTTCTCGATGCTTGCGAGGCAATCGCCGGGCCACGGCCGCAGCCGCCGGAGGGCGAAAGCGATCAGGACCGCGAGATGCGGCGGCAACGAGTCGTCGAGCGCATCGCCGAGATTGAGCGCGACCGCATCGCGGCCGACGAAAAGCGCACGAGCGAGTCCAACGAGTACCGCGAACGCGAGCGGCGGAAGGCGTTCGACTGGTGGCGCCATAGCTACTTGCTACCGGGCTCGGAAGCCGAGACCTATCTGAGGGCACGTGGCCTCGATCTGCCGCCGAAGCTGCGGCTGCGTTGGCACCCGCAATGGACGTTGTTCGACGGCGTCGACGATCAGGGCAAGCCCGCCGTCGTGCATCGCGGCCCGGCGCTGTTCGCGCCCATTGTCGAGAACGGCACGGACGGCGAGCGCTTCTCAGGCCTGCACATCACGTGGTTCGACCCGAGGCAGCCCGGCCGGAAGATCCTGGTGCGGGGCGAAGGCGGCGAGCTGGTGCCGGCCAAGAAGATGCGCGGCATCAAGGCCGGCGGGCACATCGTGCTGGTTCGTAGCGATGTCGCGCCGCGTCGGCTGTTCATCGGCGAGGGCATCGAGACCGTGTTGTCGGTCTGGACCGCGCTCAATGCCACGGGCTCCGCTCTGCTCGACGGTGCGGCGTTCTGGACATCGGCCGACCTCGGCAATCTCGCCGGCAAGGCACTCGACCGGCTTGTTCACCCGACCGAGACCAAGACCGACCGGCTCGGCCGCGTTCGACGCGTCAAGGTGCCGGGCGTCGTGCCAGACCCCAACAGCCGCGCCGTGGTGATCCCGGACAGCGTGACGGACCTGTTCCTGGTTGGCGACGGCGACAGCGAGCCGTTCCGAACCCGGTGCGTGCTGGCGCGCGCCGCCGCACGGCATGCCCGGCCGGGGCTCACCATACGTTCGGTGATGGCCGCCCCCGGTAAAGACTTCAACGATATGATCACGGTGGAAGCGGTATGACGAGCATCGACAACAGGCGACAAGAACGCCTGGAGGCCATCGCCCGCTTGTTCGAAGAAGCGCAGCCCTTTGACAGCCTGGACCTCGATGACTTCGACCATATCCCGGCTGTTGATCTCGCTTGCGGGAAAGAGCCCGCCCCTGCCCCGCAACCCCGTCAGCACCGGCTCGACGCCAAGCCCTGGTCAGTCGACCGTGCCGCGTGGCCCTATCGGGATTGGCTGAGGCTGCGTCGGTTGGCGCGGCTCGACCAATCGGACACCGACAACGCCACCCGGCTTCTAGCCCACTTCGGCAAGGACATTCTGGTGCGCCGGCAGGAAGGCGGACGCGAGCCGATCTTCGTGACCTGGGCGGATACGCATTGGGATGACGTCTCCGGCAAGTTCGGTGCGCAACGGATCGCGCAAAAGGTCGGCGACCTCATCAAGGCGGAAGCCGGCATGATCGGCCCGACCAAAGAAGAGCGCGAAAAGATCGCCCGCTATGAGGCGGTGAAGAATGAGCCGGCCGACAAGCAGGATCTCGAAGCGAAGATGATCTTCAAAGCGGCCGCCGACGCGCTGGATGCTGTCGCCGCCCGAAAGAAGCGACGGACGGACTTCGGAGTGAGCTGCAAGAACGGCAACCGCATTCGAGAGATGCTCAGCCAAGCCTCGCCCAAGATCCTGATTGAACCGGATCGCTTCAACGCCGACCCGCTCAAGGTCGCTACGCCTACCCAAACGATATCCTGGAGCCGGGAAGAAGACCTTGAATGCCCTGACCCGAACATAGTGCGCTTCAGGGTGCGGCTCACCTGCAAGACGGGCCACAACCGCGCCGACCTGATCACCAGTGTTCTGCCAGTGAGCTATGATGCAGAGGCCCCGGCGCCGAAGTTCATGGCCTTCCTCAACCGCTTCATGCCGGATCTCGAATGCCGGCGCTTTCTCCAGGCATCTTGCGGCGTCGGGCTGCTTGGCTTCGCGCCGCAGGTGCTGGTGTTCCACTACGGTGAAGGCGCAAACGGCAAGTCGGTTTTCCTCGAGGTGATCAGCCGCGTGCTCGGCGACCTTGCAGCCGGTTTGCCATCCGAGGCGTTGACCGGCGACGAACAATCCGGAGGCTTGAAGCCGAGCCCGGAAATCGCCCGCCTGTTCGGCAAGCGCTGGGTGCGGATCAGCGAGATCAAGGAAGGCGTTCCGCTGCAGGAAGCCTTCGTCAAGAAGCTGACGGGTTCCGAAACCTTCCCTGCCCGAAACCTGTTCGAGGGCTACTTCGAGTTCAAGCCGCAGTTCATCGCGCACATGAGCGGCAACGGCTATCCGAAGATCTCCGGCACCGACAACGGCATCTGGCGGCGCATGCGCGTGCTGAAATGGCCAGTGACGCTGACCGACGACGAACAGCGCGACTTTGACGAGGTTGTCGGCGAGATGGTCACCGAAGCGCCGGGCATTCTGCGCTGGCTCGTGGAAGGCGCCTCCATCTTCTTGAAAGAGGGACTGGTTAGCCCGGCATCGGTGGCGATGGAAACCGGCGAGATGCGAGACCGGATGGACCCGGTGAAGCGCTTCGTCGAATCCTGCATCATCTTCACCGGCAAGCCCGAGGACACGGTGGCCGGTGGTGTTCTCTATCGCGCCTATCACGAATGGGCGGAAGCGAGTGGCGATCACAACCCGGTGTCGCTCACTCGGTTCGGCCGCGACATCATCAAGCACAAAGGCATCGTGAAGGATGCCCAAGGGCGGCTGCGCCTTTATCGCGGCATCCAACTCCGCACCGAGCCCCGCAGCCCCGCCGACGCTTGGGACAGCTATCGCGAACCATGACAGAGCCCGTGATTTGCGAGGGTTTTCGAGGGTTTTGCGAGGGTTCCCGTCAAACCCTCACAGATGATTTCCCCTTACGGTCCAATGGCTTGCTGAGAGTGTGCGAGGGTTTCGAGGGTTTTGCTCGCGTTCATATGCACGAAGGGGCTTAGGGGCTTCGATTGGAGGCAAAAGCTTATGTGATGCGATGAAAACCCTCGAAACCCTCGCCAAACCATCACAACCCATTGTTTCTAATAACTAAAAACAAAACTCAAACCCTCGAAAAACTATCGCAAAACCCTCGAAAACTATCGCGGCTGTTCATCAGGAAGGAAAATCGACCATGAGGCGGATGACGATCGACAGGGCGGTCGAATGGGCCTACCGCGAAGAGCTGCCGAAAAGCCGCGATCTTGGCGGCAATATCGTGTTCGGGGCCGGCCTCGTAACCACGTCGGGCGGCTTCTCCGCGATGCAGACCCTGGGCACGCTGCCCGACAACATCTTCGGCGTGGTGGTCGATCCCTATGCCATGACCGAGCCGGCAGACGAGGCGCGCGCCATTCACGAGGCGGTTGTTCGCCTGGAAGACGTTGCGGTGAGCTTTCCGGCAGTGTGGGACGTTGCGGACGGCTATGACTTCGGTGCCTGCCAGACGTCGGTCATGAGCCGCGTTGAGGCCATCATCAGCGCGATGAACGGCACCGCGCTTGTTGACCTCGTGCGGCGGGTCGCCATCCTTGGCACCTATGATTGCGCGCTCGACGATTACGAGGCTCGCCCGATCAAGACCAAGAACGGCATGCCGCGATGGTTCCGCAAGGTGCTGGTCTCACGGCCCACCTGCGACGGCGGAGAAGTGAAGATCGAGATGGAGACTGACGGCTACAATCCGAAGTCCCATCGCCCCTATGATGACGCCTATCTGAAGTTCATCGTCGACCCGGACCCGATCGAAGCGCTGGTCAACCGCGCCCGCATGGAACTGTGGCGCGCCGCCATGGACCTGATCTTCACCGACCTCGGTCCGTTGATCGGTCGCCTTGAGCTTGAGCCTTGCCGCTTGCCTGCGCGGCCTTGGGACGGGAAAGCGCCTCGGGTGCTTCATCAGGCACGCCCTGCCTTGTTGACCGACCGTGCACAACGTCAGCGCCACACAAGAGCACTCCCTTGACTGCGGCGTGACGTTGACGTATCTCGGTGACAGTTCAAAAGGTAAAGGCTCGACCGGCAACGGTTCGGGCCTTTTTCTTTTTCCCTACATCAAAGGCGCATAGCGTAGCCAAACCGAGCCGCTGACGCCTAGTCTTTCAGTCCCTTGAGGCTGACGATTGAGAATTGGCAAAGCCGGGTTGGATCTCCAGCCCGGCTTTTTCTATGGCGGTGCGCTGATGGAATTCGGTGTTCGAGCGAACATGGCCGCTGTGTCGGCGAGGATGGCATCGGTTGCCGGCGATCAGATACCCTTCGCTACGGCACTCGCGCTGACCTGGACCGCCAAGGATGCGCTCGCAGCCGAGAAGCGCACGATCGGGCAGGTATTCGATCGCCCGACGCCATTTTCCAAGAACGCCTTCCAGGTAGTGCCCGCCACGAAGACGAGGCTCGTGGCATCTGTGGAGCAGAAGTACGCAACAGGCACCTCTCATCCGCGCAACTGGTTCAATCCGCAGGTCCATGGTGGAGCGAGGCGACACAAGGCTTTCGAGCGGCATCTGATCGCAGTCGGCGCGATGCCGTCGAACCTCTACGCCGTGCCGTCGCGGGCGTGCCCGAAGGATGCCTATGGCAACGTGCGCGGTTCGGTGATCATGCAAATCCTGTCCGATCTCGGCGCACAGGTGGTCGATGTCTGGCAGAACGCCTCGGCTCGATCGCGGCGGCGCAACCGGCGGGAGCGGTTCTTTCTGCTCAAGGCGTCCAACACGCCGCTTGCCATCGCCATCAACAGGGGCGGCCGGCCCGTCGTCTACTTCAACTACGTGCGGACGCCGAACTACCGGAAGCGCTTCCCCTTCTACGAGGTCGGACGTTCGGTCGGTGAAGCGCTGATAGCGCCGAACTTCCGCAAGGCCTTCGGCGCGGCCATCGCCAGCCGTCGCCGAGGCTGATTGACCACCCGAAAAGCCGATCCGACGCGGGGCCCCAAGCCTTTTGGGTCCTTCCAGAGAAAAACCCGCCTGGGGGTAATTCGCTCCCCGGTCGGTCGATCTGTGCGCATTGCGAAAGCGCGTTGGGTTGATGTTGTTGTTGTTGTTCAAGAGGGTGCGACGTGACAACGGACGTTGAGCGCTTCCCGCTGCCGCAAGGTGTGGCCGATGCCGTTCTCAACAAGTCCCAGCTTGCGCGCGCCCTCAACGTCTCGGAACCGACCGTTGACCGCTGGATCGGCGACGGCATGCCGGTGCTCTCGACCGGCACGAATGGCCGCTCCTACGAGTTTCAGCTTTCCGAGTGCTACGCCTGGCGCAAAGCACGCGAGGCCGAACGGGAAGCCGAGAACGACGCGGCCGAACGCGCGGTTCAAGAAATGCGCCTCGCCCTGGTCGGCGGGAAGACCGGAACATCCGAGCAGGCGTTGCCACCACGCGAACGGCGCGAGCTCTACGCGGCCGAACGCGAGTACATGGCTATGTCGCAGGCGCGCGGCGAGCTTGTGCGCTTTGACGACATGGTCGACGTGCTCGACGGAGCGCTTGCCGCCGTCCGGGCTGGTATCGAGGCGATGCCCGATCGCCTCGGCCGCGAACTATCGCTGACGACGGTGCAAGTGCTGGTCGCCGTCCGGCTCGCTGATGACATCCTCGACGATCTCTCGAAGTCGCTCGCCAAGTTCGTGGAACAGCAGCAGGCGAAAGGCGAGAAGGTATCCGCATGAACGCTCAGAGCTTCCGCCGCGACCGTGAAGGACCGGTGCCGTCCTTCGCGCGTGCCGTGAGCGCGCTTGCGGCGACGGTCAAATCCGTGGCGCCGATCGAGCGAGTTTCGGTTGCGGCCGCCGCCGAGATGTACCGGCGGATTTCCTCGGGTGGCGCTCGTACCAAGTGGCGCAATGACGTTGCGCCCTACATGGTCGAGCCGATGGACATGAGCGACAGCCGGCGCTTTCGCGGGCTGATCTTCGTGGGTCCGGCCCGTTCGGTGAAGTCGGAAGCGCTGATCAACAACGTGATCGCCCATCGCGTGAAGTGCCGGCCGCGCGTCGGTCGTCTGATCTGCCCGGATGAGAAGGCGGCGCGCGAGTACTCGCTGTCGAAGCTCGACACGATGATTTGGGACTCGCCCGACATCTCGGCGCAGATCATGCCGGGCCGCTACTCGATGACCACCTACGAGAAGCGCTTCCTTGGCGGGATGCGCCTCACGCTCGGATGGCCGGTGAAGTCGCATCTTGCGATGGTCGACCTCTTCGACATCCTCTTCACCGACTATGACCGCATGCCGATGGACGTCGACGGCGAGGGCTCGCCCTGGGGCCTCGGCTTCAAGCGTATCCAAACCTTCGGCACGCAGGGCATGGCGATCGCCGAGAGTTCGCCGGGCAAGCCGATCCTTGATGAGGCGTGGCGGGCGCCGGCCGACGCACCGCACATGGCGCCGCCGTGCGATGGCATTCTGTCGCTCTACAACGACGGCACGCGCGCCCGTCGCTACTGGCAGTGCGACCATTGCGGCGAACTGTTCGAGCCTGATTTCAAGCTATTCGACTATCCCAAGGACGGCGATCCGATGGAGCGCGGCCGAAAGGCGGTGATGCTCTGTCCGCATTGCGGTGGGGTCCACGAGCCGGCGCGGCGGCGGGATCTCGATGCGGCCGGTGTGTGGCTGCATGAAGGACCGGGCGGCGTACTCGCCCGGATCGATGACGAGGTGCGCGACACGGAAATCGTCTCCTACTGGCTGAAGGGGCCATGCGCCGCCTTCCAGCCTTGGGCACAGCTCGTCAGTCAGTATTTGACGGCCAAGGAGACCTATGACGCGACCGGCAGCGAAGAGAAGCTGAAGACGACCGTCAACGTCGATCAGGCCTTGCCTTACAAGCCGCAGGCGGCCGACAGCGAAACCGAACTGACGCCGGATACGCTCCGCGACAAGCCGGCGCCGATCGCCGCCAAGATGCTGCCGGCCGGCACGCGCTTCGTCCTGTTGTCCGTCGACGTGCAGGCAAACCGCTTCGTCGTCCAGGCAGACGCCTTCGGCGTGGGACTTGAGCGCTGGATGGTCGATCGCTTCGACATCCACACGCCTCCGGCCAAGGCGCCCGGCGCCGGCACACGTGCCATCGCGCCGCCGCTCTATTCGGAGGATTGGGCCGCTCTCGATGACCTGTTGAGCAAGCCCTATCCGGTGGAGGGTGGCGGCTGGCGGATGCTGCCGGCGGCGATCATCGTCGACAGCGGCGGCGCACCCGGCACCACGCAAAACGCCTACGCTTGGTGGCGCAAGGCACGCAAAACCTTCGGCCGGCGCCGGGTGTTCCTGGTCAAGGGTCTCGGTGGTGTCGATCGCCAGCCACGGGCACAGGAACGCGAACCGGAGAAGATCGACCAGACACGTCAGACCAAGGCCAATCCGCGCCGCCGCAAGACGGTCAACGTGGTGTTCGCGGCCTCCGATGTCCTCAAAGACGAAGTTGCCGTCTCGTTGGCCCGCAAGGTGCCGGGGCCGGGCGCCTATCACCTCGCCTCGGGGCTGCCGCCGGAGGTTTTCACCGAACTGTGCGCCGAACGTCGGTCGGCCGATGGCTGGGACATGAAGCCGGGACAGCGGCGAAACGAGGCTTTCGACTGTGCCTATTACGGCAAGGCGCTCGCCATCGTGCTCGGCGCGGAGTCCATCGACTGGACCAATCCGCCGCTCTGGGCCGCCGCGATCGAGGCCAACGCGTGGGCGCTCAGACCGGAAAATGACAACGCACCGGCTCCGCTCGTTCCGGCGGTTCCCGAGCCGGCGGAACCAACGGAAGACACCAAGGCGCCGCCTTCGGCGCCCGTCGCGGCAAGGCCTCGTGGCCGCCGGATGCGCTCAAGGGGACTAAGGTAATGGCCGGGATCACGCTGGAACAGGCAGAAACGCAACTTGGCCTCTGGATGGCCGCCTCGACGGCGGTTGCGTCCTCACAGTCCTACGAGATCGGCGGGCGCAAGCTGACGCGGGCGGATGCGGCGACCATCCGCGACAATATCGAGTTCTGGGAAACCAAGGTTCAGAAGCTTGCTGGCGGCGGGCGTCGCGGGCCGCGCTATGGGGTGTCGGCATGAGCAAAGCGTCGGTTCCGAAGGTCCGCAATCACGGTAAACGGCGGCAGCGGAGCGCCGGGATTGCGGTGGCCGCGCCGAATCTGGTTGACCGCGTCGTCGGATACTTCAACCCGACCGCCGGGCTTGAGCGGGCAAAGGCGCGGACCCTGCTCAGCATGTCTCTCGAAGGCGGCTATAAGGGCGGCAAGACCGGCCGGCGTCCAACGCGGAGTTGGCATCCGGGAGAAGGCTCGGCCGATGCCGATCTCTTGCCGGAGCTTCGCGACTTGCGCAGCCGTTCGCGAGATCTCTCGCGCAACATGCCCGTGGCGACCGGCGCCATTTCGACCAACGTCGGCCATGTCGTTGGAGACGGTCTCCAGCCACAAGCGAAGATCGACCACGAAGTGCTCGGGATCTCGCCTGAGGAAGCTGCCGCGCTTGGACGACAGGCGGAGACGGAATGGGATCTGTTTGCGGCAACGCTCGATTTCACCCGCGTGCAGTCCGACGAGGACATGCAAGGCACGGTGTTTCGGGGCGTGTTGGAAAGCGGCGATATCTTCGGGGTGCGCCGCTATCGCAAGGATGCCGGCGACACCTACGGGACGAAAGTGCAACTCGTCGAGGCCGACCGGGTTTCCAACCCGAATTGGGGCGGTGATCGGCCGAACCTAGCCGGCGGCGTCCAGGTCGACGCGGACGGGGTGCCTGTCGCCTATCACATGACCAACCGGCACCCCGGCGAGTTGATCTCCAGTCGCCTGGAATGGACGGCCATGCCGGCCCGTTTCACCGATGGCCGACCGCTGGTGTTGCATCTCTTCGACCGTCTCAGGCCGGAACAGTCGCGCGGCATTCCGTACCTCGCCCCCGTGATCGAGGCCCTGCATGAACTCGGCGAGTATACGGACGCCGAGGTGCGGGCCGCCGTGATCTCGGCCTATTTCACGGTGTTCGTCAAAAAGCAGGCTGCGACGGACGAAGGTCCGCTGCCAGCCGGACAGGGCGGCTCTGATAGCGATGAGATTGAGTTGGCACCGGGCGCCGTCGTAGAGCTTGCCGAAGGCGAGGATGTGCAGATTGCCAACCCAGGTCGGCCAAATCCGGCGCTCGACGCTTTCTTGACGGCCATGCTCCGGCAGATTGGTGTTGCGCTGGAACTGCCGTTCGAAGTGTTGGTGAATCACTTCACGTCGAGCTATACGGCCGGCCGCGCCGCCCTTGAGATGGCGTTCTTCTTCTGGCGCCGCCGTCGTGGCTGGCTTGCCCGCAACTGGTGTCAGCAGCTTTACACGTGGATGTGGGAAGAGGCGGTTGCGATTGGTCGCCTCAAGGCTCCGGGCTTCTTCACCGATCCGGTGAAACGGCAAGCCTACCTCTATGCCGAGTGGATCGGACCAACCCGGATCTCGCTTGATCCGCTCAAGGAAGCCAAGGCCGATGACCTCGACCTGACCAACGGCGCCACCACCTTGCAGAAGATCGGCATCCAGAGAACGGGCGGCGACTGGCAGGACAACATTCTTCAGCGCGGCCGGGAATTGCGCATGATGCGTGCCGAGGGCATCGAACCGGCGCCCCTCGCGCCCCCCGATCGGCAGTGGTCCGCCGTCCGAGCCGGACGAAGACGACAACTGAGGACACCAACATGATGAGACTAGCAGCGGAGGCGTTCGAAACGCCTCTGATGATCGACGCGCGCAAGGCGGCGACCATCGCCACGGTGCTCGGGCCGCGCCTTCTCGGCTCCTCCCTGGTGGTGGTCGACCACGCCGGGATCGAACATGACGTTCATCGCCAGCATGCCGGCATCGTCGGCGAGCCGGTGCGACGGATCATGGAAAAGCGCGAGATGTTCGGCTTCATGCGCATCGGAGCCGTGGGTATCATCCCGATCGAGGGGACGCTCGTCCGCAAGGGCGCCTTCCTTGGCCAATCTTCCGGCGAGACGTCCTATGAGGGACTGTCGGCACAGGTGGCACGAGCGATGGACCCGGCCATTCGCGGCGTCGTCTTCGAGGTGGACAGCTTCGGCGGGGTGGTCAACGGCGCCTTTGAACTGGCCGACCAGATCCACGCCCTGTCGCAGGTCAAGCCGACCCTTGCCATTCTCACCGATTACGCGATGTCGGCCGCCTATCTCCAGGCCTCGCAGTGCCGACAGATCGTCATGCCGAAGCACGGCGCGGCCGGCTCTATCGGCGTCATCACCATGCACGTCGACCGCTCGGCGGCCGTCGAACAGAGCGGCCTCAAGGTGACGGTGGTGAAATCCGGCGCCAAAAAGGATCAGGGTTCCTCCCTCGGTCCCATCTCTGATGACTATCTCGCCCGTCTTCAGACGAGCGTTGACGCGGCCCGCGACGAATTCGCCGACGTGGTCGCCCGTGGGCGCGGCGCCCGCCTCACCAAAGCCGCCGCCCTCGCAACCGAAGCCGATTGGTTCGAAGGGGAGACGGCTGTTGCCGCCGGCCTCGTCGATGCCATCGCAGATCCTCGGGAGGCTTTCGAAGCCTTCGCCGCCGCTATCAACGCGGCCAACACTGGAGCGTGAAACATGAGCTTGCTTGCCAATACCATTCTCGCCGCCGTGGCCGATCCGGCCGCGACCAGCCCGGCACCGGTCAACCCGGGGCCTGTTGCGTCCGCCGCCTCGGCGCCGGCTGTGGATCTCGACGCCATTCGTGCCGAGGCCGCCGCCGCCGAACGATCCCGCATCATGGCGATTGATGCGCTCGCCGTTGCCGGCTGCGAGACATTGATCGCCGATGCCAAGGCCAAGGCGTGGACGCCGGGCGATACGGCGATGGCTGTCGTTGCCAAGATCAAGGCCGATGGCATGCTTGACGCCGTCGTCGCGCTCTCCAGTGCCGCTGCGACCGTGCCGGCGATCGCCGCCAACCCGAGCGAAGACGGCAACCACTCTGACGCCGCCGCCCCTGAAAGCCCTGAGAAATGGGCCAAGGACTGGACCGCCTCGACGAAGCTTCAGGACGAATATCCGACCGTTGAAGCCTATGTCGCGATCATGCGGCGGGAGAAGGCGGCGGCCTGAAGTCGGCCGCGCCAAACAAAGGCGGTATCCGCCGTAATAGGAGACAGACATGACCACGCTTGCCAAGAACAAGACGCGGGAATTCTCGCTCGGCGACGAGGAGGAATATCCCGTCGTTGCCGCCGACATCATCTTTCAGGGGGCAGCAGTCGGCGAGAACGGCGCCGGCTATTCCCGCCCGCTGGTCGCCGCCGATCCCTTCCAGGGCTTCGCCATCGCACAGGCGGATAACTCTACCGGTGGGGCCGGTGAAACCACCGTCCGCGTGAAGGCGCGCGGCCGGATCGTGCTCGATATCGCCGGTATTGCCATTACAGCCAACGATCGCCCGGCGGTCTATGCCTCCGATGACGACACCTTCACGCTCGTCGCCGCCGGCAACAGCCTCATCGGCTATGTGTCGCGTTGGATCTCCGCCGGGACGGCCCTCGTTGAGTTCGATGCTGCCCTCGTGAAAGCCGCGCTTCAGGCCTGATCCCAAGCCCCCGCGCCACGCACTTCCGTGTGACGCCTCACCATTTTGACCGCGCAACGGATCTCGTTGGCGCGGTTTTTCATTTCGTGGAGACAAAGACATGCTGCCCTCGCAGTTGAGAACGATCACGGCGCGCGGCGTCCGGGGCCTCATCCTCGCCCGCCTCGATACCGGCGATAACTCGTGGGTCGACGATATCGCCATGCGCATCGACTCCGATCAGGCGACGGAGGAATATGGTTGGCTTGGTTCGTCGCCGGCCATGCGCGAGTTCATTGGTGGTCGCACCCCGGCGGAACTGGCCGAAAACTCCTTCAGGATCTCCAACAAGGATTACGAGGGTTCGATCACCGTCAAGCTGAAGGATCTCCGTCGCGACAAGCTCGGCATGATCCAGGTGCGCACCAACCAGCTTGCCGATCGCGCCATGGACCACCCGGCATCGCTGATTTCCAAGCTGCTCGTCAGCGGTGCCAGCAAGCTTTGCTATGACGGGAAATACTTCTTCGACACCACGCATGAAGAGGGCAAATCCGGTCCTCAGTCCAACAAGCTCGATGTGGCGGCGGCCGTTCCGGCTAAACCGACCGTCGAAGAGTTCTCGAACGCCATCCTTAGCGGGATTCAGGCCATCTACGGCTTCAAGGACGATCGCGGCGAGCCCATCAACCAGTCGGCCAAGGCGTTTCAGGTGCAGGTGCCGATTACCATGCTCGGCGTGGCGCTGACAGCCACCACGGCGCTTCTCGGCAACGGTGGCATGAGCAACATTCTGCCGGCGCTGGCGGGGAAGTTCTCGCTCGATGTGGTGCCGAACCCGCGTCTTTCCTGGACGAACACCTTCGCGATGCTCCGTACCGACGAGGCTGCGAAGCCCTTCATCCTCCAGCAGGAGGGTGAGGCGGACGTCATCACGCTCGATGAGAGTTCCGAGTATTGCAAGCTCAACAAGGAATGCCTGTTCGGCATCGACTGGTCGGGCAACGTCGGCTTTGCCTATTGGCAGCACGCCCTTCAGGCGACCTTCGCGGCTGGCTGACCCATCCACAAACTCGCAGAACCGATGACCGGCCGCGCAGCGCGGCCGGATCATCCGGAGTGACCATCATGGCAAAAGAGAAATTAGCCCCTCACCGCGTTGTTGATCGGGTGGGGTACGGCATAGGCGTGCGCCTTCAGCTCACGGCATCCCAGATCGTCGATCGGCGCCATGCCCTCACGATCGAGGACGAAAAGGCCGGCATCGTCACGGTATCGGAGCCGATCGAGTTCCGCGCTGGCGAAGAGATTGGCATCGCGCACGCTCTGACACGGCATGAGGAAACCGCGCTGGAAGCGATCGACAAAGCCGCCGCGAAGAAGGCTCGATCGTCGTCAGTGCCGACCGTCCCGGCGCCGACGAATGGGGCCGGTTCCGACGCCGGAGAGGGTGAGGAGGTCCCCGAAACTGACAAGCAAGACGCTGACGGCGTGGATGCTGCCGCCGAGGACGACGGCGCCGACACCGAAGAAGATGAGGAAGAGAAGGACGAAGGCGATGCCGGTGGAGAGTGAGGCCGATCGCCGGGCCTTTCTCAATCTGGCAGAGTTCGGCCGCGAGGCCATTTACACGCCTGCCGGCGGCGAGCCCCGCACGCTCGCAGTGCTGGACGACTGGCAGGCTCTCGACCTGATGGCCGATACCTCGGCCGGCATTGAGGCCGATAGCCTGAAGGTTTCGGCACTCGCCGCTGACGTTCCCGACACTACGCGCAATGCGCGCCTGGTGCTCGATGACGTCACCTACCGGATAGCGGCGGCCAAACCGGACGGACACGGCTTCGTCTTCCTCTCACTTGCGGAGGTGTGATGCATCACCGCAGCAAGATCCGGCAGCGTCTCGTTGCCGTGCTCGACACCATTCCCGAGCTTGCCGGCAACGTCGAAGCCAGTCGCCGCTTTCCCCTCGAAAGAGGCTTCACCATGGCCGCGACGGTGCAGACGCTCGACGAGGCCTCGTCGCTCGATATCGAGGACGACGAGGACGGCGACGGCCTTCGCCGAACAACCCGTTTCCAGATCATCGTCTCGCTCAAAGACGGCGACGATCCGGACACGGCATTGGACGACATTTCCGAAAAGCTCGAGGCCGCGATCGAGGCGGATGACGTCCTTCAAGGGCTCGTCCATCCGATCCGTCTCGACAGTACCCGCTTTGACATCCCCGGCGCCGATGGCGGCGAGGAACAGCCGACGCAACCTGTTATCCGCGTCGGCTTCATCTACACGGCGACCTACTTCACGGCCGCTGCCGACCCGGCCCGCTCCTACTGAGCCGGCCATCCTCCGGAGACATCAATGACCGATCTCACGCCCATTCGCTTTGGCGCCGGCACGCTGTACGTCGAAGACCTGGCCACGCCTGGCACCTATATCAAGCTCATCGGCTTCACCCAGATGAGCCTCACCTACAAGAAATCGACCGGGACAACTGTCGTTCCCGATCCCGACGATCCCGACGCGGCGGCCTGGGAGGTGACGGACACCACCTCGCTCGGCTGGTCGATTGGAGCGCAGGGCGTTTGCGCGGCCGAACAGTTGCCGCTTCTCGACGCCCTCAGCCAGCGAGGAACGTCGGTCCCGATCCGCTGGGATGTGAAGGGCGCAGGCAAGGGGGTGGACACACCGAAGCGACGCTATGCCGGTAGCGCCGTCATCACCCATGACATCACCGGCCAGCGCGGCGAGCGCTATCAGGTGAAGCTCGACGGCACCGGCGACGGCCCGCTGACGCCGACCGATGTCGCGGCGGACGCCTGACCATGAGCCGGGACGCTTCCACCTCCGGCGTGTTCGGTGATGGCGAACACGCCTTCCGCATGGGCATCGGCGAGTTGCGCGAGCTTCAGGAAAAGACGGGCGTATCACCCTTTGCGGTGCTCGCCCGTCTCACGGCCTACATGCCGATGGTCGACGACGCGCCGGATATCATCCGCATCGGTCTCGTCGGCGGCGGCATGGCCCCGGTCGATGCCGTTCGCCTCACCGATCGCTATGCGCGGCAACGCCCGCCTGCGGAATCGATCCCGCTGGCAACGGCGATCCTCAAAGCCGGCCTGCTCGGCGTTCCCGACGAGAAGCCGGGAAAATCAGCGGGGGAGGCGGCAGCGGGAACGCCTCTCCCGACAACCGGCTGAGGTTCGCCGTCTATTACGGCCTCGGCGCCGCGATGGGGTTCCCCCCGCAACAGGTGGACAGAATGAGCCTTTGGCAGTTTCAGGCCGCTTACGCGGGCTGGGCCGAAGCCAATGGCGCCACTGTCGAAGAAGACCTGTCCGAAGACGAATGGAAGGCCGCAGAAGCGGCCTTCGACGAAGCCCCCGACAGCATCAGGTGACACCATGGGCGTTGATATCGGAACGCTAGAGCTGGAGTTCGTCGCACGTGGCGAACAGCTGGAAGCGCAGATGTCTGCCATCCGGCGTGACATCGAAATGTCCTTCAAGGATCTGGACAAGCGCGTCCGCCAAGCCGGAGGCGGCTTCGATGCCATCCCGGCGGGCGCCAAGAAGGCGGGCGCGGCCGTCAACACCCTGCAGGGGCAGACAGCCAACATGGCGGCACAGTTCCAGGACATCGCCGTCCAGCTGCAGGGCGGCGGTTCGCCCTTCACCATCGCCCTTCAGCAGGGAACACAGCTCGGCGCCATCCTCTCGGGTGCTGGCAGCGTGAATGGTGCTGTTCGCGGTCTTGGTGCCGCCTTCATGTCGGTCATCTCGCCGGTGAACCTCGTCACCATCGGCTTGATCGCCGCAGGTGGCGCGGCGGTTCGGTATTTTGCCTCCGGCGACGACACCAAGGCGCTGACGGAAGCGCTGAAAGAACAGCCTGACGTCATCCGCGACATCCGTGACGCCTGGGGCGAGGCCGCCCAAGGCGTCAAGGAATACAACACCAGCAGCAAGGCCGTCGCCCTTGCGGGAGCCGCCCGGCAGGCCAAGGCCTTCGCGGACGGCATCGCCGAGGCCGCGAACGAAGCGTCGGCGAAGATTGACGCCGCGTTTGGCCAGAGCGATGCCATTTCGAGCGTCGCGGCAGCGTCAAGCTCACTGACTGGTCCCGCCACAGGTGGTCCGGCCGGTCTCGATGACCTCAAGAGGGCATCAGACGAGCTACAGGCCAGCATTCAGCGTGGCGCACCGGACATGTCCAGCTTCAGGGATACGCTCTCGCGCCTTGTCGTCTCTGACACGGCAGCGGAGAGCGTCAGGGCGCTGGCGCGGGACCTGCTCGACTCCACCAAGGAAGCCGGCGACGCGGACGCGGCTCTCAAACGGATGGCGTCGACCGTTCTGCAGCTCAACATCAAACAGGCGACGGCCGACCTTCAGAAGTGGGCCGACACGCTGAAGAACGCCCCTTCGGAAGGCGTCATCGGTTATCTCAAGTCCGTCGTCGGCTGGATGGAGCGTGCCGTCGATGCGGCCACTCAGTTCCGCAAGGGCATTGAGGAAAGCATGGGCCGGCAGGGGCCGGCATACGAAGCACTCGACAACGCCTATCGCATGCTCGCAGCCGGAGAGCAGGGTTTTTCGCCCGCTGGCGGCATCCTCGATCTCATCGCACAGGCAGAAGGTACGGCCAACGGTCGCGGCTATAACGAAACGCTCGACTATGGGCGCTGGACTGGCGGCAATCGCAATCTGACGATGATGACGCTCGACCAGATCGACGCGCTTCAAACCAACATGCTCGCCGATCCCGCCAACCGGGCGAAATACGGCAACGGGCGTGGTTCGTCGGCCCTCGGCCGCTATCAGTTCACTCGCGAGACCTTGCGCGACCTCAGGGGAAGCCTCGGTATCAAGGGCGAGGAATACTTCACGCCCGACATGCAGGACCGGCTAGCCACGGAGCTTGTGCGGCGATCTGGCGGCGACACCGACAAGCTTCGCGGCCGGTGGGAGGGGCTCAACCGTGTCGGCGATACCGTGATCTCCGCTGCGATGGGAAACTCGGCACTGACCATTCCGGGGCAGGATCAGGCGGTCGCCCAACGCGCCCGCAGCTATGAGGACATGATCAAGCAGGGCGAGGCCTACATCACCGAACAAAAGTCAGAAGCCTCGACGGTCGGCCTGACGGCGCTTGCCGCTGCCAAGCTCTCCTATGAGCAACGCATGCTCGCCGAGGCAACCCGGCTCGGTATCGAGCTGACGCCCCGGCAGCGCGAGGAAATCGGCGCGCTCGCCGACCGGATGGCGGAAGCCGACGTCGAAGTGCAACGGCTTGCGACGTCGCAAAAGCAGCTCGTCGACGCGCAACAGTTCCTTGCCGAGTCCGCCTCGAATGCCTTCATCGACATGATCGTCAACGGCCGGAGCGCCGCCGACGTGATCAGCGGCCTTGCCAAGAGCATCGCGAGTGCCGCTCTGCAGGCAGTGTTTCTGGGTCAAGGGCCTCTCGCCGGTCTGTTCGGCGGCGGTTCGTCCGGCGGGGCGTCTGGCGCCGGCGGTCTGCTCGGCAAGCTGTTCTCCTGGCTGATCCCCTCCGCCAAGGGCAACGTCTTCCAGTCGGCCGGTCTCAGTGCCTATTCGAATTCGGTGGTTTCCAAACCAACCATGTTCGCCTTCGCGCGCGGCGCCGGGCTGATGGGTGAGGCTGGGCCTGAGGCCATCATGCCCTTGCGTCGTGATGCCAGCGGCCGGCTTGGCGTCATGGCCGCCGGTGGTGGTAGCAGCGGAATGGCGGTCAGCTTCGGCGATATTCACGTCTCGGTGCCCGAAGGGACCAGTCCGAAGGAAGCCGCACTGTGGGGCAACGAGATGCGGCGCCAACTCGGAATTCTGGTCGACGAACGGCTGAAAGATCAGTCGCGGTCGCGTGGCCTGCTCACACGGGGGCCGTTCTGATGACGGAGACTTTCACGCCCCCGCGTCGTCCGGCGTCGCCGTCGAGCCTCGCCGTCGAGATCAAGACCGCAGAGTCGGCCTTCGGTGAGGGCTATTCGCAGCGATCGGGCGACGGCCTCAACACCGAAGGGCGCACCTGGACGGCTGTCTGGCCGGTGCTCACATTCGCCGAGCTTTCGGCGATCGAGGGCTTCTTCCGGGCGCACAAGGGATATGTCGCCTTCTTCTGGAAGGGGCCGGGCGACAGTGAGGTGATGAAGTACCGCTGCAAGACCTGGCAGCGCTCCTTTGCCGGCGGCAAGCCGTCGCTGTCGGCGACGCTGGAACGGGTGTTCGACCTATGACGCTGCCCGCCGTTCTCGCGACAACAGGTCAACAGGCCGAAGCGGACAGCATTGTTCACCTCTACGAACTCGATACCAGCCTTTATGGCGGGCCTGTCTACCGCTTCACCTCGTCGGCGCTGGAAACGCGCGCCGTATCCTATGGCGGCGAGGTCTACGCGCCGTCACCGGTGGAGGCGACCGGCTTCGAGGTCTCGTCTGAGGGCACGTTGCCACGACCGGTGATCAAGGTGGCCAACGTCTCGGGCATCTTCTCGGCGGCGATCGCCGAGTTTGGCGACCTCGCCGGCTGCATCTTCCGCCGCATCCGCACCTATCGCCGCTGCCTTGATGGCGAGGCCGACGCCGACCCGGACGCGCACTATCCGATCGACGTCTACCAGATCGAACAGAAGACCAATCAAAACCGCGTCTATGTGGAATGGACGCTGAAAGCGGCCTTCGATCAGGAGGGGCGGCTGTTGCCGGGCCGGCAGGTGCTGCAAGGCGTCTGCACACAGCATTACCGCCGCTGGACCGGGACGGGCTTCGACTACTCCTCGGCGACCTGTCCCTATGTCGGAGAGGCCTGTTTCGATGCGACCGGCGCCCCGACGACGCCGGCCAAGGATCGTTGCAGCAAGCGCCGCACCAGTGGGTGCCTCAAGCGCTTCGGGAGCAATCCGCTGCAGACTTGGGCTTTCCCCGGCGCCGGCCGCTCATCAACCACCTGAGGGAACTCCTCAATCATGTTTGGAAACGACGTCTCACGGGCGGCGCGCGAACACGCCTTGTCCGAATGGCCGCTCGAGTCTTGTGGCGTGGTGGCCGGCGGGGCCTATCACCCCGTCCCCAACATCGCGACCGATCCGCTGAACAGCTTCGAGATGGATGCGCGAGTGTGGCTCGACCTTGCCCCTGAGGCGGTCATTCACAGCCACGACGCCTCGACGGTAACGGGCGCGGACGGCCGGCCTCGGCCGCGCCACCCGCACCACCCGAGCCGGGCCGACATGGAAAGCCAGATCGCTGCCGACGTGCCCTTTGCCATCGTCTCGACCGATGGCGAGTTTGCCAGCGATCTCCTCTGGTGGGGCGATCATGTCCTCGCCGAGCCGCTGGAAGGGCGGACGTTCGTCCCCGGCGTACGCGACTGCTACGCCCTCGTGCGCGCCTGGTATCTTCAGACGCGCGGTTTCACCCTGAAGGACTTCGCCCGTGATGATGGCTGGTGGTCGGCCGGCGAGAACCTTCTGCTCGATGGCTTCGCCGAGGCCGGCTTCGTACCAGTCACCGGGCCTCTGCAGGCGGGCGATGTGTTCTTCGCCCGCGCCGGCTCGTCGGTGCCTTGTCATTCGGGCGTGCTGCTCGCTGACGGGCTGATCCTTCATCACCTCGACGGTGGTCTGTCGGGTCGGGCGCCGCTCGGCCGCTGGCTCCACCGCATCACCCATTGGGTGCGCCATGCTCCGTAACATCTACTTGCACGGTGCCCTGCGGCGCCAGTTTGGCCCGGTGTTCCGTCTCGATGTCGCAACGGCAGGCGAAGCCGGGCGGGCGCTTGCCGTCGTGTTGCCGGGCTTTCGCGAGGCGGCGATCGGAAAGTGGTTTCGCGTGGTGCGCGGCGATCGGCGCAAGGGGATGACGCTCGGCCGCGAAGATCTCGACTTCCGCCTCGGCGGTGCCGATCTCCACATTGTGCCGGTGCTGGCTGGCGCGGGCGGGCGCGGCGGCATCGGCAAGATCATTGCCGGTGTGTTCCTGATCGGCGCTGCCTTCTTCTTCCCCGGCACCATCGCGGCGATTGGTACCTCGACAGGTCTCGGCATCACCGCCGGTCAGGTGGCTGGCCTCGGCGTTGCCCTGGCGCTGACCGGCCTCGGCCAAATGCTGGCGCCCAAACCCAAAGCGACCAAGGATCAATCCTCCTACCTCTTCGAGGGCGGCGCCAACGTGACGGCCGAAGGCGGGCCGGTGCCGCTGGTTTATGGCCGGCGTGCGCGCGTCAAACCCGTCATCGTCGGTATCGGCCTTTCCACCGAGGATGCCGCGCTATGACCTTTCACGATGCGCGCGCGCCCCGCATCGCTGGTGCCGGCGGCGGCAAGTCCGGCGGCGGCGGCTACTCGGAGTCGCCGAACACGCTCCGCGCCAAGCAAACCTTGCGGCTGCTCATGCTCGTCTCGGAAGGCGTGACCGGTGGCCTTGTCGACGGCGCCAAGTCGATCTTCTGCAATGACGTGCCGCTGCAGAATGACGACGGCAGCATGAACTTTGAGGGCGTGAGCTACGAGACGCGGCTCGGCTTGCCTGATCAGGCGCCCATGGCTGGCTTCCCGGCAGTCGAGACGGAAGTCTCTGTCGGCGCCGAGCTGAAGAAGGCCGTTCCGATCGTCCAGGCGGTGACCAACCTCGACGCCACGGCGGCCCGCGTGTCTATCCGCGTTGCCTCGCTGACCAAGACGGACACCGGCTCGGGCGCGGTATCGGGCAACTCGGTTGAAATCGCCATCGACATCAGGACGGAAGGCGGCACCTGGTCGGAAGTGAAGCGCGACACGATCTCGGGCAAATGCACCTCGCCCTACGTGCGGGCTTATCGCATCCCTCTCGCCGGTTCCGGGCCTTGGTATATCCGCGCGCGCCGACTTTCCGAGGACAGCAACGGCACCACCTCGCTCAACGCGACCTATTGGTCATCCATGACGGTGATCGAGGATTACCGCCTCAGCTATCCGGACAGCGCCATGCTCGGCCTCGTGGTCGACGCTTCGTCCTTTGGCTCTTCGTCCATCCCGACCATCACTGTCGATTGGCGACCGATCGAGGTGCAGGTGCCGGGCAACTACGATCCGGAGACGCGCGCCTATGCCGGCATTTGGGATGGAAGCTTCAAGCGGGCGGCGTCCGACAATCCGGCTTGGGTGTTCTTCGACCTGATCGACAACCCCCGCTATGGCCTCAGGAAGTATCTGC
Source organism: uncultured Pleomorphomonas sp. (assembly GCA_963665435.2). Classification (GTDB taxonomy): domain Bacteria; phylum Pseudomonadota; class Alphaproteobacteria; order Rhizobiales; family Pleomorphomonadaceae; genus Pleomorphomonas. Next base: position 34,153 of record CAXXNH010000025.1, on the reverse strand, counting down.
CGGGCTTCAGCGCCGCGTTCCCCGAGGTCTACTCGCTGACCAAGTGGGAACTCTATGACATCGTACGCTATTGCGATGAACTTGTCGACGATGGCTATGGCGGCAAGGAGCCGCGCTTTGCCTTCAACGGCGTGATCTCCGATCGCGACGAGGCGATCAACGTTCTCACCGCCATGGCCGGCGTGTTCCGCGGAGTTGTCTATTGGGGCGCTGGCGCCATCATGCCGGTGGCCGACAAGCCAGCCAGCCCCAAGAAGATCATCAGCCGCGCCAATGTGATCGACGGGGCCTTCACCTATCAGGGCTCGTCGCTGACCGCCCGGCATACTCAGGTACTCGTCCAGTTCCTCGATCCCGAGAACAACTTCAAGCCAGCGATCGAGGTCGTCGAAGACCCTGATGCGGTCACGCTCTACGGCGCGCGGCCGACGGAGATTCAGGCGATCGGCTGCACCTCGCGTGGACAGGCGCACCGTTACGGCGACTGGCTATTGCACACTGAGTAAAAAGAAACGGAGGTGGTGAGCTACCGCGCGGGGCTCGACCATGCCGACGCGGTGCCCGGCGACGTGGTGCTGATCGCCGACCCATCCTATGCCGGTGTCCGCTTCGGCGGCCGGCTGGCTGGCGTCTCGGTGGACCTTGAGGAAGTCACTCTTGATGCGCCAGTCACTCTCAGCGCCGACGAGACTTATCAGCTCACCGTCGTCATGGCGGATGGATCGCTCGCCGATCGGGCCATCACCAGCCCGGCCGGAGAGACGGTGACGCTGTCGCTCGCCTCGGCGTTGCCAGCGGCGCCGGTGACCGGTGCCATGTGGCTCCTCACCGGGGCCGACGTTGCGCCCCGGCCATTCCGCGTGCTCGGCGTCAAGGAAAGCGAAAAGCATCAGTTTGATGTGTCGGCGCTGTTCTATGACGAGGGTAAATACGCCGCCGTCGAGCAAGGTCTCGTGCTCGATACGCCGTCCTTCTCGGCCTATCCCAAGGGGCCACTCGGCAAGCCGAGCGAAATCAGCACTCGCGAGTATCTCTATCTTGCCGGCGGAACGACGGTTCGCGGTGCTGTAACTCTTGGGTGGACGCCATCGAACGACGCTCGCACTGAACGCTATGACGTCGAGATCAAGGCGCCCGGTCTCGAATGGGCATCGGCGGGGAACAGCTCGGCGCCGAGCCTCGATATCTTTGACCTGGTTCCGGGCGTCTATCGCTTTCGAGTGCGGGCAGTCGGCGCCCTTGGAGGTCTCCGCTCGGGCTGGCTGGAAACCCCGGCGCTGTTGATCTCCAGCGTCAACGCGCCACCTGAGGACGTCGACGGCTTCGGCATCGCCGTGCTTGGAGATCTCTCCACGTTGTCATGGCGGGCCGTCGCCTCGCTCAACCTCTCGCACTACCTGGTGCGCTACACGCCGGCCTCTGCTGGCGCGACGTGGGGGAGCGCTGCCGTCCTTCTGCCGCATGTGACCAGCACGAGCGCGCAAGTGCCGACCCGGCCGGGAACCTATCTCATCAAGGCGGTGAGCACGCAGGGCGTCGAAAGCCTTGCGGCGGCGCTGATCGTCTCGACCGTGGAAGGGGCGACGCGCAACGTCGTCGATGTGATAGCCGAAGACCCCGCATGGACGGGCGGCCACGACGGCACCTATGCCGCAGGCGGCGCCTTGCGGCTCGACAGCGTCGACACGCTGGCCGACTGGTCGACGCTCGAAGCGGTGACGCGCATCGGCCTCGGCATCAACGGCATTCGCGCCTCGGGTATCTACACGAGCGAGACCGTCCTGGATCTCGGCGAGGTCTACACCTCGCGCGTCACGCCGGAGATCGTCGCCTCGGGCGACAACCTCGCCAACACGATCGGATCGTGGGCGCGCCTCGGCGACGTCGAGAGCTTGGCCGGTGCGAGTTCGACCCTCTGGGGCGCGGCGATGGAGATCCGCACCACCAACGACGATCCCGAGGCCGATCCGGTCTGGAGCGAGTGGCGGGAGGCGGCGACCGCCGACATGGCCGCCCGTGCCTTCCATACGCGCTTGGTACTGACGAGCGGCGCCGCTTCCGTCACGCCGGTGGTGAGCCGGGCGCGGCTTTTGGTCGACATGCCCGACCGGATCGTCAGCGGCAACGATCTCGCCGTGCCGGCGGAAGGCCTGCGGGTGGAGTTCGCGCCAACCTACAAGCGGCTGACCGGGCTGTCAGTGTCGGCGCAAGGCATGGCGACGGGCGACTATTACGAACTGACCGACAAGGGCGAAGGCGGCTTCTCAATCGCCTTCCGGGACGCCAGCGGTGCGGCCGTGGCGCGAACCTTCGACTATGTGGCTGCCGGCTACGGGCAGCTTAGAACCTGAGGTGATCAATGACACAATATGGCTATGAGCCGCTGTCGCCCGCCGACAGCGGATCGACCTTGCTTGAACGGATCAATGGCGTGGTGCCGGCGCTGGTGACCAACCACAAGGGACCGGCGCGGCCCGGCTACGTTCTGCCGGGCATGATGTGGATCGACGACTCCGGCTCGGCGTGGCTGCTCAACCTCTATGACGGTGCGAGCGATGTGGCGATCGCTGCGATCAACCCTCAGACACATGTCCCAGTGGAAACCTTTGTACCACTGACGCGCAAGATTAAGGTAGGTTCGGGGCTGTCGCTTGACGGTACCAACGGCGCTGACGCGAATCCGGCCGAGGGTGATCTCTCCATCGATCGGCTGCTTGGGATCAATCTGGCGGCCAAAGCGCTGACGCCGGCCGTCTGGGCGGGCGGCGCCGATGAAACCGAGGCTCCGATCAGCCCGGTGAAACTGGCTGCCACCATCGCGGCTCACAACAAATCAGCCGTTCCGGATTTGATCGTCGAAGAGCAGAAGGCGGCGGGGTCTGTCGGTACGGCCGCTACGGCGGGGGCGTGGAGCAAGCGGGGGCTGAACACTATAGTCCAGAACACGATCGGCGCGACGATGTCATCAAGCGTCGTGACCCTGCCAGCTGGCACCTATTTTGCCCAATTTAGCGCATCCGGACAGAGCCTCAATGGGCACGTTGCCGCTCTTCGCGACACTGCTGGCGTTGTGAAGGTTCTAGGTGAGACCATGCACACCTACTCAAACACCAGCGGCATGAACCAAAGCACCGGTGCGGGCAAGTTCACGTTGGCAGCGACGACAGCCGTAGAGCTTGACCACTATGCCGTCACCGGCGGGCTGCTTGGCCCTGCAGTCGGAACGCAAGGCGTTGTGACCTGTATCTTTTCCCGGCTCGTAATCTGGAAGGTGGCATGATGACAAAATGGGTAGCGCTCACGGCTGACGGGAAAACCGTGGATGTCGTGTTTCTCTATGATCCCCGTCCGGGCATCGATGCGATCGAAGTCAGTGATGATGTATTTCATGGATACGTCCTGGCAGATGACGGCTGGATGGCACCAACGACGATCGGCGACCAGCGAGCCGCAAAGATTGCGGCGATCGCGGCGGTGACTGAAACATTTCTTGCCGCTGGTGCCCCTGTCGAGGGCGGCCTGCACATCGCCCTCGATGACGGCAGCCGGTCCGACCTGATTGCACTTGCTCAGACGGCGTCGAATGCAATGTCGGGGGTGCTTTCTTGGCCGGAAAGCTATTCGCGCGGCTGGATCACCATCGAAAACGTGCGCATCCCACTCGCAACTCCGGCCGCCGGGCTGATGCTCGCCGCATCGGTTGGCGATTACTACGCCGCCATCGTCCAGCACCGGCGCGACCTGAAGGACGCGGCACTCGCGGCCGAGGATGCCGCCGCGCTCGATGCCATCGACGAAACCGCCGGCTGGCCAGAATAGCCAGACCCAAAATCGAAAGACCGAATGCTCCCGCCCTTCGAGGCGGGTTTTTTGTTGCCTGAAAGGACGCAACATGACTGCGATCACGACCGAATTCGACCGCGCGCTCGCCAAGGAACTCATCTTTGAGGGCGGCTTCGTGAACCATCCCAAAGCCCCCGGCCGCGCCACCATGCAGGGCATCACTCAGGCCGTCTATAATACCTACCGCAAGTCGGTTGGTGCCGCCCGGCAGAGTGTCCGTTGCATCTCAGATGACGAGGTGAAGGCGATCTATCGCGGTCGCTATTGGAGCCTGATCAAGGGCGATAGCCTGCCGCCTGGCGTCAGCTTCGTCGTCTTCGATGGAGCGGTCAACTCCGGCCCGGCACAATCGGTGAAATGGCTCCAGCGTGCGCTCGGCCTCGATCGTGTCGACGGCCTGGTCGGCCCGCAGACGCTGCAAGCCGTCGCCGCCGTCAATGACCATGACGCGCTGATCGATCGCATCCTCAAGCTTCGCGATGCCTTCCTGAAGGCGCTCAAGACGTGGTCGACCTTCGGCAAGGGCTGGACCAACCGGCTGCGGCAGGTGCTCGTCGTGGGGCAGGCTTGGGCGCGCGGCTCGGTCGGCCCGGAAGTGATCTATGACGAGGCCGGCGCTGCCAAGGCGCTTCCCTCTGACGCCAAGGCGGCACCCTCGGCAGCGCTGGCGGACGCGGTGACCGGTGGCGGCGCGATCGGCGGGAGCGCCATCGTCGGCGCGCTCCAAACGGCGCAGACGCAACTCACCCCGCTTGCCGCCGGGAGCGCGACCATCAGCAACATCGTCGCTGGCATCGTGGTGCTCTCGGCCGTGCTGACGATCGGCGGCGCCGTCTACGGCTGGTGGGCGCGTCGGCGCCGGGCTGAACTTGCCGAGGCTCTGGCGTGACCGGCCTCCTCAGCGCCGCCGTCGCCTTCATCAAGAGCGACTGGCGGCTTGTCCTCCTCCTCGCCCTGGCGGCCGGGCTCGGCTTGGCCGCTTGGCGCATCTACGCGGCCGGCGCCGCATCCGAGCTTGCCCGGCTGAGTGCCGGCGGCCTCGAAGCTCACCGGGAAAGGGTGGTGATTGATGAAAAGCTCGATCGGGCGACGATTGAGGATCTGTGTCGCCGTGCCGGTGGCGGCGCTGGCTGTCTCGGCCTGCAACCCTGTGACCAGCCGGCTCGGTGACGGGCTGAAGCTCGTCACGCCACTCCATCCGGCGGCGGCCGTCTGTCTCGCCGAAACCGACCCGGCCGCGCTCCGGCGCATCCTTGGCAATGACGAGATGATCAAGCGGTCGCGGTGACCGCTCGATCCGGCGGCGGGGCTGAGCGCTCCGCCGCGCAACGAAAACTGAACTGGGGGCTGCCGTGGACGATACCCGCGACAAGGTGATCGCGCTTGAAGTGAAGGTCGAACAGATGGGGGAGGATATCCGACGGCTCGCGGATGCCGTGGAACACCTCAATAGCCTGCTGGATCAGGCGAAGGGGGCAAAGTGGACACTTGGCCTTCTACTGTTTGTCGGCGGCGCTTTGTCCGCCTACTTGCCGGTCGTGGTACGATGGGCTGTAGCCATAAAGTGATTTTCGGCCCCAAAATTAATGAATCGAAATTAATTATATATAATCCACCATAAAAAAATATATAGTTTCGAGTCAAAGTGGATTTATTATTCCACATCACGTAGATAATTTCACCCCTGATGAGATCATTTAACTTGATATACGGCACTGCAGCACTCAAACAACCCCAACAATAATCGAAAAAACGCCAAAGATGGCGCTTGCTGAAAGAAATACGGTCGCATAGTGCACAGGGGAAGGTTGATAATAAACGTATTTCGCCGAGCCCGCTTCCCTGCAAATGCGTGGTTTTGGGACTGGTCCATGTATCTCTATGGCGGGGAATGCTGACTCTTCGGCGATCTCTGGCGAGCCCGGCCCGGTTCAGGCCATGACGGTTGCTTTCACCCATACGATGTGGTTGAGGTCAGCGAAGTCTGCCGCCGACCGGCGCTCATCGTTTGCTCAAACGGGAATCCCGGGGAAATGTTCCCAGATCGTTCAGTGCTCGGACGCGCCGCTTTTCGACATGATGTGCATGCGCTCAGAGCGCTGGCGTCCGCCTTCGTTCTCGTCTTCCATATCAACCCGGATATGCTCCCGGGCGGGTTCACTGGCGTCGACTTGTTCTATGTCATCTCCGGCTTCGTCATTTTTCGCGGTCTGTTCGCCGACGAAAGGCATCGGGGTGTTGTTGCTTTCTATCGTCGCCGCATTTTCCGCATTCTGCCAAACATCGTCGCCACGGCCATCCTGACATTTGCCGCAGGCGTCGTGATGCTGACGCCGGGCGAGTTGTCGAACCTTGGCGGATCGGTCCTGGCCTCGCTGTTCTCCGTCTCAAACTTCTATTTCGCCGACCGTCTCGGCTATTTCGCTCCAGCCGTCGTAACGACTCCCCTTATCCATTTCTGGTCTTTGGCGGTCGAAGAGCAATTCTATATCCTGACGCCCTTGCTACTCGGTCTGTTTGCTTGGTGTGGATCAACACGGCGTATCGTTTACGCAATTCTTGTAATAATCGGGCTGTCGTTTGCGGTAAATTGCCTGATGGTTTATGGTCTTGGTGACACGGTCAAGTCTTTCTACTATCCATTTACTCGCTTCTGGGAGATCGGCCTTGGCGTCTTGCTGGCGGCCGTGGAGCCCTACATTCGTTTCCCGCCCGCGATCAGCCGTCCGGCAATTGGGCTCGGTACCATGGGTCTCGTGGCAAGCGCGGTGTTGGTGACGGAAGAGGTGCCTTTCCCCGGGGTTCCCGCATTGTTGCCGACGCTATCGGTGACGCTGTTCATCATCGCGGCAGCGGACTCTGGCGCTGCGACCACGAGGGTTTTCAGGCTTCCGCCTATCTCGTTCCTTGGTGACTTGTCCTATGCACTCTATATCGTGCATTGGCCGATCATCGCCTTCTGGAACATGCTGTACGGTGCCGAGAAGAACTGGCTGTCGCAGCTACTACTGCTTGTTCTCTGCGTTCTTGCCGCTTTCGCTATGCGTCAGTTGGTCGAGCTGCCGTTCATCCGCTTCGGGCGGCGATCGAATGCGGTTCGTCCGGCTCTTGGCCTTGTCGGCTGCATGACGACTCTGGCCTTCGTCGCCGCCGCCAGCGTGCTGACGGACGGTTTCCCGATCCGACTCAACACCGAGGCGCGAGACCTCGTGGCGCGCATGAACGTCGAGGTCGAGCACACAACAAGCTGTTTCGACGGCGTCAGCCTGAGCTACCTCACCAATGCGAGCCGCTTTTCGCGCTGTGGTCCACCAACTGCGCCCCGCTATCTTCTCGCCGGCGATTCCCATGCTGGCATGATCTCGACGGCATTGGCGAACCATCTTGCCGAGAAAGACCATTCAGGCTTCGTTACCACATTGCCTGACTGCCAGATGCTGTTCGGCACTATGACAGCCAAGAAGAAGAACCGGGCCGCCTGCGCCAAACTGCACGACGATATCGTGACATTGGTCCGGCGGGAGAAAATCGACGTGGTCATCCTGGCCAGTCGCTGGGCCAACATCACGTCTCCTGTTCGCGCTCCTTTCGACGGCGGCAAACCTAAGGGACTCTACGCCGCCGCGAGTGGCGCGCCCATGTCCTTCGAGGACGCATTGGGCCAGACGATAACGGCGATCCGGGAGGCTGGCGCCGACGTGGTGATCATTTCCCCGGTGCCTGAACTGACGTTCGATGCGCCCTCGGCCGTGTTGCGACAGGCGCAACTCGGAGTTCCTGTTCCCCGGATGCTCCGCACCGACGTCGATCTCCGTCAGTCCTTCGTCATGCCGGGCATACTGAACGCAGGCAAGATGGACCGTGTCGCCGTCATCAACAGCGACGACATCTTCTGCGATACCGTCACATGCTCCTATACCCGAGAAGGCGTGCCGCTCTACATTGATTCCAATCATCTCAACCCGATCGGCGCCGAACTGCTCGCCGTCCCGACCGCAGCTGCGGTCGAGAAGATCCTCGACGAACGGTCCGCGATGTAAGCCCCCAGGACAGATGGGCGGTCGTCGTTGTTCGCGTCGCTCAAGCCGTGGTGAGGGTCATTGAAGCGATCGACACTCGGGCAACAGCTCACTTCGCTCTTTCCTCGCTACGCAATCTTGAGGTTCCGTAGCGAAGTGGCGTTTGCAGACTCTTCCATCGGAAAGGTCGCGTTAGGCCGTTGGCGAGATGATTGCGGAGAGAGGTAGAGGCATCGTGTATTGGGGAGGCAGACCAGTTTTCGACAGTACTTACCGAGACGGCAGCGCTACTTCAGCCAACGCCGGAGACGAACTCTGAATTGGATAAAACTTGGGGCAATGTCACCGGCTATTTACCCCAGCGAGAGCTGCCTTTGAGGCAAACCATCTACTGTTTCTCGTATATCAAGAATGACTGCCTAAAGAAACTCTCGGCAGGAGCCATCTCTTCACGCACTTTTGTTAGGCCCCTTCGTTTCATAGCTTCGTCGACATTACGATGACGGACGTGTGGAGTGGTCGCGAGACCTTCAGCTCTGGAATCGAAATTCGATGACATTATAATAACCCATTGTGTTGAACTCATACAAAGCCGGTCCAGGTAAACCTCAAAAACATTATCTTCAACAAGATGGAATATAACTTCCAAACTTAATGCCAATTTTGGAAGCATATTCTTTGAATTCAGCTCTTCTATTTCTCGCTCAAAAGATGAATCAAGAATATAGAAACTAAATCCAACCTTGTTCTCACACCTTTTTTTTGCTAATTTTAATGCTTCCTGGCTAATATCAAACCCTGAATACTCTTGAAAACGAAATAACAATGCATTCTCACCATCTCCGCATCCAAGGTCTATGACCGATTCTACGGAATGCAAACTCGCAAAATTATTGATAAAATCAGCCTTTATCTGCGCATTCCGACCTCTCGACCCTCGGCCAGAATTACCAGAAAACCTATATCTTTGCTTCCAGTACTGGTCCGAATCTATAAATTTCTTAAAATAGAAAGGGAAAAGTTCTCTCATTATCTTCTTTATAAGCATACTATACCTCAATAGATACGCAACGCCGTTGATCAACGGTGACCATATCGCTTTCGCCAAACCATATGCCCCCACGCGGCAACTCATTCGCGCCCGATCTACTTCATGATGGCTGGGCTCTGGACTTTCATAAAGGCAAACGACATCGCTAGGACATAGGCAAAATCACTATAAGGAGCCCCAATTTGGCCTTCTGCACGATTGTGGCTTTATTTGCAACTGCCTCAGTTTCTGTTGACGCTCTCTCTTGCCGCCGCAGAGTGGCAAGCCCTCAGAATTCAGACACGTCAACTCGATGTCTGTTGAGCGCAAACGCCCCGCCTTTTGCCTTTATCAGAACTCCCGCAAACGTTTTGCCTGAAAGGCCCGACCCGTGTGAGAACGCCATTCCCCTGAGGTTCGATCGAAAGCAGATCGCCTGAGATAGATTTTGAGACAGGAATTGGGATAGAATGCACTTTTTCACGAAGACTTCGTGATGAAGTTTATTGTTATAATTCAATTAGTTAACAGAAACTTCAAACAATCTTCGAATCCTGCCACCCCAGCCACTTCTCTTCCCATGGAATCAGGCGAGTTCGCGGGAGCGGTGTCGCTGCCATGGACGTCGGTCCGAGTCGGAGAGCATCGGACGCGGCATTTCCGATCTAAAAGATTGCAACCCGGTCGCGGCCGGCCGCTTTGGCACTGTAGAGAGCCTGATCGGCCCGGCTCATCATGGACATCTCGTTTGGATCGGCGGGCGAAAGCAGAGTCGCCCCGACGCTGATGGTGCACGACGCCGGCCCCCGATCGGTCGGGACCACAACCGTGCGCACCGACGTTCGAAGGTCATTCAAGACTCGATCCGCCCGATCGAGGGACGCGTCGGACAGGACAATGCCGAACTCTTCGCCCCCCAATCTCCCCAAGGCACCCTGACCAGAGAGACGCTTCTGAAGCACACCGGCGATTCGTCTCAGCAGGCGATCACCGACCGGATGCCCGAACGTATCGTTGATCCGCTTGAAATGATCGAGGTCGACCATGGCGAAGCCCAGTCCGGCCCGCTTCCGCCGGGCCAACCTAAACTCTCGGCGGAGGTTCGACAGGAAATGCCTGTGGTTGGAGCACTTGGTCAGGGGATCGGTGGTGGCAAGCAGATGAAGCTTGCGTTCCGTCGCCTTGCGGCGGGTCGCATCATGAATGAACGAGATCAGGGCTTGCCGCCCATCGAACATGATCGGCCCGCTGTAGACATCGACATCCTGCACGACACCATTGACCAGTCGATGCTTGAATTCGAAGTGATGCCGACTGGAGACCGCCTGCTTCAACCTGCCGGAGATCTTGGACTTTGGCAGTGTGTTTATCTCGCCGATCGACATCGAAAGCAGCCGCTCCCGGCTTCCGGCATAGCGGGCGACAGATTCGTTGTTGCCGTCGATGATTTTTCCACTCTGAGGATCGATGACGAGGATGGATGCGTGGTGAACATTCATCAGGGCATCGACCCTATCATCAAGAAAACGAATCCTCTCAAGTAATGCCTTCAAATCGCAGCAGGTCGAATCTTTTTCCTCTTCTTCGAAAAATTCAAATTTCTTAAAATTTGTTTCCAATCCTTCGGCAACATTCAACCTGCACCGCATGTCAGTTTGTCCCGTGGCAAGAATATGGACGCAGGAGAGGATCGGCAGGTCGAGATTTTCGCATCAGCCCAATACTCCCAAAACACCTCTCTACAAACAATAAGCTGGATGGATAATACTGGCTATATTGATCAAAAACTTCTCCATAAATCAATTTATGAATACTATTATCAGATTTTCAGCGCAGTTATCTTGGCGAATGCAAGCTCGTCCCGCCTTCAGTGACGCCCCCCCTATCGGGGGAAGGGCTCCAGCCTGTTCATTCTTGCGCTCCCGAAGAGGACAAGCGATGATCGCACCGGGATCTGGTTGTTAAGAGAGCAAAATGGCAGGGGAACAACAGGAACGGCTGGTCGACGCACTGCTCACGACCATCGAGCGGCACATACTGCCCCTGACGAGCAAGGGTATTGCCGCCGGGAACAAGGTGTTCGGGGCCGCCTTGCTCGACAAACGCGACTATTCCCTCGTGCTCGCCGGCACGAACAACGAGACCGAGAATCCGCTCTGGCACGGCGAAGTGCACACCATAAAGAAATTCTATGAAATCAAGGACAGGCCAAGCACGAGCAATTTGCTTTTCCTGTCAACGCACGAACCTTGCTCGATGTGCCTCTCAGCCATCACCTGGGCCGGCTTCGACAATTTCTTCTATTTCTTCAGCCACGAGGACTCGAGAGACGCCTTCTCGATCCCGCACGATCTCAGGATACTGAAAGAGGTCTTCACCCTCGAGCCAGGCGGCTATCGACGCACCAACGCCTTCTGGCACAGCGAACATATCACCGACCTGATGACGGTGTGCGACGACAGCGCCCGTGCGGGATTCCACGCCAGGGCCGACGCCATTCGGGCAGAGTATGCGCGACTGTCGGAAGTCTATCAGAGCAGCAAGGCCGAGACGGCCATTCCGCTCAAATAAGTGGGACAGCGACCAACGTGCCTCAGGCAAGCGGTGGCTCGCCCGGCGGCTCGGTCGGCTTCCCGTCCTCCCCACGCAACTCGGTGAGCCACTCGCGCCAGATGGCGACCAGCAGCGCCATCAGCACCGGGCCGATGAACAGGCCGAGGAAGCCCATGGTCTTCACACCGCCCACGAGTCCGAAAAAGGTCGGCAGGAAGGGCAGCTTGATGGGGCCACCCACGAGGCGCGGCCGCAGCGTCTTGTCGACGATGAACAGCTCGACCGTTCCCCAGGCAAACAGCGCGGCACCTTCGACGGGGTGCCCGCTGGCCGCGAGGTAGACCGAGATCAGGGTGAAGCTTAGCGGCGCTCCACCCGGGATCAGCGCCATGACGCCGGTGATGACGCCGAATATGGCCGGAGACGGCACGCCGGCAATCCAGTAGGCGATGCCGAGAACGATGCCCTCGCCGATGGCGATCAGCGTCATGCCCGTCACGGTGGAGCTGATGGTGGCCGGAACGATACGAGAAATACGCCCCCAGCGCGTCGGCAGAACACGCTCGCCGACGAGGTCGATCTGTTCGACCAGGGCGCTGCCGTCCTTGTAGACGAAGAACAGGGCGATCATCATGAACAGCAGCATGAGCAGCAGCCGGAAGGCCTCGCCGCCAGCCGTCATGACAGCTCTGTAAATGTTGCCCATGTTGGCGCCGGAGACGATCTGGATGAGCTCGCCGATGGCGCCGGGCGGACCGACGTGAAGGTTCCACTGCGCGGTCAGCCAGTCTCCAACCATCGGCAGAGCGGTGATCCAGGGCGGAACGGCCACGCCGCTCCTGTTGGCCTCGACAAGCCAGCTGAACCACCCCCGGAACTCTTCCAGAGCAAAGCTCACCGCCACCAGCATCGGCACGATCAGAAACAGCAGGATACAGACGAGGGCGATCGAGGCACTGAGCTTGGTGTTGCCGTCGCAAAACCGGGTGAGATCGCGAAACAGCGGCCACGTGGCGAAACCGATCACCAGGGCGGCGAGCACGGGCACGACGAACCCGCTGAAGAAGTATATTCCGGCGACGACGACGAGCAGAAGCAGCCAACGCGCCGCGGCGATCAACGGCACAATGGGCACACGCCCCGAGGGGACGGCGCCCAGCCAGCGGAGTTGGTCTTTCGGCGGCAGACTTCGCGGATCGGTCACAGGGCGAGCTTCCCGTCAGAAGGTCTCGGAGAGGCGAGTTATGGGCTATCGCCGGAACGGCCGCAACAACCACATCCATCAAAGGTTCGGTCCGTCAGATCATCTCCAGCGGCGTCGCGCGGCGAGGTGGCGAGAACAGCGCATCGAGCGCCGTGCGCAACCCGTCGGTCACGACGACGTCGAGCGCGCCGGCGTTGTCCTCGACGTGGGCGATACGCCCCGACTTTGGAATGGCGATGACGCCGTCGCGGTCGAGCACGAAGGCAAGCGCCAGTTGCGCAACGCTGACGCCATGGTCGGCGGCAAGCGCTGCAAGTCGCTTGTTCCCAAGGAGTCTGGCCTGCTCCACCGGCGAGTAGGCCATCACCGGCACGCCGCGCTTTTGCATGGCGGGGAGCAGATCCCATTCGATGCCACGGCGCGACAGATTGTAAAGCACCTGATTGGCGACCACCGCCTCGCCGCCCGGCACGGACAGCAACTCCTCCATGTCATCGGCATCGAGGTTGGAGACGCCCCAATGACGGATCTTCCCGGCCGACTTCAGCCCTTCGAAGGCCGCCACCGTCTCGGCAAGCGGGTGATTTCCGCGCCAATGCAGCAGATAGAGGTCGAGCCGGTCGGTGCCGAGGCGTTTCAGCGAACGCTCGCAGGCGGCGACCGTGCCGTCTCGCGACGCGTTGTGCGGATAGACCTTGGACACGAGGAAAACCTCATCGCGCCGGCCGTCTATCGCCTCGCCCACCAACCGTTCGGATGCACCCTCGCCATACATTTCGGCCGTATCGATCAGGGTCATGCCGAGGTCGATCCCCCGGCGAAGCGCGGCGATCTCCTCGGCGCGTCGGCCAGGCTCGTCGCCCATCATCCAGGTACCGAGGCCCAGCGCCGGCACATGCTCGCCACCGGGCAAACGAACGGTCCTCATCGGCATCTCCCTTGATTCTCAAGTGCATTCGTCGACATGGTCAACAGGTGTTCGGGAAGTATAGCAGCCGATCGACGGCCGTAGGGGATCACCGTTCTTTTCGTGGGACGCAGGTACCAAACACGTGACGCCGGCGGCAGGAATCCTCTATCCTGTCGCGACGACGTGCCCTGCAGGTCCGGCAGTCTCTCTTCGAAAGGATGCTTCATGCGACTACTCGTGGTCGGCGCCGGCGCCACCGGCGGCTATTTCGGTGGACGGCTGGCTGCCGCCGGTCGCGACGTGACCTTCCTTATTCGCCCCAAGCGGGTGGCCGAGATCGCCAAGAATGGCTTTGTCATTGTCGACCCCAAGGGCGAGACCCGGATCGAGCCGAAAATCGTCACCGCCGACAAGCTCGAAGGCGGCTACGATCTCGTGCTGATGAGCGTGAAGGCCTATTCGCTCGAGGCCGCGCTGGACGACATAGCCCCGGCGATCGGCCCCGGCACCGCGATCCTGCCACTTCTGAACGGCCTCAAGCATTTCGACGTGTTGTCCGAGCGTTTCGGTGCCGACAAGGTGGTCGGTAGCTTCTGCAAGATCAACGGCCGGCTCGACGATCACGGCCGCATCATCCAGATGTCGCCGCTGCATGAGCTGGTCTACGGCGAACACGACGGAAGCAGCAGCCCGCGCATCGAGGCGATCGACGCCTTCTTCAAGGGAGCCGGCTTCGATGCGCGACTGTCCGACGACATCGGCCGCGAGCTTTGGGAGAAGTGGGTCCTGCTCGCCAGCCTCGGCGCCGCGACCTGCCTTATGCGCGGCTCCATCGGCGACATCGTCGCTCGCCAGGGCGGCAGCACCTTCATCGAAGCATTGCTCGGCGAAGTGGCTGCGGTCGCCACCGCCCACGGCAAGGCGCCCGACCCCGCCTATCTGGAAGCGACGCGCCAGCTGCTCACCGCGCCGGGCTCGCCGATGACTGCCTCCATGTATCGCGACCTCGCCAAGGGGCTGCCCGTCGAGAACGACCAAATCATCGACGACCTGCTCGCTCGCGCGGCCGAGGTCGGCGTGGATACGCCCTACTTCCATCTGGCGGCCATTCACCTCGGCGTCTACGCGGCGCGACGACGCTCCGAGTAGAAATGACAGGTCCACCCTGAACGTTTCCACTGTTAGGGATCACTCGTGGCAAGGACTTGCCTCGTAAAGAACAAGAGCTGTCACTTTTTCCCACCTCTTCCGCCAAATCCAGAGGAGAGCGGAGGGATTTGATCGGCCGTTACCCGGTAGAAATCCTAAGGCCCGGAGAATTCGAAACGTTACGCTTCTGCCTTTCGCGCAACTGTGCTAAGAGGTGCCCCGAACGCGGCTCGGCTCGCTCCGGGGAGGACGCGTTCGCCTCGAATTTTCTGCCCGCCCTGGCGGGAGCACAGCATCGACAAGCAGGATGCCGCCATGAAGTATGGTTATTTCGACGACAAGGCCCGCGAGTATGTGATCACGCGGCCGGATACGCCGCTGCCGTGGATCAACTACATCGGCTGTCAGGGCTATTTCGGCATCCTGTCCGCCACCGGCGGTGGCTACTCCTACTATCGCGATGCTCGCCTGCGCCGGCTGACCCGTGGCCGCTACAACAACGTGCCGGCCGACTTCGGCGGCCGCTACGTCTACGTTCGCGACAATGCCAGCGGCGACTACTGGTCGCCGTCGTGGATGCCGACCCAGTCGGAGCTTGAGGATTACAGCTGCCGGCACGGTATGGGCTATTCGACCATCTCGGCCAAGCGCTCGGGCATCCGCACTGCCACGCGCTACTTCGTGCCGCTCGATGAGACGCTGGAGATTTGGCAGACAACGATCACCAACGAACGTTTGACGCCGGCCGACATTTCGCTCTTCTCCTCGGTCGAGTTCTGCCTGTGGGAAGCCAACGACGACGCCACCAACTACCAGCGCAACCTGTCGACCGGCCAGGTCGAGGTCGAAGACGAGGTCATCTACCACAAGACCGAGTATCGCGAGCGCCGCAACCACTTCGCCTGGTTCTCCTGCTCGGAGCCGCTTGCCGGCTTCGACACCCAGCGCGAGAGCTTCCTCGGACCGTGGCGCGGCTGGAACAAGCCGGTCGCCGTCGAGGAAGGCAAGTCGCGCAACTCAATCGCGCACGGCTGGTCGCCGATGGGTTCGCACCACGTGAAGCTGACGCTCGCGCCCGGCGAGAGCCGAGAGATCATCTACGTGCTCGGCTATCACGAGAATCCGAACGAGCAGAAGTTCGATCCGCCGGGTTCGCAGACCGTCAACAAGGCGACCGTCAAGCCGATCATCGCCAAGTATCGCGACGTCAAGAACGTCGAGGCAGCCTTCGAGGCTCTTGGCAAGCATTGGGACAATCTGCTGGGCGTCTATCAGGTGTCCTCGCCCGACGAGCATGCCAACCGCATGGTCAACATCTGGAACGCCTACCAGTGCATGGCCACCTTCAACATGTCGCGGTCGGCTTCGTCGTTTGAAACCGGTATCGGGCGTGGCCTCGGCTTCCGCGATTCCAACCAGGATCTTCTGGGCTTCGTGCACATGGTGCCGTCGCGGGCGCGCGAGCGCATTCTCGACCTTGCGGCGACCCAGCTTTCGAGCGGCGGCGCCTATCACCAGTACCAGCCGTTGACCAAGAAGGGTAACAACGACATCGGTGGCGACTTCAACGACGACCCGCATTGGCTGATCATCGGCGTCGCCGCCTATCTCAAGGAGACCGGCGACTTCTCGATCCTCGACGAGCCCGTCGTCTTCGACAACCAGCAGGGAACCGAAGCGCCGCTCTACGAGCATCTGCGCCGTTCGATCCAGTATGCGCTCGACCGGCTCGGCCCGCATGGCCTGCCGCTGATCGGCCGCGCCGACTGGAACGACTGCCTCAACCTCAACTGCTTCTCCGACACGCCCGGCCAGTCGTTCCAGACGACCACCAGCAAGGATGGCAAGGTGGCCGAGTCGGTTTTCATCGGCGCGCTGATGGTGCTGTCGGCCCGCGAGCTGTCCGCCCTGGCGGCTCAGGTCGGCAAGGCCAACGACGCGACCTTCTATGCCGACGTCGCCAAGAAGATGGACGAGACCGTCCGCACCCAGGGGTGGGACGGCGAGTGGTTCGTTCGCGCCTATGACGACTTCGGCCGCAAGATCGGCTCGAAGGAGAACGAGGAAGGCAAGATCTTCATCGAGTCCCAGGGCTTCGCGGCGCTGGCCGGCATCGGCGTCGACGACGGCAAGGCCCGCTCGGCGCTGGACGCCGTGCGCAAGCATCTCGCCACGCCGCATGGCATCGTGCTGCAGCAGCCGGCCTACAGCCGCTACTATATCGAGTATGGCGAGATCTCGACCTATCCGCCCGGGTACAAGGAAAACGCCGGCATCTTCTGCCACAACAATCCCTGGGTGGTCATCGGCGAAGTCGTGCTGGGCAATGGCGACGCAGCCTTCGACTACTACAGCCGTATCTCGCCGTCCGTGCGCGAAGGTATCTCGGACGTTCACCGTCTCGAGCCCTACGTCTACGCCCAGATGATCGCCGGTCGTGACGCGCCGACCCATGGCGAAGCGAAGAACTCCTGGCTGACCGGTACGGCTGCCTGGAACTACTACGCCATCACGCAGTGGATCCTAGGCATCCGTCCCGAGTACACCGGCCTCAGGATCGCCCCGGTGGTGCCGGAGCGCTGGACCGGGTTCACGGCGAGCCGCACCTTCCGCGGCGTCACCTACGATATCACGGTGAAGAGGAACGGCGCCGGCAACAAGGTGTCGCTCTCGGTCGACGGCAAGCCGATCGAAGGCGACATAGTGCCGCCACCGGCCAAGGACGTTAAGGCGGTCAAGGTCGAGGCCGTTCTGGGCTGACCGCGACATCCAGAGACAACAGCGAAAGGGCGCCCTCAGTGGCGCCCTTTTTGTTGCCTGACGACCTCTGCCCTCAATGACAGATCAACCGCACTCTATAAGGCGTCGTTATTTCTGCGGATTGAACTATTAACCTGTTACGCATGAACAAACTCGCACAGACATATACGTAAAATTACCTTTTCTCCTCAGTTTTGCGTCATACCTTGAGCGCGTTATTCTTTGTTTACGACTACCCCGCCATGGTTGCGCGAGAATAATCTGGTGCATCGAGGTGCAGCTCATGAAGCCGCGCGTTCAGCCGACCTCCGAGGAAATCACGTTTCTTCCCAACGAAATCATTGTTTCCAAAACAGATCTCAAGGGACGAATTACCTACGCGAACTCGACGTTCTCCAGGATTTGTGGCTACAGCCGCGCCGAACTGATGAACGCGCCGCACTCGATCATTCGCCACCCCGACATGCCACGCTGCGTCTTCAAGTTGCTCTGGGACCAGATTGGCGAAGAGCGCGAGATCTTCGCCTACGTGAAGAACATGGCACGAAACGGTGCCTTCTACTGGGTATTCGCCCATGTGACACCGTCGTTCGATACGGAAGGCAGGGTTAGCGGCTACCATTCCAGCCGGCGAGTGCCCGACCGCCGCGTCGTTCGGGAAGTCATCGAGCCCCTTTACGGAGAACTGCTTCGCATAGAGGCCTCGCATGCCAGCCCCAAGGAGGGGTTGGCCGCCTCTTTCGCCCAGCTCATGAGCATCGTGAAATCGAAAGCCGCCAGCTATGACGAACTCATCTTCTCGCTTTGAGGCGTTCGCCCCGGGCGCGGCGGTCATCCTGCTGCTCGCAGGCGCGGCCGGCGCCTTGGCAGCGGGCATGCCCGCGTTGGCTCTCTCGCTCATCGTCGTCGGCATCTTGGGCACTGCGGCAAGTCTTGTCATCGCCCTGCGCCTTCATTCCGCCATCGGACGCTCGATCCGGGTGGCCCGCGCCCTCGGTCAAGGGGACTTCGAAACCCGCGATCTGGCCTTCGATCAATGGGGCCAGGCCGGCGAGCTTACCGAGGCCATCAACGACATGGCCGACCACATCGATGCCTTCGTGCGCGAGGCCAGCGCAGCCATGGAGGCCGTCCGCCTGAACCGCTATTATCGGCGGATCCTGCCCAACGGCATGGAAGGCGCCCTGCTCCGCGCTTCATCGACCATCAATGAAGCCACCGACATGATCCAGGAGCGCGTGCAGGCCTTCGAGGTCTCCACCGACGAGTTCGGCGCCACGATCAACTCGATCGTGGAGAGCCTCGTCAACGCCTCGCGCGACATGGGAGGCGCAGCGACGCGCCTCGGCGAGGGAGCCAGCTCGACGGACCAGCGCGCCACCGACGCGGCATCCAGTTCGAGCATGGCCTCCACCGATGTTCAGCGGGTCGCTCAGGCTGCGGCGCAACTCACCAGTTCGGCCCGCGACGTCGGCCGCGAGATCGAACGCTCGGCCGCCATTGCCCAGGATGCCGTCAACCGCGCCGAGGAGACCAAGCGCATCGTGGCCGGCCTGTCGGATGCCGCCGAGAAAATTGGAGCCGTCATCGGCCTGATCGAGCAGGTCGCGGAGCAGACTAACCTTCTGGCTCTCAATGCCACCATTGAGGCTGCACGGGCGGGCGAAGCCGGCAAGGGATTTGCCGTGGTCGCCCAGGAAGTGAAGGCGCTTGCCTCGCAGACAGCCGCGGCCACGGGCGAGATCACCCGGCACATCTCCGACGTCCAGTCGGCAACCCGCGCCGCCGTCGGCAGCATCGCCGGCATCGGCGGAACCATCGCCGAGATCAACACCATCACGTCGGACATGCGCGGCTCTATCGAAGCGCAGATCGCCGCCACGACGGAGATCGCCGAGGGCGTGAACAACGCCTCCGAAGGCACAAGGCAGGTCTCGGACCGAATATCGGGGATCACCGGCATCGCCCGGGAAACATCCACGCTGGCGCAAAGCCTGTTCTCGACTTCCGGCGCACTGTCCTCCGAGGGCGACCGCCTTTCCGTCACCGTGCGCGAGTTCCTTGTCAGATTGCGGCGCGGACCGCTCGATCGCCGTCAAGCCGCAGAGCGCGTGCCCGGCGGCCACAGCGTGACCATCGTCTCGGAACGGGGAACCGCGACGGCTACCTGTGTCGACATTTCCCTGACCGGCGCCCGATTTTCCGGCCAGTTGCCGCCACTGAGGGTCGGCGATGAGATCCAGGTCACCGGCGAGAAGGACATCGCCGTGCCGGGCACCGTGCGCTGGATTCGCGACAACGACATCGGCGTCGAGTTCAAGGTTGCCGAAATGACGCAGGCCGCATCCAACCGCCTGCGGCACCTGGTGAACAAGGGCCGATCGAGGGCGGCGGCCTAAGGCTTCCACCGCCCCCGAA
Organism: uncultured Pleomorphomonas sp.; assembly: GCA_963665435.2. Lineage (GTDB taxonomy): Bacteria > Pseudomonadota > Alphaproteobacteria > Rhizobiales > Pleomorphomonadaceae > Pleomorphomonas. The sequence goes on along the minus strand of CAXXNH010000025.1, from coordinate 14,267 downwards.
TGACTCGACGACGCCGGCCAATCCCGACGTCTTCTCGTTCATTGACGTTCGAGCCTGAGATGGGCGATCTGGCCGAAGCGCCCGACGTCTACGAGCTTCAGCGTTTTCGGTCGCGCAACATCCGGATAAAGCGGGATGCCATCACCGAGAATAACAGGGACGATGAACTGATCGAGCCTGTCCAGTGCGTCGCGGTCGATAAACGCCTGTTGCAACCGGCCACCGCCGACAATCCATGCGTTCCGCTGCCGATCCGCACGGAGGTGCTCGATCAGCACATCGACGCCAGCGGTCCACACCTCGGCGTCCTCCGGCAAATCCGAGATAGTGCTCGAGGTAACGACGATCAGGTGTTTGCCTCCATAAGGCCAGGACGGCATGGCCCGGCGGCAAACGTCATAAGTCGTCCGCCCCATCACCAGAATAGCGACTCCGGCGTAGAACTCTTCGTAGCCAGCCTCTTCGGCCGAGTAGGGATCCAGGAAGGCAAAGCTGTGGTCGGGAGCGGCGATGTAGCCGTCCAGCGTCGAGGCGATGTAGCCGCAGATCATGATTTCGCTCCGCTTTCAGGGGAGCAAGATCATAGTGGCAGGGCTGCCCGATCCCGTCAGCAGCCCGATTGCTTCGTCAGCGCCGGTCGCCAATGAAGTCGCGATGGCGTTGCAGACGACTTTCGAGAGCTCGCACGGCCAGCGAGAGCGAGACGGTCATCAACAGGTAGACATAGGCGACGACGCTGTATGTCTCGAAGAACATGAAGGTGCCCGACGAGTAGACCTTGCCGAGCTGGGTCACGTCCTGCACGCCGAGCACCGAAACCAGCGACGAGTCCTTGAGCATCGCCACGAAATCGTTGCCGAGCGGCGGCAGTACCGTCCGGAAGGCCTGGGGCATGATGATCAGGCGGAAAACCTTGAAGCGGCTGAGACCGAGAGCCTTGGCTGCCTCGATCTGGCCGCGGTCGACCGACTGCAGGCCGGCGCGAAAAATCTCGGAGAGGAAAGCCGAATAGGAGATGACCAGCGCCACCACGGCCCTCCACAAGAGATCGAAATCGCGGACACTGGCCGACCCCATGATCCCGGCGGCCTGAAGCGGAGCGGTGACGACGTTCCAGAACGCAATCAGCGCCGGTGCGGCGACAAAGGCCATGTAGAACAGAAGCACCAGCACCGGTACGCCGCGAATGATCTCGACGTAGAAGGTGGCGACCTCGCGAAGAAGGCGGTGTTTCGACAGACCAGCCGAGGCGACGCCAAGCCCGATCACGCAGGCAAAGACATAGGCGATGACCGTCACGAAAACAGTCACCCAAATGCCGGTCGCCACGGCACCGAAGATGACGCGGTAACTCTCGTCGGAGCCAATGACGAGACCAAAGGCTATGGCAAGGAGTATCGCCGCGATCAGCCAAAAGGGCAGCTCGCGGCGACGTGTCTCTGATGGAGTCAAGGCCGGCTCAGTTCTGGCTCTTGTAGTCGTAGAGCCACTTCTTGTTGAGCGCCTCAAGGGTGCCATCGGCCTTCATGGAAGCGATGGCCGCATTGATCGGCGCGGTAAGGTCGGAGTCCTTCTTGAGGATGAAACCGAACTCTTCGCGGCCGAGCGGAGCGCCAACGACCTTGAAGGCGCCGGGCTGGGCGCCGATGTAGCCATCCGCCGAGGTCTTGTCCATCAGCACCGTGTCGACGTCACCGGCCTTCAACGCCTGAACCGATGCGCCAAAGGTCTCGAACAGCTTGACGCGCGGATTCTTCTCGTCACCGTCGAGCACATTGTAGATGGCGACGTAGAAGTTGGTGGTGCCCGGCTGTGCGCCGACTAGGCCATCCTTGAGAGCCGCGAAGGACGGGCCGTCGGTGAAGCGATCCTCGTCGGCGCGTACCAGCATCAGCTGCTCGGAGATCATGTAGGGGTCGGAGAAGTCGACCTGCTGCTTGCGCTCGTCGTTGATGGTGATGCCATCCATGCCGACGTCGAACTGCCCGTCGCGCACCGCCTGGATCATGGCGTCCCAGGAGGTCAGCTTCCACTCGACCTTGGCGTTGAGACGCTTGCCGATCTCGTTGAAGGCATCATACTCCCAGCCGATGCCCTCGCCTGTCTTCGGATCGGCGAAGTTGAGCGGAACGTAGGCATTCTCCGTGACCGCGACAATGGTGCGTCCCTTGAGATCGGGCAGATCGGCCGCATTGGCCGAGGACACGAAAGCGGACAACAGAACGGCGGCGGCAGCCGCCGCCCTCGCAACAACCTGCATGAAAGGATCCTCCGTCGCTGAGGTAGCCGGAACGAGATCCCTTCGTCACCGGCGCGTGACGGCCACTATTGGCTTTTTCGCGCAAGGCTGGCAAGGGTTTACTTGCCTTTCGGCTGGATCGGCGAGGGCTGTGTCAGTCCCGCGTCACCGGCAGTCCGTTCATCCGCCAGACGCTGATGCCGCCGCCCAAATGCCCCTCCACCGCATGCCCGGCGGACTTGCACAACGAGAGCGCCTGTCCCGATCGACCGCCCGACAGGCAGTAGAGAACCACCGGCTTGTCCTGCGGCAACTCGCCGACCCAGGTGGACAGCTTGGAGAGTGGGCGATGAATGGCACCTGGAATGTGCCCGTCGTTCCACTCATGCGCCTCGCGCACGTCGACCAGGTGAATGGCCTCGCGGTCGAGCAGGTCCTTGACCTCCTGCGGCGTCAGCGTCTTGATAGCGTTGCGATTGAAGAAGGAGAGCATTGGAACTCCAACCTGTTCATATGATATGGCTGTAGATACGAATATTCTAATATAAATCACCTGTCAAGGATTTTACTTACCGCCCTTCTCGTTCCGGAGACAACCGCACCGTCCGCCCAGTATCAGCCCTTCTGCGCCGCCGGGGCGCAGTAAAGCTCGTAAAGCAAGCCGATTAGCCGGCGCGCGTTATCGGAGGCCAAACGATAGTAGATGGTCTGCGCTTCCCTTCGAGTAGCCACGATGCCGAGGTCACGCAGGCGGGCGAGATGTTGCGACAATGCCGACTGACCAAGCCCGACGGACTCGGCGAGCGCCCCAACGGACATCTCGTTATCGACAAGGCGGCAAAGAACCATTAGTCGCTTGGACTGGCCGAGAGCCGACAGCAGCCGAGCGGCCTCCTCGGCCCGCGACTCCATGACCTCAAGCGGATTGCCGAACGGTTCGCAAAGGCTGGATTCGACCGGCGCCATCATAGTCTGTACCCTCGTGCTTTAGTAACCTCATAATATTCAAATATACGCAACTTGGCAATTCCAATCCTCGGGCCCTGATCGAGCGGTTGCAACGCCAAGGCGACTTAGCGAATTGTTATCAAAGAGGCGGTTATTTTCGGGGGCCGACACGTCGGGTCGGATCGCGGGCGACGTTGTCATGAAAACGTTATCGGAAATGCAGCCTCCCCAGGGAAAAGTCCTCCGCAGGCCTCTCGTCCTGTCGCTGCAGGCGATCGTGGTGGCCATCGTAGGCCTGATGCTCGTTATTTTGCAGCTGGCCGTCGGGGTGACCGAAACCGCCCGACAGCTTGACGGAATCAAGTCGGAGGCCATGTATCGGGCAAGGGCCGGCCTAGACTTGCTCGCTGCCATTCCATCCGGCAAGGCGGAGTCTGGCCAGAACGGGACCGACCCACAGACTGCGCTGAACTCCCTTCGCTCCATCGCCGACATTTATGCCCGCAATCATCCAGGCGAAACGATACAAATCGAAACCGGCGCCCCCGCCAGCGATCAAGCCACCGCGTCTGGCGACGATATCGTCGCCTGGGGCGACAACGACCTCAGCGTGCAGCGCGGCTTTACGCTCGACGACGGCACGAACCGCGTTTCCGGCTTCTTCCTGGCTCGCATCGATCTCAGCGACGACTACGCCCACTGGCGCAGGAGTATTCAGGATCGGATCCAGCTCGCCGCCTTCATCGTCCTGTCGGTCTTGATGCTGGCCGTGCTCCTCATGCGGGTGATCGTAGTCAGTCCGCTGGAAAGGCTCAGCGGTCTCACTCGCCGCCTCGCCGCCGGAGAGTTGGTCGAGGTGCCCGAGCCTGTCGATCATGCTCGCGAGATCTGCGACCTGTCCGAAGCGCTGGTGGTGTTTCGCAACAACCTCGCTCAGAAAAACAGGCTGGAAGCTACCAACGTGGTTGCCTTGCGCAAGCTCGAAAGGGCAACCGGCAACCTCGACATGGCGCTCCGCGCGATGACCCAGGGCCTTGCCCTCTTCGACGCCCAGTACCGCCTGCTGCTGGTCAACGAACGCTTCCTGGAAATCTTCGATCTGGCCGAGGCAGACTTTGAAGCGAAGCTGTCGGCGCAAGACGTCGAAGACCTGATTGCCAGGCGGATCGCCACGGCGCCCGATCTCAAACACCATTTCGCCGCCATGGAGTTGTTCGGCCGACATCTCGGCCGCCTGTTCACGCAGGCCGAACCGGTATCCGGCGAGGAGACCTTCGGCGACCGGACCATTTCCTTCACCCACGTGATCACCGGAGAAGGCGGCTGGGTCACCACCGTCGAAGACGTTACCGAGCGCCGGGCGCAAGAGGCGCGCCTCGCCTATCTCTCGCGCTTCGATGCCCTCACCGGGCTGCCCAACCGCACCCAGTTCAATGACCGGCTGGCCCTTGATCTCGCCTGGGCTGCCGACAACAGCGTCAAACTCGCGGCGATCGGTCTCGACCTCAATCAGTTCAAGGAAATCAACGATCAGCGCGGTCACAGCGCTGGCGACGCCGTTCTCGTGGCAATCGGCCGCCGACTGGAAAGCGTAGCGCAGGACGGCGAGTTCGTCGGCCGTATCGGCGGCGATGAGTATTGCGCGCTCAAGAAGTTCAGCCTTCAGGCAGAGATCGGCGAGTTCATCGCCCGCCTGGAGCGCTGCTTCGAGGATCCCATACGCGTCGAAGAGAACGATATTTCCGTCAGCGTTTCGATCGGCGTCGCCATCTACCCGGACGACGCGGTGGACGCGGAACAGCTCGTCAACAACGCCGATCTTGCGAAATATCGCGCCAAGCGATCGGTGACGCAGAACGTCTGCTTCTATGAAGCGGAAATGGACGAAGCCTCACGCGAGCGGCGGACCATGGCGCGGGATCTGTGGGATGCGCTCGACCGGGAGGAGTTCCACCTGACCTATCAGGTGCAGAAGAACATCCGGTCCCGCGAAACCATCGGCTACGAGGCCCTCATCCGCTGGACGCATCCGACGCGCGGCGCCATTCCACCGGACGTCTTCATACCCATAGCCGAGGAGTGCGGCGCCATCCTGCCCATCGGCCGCTGGGTGCTGAGGCGTGCCTGCCAGGACGCCGCGGGCTGGAATGATGACCTTCGCGTCGCCGTCAACCTGTCGCCAGTGCAGATCGCCAACGACGACATCGTCAAGCTGGTTCACGAAACGCTGCTCGAGACCGGCTTTGCGCCACAGCGCCTCGAACTGGAAATCACCGAGTCGACCATCATCGGCGACAAGGCGCATGCCCTGCATGTCCTGAGGCAACTCAAGGCGCTAGGCGTCACCGTGGCGCTCGACGATTTCGGAACGGGCTATTCCTCGCTCGACACGCTGAACTCGTTCCCCTTCGACAAGATCAAGATCGACCGCTCCTTCCTGTCGGAAGCCGAGGAGAAGGAAGACTCGCGGGCCATCGTCAAGGCGGTGGTGGCGCTCGGCCGCAGCCTCGACGTGCCGGTGCTGGCCGAAGGCGTCGAGACGGTCGGTCAGCTCAGCATTCTCGAAGAGGAAGGCTGCGAGGAGGCCCAGGGCTTCCTGTTCGGCCGCCCTGCCCGACTGACGGGCGACGAGGTGCTGAGGGCGATCGGGAACGGGGCCTGAGCCGCCACAGAGGCAAAGCGCGCGGCTGCGTCGCGAACTACGCATTGGACGAGGTCGGCAAGGTCGACTATTCGGGTGCCACGTTGAAACCTGCCTGAGGATCTCCCATGGTCGTCGGACTCGCGGTGGTGCTGCTCTGCCAGCTCGTCGGTGAGATTTTCGCCTACACGACGCATTTGCCCGTGCCGGCTCCCGTCGTCGGACTCGTGTTGCTGTTTGGCTTCTTTCTCGTGCGGGACCGCTGGGAATGGCTGCCCTTCTCGCTGCGCAGCGAGGAGATCGACAAGACCTGCGAAACGCTGGTGCAACAGATGGCGCTGCTCTTCGTTCCGGCCGGCGTCGGCATTGTGCAGCGCCTCGGCATTCTCGAGGCAAACGTCGTCGGCGTGCTCGCCATCATCGTGGTGACAACGGCATTCTCGATCGCCGTGACCGCCTATACGTTCCGGCTGGTATCGCGCTGGTTTCCAGCTCCGACGGAGAGCGAGGAATGAACGCGTCCGAAGGCCTCTGGGCCCACCTCACCGGCGGCGCACTGTTCTGGCTGACGCTGACTCTCGTCGTCTACACCATCGTCGATCGCCTGTCGCTGCTGGTTCGGCGCAACCCGCTCGCCAACCCGGTTCTTCACTCGGTCTGGGTAATCGGCACGATCCTCGTGGTTACCGGCACCCCTTACGAGACCTATTTCGACGGCGCCTACTTCATCCACTTCCTGCTCGGACCGGCAACCGTCGCCCTTGCCCTGCCGCTCTACGAGAACCGACGGGTCGTCCTCCGCTCGCTGGTGCCGATTGTCGCCGCGCTAACCGTCGGATCGGCGGCGACCATCGGTTCGGTGATCGCCTGCGCCGCCATCTTCGACTTGCCAGCGATGATCACCATCTCGTCGCTGCCGAAGTCGGCGACTTCGGGCGTTGCCATGGGCATCTCGCAGTCGGTCGGCGGTGATGCCTCGCTGACGGCAATCATCGTGGTTGCCACCGGCATTGCCGGTGCGGTGATGGCGACGCCGCTCCTCAATCTCCTGCGCATCACCGACCGCCGGGCTCGCGGCTTCGCGCTCGGTCTCGCAGCGCACGGCGTCGGCACGGCGCGCGCCTTTCAGGTACATCCGCTCACCGGCACCTTTGCCGGCGTCGGCATGAGCCTGAACGGCCTGTTGACGGCCGTTCTGGTGCCGCTGGCGGCTTCGTTGATCGGCGGCTGAGGCTATCGCTCAGCAAAGAGGCGCCGACATGGACATCCCGTCGCCGACATAGGGCTGCCGCTCGGATATGGCCGTCCTTTCGAGATAGCGGCGGCACTGCTGTTCGCGGTCGTAGCCGAGCAACGTGCCGAGCATGAAATCCTCCTCCGCCGTCAGCTCGCAGAGCGGCTTGTCGACGAAGCGGCGGACCGTCTCCACCAGGGCCGCCCTTCCGAAGAACAGGTTGACGCGGCTATCGTTGAGCCGGTGGACGTAGTGGTCCACCCGGTCGGCGGCCAGCCGGGCGACGACGCCCGGCAGGTCCGCCCAGGAGACGGTCAGCATGAACAGGTGCCGCACGCCCTTGTCCAACTCATAGAGCGAGTGGTTGACGATGCGGCCGCTGACGGAGGTCAGAGAATCTGGCTGGTCCATGCCGCGATCCGCTTCTCGGACTTGCCCGCCTGATTGTCCTGATCGAGAACGAGGCCCACGAACCGGCCGTCGCGGACGGCGGTCGATCCCTCGAACTCGTAGCCCTTGGTCTCGGTGAATCCGACGACTTCGGCGCCCTTCTCGACGACCGCGTCATAGAGCGTCCCCATGGCGTCGACAAAGCTGTCCGGATAGGTGCTCTGATCGCCAAGGCCGAAGATGGCCACCTTCTTGCCCGAGAGATCGGCTTCGCCGAGCACGTCGACGCCACTTTCCCAATCGGCCTGGAGATCGCCCTCGCCATAGGTGGGCGAACCGAGCACCAGAAGATCGCACGCCTCGAAATCGGCCGCCGTCGCGTCGTTGATGTTGATGACCTTGGCGTCGAGCTTGGCGGCGATCTTGCCGGCAGCCGCTTTGGTGCGGCCAGAGTCCGACCCGTAGATCACGTGAACGGTCATTTCCCTTTTCCTCTCTGCTGCGACGGAGCCTCGTGGCTTCGACCTTGAGGAACCCTAATTGCAGTTGCGATGCATTCGCAATTAGGGCAATCCCGCAGAGTGTGTTTCAGGGCGAGCGGATAGCGACGATCGAGGACCCTATGTCGCGCCGTTTGCCGACAACCCGGAAACATGCCGTTCGACAAAGCGTCCGGCCGAGAACAGCAAGGGAATGGCGACGAGCAGAGCCACGGCGACCACGACGGCAGCGATCAACAGGCTTCCTCCGGTTAGAATGCCAGCAGCGAAGCCGTTGATGACGACCAGCAGCGACAATGGCAGCACGATGCATAGGGCAGTGCCCGTTCCCGGCGCGTAGCGACGAAACGCCAAGGTCAGAGCGAGATGAGGAACCACGGCGTTGACGATCATCACCACCGCGAGGCCCGCCAGCAGTTCCATGCCGTGCTGGCTTCCGGCCACCGCGAAGGCGACGATCCCGTAAGCCATGGCCGTCAGCACCACCAATGCGAAGCGGAAGGCGAACGGCGTGACGCGACCGGAAAGGCGCGATGTGGCGCCCGCATAGGACGGCAGAAAAAGCCCTTCCTCGATATTGTGGACCGTGATGGCGAGCGCGAACAGCCAATAGAGCGCGGCGGGCGTCATGACACACCTCCTTGCTGGATCCGACCAACCGGCGGTGGAGAACGACGGCGGTCTCTGCGGCTTCGATCCATGATAGCACACCGAGCCCGGTAGCGCGAACCTCGCCCCGACAGGCGGCGGTCAGACAGCCTCCTCTCCAAAATACGTTTTGACAACCCAGGGGCTATTTGTCTAGATATCGATAATAGACAGAAGCGGACATTGCGGGCAATCGGCGGTGAATCGCGCTTCGATGGGAGGCGGTCATGCGTGCTTTGAAGATCGACGGTTCTGGTCGGAGTTCGTTTCACGAGGTGGCAGAGCCTGTTGCGGGGGCTGGCGAGGTTTTGGTGGCGGTCAAGCACGTCGGGCTTTGCGGCAGCGACCTCAACACCTTTGCCGGTCTCAACCCGCTGGTGAGCCTGCCGCGCATTCCCGGTCACGAGATCGGTGCGGAGATCGTCTGCACCGGGGCGGACGTGCCGGCCGAGTATGCGCCGGGCAAGCGGGTCATCGTCGTGCCGTATACGGCCTGTGGCACCTGCTCGTCCTGCCGCAAGGGCCGCGTCAACGCATGCCGCTACAACAAGACGCTGGGCGTCCAGCAGGAAGGCGGCCTCGCCGAGAAGATCGTGCTTCCCTTTGGCAAGCTGATCCTCAACGACACGCTGGCCCCGCGCCATCTGGCGCTCGTCGAGCCGCTGTCGGTGGGCTTCCACGCGGTGGATCGCGGCCAGGTCGAGGCCGGAGATCGCGTGGTGGTGATCGGCTGCGGCATGATCGGCATGGGGGCTGTGGCCGGTGCGGTGGCCCGCGGCGCCGAGGTGATTGCCGTCGATCTCGGCGACAAGACGGCCATGGCGCTGAAGTATGGCGCCAAACACGCCATCGACGCCGGCAAGGACGACGTGGTAGCGCGCGTGAACGAGCTGACCGGCGGCGACGGCGCCGACGTGGTGATCGAGGCGGTGGGCCTGCCGGCCACCTTCACCCAGGCCGTCGATCTGGCCTGCTTTGCCGGCCGCATCGTCTACATCGGCTACTCCAAGGCGCCGGTCACCTACGACACCAAGTATTTCAACATGAAGGAGCTGGACATCCACGGCTCCCGCAACGCCACAATCGACGACTTCAAGGCGGTGATCGCCTATCTCGAGGGGCTCGACCATGCCCCCGACGACCTGATCTCCAAGGTGTTCCCCTTCAAGGACGCCGACAAGGCCCTGCCCTACTGGACCGAGGCCCGCGCCACGACGCTGAAGATCCTGATCGAGTGCTGAGGGCGAGGAATCCATCATGAACAGCATCGACGCATCCGCCCTCAACGGTCGCCCCCGGCCGCGCGCCCGCATCCTGCAATGGGGCGAAGGCAACTTCCTGCGCGCCTTCGTCGACTGGAAGATCGACCGCATGAACGAGGCCGGCGGCCTCGACTGGGGCGTCGTCATCGTCCGGCCGATCGCCCAGGGCAACCCGCACTGGCTGAACGAGCAGGACGGGCTCTACACCGTGCTGTCGCGCGGCGTCGCCGACGATGGCTCCAAGGTATCGGAAGCCCGCGTCGTCGGCTCGGTCCTGAAGGAGATTGGCGCCCACCAGCACTGGGACGAAGTGCTGGCTCTCGCCCGCGATCCGGAGATCACCGTCGTCATCTCCAACACCACCGACGCCGGCATCGCCTATGTGCCGACGGTCAAGTATACGGATGCGCCGCAGGCCTCCTTCCCGGGCAAGATGACGCGCCTTCTCCACGAGCGCTGGAAGGCCTTCGGCGGCAAGCCTGAGGCCGGCTGGCAGATGATCGCCTGCGAGCTGATCGACCACAACGGCGACGAACTCCGGCGCATCGTTTTGCAACATGCCGAGGAATGGGAACTTGAGCCCGCCTTCATCACCTGGGTGAAGGAGGCCAACGCTTTCTACAACACGCTGGTCGACCGCATCGTACCGGGCTATCCGAAGGCCGATGCAGAGGCGATCGAGCGGGAACTCGGCTATACCGACCGGTTCATGACCACCGGCGAGCTGTTCCACTTCTTCGTCATCGAGCGGAAGCCCGGCCAGCCGGAGCTGCGCCTGCCGCTGGCCCAGCATGATCCCGACACCGTCGTCGTTCCCGACGCCACGCCCTACAAGGCGCGCAAGGTGGCGATCCTCAATGGCGCTCATACCGCGCTCTGCGCCCTCAGCCTGATCTCCGGTGTCGAGACGGTGGGCGAGGCAGTGACCACCAAGGTGGGTGCGAAGTTCCTCGACCGGTTGCTCAATGAGGAGGTCATCCCCTTCCTGACGCTGCCCAGGGACGAACTGCAGGCCTTTGCCGACGCGGTGCTCCGGCGCTTCGCCAACCCCTACATCCGCCACCTCTGGTACGACATCTCGCTGAACGGCCTCGTCAAGTACCAGACGCGCGATCTCGACCGTCTCCTCGCCTACATCGACCGCCACGGCAAGCCGGCGCCCTTGATGACGCTGGCGCTGGCAGCCTGGCTGGTGTTCTACCTCGGCCGCTTCCAGGGGGCGGAAGCCTATCCGCCGCGCGACAGTGCCGATATCCTCGCCACGGCCAGGGCGATCGGCGCGCTCGACGACGGCACCCCGAAAGGCCGCGAGGCGATGGTGGCTGCCTATCTCGGCGAGAGCGCCTTCTGGGGCAAGTCGATCGACACGCCGGCGCTCAGGAGTGCCGTCCTCGCCGACGTCGCCGCGCTGACCGCCGAGCCGATGAGCCTCGAGCGTCTTGGCAAGCTGATCGACGCCCGCTGAGCGGGCCTATCTGACGGGGCGATGCCCTGTCCCCATATGTCGAAGACCGGCGCTTTCGTGGCGCCGGTTCCCTTGCCTCAAAGCCCAGGATGAGAGCCATGCCGCGCGTTCTCAAGATCCACCCCGACGACAGCGTCGCCGTCGCCCTCGAGCCGCTCGCCAAGGGCGCCGACATCCCCGCCTTCGGTCTCACGCTTCTCGACGACGTGCCGCAGGCGCACAAGTTCGCCCTGAAGGACATCGCCGCCGGCGACAAAGTGATCAAATACGGCGCGGTGATCGGCCTTGCCCGCGAAGCGGTTCCCAAGGGCGCGCATGTCCACGTCCACAATCTCAAGACCGCGCTCGGCGATATCCTCGACTATCAATACGCCGGCAATGTCTCGGCCCGTCCCCAGAATGGCGGTCCGGTGCCGACCATCTCGGCCTATGAGCGCATCAATGGCGACATCGGCATCCGCAACGACCTCTTCATCGTGCCGCTGGTCGGCTGCATCAACGGTCTTGCCGACAACATCGCCAAGGCGGTGGAGAAGGAGGGCATGCTGCCCGAGGGTGCCAAGGTTATGGTACTCTCCCACCCCTATGGTTGTTCGCAGCTCGGCGACGACCTCGCCAACACGCGCGGCATTCTGCAGAACTACGTGGCGCATCCCAATGCCGGCGGCGTGCTGGTGCTGGGCCTTGGCTGCGAGAACAACACCAAGGCCTACTTCCGGGAAGGCCTGGAGCTGCCCGACCCCGACCGTGTCCGCTTCCTGACCAGCCAGGAGGCTGGCGACGAAATGGCCGAGGCGCTGGCCCTCTGTCGCAAGCTCACGGCGAAGATGGCCGGCGACAGGCGAACCGAGGTGGGCGCCGACCGCCTCCGCATCGGTCTCAAGTGCGGCGGCTCGGACGGCTTCTCCGGCATCACCGCCAATCCGCTGCTCGGCGCCTTCTCGGACTGGCTGACCGGCATCGGCGGCACCACCGTGCTCACCGAGGTGCCGGAGATGTTCGGCGCCGAACAGCTCCTCATGGAGCGCTCGGAGAGCCGCGAGGTGTTCGACAAGACGGTGGCGCTGATCAACGACTTCAAGCGCTACTATGTCGACAACAACCAGCCGATCTACGAGAACCCCTCGCCGGGCAACAAGGCGGGCGGCATCTCGACGCTCGAAGAGAAGTCGCTCGGCTGCACGCAGAAGGCCGGCCTCTCCACGGTGCGCGACGTGATCGGCTACACCGGCAAGATCAGCAAGCCAGGCCTCAACCTTCTGTCGGCGCCGGGCAATGACGGCGTCGCCGTCACCGCGCTCGCCGCCTCGGGCTGTCACATGGTGCTGTTCACCACCGGTCGCGGCACGCCGCTCGGCGGCGTCGTGCCCACCATGAAGATCGCCACCAACAGCGACCTTGCGACCCGCAAGCCGCACTGGATCGACTTCGACGCCGGTCCCATCGCCACCGGAGAGACCACCGTCGAAGGCCTCCGCGACAGCTTCGTCGACGCCGTCCTCCAGATCGCCTCGGGCAAGCCAACCAAGAACGAAACAAACGACATCAAGGAAATCGTCATCTTCAAGACAGGCGTGACGCTGTGAGGTGAGCCCTCAACGCTGCAGGGCGGCGAGCTTCGCGGCGAGGCCGATGAAGAGCGCCCCCAACGAACGGTCGAGCCACAGGGTAAGTCGACTGCTGGCGCGCAACCGCGCCGTCAGCCAGGCGCCCCCAAGAACCACCAAGGGCTCCACCGTCGCGGCAACGACGACGATCAGAACGCCGTGCAGCAGAAGCTGCAGCGGCACCGGCCCGGCGCCCTCGACGACGAACTGCGGCAGGAAGGCGAGAAAGAAGATCGCCACCTTTGGGTTCAGGATGTCGACCAGCATGCCCTGCAGGAAGACGGCGGAGAGGCGACTTTCGGCCGGGTCCTCCCCGACATCAAACGCAGTGGCTTTCGAGCGCAAGGCCTGAACGCCCAGGAAGGCGAGATAGGCGACGCCGGCCCACTTCACCAGCGAGAAGGCGGTGGCTGAAGTCGCGACAATGGCCGACAGGCCAATGGCAGCAAAGACCACGTGACAGAAGGCGCCGGCCCAGAGACCGAACATGGCGGCCATCCCCTGCCGGCGGCCACCGCGCGCCGTATGACCGAGGATGAAGGCAATATCCGGCCCCGGCGAGACGTTCAGCAGGAACGCCGCCACGAAGAAGGTTGCCCAGTGCGCCAGATCGTATGACAACATGTGTCCCTCACCTCGTCATGCCCAAGCCTTATCCGTTCGCCGCCGACAATGCATGCCCAAACAGTTGCCTCACGCCCGCCGTCGCGCGGGCACATGCCGGGTTGCCCGAGCGGGAACATCAAGGTCGGCGGCCACGTCCGGTTCGGCCGGTAGAGGCGCGTTGGCCGGATGGGGCGGCTGGTAGATGGGATCGGGCAGCCCGCCGCCCTTGTCGGTGGCGCGCACCGCCTCGCCGGGCGGGGTCAGCGCCGCCGCCGCGTTGTCGGCCGCGAGATGGCCGAGCAGATGCGTCAGGTTGACGATGCGGTCGGCCACCACATGGATGACGCCGCTTTCGGACTGCATGCGACCGGTCACCGACACCATGCGCGAGCCCAGCACGATGGCCCGGTGCGCCTCGAACGCCTTGGCCCAGACGACGATGTTGGCGATGCCGCTCTCGTCTTCGAGCGTCAGGAAGATGGTGCCCTTGGCCGTGCCCGGTCGCTGACGCACCACGATGAGGCCGGCCACCGTGACGCGGCGGCCATCGGCGGTCCGCGCCAGATCGTCGCAGGGCATGGCGCGCAGACGATCGAGATGGGCGCGCAGGAAACTGACAGGATGGGCACGCAGCGACATCCGGAGATGACGATAGTCCATCACCACTTCCTCGCCCGGCAGCATCGGCGGCAGATGCATGTCCGGCTCGGTTTCGCGCCCCGCCCCC
>CAXXNH010000024.1:0-49707 GCA_963665435.2 uncultured Pleomorphomonas sp. | reverse complement strand
AGTTGCCGACGTCGATGCCGGCGGAAAAGGAAATCGGAAAGCGGTCGCCGAACTCGCCCTGAAACGCGCAACGAGCTCGATGGCCAGCACGTGCAGCGGCGGTCCCGAAAGGTACATCTCGCCCGTACCGGCGGGAAAGAACTGCTTGTGATTATGGACGAGAGGGTGTTGGAGAACTTGACGCCGAAGCCGCGTCCGACTTTTTCCGCCAGCCCTCCTAGCCGGCTAACTATGCCTCGGACGTCTTGCCATTTGGCGTCCTTTTCGAAGGTCTCGTCAGGTACCACGAGGTCGGCATAGCCGAGCTTGTCATGCAGAAGGGCGTTGAGATCGGCCTTGCCGAGCAGTGTCGGGTTGAGCTTGACGACGACGTCGAGCCCTTCCTCGGCCATCAGATGGGCGGCGATCGCTTCGATCTCGCTCGGTGGGCAGCCGTGGAAGGTGGAGATGGTCACGCTGTCGGAGATGCAAGTGGGGAAGGCGAGATCGCGGAAGCGGGCATGGCTTTCCGGAATCTCAAGCCGCAACCGATCGATGACGGCGCAGGCATCCTTCATTCCGGCGATGAAGGCGCGCACCTTGTCCGAGCGGATGCCGGCAAGATCGTAGCCGACGCTCATGTCGATGACAGTGTCTTCCAGACCGGGGGCGAGCCCTTCGACCTTAGCCATCTCGATCAGCATCGTCGCCTTGACGTATTCCTCGAGCGACTGCTCGAGGGACAGTTCCTGCGACCATTCGATGTTGAAGCCGACCGTCTCCATGTCGATGCAGGGGCGAGCGATCTCGAGATGGTCGAGCACCTGCACCGTCTTGAGTTCGATCACCCGGCCGCCGGCCAGCCAGCTCAGCACGATGTTCTGCGCCAGCTGGGTGTGCGGCCCGGCCGCCGGACCGAAGGGCGTCGCCGCCCTCCGGCCGAAGATCGAGGTGGAGAGGTCACGACCGCTCGCCGCCTTGGCGAACTTGAAGCGCGGTAGATGAAAGGCGCTCTTCTTCGCCTCAAGTTCGCGGAACATCCGCTTGATGAGGACCGGCAGCGGAATTGGCGTCAGGTCGGCCATGAAAGTCTATCCCGGGGCGTCAGACCGGCGCCGACAGGAGCGGATACATTTCCGGCCGCCGGTGCTTCTGGAAGTTGAAGATATTGGCGCGAATCTCGGTGCAGCGATCAAGGTCGCAGTCGTGCGTAACCAGTTCGTCGCCGAGCGTCGAGGCCATGGCGACGATCTCGCCGGTTGGCGCGATGATGCAGCTCTGGCCGATCAGCACGCAGTTCTCCTCGTTGCCGGCCTTGCCGACGCCCACCACCCACATGCCGTTGGCATAGGCGCCGGCCTGCATGGCCAGGTGGTTGTGGAAGCACTGGAGATGGTCGTGCTCGGGGGCGAGCGGGTAATGATACGGCGTGTTGTAGCCGATCAGCACCATTTCCGTGCCGCGCAGCGCGTGCTCGCGATAGGTCTCCGGCCAGCGGCGATCGTTGCAGATCGCCATGCCGATCTTGCCGTCGAGACAGTCGGCCGGCGTAAAGAAGGTGTCTCCCGGCTCGAAGTAGCGCTTTTCGAGGTGCTGGAAGGCCCGCCACGGCTCGTTCTCGGTGTGACCGGGCAGGTGTACCTTATGGTAGCGGTGGACGATCGCGCCCGTCTTGTCGACGATGATCGAGGTGTTGAAGCGCCTGACACGGCCGTCGATCACCGTCTTCTCGGCATAGCCGAAACTGATGGCGACACCGAGTTCCCTGACCTTGGCGAACAGCGGCGCCGTTGCCGGTCCGGGCATCTCGGTTTCGAAGAAGGTGTCCACTTCGGCCTGGTCTTCCATGAACCAGCGCGGGAAGAAGGTGGTCAGCGCGAGCTCCGGATAGACGACCAGGTCGCAGCCGCGTCGGGCGGCTTTCTCAAGCAGGGCGATCATCCGGGCGACGACCGTCTCGCGGCTGTCGGCGCGGGCGATCGGACCAAGCTGGGCGGCACCGACGACGATGGTGCGGGACATTCTCTCAATACTCCTCAGGCAGGTGTGTTGGCGCGGCCGGCCAGTTCCAGTGCCAACGTACCGAGCACGGCAAGGCCGTTGGCGATGTCGCTGGGCGCCGTGTATTCGGCGATATTGTGGCTGAGTCCGGCAATGGACGGGACGAACACCATGGCGGCCGGGCAGGTGCGGGCCAGCATCTGGGCATCGTGTCCGGCACCGGAGAACATGCGGCGCGTGGTGAGGCCGAGGCTCTTGGCCGTCCTCTCGACGCGACCGACCAGTTCGCCGTCGAAGGCGACAGGTTCGAAGCGAGCCAACGGACGGCGGGTGAAGGAGACATGCTCCTCCTCGGCGACGCGGGCAACAAGAGCGGCCAAACGGGCTTCCGCTTCGGCCAGCACCTTCTCCTTGGGATGGCGGAGATCCACGGTCATCTGCGCCATCTCGGCGACGACGTTGACGAGGTTGGGGCGAAGGCGCAGCGAGCCGACGGTGCCGACCATGTCGCCGCCGATCGACTTGGCGATGTCGGCGACGCCATGGGCGATGCGGGCGGCGGCAAGCCCTGCGTCGCGCCGAAGGCGCATCGGCGTGGCGCCGGCGTGGCTCGCCCGGCCCGACAGCGTGATCTCGGTCCAGGAAATGCCTTGAACCCCTTCGACGACGCCGATG
Organism: uncultured Pleomorphomonas sp.; assembly: GCA_963665435.2. Taxonomy (GTDB): domain Bacteria; phylum Pseudomonadota; class Alphaproteobacteria; order Rhizobiales; family Pleomorphomonadaceae; genus Pleomorphomonas. The sequence goes on along the minus strand of CAXXNH010000024.1, from coordinate 47,052 downwards.
TCGATGCCTTCGGCTTCCAGCACCGGTCCCTGCTCGATGTGATACTCGAGATAGGCGGCCGCCTTGACGCCGCCGAGCGGCGCCGTGCCGGCATAGCCGATATCGGCAAGATCGTCGCCGAGCCGCGTGCCGTCGATGGAGATGGTGTCGAGCGCGTCCTGAAGCGGCAGATCGCCGACGTGAACGAGACTGCCGAGCATGTCCGGCTGGAATCGGGCGCCTTCCTCGTTGGTGAAGGCGGCGACGGTGACCGGATGAACGGTGGATATCTTGGCATCGTCGAGGGCCTGCAGCACTTCGAGCCCGGCGAGCACGCCGAGGTTGCCGTCGTAAAGACCGCCGGTCGCCACCGTGTCGATATGCGAGCCCATCATGATCGACGGGCCGTCCTGCGTGCCCTTGCGGGTGCCGAAGATGTTGCCGATCGGATCGATCGCAACGTCAAGGCCCTGTTCCCGCATCCAGCCGACCACGAGATCGCGGCCGGCGCCATCTTCGGGCGTCAGTGCAAGGCGGCAGACACCGCCTTCCGGTAATGCGCCGACCTGGCCAAGGGCTTTCAGGCGCGCGACGAGGCGCTCGCCGTTGACGGGCAGGGCGGGAGAAAGGTCTGTCATCTCTGTGCTCCAGCGCGAACCGCGTCGCCGGTGCGGCCGACGATGCGGGCGTAAAGATCCGGATCGGTGTCACCCTCGCTGCCGATGAGCAGGACACGCGAGGCGCGATCAAGACCAAGCGACCGCCGCCAGTCCGGTGCTCCGGCGGCGACGATCAATCCGGCAAGGCCTGCGACCCCCGATTCGCCGCCGACAATGGTGGCCCCGGCAGCGCCCGACGCCAAGAGGCGCATTGCGGCGAGAGCCGCATCGTCGGGTATGGCCATGAATGCCGACACTCCCTCTTGGAGGATCGGCCAGGCGATCATGGAGGGCTCGCCGCAGGCCATGCCGGCCATGATGGTGTCGAGGTCGCCGATCACGGCTGTCGGCCTTCCTGATCGCGCGCTCTCGTAAAGGCAGGCGGCCTTGACCGGCTCCACGACCGTTACGACGGGCATGTCAGGGCCGTAGGCTTCCCAGAGGTGGGCGATAACGGCAGCGGCGAGGCCGCCGACGCCACATTGAAGGAATACGTGGGTTGGCGGCGCTTCGCTCGCGCCGAGCGCTTCGGCCACCATCACCGAGTAGCCTTGCATGACGTCGCTCGGCACGTCGGTGTAACCGGGGTAGGACGTGTCGGATACGACGAACCAGCCGTTTTGGGCGGCCTTTTGGGCGGCCTCGTGCACCGACTCGTCATAGTTCCCCGATGTGCGCACCACCTCGGCGCCGTAACGGCGGATGGCGTCGGCACGCCGTTCGGAAACGGTGGCATGAATGAAGATCACCGCCCGCGCGCCAAACATGCGCGCCCCCCAGGCGACGGACCGCCCGTGGTTGCCGTCCGTCGCGCAGCAGACGGTGATATCCTTGGCGATGTCTTGTAGCCGGCCGGTCGCCAGAGCCGTTTCGTCGATGTCGCCATGGCGCCGACGAAGTTCGCTGACGAGCAGGCGAAACACCGCATAGGCGCCACCGAGAGCCTTGAAGGAGCCGAGACCGAAGCGGCCGCTTTCGTCCTTGTAGTGAATGCTGGCAACGTCGAGATGCTCCGCCAGCTTATTGAGCGCGACGAGCGGTGTCGGTGCGTAACCCGGCCAGGACGTGATAATCCCCGCCGCCCTGACGTAACCGGCGTGCGACAGCGTCGATTTGAAGAGAGCGGGATAGGCGCCCTTCTTGTGCGAGGGGTTGCCGAAAAAAGTCGCCGTTTCGGGCGAAAAGGCCTGGTGTGAGAAAAGATCGATCATCGGTCCGAGGTTCTTGTTGCCGGCGTCCCAGCTTGACAGTGGAGCATATATGAAAGAGAATTTTCATGAAATGGAAAAGATGAAAAAAGAGGCGATTGCCGACAGCATAGGCGGGCGAAGCGGCGTAGCGACCGGCGATGGGGTCGACGTCCGGATCGCCGCGTTGTTTGACGAACTGACGGAGAGCGAAAGGCGTCTTGCCGAGGTCGTGCTCGAGGCGGCCAGTGACCTCTCCGCCTTCACGGCCGGCGAGCTCGCGGCCCGTGCCGATGTGTCGGCGGCGACGGCGGCCCGCTTCTTCCGGCGTCTTGGCTACGAAAGCTACGGAGACCTGCGCCGCTCGGTTCGCGATGCGCGCACCTGGGGCTCGCCGCTTTACGAACTCTCCTCAGCGGAGCAACCGGCAGACTTCGCTCGGCATGTCGCCCAGGACATCGAGAATCTCCAACGCCTGGCCGCCGAGCTTCCGCCGGCATCCCTTGCCGCTGCCGTGGATTTGCTCGCTTCGGCAAGGCGGGTTCATGTCATCGGCTTTCGCAACTCGGCGGCGCTGGCGTCCTATGCGCGCGGGCTTCTTGCCCACGTGAAGCCGGACGTCCGCCTGCTGCCGCTGGCCGGTCAGACTCTCGCCGAGGAGCTTGTCGATCTGACTTCCGACGATGCTTTCCTGGTGTTTGGGTTCCGTCGTCGACCACCGGCGCTGCGTGACGTGATGGCGGCCGTTCGCGATTCGGACGCCCGCATTCTCCTCGTCACGGATGCATCGGCGGCACGCACCGCCCATCTGGCGCACGTGACGCTCCGCTGCCCCAATCAGGGCGCCAGTCTGTTCGACAGTTACGTGGCGCCAATGTCATTGATCAGCCATCTCGCCTCGGCCGTGAGTGCGGCGCTGGGGGCGGCTGCCGAGGGGCGTCTGGCTTCGATCGAAGATCTGCACCGGCGCCTCGAACCGTTTTCACCAACCGGTCGCCGGTTGTCGCGCAGCTGAGTCCACAGTCCTGGCTTGCCGGCGATCATCGGGAAAATTCTAGCGAAATCAAAAATCTGAGGGCGTGGCCGGCCTAGGGAAGCACGCCATTGGTGCAAAACCGGGCGCGTTAACTCTACTTTTGAACGACTCTTGGTGAAAAAGATGTATACTTCCACCCCATGAAAGCGAGCTAACGCGTCGGATCGGGGCGATTGACTCATCTTTCATTAACCTTCTCCGTGCGAGGCTGGGTTTCAGTCTCGGCGCGGGTCGGGTGAACAGCGAGCGCGCCAGCTCCGTGGCGGCCACCTCACCCAAGCCGATGGATTTCGTTTTTCGCGCGAGCGATGCGGACTCCAATAGGTTCATGCGGGTTTGGATAGGCCCGGAAAGCGCCCGACGAACCTTCGGTTCGGAGGGGTTCTTTTCCATTCCGGTCGGTTGTCGGCCGGTAGCATTCGGGTTGGCGCCAATGTTTACTCTCGTTCTTTGTGCAGGCTTGGCTTATTTCGCCATCGGGCTCGGCTTTTCGATGCTGTCGCTTCACGAACTGGCCACCAATGGGCGCAATCGCCCCTTCAATCGGCTTTTGGCCTGGTTGGGCACCTTGTTCTGGTTGCCGATGTTGTTCGCCGTTATCGTGGGCGCTCTTTTCGCCTCGCGCCGGCCGACGCAATCCCCGGTTCCTGCCGCCGCGACCCGATCGGGTTCCGTCATGTCCGAGCGGCGCGCTGTTCGCAGGGCGGTTCGTCAGGTCTGACGGGGGCGCGAAAAGCCTGGTTTTGGGGCGATGCGCCACTTGGCTAGTGGGCTGAAAGCTGCGCCGGCCAAGTTTCCCACGCTGCGTCGTGCGAGCTAACTATCTGAAAAAGCGCCAAATCCGCCAGTTTTCAAAAAGCCTTGTCGCTTGAGCAGAAAAGCTCTTGCATTCATTCGGCCAGTTGGTTAGACACTCCCCAGCGATCGGGACCGTCACTTCATCGCGGCGGTGTCCAAATCGTATTGGCTTGCGCTCGTAGCTCAGCTGGATAGAGCATCAGACTACGAATCTGAGGGTCAGGAGTTCGAATCTCTTCGAGCGCGCCATTTTCTTCTTCCATCTAGATAGTGTTGTAGGGTCGGTAGAGCCGACTTTATACGCGTGTGAATGGCGGCCTGTTGCTCCCGCCGCCTCGTCATTCGCGAGATGTCGCCAGTTGGAGCAAACGCACTCCCGGCGAACGTTATCCCTGAAGTTAATGTACTTTGTCAGCTTGTCGCCACTGGTGCGTTCCTGCCTTCCATCCTGAGGTTGCAGGTCGATCCCTCGTGCAAGGCTGACGAACGGTTTGGGCATCGCGGACTCCGACGATAGGCGGGAATGATGCACAACGTGCTGCCGGCCGCGGCACGAAAAACCACGATTGCTCCGAAGTTCTACAAACTTGGAAAAGGGCGGGAAAGCGCCCGTTGGATACGATTTTGCAGTTGGGTCCGGCCGGATCCCTTAAATCTCAATCGGTTGAGAGAAAGATCATGCAGTTTGAAAGGCATGTGGCCTTGGTGACTGCCTTCGGTCTTTGCAAAAATTGCACAATAATCGACAGAGATTGCTTGGTCAGCCACAAAGCGTCATGCGAGCATTAATCATCGGGCCAGCGAGGGAGACACATAAGTGTAAGGACGCTGCTCGGATCGATCAACTACCTGATCTACTTCGTGTGGATAGGTCATCGGTCGATATGTAAAGTTCACGGAGAGAAAAATGAATAGGTTAGTGGGCGCCGCGCTTGCCGCGGCAATGATGACGCTTGGCCTTTCTTCCACCGCGGGCGCCGAGGATGCCCTGAGAATTGGCTTTGCCAACCGTACGCTGAATGGAGCCTTCTTCGTCGGCCTGACCGAATACATGAAAATCAATGCCGAGAAGGCCGGCTATCAGCTCATCACCACCGATGCCGCCGGCAACATGGACAAGCAGGTCTCCGACGTGGAGGACATGCTGTCCCAGAACATCGACTATCTGGTGCTCAACCCGCAGGATCCGGCGGCTGGCGTCCGGATCACCGAAATGGCCGCCAAGAAGGGCATTCCGGTCATCGACCTCGACAGCGACATCTCGCTCGACGCGCCCGTTATCACCCGCGTCATGGCCAACAACGCCGCCAACAACCGGCTGATCGGCGATTTCGCCGTCAAGGAGTTCGGCAACAATCCGATCAACGCGGTGATCATCTCCGGCAACCAGGGCAACCTCGTTGGCGAAGCCCGCCGCGACAACTTCATCGCCGGCGTGATGGAAGCCCAGATGCGCGATTATGGCGCGACCACCTTCACGGTGTTGACGCAGGGCTGGGGCAACTGGGACCAGCAGGGCGGCCTCAAGGCCATGGAAGACGCGATCGTCGCCCAGGGCGACAAGATCAACATGGTCTATTCCGAGATGGACGACATGGCTCTGGGCGCCATTCGCGCTCTGAAGGCGTCCGGCAAGCTGGAGAACGTCAAGGTCTTCGCCCACGACGGTTACAAGTTCGCCCTCGACGCCATCAAGCGTGGCGATCTGCAGGCGACGGCTTCCAACAATCCCAAGCTGCTCACCGAGAAGGTCATGGAGATCATCAAGGCCCATCACGAGGGCAAGCGGGTCTTCAATAACTACGAGTACATCAAGCCGCTGCTGATCACCAAGGACAACGTGGACCAATACTACGATCCCGAGTCTCTCTACTGACAGAGGGCAGGGTGGGCAGGTGACCCTGCCCACCCATAACCACGGGTAGAACGACGGGAGGGTCGTTTCCATGCAAAGTCCAGCCATCATCATCGAGGGCGTCAAGAAGCACTTCGGCGGCGTTCGGGCGCTGTCCGATTTCAACCTCAGGGTCGAGAAAGGCACCATCCACGCGATCGTCGGCGAGAACGGCGCCGGCAAGTCGACGCTGATGAAGATCCTGTCCGGCATCTACACCCGCGACGCCGGCCGCATCCTGCTCGACGGCGAGGAGGTCCATTTCGAAACGCCGCAGCAGAGTCGCGAAAAGGGTGTCGGCATCGTTCATCAGGAACTGGCACTGTCGCCGGATCTGTCGGTTGCCGAGAACATCTTTCTCGACGACCTTGGCCGGGGGACACCGCTTGTCGACTGGAAGTCGATCAATGCTCGCGCCGGCCAATTGCTGAAGTCCTTTGGCTTCCCCATCGATCCGCGTCGTCGTGCCGGCGATCTCACCGTTGCCTACCAGCAGATGGTGGAAATCACCAAGTCGCTCGCCAAGGAAGTCAACATCCTGATCCTCGACGAGCCGACAGCGGTGCTGACGGCGCCCGAGATCGACCTGTTGTTCGACAATCTTCGCCGCCTCAAGGCCAAAGGCGTCACCATCCTCTACATCTCGCATCGGCTCGAGGAGATCTTCCGCATCGCCGACGGGATCACCGTCGTCAAGGATGGCGTCACCATCTGCGATCTCGATCCCAAGACGTGCAGCGAGAACGACATCATCACGGCCATGGTCGGTCGCGAGCTGAAGTCGCTGTTTCCGGAGAAGTTGCCTCCGCGTGAGGAACCGCTGTTCGAGATTCGCCATCTCACCCGTCGCGGCGTCATCGAAGACATCAATCTCACCGTCCGCAAGGGCGAGATCGTCGGTCTCGCCGGCCTGATTGGCTCCGGCCGGACGGAGATTGCCGAGTGCATCTTCGGTCTCGCCCGTTACCAACACGGCGAGATGATCAAGAACGGCCGCAAGGTGTCGGTCGCTCATCCCGCCGACGCCGTCGCCCAGGGCATCGGGCTGGTGCCGGAGAACCGCAAGGAGCAGGGCGCCGTCCTTGCCATGGGCATCGACGCCAACATGACGATGTCGCGCCTTGGTGGCGTGTCGCGGTTCGGCGTCATCCGGCACGGCCACGAACAGACGCTGACACAGAAGCTGCGCGAGCAGCTCCGCATCAAGCTTGGCAAGCTCGGCGATCCGGTAATGAGCCTCTCCGGCGGCAACCAGCAGAAGGTCGTGCTCGCCAAGTGGCTCAACGTCGGTTGCGACTTCCTGGTGTTCGACGAGCCGACGCGTGGCGTCGATGTTGGGGCCAAGTCCGAAATCTACAACATCATCCATAGGCTGGCCGAGGAAGGCAACGGCCTTCTCGTCATCTCCTCCGAACTGCCGGAAGTCATCGGTCTCTGCCACCGCGTCTACGTCATGGCCGACGGCCATGTGGCAGGCGAACTGGCCGGAGACGAGCTTTCGGAAGAACGGATCATGTCGCTCGCCATCCCCAAGCGCAGCATCCAGTGAGGGGAAAACGAGATGACCAACCAGTCCCAAGGGAAGGAAACCACCATGACCGAGATCGCATCGGACCAGGGTGTGCCAGTCGGCGCCCAGCCGTCCAGATGGTCGCGCGAGCGCGTCGTCGCCCTGTTGCTCGACCAGTCCACGCTCATTGTCTTCGTGGCGATGCTTGTGATCGCCATGCTGCTGACGGACCGTTTCTACACGTTTGAGAACTTCACCAACATCATGAGGCAATGCGTGCCGCTCGGTGTGGTTTCGCTTGGCCTGCTGTTTGTCATTCTGACTGGCGGCATCGACCTTTCGGTCGGTTCGCTGATGGCCATCGTCTCGGTCGTCGTGGCGCTCTCCATCCCGACCTACGGTCTGTTCGGTGCGCTGATCATCGGCCTTCTGACCGGAACCTTCTTCGGCGCCATCTCGGGTGCTCTCGTCGCCTACTTCCGCATCGCGCCCTTCATTGCCACGCTGGCGGTAATGACGATCGCCCGTGGCGCTGGTCTGATCATCTCCAAGGGGCAGCCGGAGTTCATCAACGACGAGGGCTTCAACGATTTCGGCATCGCCTCCTTCCTCGGCTTGCCGACCACCGTCTACGTGCTGTTCATATGCTTCGCCGTGGCGCTGTTCCTCTACAAGAAGACGGTGTTCGGCCGGCTGGTGATCTCCATCGGTTCCAATGAGATCGCCACGCGCTTCGCCGGCATCCGCGTCGAACGCTACAAGTTCGGCGTCTACATGATCTCGGGCTTTGCCTGTGCCGTCGCCGGCATCATCGCCTCGACCCGCACCGGTGTCGGTTCCCCCATCCTCGCCATCGGTTTCGAGCTCGACGCCATCGCGGCCGTGGTCGTGGGCGGAGCCAGTCTGGCTGGCGGCCGTGGCCGGGTGTTCAACACCATCATCGGAGCCCTGATCCTGTCGGTTATCTCCAACGTCATGAACTTGCTCAACATTCCCGGCTATCACCAGCAAGTGGTCAAAGGCGTCATCATCGTCCTCGCCGTGCTGCTCGAGAGCCTGAAGCTCCGCCTGTCCTCGCGTTCCTGAACGGATTTCCTAGGTCTCAAATCATGATCAAGCTTAGCAATGCCAACCTGGCGACGCTGCCCGCCTCCGTCGCCCGCCCCACCTATGACCGCAGCAAGGTCACGACCGGCATGGTCCACTTTGGTGTCGGCGGTTTCCATCGCGCTCATCAGGCCATGTATCTCGATCGACTGATGAACAAGGGCGAGGCGTTGGACTGGGGCATCACCGGTGTTGGCGTCATGGCTGCCGATCAGCGCATGCGCGATGCGTTGAACAGCCAGGATGGGCTCTACACCCTGATGGTCAAGCATCCGGACGGCCGCTACGAGGCGTCGGTGATCGGGTCCATCGTCGATTTCCTCTATGCTCCTGACGATCCCGAAGCGGTTCTCGAGCTGATGGCGGCGCCATCGACCCGCATCGTGTCGCTGACCATCACCGAGGGTGGCTACAACTTCCACCACGTCACCGGCGAGTTCGATCTCGGCAACCCCGACGTCGTTCACGACCTCAAGGCCGATGCCGTTCCCAGGACGGTGTTCGGTCTCGTCACCGAGGCGCTGCGCCGTCGCCGGGCGCGCAACATCCCGCCGTTCACGGTGATGAGCTGCGACAACATCCAGAGCAATGGCGACGTCGCCAAGAAGATGTTCTGCGCCTACGCCAGTGCCAAGGATGGCGAGTTGGGCGCTTTCATCGCCAGCCACGTCGCCTTCCCCAACGCCATGGTCGATCGCATCACGCCAGTGACCACCAAGGAGGACATCGCCGAGGTCGCCGGCCGGTTCGGCATCGAAGATGCGTGGCCAGTGGTGTGCGAGCCCTTCACCCAGTGGGTGATCGAGGATCATTTTCCGCTTGGCCGTCCGGCCTACGAAAAGGTCGGGGCGCAAATGGTGGCCGACGTGGTGCCCTACGAGCTGATGAAGCTGCGTCTGCTCAACGCCAGCCATCAGGCCCTCACCTATTTCGGCTATCTCTCCGGCTACCGCTACGCCCATGAGGTGATGGGCAACCCACTGTTTGCCGAGTTCCTCCTCAACTACATGACCCTGGAGGGTACGCCGACCCTGGCGCCGGTGCCGGGCGTCGATCTCGACAGCTATCGCCGCACGCTGATCGAGCGCTTTTCCAATCCGGAAGTGCGCGACACCCTGGCCCGTCTGTGCGCCGAGAGCTCCGACCGCATTCCAAAGTGGCTGTTGCCCGTCATCCGCGCCCAGTTGAAGGCGGGCGGCGACATTTCCCGTTCGGCGGCGGTGGTGGCGAGCTGGGCTCGCTATGCCGAGGGCACCGACGAACAGGGCAAGCCGATCGAGGTGGTCGACCGCCTCAAGAACAAGCTGATGGCGATCGCTGCTCACAATCGCGACAACCCGACCGCCTTCATCGAGAATCGCGAGCTGTTCGGAGACCTTGCCGATGAGCCGCGCTTCGTCGCCGCCTACCGGGAGGCTCTTGCCTCGCTCCATTCGGCAGGAGCGCTGGAAACCGTTCGCCGCTACTGCTGAAGCGGCCGGCGGGCGGCGGTGGAGGCCTCTCCCTCCTGCCGTCGCTCGTCGGTACCCCGACGCGTCGGGAGGAGAACCCCATGTTTCTTGGAATTGACTGCGGTACCCAGGGTACCAAGGCGCTGATCGTCGATGAAGCCGGCCGCACGCTTGGCCGTGGCCATGCGGCCCATGAGCTCATCGAGCGGGCGAACGGAGCCCGCGAACAGGAGCCGTCCTGGTGGGTGGAGGCGATGGTGACGGCCGTCCATGGCGCCATTGCCGATGCCGGTGTTGCTGGCGGCGATATTGTCGCCCTCGGCATTTCGGGACAGCAGCACGGTCTGGTGGTTCTGGACGACACCGGAGCGCCGATCCGGCCAGCCAAGCTTTGGAACGACACCGAGACGGCGCCGCAGAACGACGCGCTGATCGAAGGATTGGGGGGCACCGCCGCCTGGTTCGATCAGCTCGGCATCGTGCCCCGTACCGGCTACACCATTTCAAAGCTGCTGTGGCTTAAGGAGAATGAGCCGGACAACTTCCGCCGCATCCGCCGGATCCTGTTGCCGCACGACTATCTCAACTACTGGCTGACCGGCCGAGCAGTGGCCGAATATGGCGATGCGTCCGGCACCGGCTTCTTCGATATCCGCCGCCGTGTCTGGGCGACGGCGCCGCTCGATCTCATCGACGGTGGCAGCGGTCTCCTTGCCGCCGCGCTTCCCGAATTGATCGCCCCGGACGCGATCGTTGGCTCTCTCACGGCGGTTGCCGCCGAGGTGCTCGGGCTTTCGACGCGCTGCCTCGTCTCCGCCGGCGGTGGCGACAACATGATGGGTGCCATCGGCACCGGCAACGTCGAGGCCGGCGTCGTCACGATCAGCCTCGGCACGTCGGCCACGGCCTATTGCTACGCCGACGAACCAATTACCGACGTCGACGGCTGGGTGGCGCCATTCTGTTCCAGTTCGGGCGGCTGGTTGCCATTGATCTGCACGATGAACGCCACCAACGTCACGGGGCGCATGGCCTCGGCGTTCGGTCGTGACATAGGCTTCCTGTCGGAGGCGCTCGACGCAACTTTGCCCGGAGCCGGCGGCCTGACGCTGCTGCCTTTCCTCAACGGCGAACGGACTCCCGACCTGCCGACCGCCACGGGTAGCCTTGTCGGTCTCAGAAGCGACAACCTGACTACGGAAAACCTGATGCGGGCGATGGTCGAGGGGGTCAGCTTCGGGGTGACTGGCGCCATGCGCCGTATCCTCGGCAATCGCGACCCGGACAGGATCTTCCTGATCGGCGGTGGCGCCCGCAGTGCGCCCTGGCGGCAACTGATCGCCGATGCCTGCGGCGCCGAGATCGTCGTGCCGGCGGGCGAGGAGGCCGGTTGTCTTGGCGGTGCCCTGCAGGCCATGTGGGCTGCGGGGCGTGAGGCCGGCGTGCCGGAGTCCCTGCCGAATATCGCCGCGCGCTGCGTTGCCGTCGATTCCGACAAGACCATGCGGCCCGATCTTGCCCGGCGCGCCGGCTATGACGATGCCTTCGGGCGCTACGCCGAAGCCCTGCTTCGCATCCACGGCATCAGGATGTGAGATGGTGTGGCGGCCGGCTTGTTCCGGCCGCCGCGCGGCCTGTCGGATCCGACGAAGCCTAACTAGTGGCTCGCTTTCGCGGATGATCTTTGCACGGCGAGCCCTGCCGGGGTGCCGCTCTTGGAGCATCATCCGATCGGAGTGAAACGAGGATCGGCAAGATGGTGCTTTGGGAACAGAAGTTTAAAGCGTCGATCTGATTCAGTCGGATCGAACAGCGCTCTGGCGGGCATTGGAAGCCCGCCATTTTGTCGGCGCCTCGCCCTCAACGGCATGATCGCCATCCAGACGACCGAACAGCCCTCCTGGACATGACGCCTAGGGCGATACTGACTCCACCGTTTGGCGGACCGAGAAGGCCTGCAATCTGATCGGCAGCTGTTGGTTCATGATCGTTGTTGATCATGATGCGAGGATCCGCAATCATACGGTGTTTGCTCAGTGCAAATGATCTCAAATGTTAAACTCATTTGGGTGATCAAGAAAATCATTTAAAATCAATATGATAATTGAAGGGTCGGCGATTTCTGGCTGATGAGTGTTGTAACGTTGCGATCGATTTGTGGCGGAGTCGCGCATTTCATGTGAAAAAATCAATCATATAAGATTGACGACAATCATATGGACTCCTAAACTCGCCGACATGATCAACGGCAATCAGCTGAGTTGATGCGCGGAGAGGCGCGCGGAGGTTTCAGGCTAGATCAGTCTTCGTTCCGCAGGAGTGGTAGAGGCACTCTTTATTGTGCGGTCAGCGAAGCGAGCAGAACAATATTTCCGGTTTTAGCGTCGCCGATGCCGGCGACGTGCGCGGTCTTGTTGCCTGATCTAGCCCCCCGCGAATGCAATGCGCGCAGTTTGTCTGTTGGGTGGAGGGACGATGCATTGACCTGCCTACTTGAGCTATCGAACATCTCCAAATCATTCGCCAGCGTTCGTGTTCTCACGGGCGTGAACTTCGATGTCCGGCCTGGTGAAGTCCATGCATTGATGGGAGAGAACGGCGCCGGGAAGTCGACGATGATCAAGATCGTTGCCGGAGTTCTCACTCCGAGCGGCGGCGAGATGCGGGTCAATGGAGAGGCGGTCCAGTTTTCTTCGCCCAAGGACGCTAACGCGCGCGGCATCGCCACCGTTTATCAGGAAATGCTGCTCTTTCCCGATTTGACTGTAGCCGAGAACATTTTTCTGGGGCACGCCCCGCGCGGTTCGGTCGGTCATATCGATTGGCGCAGCATGCGATCCAAGGCACGAGCTCTGCTCGACAGTCTCGACAGTCCGGATCTCGATGTCGATGCCATGGTTGGCACGCTTTCGGTGGCCAATCGCCAGCGCGTGGAGATTGCCAAGGCACTGTCCCAGGATGCGCGGATCGTCATCATGGATGAGCCGACTGCGGCGCTCGCCGAGACCGACGCCAAACGTCTGCTCGATATCGTCCGCCGCCTGCGCGATCGCGGTGTCGGCATCATTTATGTCAGCCATCGCATGGCGGAGATCTTTGCCATTGCCGATCGCATCACCGTCCTGCGTGACGGCGTCATGATCGGTACGCGCAACCGAGACGAAGTGGACCAGCCGACCCTGGTGTCCATGATGGTCGGGCGGGATATCGCTCAGCTTTATCCGAAAGCAGAGGTCACGCTTGGCGATGTGCTGCTTGAAACGCGCGATCTGTGCTGCAACGAGCGTGTTCGCAATGTCAGCCTTGACGTCAGGGCGGGCGAGATCGTTGGCATCGCCGGCTTGATTGGGGCCGGCCGTACCGAGCTGGCGCTGACCATGTTCGGCATCACCCCGGCCACGGCCGGTGAGATCCGGATCGGGGGGGAGGCCGTCACAATCCGCTCGCCGCGTGAGGCGCGTGATCTCGGGATCGCCTACATCCCCGAAGATCGCGGACGGCAAGGATTGGTCAAGGCGCAAACAATCCGGGAAAACATCATCCACCCGATCCTTGATCGTATCTCGCGCTATTTCCTGGTCAGTCTCCGCAAGGAACGCTCGCTTGCGGTTCAGTCGATCAAACAGCTTTCCATTCGTACATGGGGAGCGGATCAGATCGCGGGCCAACTGTCGGGTGGCAACCAGCAGAAAGTGGTTGTGGCCAAGTGGCTTGGAACCAAGCCGCGCATTCTCATCATGGACGAGCCAACGCGTGGCATCGACGTCGGAGCCAAGGCTGAAATCTATACTTTGATGGGTGAGCTGGCTCGCGATGGCATCGCCATCATCATGATTTCCTCCGAGTTGCCCGAAGTTCTCGGCATGAGCGACCGCATCATGGTGATGAACGAGGGCAAGCTCGTCGCCGAAATTCCGCGCGCCGAAGCCATGCTTGAGAGCGTTGGCGCAGCAATGACCCACAGCGCCCGTCATCAGGAGATCGAGCGGTGAGCCACTCTCCCAGCCAAGCCTTGCGTCCCATGTCCTCCTCCGCTCTTCTCAAGTTCATCCGGGCCTATGGGCAGGAAACGGCCGTTTTGCTGTCCCTGCTTGTGATCGTTGTTGTGGTCAGCCTGATAAACCCCAACTATCTCGGGCCGGCCAACATCAACAACATGGTCGCCGGTAACGCCTATATTGCTGTCGCTGCCATCGGCATGACGATGATCATCCTGCTCGGACACATCGACGTCGCGATTGGAGCCTTGATCGGTGTCCTTGCCTCCATCGCCGGAACGCTGGCCGTCAGTGGCTATCCAGTCTGGATTTGCTGGCTGGTTCCGGTCCTGGTTGGCGTCTTCATAGAAGCAGTCATTGGAGTGCTTGTCGCATACGCGAGAATTCCAGCCATCGTGGTGACATTGGGCGTGGTGTCCATCCTCAAAGGCGGCCTCATTACCGTGACCCAGGGCGTCTGGATCAGCAATTTGCCGCCTGATTTCCTGATCGCCCAGTTCCGTTTGTTCGGCATTCCCTCGCCCGTCTATTTCATGATCCTGCTGACCATCGCCGCTGGCGTGTGGATGCGTTACGCTCCCTTTGGCCGCGCCATCTATGCGGTCGGTGGCAACGTGGAGGCGGCTCGGACCGTCGGTATCCGGCCGGAGCGGCTGACAGTTGGTGTCTTTGCCCTGCACGGTATGTTCGCTGGCATCGCCGCCGTGTTGTTCGGAACCCAGCTTCAGGTCATCCAGTCGACGGTTCCCAACAATCTCGAACTGACGATTATTACGGCATCGGTGATTGGCGGTGTGTCGATCGTCGGTGGTCGAGGCACCGTCTACGGCTCGACGCTCGCCGCGATTTTCTTTTCGGCCGTCAGCTCGGCTTTGGTCTTCCTCAATATCTCCGCCTACTGGCTCCGCGCCGTTCTGGGCGTCCTGATCCTCGCAACCGTTCTAGCCGACGCCATGCGCCGTCGCCAAATCCACTGAATCGGAGCGTCCGCCCGTGCTGTCGAGATATGTCTTCCGCCACGAAACGATCCTCGCCTTGCTGTTGGTGCTGGCGCTTGCGCTGTCCGCCAACCTGTCCGATCGTTTCTTCACCGTCGACAACTTGCTCAACCAAGGCCGGATGTTGACCGAGGTTGGAATCATTGCCATCGCGATGACCTTCGTCATCATCACCGGCGGCATCGATCTGTCGGTTGGTTCGATCCTCGGCCTTTCCGCCATCACCCTTGGTGTCGTCTGGAAGACGCTGGGTGTGCCGCTGCCGTTGGCCATGGTGATCGCAGTTCTGGCCGGCGCGGTTTGCGGCGCGGTCAATGGTGTCATCATCATCAAGTCGCGCATGCCGCCGATGATCGCCACTCTTGGCACGCTCGCCCTTTATCGGGGGCTCGCCGAAGGGATCAGCCAGGCGCGTTCAGTGCGTGGCTATCCCGAGTGGTTCTATGTGCTGGGGCAGGGCGAGTTTTTTGGGGTGCCGACGCAGCTCTGGGTTTTCGGTCTTCTGGTCGTCGTCGCTGCCATCATCCTCGGATACATGACCTTCGGTCGCGTCACCTATGCAGTTGGCGCCAATGAGACCGCGGCCCGTTTCTCCGGCATGAACGTCGATCGCGCCAAGTTGCTGATCTACACGGCCTCCGGCGCGATGGCCGCACTCGCCGCTGTCATTTTCGTCTCGCGGGTGTCGACGACACGCTCCGACATGGGCATGGGCATTGAGATGGATGCCATCTCGGCGGTGGTGCTCGGTGGAACCAGCATCTTCGGCGGTCGCGGGACCATGATCGGCACGCTGCTCGGCATCCTGCTCATCCAAACCATGAAGAACGGCCTCACTCTGGCCGGCGTGAAGGGAGATGGGACGATCATCGTGATCGGATCGATCCTGATCCTGACCATTCTCATTAGCAATCTTGTCAATCGGAAGCGGGACTGAGTTTGCTCCGCATCCCAAAACGGCGCCGGAGGTCTCAAAGGCCGGCGCCCCAATTCTGAGGCAATAGAGAGGAAACGACCCATGAAAAAGCTGCTTTGCCTGACCACCGGTCTGGTCTTGATGGCTGGTACTGCCTATGCGGAAGACGTCTGGACCGGTGGCGATGGCCTTCCGACCTCTCCGCTCGCCTGCGATGGTAGCCCTGCGACGTTGACCGCCAGTCCCTACAATGGCGCCACTGTCCAGAATGCTCCTGATCTCAAGGGCAAGCAGATCAGCATCGTTGATGTTCCCAAGCTGATCGGCATCGGCTACTTCACCGCCACTGCCAAGGGCGTTGCCGACGCTGCCAAGGATCTGGGTAACGTCGATGCCAAGACCGACGGTCCGACCAAGGCCAATATCGACGATCAGATCACTCTGATCGACAACTATGTCACGTCTGGCGTCAACGGTATCGTTTTCGCTGCCAATGACCCGGAAGCCATCGCCCCGGTCCTGAAGAAGGCGCTGTCCAAGGGCATCCACGTGGTCGGCTATGACTCGGACTCGACCCCCGATGCTCGCGAATGGTTCGTCAATCAGGCTTCGTTCAACGGCGTTGCCAAGGCCCTGATCGACAATATTGCCAGCCAGATCGGTGAAGACGGTGCCTTCGCCATCGTCACCTCGACCTTCACCACGCCGGTTCAGGCGCGCTGGATTTCGGAGATGAGCGCCTACACCGCCAAGTGCCATCCCAAGATGAAGTGGCTGGAGACGGTCGAGGCCCAGGAAGACAACATCCTGTCCTTCAACCAGGCCAACACGTTGATGAACAAGTATGGCGATGAGCTCAAGGGTATCATCGGCATGACCACGGTTGCCACGCCGGCTGCCTCCGAGGCGGTCAAGCAGGCCAACATGTGCGGCAAGATCGCCGTTACGGGCCTGGCGCTGCCTAACGCGATGAAGCCCTACATCAATGGCGGATGCATCAATGGCGTTGTGCTCTGGAATCCGAGCGACCTTGGCTATGCTGCGACCGAAGTGCTGCGGGCTGCCGTTGATGGCACCCTGAAGCCGGGCGATACGTCGGTCAAGGCTGGCAAGCTTGGCGATCTCAAGATCGTCGATGGGTCGGTTGTCCTTCTTGGCGATCCGGTGACCTTCACCAAGGAAAACATCAACAACTTCGACTTCTGACCACTGGTTGAAAACGTCGCGGGGAGTATCCCCGCGACGCGCCAGGGGTGCCCGTGTAGCGACCTGTGGCACTCCGATCTTTGTGGGCGAACTGGGCATTTGAGACAACGCCGGCCGGCGCTCCTGGATCAGATACCCGTTCCGAAACCTAGAAAAAACAACGGATTGCAAGCGGGCGTCCGAGATCCTCCCGTTGTTGGGGGGCGGGACCGCAGGCGAATGCCAGCGTCAAACCGCTAGCTCAACTTTGATGATCCTCCGTCTGACGACCGCCAATGCGAGATCGGCGGCGATGGGGGAGTTATGGCCTCTCGGAGAAACGCGACATGCCCTATTTTCTGGGGATCGATATCGGCGGCAGTGTCATCAAGAGCGGCCTTTACGACGAACGCGGTGTTGAAAAAGGCGTGGCGTCAATGAGTGACGCTGCGATTGCCAACCACGTCGGTTGGAGCGAGCGCGACATGAACGTCATGTGGGGCTCGGTTTGTGGAACAATCCGTCAATTGCTCGATACGACAGGCGTCCCAGCCGAGGCCATTGCCGGCATTAGCTTCTCAGCTCATGGCAAAGGCCTCTATCTGGTCGATCGAGACGGCAAGCCCTTCCGCAATGGCATTATCTCCTCCGACAACCGGGCCATGCCGGAGGTTCGGGCGTTGAAGGCTAAGGGGATCCCCCAGCAAATTCATCCGAGCAGCTATCAGCAGCTCTGGCCCAGTCATCCCGCGGCCATTTTGCGCTGGTTCAAGGATAACGATCCCAAAGCCTACGGACAGATCGGACACGTCCTGATGGCCCACGACTGGATTCGCTATCGCATGACCGGGCACCTCGGTTGCGAGGTCACCAACATCTCCGGCAGCAATCTTTTCAACGTCAACACTGGAACCTACGACCCGGCGCTGCTTGCCCTTTTCGGCATTGAGGACATTGGGGAGCGCATGCCCGAGCCTATTGGCTCCACCGATTGTCCGGCTGGCCTATCTGCGGCAGCCGCCGCCGAAACGGGGCTGAAAGCCGGAACGCCGGTATTCGGCGGCTTCTTCGATGTCGTCTCCGCAGCTGTTTGTTCGGGGCTGGCCGACGAGAACCGTATCAACGTCACCATGGGGACCTGGACGATCGTCACTTGGACGACCGACCATATACCGGTAAGTGACTATCCATATACTTGGGGGCGGTATTGCATTCCCGGTCGTTACTTTGTCCACGAGGGCAGTCCGACGAATGCCGCGAACCTTGAATGGTTTGTGCGCACTTTCATGGCTGGCGTGAGCAAGCCTTACGCGGAATGTGATCGTCTGCTGACGACGGTACCGGCAGCTTCGACCCCGGTTCAGTTCCTGCCTTATCTGTTTTCCTCCAATCTCGGCGACAACCTCCAGGGCGGCTTCTACGGTCTGGCCAACGCCTACGGTCTTGGCGAGGTGGTGCAGTCCGTGTTCGAGGGGATCTGCTTCTCCCAACAGGTGCATCTCGACCGCATCCTCGCATTGTCGGGGCGTGATCGACGCCTGCGGCTCACTGGGGGGCCGACCAAGTCACAGTCTTGGGTGCAGATGGTTGCAGATATTGCCGCCCTGCCATTGGAAGTCGTTCACGTCGAGCAATCCGGCTGTTTGGGCGCCGCGATCGCCGCCTCGGTTGGTTCCGGCGTCTACGCAAACTTCGTCGACGCCATGGACGCGATGTGTCCACCCGCGCGGCTGGTCGAGCCCGATCTTTCACTCGCCGCCCCTTATCGCCGCAAGTACGAGCGCTTTCTCGAACTTGCGAAGGCGCTTGATGCTCTGCCGCCTGCGGTTTGATCGCGCGTCACGCTCAATCTCTCAAGGAACGAACTCATGCGTCGTCATCCCCTCGGCATCTACGAGAAGGCCTTGCCATCAGGGCTGCGCTGGCCCGAGCGGCTGGCGTTGGCCAAAGCTTGTGGTTTTGACTTTGTCGAGATTTCAATCGACGAGACCGACCTGCGGCTGGCCAGGCTCGAATGGACACAAGCTGAACGGCTCGATTTCGTTCGGGCGACCCTGGAGACTGGCATCAGCGTACCGTCGATGTGCCTGTCTGGCCATCGGCGCTTCCCCTTTGGCAGCCACGATCCCGCGATTGTCGAGAATGCCCGCCTCATGATGGACAAGGCACTCCGCCTTGCTCGCGATTGCGGCATCCGCACCATCCAGCTCGCAGGCTACGATGTCTATTATGAAGAGCGCGATGACGGGACCGTGGCGCGCTTCGAAGAGGGGCTCAGATGGGCCGTCGAGCGAGCTGCGGCTGCGGAAGTCATGCTGGCGGTTGAAATCATGGATACGGCTTTCATGAGTTCGATCAGCCGCTGGAAGCTGTGGGACGAGAAGCTGCGCTCGCCGTGGTTCACGGTCTACCCGGATGTCGGCAATCTCTCCGCCTGGGGGAACGACGTTGCGGCTGAGCTGGCACTCGGCATCGACCGGATTGCCGCCATTCACCTCAAGGACACCAGGGCTGTCACCGCCGAGTTTCCGGGACAGTTCAGGGATGTGCCATTTGGCGAGGGGTGTGTTGATTTCACCGAGATTTTCCGCATCCTTAAACGTCTCGACTATCGGGGTGCTTTCCTGATTGAAATGTGGACAGAAAAAGCCGACGAGCCTGTAGCGGAGCTGGTTAAGGCTCGGCGATTCATGGAAGAGAGAATGCGGGAGGCTGATTTCGATGCTTGAAGACCTCAAAGAAGCCGTTTACGCGGCGAACATGGCGCTGCCGCGGCATGGATTGGTGACGTTTACTTGGGGCAATGCTTCGGCGATCGATCGCGCCAAAGGACTGGTCGTGATCAAACCGTCGGGTGTCGACTACGACAAGCTGAAGCCCTCTGATATGGTCATCGTCGACCTTGAGACCGGCAAAACCGTCGAAGGAGATCTGAAGCCTTCCTCCGACACTGCGACCCATCTCGTGCTCTATCGTGCGTTCGCGGAGCTAGGTGGTATCGTCCACACGCACTCGCGGCATGCCACCATCTGGGCTCAGGCTGGGCGAGATATCGAAGCCTATGGCACGACCCAGGCGGACTATTTCTACGGTCCGGTACCCTGCACCCGACTGATGCATGACAAGGAAATCGCCGGCGACTACGAAATCGAAACCGGCAATGTCATCGTGGAGACCTTCAAGACCAGAGGGATCGAAGCTGGCAATATTCCGGGCGTGCTGGTTCATTCGCATGGCCCGTTTTCCTGGGGCAAGGATGCGGACGCGGCTGTCCACAATGCGGTCGTCCTCGAAGAAGTCGCCTACATGGCATTGTTTTCGCGAGTTTTGAACCCGACGCTGCCTCCCATGCAAAGCACTCTGCTCGACCGCCATTTCCTGCGAAAGCACGGCAAGAACGCCTATTACGGACAGGGTTCGTAATCGGCCGCTGCGCATGATTGCCAGGTGTTCTCAGTCAGACCGCCAGAGACACTTTTGGGCGGGAGAACGTACATGGACACACAACATGAACTAGAGGAATGGCTCAGGCCATTCCTTTCGCTCCTTATTTCCGAGACACGGCGATCAACCTGCTCGCATTATATCGCGTCATTGCTCGATTCGGGTGGGGGAGCCTTGTCGCATCTCGCCCCGCGACAGGAGAAATATGATCGTTTGCGTCACTTCGTGACGAGCGGCGTATGGGAGCACCAACCTCTTTGCGATGAACTGGCTCGACAGGCCAATCTCTTGGTCGGTGAAGGTCGCTCGATCCTGGTGGTTGGTGATGTCGAGTCTTCCTGCGAAAGCGCCCATGTCGTGGGGGCATTTCACCCGCGGGAAAACACGAGCAGAGTCACTCAGCGGTTTGTTTCCCTGACCCTCGTGGGCTCCAAGACGTCTCTTCCGATCGCTTCGCGGCTTATGCTGCCAGGAGAGTGGCTTGCCGACGTGAGCAGGCTCGACAGAGCGGAGGTTCCTGACGTCCACCGCAAGCCTCTGTCCAAAGCCGAGATTGCCTTGCAGGAAATCGATCGACTCCTGTCTTTGGGCGTCAAGTTCGAAGCGGTTTTCCTGACCGGTCAATGCGATCACTTGCAGACTTTCTGTCAGTCGCTGACCACTCGCGAGCTTGCCTGGGTTGTTGAAGTACCCCGCGCTGGGGCGGTTCGCGTGCTAGAAGCGGATGGGGAAGATCGCTCCATCGCAGCGGTTGGGCTCACTGCCGTCCGTGCGGAAACAACGCTTCCATGGGCGAGGCAAGCAGGAGCAGTTGGAGAGGTCCTGGTTGATGGCCTCAGGCGGGTAAAGATACTGGGCTCGCCAACAGAGCCATGGGCTGCCTCAGGACGCGAAGTTCGCTCGGATTTCGACGCTCTGTCGGTGCGGTTGCGCGATGCCGACGGAAAGACATTTGATTACTTGCTGAACTCTGTACCTGACTGCTCTGAGGCGCTTCTTTCAGTTATGCAAAACGCATTCACTCAAAACAGACAAGTCCAAACGCAGCTTTGGAAAGAGTTTCATCTCAATGATTTTGAGGGGCGTACTTGGCAAAGTCAGCATCGTCACATGCTTTTGACAATGATTGCGTTCGCGTACTCAAAATATTGATTCTAGCTACCGTCCTGATGGGATCTGTCGATAAATCTCAAGATCAGGTCGGAGTGCCGATTTTGGCGATGATAACAGAGATTCCCGCCTCTTCCAGCATACGTTGATCGGCCTCCGCCAGACCGTCGTCAGTGATAAGTGTGCTCACGCGAGCTAGAGGCATGGAAATGTGTCTGGCTCGGATCGAGAACTTGCTGCTATCAGCGAGTACTATGACTTCGTCAGCCAACTCCTGAAGATCGTGGATGGTTTTGACGAGAAGAGGGTGAGATTCTTGTAGTCCAGAAGCATCAATTCCTTGTGTGCTGAGAAAAAACTTCGATGCGTAATACTCGTAATCACTGTTCGCCGGCGAGAATATTATTCCCGGCTCGCGATGAACGGCTCCCCCAGATATCACAAGATTGCACGCTCCATTTTCGTACAGGGCCGAAGCAAGCGGCATCGAGTTTGTAAATATACTCAAGTTCCGATAACCGAGACGCTTGGCAAATTCGAAGCAGGTTGATCCACCATTGACGATAATCTTATCGCCATCGCGACACAGCTTCTCGGCCTCCATGGCAATGGCCACTTTCCGCTCAATTTGAAGAACGCGACTTGCCGAAAAAGGGCGGGCGGCGAGGCGTTGAGACGTCGTTTCGGATGACGGAGCGATGCCGCCAAACACTTTTCGGACGCGACCAAGATTGTGAAGCTTTGCGATGTCACGACGAATTGTCGCTGGAGATACATCAAGATACTCGGTCAGATCCTTGACCGAGATGAATTGATGTTCATCGAGAATGCTTACTATTGCGTCCAGACGCTCCTTCTCAGTCAAGGGCCTCCCCCCGTATTGGCCTATCTTCGCGTACAATAAGGCGACTGGGCGCTACTCGTTGCCGTTCCCTTCGCGCTTCTTGACTACTACATCATCCTGCGTTCCGGGTGAAGTACCGCGGCTTCTGGGGCTCGTCGGCCTTGCCGACCACCGCCGCTGACAGCGGAAATCCCGGCTCGATCCGCCACTTCAGGCGCTGATGGCGAAAGTCGCTCGGCGATACGCCGATAAAGCGGGCGAAGTTGCGGTTGAATGTAGACAATACGTCATAGCCGATGTCGTAGCAGATCGACGTGATGGGGATCTGCGTCTCCATCAGGAGCTGGCACGCTTTGTATATCCTCAGCCTGTTGATGTACTCGAGGCAGGAGCAGCTGAGGTTCTTTTCGAAGAAGCGCGAGAACGTGGATAACGGCATGCCTTCCCGCTCGGCGATCGAGCCGCAGGTGAGCTTCGGGTTGTTGTAGTTCTCGGCGATATACTTCAACACCGAATTGAGGCGGGCCGAGCGGGTTCCTAGGTCGGCAGGAAGGCCGGGGCAGAGCAGGCGGCGTCCCTCGTCGGCGGCGAGGGTTGCAAAAACGGTGAAGAACAACGCCAGCTTCTCAGGACCCTCCGCGACCGCCAAGCGGCGCAAAGGAGCGGCCAGCTCGGCCGAAACGCCGGCCGAAAACTCGATGCCGGCGTGCGATTGCTCGAACAACGCGCCAAGGGACGTAGCGTCGGCGAAATCCCTCAGACAGCGTTCGGCAAAGGTCCCCGAGAACTGCAGGGCCATGTCGCGATCACGGATGAAGAGACGATCCTCCTGCTCGCTGAACGAGTTGTCCGACACCCACATGTGCGGCATGTTCGGGCCCATGAGCACAAGATTTCCCGGCTCGAAGCGCCCGGCATAGGTGCCGACGAAAAACGAGCCCGAACTGCGCTGAATGAGATGCAGCTCGTATTCGGGGTGATAGTGCCAACCGGTGTAGGAATAGGGGTAGTCGTGAGAGAAGGCGAGGAAGCTTCGGTCGAGCGGCGCCACGATCACCTCGCGCACCAGGTCCCTCATGGCGGCACTCTTCATCGCGTCCTCCCTGGGTCGCCCTCTGCAGGCGATCACGCGTTTCCAAGCTGGCGCTTCCTGCCGCGAAGGCCTCGTCCGCCAGTCGTTTTCATGCCCCAACCGTTCGCTGAATTAATTGTGGAGCGGGTATGGAAAGTATTCGACCGAGGCATCCTAAAGAGCGATTGCTGCGGCTGTCCATAACCCCAAACCCCGCCATGACCATGACAATGGTCCGGCCGGGCGTTCTTGGAGCCGAATCCGGTTCTCTTCTATGCCGTCTCGATCAGGGGAGTCGCCGGTAGCGTCGCCTGGAACTCGGTTGGTGTGCAGCCCAGCTCGCGTCGAAACACGGCATACATGTAGGGCAGGGAGGTAAAGCCGCTGCGCGCGGCGATTTCCGCGAAGGACAGCGCGCGGTCGGTCAGCATCTGCTTGGCGCGCTCAAGGCGAAATGCCAACATGTCGTCGTGGACTGTCCAGCCGAAGGCCTTGCGGAAATGGATGTCGAGCGTTGCGCGCGACACGCCAACATAGGCTGCCACCTGCGCCACCTTCGCCCCTTGTGCGGCGAACTGGCGGATATAGTGGCGCGCTCTCATGATGTAGGGATCATAGGTCGGTTGGTGGCGGGAGGATGCCAGCGCATTGAGCCCTTTGGGCGGGACCAGGATAGGGCTCTGTTCCACGCGATCTCCGATGAGCCGTCGGTGCATCATCTCCGCTGCGATCCGTCCCATCTCGCGGGTGCCCTGACGAACGGAGCTGATGGGGATGCGAGAGAGCATCCTGAGGAGATGATCGTCGTCGATACCGACCAGCGCCACCTCTTCGGGAACTGCGATATTGGCCATGATGCAGGCCTGAAGCACCTGACGGGCGCGGGCATCGGTGACCGCGATGATGCCGATCGGTTTCGGGAGTCCCGCCAGCCAGTCGATGAGTTCCCTCAGGATGCTGTCCCAGTCCAGTCCGTCGTTGAAGTGTCCCTCGAACAGCAGGGGGGCGATGCCATCGCGCAGGCAGATCTTGCAGAACGCGGCTTCTCGCTGCTGGGCCCAGCGGTTGGTTGGGGCCGGTGGCTGGCTGTAAAAGGCAAAGTGCGTCAGCCCCATCTCGACGAGGTGGTCGTAAGCTGCGGCGACGAGGGCGAAATTGTCAGTGGCGACATAGGGTACGCCGACGGCGTAATCGGCCGCGCGCTCATAGGAGCCGCCGACAGCGACGATCGGCCGTTTGCTGCGGCTGAACAAGCGCTCGAACTCCGGATCGTCGAAGTCGGCGATGATCCCATCGCCGGACCATGCGTCGATGCCGGTGATCGAGCTGCGGAAGTCTTCGAACAGCAGGAAATCCCAGGCGACTCGGGTCGACTGGACATAGTCGCTGACACCCGCGACCACGTTCCGGCCCCAGGCTCCCTTGGCCTTCAACATCAAGGCCACGCGAAACGAACTTACCCCCGTGGCGACCATGCCAGCCAGCTTCTCCGCTCGATCCGGTTGTTTCCCAAACGGCTCGCGTTCGGGGCTCGGCGCCTCATTGAGCAAATAGTCTACTTCGTCTGAGAAAATGCATCTTCGTCGCCGAACTATAAAAAAACATAATCCCGATTTTCAACTCGGCTCAACTAGGGTCGTCCCATTCGGCTCGCATCGAAGTGGTTGATACGTAAATCAGTGTATTGGCGCAGGAGCGCTGCGGGCACGGAGTGGGAGGAGAAATATGAAAAAGTATGCCACGCTCGCTGTGCTTGCAGCGACGGTGCTCGCCTCGTTCCCAGCTTTTGCTGAGACCGTAAAAGTTCTTTCGATCGAGCCCAACGTCAAGGAAGGGCGTGATTTTTACGCCGCGGCGATCGATAAATTCGAGAAGGCCAATCCGGATATCAAAATCCAGTTCGACTACCTCGATGACACTTCTTTCAAGTCCAAGCTGCCCACGCTGCTTCAGTCGGCGGCCCGGCCGGACATCTTCTTCACCTGGACCGGCGGCGTTTTCCACGAGCAGGCCGACGCAGGCGTCCTCAGGGACATCTCCGGCGACGTGGATCCGAAGGCGCTCGAAACCTTCGCGCCTGGCGGCATCAAGGCGCTGACCTACAAGGACAAGCTATACGGCCTTCCCATGTACGCGGGTGTCGTCGTGCTGTTCTACAACAAGGAGCTGACCGACAAGGCCGGTGTCGATCCCAAGACCATCAAGACGTGGGATGATTTCCTCGCCGCCGTGAAGACGGTCAAGGAAGCCGGGATCACGCCGATCGTGGTCGGCGGCAAGTCCAAGTGGCCTCTCCAGCACTATTATGGCTACCTTGCCACGCGGATCGCCGGCACTGATGGCATTGCCGCCGCTTCCGCTGGCGAAAACGATGGTCTTGCCGGGCCAGACTTCATCAAGGCGGGCGAAGAGTTCAAGAGGCTGGCCGATCTCCAGCCCTTCCAGCCCGGCTTCATGGACACCGACAACTCCAAGGCCGGTGGCCTGTTTGGGGATGGACGTGGCGCCTTCATCCTGTCGGGCAACTACATGATCGGTGCCCAGAAGCGCAACTCAACGTCCGGCACGGGGATCAGCGACGAGAACCTCGGCTTCATCCCCTTCCCGGTTGTCGAGGGTGGCAAGGGTGATCCGGCGGACACCTTCGGCGGCATCAACGGTTGGCTGGTCTCCAAGAACGCCACGCCAGCGGCCGCTAAGTTCCTCGAAAGCCTGATGAATCTCGATAACCAGACCATCAGCGCCAGCATGGACCTCTGGTTGCCGATCGTTAAGGGCGCGGACGCCGGCATAAAGAACGCCAACATCAAGGCGATCGCCAACCTGCTCGCCTCGGCCCCGCACCATCAGCTCTATCTCGACCAGGAGCTTGGCGCCAACGTCGGCGCGGCAATGAACGATGCTTCGGCGCAGCTTGCCACCGGCGACATCTCGCCTGAGGAAGCGGCGGAAATGGTCGAAGAAGCGAACGAGATGCGCTGACCGGCGCTTGAAAAGCTCATTCCGGGTGGTGGCACTGGCCAGCCATCCGGAATGGCTCCGACTGTTCATGCCGGGCCAGCGACCATGCTTGGCTCGCCCCGTCCCCAGGCATCGATGGTCGCCTCCCCCCATCTCCGAGGCAGCCTACCAAGAGACCTGTTTCATGACCCTCACAACACCAGCGGCGCCCCCGGTCGTGCGACGGCAACCGAGCGGCTTCGCCCGCATGCGCACGGACGGCAGCCTCACCGCCCTGATCCTCTTTCTGCCTCCGGCCTTGCTCCTGTTCACCCTGTTCGTGATCTGGCCGATCTTCAGCGCGGTGGATCTCAGCTTCTACAAGTGGAACGGCTACGGCGACGTCACCAACTTCGTCGGTTTGCGGAACTACGAAATCCTGGTGAAGAACTCCATCTTCCACCAATCGCTGTTCAACTCGCTCAAGCTGCTGCTGGCCTCGATCTTCCTGCAGATCCCGCTGGCCCTGGTGCTGGCCTTGCTTCTCTACCGCAAGACGTCAGCCAACACGGCCTTCCGGTTGATCTTCTTTGCGCCCTACATTCTGGCCGAGATCGCAACGGGTCTGATCTGGAGCTTCATCTTCGACGGTGACTACGGCATTTCGGCAATGGTCGCCAACAAGCTCGGCACCGAGCCCTTCTACATCCTTGCGGACAAGCAGTGGGCCTTCTGGACCATCATCATCGTGGTGGTGTGGAAGTACTTCGGCTATCACATGATGATCTTCATCGCCGCCTTGCAGGCGGTGCCGTCCGATCTTGTCGAGGCGGCGGAGATCGATGGCGCCAGCTCGCTGAAGACGATCTGGTACGTCAAGCTGCCCATGATCATGCACGCTATCAAGCTCAGCGTGCTGTTTGCCATCACCGGCGCCCTTCAGGTCTTCGACATCATCATTCCGCTGACCAACGGCGGCCCATCGAACTCGACTCACTCGATTGTCAGCTACCTCTACACCTTCGGCCTCGCCCGCATGAACGTTGGCTTCGGCGCCGCCGTCGGCGTGGTGCTGTTCGCCCTCTGCGTCGGCACGGCCTTCACCTACAAGCGCATGGCGATCGACAAGGGAGGGCAGCTGTGAAGCGCACAAAACTCTTTCCGCAGCTTATGCGCGCGGCCTTCCTGTCCTTCATCGCCGCGCTCGTCATCCTGCCCCTGCTGGCCACCTTCCTTGGTGGGTTCAAAACTCTGGGCGAGCTCAGGGCTGCGCCCTTCGGCATCCCCTCCGATTGGAGCTTCACCGTCTTCGTCGACATTCTGACCGGCTCGGCGTTCTGGGGCTACTTGCGCAACTCGCTGATCATCTCCCTGTCGGCGGTTGTTCTGACAGTGCTCTGCGCATCCATGGCAGCCTATGTTTTCGCGCAGATCCGCTTCTTCGGCTCGCGCTATCTGCAGTCCTACATGCTGCTGGGGATGATGTTCCCCTTCGCCACGGCCATCGTGCCGCTGTTCTTCCAGATCAACCGCTTCGGGCTGCTCGACAATCCGCTCGGCATCATCCTGCCTCAGACGGCCTTCTCCATGGCCTTCGCCGTGGTGCTGCTGCGGAGCTTTTTCCAGCAGCTACCCAAGGAGCTGTTCGAGGCGGCCTATGTCGACGGGTGCGGTTATGTGGGCTTCTTCTTCCGGTTCACGCTGCCGTTGTCGACGCCAATTCTGGCCACGGTCGGTACCTTCGTCTTCGTCCAGAGCTGGAACAACTACCTGCTTCCGCTGGTCGTGCTCAACGAGCAGTCCCTGTTCACGTGGCCACTCGGAATCATGCAGTTCCGCGGCGAGTTCATCGTGGAATGGAACCGCATTCTCGCCTTCGTGTCGCTGACGATCCTGCCGGCGCTCATCTTCTTCACCTTCACACAGAAATACATCGTGGCCGGCCTTACGCGCGGCTCGGTCAAGGGTTGAACCATGTCCCGTCCTGTCATCACCAATCCGATCCTCAAGGGGTTCAACCCCGATCCGTCGATCTGCCGCGCCGGCGACGACTATTACATCGCCACCTCCACCTTCGAGTGGTTCCCCGGTGTGCAGATCCATCACTCCCGCGACCTCGTACACTGGGATCTGGTCTGCCGCCCCCTCGATCGCGCAAGCCAGCTCGACATGCGCGGCGAGATGGATAGCTGCGGTGTCTGGGCACCCTGCCTGACATATGCCGACGGCATGTTCTGGTTGATTTTCAGCGACATGAAGCGGCGCGACGGCTCGGTCAAGGACGTGCACAACTATCTCGTGACGGCCCCATCGATCGAAGGGCCTTGGTCGGATCCGATCTACCTCAACTCCTCGGGCTTCGATCCGTCGCTGTTCCACGATGACGACGGCCGCAAGTGGCTGGTCAACGTCTGGTGGGACTATCGTGGACGCCCGCCGCGCTTTCCGGGAGACAACAGCTTTGCCGGCATCGCTTGTCAGGAATACGACGTTGCCGAGCGGAAGCTGAAGGGGCCGATCACCAATATCTTCAAGGGTACCGAGGCCGGCCTGACGGAAGGTCCGCACCTCTACAGGCGGGATGGCTGGTACTACATCATGGTCGCCGAGGGCGGCACTGGCTACAATCACGTCGCCACCGTGGGGCGTTCCCGTGCGCTCAACGGGCCCTACGAGCTGCATCCCGACACCTACGTGGTCACCGCGCGCGGCAATCCGAACGCGCCGCTCCAGCGCGCCGGTCACGCCGACTTTGTCGATACGCCAACCGGCGAGACCTATCTCGTGCATCTGACGGGCCGCCCCATTCCGGGCTTGCGCCGCTGCCCCCTGGGGCGGGAAACCGCCATCCAGAAGATCGAGTGGGGCGCCGACGGCTGGCCTCGTATCGCAGGCGGCAAGTTGACGCCGAAGCTGGAAGTCGAAGCGCCTGACGTGCCGGCTCACCCTTTCGCCCCTGCTCCGGAGGAGTATCGCTTTTCGTCCGAGGTCGGATTGCCGATGGACTTTCAGTGGTTACGCACGCCCTTCGGAGAGCGGTTGTTCTCACTTGATGACCGTCCCGGCTTCCTGCGCCTCTACGGGCGGGAGGCCATGGGGTCCTGGTACGAGCAGGCTCTGGTGGCGCGTCGGCAGACGGCCTTCCGCTATGATGCGGAAACCGAGGTTCGTGCCGATCCGGCAATTCACATGCAGATGGCGGGGCTTGCGGCCTACTACAATCGCTTTGCCTACCATTACCTGGCGTTGACCTTCGATCAGGAGGTCGGCACCTGCCTGCAGGTTATCTCCTGCACCGGCACGCAAGGGGGAGGGCAGACCACCATCGGTCTCGCCAAACCTGT
The DNA here is from genome assembly GCA_963665435.2 of uncultured Pleomorphomonas sp. GTDB lineage: Bacteria > Pseudomonadota > Alphaproteobacteria > Rhizobiales > Pleomorphomonadaceae > Pleomorphomonas. Next base: position 17,580 of record CAXXNH010000024.1, on the reverse strand, counting down.
TCCCGTGCCCGGCGGCGTGCCGGTGCGGCTCAAGGTCGAAGTCCGGACGACAACCCTGACCTTCTTCTATGCGATTGGCTCGGGCGATTGGACGCAGGTGGGCGGGGTGCTCGATGCCTCGCTCCTGTCGGACGAGTGCGGGGCAGGCGAGCACTCCAACTTCACCGGCGCGTTCGTCGGCATGTCGGCCAACGATCTGAGTGGCCAGGGCATGCCGGCCGACTTCTCCTATTTCCGCTACCGCGATCTCGACGCGTGAGGGACCATCCATGGCAACGCTCGAATTCAAGCATGTGAACAAGACCTTCGGCGCCGTCGAGGTGATCCCGGATGTGTCGCTGTTCATCCCCCATGGCTCGTTCACCGTCTTTGTCGGCCCATCGGGCTGCGGCAAGTCGACCCTCCTGAGGCTCGCCGCGGGACTGGAGGAGATCAGCGAAGGCACGCTGGAGATCGATGGGGCAGACGTGACGTTTGCCCGACCGATCGAACGCGGCATCGCCATGGTGTTCCAGTCCTATGCGCTCTATCCGCACATGAACGTGGCGCAGAACATCGGCTTCGGCCTCAAGATGGCCGGTAAGCCCAAGGCGGAGATCACTCGAAAGGTCCAGGCGGCGGCAGAGACTTTGCAGCTTGATGCCCTTCTGGAGCGCAAACCGGGCGAACTCTCGGGCGGTCAGCGCCAGCGCGTTGCCATTGGTCGCGCCATCGTGCGCGAGCCAAAGGTGTTTCTGTTTGACGAGCCGCTTTCCAATCTGGACGCGGCGCTCAGGGCGCAGATGCGCGTTGAGCTCGCCCAGCTTCACAAGCGGCTTGGCGCGACGATGATCTACGTCACCCACGATCAGGTCGAAGCGATGACGCTGGCCGATCAGATCGTGGTCCTGAACAAGGGAAGGATCGAGCAGGTCGGAAGTCCGCTCGAACTCTACAATCACCCGCAGACACTGTTCGTCGCCGGCTTCATTGGTTCGCCGAAGATGAACTTCATCACGGGCGAGTACGCTTCACGCCTGGGTGTTACGACCTTCGGGGTCCGGCCCGAGCACATCGAGGTCGTCACCTCGTCCCCCCACTGGACCGGAACCGTGCAGTTCAGTGAAAGGCTGGGCAGCGACACCTACCTGCATGTTGACGTTCCGGAGATTGGGCGTTTGACGGTAAGGGCCGTTGGCGATGCGGCGCTCACCGGCGGCGAGACCATCGGCCTCGCGCCGCAGGTGGCGGCGTCGCATGGCTTCGATGCGGATGGGCAGTCTTGTCCGGTTCGCTGGAACGCACACTGAAACCGTTTGCGGTACCCCGGGGCGTCTTCGATGGCCCGGGGCGTTTGTTGATCCCTGAACCAGCGATCCCGATGTCGGTCGGGCCGACGTCTTGAGCTCGAACTTTCTGAGTGGCGTCTCGTTCCTCCCGTTTGCAGCTTTGGCGCATTTGAAGTATCAGAGCGGTTTGAAATGGCGGAGCACCTCTTGCGGGATACTCGCAAGACGGCAGGGAAGGGAGGCGACATGGAGAACGGCACCCGTATCGTTGTCGTCACTGCCTGTCCGACCGGTGTTGCGCTCACCTACATGGCCGCCACGCGCCTTTTGACCACCGCCCAGCGGCTCGGCTATTTCATCAAGGTCGAGACGCAGGGTGCCCTCGGGAGCGAGGACGTGTTGACGCGCAAGGATATCGCCCGCGCCCATGCTGCCATTGTCGCCGCCGACGTCGACATCGAAGGCCTGGATCGTTTCCAGAGCGTCCCGGTGCTCACGGTAAGTACCGCGCGCGCCATTGCCGACCCCGATGCGGTTCTGGCTGAGGCCCTGGCTCTACCAAGGTCCTGATTCTGGTCGACGGATAAGTTTTCTGTAAAATTTGGCAACTATTGTTGACTTGTCGCCAGTTATTCGGCGTGACACGGTCGCGTCCGATGAAAGGGCGGTCGTCGAGGCGAGTTTCGCTTTATGGATCGACCTCTGCTGCTAGGATAGGTTAGTTCGTCAATGTGCGGAATTATTGGAATCGTTGGCCGTGACGGCGTCTCTGAACTGTTGCTCGAGGGGCTGAAGCGTCTCGAATACCGCGGCTATGACAGCGCCGGCATCGCGACGCTGGTGGGGGGCGCCATCGAACGCCGCCGCGCCGAGGGCAAGCTGGTCAATCTGGAACGGCGCCTTGCCGAGGAGCCGCTCGCCGGTTCCAGCGGTATCGGCCACACGCGCTGGGCGACCCACGGCGGCCCCACCGAGGGCAACGCCCACCCGCATGCGACCGACAAGGTGGCGGTGGTCCACAACGGCATCATCGAGAACTATCAGGCGTTGACGGCCGAGCTCATGCAGAAGGGCCATGTCTTCGTCACTGAGACCGATACCGAGGTGGTCGCCCATCTGATCACGGACTATCTTCAGCAGGGCAAGACGCCCGTCGAGGCTTGTCGCCTCGCCTTCCATCGCCTTGAGGGCGCTTTCGCGCTGGCCATTCTGTTCGCTGGCGAGGAAAACCTGATGGTCGGTACGCGGCGTGGTACGCCTCTCGCGGTCGGCTACGGCGACGGTGCCATGTATCTCGCCTCGGATGCCTTCGCCATGGCCCCTCTCACCAACCGTCTTGCCTATCTCGAGGACGGCGACTGGGTGGTGCTGACGCGTAACTCCGCCGAGATCCGCGCTGCCGACGACACGCTTGTCGAACGCAAGATCCATGTCTCCAACGTCTCCGCGGCGCTGATCGGCAAGGCCGGTCATCGCCACTTCATGCTGAAGGAGATCTTCGAGCAGCCGCAAGTGATCGGCGACACCATCAACGCCTTCGTGTCGCCCTCCACTGGAACGATCGCGCTGCCCGACATGCCATTCGACCCGGCCAAGGTGCCGCGCCTCACCATCGTTGCCTGTGGCACCGCCTACTACGTGGCCATGGTCGCCAAATACTGGTTCGAACAGGTGGCGCGTTTGCCGGTCGAAGTGGATATCGGCTCTGAGTTCCGCTATCGCGACACCCCGTTCGAAGCTGGCGGCGTCGCCGTCTTCGTGTCGCAGTCGGGCGAAACGCTCGATACGCTGGAGGCGTTGCGTCACGCCAAGCGGGCAGGCCAGCATATCGTTTCCATCGTCAACGTGCCCGAGAGCACCATTGCCCGCGAAAGCGACCGTGTGCTCTACACGCTTGCCGGGCCCGAGATTGGCGTCGCCTCCACCAAGGCATTTACCACCCAGCTCACGGTCATGGCCTGCTTGGTGCTGGCTTTTGCCCGTGCTCGCGGAACGATCTCCCACGAGCGGGAAGCCGAGCTGGCGCTGGCGTTGCGCGAGGTACCGGCGCGCGCCGCCGAGGTGCTGCGCCACGACGATGCCATCCAGGCACTGGCCAGCATGGTGGCCGAAAGCCGCGATGCCCTCTATCTCGGTCGCGGTACCGCCTACCCCATCGCCCTGGAAGGCGCGCTGAAGCTGAAAGAGATCAGCTATATCCACGCCGAGGGCTATGCCGCCGGCGAGATGAAGCACGGCCCGATCTCGCTGATCGACGATGGCGTGCCGGTCATCGCGCTCGCGCCGTCGGATGCCCTTTTCGAGAAGGTGTCGTCCAACATCCAGGAGGTGGCGGCGCGTTCCGGCCGGGTGTTGCTGATCTCCGACGCCGATGGCGTTGCCCGCCTGGGCAGCAAGGTCCGCTGGTCTATCGAGCTGCCGAAGGTCGATCCGTTCGTCGCGCCCATTCTCTACTCGTTGCCGGTACAGCTTCTTGCCTATCACACGGCAGTGGCCAAGGGGACGGACGTCGATCAGCCGCGGAACCTCGCCAAGAGCGTCACCGTCGAGTAAACGCCGGATCGGTTGATTCTGGTGGGACTGAAGCGGCGCACCGGTCTTTCGAGACCGGTGCGCCGCTTTTGCTATGGTCAAAAGGTATAAGTCTGGGCGCTGGAGTGCTCCGCATGTCGACTTAAGTATGGTTTGAGGCGGAGCCCAATCATACAATTTTCAAGTCGCAGATATCACCTCAAATCAATGGATTTCATGGATTTTTCGTCGCGGAGAGCGAGGGGTGGATTATTGTCACCTCATCGTAGGATACATTTTTACAGTCGTGTTTATATCTTTCCACTTTAACTCATAGTGATGTCATGTTTTCATCACAATCGAACGAAGACCCGTAAGAACAATCATTCAAGTGTGCTGGAGTCCGAGCGTCGACAGGTGCTTGGGGCGGTGTTTTCGTATCTCCTGGACCGTGAAATACGGGGCTGGGATGGAGGGGGTGGAGAGGCTTACGCGATAACGACCTGACTAGCTCTTTCCGGGAGCTGGTATTTCTTCGACGCAACTCAGTTGCGGCGACGGGATCGCTTGTCCTGTGGCCTGTCGGTCTCCCTTCGGGGCGTGACAGGACTTCGTGGAGGAGTTTCCAAGACATGGCATATACCGGAACCGCAGGGGGCGACGGATCGTCGTCCAATCTCAAGGTGCGCGTCCAGCAAGTGGGCCGCTTCCTGAGCAGCATGGTGATGCCCAACATCGGCGCTTTCATCGCCTGGGGCATCATTACCACTCTCTTCATTCCGACCGGCTGGTTGCCCAACGAGTTTTTCGCCAAGCTAGTCGGCCCGATGATCACCTACTTGCTGCCGCTCCTTCTGGGCTACACCGGCGGCAAGCTGGTCTATGGTGAGCGCGGCGCCGTCGTCGGCGCCATCGTGACCGCCGGCGTCATCGTCGGTACCGACATTCCGATGTTCCTCGGCGCCATGCTGGTGGGTCCGTTCGGCGGTTGGTCGATCAAGCAGTTCGACCGGATGGTGGATGGCAAGATCCGCCCAGGCTTCGAGATGCTGGTCAACAACTTCTCGGCCGGTATCCTTGGCATGATCCTGGCCATGATCGCCTTCGCGATCGTCGGCCCGATCGTCGAGAATCTGTCGGCGGCCCTTGGCGCGGGCGTCAACGCCCTGATCAGCGCCGGTCTCATTCCGCTGGCTTCGATCCTGGTCGAACCGGCCAAGGTGCTGTTCCTCAACAACGCCATCAACCACGGCGTCTTCACCCCGCTCGGCATCCAGCAGGCCGCCGAACAGGGCAAGTCGCTGATCTTCCTAATCGAAGCCAATCCGGGTCCGGGCCTTGGCCTGCTGCTCGCCTACATGGTCTTCGGCCGTGGCAATGCCAAGGAATCGGCTCCCGGCGCCGCCATCATCCACTTCTTCGGCGGCATCCATGAGATCTATTTCCCCTACGTGCTGATGAAGCCGCGCCTGATCATCGCGATGATCGCCGGTGGCGCCACGGGCGTCGCGGCCAACATGATGCTCGGTGGCGGTCTGCGCGCTCCGTCGTCCCCGGGTTCGATCTTCGCCGTGCTTGGCATGACCCCGGCCGATGGATTTGTCGGTGTCATATCCGCAGTGACGCTGGGCGCCCTCGTGACCTTCCTCGTCGCGTCGGTGCTGCTCAAGACCGACAGGTCGGAAGAGGTTGAAGATCTCGCCGCCACGACCGCTCGCGTCAAGGCCATGAAGGCCGAGTCGAAGGGCATGGCCGCTCCGGCCACCGCGCCGTCGGCCGCCATCTCCGGTCCGGTCCGCTCGGTCATCGTCGCTTGCGACGCCGGCATGGGCTCGTCCGCCATGGGCGCCTCCATGCTTCGCAAGAAGCTGGACCAGGCCGGCCTTGGCGCCGTTCGGTCGAGCAATGTCGCCATCAATGCGCTTCCGGGTGATGTGGATGTGGTGATCACCCACAAGGACCTGACCGAACGTGCCCGTCGGGCCGCTCCCCAGGCCACGCACATCTCCATCACCAATTTCCTCGACGGCGCGGCCTATGACCGCATCGTGGCGGAGATCAAGGCGAAGGCGGGTTCCGCTGCGGCTCCGGCGGCCGGCAAGCCCGAGGGTGGCGCGTCTTTTAATCTCGGTGAGGAAAACATCTTCCTCGGCCTCACCGCGTCCACCAAAGAGGAAGCCGTTCGCTTCGCCGGCTCCAAGCTCCTGGAGATGGGCGCGATTACTCCGAGCTACATCGACGCGATGCTCCAGCGCGAGACCATCGTGTCGACCTACCTCGGCCAGTCGCTGGCCATGCCGCACGGCACCAACGAAGCGAAGAACGAGGTCCTGAAGACGGGCATCGTCGTCTGCCAGTATCCGGACGGCGTGTTCTTCGGACCCGATCCCGAGAACGTTGCTCGCCTCGTTGTCGGCCTCGCGGCCAAGGGCAATGAGCACATGGATGTCATGTCGGCCCTCGCCAGGGTTCTCGAGAATCCCAAGGTGGTCGCCCACCTTGCGACGACGAAGAACCCGGCCGACGTGCTGCGCATCCTCGATCTCGGCTGACCTCAGCTTCTGAGACCCGGGGGCCGCCGAGAGCGGCCCCCTCCCAAGACAAGCTCTGGAGACGACCATGCGAGCCATTCATTTCGGCGCGGGCAATATCGGCCGCGGTTTCATCGGCAAGATTCTTGCTGACGCCGGATGGGGGGTCACCTTCGCCGACGTCAACGAAGCCCTTGTCGGGCAGATTGCCAGTGCCGGCCGCTATCCCGTCGACATCGTCGGCAATGGTAGCCGCCGCGAGGAGGTGACCGGTGTCACCGCCGTGTCGTCGATCGGCGACGATATCGTCGACCTCATTGCTTCAGCCGATCTCGTGACAACCGCCGTGGGAGCGGCGGTCCTGCCGAAGATCGCGCCGACCATCGCCCGAGGCCTCGAGGCGCGCGTCGCTGCCGGCAAGCACGCTCCGCTCAACATCATCGCCTGCGAGAATACCATTCGCGGCACCACCCAGCTCAAGGAAGCGATCTTCCGCCATCTTCCGGCGGCCATTGCCGCGGTTGTTGAGATCGAAGTGGGGTTTGCCGACAGTGCCGTCGATCGCATCGTGCCGCCGGCTCCTCCGGTCGAGGGCGAACCGCTCGCCGTCACTGTCGAGGAGTTCTCCGAGTGGATTGTCGATCGCGGTCAACTCAAGGGGTGGACGCACAGCGTTCCCGGCATGGAGCTGACCGACAACCTGATGGCCTTCGTCGAGCGCAAGCTGTTCACGCTCAACACCGGCCACGCCATTACCGCTTATCTCGGCTTCGAGAGGGGGCTGCCGACCATTCGCGATGCCATTGAGAACGAGGGTATCCGTGTCATCGTGAAGGCCGCGATGGAAGAGAGCGGCGCCGTGCTGATCAGCCGCTACGGCTTCGATCCGGACAAGCACGCCGCCTATATCGAGAAGATCCTCGGCCGCTTCGCCAATCCGTTCATTCGCGACGACGTGGCGCGCGTCGGAAGGGAGCCCTTGCGCAAGCTGGGCAAGGGCGACAGGCTGATCCGGCCTCTGCTCGGCACGCTGGAGTACGGCCTGCCGCACGCAAACCTCGTCAAGGGCATCGCGGCCGCCTTGCATTACCGCAACGACGGCGATCCCCAGGCGGTCGAGATGCAGGCCGCCATCACCGAAGTTGGTGTCGCTGCGGCGGTGGACCGCTTCTCCGGCAATGCCCTTCCAGCCGAGGTTCTTGCCGAGATAGCCACCGCGGCTCAGACTTAGTTTCCACGAAGGCGTGACGAGCGCGCGGCGAGCGCCCGTCCTCCTCGCATTGCCGATCACTGTCGGAGTCTGGCGACGGAGGGAGGCTTTGCCTCGACACAAGGTATTGGGAGACAAGCGCATGACCACCTCCAACATCTCCGTCCGGGCCCCGATCAAGGGCCGGATCGTGCCGCTCGGCGACGTTCCAGACCCGATGTTTGCACTCGGCATGATGGGCGATGGTCTCGCCATCGAGCCGGAGGTTGGCGAAGTGCATGCGCCCGTGGCGGGGACGGTGACCTCGGTGCATCGTCGCGGTCACGCGGTGAAGGTCATGACCGACGAGGGCGCCGAGTTCCTGGTGCACGTCGGCCTTGAGGCAGTAGCGCTACGCGGTGCCGGTCTCGAGGCCTTGGTGGCGGAAGGCGACCATGTCGCGGCCGGCGATCTTCTCATCCGTTTCGACCTCGCCGCGCTCGTGGAGAGCTGCGGCATCGTGACGACGCCCGTTCTCGTCACCAACGAGGACGCCTTTCATGTCACCGCGCGCAAGTCTGCCGGCGCGGTCGGCCTCGATGACGAGATCATGGCGGTGATGCCGATCGGCGTGGAAGCGCCGCCGCCGGTCGAGCGGGTCGAACGCGACGTGGTGCTGGAAATGAGCGAGGGCCTGCATGCGCGGCCGGCGGCACTACTTGCTGCCAAGGCCAAGGAGTATGCGAGTGCCATCGAGATCGCGCTGGGGGAACGCAAGGCCAACGCCAAGAGCCCGGTGTCTCTGCTCACGCTCGGAAGTCGTTGGGGCAGTCGGCTGATCGTGTCGGCAGAGGGTTCCGATGCGGCTGCCGCGGTCGATGGAGTGGTCGAGGCCATCGTCTCCGGGCTGGGCGATCCGGTCGTACCCTATGTCGATGCGGGGCAGGACAGTCTGCCCGGCGTCGATGAGGCCGGCTCCGCCGCCGAGGCGCCCGTCGATCTCACGCCTTTCGGTCCGGACGATCGGCCCCGACTGACCGGTGTGGTCGCGGCCCCCGGCTTGGCCATCGGTCGCGCCGTTCGCCTCAAGGACAAGGTAGCTCGCCCGGCAGAAGAAGGTGGCGACGTGGAGACCGAGAGCGCGGCGCTGGATGCCGCCATCGCTCGCGTCCATACTCACCTGACCGAGCATGCGACGGCCGGCCGCACGCAGCAGCAGCGCGAGATCATGGCAGCCCACGCCGCGCTTCTTGAGGATACCGAGTTGCTAGAAGGCGCCCGTGACCGGATCGCGCGCGGCAAGAGCGCCGGTTGGGCCTTCTCCGAGACCATTTCGGGCCAGGCAGCTTTGCTGCGCGGGCTTGACAATGCCCGCCTTGCCGAACGCGCTGCCGACCTTGTCGACCTCGAACAGCAGGTTTTGATGGTGCTGGCCGGCGGTTCGCCCGAAAGCTTGGCGTTGCCCGAGGACGCAATAGCCGTCGCCGATGACCTCCTGCCGTCGCAGTTCATGGCGTTCGGCGATCGCCTGCCGGCGGCCTTTGTGGTCGCCAAGGGGGGCCGCACCTCGCATGTCGCCATTCTCTCGGCGGCGAGCGGCGTGCCCATGTTGGCCGCCGTCGGCAGCGACGCCCACCGTATTGCCGAAGGTGCGCCTCTCATCGTCGACGCCGAGCGTGGCGAGATCCAGGTGAACCCGACCGAGGCGACCATCGAGGCCACGCGCAAGGCGGCGGCCGAACGCGAGACCCGTCGCGCCGCCAATCGCGAGGCGGCTGCAACCGATTGCGTGATGGCCGATGGAACGCGTTTGCCCGTCTACGCCAACGTCGGCTCGGTGGCCGATGCGGCACGAGGCCTGGCATTTGGCGCCGAAGGCTCCGGGTTGCTCAGGACCGAGTTCCTGTTCCTCGATCGGCCGACGGCTCCAACCGAAGCCGAGCAGCAGGCCGAATACCAGGCCATCGCCGACGCGCTGCGCGGAAAGCCGCTGACCATCCGCACGCTGGATATCGGCGGCGACAAGCCACTGCCCTATCTGAAGCAGGCGGCCGAGGAGAATCCGATCCTCGGCGTGCGCGGCATCCGCGTCTCCCGAAGGCGGCCGGATCTATTGCGCCAGCAGTTCCGTGCCATCCTCAAGGTCACACCGGTCTCGGTCGTCCGCATCATGATGCCGATGATCGCCGATATCGGGGAACTTCGTTGGGCCAAGTCGATCTTCGAGGAAGAAAAGGCAGGGCTCGGGGTGACCGCAGATGTGCCGCTCGGCATCATGATCGAGGTGCCGGCCGCCGTGGCCATGGCCGACAAGCTGGCAAAGGAAGCCGATTTCTTTTCCATCGGGACCAACGATCTCACCCAGTATGTGCTGGCCATGGATCGCGGCAACACCGAGCTCGCCCCAGAGATCGACTCGCTGCACCCGGCGGTGCTGAAGACGATTGCCGACACGGCGGCTGCCGGTGCGCGCCACGACTGTCCGGTGGGCGTTTGCGGCGGTCTCGCCTCGGAATTGCCGGCGGCGCCCATTCTGATCGGTCTCGGCGTGACCAGCCTGTCGGCCACCCGTTCCGGCATTCCGGACCTCAAGGCCTTCATCCGGACGCTCGACAGGAACACCTGCCGGGCCGTGGCGGAGGAGGCGCTGGCGCTCGATTCCGCGGCCGAGGTGCGGGCAATGGTGGCCCGGCGCTGGCCCGGGCTTTGACCTCTTTTCGCGATCCACTTCTTCGAGCCCCGAAGCAAGAGGGAGACGCTACATGTTGAATGCCAACGTGACGCTCGACGATTTTGCCCGTGGGAATGCGCTTGCCGGCGAGGTCGGCTGGCCGCAGCGCATCGTCTTCGGCCTCGATGCCGCCGCTCCGCCGCTCGGAGCGCTGCAAGTGCAGTTTGCGCGCTTCGAGTTCGTGATCGCCGGCACCTACACCAACGTTCTCTGCGATCGAAACGCAAAGATCGTGGAAGCCGAACTTGGTCCGGGCGAGGCGTTGGTGGTGCCGGGCAACTGCTGGAACCAGCCGCTCTGGGACAAGGACGTCGAAGTGCTGAGCCTCCTGTTCGGCGCGACCCATCTTGGCGTCAGCCTCGTGCGGTGGAGTGCGGGCGAGAGACGCTTCGTGTCGGTTGAAAAGCGGAGCTGCCTGATCCCGGGCAACGGGCCCTTGCAGCATCTGGTGGAAGCGATGACGAGCCATCGCGACGATTCAGGGGCAACCAGCCTCGATGCTCGCTTACTGGCGCAGTCGATCCTCGAGTATGCCCGCCGCCTGATCGCCAATCCCGTGCCGGAGGAAGAGCGGCAGTCGTCTGCCTTCTTCCGCGCCGCCTGCCTCTACATAGAGGAGAACTTCGACCGGCAGATCACCCGCGATACGGTGGCCGCCCACCTGCGCATCAGCCCCAACTACTTCTCGCGCGTCTTTCGGGAGCAGGGCGCCATGACCTTTTCGGACTACCTGACGCAGGTCAGGATAGGGAAGGCCAAGTTCATGCTGGAGAAGTACGATCTGCCGCTGTCGCAGATTGCCCAGCGCTGCGGCTTCAACGACTTCAACTATTTCTACAAGGTGTTCAAGAAGGTGGTGGGCCGCACGCCCACCGAATATCGAAACTCGGTGCAGGCCGGAGCCGTCGCCAAGGCATAAGTGTTCGACACCGTGCGTCGGGGCTGTGAAACGGCGGTTTTGGGTGTATGGATCGATCCCGTGACGCTCCCAGGGAGACCCCCGGCCCGATGATCTCAGACGATACCGCAACACCGGTGCTGCGCCAGATCTCGGTGCGCGCGGTCATGGACGTGCTCCTCAACTCCGGCGCCACTTCGCGGGCTGCCCTTGCCAAGATCACTGGCCTTTCCAAGCAGACCATGTCGGAGGTGATCCGCGTGCTGGAAAGCGGCGGGTTCGTCCGCATCAAGGGGGTCACTTCGGGCAAGGTTGGCCGTGCCGCGGTCATCTATGAGGTTGATCCATCGGCAGGCTATGTCATCGGTGCCGAACTCGGGGTCACCTCGCTTCGCCTGTCGCTTGCCAACATTGTCGGTGACATCCTCGCGTCGGAAGAAGCGCCGTCGGACGATCTCGCCGGGACGGCTTTGGTTTCGGCGCTCGGGCGCCTGTCCACCGAACTCGTCGCCAAGGCCGGCATCGACAGGCAGAAGGTTCTGGTGGCCGCTGTGGCCATGCCGGGTGTCGTCGAGCCGGTGAGCGGGCGGCTATCGCTATCGCCCAACCTCGAGGGACTTGGCGATGTCGATGTTCGCACCCTGCTGTCGGCCGAGCTCGGTTGCGCGGTGGTGATCGAGAACGACATCAACGCGGCGGTGATCGGAGAATCCTGGACGGGGTGCGCCGTCGGGGTCGAAGAGGTGGCCTTCGTCTCGCTGGGGACCGGCATTGGTCTCGGCGCCCTCACGGGGGGGCGGCTGATCCGGGGTGCCAGTGGAGCCGCAGGTGAGATCGGCTTCCTGCCGATCGGCGGCGATCCGACCGCCTCCGACAGCCTTGAGCGCGGTGCCCTTGAGAGTACCATTGGCAGACGTGGTATCCGTGAGCGCTATCGGGCGCTTGGCGGTGCGGCGGCTTCGAGCCCGTCCGATATTTTCGAGGCGGCCCTGAAGGGGCAGGATCAGGCCGCTGTCACGGCCGCGCGCGATCTGGCCCGAAACGCGGCGCTGTCGATGGTCGCTGTCCACGCGTTGCTTGAGCCGAGAAAGATCGTGGTCGGCGGCATTGTCGGTTGCCTGCCGGGCGTGGTCGACTGGATAAAGGCCGAGCTGCCGCGCGTCAGTCGCCGACCGATCGTCGTCGAAGTGTCTACGCTCGGCGCTCATGCCGCCCTGACCGGGGCGGTCGCCATTGCGCTCAATCAGGCGCACAACCTTCTGTTCAGTCCGGCGGATCTGCCGATGCCCCTGCGTTTGCCTGCCGCCACTCATGGCTGAGTGTCACTGAAATTTTATGTTCGGCATCTTGACGAACTAATTATCCATCGCCATCATCTCATCAAGAGATGATGATTGCCGAGCTGCGGCTGGCCGATGGAGCACGAGATGTCGATCAACCAATTCCCCACTACCATCGCGGCGGCTCACGCCGTGGCCGACCGCATCGCCGAGCGCCTCAAGGCGAAGCCGAGTATCGTTCTTGGCCTTGCCACCGGCGCCACAATGGAACCGGTCTACGAGCGGCTTGTGGCGCTGCATCGGGCCGGCGAGATCAGCTTTGCCGGCGTGACGTCCTTCAACCTCGATGAGTATGTCGGCTTGCCCCCCGAAGACCCACGCTCCTACCGGTCGACAATGGACAGCCAACTGTTCGATCTCGTCGATATCGACAAGGCAAGGACGTTCGTGCCCGATGGCCTTGCCGCCGATACCTCCGCCTTCGCCAGCCGCTACGAGGCGATGATGCGCGAAGCGGGAGGCATCGATCTCCAGCTTCTCGGCATCGGCCGCAATGGACATATCGGCTTCAACGAGCCGGGTGCCGACTTTGCCGCCCGCACGCGCGTCGTCGATCTCGAAGCATCGACCCTGGAAGCCAACTCGGCTTTCTTTGACGGCAAACTGCCGCCAACCAAGGCCTTGACGATGGGGATCGGCACAATTCTCGAGTCGCGGGAAATTATCGTTCTGGCCACCGGCGCTACCAAGCGAGAGGCGGTACGTGCCGCGCTCACGGGTGCCATTGGCCCTGACTGTCCGGCTACGGCGCTGCGTCGTCACGCCAACGTCACTTGGTGGCTGGATGCCGAGAGTGGAGCCGGCGTGGCGGGTGAGAGCTTGGCCGCGGAATAAAACGCTCGCGCGTTATTGCATTTGCGAGCGGCGGCGCTTTCAGGGCGCCGCCGCTTTTGCATGTTCAGGCGGCGCGCGCCGGCCGATCTGGGATGTCGATGACGAAGGTGGCGCCTGGGCCACCATCCAGACAGGAAATCGTGCCCCCATGCGCCCTGACCAGCTCGGCGACGATGGCAAGGCCAAGTCCGGTTCCACCAGAGCGCACCGAGCCGGAGAACGGTTTGAACAGCGACTCGCGCGCCTTCTCCGACAGGCCTGGGCCCGTGTCGGAAACCCGGATGCTGACCTTCGTTCCGTCGCGTTCCGCCGACACCGTGAGCCGGCGCACCAGTGCATCATCCTTGCATTGCTCGAGCGCTTGCGCTGCGTTGCGCACAAGGTTGAGCAGTACCCGGAACAACTGGTCCGAATCGGCATCCACTTCGAGATCTTCCGGTACCGCGTTCACCCACTCGATGCTTGCATGCTGAACGAGGCCGGTCATTTCCGCTACATCGGTGCAGAGCCGCGACAGTGACAGAAGTCGGCGCGAGGGAGGGGCTTCCTGTGCCTTGCCGTAGGCGAGGACGGACTGGCAGTAGTTGATGGCCCGATCGATGGCGGACACCAGCTTGGGCGCGAAGCGCTGTACCGAAGGGTCGGGGATCATCGTCAGGCGATCGGAAATGAGCTGGGCCGAAGCGAGCAGGTTTCGAAGGTCATGGTTGATCTTCGAAACTGCGAGGCCAAGCTCGACCAGCCGCTTCTGCTGCTTGAAAAGCTCCTGAATGCGCTGCTGCATGGCTGCCGCGGCGAACTCGGCGCGGCCGATCTCATCGGTCCGACCGCCGTAGCGGACAAGATAGGCGTCGCTCTCGGGCTCCTGAGCCCATCTGTAGATGGACTTGCCCAGGCGCCGCATCGGAATGACCATCAGGTACTGGATGGAGAAAAACACCAGCACACCGACGAAAGCCGAGATCAGGAAGGACACCATAAGCAAGCCGCCAGCGAAATGCAGGATCTCATTCCGGAGGTGGGTTTCGGAAAACACCACTTCGACTTCGCCTTCGTCGTCGTATTTTCCGGTAACACGGATGGTTCGGTCGCCGCCGAACAGCATGGTGTCCATCGCCTCCATCACGAGGCCATGCGCCCGTTGACTGTCGAAATCGATGCTGCGGGTCACCGTGGGTGGGGCATCGGCCATGGCGACCAGCTGTTTCATGCCCTCCGATCGCACGGCGACGGCATAGGCGTCGAGGCGGTTCAGGAGATCGGCCTGAATGGTGCGCGGCAGCGCCGTCTCGGGATAGGTGGTCAGCGTGTGGGCGACGATCCCGGCGGTGCGTATCTTCGATTCGATGTAGTTACGCTGGAAGTTGGCGATGGCCGGAACGAACATCAGCACTTCGGCGAACATCACGAACAGGATCGTGAAGACCAGAAGTTTGAAGGACAGACTGAATGTGTGCTTGGTCGGGAAGTGCGGCTTGGTGACGCCGCCGGAAGTGTCAGTCTGGGCCATGCTGGGCGATTCCGAAAAAAAGAATGCTCTCTATCTGTCGCTTTGCGCAGAAATTGGAAGAGGCCCGCGTCCGAAATAAGGTAAAATTCTGTCGCGTCGCCATATTTGCCCATATCCTAGCGCGATGGAGTGCCCGCAGCTGTCAGCAGTCTCCAAAATGCCGCGCGAACAGGTGGTCAAGCTGCGGTTTGCTTGGCATTGATGCGTTGACGCGCCTCCGTCCGTCCCGTATAAGCCCCTCCGATCGGAAGGGCGCCACCGGTCTTTCGGCCGGCTTGGCCGCATATGCCGTGGCCGATTTCCCTGTTGAGACACAAGAGCTGTCCGAAGGCGAGGCGCAAGGCGCTTCGAGGCCGGAGAGCCGCCAGAACGAGGGGCCCGCCAGGCGGGCAAACGACCATGAAGCGGACTTATCAGCCGTCCAAGCTCATTCGCAAGCGCCGTCACGGCTTCCGTGCGCGCATGGCCACTGCTGGTGGTCGCAAGGTTATTGCCCGCCGTCGGGCCCAGGGGCGCAAGCGTCTGTCGGCGTGATCGGCCTTGTTCATGGCGGACGCCGGCCAACCAGCTTGCGAGGCGCCTGACATGATGCGGCTGAAAAAACGAAAAGACTACGTAAAAGTCGCCCGGGGTGCCCGAACACCCCGGCGCGGCTTTTTGCTGCAATCGCTCCGCCGTCCCGATGGGGCGGAGGGGGAGGCCGGGGCGGACGCCCGCTTCGGTTTCACGGTGACCAAGAAGATGGGCAACGCCGTGGTGCGCAACCGCATCAGGCGCCGTCTCAAGGAAGCGGTACGGCTTGCCGGCGCCATGGCAGCCGATCCCGGGCGCGATTTCGTGCTGGTCGGCCGTCGTCCGGCGCTGGACATGCCGTTTTCCGATCTGGTCGCCGAAGTCGTCGGCGCCGTTCGCGCTGCGGCCTCCGACAAGACAAGGCCGCGCGGCGGCAAAGAGGCGCTGAAGCCGGCGCCGAGCGAGGAAGAAAAAGGTCCATGACCGAAAACCGCAATATGATCCTGGCCATTGCGCTGTCGTTGGCCGTGCTGCTCGGCTGGCAGTATTTCGTTGCTGGTCCGCAGCTCGAAAAGGCCCAGATCGCCCAGCAGGCGGCTCAACAGCAGGACGGCCAGACCACTACGGCTCCTGCCGACGGCAAGGCTGACGGCGCAGCTGCGGCCGATGGCGCGGCACCGACGGTTAGCGTCAACACCACCGCGGCTTTCGTCTCCCGCGAGGAAGCGCTCGCCAAAAGCCCGCGCGTTGCAATCGACACGCCCGAGCTTGCCGGCTCGATCAGCCTTTCCGGCGCTCGTATCGACGACCTTTCGCTGAAGCTTTACCGCGAGACAATCGAACCCGACTCGCCGCTCGTGAAGCTGCTGAACCCCTTCGGCACGGATCACGCCTACTACGCCGAGTTCGGCTTTATGGCTCCGGCCGGGACCGGCGTGAAGCTGCCCGGTGCCGACACGGTATGGACGGCGCCGGAGGGTGCTCGCCTGACGCCCTCGACGCCGGTCACGCTAACCTGGGATAATGGCGCCGGTCTTGTCTTTACCCGCGAGGTTTCCGTCGACTCCCACTCCATGTTCACGGTGAAGGACTCCGTCGCCAACACGTCCGGCTCCGTCGCCACCGTCTATCCTTATGGCCTCGTTACCCGTTACGGCACGCCGCAGGTGCCGGGCACCTGGGTTCTGCACGAGGGCTTGCTCGGCGTGTTCGGCGACGAGGGGCTCACCGAGACCACCTACAAGAACCTGAAGGATAGCGAAGGCGTGAAGCCCGATCCGGTCACGTCCGGCTGGCTTGGCATCACCGACAAATATTGGGCGACGGCGCTGATCCCCGAGGACGGCACCAAGTTCCAGCCGCGCTTCTCCTGGGCTCTTGCCGGCAACATCGACACCTACCAGGCAAACTATCTTCGCGATCCGCTGGAAATTCCCGCTGGTGGCACCGCCGCAACCGAGACACGCCTGTTCGCCGGCGCCAAGACGGTGGCTCGCGTCGACGCCTACGAGCGCGAACTCGGCATTCCAAAGTTCGACCGCCTGATCGACTGGGGCTGGTTCTACTGGATCACCAAGCCGATGTTCCTGCTGATCGACTGGCTCTATGTCCTGGTCGGCAACTTCGGCATCGCCATCCTCTTGGTGACGCTGATCGTCAAGGCCATCTTCTTCCCGCTCGCCAACAAGTCCTACGCGTCGATGAGCAAGATGAAGATGCTGCAGCCGGCGATGGCCGACATCAAGGCCAAGTACCCGGACGACAAGGTCAAGCAGCAGCAGGAGACCATGGAGCTGTACAAGCGGGAGAAGATCAACCCGCTGGCCGGCTGTCTGCCGATCGTCGTGCAGATCCCCGTGTTTTTCTCGCTCTACAAGGTGCTCTACGTGACGATCGAAATGCGTCACGCGCCCTTCTTTGGCTGGATCCACGACCTGTCCGCCTCGGACCCGACGACGATCTTCAACCTGTTCGGGCTGATTCCCTGGACGCCGCCGCACATGCTGATGCTTGGCATCTGGCCGATCATCATGGGCATCACGATGTTCGTGCAGATGAAGCTGAACCCGACGCCGCCCGACCCGACGCAGGCGATGCTCTTCACCTGGATGCCAATCGTCTTCACCTTCATGATGGCGTCTTTCCCGGCTGGTCTCGTGATCTACTGGTCGTGGAACAACACCCTGTCGATCTTGCAGCAGTCGCTGATCATGAAGAAGCACGGCGTCAAGATCGAGCTGTTCGACAATCTGAAG
>CAXXNH010000023.1:0-140899 GCA_963665435.2 uncultured Pleomorphomonas sp. | reverse complement strand
TTAGATCAAGTATACCACGGCCCTGCCGCTGTCCTATATCCAGCTCGACAAGGACAAGCAGCTCTAGGTCTGACGCCCCTAAAGATGAGGGCCGGTTGGAGGTTTCCTCGACCGGCGGCTTGGGCTATCGTCGCTGCCCCGGTCGGTCCGGGGTCGAGGTGAGTGCAGCCCTATGCAGCCAGTTTCCAATCTGATCGATCCCTTCGGCCGTCGCGTCGACTACCTGCGCGTCTCGGTGACGGATCGCTGCGACTTCCGCTGCGTCTACTGTATGTCCACCGACATGACGTTCCTGCCGCACGGCGACCTGCTGACGCTGGAAGAACTCGACCGGCTGTGTGCTGCCTTCATCCGGCGTGGCGTCAGGCGCATCCGCGTCTCCGGCGGCGAGCCACTGGTTCGGCGCGGCATCATGGCGCTGTTCCGCTCGCTGAAGACCTATCTCGACGATGGCAGCCTCGACGAGGTGACGCTGACCACCAACGGCTCGCAGCTCAGCCGCTTCGCCGACGAACTCGCCGCCTGCGGCGTCCGCCGCATCAACGTGTCGCTCGACAGCCTCGACGCCGACAAGTTCAAGGCGATCACCCGCACCGGCAACCTCGACAAGGTTCTCTCCGGCGTCGACGCGGCGGTGCGCGCCGGTCTCAAGGTCAAGATCAACGCGGTGGCGCTGAGAGGTGTCAACGAGTTCGAACTCGCCGACATGCTCGCCTGGGCGCATGGGCGCGGCTTCGACATGACGATGATCGAGACCATGCCGCTCGGCGAGATCGACGGCGACCGCCTGTCACAGTATCTGCCGCTGACCGAGGTTCGAGCCAACCTTGCCCGACGCTTCACGCTCGACGACACGAACTATCGCACCGGCGGCCCGGCGCGTTACGTGACCGTGCGTGAGACCGGCGGCCGCCTCGGCTTCATCACGCCGATGACCCACAATTTCTGCGAAAGCTGCAACCGGGTGCGCGTCACCTGCACCGGCACCGTCTACATGTGCCTGGGACAGGACGACAAGGTGGACCTTCGCGCGCCGCTCCGCGCCTCGGAGGCCGACGAACTGCTCGACGGGGCGATCCTTCAGGCCATCGCCCACAAGCCGCGCGGCCATGACTTCGTCATCGACCGCACCGGCATCCCCTCGGTCAAGGGGCGGCACATGAACACGACCGGAGGGTAGGGGAGCCCCGTTTGCGAGGCTCCCTATCGCATCAGCTCTTCAAGGCCACGTCGGCCCAGTTGGACACCGCCCAGCGCGGGTTGCTGGCGACATTCTCGACACTGTCGCGCGCCACGGTGATGAAGCCCCACTCGGCGACGTTGATCAGCGGCAGGTCGGCGGCGACGTCCTTCTGGAACTGCTTGTAGAGCTCGGTGCGGGCGGCGGTGTCCACCGTTTCCGACGCCTTGTCGATCAGCGCGTCGAGCTCGGCGTTCGAGTAGCCGCCCTGGTTGGAGAAGGGGACGCCGTCGGGCGTGCCGGAGCGCACCAGGATGGTGGTGGAGATCGCCGGGTCGCCACGGAACACCGGCGGCGCCACGGCGAGGTCGAAGGCGTGGTCGGTATAGACGGCCTTGATGTGCGCGGCGGCGTCATTGTTGACGATCACGGCGTCGATGCCGACGGCGGCGAGCGCCTGCCGGAGATAGTCGCCGAACTGGCGCGTCTCGTTGAAATAGGGCGCCGGCAGAAGCTTCAGCTGGAAGCGGGTGCCGTCCTCGCCGCGCTTGTAGCCGGCCTCGTCGAGTAGCGCGTTGGCCTTGTCGACGCTGAAGTCGTAGGTCGGCACGTCCCCGGTGTAGAACTCCGGCGCGTTCTTCGGCACCGGGCCGGTGGAGGCCGCCGCGTAGCCGAGGAAGATGGTGTTGACCACGAAGTCGCGGTCGATGGCGTGGGCGATGGCCTGCCGCACCTTGAGATCGGCGAGCTCCTTGCGGCGGTGGTTGATCTCGACGACGAGCTGATAGGTCAGCGCCTCGTACCCCTTGGAGATCACCTTGATGCCCGGCACCTTGGACATGCGGTCGAGATCGGCGAGCGGCACCGCCGAGAAGGCGGCGAGGTGGATCTCTTCTGCCTCCAACGCCGCGCCGGCGGCCGCGCGATCAGGCAGCACGCGGAAGACGATCTCGTCCACCTTCGGCTCGCCCTTTTCCCAGTAAGCCTCGTTCTTCGACAAGAGGTAGTATTCGCCGGGCTTGTAGTCGGTGAACTTGAACGGGCCGGTGCCCACCAGCTTGTCGATGGACGGCGCCGCCTTGAGGTCGGTGTCGGTGAAGACGTGCTTGGGCAGCACGGCGGTGACGGCCGGCAGCGCGTTGCGGATGAGCTGGATCGGCGTCGGCTTGGAAAACCTGAAGACGGCTGTGTGCGCGTCCGGTGTCTCGACCGCCTCGAGGTTGGCGAACACCGAACGTCCGAGATTCTGCAGCGGCTTCCACACTTCAAGCGCCGAGAAGGCGACGTCTTCGGACGTGAAGGGCTTGCCATCGTGCCAGGTGACGCCCTCGCGCAGCTTGAAGGTCACCGAGAGGCCATCGTCGCTCCCCTCCCAGGAGAGGGCAAGGCGCGGCGTGAGGCCGTTCTCGCCGTCGAAAGAGGCCTCTGCCAAAGGCTCGATCACCTTGCTCGACAGGAAGAACACGCCGTTGGAGGCGACCACTGCCGGGTTGAGGTTCTTCGGCTCGCTGTCGGCGGCGACGATCAGTCGCGTCGGCTCCTGCGCCACAAGGCGCGTGGTCGACAGCGCCGTCGAGGCGGCGAGCAGCAGTGAGGCCTTGAGAAGGCCACGACGGGAAAGGGTGACAAAGGTCATGCTGGGCTCCGGCGATTGCTTCGGCGATCGAACCGTCGCGGATGCGATCGTGGTGACACTGTCGATCCGCGCGGGCGGATGTTACAGGGATGATTTTGCAGGCGGCAACGGTCCCGAGAACTATTTTTCGCCTGCAGCCGAAATATGGCGAGGCACTCGCTGCGAGGGGGCGGCT
This sequence comes from uncultured Pleomorphomonas sp., assembly GCA_963665435.2. Taxonomy (GTDB): domain Bacteria; phylum Pseudomonadota; class Alphaproteobacteria; order Rhizobiales; family Pleomorphomonadaceae; genus Pleomorphomonas. The sequence continues at coordinate 137,908 of CAXXNH010000023.1, read as the reverse complement.
TGGCGCCTTCCGACGCGAAATCGTTCCGCTTTTCATGCCGGCGACTTGCCTGTACACCGGGGCGACAAACGGGGCCTTGCATGCAGCCGCACGATTTCTGGCAGTCCATCCTTCCGGCCGGGGCCGATCTCGGCGAAGACGCCTTCCCGGACGCCTATCCCGCCCGCCTTGCCGATGGCCGAGGTCTCCATCTGCCGATCAGGGCGCTCGCCGACGGCCGGCATGGGCTGGCCTCGCTGATCGTCAACCAGGCGAGCTTTGCCGTGCTGTCGGCACTGGCCGACGATCTTGCCGCCCGGCTGCGTCCCTTCTCGCCCGAGGTGGTGGTCGGCCTGCCGACGCTGGGCCTGACGCTGGCCGCCGCCGTGGCCGAGCGGCTCGGCCATTCCCGCTATGTCCCTTGCGGCACCTCGCGCAAGTTCTGGTACGTCGAGGAACTGTCGGTGCCGATGAGCTCGGTCACCACCCACCATGTGAAGCGCCTCTACGTCGACCCGCGCATGCTGCCGCTTCTTGAGGGACGGCGGGTGGCGCTGGTCGACGACGTGATTTCCTCCGGCACCTCGATCGTCGCCGGCCTCCGCCTGATGGCGGCCATCGGCGTCGAACCGGTCGCCGTCGGCGCCGCCATGCTGCAGACCGAGCGCTGGCGAACCGCTCTCGCCGACCTCTCGCCGACATGGCCCGAGCGGGTCGTCGGCTCGTTCGCGACGCCGCTTCTGGAGCGAGCGGGCGATGGCTGGCGGCCCGCCGCGTGAGATGCGCCGGCGGTTGGGATCGGTCATCCGAGAAAAGTTGGCGGTCTACGGAATAAAACGTAGCGGGCGGTGTTGTTGTCTTCGGGAGCTGGATCCCTAGCGTCTCCCGAGGAGGGTTATCCCATGAACAAACTGATCGTCTCCGCTTTGCTCGCCGGCCTCGTTGCCACCGCCGCTCCGGCCTTCGCCGAGGACTATGCTTCCGGCGCCATCAAGACGATGGACACCGCCAAGGGCGAGGTTCTGACCGACGCCAAGGGCATGTCGCTCTATACCTTCGACAAGGATGCCGCCGGCGTCTCCAACTGCTATGGCGATTGCGCCGTGAAGTGGCCGCCGGTGACGGCCGCCGCCGGCGCCATGGCCGATGACGAGTTCTCGCTGGTGACCCGCAAGGACGGTTCGCAGCAGTGGGCCTTCAAGGGCATGCCGCTCTACCTCTGGCAGGGCGACAAGAAGCCGGGTGACGTCAGCGGCGACGGCGTGGGTGGCGTCTGGCACCTCGCCAAGGAGTAATACCAAGAAGCATTGAAAATGACTCTTGGTATTCCGCTTGCGGATTTCTCATGCACCTGATGCAAATGAGAAATCCGCAATGGCCTCAATGAGCGGATGCGTCAGCATCTTCGCGAGTTGCTATAAGGTCGATCATGCCGGGCTTCCTGGACGATATCGAAACGCTGGTGCCCGCCCTGCGACGCTACGCAAGGGCGCTCACCGGCAATGCCGATCGGGCCGACGATCTCGTCCAGGATTGCCTCGAGCGCGCGATTTCCAAGCAGAGCCTGTGGCGGCCCATCGGTCCGGTCCGCCCCTGGCTGTTCAAGATCATGATCAATCTCCACCGGAACGACCGCCGCAAGCGGCGTGGCTCACCCGAACCGGAGGCGTTGGAGCTTCTGTCCGTCGAACCGGCGAGCCCGGCCACGCAAGGCGCGCGTCTGGCTCTCGCCGAGACGGCGGCGGCGCTCGATCGCCTGCCGGTCGAACAACGCGAGGCGCTGCTCCTTGTCGCGCTGGAAGGACTAAGCTACGCCGAGGCGGCCGGCGCTCTCGACATACCCGTGGGTACGCTGATGTCACGCATCGGCCGTGCGCGCGAAGCCCTTCGAACCATGGTTGATGGATCGGGACCGAGACTGAGGTCGGTGAAATGAACAGCAAGACCAGCATCACCGAGGCTGACCTCAACGCCTATGTCGACGGCAAACTGACGCCGGAGCGGCTGGCGGCGGTCGAAGCCCACCTCGCCGATCATCCGAGCGATCGCGAACGCGTCGCCGCCTGGCGGGCTCAGACCGCGACCTTGCGCTCCCTTTACGGGCACGTGGCCGAGGAAACGCCGCCGCTGCGGCTGTCGCCGTGGCGTCTGGCCGCCGAACGACGCCGAAACCTGCGGCGCGTTGCGATGGCGACGGCCGCCGCGCTGGTGCTTGTCGTTGTCGGTGCCGGCGGTGGCTGGGTCGGCCGTGGCCTCATCGTGCCGGATGCGAACGAGATGACGCTGGTGAGCGAGGCGGAAGCCGCCCACACCCTTTACACGCCCGAAGTGCTGCACCCGGTGGAAGTGGGCGGCGAGGAAGGCGCGCATCTCACCAAGTGGCTGTCCAAGCGCCTCGATCGCAGCCTGATCCTTCCCGATCTCACGCCGGAAGGCTTCTCCCTCGTCGGCGGCCGCCTGTTGCCGGCGGCACGCGGCGCGGCGGCGCTCTTGATGTATGAAAACCGCGAGGGCAGCCGCGTGACGCTCTACGTCGTTCCCGAGGCCGGCGGCGAAGCGGCCATGCGCTTCACCACGAAGGGCGACCTCACGGCGGTTTCCTGGCAGGTGGAAACGCTCGGCTGCGTACTGGTGGGCAGCCTGCCGCGCGAAACGCTGACGAAGCTCGCCAAGGCAAGCTACGGCAGCCTCGATTCCGGGGCGAACATCTGACCGGCGGTGCCGTCGCGCCCCGGCTGGAAGGCCGCTAGAGAAACTCCAGCAAAAGTGGATCCCGGTTTTGCGTCCGGAGTTGCGTGAAAGCAAAGAGATAGAGCATGTTGGCGAACCTGAGTTCGCCGGACGTGTTCTAGAGCCCTGTTTCCTCGTTGCGTCTCCGGCTGCGCATTTCGCGCCATGCCTTCATCCTTGGGGCGATGCCCATCGCGACGGGCACGGCGATGATGAAGCTCAGGCCGACCAACCACGGCACCAGCACGTCCGCCTGTTCTTCCAGCGGGCTCGCCATGACGATGACCATGCCGATGCCGAACAGGACACCTTGCACGATCAGGTAGATCAGCAATGTGAGCATGATGCGGATTCTCATCGTCGTCTCCTTGAAAGTCGCCTCTACCTTCAACGCGGAAACGGACCGCAGGGTTGCACCGGGAGCGGGAAAACGCCGGGAAATTGGGCAATCCGGAGGTCCGGTTGCAATTGACGGCGCATTCGCCGCATCGTTATATACTTCATAGTATAACGATGCGGCGGCTCCACGGCCGGCCCCCGACACTGGTTTCGACGACGCACGCAAGTCCGGGGACGACGCGCCGAGCCGCTTCCGCGAGAAGGGGATCGGAATGGCATTCATGACGCGACGCGCCTTTGTCGGCGCTGGACTGACGCTGACGGCGCTCGGGGCAAGCGGCCGATCCCTTGCCGGCTCGCTTGACGGTTTGCAGGTGCTCGGCGCGCCGAATGGAGCGACGGTCGTCCTGTCCGATCTCGTGGCCAACGGCGGCCTCGGCAAGGTGGCGCCGGACGCCAGCTTCCGGCTCTGGCGCACCACCGACGACCTCAGGGCGGCCATCGTGTCGGAAAGCAGCCTGCTTTACTCCACGCCCAGCCATGTGCCGGCCAACCTCGTCAATCGCGGCATGCCGCTGAAGCTCGCCGCCATCATCGGCATGGGCCACCTGTCGGTGGTCGCCGCCGACGAGGGCATCAAGACCATGCACGATCTTGCCGGCCGCACCGTGCTGGGCTTCTTCCGCCACGACATGCCCGACCTGGTGTTTCGCGCCATCGCCCGCATGGAGGGCATGGACCCGGACAAGGACTTCGATCTGCAATACGTCCAGACGCCGCCCGAGGCGGCGCAAATGCTGGCCGCTGGCAAGGTCGACGTCGCCGTGCTATCCGAGCCGCCGACCACGGCCGCCATCATGATGGCCGGGCAGAAGGGGCGGGTGCTGAAGCGGGTGCTCAACCTCAACGACCTCTGGGGCGCCCACAAGGGCAAGGCCCGCATTCCCATGGTCGCCGTCGCACTGCACCAGAAGCTGATCGATACCGCGCCCGAGGTGGTCGCCGCCCTTGGTGGCGGGCTCGCCGCCTCGCGCGACCATGTGTTCGCCGACCGAAAGGCCGCAGCCGCCCTGGCCGAGAAGACCATGGACATGAAGCCACAGCTTTTCGAGAAGGCGTTCGACCACTTCAACATCGACGTCGTGTCGGCCGCGTCGGTCAAGGGCGAGCTGGTCGCCTTCTACGAAGCGCTGCTGGAGCTCGAGCCGGCCTCGCTCGGCGGCAAGCTGCCGCCCGACGACTTCTACATGGACCTGCCGGGATGAACGCCCGAAGCTTCCTGGCCGGCGACGGGCTTTTCGGCGGCCTCGGCCTGCTGCTGCTGGCCGTCGGCTGGAGCGTAGTCAATCGGGTCTCCGGCCCGTTCGTGCTGCCGCCACTGGGCGAGACGGCGGAGGCCTTCCTCACCCTGTTCGCATCCGGCAGCGTCGGCCGCGAGCTCGGAACCACGCTGCTGCACGCCGTGGGCGGTGCCGCCCTGGGAACGGCGATCGGCTTCGGTCTCGGACTTGCGGGCGGCCTGCGGCCCTCCGTCGGCGCCACCCTGCGGCCGATGGCCGTCACGGTTCTGGGCATCCCGCCGGTGGCCTGGGTGGTCTTGGCGCTTCTGTGGTTCGGCCCGGGCCTCTTCAGTCCGTTGTTCACCGTGACGGTGACGACCGCGCCGATCCTGTTCGCCTCCACATTGCAAGGCGTGGAGGCGCGCGACCGGGGCCTCGTCGAGATGGCCGACGTCTTCAGGCTGTCGCGCCGCACCCGCTTCTTCCGCCTGTTGCTGCCGGAGCTGGCGGTCCATGTGGCGCCAGCCCTTTCCACCACCTTCGCTCTCGCCTGGAAGGTGGCCCTGACGGCCGAGGTGCTGGGCGACGGCAGCGGCGTCGGTGGCGCCTTCGCCACCGCCCGCGCCCATCTCGATCTCGCCGAGGCGATGGCCTGGATCTGGCTCGTCGTCGTCTTCCTGCTGGTGACCGACGGTCTGCTGCTCGGCCCCGCTCCGGCGCTGGATTCGCGGCAACCGGTCTACGGACACCACCGCCCGCGCCGCCGGCCCGACCTGCGTCGGCATCGGCTACGCCAAGGAACGAGGCTGATGCTGCGGTTTGAGAAAGCCACCTGGCAGGCCGGACATCAATCGGTTCTCGAAGAGCTCGACCTCACCATTCCGCCCGGCCAGCTGGTCGTCATGCTCGGCGCCTCCGGCGTCGGAAAGACGTCGGTGCTGCGCCTTTCAGCCGGGCTCGCCCAGCCCAGGTCGGGCCGGGTGGACAATGGCTTCGCCAGCACCGCCATGGTGTTCCAGGAGCCGCGCCTGATGCCCTGGGCGACCGCCCTCGGCAATGTCGCCCTGGTGCTGGAAGGCGAAGAGCCCTCCCGGCGCGCCGAGGTGGCCGCCGCCTGGCTGTGCCGCCTCGGGTTCGGCGAGGGCGACATGGGCAAACGGCCGCGACAGCTGTCCGGCGGCATGCGCGCCCGCGTCGCCATCGCCCGCGCCTTCGCCACCGGGGCCGATCTGGTGCTGATGGACGAACCCTTCGCCTCGCTCGACCTCGGCCTCCGGCGCAACCTTCAGGTCGAGGTCCGGCGCCTTGCCAGCGAAACCGGCGTGGCGGTTCTCTTCGTCACCCACGACCTCACCGAAGCCGTCAGCCTCGCCGATCGCATCGTCGTCCTGGCCGGCCGCCCGGCCCGTATCGTCGCCGACCTCCGCCAAACCCCACCAGATCGCCTCTCGGCCGTCTGGGAAGCCGCCGCAGCCCTCTCCACCCGGCCGGAGCTGGAATCGGTGATTGTGGGGTTGGGGGCGTAGGCTGCAGCCGGTTGCCGGGACGATCAACCGGAACAGAGCCGGCAAGAGGTGGCTTACCTCGCGCGGACGAGTTCCTGCGCGATGGTCATGGCGACAAGCTGTGCCTCGGTCGATGCGCCAAAGGCCTCGCACAGCCGATCCAGAATGGCATCGATCGTTCGGACCGACAGCTTGAGACGGGCGGCGGCGGCGGTTCGCGAATGACCCTGGGCCAGGAGGGACAAGACGATCGAGTCTTCGCCGGAAACCGGATGAAATCTGGGTGCCAGCGGAACGACGAGCCGGGTCCTGGTGAACGACAGCAGGAACTCCGCGCGGCGACCGTTGCCGCCACAGGGCAGTAGCAGCCGGTCGTAAATGGCGAAGACGTCCTGGATCTTGGCCTGAACGGTGTCTGTGCTCGGATGCGAGCTTTCGCGGGCGTCGAGGTAGAACGGCACGAGGAAGGACAGGACGTAATCGCTGTCGGCATACTCGCCCAGTCGAGTCCACTCCGAGCGCATGTCCACGTTGTGGTGGCGAGCCTCGCAGCGGAACTCGTAGGGATCGTCCACGGCCACTTGCAGGAAAGTGATGTTCGTCGACTGGTCTGCCAGCTGCCCGAGTTTGTCTACGACGAGCTGGGCGGATTTCGCGTCGATTGGCTTGGCGTCGGACCATGCGCTGATCGCGCAATCGAAAACATCGAGCACGACTCATACTCGTATTGATGGTGGCGATAAACTATACCTTGCCGAGCGAGTCACAACCGCTAATACGCCTCCTGATCAATGATTTGCAGCCATGAAATGCCGCCCTCGGCCTTGACCTCTATCGACCAAGAATCGTGCCGGCTGGAATTCTGGAAGCGGTCTGAAGCTCCGAGGGCGCCCGGCACTAAAGGCCAGTGTCGCCACGATATCCCGAGTATGGCGCAAAGAGCCAAATTGGAACACCACACCCGCCTATAAAAGCGGGTTCAGGAATCAATGCTGCTAAAAGGGAAGATGGTGGGAGAAGTAGGACTCGAACCTACGAAGGCCTAGCCAGCGGATTTACAGTCCGCCCCCTTTGCCGCTCGGGACATTCTCCCATCCCGCTCCGCCGATGCTCGAAGGCGTCGGCTGAACGGGCGCTCTTATGGCGACCATGCCGGGCGCTGTCAACCCCATGGCCCGATTGTTTTGTCGACAATGCGATTGAGCTGGGAAAGAAGCCGGAAACGCGGGGGGCAGGGCGACGACGGAGGCGCAAGAAAAAACCGGGCCACTGGCGCCGGTCGGGCGCCACGGCTATAAGCGCGGAATGTCCGACGATACATCCTCTTCCAAGCGCCCGTTCAGGAAGCCTGGGGCGGCCGCAGGGCCGGCCAGACGGCAAGTCCGGCCCCGCGCGAGTTCCGCCCCCGTCCCAAGCGAGAGCGCGAGGCCGGCGAAGCGCTGTGGCTCTATGGCCTCCACACGGTGGAGTTCGCGCTGAAGAACCCGCGCCGCGCCGCCCTTGCGCCTGCTCGCCACGCGCCAATGCACAGGCGCGTCCTTGCCGAGCGCTTTCCCGACGGCAAGCTGCCGATCGCGGCCGAGGAGGCGTCTCCCTACGTGCTCGACCGGCTGTTGGGCTCCGAGGCCGTGCATCAGGGCTGTGCGCTGGAGGTCCAGCCGCTCAAGCCGCTGACCACACGCTGGAAATGTCCGGCGCCCGTGTCGTGCTGGCGCTCGACCAGGTCACCGATCCGCACAATGTCGGCGCCATCCTGCGCTCGGCCACCGCTTTCGCGGTCGATGCCGTGCTGACCACGACGCGCCACAGCGCCGCCGAATCCGGCGTGCTGGCCAAGTCGGCGTCCGGCGCGCTCGACGTCGTGCCGGTGACCACCGTCCGCAATCTCGGCGATACGCTGGAGGAAATGAAGGCGGCCGGCTTCACCGTGGTCGGCCTCGATTCGGAAGCGCCCGAGCCGCTCGACGAGGTTCGCCTTGCGGCGCCCGTCTGCCTGGTGCTCGGTGCCGAGGGCAAGGGGCTGCGCCAGCGCACCCGCGAACTCTGCGACGTGCTCGCCCGCATCGACATGCCCGGCGAGATCAAGAGCCTCAACGTCTCCAACGCCGCCGTGCTGTCGCTCTACATGGTGCGCAAGGCGCTCGGCTGAGAGCCCGACAATATGCCTCACGGTCAGGGTTGCACCTGACCGTGCGTTCGGCTATTCGGAAACCCGCGCCGGCGTAGCACAGCGGTAGTGCAGCGGTTTTGTAAACCGAAGGTCGGGAGTTCAATCCTCTCCGCCGGCACCATCATTCCAGATGCATCTATTTCCCGATCCACTGCGCCATCCCTATGGACGCGGGCGCGGTCGGTTCGAAGCCGTATTGGGCATAGAGATGCTTGGCGTCGCCGTCGGCGATCAGGCTGACGTAGGCTTCCGCCGGGGCGATTTGCCGCAGTTCCTTCATCAGGGCCGACATGATCGCCTTGCCGAGGCCGCGCCCTTGATGGGCGGGCTCCACGGCGATGTCGACGACCTGATAGCAAAGCCCGTCGCCCATGACGCGGCCCATGCCCACGACTTCAATGCCATGCCTGACCACGACGCCGGTCACCGTGTTCGGCAGGCCGGCCGCAGCTGCTTTCTCGCTTCTCGGCGTCAGGCCGGCGACCCGGCGCAGGCGGCAGTAATCCTCGACGCCGGGTGTCTCGACGGTCACGGTATAGTCGCAGGTCATGTTGGCTCGTCCCCTTCCTTTTGTGGGCGGACGATGTCCGTTTTCTCGGGGAGACGCAACGGCATGCGCCGGCGAGGGGTGGTTGGGAGAATATTATTCCTTGCCTTCACATTGCCGGATGTTCTTCTAGGATGCTGTTCCAGATGTCTGGATATCCGGGCCGGATCGAGCCCTGGAGACTTGAAGCGTGCGTCGCGCCTTGACCCTTGTCAGGCGGCGGGCCATCAGCGCCATTCCCGTGCTGCTGATCGTCGTGGTCGCCACATTTCTGATGCTTGAGGCGGCGCCGGGCGACGCCGTCGACGCCTATCTGCTCTCCGCCGGTGGTGGCGACGCGGCGCTCGCCGCCGGCCTGCGCGCCCAATACGGCCTCGACCAGTCGCTTCTCTCGCGCCTCATTCTCTACATCACGGCGCTCGGCCGGCTCGATCTCGGCTGGTCCGTCGCCTTCGAGCGGCCGGTCTTGGCGCTCATCGCCGAACGGCTGCCGACGACGCTGATGCTGATGGGCTCGGCCACGGCGCTGTCCTTTGGGCTCGGTTCGCTGCTCGGCGTCGTTGCCGGCAGCCGCCCCGGCTCCTTCCGCGACCGGGCGCTCTCCATCGGCGCGCTGACGCTCTACGCCATCCCGGGCTTCTGGCTGGGGCTCGTTCTGGTGCTAGGTGTTGCTCGGTGTCGCTGAGGTGGCTACCGATCGCCGGCATCGAGACCATCGCCTCCGGCAAGCACGGCCCTTGCCCGCGCCGTCGACATCGCCCGCCATCTGGCGCTGCCGGTGGCGGCCCTCGGCTTCATCTATCTCGCCCTGTTCCTCAGGGTGATGCGCTCGGCCATGGCCGATATCTGGCGGCAGGACTTCGTGCTGGCGGCCCGCGCCAAGGGGCTCACGCGCCGCCGCATCGTCTGGCGGCATGTGGCGCGGGCGGCCCTGCTGCCGCTCGTCACCGTGCTCGGCCTGCAATCGGCCGGCATGCTGGGGGGGTCGGTGGTGATCGAGAGCGTGTTCGCCATTCCCGGCTTCGGGCGTCTCGCGCAGGAGGCGGTAGCCGGCCGCGACGCGCCGCTCCTCATCGGCATCATCCTGACGTCGGCGGTGCTGGTGATCCTGGTCAACCTGATGGTGGATCTCGTCTACGCCGTGCTCGACCCGCGCATCGGCGCCTCGGAGGCCACGGGATGAGCTTTCTCCGTCGCATGGTTTCCAGCCCCACCGGTGCCCTCGGCGCGGTCCTGCTGGCCGTCATCGCCGCTACGGCGCTGCTCGCCCCGTGGCTGTCGCCGGGCGATCCCTTGCGCATCGCCGGTCCGGCGCTGTTGCCACCCTTTGCCGATCCGGCGCTGCCCTTTGGCACGGATCGTCTCGGCCGCGATGTGCTGGCCGGCTTGCTGCATGGCGCCCGCACCTCGTTGATCGTCGGTCTTGCGGCGGCGGCGGCGTCGATCCTGGTCGGCGCGGTCATCGGCACCATCGCCGGGTTCGCCGGCAAGCTGGTCGACGAGGCGTTGATGCGCGTCGTCGATGCCTTCCAGATCGTGCCGGGCTTCCTGCTGGCGCTGGCCTTCGTGTCGGTGGCCGGCGGCTCGCTCACCACCGTCATCGCCGCCATCGCCCTGTCGTCCTGGGCGCAGCCCGCCCGCCTCGTCCGCGCCGAGGTGCTCTCGATCCGCGAGCGCGATTACGTCGCCGCTGCCCGCGTCATCGGCATGCATCCGCTGGAAATCGCCTTCAAGGAGATCCTGCCCAACGCGCTGCCGCCGGTGCTGGCGCTGGCCGCCGTGATCGTCGCCGCCGCCATCCTCACCGAAGCGGCGCTGTCCTTCCTCGGCCTCGGCGACCCCAACGTCGTCACCTGGGGCTCGATGATTTCGGAAGGCCGCAACGTGCTGCGCGCCGCGCCCTTCCTGTCGGTGATCCCCGGCATCGGCCTCGTCGTCGCCGTGCTCGCCGTCTATCTCGTCAGCGAAGCGGCCGGCGAGGCGCTGGGGCAGGGAAGGCAGAGATGACGACGCTCGCCAGCCTCACCGATCTCGCCGTTGCCTACCATCGCGCGCCGTCGCCCTCGCTCTCCGGCGTGTCGCTCGACATCGCCTCGGGCGAGATCCTGGCGATCATCGGGGAGAGCGGCTCGGGCAAGTCGACGCTGGTGCGGGCGCTCGCCGGTCTGCTGCCCGAGCGGGCCCGGCTGTCCGGGGCCATCGGCTGGCCGGGCCTAGGCGGCGCTCCGCGCGCCGGCCGCGATATCGGCTATGTCTTCCAGGACCCCGGTTCCAGCCTCAATCCGGTTCTCACCATCGGCGAGCAGGTGGGCGAGGGCGCGCGCCGCCACCTTGGGCTCGACCGCGCCGCCGCCGACGCCGAGGCGGTGCGCCTTCTTTCCCGCGTGCATCTGCCCGAGCCGGAGCGGCTGGCGCGCGCCTATCCCCATCAGCTCTCGGGCGGGCAGCGGCAGCGGGTGGCCATCGCCGGCGCCATCGCCGCCCGACCGCGCCTTCTGGTCGCCGACGAGGTCACCTCGGCGCTCGATGTCGTGGTACAGGCGGCCATCGTCGAGCTGCTGGTTGAACTGGTCGCGGGCCGACGGCATGACGCTGGTCTTCGTCACCCACGATCTGGCGCTGGCTTCCGGCATTGCCGACCGGCTGGCCGTGATGGCCGGTGGCCGGCTGGTCGAACTCGGCCGGACCGCCGACCATGGTCGCCGCACCCAAGGCCGCCGAGACGGCCGCGCTGATCGCCGCCCATATCGACCTTGCCACCCCGCCGCTGGTGGGAGGCGCACCATGACCGCGCCGCTGCTCGTCGCCCACGATCTCAGTCGCGCCTTTGCCAGCGGTGGCCGCCGCGTCGCCGCGCTCGACGGGGTGTCGCTGACCATCGCGCCGGGGGAAACGCTCGGGCTGGTCGGTGGCTCCGGTTGCGGCAAGTCGACGCTGGCGCGCGTTCTCACACGTCTCGTGCCGCCTGAGAGCGGCTCCATCGCCTTCATGGGCGACGACTGGCTGGCGCTTTCCGGCGGTCGCCTGCGCGCGGCGCGGCGCCATCTGCAGATGGTGTTTCAGGACCCGTTGGCCGCCTTCAATCCCCGCGCCACCGTCGGCGGGGTCATCGCCGACGCCCTGCGTATTCACGCCGTGGTGCCCAGGGAAAAGCGCCGTGCCGAGGTGGATCATCTGATCGACCGGGTCGGCCTGCCGTCCGGCCTCGCCGAGCGGTCGATCCGCGACATCTCCGGTGGCCAGCGCCAGCGGGTGGCCATCGCCCGGGCCATCGCCGTGCAGCCGCGCCTGATCGTCCTCGACGAGGCGGTCTCGGCGCTCGACGTGTCGGTGCGTGGCCGCATCCTGGAACTCCTGGTCGACCTGCAGCGGGAGACCGGCGTCGCCTACCTGTTCATTTCGCACGACCTTGCCGTGATCCGCGCCGTGTCGCACCGCATCGCGGTGATGGCCGCCGGACGCATCGTCGAGGAGGGACCGGCGGCGGCCGTGATCGCCGCGCCGGCCTCCGACACACTCAGGGAACTGATCGGCGCGGTGCCGGCCCTCAAGGGAAACCCTCAGGCATGAACGACTTCGACCTAAGCTTCTCCTCGATACGCCGACGTTTCCCGCCGAGCGGGTGCCGGCCTCGCCGATCGTCTGGCGCGCCTGATCGGCGCCTCCGGCGATGTGCTTCTGGTTCAAGCCGAGGCGGTGGTGGCGCTGGAGGCGGTGGCCGCGAGCCTCGGTCGCCCCGGCGTCAAGGCCATCAACATCGTCACCAGCCCCTATGGCGCCTGGTTCGGGCGTTGGTTGCGCCGGGCCGGCGCCAGCGTGGTCGAGATTCGCGCCGAGGCGGCGCGGCCGGTCAGCGCGCGGGCGGTCGAGGCGGCGTTCGACGCCCATCCCGACGCGAAGCTGTTGGCGGTGGTCCATGCGGAGTCGGCCAGCGGCATCCGCAATCCGCTGGAGGCCATCCAGCTCCTTGCGCGCGAGCGCGGCGTCCTCACCATCGTCGATGCGGTGGCCTCGCTGGGTGGGCACGATTTCTCTGCCGACGCCCTGCGCGCCGATGTCGTCGTGGTCGGGCCGCAGAAGGCGCTGGCCGGGCCGGCCGGCATTTCCGCCGTCGCCGTCAGCAAGCGCGCCTGGGCCGAGATCGATCGTACCGGACGCGCCGCAGACCTCCACGCTGTCGCTCGTCGATCAGAAGCGACTGTGGCTGGATATCGGTCGCGGCGCACTGCCGGGTACGCCGTCGCCGCTGGAGCTCTGGGCGCTTGCCGCCGCCCTCGATCGCGTCGAGGCAGAGGGAATGGAGCGCCTCATCGACCGGCATGGCGAGGCCGCCCGCCGCCGCGCGTGACGGCTTGGAAGCGCTCGGCCTTGCCCCATGGGCGCGCGCCGAGGATGCCTCCAACCTCGTCACCGCCTTCGCGGTCCCCGAGGGGATCGACGCCCTTCGTCTCCTCGAAACCCTGCGGGCCGCCGATCCTGACTTCTCCTTCGGCGTCGGGCCCGGCGCCGAACGACTCATCCGCCTCAACCACACTGGCCGCCGCGCCGACCCCGGTTGTGGTTCACGCGATGATCTCGACCCTCGCCGCCGCCCTCCGCCGTTGACAAGCTGCCCGCGTCTCCCTAAACATCCCGCCTCGAAGCGGTGTAGCTCAATGGTAGAGCAGCAGCCTTCCAAGCTGAATACGAGGGTTCGATTCCCTTCACCCGCTCCAGCTTTTCCTTATATTACAATGGTTTGAAGACCTGCCGTTGAGCTGTCGTGTCACTCGTGTCACGAGCTTGAAGCCAGCCGTCTCGTGGAGCTGGAATCGGTGTCCGCCGACCATACTCCCGATGCGTTTGCGTACTCGCCTTCGTGTCGCGACTCCCAAACCACGCCCCAACTCCCGCCCCCTCATTCGAGTATGCCAACCCTCATCCCGTATGACTGAGTCACATGTGAGGGCGTGAAGTCCTTGCAATGGTGGGCAGATTCCCCTTGGGACGGGAGGCGGACTTGCAGGCACTGAGAACCGGCGGCGATCGATGAGCATTGCCAGCCTGATCGAACAGATGGCCGCCGCCGGGCGCGCCCATCGACGCCATCGTCTCCTCGCCGTCCGGGCGGTGGAGGAGGGCGCCGCCGTCGAGGCCGAGCGTCGCGCCAGGGCGACCGAGCGCAAGCGCCGGCAGCGGGACAGGGAGCGTGACGGTCACGCGACGGTCACCGGACAGTCGCCCGACACCTCTCGGTGTCCCCCTTCTCCCCCCTCTTTCCCCCACACCCCCAAACACCCCCCTATATCCCCCCCGACTACACCGGACGAGGCGCGCGACCCGGTTTCCGAACGTCGGTCAGTGCCGGAGCTCGAACCGCGACCGATCTCGAAGCCGGATGGCGAAACGCTGGGCGAGGAACTGATGGAGGCCGGGGGAGAGGCGCTGGCCAAGCCCGCCTCGGCGCCGGGGCTCATCGTCCTCTCCGAGCCGATGAACTGGATTCGCAACGGCTGCGATCTCCAGGCCGACATTCTCCCGACCGTCCGGGCCCGATGCAGCCGGGCCGGACCGTCGAGCATCCGTTCCTGGAGCTACTTCACCGAAGCCGTCTACCAGGCCCGCGACAATCGTCTGAAACCCGCACCGGAGTCGAACCGTGTCCAATCCTCCCGCACTTCCCGCAGCACTTGCCAACCTGCTGCAGCATCGCCCCACGACGCTATCCTTGCCGCCTTCGCTCGCCGAGCTGGAGCGCACCTTGCAGCCCACGGAGGCGGCGAGCCGAACCCCGACCTTGAGCCGGGCTCTCACGCCGGACGAACGATCGATCTTGTTGCAGTTGGTGGATGAGGTCGCGCCGTATGCCGAGGCCAAGCCCGACGCGTTCAGTGCGCTGAGGCATGTCGCAAAGCTCCTCGCCGCGTTCCCCGCCGGCAACATGAGCGACGCTGTTATCGATGCCCGCTCGGAAGCCTACGACGTCGCCCTCGAGGATGTGCCGGCCTGGGCCGTCGAAGTGGCGGCCAAGCGCTGGATAAAGGGGGACGTGGCCACCCTTGGCGACAAGCCGAACCTCTCCTTCCCGCCATCGCCGCCCCAGCTTCGTGTGCTGGCTCTTGATGAACTATCCAAGATGCGCAGCGCGCTATGGCGCTACCGGCGGCTATTGGCAGGCAGGGTGGAGCGCATTGTGCCGCCGGAACTTCGGCGAAAGGTGCCATCCGACATTCTTGGGGCACTCGGTCTCGGGGCGTTCGGCCGGTGGCCCGAGGCGACCACGACGACCGCGCCCGACGATGCCGCCTCGCCGAAGAGAATCTGAAGCCGCCTTTCAGAAGTTGCGATTAGGTCGCAAGCCTTTCCTCGCCTATGTTGAGGGCGTCAAGAGAGAAGAGAGAAAGAGGCCGGAAACCTCCGGTCTGAAAGAAGGAAAACCGAGATGTTCGCCACCCTCAAGCGTACCGCCAAGCTCCTCCGCGTTCCCACCCTGGCCGAGCGCGACATGGCCTACCTCAACGAAGCCGGCGACCGTTACGACCTTGAGGCTCGCGAACGGAACCTCGGCCGCCGCAATCTCAACCGGACCCTCGGTCTCTGAGGGGCACCCGCAGCAAGACGACGTCAAGCGCTCGATACCTGGCCGGTTCGGGCGCTTTGTCGTTCTTGCAGTCCTGCCAGGGACGATGCCGATAGACAAAAGCCCCGCCGGTGAGGGCGGGGCTTTGGTGCTCCTGGCACTTGTCAGTGACGCATCATCTTGTCGGCCCTCGCTTCACTCCGGCCGGATGACGATCGCCTGCCGGACCGATCAGGAGGCAGACCGCTTGCGCTGCTGGCCGAGGCCCATCTGCTTGGCGAGATTCGAGCGAGCGGCGGCATAGTTCGGCGCGACCATCGGGTAATCGCTGGGGAGGTTCCACTTCTCGCGGTACTCTTCGGGAGACATGTCGTAGTGCGTGCGAAGATGGCGCTTCAGCGACTTGAACTTCTTCCCGTCCTCAAGGCAGATGAGGTAGTCGGGGGTGACCGACTTCTTGACCGGAACGGCGGGCTTGGCCGGTTCGGCCGTCGGCTCCTGGCTGCTGCCGGCGACAGCGCCTCCACGAACCCGGATGAGGGCGGCGTGAACGCTGGCGATGAGCGCCGGAAGCTCGGGCGTCGGCAGGGAGTTGTTGCCCACATAGGCAGCAACAATGCTTGCCGCTATATCGAGGGTAGTCATATCGTCGTATTCGTTCACTAGAATGTCTCCAAGACTAAGAATAGTTCGCCGAGTAGCCTCTTACGCCTCGTGTAACGCCCGTTCAATACAAAAAGGGTTTTTGAGGATGTATCTCCAAAGATCTATTTTGTATCGCAGTCCGGCAAAAGCATCGCGCATGGTCAGGGTGAACACACCATAGGCTCTCATGGCATTGTGGCAATATCGGATCATGCGCGGCATGGCGACGACGACGGCCCAGCGGGAGACGCTCGCCACCCAGCATGTCGCTAACAGACCATTATCCAAAGAGAATCTGAAACTGTCTTTCAGAACTTGCGATTAGCTCGTGGGAGCTGTCTGCGCTATGTTGAGGGCGTCAAGAGAGAAGAGAGAAAGAGGCCGGAAACCTCGCGGTCTGAAAGAAGGAAAACCGAGATGTTCGCCACCCTCAAGCGTACCGCCAAGCTCCTCCGCGTTCCCACCCAGGCCGAGCGCGACATGGCCTACCTCAACGAAGCCGGCGACCGTTACGACCTCGAAGCCCGCGAGCGCAACCTCAGCCGTGGCCTTGGCTTCTGAGACCTGACCGGCGACAAGCCGACAATCAAGACGACCTCGAGCGCTCGAAACCTGACCGGTTCGGGCGCTTTGTCGTGTGCGAGGCATTGCGAGCCGGAAACCGACGGACCCTATCCCTCCGTCAGTAATCGCAGTAGCCCCCGTCCATATCGATCATCCCCCGTTCTCCATCGAACATGAGGCGCATGTCGCAGATTTCCGTGTCGGGAGCGGAAATCGGCCCGGCGCAGAGGGCCTCGTCCGACATGTAGAGTTCCGCATACCAGCGATGATGCACATAGGTCTGGAAGCCGACCGTCTCTTGCGGCCGAACCAGGCCGTAGTCCTTCAACTGGCCGTTGAAGTCCGACCAATAGATGCGAACCATGGAGTTGGTGTCGTTGGTGAACCGGACGCCGGTCGGAATGTTCGTTTCGGGCGATGGCGGCTTCATGTCTCCGCACCCACCGGCGGACGCAAGGGATGCCTGAAAGGCAACCATCGAGAAAACAGCGGCACCAAACAAATATCGCTTCATGATCGGCCTTCCCCGGGGCTCTTGTCGACACCTCATCATCTGCACGGAAGCTCCACATTGGCAATGGTCTTCTAAGCAAATTTACCCATGCCAGGGTCTTGCCCGACCGGCGAGCGACAGTCGTCCACCGCGGCGGACCGATAGAGAATCTGAACATGGCTTTTAGAACTTGCGATTAGGTCGCAGGGACTTTTGGAGCTATGTTTTGGGCATCGAAAGAGAAGAGAGAAAGAGGCCGGAAACCTCCGGTCTGGAAGAAGGAAAAACCGAAATGTTCGCCACTCTGAAGCGCGCTGCCAAGGCCCTCCGCGTCCCGACGCCCGAAGAGATGGAACTGGCCTACATCTACGAAGCCGGTGATCGCTACGATCTCGAGGCACGCGAACGCAACCTCACCCGCCGCAACCCGCAACCTCGGTTTCTGACGGCGCGGCGACCCGGTCGCCACGATTGATCCAGACGACGTCCAGCGCTCGATACCTGACCGGTTCGGGCGCTTTGTCGTATCCGGACGATGGCGTCCGGCGCGCGGAGTGAAATCGCCCCCTTGCCGGGGCTGCTGTCGAAACGCGAAATCGGCCGCCCTTTCGAGCAGCCGATTTGCCGTGACTCCAGTCGATATCATCAAGGGTGGGCATCAAGGGGTGGGGATGGCCGGCCGCTGGAGTCGACGGCCGGCCCCTCCCTCACCCGAGGCGATCTCCTAGATCGAGATCAGCCGCGGAGGTTGTGTTCCCACTCTTCGCTGGCGTTGCGATAGAAGACCGGCTTCGGATAACGGGCAGCGTCGGCCTTGGCGGCTTCGGCATTGGCCGGGTTTTCGATCACGACGGCGCTGCTGAACTGCGGGTCGTTGTCGCGGGCGGCCGGGTCGAAGGTGGTGACCACGCTGGCGCCGGTGGCCGAACCATGCGTACCGATGATGGCGCCGGACTTGGCGGCCTGGGCGGCTTCAGCATAGCGGGCGGCGTCGGCCTTGGCGGCAAGCGCGTTGGCGCTGTTCACGTTGACCGGGGCGGCGACGAAGTTGGGATCGTTGGTGCCGGCGGCCGGGTCGAAGGTGAGCGAGCCGGCGCTGGCGAGCGAGGGGACCAGAACGGCGGCGAAGGCGAGCGAGGCAATGAGGGAGGTCTTCATTTCAAAACTCCAATTTCTGTATCAGCGTTCGTTTCATGCTTGGCAGCGGGGAGGTTTTGTTCGCTGCCGATGACCGTCATTTAGGTGGCTTCCGTTCACGCTGAAATGGCTCCCGGATGACACTTGCGGGCGGTCGATTTGATGAATGGTCGCGAAGTCGTGTTCGCAAGTTGAGCGGCCTGGCGTGGACGATAACCGGCTCGCAAGGGCTGGACGCAGAGGAACGGCGGCCCCGTGCGGCAAAAGGTGCCCGCCGCCGGTGCCGGAGTGGCGCGGCGCGATGCGCCGCCGATCACGCGCCAGCGCTTGGGCACCGGCTGTTGTGATCCACAACATGTGGAAATTTAAGAGTTTCTTGGGTAGTTTGGGAGCTGTTGGGAGCGAAAGGGTGGCCATTGATCGGATTTTGCCGATCTTTGGTTGTGAGGTTCGGCGATGGGCGAGCAGAATTCGAATCTGGCGGCAACATCCGATCTGGCTTCCAGCTGTGCCGAGCCACAATGCACGGGCATGCTGCTGCGCTGCCCGACACTGAACGACACCCGCTGTATTCTCTTCGACACCCTGTTCGGAACCAACTCGGCGCCCATTCTTCTGATCGACCCCGAGAGCGAAGGCTCCGTCGTCGACGCCAACAAGAAGGCGCTGGAGTTCTACGGCTATAGCCGGGAGGAATTCAGGCAGCTTCACGTCTACGACATCAACACCCTCGGCCGGGCGGTGCTGACCGTGATGCGGGAGATCTCCTCCTGGTCCGGCGGTCACTACCCGCAGCGGTTCCGCCACAAGATGGCCGACGGGACGGTGCGCGACGTGCACGTCTATGCCGGCCCGATCGAACTCGTGGACCGAAAGCTGCTTCTGTGCGTCGTCCAGGACATCACGGAGGTGATCGAGACGGAGCAGTTCAACCGCCTGCTGCTCGAAAGCGTCAACGTCGGCGTCTGCGGCATCGACAACGCCGGCGCGTTCACCTTCGTCAATCCCGAGGCCGTCAGGGCCTTCGGCTTCCTTCACGAAAGCGAAGTCATCAGGCTGGGCATCCAGCGTTTTCTCGGCACGGCGGAGCGGCCGATGGACGGCGAGGCGCATCGCGTTCTCGAGGCCGCCGCGACGGGCATGGCCGTGCAGGAGCTGGAATGCACGATGCGTCGGGAAGACGGCGCGACCTTTCCCGTCAGGCTTGTTGCCAGCCCCATTCGCGTCGGCGATCAGGTGAAAGGCGCCGTCCTTAGCTTCACCGATCTGACCCATGAACGCCAGCGCGAGGACGAGGTCGCCGACCTCATGAACGCCATCCCCGGCGCCGTCTTCCGCGCCGTGATGACACCGCGTGGCAAGATCGAGATCACCTATTTCAACGGCGCCGCCAGGAGCTTCCTCGGTCTCGCCGACGGCGACGATCCGACGTCTCCCACCGTGCTCTCCCCGCTGCTGACGAGGCTCGACTGGGTCGGTCTGCTGCGCAGTCTCAGGCTGTCCGCCCGGCGTCTCCACCCCTGGGAGCGGGAGTTCCGGATCGGTGGCATGGGCGAAGGCAAGTGGCTGCTCGGTCGGGCAAGCACCCGCCGCCAGCCCAACGGCGACGTCGTGTTCAATGGCGTGCTTCTGGACATCACCGATCGCAAGCTGCTGGAGGCCCGTCTGGAGGACGCCGCCCTGACCGATCCCCTGACCGGTCTTGCCAATCGGCGGCGCTTCGAGGTCGCCCTGCAGGAAGCGGAACGGCTTCACGCCACCATCGGCAGCCCCTATGCGCTGATCGTGATCGACATCGACCACTTCAAGCAGCTCAACGATCGCTATGGTCATGGAGCCGGCGACGACACGCTGCGACGTCTGGCCGACACGCTGCGCCTTCGGTCCCGTCAGTCCGACTGCGTCGCGCGTTGGGGTGGGGAAGAGTTCGTGCTGCTGCTGCCGGCTACGACGATGGCGTTGGCCTCGGCGCTCGCCAGCGACATCCGGTCCGCCGTTACCGAAGCCAGACTGTCCGCCGATGGACTGAGCGTCAGCATCGGCGTCGGCGAGGTCGCGCCCGGTGAAGACGCCGGCGCCTTCTTCCGGCGTGTCGATGCCGCGCTCTATCGCGCCAAGGCCAACGGCCGCGATCGGGTGGAGCTCGCTTGAGCGGATCGCGCTGTTGGCGAAGCTGGCGCAAAGACGGCCGCCGCGCCAAGCGTTCCGGAAACCGGACAATACAAGACGAGGCGCCATGACATCCGTTCGTATCGCCTTGATCGGCCTGCTGCTGCTTGTGCTCTTGCTGGTCGGTGGCGCGATCGTTCCTCGGCCGTTTGTCGTGCCGGTGAGGTCCTCTTCCGGTCCCGATGATCTCCGGCGCATCCTCGTGCTCTCCGGAGCGATCCATACCGACATCGCCATTCCGCTCGACGACGCGACGCGCTCGACGTTTTCCTTTCTGGAGGCGTCAGGCATTCCCGTCGGCCACCCGGAGGCGCGATGGCTGATCGTCGGTTGGGGCGGCCGCGCCTTCTATCTCGAAACGCCAACCTGGGCCGACCTGAAGCCGCTGCCGATGTTGCGCGCCCTGACCGTCGACAGGTCGGTACTGCATGTCGACGTCGCGGGAGTCGCTCTTGCGGCGCAGCCCGGTGTCGCGGCTTTCGATGTGGATCGGGACGGCTTGGACAAGCTCATCGCGTTCGTTGCCGGCAGCTTCGCCTCCGAACGTGATGCCTTGGGAGCGATCCCCGGCGCCGGTTACGGAGCCTATGACCGCTTCTTTGAGGCACGGGGCCTCTTCAACATCCTGCTCGGCTGCAACACCTGGACGGCCGCCGCTTTGCGAACGGCCGGCCTGCGGTCGGGGCTGTGGACCCCGCTGCCGCAGTCTCTGGCGCTCTCTCTCCGTCTGTTCAACCGAACGGTTGATGGCGAACGGTAGGATCGCGCCTCAGCTCTTGGGGTCGACCCATCCGCCGACGGGCTCAAAGCCGGCCATGGCTTCCTTCGGCCCCCAGGTGCCGGGCTTGTAGAGAGACGGGGCGGTGCTCGCCTCCAGCACCGGTTCGACGATCTGCCAGGCGAGTTCGGCCATGTCCTCGCGCGTGAACAGCTGGCGACGACCGTTCATGGCGTCGCCGATCAGCCGCTCGTAGGGCAGCATGTTGTCCATGCTGTCGCTGACGGCGGTGAGCTCCAGCGCTTCGCCGACCATTTCGCCGCCGTTGGCCTTGCGCCGGGCGCCGATGCCGATCGAGACCTCCGGTCCCAGGCGGAAGCGCATATAGTTGGCCTCGCCCGGCCGGATCGGGTCGAACACCTCGAGCGGCGGGCGCTTGAAGCGGACGACGACCTCGGTGGCGCGCACCGGAAGGTTCTTTCCGGCGCGGATGTAGAAGGGAACGCCTTGCCAGCGCCAGGTGTCGACGTAGAGGCGCACCGCCACGAAGGTTTCGACGCGGGAGTCGGTGGCAACGCCCGGTTCGGTTCGATAGCCCTCGAACTGGCCCCTGACGACGTCGCGCTCCTCGAGCGGCCGGATCGCCTTCAGCACCTGGACCTTCTCGTCGATGAGGTCGTCGGACAGCGCGTTGACCGGCGGCTCGGTGGCGAGCAGCAGCAGCACGTTGACGAGGTGGTTCTGCACCACGTCGCGCAGCGCGCCGACTTCCTCGTAGAAGCGGCCGCGGCCCTCGACGCCGAAGTCCTCCGCCATGGTGATCTGGACGCTGTCGATGTAGTTTCGGTTCCACAGCGGTTCCAGGAACGAGTTGGCGAAGCGGAAGTAGAGAAGGTTCTGGATCGCTTCCTTGCCGAGATAGTGATCGATGCGGAAGAGGTCGTCTTCCTTGAACACGGCGTGCAGGACGCGGTTGAGCTCCTGGGCCGAGTAGAGGTCGCGGCCGAACGGCTTTTCGACCATCAGCCGGGCGCCGTTCGCAAGGTTGGCCTGCTTGAGGCCGGCCGTCACCGAAGCGAACATCGATGGCGGAATGGCGAGGTAATAGAGGACGCGCCGCCGGTCCGACAGCGCCTCGCCGAGGCGGGTGAAGGTCGAAGGGTCCTGGTAGTCGCCGGGAACGAAGCGCACGAGGCCGGCGAACTTGGCAAAGGTCGCCTCGTCAATGGCGCCGCAACTGGCAACGATGCTTTCCCGCGCCCGTTCCAGCAGCTTCTCGACGCTCCAGCCGTCGCGGGCGACGCCGACGATCGGTTCGTTGAGGTTGCCGCGCCGCACCATCTGGTAGAGCGAGGGGAAGATCATCTTACGGGCGAGGTCGCCGGTGGCGCCGAAGATGACCAGGGCGTCCGACCGGCCGTTGCGGGCTTCCTTGATGGCTCTCGGCATGTCAGTGCCCCTTTCCCTGCTTCTCGATATGTCCGCCGAAGGCCTGGCGCATCGCCGAGAGCACCTTGTTGGCGAACTCGTCGTTGCCGCGCGAAGCAAAGCGGCTGTAGAGCGCCGACGACAGCACCGGCGCCGGTACGCCGGTGTCGATGGCGGCCTTGAGCGTCCAGCGGCCTTCGCCGGAGTCGGCGACATTGCCCTTGTAGGACGCAAGGTCCGGCTCGGCGGCCAGCGCCGAAGCGGTCAGGTCGAGCAACCACGAACTGATGACGCTGGCATGTCGCCACACCTCGGTGATCGCGGCGACGTCCAGGTCGTAGCGGTAATACTGCGGCTCATCGAGCGGGCTGGTCTCGGCGTCGGCCTTGCGCGTCTCGGCGCCGGCGTTTGCCGACTTCAGAATGTTCAGCCCTTCGGCATAGGCGGCCATCATGCCGTATTCGATGCCGTTGTGGATCATCTTGACGAAGTGGCCGGCGCCGGCCGGGCCGCAATGGAGATAGCCGCGCTGGGCGGTTGCGGTCGCTGGATCGCCGCCGGGCGCCAATGTCGCGAAAATCGGATCGAGGCGGGCAACGGCGGCGGCGTCGCCACCGATCATCAGGCAGTATCCGCGCTCGGCGCCCCATACGCCACCCGACGTGCCGACGTCGAGGAAGTGAACCCCGGTCGGGGCGAGCTCGGCGGCGAGGTCGACGGCGTTGCGATAGTTGGAGTTGCCGCCGTCGATCACGACGTCGTCGGCGGCGAGGTGAGCCGAAAGGTCGCGCACGGCGCCCTCGGTGACGGCGGCGGGCAGCATGAGCCAGATCGCGCGCGGCGGCTTCAGCCGGGCCGCGAGGTCCTCGATGGAGGTCGCTCCGATGGCGCCTTCCTTCTCGATCGCGGCGACGCTGTCGCGGTTGAGATCGTAGGCGACCACCTCATGACCGTCCGCCATCAGCCGCCGCGCCATGTTGAAGCCCATCCGGCCCAGTCCCATCATTCCGATCTGCATTGTCATTCTCCGGATATGCCCTCGCGGAATTCGGCGGCTCGTCGTCCAAGGCCCGAGGGAGGCTGTCTTGTCGTTGCTGACCTGCCAGCCCGTTGCAATTGGATAAGTATATTACCTAGGCCGTGAGTAAATGGCTCGTGCGATCACGTTCGGCGGAGCGTTTGGTGAGCGTCGAGGGCTCATTGGGCAACCGATGGCGCCCGTCGGTCCGGCGGGGAGGGATTGAAGGAGAGGTCGTGGCCGAGGGGCGGGCTTCCTACCGGGCGAGGGACTCGGTGTCGTTCAGGATCTGCGTGAGGTCCCGTGGCGGCATCGGCCTGCCGAGGAGGTAGCCTTGCAGCTCGTCGCAGCCGAAGGAGCGCAGAATGTCCCGCTGCTCGGCCGTCTCGACGCCTTCGGCCGTCGTCTTGAGGCCCTTGGCATGCGCCATGGCGATCATCGCCCGCACGATTTCAGCGTCGCCCTCGGACTCGGTGATGCTCTTGACGAAGCTTCGGTCGATCTTGATGCGGTCGCAGTCGATGTTCCTCAACCGCTCGAAGGTCGACGACCCCGTTCCGAAATCGTCGATGGCGATCGAAATGCCGGCCGCGTTCAGCGTCTTGATGGTCTGCATGCCGGTTTCCTCGGCATCGGCGAAATCCGTCTCCGTGATTTCCAGTTCGAGCCGGCTGGCCGGGAAGCCGATCTTCTCCAGGGTTGCCAGCACGCTCTCGGCAAAGCCGACGGCGCGCAGCTGGACGGGCGACACGTTGACGGCCAGGTGCTCGACGGGCCAGGCGACGGCGTCCCGGCAGGCGGTTTCCAGCACCCACAGGCCCAGATCGGCGATGAGGCCGGCTTCCTCGGCGATCGGAATGAACAACGCGGGCGAAATCATCCCGCGTTCGGGTTGCTCCCAGCGAACGAGCGCTTCCACGCCCAGCATGTGGCTGCCGTGGCCGGCGTATTTGGGCTGGTAGACGACGGAAAACTCCTTCTTTGTCCGAAGCGCCTCGCGAAGCTCCGTCTCTATGGCCGCCCGGTTCTGAATGGCGTCGTCCATCTGTGTGCCGAAGATCGAGAAACGACGCCGCCCGGCCGTCTTGGCATGATAGAGGGCGACGTCGGCCTTGCGGTTCAACTCCGCCCGGTCGGTTCCGTCGTAGGGGGCCATCGAAACGCCGATGGAGACGCCGACGAACGCGCGCCGCCCGTCGAACTCCATCGGTTCGGCCAGGCTTTCGATGAGCTGGCTGCAAAGCTGTTCGATTTCTCGCCGGGTCCGGTTGGGGATCAGCGCGGCGAACTCGTCTCCGCCGACGCGATAGACGGGCGCATTGGCCGGCAGGATCTCGGATGTGCGCCTTGCGAACTCGACCAGCACGGCGTCGCCCACCTGATGGCCCAGGATGTCGTTGACCTGCTTGAACCGGTCGAGGTCCATGAACAGGAAGGCGAGGGGATCGGCCTGCTGGCGGGTGGAGAACTGTTCGATCAACTCGTCTGCGGCCTGTTCGTAGGCCGAGCGGTTGAGAAGGCCGGTGAGAGGGTCGTGGGAGGCAAGGTAACGGATGTGCTCTTCGTTCCTGATCCTGTCCAGCTTGCGCCGGTAGGACGCCGACGAGATGACCAGCGTGCCGATCAGAAACACCGACCCGACCAGGGCCAGAACGGGCGAGAGCGACGTGAGGAGGCGCTGGCCCGGACGGAAGGGTACCCACTGGAACGAGACGACGGCGCTCCCGATATCGCTGGACAGGGATATAGAGGTACGCTTGGGGTCGCTCTGTCCCGAGGCAACGAACTTCAAATCCTCCAGCACGTGCGACTGTCCGACCTTGTCGATGATGGCACCGTCCAGATACAGGACGACGACGTGAATCCGAATGGTCGAGAGGGGCTGCTCCAGCTCGCCGGAGTCGGAAACGATCGGCTTGGCGCTGACGATCGCCGGACGGCCGGCGATGTAGACATAGTCGGCGACGCCGACGGACAGTTCCTGGCTTCCCTCGGCCGGGGCTTCGCCGGCAGCGATCTTGTCTCGCAACGCTTGCAGGAATGGCGCCAGCACGTCGCGGCGCGACTCGAAGAATGCGGCCGCTTTCGGTCGCTCGTCCGCGAAGGCATAGATCGGCCGGTTCTGGTCATCGAGGACATAGGCTTCGTCGATGCCGAAGAACGTGTGCATCCATGTGCCGAGATTGCCGTCGATCCACTCGGCGTTGCCGCCTCCGGCGGTGTTCTTGACCGCCTCGTCCCAGAAGGTCGAACTCTCCTGGTTGTGCGAGATGTTGGCGCGAACTTCTCCGATGGCATACCCGGCGAGCTCGGCCTGCCGCCGGATATCTTCGCTGTCGATGGAACGAGCAACCCAGACGAGAAACATTCCCATCGCGGAGAGGGCAACAACCATCGCCAGCAGCGAGGCGACGACGCGGGAGAGGAATAGGGAGAACTGTTGATTCATCGACGTTTCCGAAGTTCCAGTAGGCGCGCGTGTTCTGCACTTCGCACCAGCTCTCCTCCCGCATAGCTAAGCGCTGCCACCATTAATAACGGGTTATTTCTCCTTGGGAATGATGAACGTGTTAATGCCGCTCCGGCCTTGGTCGGTCCGGAGCTCGCGTCGACCATGCGATCGCCGGCGACGGGCCGCCGACCGTCGTTCCGATTATCGAGCGTCGGCGCACCGTTCCGATGTCGGTCTTGGCCGCCGCCTCGGGGCGCGAACCGCAGACGCATATTGACGGCAACCTTAGCCCTGTGGTGAGCTTGAAATTTCAGGGAAAGCGGTCCATATGGCTCAGCCTTGGCGCCGATTGCTCTTTGCGGGGAGAGCGGCGTCAATCAGGGCTTGAACCTTGCGTTAAAAGGCACTATTCGACCCGCCGACCGGCCGCCCCGGTTCGGGGGCAGCGCACGAAAAGGCCCCACAAACCTTTCGAGAGAGACGAAGCGATGGCCAAGGAAAAGTTTTCGCGGACGAAGCCGCACTGCAACATCGGCACGATCGGTCACGTTGACCATGGCAAGACGTCGCTGACGGCTGCGATCACCAAGGTGCTCGCGGAGACCGGTGGCGCGACGTTCAAGGCCTACGACCAGATCGACGCCGCTCCGGAAGAGAAGGCCCGTGGCATCACGATCAACACGGCGCACGTCGAGTACGAGACGGAGAACCGTCACTACGCTCACGTCGACTGCCCAGGCCACGCCGACTACGTGAAGAACATGATCACCGGCGCCGCGCAGATGGACGGCGCGATCCTGGTGGTTTCGGCCGCCGACGGCCCGATGCCGCAGACCCGCGAGCACATCCTGCTCGCCCGTCAGGTCGGCGTTCCCGCGATCGTCGTGTTCCTGAACAAGTGCGACATGGTCGACGACCCCGAGCTGCTCGAGCTGGTGGAGATGGAAGTTCGCGAGCTTCTGTCGTCCTACGAGTTCCCCGGCGACGATATCCCGATCATCAAGGGTTCTGCCCTGGTTGCTCTGGAGAACGGCGACCCGAAGCTGGGTCACGACGCCATCCTCGAGCTGATGCGCGAAGTCGACGCCTACATCCCGCAGCCGGAGCGTCCGGTTGACCAGCCGTTCCTGATGCCGATCGAAGACGTGTTCTCGATCTCGGGTCGTGGCACGGTTGTGACCGGCCGTGTCGAGCGCGGCATCGTCAAGGTCGGCGAGGAAGTCGAGATCGTCGGTATCCGTCCGACGACCAAGACGACCGTGACCGGCGTTGAAATGTTCCGCAAGCTGCTCGATCAGGGCCAGGCTGGCGACAACATCGGCGCCCTGCTGCGCGGCACGAAGCGTGAAGACGTCGAGCGCGGCCAGGTGCTGTGCAAGCCGGCTTCGGTGAACCCGCACACGAAGTTCAAGGCCGAAGCCTACATCCTGACCAAGGAAGAGGGTGGCCGTCACACGCCGTTCTTCACCAACTATCGCCCGCAGTTCTACTTCCGCACGACGGACGTGACCGGCGTTGTGACGCTGAACGAAGGCGTCGAGATGGTGATGCCGGGCGACAACGTGACGATGAACGTCCAGCTGATCGTTCCGATCGCCATGGAAGAGAAGCTCCGCTTCGCCATCCGCGAAGGCGGTCGTACCGTTGGCGCCGGCGTCGTCGCCGCCATCGTCGAGTGATGATACCTATCCGGCGGCTTCGGTCGCCGGAATCTCCCGGTTTTCCGCGCTGATCCACAGCCAAGCCATTCGGGAGACAAAGAAATTGCCGCGCGGGGGTTGCCCCGCCGGCAGGAATCGGTAAGAAGGGCGCACCGCGTTTTTGGTGCTTGATCCGGAAGCCGGTTCGGCTATAAGCGATCGGACTGACGTCCGCGAGCGGAAGTCTAGGGGTATAGCTCAGTTGGTAGAGCGGCGGTCTCCAAAACCGCAGGTCGCGGGTTCGAGCCCTGCTGCCCCTGCCATTTCCCTCTTGCGTGGACCTGTCGAACGCTATAGATAACGGTTCCTATCTCGTGGCGCGCGGAACTGCCGTTCCGCGCGCCCGACCGTCATGAGTGGATGTATGGCCAAGACTAGCCCCCTTGAGTTTCTGCAGCAGGTTCGGACCGAGGCCGGCAAGGTCACCTGGCCGACCCGGCGCGAGACTGCGATCACGACGACCATGGTGTTCATCATGGCGATCCTCGCGGCGATCTTCTTTCTGGTCGCCGACATGATCATGAACTGGGGTGTCGGGTTGCTGCTCGGCCTCAGCGGCTGACGAACGACCGCCGAGGGAGCATCGACATGGCAAAACGCTGGTATATCGTCCACGCCTACTCGAATTTCGAGAAGAAGGTGGCTGACTCCATCAAGGAGCAGGCGCAGCAGCGCGGTCTCGCGCATCTCTTCGAGCAGGTTCTGGTGCCGACCGAGAGCATCACCGAGGTGCGTCGCGGTCGCAAGGTGGCGGCCGAGCGCAAGTTCTTTCCGGGCTACGTCCTGGTGCGCATGGACATGACCGATGAGGCCTATCACCTCATCAAGAATACGCCGAAGGTCACGGGGTTCCTCGGGTCCGACAACAAGCCGGTTCCCATTCCCGACCGTGAGGCCGAGCGCATCATGAATCAGGTCGAGGTCGGCGTCGAGCGGCCCAAGCCCTCCGTCAGCTTCGAGATCGGCGAGCAGGTCAAGGTTTCCGACGGCCCGTTCGCGTCCTTCTCCGGCCTTGTCGAGGAAGTGGACGAAGAGCGCAGTCGCCTCAAGGTGGCGGTGTCGATCTTCGGCAGAGCCACGCCGGTCGAACTCGAATACGGTCAGGTCGAAAAGGTCTGACGCACGTTTGCGATGCCGGTTCGCCGGTGTCGCGTTCGCCGTCCGGTTTTCCGGTCGGCACCCACCCCGTGGGAGAGGGGCCCCGGCCATCGCCGCCGGGACACGGTCCTCCGACCACGAACCTGAAGGCGAACCGGCTCATCCGGGTGCGCCGACGAGGAGAAGAAAATGGCGAAGAAAATCACTGGCTACCTGAAGCTTCAGGTGCCGGCCGGTTCGGCGACCCCGTCGCCGCCGATTGGCCCCGCGCTCGGTCAGCGCGGCCTGAACATCATGGAATTCTGCAAGGCGTTCAACGCGCAGACGCAGGGTATGGAAAAGGGCATGCCGATCCCGGTGCTCTTCACCATCTTCGCGGACCGCTCGTTCACCTTCAAGCTCCGCACGCCGCCGATGACCTACTTCCTGAAGAAGGCCGCCGGTCTCGACAAGGGCTCGAAGGCGCCGGGTTCGGCCGCCGCCGGCTCCGTCACCAAGGCGCAGGTGCGTGAAATCGCCGAGAAGAAGCTCGTCGACATGAACGCCACCTCCATCGACGCCGCCATGCTCATGGTCGAGGGCTCTGCCCGCTCCATGGGCCTCAAGATCGCGGAGTGACCGATATGGCCAAGCTTCCCAAGCGCGTCGTCGCTAGCCGCGAAGGCATCGATCGCAAGAAGTTCTATCCGCTCACCGAGGCCCTCGGCCTGATCAAGGAGCGCGCCACGGCCAAGTTCGACGAGACCGTCGAAGTTGCCATCAATCTTGGCGTCGATCCCCGTCATGCCGACCAGATGGTCCGTGGCGTCGTCCAGCTGCCGCACGGCACTGGCAAGACCGTCCGCGTCGCCGTGTTCGCCCGTGGCCTGAAGGCTGATGAGGCGACCGCCGCCGGAGCCGACATCGTCGGCGCCGAGGAACTGGTCGAGACGATCCAGAAGGGCGAGATCAACTTCGATCGCTGCATCGCCACGCCGGACATGATGCCGCTGGTCGGCCGTCTCGGCAAGGTTCTGGGCCCGCGCGGCCTGATGCCGAACCCGAAGGTTGGCACCGTGACGCAGGACGTCGCTGCCGCCGTCAAGGCCTCCAAGGGTGGTGCCGTCGAGTTCCGCGTCGAGAAGGCTGGTATCGTCCACGCCGGCGTCGGCAAGGCTTCGTTCTCTGCCGAAGCGCTGCTCGACAACGTTCGTGCTCTCGTCGATGCCGTCCAGAAAGCCAAGCCGACGGGTGCCAAGGGCACCTATCTGCAGCGCGTTTCGGTCTCCTCGACCATGGGTCCGGGCGTGAAGGTGGAAGTCGGCTCCGTCGGCGCCGCTTCCTGACGATGAATTCCGGCCCTCGGGCCGGCGGCTCCTGCAAGGGGCCAAGAGTTTCCCGTCGGCTACGGCCGGCGGGATCGGTGGCTTCCCCGAGGATTCGTCCTCAAGGAAGCGCCGACCCTGTCCGAGATTGCGGGTGTCCGGCATATGCCGTGACCTAAGCCTACCGGACCGATCCCCTTTCGGGGTGACGTCGGGGCCTGCATGAGACGGGAGTGAGATCCGTATCATTCGAAGGGCGGTTCGCCGTTCTTCCCATGACGAGTACCGGTTCGAACTCTTCCCTCCAGCTACGCCGGTTTTCCGGAACGGGTTGGCGGACAGGCCGCGAGCGTCGCGCCAAGCCATCGGGCGAAAGCGTGGCAACAGCAACCTGACGATGGGGCGCAAGCCTTGTCGTTTATCCGGAGACAGGCCGTGGATAGAGCGGAAAAGCGGGAACTGATCGACGCACTCAACGCCTCGTTCAAGGGCGCGGGCGTCATCGTCGTGTCCCACTACCAAGGCCTTACCGTCGCTGACCTGCAGGCGTATCGCGCCCGCATGAGGGAAGCCGGCGGCAAGGTCAAGGTCGCCAAGAACCGCCTCGCCAAGCTTGCTCTTCAAGGCACCGATGCCGAGCACATTGCTGACCTGTTCACAGGTCCGACCGTCATCGCCTATTCGGCGGATCCGGTTGCGGCGTCCAAGGTCACCGTCGAGTACGCCAAGACCAACGACAAGCTCGTTGTTCTGGGCGGTGCGATGGGCACGACCAACCTCGATGCCAACGGCGTCAAGGCTCTCGCGAGCCTGCCGTCGCTGGACGAACTGCGCGCCAAGCTGCTGGGTATGATCAATACCCCGGCGACCCGCATCGCAGGCGTCCTGCAGGCGCCCGCGGGCCAGCTGGCCCGCGTGTTCGGGGCTTATGCCAAGAAGGACGAAGCGGCGTGAGGCCGTTCGACCTGAAACACAAATCTGGTTCGAACCGTTACTGAAGGAAGAAGTGAAATGGCTGATCTTGCCAAGCTGGTCGATGAACTGTCGGCCCTGACCGTCCTGGAAGCCGCCGAGCTGTCCAAGCTGCTCGAAGAGAAGTGGGGCGTCTCCGCCGCTGCTCCGGTCGCCGTCGCCGCCGTTGGTGGTGCCGCCGCTCCGGCCGCCGCTGAGGAAGAGAAGACCGAGTTCGACGTCATTCTCGTCGACGCCGGCGACAAGAAGATCAACGTGATCAAGGAAGTCCGTGCCATCACGGGTCTCGGCCTCAAGGAAGCCAAGGACCTGGTCGAAGGCGCTCCGAAGCCGGTCAAGGAAGCCGTTGCCAAGGACGAGGCCGCCAAGATCAAGAAGCAGCTTGAAGAAGCTGGCGCCAAGGTCGACGTCAAGTAATCGACCTGACATTTATGACGGTGGGCGGCTCGACAAAATCGGGCCGCCCAACGGTTGTTTTTGAGATGGCCTTTATTTGGCCCGAATCGGACCGAATTGGCTAAAGACTTGGCCTGTTGGTCGACGGTCGGTTTGTCCCGAGCCCTTCGGCGGCGTGAGAACGTTGCACATCAAAGGGTTCCGGTCTGCCGATCACGGTGTACGAGGGAAGCAATGGCGCAAACGTTCAACGGCCGCAGGCGTGTCCGCAAGTTCTTCGGAGACATCCGGGAAGTTGCCGAGATGCCGAACCTGATCGAGGTCCAGAAGGCGTCCTATGACCAGTTCCTCATGGTGGAGGAGCCCAAGGGCGGACGTCCTGAGGAGGGCCTCCAGGCCGTTTTCAAGTCTGTGTTCCCGATTTCCGACTTCGCCGGCACGGCTTTTCTCGAGTTCGTTCGCTACGAGTTCGAGGCGCCGAAGTACGACGTCGATGAGTGCCGTCAGCGCGGCATGACCTTCGCGGCGCCGCTCAAGGTCACGCTGCGTCTCATCGTGTTCGATGTCGACGAGGATACTGGCGCCAAGTCGGTCAAGGACATCAAGGAGCAGGACGTCTACATGGGCGACATGCCGCTCATGACCGACAACGGCACCTTCATCGTCAATGGCACCGAGCGCGTCATCGTTTCGCAGATGCACCGTTCGCCGGGCGTGTTCTTCGACCACGACAAGGGCAAGAGCCACTCGTCGGGCAAGCTTCTGTTCGCCGCGCGCATCATCCCGTACCGCGGGTCCTGGCTCGACATCGAATTCGACGCCAAGGACATCGTCTATGCGCGTATCGACCGTCGCCGCAAGATCCCGGTGACAAGCCTGATGTTCGCCCTCGGTCTCGACGGCGAAGAAATCCTCGACACCTTCTATAACAAGATCATCTACGAGCGCGCCAAGGACGGCTGGCGCATGCCTTACGATGCCAATCGCATGAAGGGCATGAAGGCTGTCGCCGACCTCATCGACGCCGATACCGGCGAAGTCGTGGTGGGCGCCGGCCGCAAGCTGACCGCTCGTGCCGCCCGTCAGCTCGCCGAGAAGGGCCTCAAGGCCCTGAAGGTGACCGACGAGGAGCTCGAGGGCCTCTATATCGCCGAAGACGTCGTCAACATGCAGACGGGCGAGATCTACATCGAGGCCGGTGAGGAAATCACCGCCAAGATGCTGGCCACGGTCGCCGATCTCGGCATCGACGAGCTGCCGCTGCTCGACATCGACCACGTCAACACCGGCGCCTACATTCGTAACACGCTGGCCGTCGACAAGAACGAGTCCCGCGAGGGCGCGCTGTTCGACATCTACCGCGTCATGCGTCCTGGCGAGCCGCCGACCATCGACACCGCCGAAGCGATGTTCAAGTCGCTGTTCTTCGACGCCGAGCGCTACGACCTCAGCGCCGTCGGCCGCGTCAAGATGAACATGCGCCTCGACCTTCAGTGCCCGGACACCGTCCGCGTCCTTCGCAGGGAAGACATCCTCGCCGTCATCAAGACGCTGGTGGAGCTGCGCGACGGCAAGGGCGAGATCGACGACATCGACAACCTTGGCAACCGCCGCGTTCGTTCCGTCGGCGAGCTGATGGAGAACCAGTACCGCGTCGGTCTCCTGCGCATGGAGCGCGCCATCAAGGAGCGCATGAGCTCGGTCGACATCGACACGGTCATGCCGCAGGACCTGATCAACGCCAAGCCGGCGGCTGCCGCCGTGCGCGAGTTCTTCGGTTCCTCGCAGCTCAGCCAGTTCATGGACCAGACCAACCCGCTGTCGGAGATCACCCACAAGCGCCGCCTGTCGGCCCTTGGTCCGGGCGGTCTGACCCGCGAGCGCGCCGGCTTCGAAGTTCGTGACGTTCACACGACCCACTACGGCCGTATCTGCCCGATCGAGACGCCGGAAGGCCCGAACATCGGTCTGATCAACTCGCTCGCCACCTTCGCCCGCGTCAACAAGTACGGCTTCATCGAGAGCCCGTACCGCATTGTCGAGGACGGCAAGGTGACCGACAAGGTCGTCTATCTCTCGGCGATGGAAGAGAGCAAGTACACCGTCGCCCAGGCGAACGCGATCCTCGACGAGGAAGGCCACTTCGTCAACGACATGGTCATCTCTCGCCATGCCGGTGAGACGGCCGCCGTCGCCAAGGAACGCGTCGACCTGATGGACGTATCGCCCAAGCAGGTCGTGTCCGTCGCCGCGGCGCTGATCCCGTTCCTCGAGAACGACGACGCCAACCGCGCCCTGATGGGCTCGAACATGCAGCGTCAGGCCGTGCCGCTGGTCCGCGCCGAGGCGCCGTTCGTCGGCACCGGCATGGAACCGGTCGTGGCCCGCGACTCCGGCGCCGCGATCGCCGCCAAGCGCGGCGGCGTGATCGATCAGGTGGACGCCACCCGTATCGTCATCCGCGCCACCGAGGACCTCGAAGCGTCGAAGTCCGGCGTCGACATCTACCGCCTGATGAAGTTCCAGCGCTCCAACCAGTCGACCTGCATCAACCAGCGTCCGCTGGTGCGCGTCGGCGACGTGGTGGCCAAGGGCGACATCATCGCCGACGGTCCGTCGACCGATCTGGGCGATCTGGCCCTCGGCCGGAACGTGCTCGTCGCGTTCATGCCGTGGAACGGCTACAACTACGAGGACTCGATCCTTCTCTCCGAGAAGATCGTGGCCGAGGACGTGTTCACCTCGATCCACATCGAGGAGTTCGAGGTGATGGCCCGCGACACCAAGCTGGGTCCGGAAGAAATCACCCGCGACATCCCGAACGTGTCGGAAGAGGCTCTGAAGAACCTCGACGAAGCGGGCATCGTCTACATCGGCGCCGAAGTGCAGGCCGGTGACATCCTCGTCGGCAAGATCACGCCGAAGGGCGAAAGCCCGATGACGCCGGAAGAGAAGCTTCTGCGCGCCATCTTCGGCGAGAAGGCCTCCGACGTTCGCGACACCTCCCTGCGCGTGCCGCCGGGCGTGACCGGTACCATCGTCGAAGTGCGCGTCTTCAACCGCCACGGCGTCGAGAAGGACGAGCGCGCCATGGCGATCGAGCGCGAGGAGATCGAGCGCCTCGCCAAGGACCGCGACGACGAGCAGGCCATCCTCGACCGTAACGTCTACGGCCGTCTGCTGGGCATGCTGATCGGCAAGACCGGCGTCGGCGGCCCCAAGGGCTTCAAGAAGGACACCGTTCTCGACCAGGAGAAGCTCGAGGAGTTCCCGCGCTCGCAGTGGTGGCAGTTCGCTCTCGAGAGCGAGCAGGACATGGGCGAGATCGAGGCCCTGCGCAAGCAGTATGACGAGAGCCGCAAGCGGCTCGAGCAGCGCTTCATCGACAAGGTGGAGAAGCTGCAGCGCGGTGACGAGCTGCCTCCGGGCGTCATGAAGATGGTCAAGATCTTCGTAGCCGTGAAGCGCAAGATCCAGCCGGGCGACAAGATGGCCGGCCGTCACGGCAACAAGGGTGTCGTCTCGCGCATCGTGCCGGTGGAAGACATGCCGTTCCTCGAGGACGGCACCCATGTCGACATCGTGCTGAACCCGCTCGGCGTGCCTTCGCGCATGAACGTCGGTCAGATCCTCGAGACCCATCTCGGCTGGGCTTGCGCCGGCATGGGCCGCAAGATCGGCGAGATGCTGGAGGCCTATCGGCACAACAACGAGATCGAGCCGCTGCGCGAGCTGGTGGTCGACACCTACAAGGGATCGGCCAAGACCGAAGACATCGGCAAGTACACCGATGACGAGGTCCTGCTGCTCGCCAACCAGGTGAAAAAGGGCATCTCGATCGCCACGCCGGTGTTCGATGGCGCTCGCGAGCCGGACATCAACGAGCTTCTGGCCAAGGCGGGGGTCAACACCTCCGGCCAGTCGGTGCTCTACGATGGCCGTACCGGCGAGCCCTTCGACCGCAAGGTCACCGTCGGCTACATCTACATGCTGAAGCTCCACCACCTCGTGGACGACAAGATCCACGCCCGTTCGATCGGCCCCTACAGCCTCGTTACCCAGCAGCCGTTGGGCGGCAAGGCGCAGTTCGGCGGCCAGCGCTTCGGTGAAATGGAGGTGTGGGCGCTCGAAGCTTACGGCGCCGCCTACACGCTGCAGGAGATGCTGACGGTTAAGTCGGACGACGTGGCCGGCCGTACCAAGGTCTACGAGGCGATCGTCCGCGGCGACGAAGCTTTCGAGTCCGGCATCCCCGAGAGCTTCAACGTGTTGGTCAAGGAGATGCGCTCGCTCGGCCTCAACGTCGAGCTGGTCAACTCGAAGGAGCACGCCGTTATCGCGGACGAGCGGCCTCAGGACGCGGCGGAGTGATCCGGCGCGCTTAACGAAGGAAATGCCTTGAGCTGTCGGCGCGAAGCGCGCCGGCAGTTCGGCGTATCCGGCAACCGGCGCCAGAAGCGCCTATGAGATTTTTCATGTGGCCCCCGCCGGCGAGGCGGACAGACGGCGGTCGGGCTGCATCACAGGAGAACGAGCCGATGAACCAAGAGGTCATGAACCTTTTCAACGCACAGGCTCCCGTGCAGGTCTTCGACCAGATCAAGATCTCCCTCGCTTCCCCCGAGAAGATTCTTTCCTGGTCCTATGGCGAGATCAAGAAGCCCGAGACCATCAACTATCGGACGTTCAAGCCCGAGCGTGATGGCCTGTTCTGCGCCCGCATCTTCGGGCCGATCAAGGACTACGAGTGCTTGTGCGGCAAGTACAAGCGCATGAAGTACAAGGGCGTCATCTGCGAGAAGTGCGGCGTCGAAGTCACGCTGTCGCGCGTCCGCCGCGAGCGCATGGGCCATATCGAGCTGGCCGCGCCCGTCGCCCACATCTGGTTCCTGAAGTCGCTGCCGAGCCGCATTGGTCTGCTGCTCGACATGCCGCTCAAGGACCTCGAGCGCATTCTCTACTTCGAAAACTACGTCGTCACCGAGCCGGGCCTCACGCCTCTCAAGCAGCATCAGCTCCTCTCCGAAGAGGACTACATGCGCGCCCAGGAGGAGTATGGCGAGGACACCTTTACCGCCCTGATCGGCGCCGAGGCCATCCGCGAGCTGCTGCAGTCGCTCGATCTGGCCAAGCTGGCCGAGAAGCTGCGCCAGGAGATCGCCGAGTCGACCTCCGAGCTGAAGCCCAAGAAGCTCGCCAAGCGCGTCAACATCATCGAGGCCTTCATCCAGTCGGGCAACAAGCCCGAGTGGATGGTGATGAGCGTCATCCCGGTCATCCCGCCGGACCTGCGCCCGCTGGTTCCGCTGGACGGCGGCCGCTTCGCGACGTCCGACCTCAACGACCTCTATCGTCGCGTCATCAACCGCAACAACCGCCTGAAGCGCCTCATCGAGCTGCGCGCGCCGGACATCATCATCCGCAACGAGAAGCGCATGCTTCAGGAGTCGGTTGACGCCCTGTTCGACAACGGTCGTCGCGGACGCGTCATCACCGGCGCCAACAAGCGTCCGCTGAAGTCGCTCTCCGATATGCTGAAGGGCAAGCAGGGCCGCTTCCGCCAGAACCTCCTCGGCAAGCGCGTCGACTACTCCGGCCGTTCGGTCATCGTGGTCGGCCCGGAAATGAAGCTGCATCAGTGCGGCCTGCCGAAGAAGATGGCGCT
Source organism: uncultured Pleomorphomonas sp. (assembly GCA_963665435.2). GTDB lineage: Bacteria > Pseudomonadota > Alphaproteobacteria > Rhizobiales > Pleomorphomonadaceae > Pleomorphomonas. The sequence continues at coordinate 101,040 of CAXXNH010000023.1, read as the reverse complement.
GGAGCTGTTCAAGCCGTTCATCTACTCGCGCCTCGACGCCAAGGGCTTCTCCTCGACGGTGAAGCAGGCCAAGAAGCTGGTGGAGAAGGAGCGTCCGGAAGTCTGGGATATCCTCGACGAGGTCATCCGCGAGCATCCGGTCATGCTGAACCGCGCCCCGACGCTGCACCGCCTCGGCATCCAGGCCTTCGAGCCGATCCTGATCGAGGGCAAGGCGATCCAGCTGCACCCGCTCGTCTGCTCGGCCTTCAATGCCGACTTCGACGGCGACCAGATGGCCGTTCACGTGCCGCTCAGCCTCGAGGCTCAGCTCGAAGCCCGCGTGCTGATGATGTCGACCAACAACATCCTGCACCCGGCCAACGGCGCCCCGATCATCGTCCCTTCGCAGGACATCGTTCTCGGCCTCTACTACCTGTCGATCATGAACGACGGCGAGCCGGGCGAGGGCATGGCCTTCGCCGATTTCGGCGAGCTTCAGCATGCGCTCGACACGGAGGCGGTGACGCTGCACTCCAAGGTGCGCGGTCGCTTCAAGACCGTCGACAAGGACGGCAATCCGGTCTCCAAGATCTACGAGACCACGCCGGGTCGCATGATGATCGGCCAGCTGCTGCCCAAGCACCACGCCGTGCCGTATGATCTCTGCAACGAGCTCATGACCAAGAAGAAGATCTCGGGCATGATCGACGCCGTCTACCGCCACTGCGGTCAGAAGGAGTCGGTGATCTTCTGCGACAAGATCATGGCCCTCGGCTTCAAGGAAGCCTGCAACGCCGGTATTTCCTTCGGCAAGGACGACATGGTCATCCCGGAGACCAAGGCGAACCTCGTCGGCGAGACGCTGGCGCTGGTCAACGACTACGAGCAGCAGTACTCCGACGGCCTGATCACCCAGGGCGAGAAGTACAACAAGGTGGTCGACGCCTGGGCCAAGTGCACCGACAAGGTGGCCGAGGAGATGATGAAGCGCATCTCCTCCGTGCAGAAGGACGACACCGGCCGTACCAAGCCGATGAACTCCATCTACATGATGAGCCATTCGGGCGCCCGTGGTTCGCCGGCCCAGATGAAGCAGCTCGCCGGTATGCGCGGCCTGATGGCCAAGCCGTCGGGCGAGATCATCGAGACGCCGATCATCTCGAACTTCAAGGAAGGCCTGAGCGTGATGGAGTACTTCAACTCCACTCACGGCGCCCGCAAGGGTCTGGCCGACACCGCGCTCAAGACCGCCAACTCGGGTTACCTCACCCGTCGTCTCGTCGACGTGGCGCAGGACTGCATCATCACCGAGACCGACTGCGGCAACGAGGACCAGGGTCTTCGCATGCAGGCGATCGTCGATGCCGGTCAGGTCGTGGCCACGCTCGGCGCCCGCATTCTTGGCCGCACGGCCGCGGAGGACATCACCGTCGCCGCGACCGGCGAAGTGGTGGTCGAGAAGGGCAAGCTGATCGAGGAACGCGACGTCGAGCGCATCGAGAAGTCCGGCATCCAGTCGGTGAAGATCCGCTCGGTGCTGACCTGCGGCACCAAGGTCGGCGTCTGCGCCAAGTGCTACGGGCGCGACCTCGCGCGCGGCACGCCTGTCAACATGGGCGAGGCCGTTGGCGTCATCGCGGCCCAGTCGATCGGCGAGCCGGGCACCCAGCTCACCATGCGTACCTTCCACATTGGCGGTACGGCGCAGGTGGTGGATAGCTCGTTCATCGAGTCGACCATCGAGGGCACGGTCAAGATCCGCAACCGCAACGTCGTGCGTGACAGTGAGGGCAAGCTCATCGCCATGGGCCGTAACCTCGCGGTCGTCCTGGTCGACGAGGCTGGCAACGAGCGTTCGACCCATCGTGTGGTTTACGGCTCGCGCTTGCACGTCGACGATGGCGACAAGATCAAGCGCGGCCAGCGTCTTGCCGAGTGGGACCCTTACACCCGCCCGGTGCTGACCGACGTCGACGGTATCGTTGGCTACGAGGATCTGCAGGAAGGCGCCTCGGTGTCCGAGACGACCGACGAGGCCACCGGCATCACCAAGCGCGTCGTCATCGACTGGCGCGGCTCGGCCCGTACATCGGACCTCAAGCCGGCCATCGTCATCAAGGACGCCAACGGCAAGATCGGCAAGCCGCAGAAGGGCGGCGAGGCGCGTTACCTGCTCAGCCCCGACGCCATCCTGTCGGTCGAGCCCGGTTCGAAGGTGCATGCCGGCGACGTGCTCGCCCGTATCCCGCTCGAAAGCGCCAAGACGCGTGACATCACCGGTGGTCTGCCGCGCGTTGCCGAGCTGTTCGAGGCTCGTCGTCCGAAGGATCACGCCATCATCGCCGAGATCGACGGCACGATCCGCTTCGGCCGCGACTACAAGAACAAGCGTCGCGTACTCATCGAGCCGCACGACGCCAGCCTTGAGCCGCGCGAGTACCTGATCCCGAAGACCAAGAACTTCCACCTTCAGGAAGGCGACGTGGTCGAAAAGGGCGATTACATCGTCGACGGCAATCCCGCGCCGCACGACATCCTGGCCATCAAGGGCGTGGAGGCGTTGGCCGCCTATCTCGTCAATGAGATCCAGGAAGTCTACCGGTTGCAGGGCGTGGTGATCAACGACAAGCACATCGAGGTGATCGTTCGCCAGATGCTGCAGAAGGTCGAAGTCACCGACGGCGGCGATACCGACCTGATGGGCGGTGATCAGGTGGACAAGCTGGAGTTCGATCAGATCAACGAGAAGGCGACCTCGGAGGGCAAGAGCCCGGCGATCGCCCATCCGATCCTGCTCGGCATCACCAAGGCTAGCCTGCAGACCCGCTCTTTCATCTCGGCGGCGTCCTTCCAGGAGACCACCCGCGTCCTCACCGAGGCGGCGGTCAACGGCAAGGTCGACACCCTCGAGGGTCTCAAGGAGAACGTCATCGTCGGCCGTCTGATCCCCGCCGGTACCGGTTCGCTGATGAGCCGCATCCGGCAGGTGGCGATGCGCCGCGACGAGCTGATCCTCGAAGAGCGCCGCAAGGACGCTCTCGGCGAAGGCATGGAAGTGCCCGTCGGTGAGGTTGGCGAGGTCGACAAGATCGGCACGGAAGTCTGATCGGTCGAACCTGATGACTTTGATGGCGCGGCGCTCCGGAAGGGGCGCCGCGCTTTCGTTTGAAGTGGATACGGATTCGTAAGATTCGCTCGGGCCAGCCCGACAGGCTCACCAGCGGGATTCGCCGCGGGACTCGCTGTCCGACCCTTGCCCTTCGGTGAAACGTGAGCCCGGGCGTTGCATTTGTTGCGCCGAATTGGCGTATAGTTTCCGCATCGTGCGCGGCATATGCGCGCTACCCCGCGGAAGGCCGAGGTTTCCGGCTTTTTTGCGCGGCTGGCTTGACGGTTGGGGATAGTTTGAGTAGTGTCCGCGCCACTTGAAGAGTTGGTCTGTAACGCTTGATCGATCACTGGTCCTTAAGCCTTTGATCAAAAATCGTTAAACGCAATTCGCTCCACTGGTGGTGAAAGCTGTTGTACGCACGAACGGTGTCCTTGGGCATTGTTCCTCTGCTTTCCGCCGCGCCGGACGTGAGATTTCACGTTATCGGCGCGCTTCGTTTTGTGCGGGCGGGGTGCGGAGAGTTGCGAATTCGGTCAGGGAGCTGGCCTGTCGTCTCGGTTCTGGCGGCGGTTGGCTCTGAAGGAAGTGAAGTTCCGGTCTTCGACGAAGGCCCGGACGTTTGGATTGAAGGTGAAGGATGCCGACGATCAATCAGTTGATCCGTAACCCGCGCGTTGCGCCGGTTTACCGTGAGAAGGCCCGCCATCTTGAGGCTTGCCCTCAGAAGCGTGGCGTTTGCACGCGCGTCTATACGACGACCCCGAAGAAGCCGAACTCGGCTCTCCGTAAGGTCGCCAAGGTTCGTCTGACCAACGGTTACGAGGTCATCGGTTACATTCCTGGTGAGGGTCATAACCTCCAGGAGCACTCGGTCGTCATGATCCGTGGCGGTCGCGTCAAGGACCTTCCCGGCGTGCGCTATCACATCCTTCGCGGCGTGCTCGACACGCAGGGCGTCAAGAATCGTAAGCAGCGCCGCTCCAAGTACGGCGCCAAGCGTCCGAAGTGATCCCTGGCCGGATCTGCGCGTGAAGCCGGATCCGGTCGGTCTTATTTTGCTATACCCGGAGACGAAGTATGTCCCGTCGTCACAGTGCAGAGAAGCGCGAGATCAATCCCGATCCGAAGTTCGGTGATATCGTCGTTTCCAAGTTCATGAATTCGATCATGCAGGACGGCAAGAAGTCGGTCGCCGAGGCGATCGTCTATGGTGCCTTCGACAGCATCGAGACCCGCACCCGCCAGAGCCCGGTCCAGACCTTCCATCAGGCGCTCCACAACGTGATGCCGCAGATCGAAGTCCGGTCGCGCCGCGTCGGTGGCGCCACCTACCAGGTCCCGGTCGAAGTTCGCACCGAGCGCCGTCAGGCCCTCGCGATCCGCTGGCTGATCTCGGCCGCTCGCGGTCGCAACGAGAAGACGATGGTCGATCGTCTGTCGGGCGAGCTGATGGACGCTGCCAACAACCGCGGCACCGCCGTCAAGAAGCGCGAAGACACGCACCGGATGGCCGAAGCCAACCGCGCCTTCTCGCATTATCGCTGGTAAGCCGGATAGGCGGAGACGATCATGGCTCGTACGCATAAGCTCGAGGACTACCGCAACTTCGGCATCATGGCCCACATCGATGCGGGCAAGACGACGACGACGGAACGCGTCCTCTATTACTCGGGCAAGTCCCACAAGATCGGCGAAGTGCACGACGGCGCTGCCACCATGGACTACATGGAGCAGGAGCAGGAGCGTGGCATCACGATTACGTCGGCTGCCACGACCACCTTCTGGAACGGCAAGCGCCTCAACATCATCGACACCCCAGGCCACGTCGACTTCACCATTGAAGTCGAGCGTTCGCTGCGCGTGCTCGACGGTGCCGTCTGCGTGCTCGACTCCAACCAGGGCGTCGAGCCTCAGACCGAGACGGTTTGGCGCCAGGGCGACAAGTATCACGTTCCCCGGATCGTCTTCTGCAACAAGATGGACAAGACCGGTGCGAACTTCGACCAGTGCCTGAGCGATATCAAGACGCGCCTTGGCGCTCGCCCGATCGCCTTGCAGCTGCCGATCGGTTCCGAGTCGAACTTCAAGGGCATCGTCGACCTCATCCGCATGAAGGCGGTCGTGTGGGAAGACGAGCAGCTTGGCGCCAAGTTCCACGACGAAGACATTCCGGCCGACATGGTCGAGCGCGCCAATGAATCGCGTGCCGAGCTGATCGAAGCCGCCGTCGAGATGGACGACGCTGCCATGGAGGCCTACCTCGAGGGCAACGAGCCCGACGAGGCGACTCTCAAGAAGTTGATCCGCAAGGCGGTTCTGGTTTCGGCCTGGTTCCCGGTTCTGGCTGGCTCGGCCTTCAAGAACAAGGGCGTCCAGACCCTGCTCGACGCCGTGGTCGATTACCTGCCGTCGCCGGTCGACGTGCCGCCGACCAAGGGCATCGATCCGAAGACCGAGGAAGAGACTGTTCGTCACTCCACCGACGACGAGCCGCTCTCCATGCTCGCCTTCAAGATCATCGAAGATCCCTATGGCGTTCTGACCTTTGCCCGCGTCTACTCGGGCGTGCTCAGCAAGGGCTCGACCGTCCTGAACTCGACCCGCGAGAAGCGTGAGCGCATCGGCCGTATGGTGCAGATGCACGCCGACAGCCGTGAGGACGTCGATGAAGCCCGCGCCGGCGACATCATCGCCTTCGTCGGTCTCAAGGATACCCGCACCGGCGACACGCTCTGTGATCCGCTGAAGCCCGTCATCCTCGAGAAGATGGAATTCCCCGATCCGGTCATCGAGATGGCCGTCGAAGCTGCGACCAAGAGCGAGCAGGAAAAGCTCTCCATGGCCCTGCAGAAGCTGGCCTCGGAAGATCCGTCCTTCCGCGTCTCCACCGACCAGGAGTCCGGCCAGACGATCATCAAGGGCATGGGCGAGCTTCATCTCGACATCAAGATCGACATTCTCCGTCGTGCTCCGCACAACATCAAGGTGAACGTCGGCGCCCCGCAGGTTGCCTACCGCGAGACCATCCGCAAGGCGACTGAGATCGACTACACCCACAAGAAGCAGACCGGTGGTACCGGCCAGTTCGCCAAGGTGAAGTTCATCGTGGAGCCGGGCGAAGTCGCATCGGGCTTCCAGTTCGAGAACAAGATCATCGGTGGTGTGGTTCCCAAGGAATACATCCCGGGCGTCGAAAAGGGCCTGAACTCGGTGATGACCTCCGGTCCGCTCGCCGGCTTCCCGGTGGTCGACGTCAAGGTCACGCTGATCGACGGCGCCTACCACGAGGTCGACTCCTCGGCCATCGCCTTCGAAATCGCTTCTCGCGCCGCTCTGCGTGAAGCCATCGAGAAGGCCTCGCCCGCTCTGCTCGAGCCGGTGATGAAGGTCGAGATCGTGTCGCCGGAAGAGTACGTCGGTTCCGTCATCGGCGACGTCAACTCCCGTCGCGGGCAGATTCAGGGCCAGGACATGCGCGGCAACGCCAATGTCATCACGGCCTTCGTCCCGCTCGCCAACATGTTCGGCTACGTGAACCAGCTCCGTTCGATGAGCCAGGGTCGCGCCAGCTACACCATGCAGTTCGACCACTACGAGCAGGTTCCGGCTGCTGTCGCTCAGGAAGTCCAGGCCAAGTACGCCTGAGTTCCGGACCGCTGACCTCACCCGCTTTCACGAGACAAAGGAAGATATCCGATGGCCAAGGAAAAGTTTTCGCGGACGAAGCCGCACTGCAACATCGGCACGATCGGTCACGTTGACCATGGCAAGACGTCGCTGACGGCTGCGATCACCAAGGTGCTCGCGGAGACCGGTGGCGCGACGTTCAAGGCCTACGACCAGATCGACGCCGCTCCGGAAGAGAAGGCCCGTGGCATCACGATCAACACGGCGCACGTCGAGTACGAGACGGAGAACCGTCACTACGCTCACGTCGACTGCCCAGGCCACGCCGACTACGTGAAGAACATGATCACCGGCGCCGCGCAGATGGACGGCGCGATCCTGGTGGTTTCGGCCGCCGACGGCCCGATGCCGCAGACCCGCGAGCACATCCTGCTCGCCCGTCAGGTCGGCGTTCCCGCGATCGTCGTGTTCCTGAACAAGTGCGACATGGTCGACGACCCCGAGCTGCTCGAGCTGGTGGAGATGGAAGTTCGCGAGCTTCTGTCGTCCTACGAGTTCCCCGGCGACGATATCCCGATCATCAAGGGTTCTGCCCTGGTTGCTCTGGAGAACGGCGACCCGAAGCTCGGCCACGACGCCATCCTCGAGCTGATGCGCGAAGTCGACGCCTACATCCCGCAGCCGGAGCGTCCGGTTGACCAGCCGTTCCTGATGCCGATCGAAGACGTGTTCTCGATCTCGGGTCGTGGCACGGTTGTGACCGGCCGTGTCGAGCGCGGCATCGTCAAGGTCGGCGAGGAAGTCGAGATCGTCGGTATCCGTCCGACGACCAAGACGACCGTGACCGGCGTTGAAATGTTCCGCAAGCTGCTCGATCAGGGCCAGGCTGGCGACAACATCGGCGCCCTGCTGCGCGGCACGAAGCGTGAAGACGTCGAGCGCGGCCAGGTGCTGTGCAAGCCGGCTTCGGTGAACCCGCACACGAAGTTCAAGGCCGAAGCCTACATCCTGACCAAGGAAGAGGGTGGCCGTCACACGCCGTTCTTCACCAACTATCGCCCGCAGTTCTACTTCCGCACGACGGACGTGACCGGCGTGGTGACGCTGAACGAAGGCGTCGAGATGGTGATGCCGGGCGACAACGTGACGATGAACGTCCAGCTGATCGTTCCGATCGCCATGGAAGAGAAGCTCCGCTTCGCCATCCGTGAAGGCGGTCGTACCGTTGGCGCCGGCGTCGTCGCCGCCATCGTCGAGTAATTGATCGTTTCGAGGTGATACGGGGCGGGGTTCGCTCCGCCCACGTCTCCTCTAGAGGTAATGAAATGAACGGTCAGAATATCCGTATCCGTCTCAAAGCGTTTGATCATCGTATCCTCGATGCCTCGACGCGCGAGATCGTCAACACGGCCAAGCGCACGGGCGCGCAGGTCCGGGGCCCGGTTCCGCTTCCAACGCGAATCGAGAAGTTCACGGTCAACCGGTCGCCCCATATCGACAAGAAGAGCCGCGAACAGTTCGAGATGCGCACCCACAAGCGCCTCCTGGACATCATCGATCCGACCCCGCAGACCGTGGACGCGCTGATGAAGCTCGACCTCGCGGCCGGCGTGGACGTCGAGATCAAGCTCTGAGAACAAGAGCCGGGTTGAGAGAGAACGCTATGCGCTCAGGTGTCATTGCACAGAAGGTCGGCATGACCCGCGTCTACAACGACGCAGGCGAGCATGTTCCCGTGACGGTTCTCAAGCTTGAGAACTGCCAGGTGGTTGCTCACCGTACCGAAGAAAAGAACGGCTATACCGCAGTCCAGTTGGGCGCCGGTACGGTCAAGGTCAAGAATGTCTCGAAGGCGATGCGCGGCCACTTTGCCGTGGCGCAGGTCGAGCCCAAGCGCGAGCTTGCCGAGTTCCGGGTGTCCCCCGAGAATCTCATCGAGGTGGGGGCCGAACTGACGGCCGATCACTTCGTTGCCGGCCAGTTCGTCGACGTTACCGGCACCTCGATCGGTAAGGGCTTCGCTGGCGCCATGAAGCGCTGGAACTTCCACGGCGGCAGAGCCACCCACGGTAACTCGGTCTCGCACCGCGTTCTGGGCTCGACCGGCCAGCGCCAGGATCCGGGCAAGGTCTTCAAGAACAAGAAGATGCCTGGTCACCTCGGTGACGAGCGCGTGACCACTCAGAACCTCAAGATCGTGCGCACCGACGCCGATCGTGGTCTGATCCTGGTCGAGGGCGCGGTTCCCGGTGCCAAGGGCGGCTGGATCCTCGTCCGTGACGCGGTCAAGAAGAAGCTTCCGGAAGGTGTTCCCACCCCGGGCAAGTTCCGCAAGGCGGCGCCCGCTGCGACCGCGGAGGCAGGTGAGTGATGGAACTCGAAGTCAAGACCCTCGATGGCGCTGTGGCCGGGACGGTCGCGCTTTCGGACGAGATCTTCGGTCTCGATCCGCGCGCTGACATCCTGCAGCGTGTCGTGCGCTGGCAGCTTGCCAAGCGCCAGGCCGGTACGCACAAGACTCTGACTCGTACAGAGATCACCAAGACCGGCAAGAAGATGTATCGGCAGAAGGGCACCGGCGGCGCCCGTCACGGCAACAAGGCGGCCCCGCAGTTCCGTGGTGGTGGCAAGGCCTTTGGTCCGGTCGTTCGCAGCCATGCGCACGATCTGCCCAAGAAGGTTCGGGCCCTCGGCCTGAAGCTCGCCCTGTCGGCCAAGGCCAAGGGTGCCAACATCATCGTCCTGGAGGAGGCGGTTGCCGCCGAAGCCAAGACGAAGGCCCTGAAGACGAAGCTCGCCGCGCTCGGTCTCACCAACGCGCTGATCATCGACGGAGCCAATCCGCAGGATCAGTTCCGCCTGGCGGCCCGTGCCATTCCGCAGATCGACGTGCTGCCCGTTCAGGGCATCAACGTCTACGACATTCTGCGTCGTGACACGCTGGTTCTCACCAAGGCGGCCGTGTCGGCGCTTGAGGAGCGGTTCAAATGACCAATCTGAAGCACTACGACATCATCCGCACGCCGGTGATCACCGAAAAGGCGACCATCCAGGCTGAGAACAACAAGGTGGTCTTCAACGTTGCCAAGACCGCGACCAAGCCCGAGATCAAGGCTGCCGTCGAGCAGCTCTTCTCGGTCAAGGTCAAGAGCGTGAACACGCTCGTGCGTAAGGGCAAGACGAAGCGCTTCCGGGGCATCATCGGTACCCAGTCCGACGTGAAGAAAGCGATCGTGACCCTCGAAGAGGGCCATTCGATCGACATCACGACGGGCCTCTGATCCGAGCGGCAGGACGATTATGGCACTCAAATATTACAAGCCGACGACTCCGGGCCAGCGCCAGCTGGTCCTCGTCGATCGCTCCGAGCTTCACAAGGGCGCGCCGGTGAAGGCGCTGACCGAGGGTCTTAGCAAGACCGGCGGTCGCAACAACCTCGGCCGTATCACCGCCTACCATCGCGGCGGCGGTCACAAGCGCTCTTACCGTCTCATCGACTTCAAGCGTCGCAAGCTCGGCGTTACCGCCGTTGTCGAGCGGCTGGAGTACGATCCCAACCGCACCGGCTTCATCGCCCTCATCAAGTATGAGGACGGCGAGCTGAGCTACATCCTGGCCCCGCAGCGCCTGGCCGTCGGCGACACCGTCGTCGCCGCCGCCGCCGCCGACGTGAAGCCCGGCAATGCGATGCAGCTGTCGGCCATCCCGGTCGGCACGCTGGTTCACAATGTCGAGCTGAAGCCCGGCAAGGGCGGCCAGATCGCCCGTTCGGCTGGTTCCTACGCGCAGATCGTCGGTCGCGACCAGGGTTACACCGTGGTTCGCCTCAACTCCGGCGAACAGCGCAAGGTGCTCGGCACGTGTTTCGCCACCATCGGCGCCGTGTCGAACCCCGACCATGCCAACGTGTCGATCGGCAAGGCCGGCCGCAATCGCTGGCTGGGCAAGCGCCCGGTCAACCGCGGTGTGGCCATGAACCCGATCGACCATCCGCACGGCGGCGGTGAAGGCCGCACGTCTGGTGGTCGTCATCCGGTTACCCCGTGGGGCAAGCCGACCAAGGGCAAGAAGACGAGATCGAACAAGTCCACGGACAAGTTCATCGTCCGCAGCCGCCATGCGCGCAAGAAGTCGCAGTAAGAGAGAGGAACGACCGTGACTCGTTCGGTTTGGAAAGGCCCGTTCGTCGACGGCTACCTCCTCAAGAAGGCGGAAGCCAGTCGCGCCAGCGGCCGCAATGAAGTCATCAAGATCTGGAGCCGTCGCTCCACGATCCTGCCGAATTTCGTCGGACTTACGTTCGGCGTCTATAACGGCCAGAAGCACATTCCGGTGTCCGTGAATGAGGACATGGTGGGCCACAAGTTCGGCGAGTTTGCGCCGACGCGTACCTACTATGGCCATGGCGCCGACAAGAAGGCGAAGAGGAAGTAACCCATGGGCAAGCCGAAGCGTGAACGCACGCTCGCCGACAACGAGGCGCAGGCGGTGACCCGCAATCTTCGCGTCTCGCCGCAGAAGCTTAATCTTGTCGCGGCCCTTATCCGCGGCAAGAAGGTCAACACGGCGCTGGCCGATCTTGCGTTTTCGCGCAAGCGTATCGCCGGCGACGTGAAGAAGACGCTGGAATCGGCGATTGCCAATGCCGAGAACAACCACGACCTCGACGTCGACGCGCTCGTCGTCAAGGAAGCGTTCGTGAGCAAGGGCCTCGTCATGAAGCGCTTCTCGCCACGTGCTCGTGGTCGCGTCGGTCAAATCCAGAAGCCGTTTGCGCACCTCACCATCGTGGTACGCGAAGTCGAGGAGACCGCCTGATGGGTCACAAAGTCAATCCGATCGGTCTGCGTCTCGGCATCAACCGGACCTGGGACTCGCGCTGGTTCGCCAGCAAGTCCGAGTACGGCGCGTTGCTGCACGAAGACCTCGCCATCCGCAACTTCCTCTTCGAGGAACTGAAGGCGGCGGCGGTGTCCAAGGTCGTGATCGAGCGTCCGCACAAGAAGTGCCGCGTCACCATCCACTCGGCTCGTCCGGGCGTGGTGATCGGCAAGAAGGGCGCCGACATCGAGAAGCTGCGCAAGCAGATCGCCAAGTTCACCTCCTCGGAAGTGCACCTCAACATCGTCGAGGTTCGCAAGCCTGAGACCGACGCGACGCTCATCGCCTCGTCGATCGCCCAGCAGCTCGAGCGCCGCGTGGCTTTCCGCCGTGCGATGAAGCGTTCGGTCCAGTCGGCGATGCGTCTCGGTGCCGAGGGTATCCGCATCAACGCCGGCGGCCGTCTTGGCGGCGCCGAGATCGCCCGCCTGGAGTGGTACCGCGAAGGCCGCGTGCCTCTGCATACGCTTCGTGCGGACATCGATTACGGCATTGCCACCGCTCACACCGCCTACGGCACCAACGGCCTCAAGGTCTGGGTGTTCAAGGGCGAGATCCTCGAGCACGACCCCCTCGCTTCCGAGCGTCGGGCCCTCGAGGGTGGCAATGACGGCGAGCGTTCTGGCGGCGACCGCCGTCGTGATCGCGATCCTCGTGGCGACCGTGAAGGTCGTGGCCGTGGCCGTCGCGACCGCGACGCCGATGGTGCGCGCTAACTAGAGTTTTGGGAGAAGGAAGATGCTTCAACCGAAGCGCACCAAATTCCGCAAGCAGTTCAAGGGCCGCATTCATGGCGTGTCCAAGGGCGGCACTGAGCTGAACTTCGGCGCTTATGGCCTGAAGGCCATGGAGCCCGAGCGCGTCACCGCGCGGCAGATCGAGGCGGCTCGCCGCGCGATCACCCGCCAGATGAAGCGTATCGGCCGCGTGTGGATCCGCGTGTTCCCGGACGTTCCGGTCACCTCGAAGCCGACTGAAGTCCGTATGGGTAAGGGCAAGGGTTCGCCGGAGTTCTGGTGCGTCCGCATCAAGCCCGGCCGGATCATGTTCGAGCTCGACGGCGTGCCCGAGGAGATCGCCCGCGAGGCGCTCCGTCTCGGCGCGGCCAAACTTCCGATCAAGACGCGCTTCATTCAGCGCATCGCCGAGTGATCCGGAAGGGCACCCGCCCGGCAGGTCGATGACCTCCGCCAGCGGGTGCCGATCGGAAGACCGGCCTTACTGTTAGGACGAGAAAACGATGAAGGCGAACGACGTTCGGGCCATGACGCCCGACCAGCTCGAGGACGAGTTGGCCAAGCTGAAGAAAGAGCAGTTCAACCTGCGCTTCCAGAAGGCGACTGGCCAGCTTGAGAATACGTCCCGCGTGCGGGTCGTGCGTCGCGACATCGCCCGCATCCAGACGGTTCTGCGCGACAAGCGCGCGACTGCGAACGCTTAAGGAGAGACGAGTTGCCGAAGCGCATCCTGCAAGGCGTCGTCGTCAGCGACAAGACCGACAAGACGGTCGTAGTTAAGGTGGAGCGTCGCTTCACCCATCCGGTGCTCAAGAAGACCGTGCGCCGGACGAAGAACTACCAGGCGCATGACGAGACGAACCAGTACAAGGTTGGGGACGTGGTTTCCATCGAGGAAAGCAAGCCCATTTCCAAGACCAAGCGCTGGGTTGTGCTCTCCACCGCAAGCGAGAGCTGAGCGGGCGAGATTTGCTTCCGGCGCCAATTGGGGCCGGGCGGAGCAAGAAAGTCGTTTCGGGGGCGCCGCTGTTGGCGTTTGCCCCGAAATTGCTTCCCTGGGTCATTGACTTCCGACCCGGAGAGGCTTAAGCGGCAGACGCTGGTTTCAGAACGGAATGGCAGCCAATGCCGTTCCGTTTGAGATTGTTTCGTCGGGGCTGCCTGAGGGCGTCACGACTTGATGGCGAAAACGAGACATCCGGCCTTGTTTCCGGCCGCCTCAAGAGGCGGCAGGGTAGGGGTCGGGCCTCCCGGGCTGCGGATACGGCCAGGGACTGGGTTGAACTCGAGAATCAGGGTCCGGCACGCCGTACCCCCTATTTCCCGAGTTCCAAAACAAGTCGCTGCCCGCCTGCGTTATTCGACGCCGGTGGGTGCATGCATCAAAGATAAGGCGGCCAAGTCATGATTCAGATGCAAACCAACCTCGACGTGGCGGATAATTCCGGCGCACGTCGTGTTATGTGCATCAAAGTGCTCGGCGGCGCGAAGCGGCGGTATGCCTCGGTGGGCGACATCATTGTCGTCTCCATCAAGGAAGCCATCCCTCGTGGTCGCGTGAAGAAGGGCGACGTGATGAAGGCGGTCGTGGTCCGCACGGCCAAGGACATCCGGCGTACGGACGGTTCGGTCATTCGTTTTGACAAGAATGCCGCCGTTCTCATCAACAACCAGAAAGAGCCGATCGGGACTCGTATCTTCGGGCCGGTTCCGCGCGAGCTTCGCGCCAAGAACCACATGAAGATCATCTCGCTCGCCCCGGAGGTTCTGTAACCATGGCCGCCAAGATCAAGAAGGGCGACAAGGTTGTGGTTCTCACAGGCAAGGACAAGGGCAAGACCGGTGAGGTCCTCGAAGTCCGTCCGTCCGAGAATCGCGCCCTAGTCCGTGGCGTCAACATCGTTCGTCATCACCAGAAGCAGTCGGCCAAGTCCGAGGGTGGAATCGTCGCCAAGGAAGCGGCGCTCGACCTTTCGAACCTTGCCGTTGCCGATCCGAAGGACGGCAAGCCGACCCGCGTTGGTTTCAAGCTGCTCGACGACGGCCGCAAGGTCCGCTTCGCCAAGCGTTCTGGAGATGTGATCGATGGCTGATGCGGTCTACATTCCGCGCCTCAAGCGCACCTACGACGAGTCCATCCGCAAGGCTCTCATCGAACAGTTCGAATACAAGAACGCGATGGAAGTTCCGGTCCTCGACAAGATCGTCCTCAACATGGGCGTCGGCGAGACCGTGGCGGACGGCAAGAAGATCAACTCGGCCGTTGGCGACCTGACGCTTATCGCCGGTCAGAAGCCGATCATCACCAAGGCCCGCAACTCCATCGCGACGTTCAAGCTGCGCGAGGGGATGAACATCGGTGCCAAGGTGACGCTTCGCCGTCAGCGCATGTACGAGTTCCTCGACCGCCTCATCACCATCGCGCTGCCGCGCGTTCGTGACTTCCGTGGTCTGAACCCGAAGTCCTTCGATGGCCGTGGCAACTTTGCCATGGGTATCAAGGAACACATCGTTTTCCCCGAGATCGAGTACGACAAGGTCGAGCAGGTCTGGGGCATGGACATCATCGTCTGCACGACGGCGAAGACCGATGACGAGGCGCGTGCGCTTCTCAAGGGCTTCAATTTCCCGTTCCGGCAGTGACGAGAGGGGTTCGGATTTAAATGGCTAAGAAGAGCGCCATCGAGAAGAACAAGCGTCGCCAGAAGCTGGTGAAGCAGTTCTCCGCCAAGCGTGAGGCCCTCAAGGCTATCGCGAGCGACAAGTCGCTGACGATCGAGGAGCAGTTCGCTGCTCGCCTGAAGCTTGCCGAGCTTCCTCGCAATTCGTCTGCGGTGCGTATCCGCAATCGCTGCGAAGTCACCGGCCGTCCGCGGTCTTATTATCGCAAGCTCAAGATGAGCCGTATCGCCCTGCGTGAGCTGGGGTCGCTCGGTCTCATCCCGGGCCTTGTGAAGTCGAGCTGGTAAGGAGAACGGTCCCCATGCCGATGACCGATCCTTTGGGTGATATGCTCACCCGCATTCGTAATGCCCAGATGCGCAAGATGTCGAAGGTGTCGACGCCGGCTTCCAAGCTGCGCAAGAACGTCCTTGATGTCCTGGTCGCCGAGGGCTTCCTGCGTGGCTACGCCGAAGTGGCTGCCGACGGTCGTTCCGAGTTCGAGATCGAGCTCAAGTACTACGATGGTCTTGGTGTCATCCGTACGATCGAACGCGTCTCCAAGCCTGGCCGCCGCGTCTACGCTTCGGTAAAGAACCTGCCCCGAGTTGCCAACGGCCTCGGCGTGTCGATCCTGAGCACCCCCCGCGGTGTGATGGCCGACCACGACGCCCGCGAGCAGAATGTTGGTGGCGAAGTTCTCTGCCGCGTCTTCTAACCTTCGACTGGAAACGGGTAATACCATGTCGCGCATTGGCAAGAAGGCTGTTCCGGTCCCCTCGGGGGTCACGGCCGACATCGCTGGGCAGACCGTTTCGGTCAAGGGACCGAAGGGAACGCTCAAATTCGATCTGAACGAGCACGTCAACGTCGTGAAGACGGACGACGGTTCGATCTTGGTTGAGCCGAAGGACGAGTCCAAGCTGGCCCGCGCCAGCTGGGGCATGTCCCGTACGCAGATCGCCAACCTGGTCAAGGGTGTGACGGTCGGCTTCGAGAAGCGGCTCGAGATTTCCGGCGTTGGCTACAAGGCGGCGCTTCAGGGCAAGTCCCTGCAGCTTTCGCTGGGCTACAGCCACGACATCGCCTATCCGGTGCCGGAAGGCATCGCGATCGCCGTTCCGAAGCCGACGGAAATCGTCGTCTCCGGCATCGACGCCCAGCGTGTCGGTCAGGTCGCCGCCGAAATCCGCAAGTACCGTCCGCCGGAGCCCTATAAGGGCAAGGGTGTGAAGTACGCGGGCGAGTACATCGTCCGTAAGGAAGGCAAGAAGAAGTAAGGGGACGATCATGGCTCACCTCACCGGCAACGATCGCCGCCGCGCCCGCGTGCGCCGCGCGATCAAGGCGGCGGCCAACGGTCGCCTCCGGCTTTCCGTGCACCGCTCGTCGTTGCACATCTATGCTCAGGTTATCGATGACGTTCAGGGTCGCACCCTGGCGTCCGCGTCGACACTCGACAAGGACGTCCGCGACACTCTGAAGACTGGGGCCAACGTGGCCGCGGCCGCCGTGGTCGGCAAGCTCATCGCAGAACGCGCCAAGGCGGCGGGGGTGACTTCGGTCATCTTCGATCGTGGACAGTTCCTGTACCACGGCCGCATCAAGGCGCTCGCGGATGCCGCCCGCGAGGGCGGACTCGACTTCTAAGGCCGGTCCCGATCGAGAGAGATAAAGACAATGGCTGAACGTGAACGCAATAACCGGGATCGGGATCGCAACGACGAGCGCGACAGCGAGTTCGTCGATCGCCTGGTCCATATCAACCGCGTCGCCAAGGTGGTGAAGGGTGGTCGTCGCTTCGGCTTCGCCGCGCTCGTCGTCGTTGGCGACCAGAAGGGCCGGGTCGGTTACGGCCACGGCAAGGCGCGTGAAGTGCCCGAGGCCATCCGCAAGGCGACGGAAGCCGCCAAGCGTGCCCTCGTGCGCGTGCCGCTGAAGGAAGGCCGGACGCTGCATCATGACGTCGCCGGCCGCTGGGGCGCCGGTCGCGTCTACGTCCGCGCCGCGCCGGCCGGTACCGGCATCATCGCCGGTGGCCCGATGCGCGCCGTGTTCGAGACGCTTGGCGTCCAGGACGTGGTGGCGAAGTCGCTCGGCTCCTCCAACCCCTACAACATGATCCGCGCTACCTTCTCCGCTCTTGCGAATGAGGATAGCCCGCGGTCGGTTGCCGCTCGTCGCGGTCTCAAGGTCTCAGCCTTGCAGTCCCGTCGTCGCGACATCGACCCGGAAGCTGCGGCGTCGGCCGAAGGCTGATGGATCGAACGGGGGGAGGGCAGCCTCCCTCCTCATTCGTAAACTGGCTTTCGTAAGGTGAACATCATGTCGACCAAAAAGAAGTCGAGCAAGACCGTCACGGTCGAGCAGATTTACAGCCCAGCCCGCCGTCCCGCCGACCAGCGTGCAACGCTGATCGGCCTCGGTCTCAACAAAATGCATCGGACCGCCACGCTGGAGGACACTCCGGCCGTTCGCGGCATGATCGCGAAGGTCCAGCATCTCATCCGCGTCGTGGATGAGGCCTGAGATACCGCCGGTCGAAAGGATCGATGAAATGAAGCTCAACGAGCTCAAGGATAACGAAGGCGCGAACAAGCCGCGCATGCGCGTCGGTCGCGGTATCGGCTCGGGCAAGGGCAAGACCGCCGGTCGTGGCGTCAAGGGTCAGACCTCGCGCTCGGGCGTTGCCATCGCCGGTTTCGAAGGCGGCCAGATGCCGCTGCATCGCCGCCTGCCCAAGCGCGGCTTCAAGAACATCTTCGCCCTCGATCTCAACGAGATCAGCCTGACCAAGGTTCAGGCGGCCGTGGATGCCAAGAAGCTCGACGCCAAGGCTCCGGTCACCGTCGAGGCGCTGGTTGCGGCTGGTCTGCTGCGCCGTACGCTCGATGGCGTCCGCGTTCTGGGTGGTGAGATCAAGACGGCCTTGACGTTCGAGGTTGCCGGCGCTTCCGCGCCCGCAGTCGCGGCGATCGAGGCCGCCGGCGGCAAGGTGGTCGTTCCGACCGCCGCTGCCAAGGAGTGATGCATAAGCCCTCGGCAGGCGCCGCTTTCACGCTAACGTTTTCGTTTCGCGTGGGGTTGGTGTCGTCCGGGGGCTTATTTCGTTCGCGACTCGGGTCTATATAGCGGACGGCCGGAGCCGGCGGGGTATCCTCGGCGACCATCCGGGCAAGGGAGAGCGGCGCTTCGAATTTCGACGGCGTCCAGGCCCCAATGACAAAAGGCGAGGCGACCTCATCCGGAGTGGTGGGGTGGCGCGCAACCGGGATCCCATTCGGGCGGAGTGAGACATGGCCTCTGCGGCAGAACAACTCGCTGCAAATCTGAATTTCGGCGCGCTCGCCAAGGCGGAAGAGCTCAAGAAGCGGATTTGGTTTACCCTTGGCGCGCTTCTTGTGTATCGCCTCGGCACCTACATCCCGCTTCCGGGCATCAACCTCGTGGCGCTGGCCGATGTGTTCAAACAGCAAAGCCAGGGTATCCTCGGCTTGTTCAACATGTTCTCCGGCGGCGCAATCGGTCGCGCGGCCATCTTTGCCCTGGGCATCATGCCGTATATCTCGGCATCGATCATCATCCAGCTGCTGACGTCCGTCATTCCCGCGCTTGAGGCGATCAAGAAGGAAGGCGAGTCGGGGCGCAAGAAGATCAACCAGTACACCCGTTACTTCACTGTGCTGCTGGCCGCCGTCCAGTCCTACGGCATCGCCGTCGGCCTGCAGGGGCAGGGGTCTCTCGTTCTCAACCCGGGCCCGGTCTTCATCTTCTCCACCGTCCTGTCGCTGACGGGCGGCACGATGTTCCTTCTGTGGCTCGGTGAGCAGATCACCTCGCGCGGCATCGGCCAGGGCACGTCGCTGATCATCTTCGCCGGCATCATCGCCAACCTGCCGCACGCCCTCGTCGGCATGCTCGAGCTCGGTCGCCAGGGCGCTCTCGCCACGCCGATCATCCTGGGCGTGCTGATTCTGGCCGTCGTCGTCATCGGCGGCATCGTCTTCTTCGAACGCGCCCAGCGCCGGCTGCTGATCCAGTATCCAAAGCGCCAGGTCGGCAACAAGATGTTCCAGGGCGAGTCGAGCCACCTGCCGCTCAAGCTCAACACCTCGGGCGTCATTCCGCCGATCTTCGCCTCGTCGATCCTGCTCATCCCCGGTACGATCACCGGCTTTGCCGGCACCAACGCCGCCGGTGGCTGGGTGCAGACCTTCGGCACGCTGATGGCGCACGGGCAGCCCCTCTATATGCTGTCTTACGCGGCGATGATCGTCTTCTTCGCCTTCTTCTACACGGCCATCGTCTTCAACCCGACCGATACGGCCGAGAACCTCAAGAAGCAGGGCGGTTTCATCCCCGGCATCCGGCCGGGTGAGCGTACCGCCACATACATCGACTATGTCCTGACCCGCATCAACGTTATCGGTGCCATCTATCTCGTCGTCGTCTGTCTTCTGCCTGAGTTCCTGATCTCCAGCACTGGTGTTCCATTCTACTTCGGCGGCACGTCGCTGCTGATCGTGGTCTCGGTCACCATGGATACCGTGTCCCAGATCCAGGGACATCTCCTCGCCCATCAGTACGAGGGGCTGATCAAGAAGAGCAAACTTCGGGGGAAGCGTAGATGAGGCTGATTCTTCTCGGGCCGCCGGGCGCCGGCAAGGGTACGCAGGCGCAGAAGCTGGTGGACCGCTACGGCATCGTTCAGCTGTCGACCGGTGACATGCTGCGCGCCGCCGTCGCCGCCGGCACCGAGATCGGCAAGAAGGCGAAGGCCGTCATGGACGCCGGCCAGCTGGTGTCCGACGAGATCGTCATCGGCATCGTCTCCGACCGAATCGAAGAGCCCGACGCCAAGAACGGCTTCGTGCTCGACGGCTTTCCGCGCACCGTGGCCCAGGCCGAGGCGCTGGACAAGCTGCTGGCCGACAAGAAGCTGAAGCTCGATGCGGTCATCGAGTTCAAGGTCGATGCCGAGAAGCTCGTCGATCGAATCGTTCGCCGCGCCGAGGAAGCCAAGGCCGCCGGGCAGCCGGTGCGCAAGGATGACAATCCGGAAGTGTTCCGCAAGCGCCTCGAAGAGTTCCGGGCGCTGACGGCGGCGCTGACCCCCTTCTATGCCAAGAGCGGCCTTTTGAAGCCGGTCGATGGCATGGCCCCCATCGAAGAGGTCGCCGGCGCGATTCGCGCCGCCCTCGAGTGAGACGGACGCCCGGCGGGGGACAATGGTTCCCGCGTCGGGCGATCGGTCGCCGCCCGGGCGTTCCGGCGGCGATTTCGGCGATAAACCCGTGTCCGAATGGTTGACGGAGAGGCCGGTTCCGGCTATGAACCGCCACCTATCCACGGGTTCTTCGTGCGATGGCCCGTAGGCGCTCGTCCATGTCGGATGGTGCGCCACAGGTTTCGCGAAAAGGTAACCCGGCCGGCGCCGCTTCATGGGGCCGCCGTCAAGACACCGACCTCCACGGCTTGAACGGGGGAGGGAGCGATCCAGAGGATCGCGACGACAGGAGTGAAGTGAAGTGGCCCGTATCGCTGGCGTCAATATTCCCACCGCCAAGCGCGCCCTGATCGCGCTGCAGTATATCCATGGCATCGGCCCGAAGTTCGCCGAGGAGATCCTGTCGAAGGTCGGCATCGATCAGGCCAAGCGCGTCAACGAGCTGTCGGACGCCGAAGTCCTTCAGATCCGCGAAGTCATCGACCGCGACTACGTCGTCGAGGGTGATCTTCGTCGCGAGACCGCGATGAACATCAAGCGCCTGATGGACCTCGGCTGCTACCGTGGCCTGCGTCACCGCAAGGGTCTGCCGGTTCGCGGCCAGCGCACGCACACCAACGCCCGTACCCGCAAGGGCCCGGCGAAGGCGATTGCCGGCAAGAAGAAGTAATTCCGTTTCGTCGGTCCGGCCATGCGTCGGTCCGACGAGAAGGTTCGGACATGGCGCCGGTTCCGCGAGCGATCGCGGTCGGCGCTTTGTCCATGGTGGAAGGTCTGGAAGGATCGTTCGCCGACAGGGGAAGGGCAGGGTGCCCGACCTTATTCGTTCCGGTGCGCGGAGTTTCTCCTAGAGGCATGCGCTCCGGTGTAGCCGCTGGCATTACGGCGGTGACGAGATCGAAAACGAGAGAGTGAAGAGCATGGCCAAGGAAGCCGCAGGCCGCGTCCGCCGTCGCGAACGCAAGAACATCACGTCCGGCATCGCCCACGTGAACTCCACCTTCAACAACACGATGATCACCATCACCGACGCGCAGGGCAACACCATCTCCTGGTCGTCGGCCGGCACGATGGGCTTCAAGGGTTCGCGCAAGTCGACCCCCTACGCCGCCCAGATGGCCGCCGAAGATGCCGCCCGCAAGGCGTCCGAGCATGGCGTCAAGACCCTGGAAGTCGAAGTCTGCGGTCCGGG
Organism: uncultured Pleomorphomonas sp.; assembly: GCA_963665435.2. Lineage (GTDB taxonomy): Bacteria > Pseudomonadota > Alphaproteobacteria > Rhizobiales > Pleomorphomonadaceae > Pleomorphomonas. The sequence goes on along the minus strand of CAXXNH010000023.1, from coordinate 79,621 downwards.
CTCCGGCCGTGAGTCGGCGCTGCGCGCTCTGCAGGCCGCCGGCTTCCTGGTGAGCTCGATCCGCGACGTTACCCCGATCCCGCACAACGGTTGCCGTCCGCGTAAGCGTCGCCGCGTCTGACGCTCATCCGCGAACGTCCGGTGGCCGCGCAGGCGCCGGGCATGGCCCGTCAAGGCGGTGGTCCCCGCGGGGGATGCGGCCCGCGGCGAACCGCTTCATATGAAAGGGTATCAACGTGAGCATCCAGAAGAACTGGCAAGAGCTCAAGAAGCCGAACAAGCTCGAGGTCATCCCGAGCCGCGATCCGAAGCGCTTCGCGACTGTCGTCGCCTCGCCGCTCGAGCGTGGCTTCGGCCTGACGCTCGGCAACGCGCTCCGTCGTGTCCTCTTGTCCTCGCTGCAGGGTGCGGCGGTGACGGCGGTTCAGATCGACGGCGTGCTGCACGAGTTCTCCTCGATCGCCGGTGTGCGTGAAGACGTCACCGACATCATCCTCAACATCAAGGAAATCGCCGTCCGCATGCAGGGCCAGGGCCCGAAGCGGATGGTCGTGCGCAAGCAGGGTCCGGGCGTCGTCACCGCCGGTGACATCCAGACTGTCGGCGACATCGAGATCCTGAACCCCGAGCTGGCTCTCTGCACCCTCGACGAGGGCGCCGAGATCCGCATGGAGTTCACGGTCGACACCGGCAAGGGCTACGTCCCGGCCGACCGCAACCGTCCCGAGGACGCTCCGATCGGTCTCATCCCGGTCGACAGCCTCTACTCGCCGGTGCGCAAGGTGTCCTACAAGGTCGAGAACACCCGCGAGGGCCAGGATCTCGACCTCGACAAGCTGACCCTGACCGTCGAGACCGACGGCTCGGTGAAGCCCGAGGACGCTGTCGCCTACGCCGCCCGCATTCTCCAGGACCAGCTGGCCATCTTCGTCAACTTCGAAGAGCCGCAGAAGGACACCAAGGTCGAGACCGTTCCGGAGCTCGCCTTCAATCCGGCGCTGCTCAAGAAGGTCGACGAGCTCGAGCTGTCGGTCCGTTCGGCAAACTGCCTGAAGAACGACAACATCGTCTACATCGGCGATCTGATCCAGAAGAGCGAGGCGGAGATGCTCCGCACGCCGAATTTCGGCCGCAAGTCGCTCAACGAGATCAAGGAAGTGCTGGCGCAGATGGGGTTGCATCTCGGCATGGAAGTCCCGAACTGGCCGCCCGAGAATATCGAAGACCTGGCCAAGCGCTACGAAGACCACAACTACTGAGCATCACGCTCGCCGGAGGGCGTGGCTCTCCGGCTCGTTCAAAACAACATGCCCGGCGTGAGCCGCGCGAAAGACAAATAGGAGTAGGCCATGCGTCACGGTAATGCGGGCCGTCGGTTCAACCGCACTCAAAGCCATCGTAAGGCGATGCTCGCCAACCTCGCCATCTCGCTGGTCGAGCACGAGCAGATCGTCACCACCCTGCCGAAGGCGAAGGACCTGCGTCCGATCGTCGAGAAGCTGGTGACCATCGCCAAGAAGGGTGGTCTCGCCGCTCGTCGTCAGCTCGCTTCCGAGCTGCAGAACAACGAGATCGCCGCCAAGAAGCTGTTCGACGTTCTCGGCCCCCGCTACAAGGACCGTGCCGGTGGATACACCCGCGTCCTGAAGGCCGGCTTCCGCCAGGGCGACTCGGCCCCGGTGGCGGTGATCGAGTTCGTCGACCGCGACGTCGCTGCCAAGGGCGCCGCCGACAAGGCCCGCCTGGCTGCCGAGCCGGTCGAGGCCGAGACGGCTGCCGCCTGATCGAAGCGCTTCGCTGAAAGTTGAGCTAGGGGCGGCCCACTGGGTCGCCCCTTGTTGTTTGGGCGTCCTTCCGTTGCCATATTCGGCGGCGTACAAGAGGGCTTGTCGAACCCACGCTTTCGGAGACACGCGATGCGACCCTACGGATTGGCCCGCCTCACTCTCGCTCTTGGCCTCGCAGCCTGTGTCTCACTCGGCGGCGCCATGGCCGCCGAGCGGGCGGTGCCGGCGTCGGAAGCGCAGGTCAAGCTGTCCTTCGCGCCGGTGGCCAAGGTGGCAGGCCCCGCCGTGGTCAACGTCTACTCCACCAAGACCATCAAGGTTGCGTCGTCGCCGCTGATGGACGACCCGTTTTTCCGTCAGTTCTTCGGGGGGAACGTGCCGGGCATCGGCCGCCAGCGCGAGCGGCACCAGCAGTCGCTGGGCTCCGGTGTCATCGTCGATCCCTCCGGCCTCATCGTCACCAACAACCACGTCATCGAGGACGGCGACGAGGTGAAGGTGGCGCTGTCCGACCGACGCGAGCTCGAATGCGACGTGGTGCTCAAGGACGAGCAGCTCGACCTCGCGGTGCTGAAGGTCCGCGATCCCAAGGAACCGTTGCCGACGCTGCCGCTCGCCGATTCCGACCAGTTGCAGGTCGGCGACCTCGTGCTGGCCATCGGTAATCCCTTCGGCGTCGGCCAGACGGTGACCCAGGGTATCGTCTCGGCGCTGGCCCGCAGCCAGGTCGGCATTTCCGACTATCAGTTCTTCATCCAGACCGACGCCGCCATCAACCCGGGTAACTCCGGCGGCGCGCTGGTCGATATGGACGGCAAGCTGGTCGGCATCAACACGGCGATCTTCAGCCGGGGCGGCGGCTCCAATGGCATCGGCTTCGCCATTCCCTCCAACATGGTGAAGGTGTTTGTCGATTCGGCGCGGCGGGGCGGCTCGGCCGTTGAGCTGCCCTGGATCGGCGCCGAGCTTCAGGCCGTGACGGCGGACATCGCCGAAAGCCTGGGGCTCGACCGTCCTTCGGGCGTGCTGATCACCTCGATCCTGCGCAAGAGCCCGGCAGAAGCGGCGGGCCTCGATGCCGGCGATCTCGTCGTCGCCGTCGATGGCGTCGAGGTGAGCGACCCGCGCGTCTTCAACTATCGCCTCGCCACGAAGGGCGTCGGCAACGTCGCCAAGCTCACCGTCAACCGGGCGGGCAAGCTGATCGAGGTGCCGGTGAAGTTGATGACGGCGCCGGAGACGACGCCGCGCGAGTCCATGACCATCAAGGCGCGCTCTCCCTTCCAGGGGGCGACGGTCGCCAACGTGTCTCCCGCCGTCGCCGCCGAGATCGGATTGTCCTATCGCGGCCAGACCGGCGTGGTGATCACCGCCGTGGCGCCCGGCTCGCCGGCCGACCGTATCGGCCTGCAGAAGGGCGACATCGTGCTTTCGGTCAATGGTAACGACATCACCAAGACCAAGGTGCTGGCCGCGACGGCGGCGTCCGACCCACTGTTCTGGCGGGTCGCCATCGACCGCAACGGGCAGATCCTGCGCATGGCCTTCAGATGAGTGATCTGTTCGGCGTCAGTACGGCGGACAACAGGGCCGGCCGGCCGCTGGCCGATCGGCTGCGTCCGGCCAGCCTTGCGGAGGTGGTCGGCCAGGACCATCTGGTCGGGCCGAGCGGCACCATCACCCGCATGCTGGCGTCGGGTTCCCTCGGCTCGCTGATTCTCTGGGGACCGCCGGGGTCGGGCAAGACCACCGTCGCCCGCCTGCTGGCCCATGAGACCGACCTCGCCTTCGAGCAGGCCTCGGCCATCTTCACCGGCGTCGCCGACCTCAAGAAGCTGTTCGACGCCGCCCGTCAGCGCCGGGCGCTCGGGCGAAGCACGCTGTTGTTCATCGATGAGATCCATCGCTTCAACCGTGCCCAGCAGGACAGCTTCCTGCCCGTCATGGAAGACGGAACGGTGACACTGATCGGCGCAACCACCGAAAACCCGTCCTTCGAGCTCAACGCGGCCTTGCTGTCGCGCGCCCACGTGCTGGTGTTCAAGTCGCATGACGAAACCTCGCTCGGCCAGTTGCTCGACCGCGCCGAGGAGGTGACCGGCAAGCCCTTGCCACTCGATGACGAGGCGAGGGTGGCGCTGATCCGCATGGCCGACGGCGATGGCCGCGCCGCGCTGACGCTGGCCGAGGACGTCTGGCGCGCTGCCGGCGAGGGGGAGGTGTTCGACGCCAAGACGCTTCAGGAGATCGTCCAGCGGCGGGCGCCGGTCTACGACAAGGCCCAGGACGGCCATTACAACCTGATCTCGGCGCTGCACAAGTCGGTGCGCGGCTCCGACCCCGATGCAGCCCTTTACTATTTCTGCCGCATGATCGATGCGGGCGAAGACCCGCTCTACGTCATCCGCCGCGTGATCCGCATGGCGGCCGAGGACGTCGGCCTTGCCGATCCGCAGGCGCTGTCCGTTTGCATCGCCGCCCAGGGCGCCTATGAGATGCTGGGCTCGCCCGAGGGCGAACTCGCCATCGCGCAAGCCGTCGTCTACGTGGCGACGGCGCCGAAATCCAACGCTGTCTATACTGCCTTCAAGACGGCGATGGCGGCTGCCAAGGAGTTCGGCAGCGTCGTGCCGCCGCGCCATATCCTCAACGCCCCCACCAAGCTGATGAAGGGCGAGGGGTATGGGAGCGGCTATCGCTACGATCACGACGAGCCGGACGCTTTTTCCGGCCAGGACTATTTCCCCGAGAAGATGGGGCGCCGCTCCTTCTACCATCCGGTCGAACGCGGCTTCGAGCGCGAGCTCAGGAAGCGCCTCGACTATTGGGCCCGCCTGCGCCGCGAGCGTCGAGACGAGGGTTGAGGTTAACGCGTGCGGCCCTCAGGTGGCCGGAGTTGCGAACCGATTGCCGGTAATCCGACCGATTTCGGGGCGGTACGACCGAGTGAGACGTCATCTTTGGCTGAACGCCGCCGAATCTCTCCGTTAACCATTTGTCTTCAATGGTTTTTTAACCCGTTCCATTAAGCTCGAAGTCGGAAATGTGGTGTAGCTTGGTCTTTGAGAGCAAGCCACGGGGAGTGGGGATGATGACCGACAGCGGAAAGACGATAGCGCCCAGCGCCGCGCCGCTCGACGCGGTCGCCCGTCTGCGTGCCGCCGTCTATGCCGATGGCAGCGTCGACGCCGAGGAAATCCGCCATCTCTGCCGCCTCGCCGCCGAGGAAGGCTTCCCGACAGCGGCCGGCCGTCAGCTCTACATCGAAGCCCTGACCGACTATGTCGCCTTGCAGACGGCCCCGAGCGGCCACGTCAGCGAGGATATGGCCCGCTGGCTGATCGGCGTGCTGTCGGCCGACGGCATCACCACCGATCTCGAGGTCGACCTTCTGGTCAACATCATGCGCCGCGCCGATTCGGTGCCGGTCGAGCTGTCTGCTTTCGCGCTTGCCGAGGTATCGCGGTCCGTCCTGAATGGCGCCGAGGACGGCGAGGGTGGGGTCATCTCCGCCACCGACGTCGAGCGGATGCGCTCTATCCTCTACGCCTTCGGCAATGAGCGCTCGGTGGGCATCAGCCGCGAGGAAGCGGAGGTTCTGTTTGACCTCAACGACCACAGCCGCGAGGCCGACAACGATCCCTCGTGGTCCGACCTGTTCGTCAAGGCGATCGCCTCCTTCCTGATGGCGGCGCGCGGCTATACGCTGATGTCGCGCGAGGAGACATTGAGCCGGGACGCCTGGCTCGACGCGCCATCCGGCGGCATCACCGCGCTGTTCGGCGACATGCTTTCAAGCATGCTGTCCAACGGGCTGCGCGGGGTCTGGTCAGCCTGGAACCAGCAAGACGACGCATCCTCGAAGCCGATCGAGGCCGACGAGGCACGCATCCGCGAGGCTGAGACGGTCACCTCCGAGGAGGTGAAGTGGCTGGCCGATCGCATCGGTCGCGATGGCGTCATCCATGCCAACGAGAGGGCGCTCCTAAAGTTCTTGTCCGAGGAAAGCCCGGACATTCATCCTTCGCTGCGTACTTTGCTCGACACCGCTGCCTGACCCGGTCGAGAGCGCTTCCCCTACGCAGCGCCCTGCGCGCGGCGCCCGGAGATCCCCCCGGGCGCCGCGGAATTTTTAAAGCGAACCATTGGCGTCCCCAACCTCACGGAGGACGTTTTCGCCAGCGACGGGCCGGAGTCCCAAGCCTGTCGCCGCCATCCCCAGCCAGCAAATTTTCGTGCTCCTGACGCCTTGACTTGCCCCGCCGAGGGCCCTTATATCGCGCCACCGCATGACGGTCAGGGCGCGTAGCTCAGCGGGAGAGCACTTCGTTCACACCGAAGGGGTCACAGGTTCGATCCCTGTCGCGCCCACCATTCAACAAAAGGCCCTGCTGGCAACAGCGGGGCCTTTTGTTTTGGCGCGCCGCGCCCTACAGCCCGAGAGACGCTCGGGCATCGACTGGCAGGCTGCCGTGCTTGATGATGGCTCCCCGACGCATTCTTCCATGAAACCTCCACAAAACCTCGTCGGTATATCGACAGGCAAGTGTGAACCAGCGCGCTGAACTTAGTGTCTGGACACCGATATGCCGCGCCTCCGTTTGCTTCTGCTTCTTTCTGTCGTTTCCGTCGTCGCGTCCGGAGCGATATTTGCCGGCTGGTCGGCTGGCGCCGGCCCGGATGAGCAGGTGGCGGCTGAGGACGCGCCCGTTCAGGTGGTCGTGAGTCCGCTTCACCTGCCTCATGGATTCGCGCTCGAATGGACCGGACAGTCCTTCCAGGAAAAGCAGTAGGCCTCGCAGGCGCCGATGCTTCTCGCGGCGTCGGTGTTGATTGTCTTTCTCGTGCTGGCGGCCCTCTACGAAAGCTGGTCGATTCCGCTGGCCGTCTTGCTGATCGCTCCCCTCGGAGTGTTCGGCGCGGTTCTCGCCGTTCTGGCAAGGGGCTGGAGAACGATGTCATTCTTCAATGTCGGGCTCATCACGATCATCGGCCTGTCGGCCAAGAACGCCATCCTGCTGGTCGCGTCTGCCCGCCATTGGCGCGAGCAGGAGGCTGGGCTTGTCACGAGCGGTGCTGAAGGCCCTCCGCTTGAAGCCGTCCGCTTTGCCTATGACGGGGATGGGCAGCCCGCGATCAACGACATCAACCTGGTCATTCCCGCCGGCAGCCATGTTGCCATCGTCGGGCCGACGGGCTCGGGCAAGACGACATTGGGCTACCTGCTGGCGCGTCTCTATGACGTCGACAGCGGCGCCATCCGCTTCGATGGCGTGGACCTGCGCAATCTCGGCTTCGATACGCTGTCCCAGATGCAACGGATGAAGAGCTGATCGCTGCGGGAGAAATTGCCCAGGTTCATGACCACATCGCATCTCTCCCCGAAGGTTACGACACGCTCGTCGGCGAGGGAGGCTATCGCTTCTCGGTTGGCGAGAAGCAGCGCCGTGCCCTTGCCTGGACCATCCTGCGCGATCTCCCGGTGTTGCTGCTGGAGGAGGCGACCAACTCGCTCGACACGCGCACCGAACGGGCCATGTCGTTGGCGCTGGAGAACACGGCCAAGGGGCGCACCACGATCACCATCGCCCATCGTCTGTCCACCATCCGCCTTGCCGATCGCATCGTCGTCATGCAGGCGGGGCGGCTGGTCGAGGAGGGCACCCATGACGAGCTGAAGGCCTGCGGTGGCCTTTACGCCGCCCTGCTCAGGGAAGCCTAACGCTGCCCCTCAGGGATGGACGTTGTCTTCATCGGCGACGCGCTGGCCATCATAGCTCGCCAGCATGAAAAAGACCGCGACGGAGAGGATGCCGATCAGGCTGGCGGCGGTGGACAGAAGCACCGCGTGCGTCCTGGCGAAGGCGGCCTTGCCCGCTTCGATCAGGGCGGCGGCTTCGACATCGGCAAGCTGATGAGCGGCCAGATAGGTGTCGCCGATCGAACGCATCGCCTGCTCGCCGAGGTTCGGCGACAGGTCCGGCGGTAGCGCGATCATGTGGCCGAAGACGACCGACATGAACACGCCGAAGAAGGTGATGCCGAGGCCGGTGCCCAACTCGTAGCCTGTCGCCTCGAGCGCCCCCGCCGCGCCGCCTTGGCTGGCGTCGACCGAACTCACGATGGCGACCGACGAGGCGGTGAGGCCGACGCTCAGCATCAGTCCCAGCACTGCCAGCAGGACCGGCACGCTCACGCCCGGCTCGCCGAAATCGCTCCAGGCCAGGAGCCCGAGCGCGAGGGCCGAGATGCACAGGGACAGGCTGGCCAGCAAGCGCAGGCCAAGCACGTTGGACAGGTAGCCGGCGATCGGGCCGCCGATGGCCGACGCCACCATGATGGGAATCATGAACATCCCGGCCTGGAGGGGCGTCTTGTCCAGAACATACTGGAGTTCCTGGGCCAGCGTCAGCTCGACGCCGGCAAGCGCTCCGGTGGCGACGACGGCCATGATGATGCCGGCCAGGATGGCTGGACGGGAGAACAGCGACAGGTCGAGAAGCGGATCGGCCGAGCGCAACTGCCGGCGCGCGAACAGCGTCAGCATCGCCACGCCAAAGGCGAGGGTGGCGAGGGTGATCGCGGGCGCCTGCTTGCCGGCAAAGCCGGCCTTGATGCCATAGACCAGCGAGATCATGCCGCACAGCAACAGAACGGCATGGCCGAAGGCCCATTTGCCAGCGGTGGTCGTTTCGGTTCGGGGCAGGAGCGTGTAGCAGGCCGAAACCACGACCAGCATGATGGGGACATTGATCAGAAAGACCGACCCCCACCAGAAATGCTCCAGCAGCGCCCCGCCGACCAGCGGCCCGACCGCCGCGCCGGCCGAGCCCACCGTGCCCCACAGGCCGAGAGCCAGCGCACGCTCGCGGTCGTCCTCGAAGGTTCGCCGGATGATGCCGAGAACGCAGGGCATGATCATCGAGCCGCCAACAGCCAGCAGCATGCGGGCCGCGATCAGCATGCCGGCGCTCGACGCGAAGGCGGCCAAGCCCGAGGCTGCGCCGAAGATCATCAGGCCGATCAGCAGCATGCGCCCGTTGCCCACCCGGTCGGCCAGCGTTCCCATGGGAACCAGCAAGCCGGCCATCAGCAAGGGGTAGATGTCGATGATCCAGAGCACCTGCGTGTTGGAGGCGCCGAGCGCCTGCGTCAACGCCGGCACGGCGATATGCAGGATGGTCATGTCGAACACCACTGGCAGGAAGGCCAGCATCACGGCGATCAACATCAGCCAGCGTCGCGGATCGGCACTCGTCGAGGACATGGTTCACCCAAATAAATCTTGCCGGCCGGATATAAATACATATGTATGGATTTCAATGCGAGATCGAACGGGTGGGCGAGGCTTTGGGCAGAAAACCAACCATCAGCCGGGACCGATTGCTGGATCTGGCGGAGGAGATCGTCCGCGACGAGGGCGCCAAGGCACTGACGGTCGATGCGTTGGCGCGCGCTGCGGGCATATCGAAAGGCGGCGTGCAATATGCCTTCGCCGCCAAGGAGGACCTCGTCAGAGCGCTGGTCGATCGATGGACCGACAAGTTCGATGCGGTGTTCGATGCCGACCATGAGCTTCCTCCGGCAGAGCTTGTTCGCCGCTACATTCGGGCGATGCGTGCTTCACACGAAGTCTCGGACGCCAAGATGGCCGGGCTGATGACGAGCTACCTTCAGGATCCGGGCAATTTTTATGGCGTCCGCGAGTGGTATCGCGGCATCTTCAGACGTCTTGAGACGGGCACCGCTGACGGACAGGCCGCCCGCGTGGCCTTTCTCGCCGTCGAGGGCCTGTTTCTGATGCGCATCGTCGGCATCGATGAGAATGGCACATGGGCCGCCTTCCTGGACGACGTGGAAGCGGTTTTGGCGCGGCTGGTCGAGGATACGGCCGCCTGAGGTTCGGCTGCGCCCGCTGATGAAGCGAGGGGCGACACCGCCGACCGGAGGCGGCGCCTGCCTCAGTGGTCGGCAGCCTCGACGCCGACCTCGGCGCTTAGCGACGACAACAAGTCGAGACCGGCCTCGATCTCGACCTTGTTGAACGACGAGAAGCCGAGAAGCAGCCCGGGGCGAACATGGTCGGTGGTGAAATAGGGTGATAGCGGCCTGAGCACCAGTCCCCGTTCGGCGGCGCGTCTGGCCAGGGATACGTCGTCGCAGCCGGATTTGAGCGGAAGCAGAAGATGGGTGCCGCTGTTCGGCGACGCGGCACGGCAGCCGTCGCCGAACAGCGCCTCGATTCCCGACAGAAGCTGCGTTCGCCTTGCCTGATAGAGGGAGCGCATGCGGCGGACATGCGAGGCGAACAGGCCCCGGCTCATGAACTCGGAGAGGACCATCTGCTCGATAAGCGAGGCATGCCGGTCGACCACGGCGCGGGCACGGGCAAAGGCGTCCTGAAAGTCGGTGGGCACCACGAGATAGCCGAGCCGGAAAGACGGCAGCAGCACCTTCGAGAAAGTGCCCATGTAGATGGTCCGCTCCGCGAGATCGCAGCCAAAGATCGCCGGCACGGCATTCCCCTGATAGAGGAACTCGCTGTCGTAATCATCCTCGACGATGAAGGCTCTGCTGCGCTGGACGATGTCCAGCAGCGCCTTCCGCCGGGAGGCTGCAAGCTGGACGCCGAGCGGATACTGGCGCGATGGCGAGGCGCAGACGAGGCGCGGTGCGGGCAGCCGCTCGACGGCCTCGTCGATGCGGAAGCCTTCGTTATCGACCGGCACCGGGTAGCCGATGCCGCCATTGGCGCGAATGATCGAGCGCGTCCCGAGATAGCCGGGCTCTTCGATCCACACGGCATCGCCGGCATCGAGCAGCATCCGGCAGATGAGATCGAGCCCCTGTTGGCTGCCGGTGGTGATCACGACCTGACGATAGTCGCAGAGGATGCCGCGCGCCGCCGACAGGTGCTGGGCGATGGCGCGGCGCAGCGGCTCGTAGCCGGCGTTCGAGGTTTCGCCGAGGATCTGGCCGGTAAGGCGGCCGGAGGTCTCGTTGAGGAGCCGCAGCCAGGTCCGGATGGGAAACTCGCGGAGATCGGGCAGATCCGGCATGAAGGCGGTCGGCCGTTCGCTGAATTCGCCGGTGGCGGAGGCGACCAGCGCTTTGCCGCGTCGCGAAAGAGAGCGGATCGATGAGGCGTGGGGGGCGGATGTGCCATCGGCAACGACGGGCGCCCCCTCGGTGGCGGGGACGAGCCGTTCGCGGACGAAGGTGCCGGCCCCCACCTTACCGACCAAGAGCCCGGCATCGGTCAGCGCCTCGAATACCTTCAGCACCGTGTTGCGTGAGATGCCGAGCTCGTCGGCAAACACCCGCGTCGACGGCAGCTTGGAGCCGGCGGCCAGCTTGCCGGTTTCGATCGCACTTTTCAGGCCGGCCGTGACTTGCCGATAGATCGGCGTTTTGCCAGTCTTGTCGACGCAGATGCTCACGAGCGAGCCGGTGATGGCCGTCTTGGGCATGGCCCCTCTCCAAAATGGCTCCTCGATGGGCGCCTCCAACAACTTCAGGAGGCCAGAGGCGCGCAACGACTAGCAAACGGCAGGAGAAGAGGCCACCCAAGGCACACGCTGCCTTTACGGGTCAGCGCAGGCCGGCGTAGCGGAAGTCTGTCACGAAGTTCGGCGCCTCGATGCCCGGTTTCAGCTTGGCGTCGGGCACCGGCGCCCCCTGCGTCAGCTTCAGCGGCACATGCCCGGCCCAGAGGTCGCTGGCGCAATCGGCTTCGTCTTCCTCCGGCAGGCCGGCGGCGACTTTGGCCGAGACCTCGTCGAGCTTGAGGCGGAACACCTTGACGGCCCGCCACTCGCGCTCCGTCGGCGGCCGGGCGTAGGCCCAGAGCCCCGGCGCCAGGCGATCGGTGAAGACGGCGAGCGCCGTCTTCTTGTCGGCATCGTCGAGCAGTTCGGCCGTGCCGAAGGCCATCACCGATCGATAGAGGATGTTGTGGTTGAAGGCGGCGCGCGAGAAGGCGACGCCGTCGAGATGGGTGACGGTGAAGCACACCGGCACTCCCTGTTCCAGCGTCTTCAGCATTCGGCTGGCGGCTGAGCCGTGCCAGTAGACGCAGTCGTCGATCCGCCAGTGGCAGGAGGGGGTAACGAAGGGCGCACCGTCGAAGATGTAGCCGATCTGCGACACGATGCCGGCATCGATGATGTCGTTGATGGTGTCGCGGTCGTATTTGGCCAACCAGTGATAACGGCGGACGCGGGTGCGGTCGCTGGGCGGGCGGGGCGGTGTCGGCGTGGTCATGTCTCGAACCTCGGTTGATCGGTCGCCGAGGGTTTACGGGCATTCGGTCAGTCCCCCACAGAGCCATTTTGAAATGGGATAGGGAGCCATTCGGGCGCGAGTACCATTCCGCAAGGCGATGAGGAACAGCCGCCGCCGCCCCCCCGCCGCTGGCCGCCATTTTGGCCTTTTGTCTCCTACGTGACAGACCCGGCCTCGGTCCGGCGCGATGATCTCGTCCAGGATTTGGCGTTCGCTGGACGCCGGTACTCTAGGGAGTGGGATCGTGATGGACCGGGTGACGGAAGTGGTTCGCGACTATTACGGAACCCGTCTCGGTGGGACGGGAGATCTCAAGACTGGCGCCTGTTGCTCATCGGCGCCGCTTTCTCCGCAACTGCGCTCGATCCTGGAAACGATCCATCCGGAGGTCGTCAATCGCTTTTATGGCTGCGGCTCGCCCATGCCGGACGACGTCGAGGGCATGACGGTGCTCGATCTTGGCTGCGGCACGGGGCGCGACGTGTTCATGGTGTCGGCGCTCGTCGGGGAGGGCGGCCGTTCCATCGGCGTCGACATGACGCCGGAGCAACTGGCGGTCGGTCGCGACCATCAGGCCGAGCAGGCGCGTGTTTTCGGTCACTGTGCCTCCAACGTCAGCTTCATTGAGGGACAGTTCGAGGATCTTGCGTCTCTCGGCATCGCCGACGGCTCGATCGACGTGGTGATCTCCAACTGTGCCCTCAACCTCTCCGCCGACAAGGCGAGGGTGTTCGCCGAGATCCATAGGGTTCTGAAGCCCGGCGGCGAACTGCTGTTCTCCGATGTCTTTGCCAGTCGTCGCCTGCCGGCGGAGGTCGCCGCCGACCCATTGCTGGTGGGAGAGTGCTTGGGCGGGGCGCTTTATGTCGAGGATTTCCGCCGCCTGATGGCGGCTAGCGGCTGGCCGGACTTCCGTCTGCTCTCCAGGCGCCCCATCGCCATCGGCCATCCCTATGCCGAGCTCCTGGTCGGCGCCACGACCTTCTGGTCGATGACGGTGCGTGCCTTCAAGCTCGACGGCCTTGAGGACTGCTGCGAGGATTACGGTCAGGTGGCGACCTATCTAGGCAGTCTGCCCGACTCGCCGAACGCCTTCGTTCTCGACGATCATCATCGCTTCATAGCCGGAAAGCCGATGCTGGTTTGCGGCAACACGGCCGCCATGATCGGCGACAGCCGCTTTGGCCGGCATTTCCGGGTCGATGGGAGCCGGGCCGTGCATTTCGGTCGGTTCGACTGTTCTACGCCGGGCGGCGGCGCGGAGATCGACGCGGCCCCGGCCTCGGGGTGCTGCTGACCCCTTCTTCCGTTTCTCATGTCTTCAAGTGAAAGGTAGCCGGAGATGATCCCGCAAAAGGTAACGGACGGCATTTATTCCTACAGGGCGATCGATTGGGATCGCGAACTCTTCGACGAACTGGTTCCGCTTCCCGAAGGCACGACCTATAACGCCTATCTGGTCGAGGGCAGCGAGAAGACGGCGCTCATCGACACCATCTATCCGCCCAAGACGGCCGAGTTCATCGCCGCCCTCAAGAAGTCCGGCGTCAAGCGCATCGACTACATCGTCGCCAATCATGCCGAGCAGGACCACTCGGGCTCCATCCCGGCGGTGCTCGAACTGTTCCCCGAAGCCAAGGTGGTGACCAACGCCAAGTGCAAGCGCTTCATCATGGATACGCTGCCGGTGGCGCGTGACGCCTTCATCACCGTCGGTGATGGCCACACTCTGTCACTCGGCGACAAGACGCTGCAGTTCTTGATGACGCCCTGGGTCCATTGGCCGGACACCATGTGCACCTATGTGCCGGAGGCGCGCACGGCGTTCACCTGCGACTTCCTCGGCGCGCATCTCGCCACCACCGATCTCTTTGCCGATGACGAGGCACGGGTCGAAACGGCGGCCAAGCGTTATTACGCCGAGATCATGATGCCCTACCGGAGCTTCTCCAAGGAGGCGGTCGACAAGGTTGGCGCGCTCGATCTGGCCTATATCGCGCCGAGCCACGGGCCGATCTACGCTCATCCGAGCTTCATTCTCGACCTCTATCGCAACTGGACCGCCGACGAGCCCAAGCCCTTCGTCGTCATTCCCTACGTGTCGATGTACGAGAGCACGGCGCTGATGGTCGCCTACCTGACAGACCGGCTCGTCGAGCGTGGTCTTGGCGTCAAGCCGATCAATGTCGTCGATCTCGACACCGGCGAGTTCGCCATGAGCCTTGTCGAGGCGTCGACCGTGGTGTTCGCCTCGCCGACGGTGCTGTCGGGGCCGCATCCGGGCGTCGCCTATGCGGCGCTGCTCGCCAACGTGCTCGGCCTCAAGGCCAAGTACGCGGCCGTGATCGGCTCCTTCGGCTGGGAGGGAAACCTGCCGGAGATCGTTCAGTCGATGCTGCCGAAACTGAACGCCACGTTCTTCGAGCCGGTGATGGTCAAGGGGCTGCCGAGGGAGGCTGCCTTTGCCGAACTCGACCGTCTGGCCGACGACATCGCCGGCGCCCATGCCGCCGCGCCGGCAGCAGCCTGACCGGGAGAGGGCGATGGAAACGCCGGGTCGAGAGGTCCGTCTCGTCTATTTCGCCTGGGTGCGTGAGCGCATAGGCCTGTCCGACGAGCGTGTCCGCCTGCCCGAAAGCATCCGTACAGCCGGCGAGATGATCGCCTGGCTGTCGGAGCGCGGCGACAACTATGCCTATGCGCTGGAGTCGCCCTCCACCATTCGTGTCGCCGTCGACCAACTGCATATCGAGCAGGACGAGGCGCTCGGCGCGGCGCAGGAGATTGCCCTTTTCCCGCCGATGACCGGTGGCTGACAGTACAGCCACCGGCGTAGCCTGTTGGGCCCGTCATCCAGCGCCGCCGCCCCTGAGTGGTCCTACGTATGGGGTGCGCCGGCGGGGCAAGTAGATGAGAAAATGGCGGATTTCCGCCGAATTCTTTCCCTTTCTCCACTTGAGCCATCCGAGACAGTCGTACAGGCGACAGCGATTTCCTGGTCACGAGTCCTGTATCGGACAGATTTCATCCTCGCGAAGGCGGATTCTTCTCACCATGGACAGGTCGCCGCTCGGCGCCGCCCCGTGGAGGAGACATGGGGGTCGGCGGGGTACAAGGAGATGGCTGACCGTCCGGAAGCGTTGCGTCGAGCAGGCCGCCGGAGGACGACATGGACATCTACAAGGAACTCATCCGGGAGCGCGATGCCGGCCGCCGTTCGGCGCTGGTGTCCATCGTGACCCAATCGGGCTCTACGCCTTCGGCCACGGCAGCCAAAATGCTGGTGCGGGCGGATGGCACGATCGCCGGTACGGTCGGTGGCGGCGCCGCCGAGGGCAAGGCGATCGAGGTGGCCCGGCAGGTCATCGAAACGGGCCAGTCGCAGATGCTGGCCATCGACCTCCACAAGAACCCGAAGCTCGATCTCGGCATGATCTGCGGCGGCAATCTGCAATTCTACATCGAGGCGATCATGCCCAACCGGACCGTCTACATCTTCGGCGGCGGTCACGTCGGCCTGATGACCGAAGCCATCTGCCGGACGCTCGGATTCGAGACGGTGGTCGTCGACGACCGCGCCGAGTTCGCCAACCCCGAGCGTTTCCCGGCTGCCGCCGGCACCTATGCCGGTCCGCTCGCCGAAACCTCGGCCCATCTTTCGCCCAACGCCGCGTCGCTGGTGTTCATCGCCACGCGCGGTCACGCGCTCGACCAGGAGGCGCTCGCCTGGGCGCTTGGTACGCCGGCCGGCTACATCGGCATGATCGGTTCCAAGCGCAAGGTGCTGACCGTCTACAAGAATCTCGTGGCAGCAGGATTTGCGCCCGACGCGTTTGCCCGCGTCCGCGCTCCGGTCGGCCTCGAGATCGGTGCCGAAGGCCCCGAGGAGATCGCGGTCTCCGTGACCGCCGAAATGATCGCCCACATCCGAGGTGCCGACACGGCCTGTTCGTTGTCGCGGACCATGGATTGGTGCGGGTCGGCCGAGGAAGGAAAGCCTCTCTCCGTTGCCAGCTGATTGGGGATGCTGTGACGGACGCTACAACCTAGGAGGAAGACATGAAACGCATTTC
Source organism: uncultured Pleomorphomonas sp. (assembly GCA_963665435.2). Taxonomy (GTDB): domain Bacteria; phylum Pseudomonadota; class Alphaproteobacteria; order Rhizobiales; family Pleomorphomonadaceae; genus Pleomorphomonas. Next base: position 63,477 of record CAXXNH010000023.1, on the reverse strand, counting down.
CCTGAATGTGAACGGCGTTGAGCGCTGGGTCGTCGCCGACCCCAAGCGGTCGCTCGCCGACGTGCTGCGCGAGCAGATGATGCTGACGGGTTGCAAGGTCTGCTGCGCTGATGGCCAGTGCGGCTCCTGTACCGTGCTGATCGACGGAAAGCCGATCCGCGCCTGCGTGACTCCGATGGAGAAGCTTACGGCCGGCGCCAAGATCGTCACCATCGAGGGCATCGGTACGCCCGAGAACCTGCATCCGCTGCAGATCGCCTGGATGGCCCACGGCAGCGCCCAGTGCGGCGTCTGCTCGCCCGGCTTCATCATGTCGGCCAAGGCGCTGCTGGACAAGACGCTCACCCCGACGCGTGAGGAAGTCCGCGCCTGGTTCCATCGCAACCGCAATCTCTGCCGCTGCACCGGCTACAAACCGCTGATCGACTCCGTGATGGACGCCGCCGCCATCATGCGCGGTGAAAAGACCATTTACGACGTTATGCCGAAGGCCAAGGAAGATGGCTCGATTCTCGGCACCGAGTACATCCGCCCGTCGGCGGTGGCCAAGGTCACCGGCACCTGGGACTTCGGTGCCGACGTCGCGCTGAAGATGCCGGCCGGCACGCTGCGCCTGGCTCTGGTACAGGCTGAGGTCAGCCACGCTCTCATCAAGAACATCGACACGTCCGAAGCCGAGAAGATGATCGGCGTCGAACGGATCATCACCTGGAAGGACGTCGGCGGCAAGAACGCCATCACCGGCCTGATCACCTTCCCGACCAACAAGGGTGACGGCTGGGACCGCCCGATCCTCTGCAAGGAGAAGATCTTCCAGTTTGGCGACGCCATCGCCATCGTCGCCGCCGACACCGAGGAGCATGCCCGCGCCGCCGCCAAGAAGGTCAAGGTCGACCTCGAGGTGCTGCCCGCCTACATGTCCGGCTTCGCCGCCCTGGCGCCCGACGCCATGGAAATCCACCCCGGCGTTCCCAACGCCTATTACGAGCAGGGCGTCGTCAAGGGGGGCGATACCGCGCCGCTGATGTCCAGCGCCGCCGCTGTTGTCGACATCACCACCTATTGCTCGCGTCAGCCGCATCTCCATCTGGAGCCGGACTGCGGCGAGGCCTTCGTCGATGAAGATGGCGTGCTGACGATCCTGTCGAAGTCGATCGGCGTGCATCTGCATCACGCCATGATCTGCCCTGGCCTCGGCATTCCTCCGGAGAAGCTCCGCCTGATCCAGAATCCGACGGGCGGCACCTTCGGCTACAAGTTCTCGCCGACCATGGAAGCGCTGCTCGGCGTCGCCGCGCTTGTCACCAAGAAGCCGGTGTCGCTGGTCTATGACCAGTACCAGAACATCACCTACACCGGTAAGCGCAGCCCGGCGAACATCAACATCCGCCTCGCCTGCGACAAGAACGGCAAGCTCACGGCGATGGAAACCGACTGGTGGCTCGATCATGGCCCCTATTCGGAGTTCGGCGATCTGGTAACCCTGCGCCAGGCTCAGTTCACGGGCGCCGGCTATCACCTCGAAAACATCCGCGGCAAGGGCCTGACGGTTGCGACCAACCACGCCTGGGGCTCGGCTTTCCGTGGCTATGGCTCGCCGCAGGCCTTCCTTGCGTCCGAGATCGCCATGGACATGCTGGCCGAGAAGATGGGCGAGGATCCGTTCGAGTTCCGTTACAAGAACCTCTACAACGAGAACTCGACAACGCCGACCGGCCAGAAGCCGGAAGTGCTGGTGCTGCCGCAGCTGTTCGACTTGATCCGTCCGAAGTACGAGGAGGCCAAGAAGCGTTGCGCCGAGTTCAACAAGGCCAACAACGACACGAAGCGTGGCGTGGGTATTTCTCTCGGCATCTACGGTTGCGGTCTAGATGGGCCGGACAGCTCGGAAGCTCGCGTCGAGATGACGCCGTCCGGTTTCATCGTTCACTCGGGTTGGGAAGACCACGGTCAGGGCGCCGACCTTTCCGCCCAGACCATGGCGCATGAAGTGTTGCGTGCGGCCGGCGTCAAGCCGGAGCAGATCGGACTTGTCATGGCCGATACCTTCGGGCCGAACGGTGGGCCTGCGGGCGGTAGCCGTTCCAACGTCTTCTGCGGCAATGCCATCCGCGTCGCGGCGGAAATGCTGCTCAATGCCATGAAGAAGCCGGACGGCAGCTACCGCACCTACAAGGAGATGGTGGACGAGAGCATTCCGCTCTCCTACGACGGCAAGTGGGTGGCGGCGGCCTGCACCGACTGTTCGCCGGACACCGGCCAGGGCGAGCCGTTCCCGATCTACATGTATGAAGTGTTCCTGCCTGAGGTCGAAGTCGACCTCGAGACTGGCAAGGCGTCTGTGGTCAAGCTGGCGACGGCAATCGACGTTGGAACCATCATCAACAAGGCGACTGTCGACGGCCAGATTTACGGTGGTCTCGCCCAGGGGCTTGGACTCGCCCTGACCGAGGATTTCGAAGATCTGGACCTGCATACGACGCTGAAGGACTGCGGCATCCCCTATCCGAAGGATGTGCCGGACGATATCGAGATCCTTTATCTCGAAACCGCTCGCCCGCTTGGTCCGTTTGGTGCCGCTGGTGTCGGCGAAGCGCCGCTGACCGCGCTTCATCCGGCTATCCTCAATGCCATCTACAACGCTTGCGGCGTGCGGATCTTCCGCATTCCCGCTCTGCCGGAAGCGATCAAGATGGGACTTGAAGCGAAGGCGGGAGCCGCCGCGGCTCAGAAGGATCTTCAGCACCACTGAGCGCCGATAACCGGAGAGCTTCCCGCCCGCTCTCCGAAAAAGCGGGCGGCCCGTCCTCTCCCGGGCCGCCCGCACCTCAATCGGATCAACGGAAACCTATCGAGACCACCATGGATGGCGATCAGGTCAAGGCATGGGAAGCGCTTTGCATCGAGGAACAGCCGCCGGCTTGCTCCGCCGCCTGTCCCTTGCATGTTGACGCGCGGGCCATGGCCGAGAAGATGGCAGCCGGCGATTTTACGGCTGCCATAACCCTTTACGCGCGCGTGGTGCCTTTCCCAGCGATCATCGCTCACATCTGCGAGCATCCCTGTGAAAGCGCCTGCCGACGTTCCGAGGCAGGTGGCGCCGTTCGGATCGGGGCGCTCGAACGAGCCCTGGTCGAAGAGGCGTACCCGACAGTGCGCCGTACCGCCCAGCGGGCGCGCAAGCCGAAGCGGATCGCCATCGTCGGCGCCGGGCTGGCCGGGCTGACGGCTGCGGCCGATCTTGCCATGAAGGGCCACGCCGTCACCGTGTTCGAGGCAGAGGCCCGTCCGCTCGAACGCCTCCGCCACGACATCGCCCCTTCGGTTCTCCCGCCATCCGCCATCGACGCCGACCTTGGCACGCTCATCGCGCTTGGCATCGATATCCGCTGTCGGCAACGGGTGACTGGCGGCACCGGCCCGTCATCGCTCGACGACCTCATTGGAGGCTACGACGCCGTTCTTCTCGCCATCGGCCCCGGCCCGGCCATCCAGTTCGGCGGAGCGCTGCGTCTCACGTCTTCCGGGCGGCTCGATCTCGATCCGCAGACGCTGGCAAGCTCGCACCCGGCCGTGTTCGGCAGTGGTTTGCATGGCGGTGACGGCGAGACCTACTCGGCCATCCTGTCGGTGCGCGACGGCCGACGCGCGGCGGTGTCCATCGATCGCTTCCTGCAGGGCGCCTCGCTGACGGCGAACCGTGCCGACGACACCGCCTCCGGCACCTGCCTTTATGTCGATACGGCTCGCCATGCCGACGTGCCGCCCGTCCAGCCTTCCGACCCCGCCGCCGGCTACTGCCATTCCGAGGCCATGGAAGAAGCCGCGCGATGCTTCCCCTGCCATTGTCTCGAGTGCGTCCGAGCCTGCGCCTATCTCGCCCACTACAAGACCTACCCGAAGAGGGCGGTCCGCGAGATCTACAACAATGACTCGATCGTCATGGGCAACCGCAAGTCCAACCGGATGATCGACAGTTGCGCCCTCTGCGGCCTGTGCGAAACGCTCTGCCCGAACGACCTGGCCATGGGCGACGTCTGCCTCGACGCACGGCAAAGCATGGTGAAACACGGCCACATGCCGGCCTCCCATCATGACTTCGCCTTGCGCGACATGGCCTTCAGCCGGTCGGACGAGGTCGCCTTCGTTCGTCATCAGCTCGGCCACGACCGAAGCGCCGTGCTGTTCTTCCCCGGGTGCCAGCTGCCGGCTTCGGCGCCGGGCCAGGTCGAGGCCGTCTACCGCCATCTCTGCGACCGGCTGCCGGGCGGCGTCGGCTTCATGCTCGACTGCTGCGGAGCGCCGGCGCACTGGTCGGGTCGGCAGGACCTGCATCAGGAAGTGCTCGGTCATCTCCGCGCCGTCTGGGAAGAGCAGGGCAGACCGCGCATCGTCACGGCCTGCTCCACCTGCCTGAAACAGATCGGCGATTTCCTGCCGGACATTCCCGTTGCCTCGCTCTGGACGGAGCTCGCCGACGTCGGCCTGCCGGAAGGGGCTCCATCTGGAAAGCTTGCCGGGCCGCTCGCCATCCACGATCCCTGTACCAGCCGGCATGCCCACGACGTGCAGGCGGCAGTGCGCTCGATCGCCGCCTCATTGGGAGCAGAGGTTCGCGAACTCACCGGCGCCGAGAAAACCACTTGCTGCGGCTATGGCGGCCTTGTCTCCTTCGCCAACCCCGAGGTCGGAAATGCCTTCGTCGACCGACGGATTGAGGAAAGTGACGACGATTTCCTCGCCTACTGCGCCATGTGCCGTGACAACTTCGCCCGGCGCGGCAAGCGCGCCCTTCATCTCATTGACCTTGTCTTTCCCGAGGCCGACGATCCGGCGGCGCGTCCCGACCCCGGCTTCTCCGGCCGGCGTGACAATCGGCTACGCTTGCGCCGCCGCCTCTTGCGCGAGCTTTGGGGAGAAAGCATGAGCGATCCCGTTCCATCGGTTACCCTGACCATTGCCGACGCCGTGCGTGCCGATATCGAGCGCAAGTTGCTGCTCGTCGACGACATCGCCGAGGTGATCGCCGAGGCGCAGCGTACCGGGCGTATGCTCAAGGACAAGGCGAGCGGCCGCTACACCGCCTCCGGCCGCATCGGTACGGTGACCACCTGGGTCGAGTTCGAGCCGATCGAAGGCGGCTTCGTCGTCCATCGCGCCTACGGCCACCGCATGCAGGTCGAGGTGAAGTCATGACCGACGTATCCGGAAGTGCCTCCGATCTCGTCTGCGCGCGCTGCGACAAGCCGCTGGAAATGCGAAAGGTCGAGGCGAGCTATCTTGGCCAGACCTTCCCGGTCGACCTGCCGTGCTGCCCGTCTTGCGGTTTCGTCTACGTGTCCGAGGAGCTTGCCTCGGGCCGGATGCTGAAGGTCGAACAGGCGCTGGAGGACAAGTGACAGCAAACCCCACTTCCTTTCCGGGCCTGTTTGGCTGTGGGCGTGTCGAGGGCGCCACCGGCGAATGGTTGCGGCCCGGCGACGGCGAGATCGTCAGGGAGTTGTTCGAGCGATCGGGGCTTCGCCTCGGCGCCAAGGTGCTCGACGTTGGCTGTGGAACGGGTGAGAGCCTCGCCTGGCTCGAACGTCACGGCTACTCAGGTATTGGCGTCGACCGCGATGAGAGAACGCTTGCGATTGCCGCCTCGCGCGTGCAGTCGGCGCTGTTCCACGGCGATGGCGCGCGGCTGCCGTTCGCGGATGCCTGCCTGGATGCCGTGCTATCCGAATGCAGCCTTTCGCAGATGACCGACAGGCGCGCCGCTCTCGGCGAATGGTGGCGCATCGTGAAGCCCGGTGGTCGCTTGCTCCTCGCCGATGTCGATTGGCCGAGCGACGATGGACGAGACGGTCTTCGCGAGGACGTCGAGGCCGCCGGATTTGTCATTCTTCACCACGAGGACCGATCGAAGGTGCTCGCCGGCTTTGTCGCCCGCTTCATCTTTCACTATGGCTCGCTCGATCCTCTGTGGGGCGGGCGCGATTGCTCTTCCACCGACCGTCGGCCGCGCTATCGGCTGCTCGTTGCCGAGCGGGCCGCCGAACAGACAGGGAGCGTGCATCCATGAGCGAGGAGTCCTTCCGCGTCGCTGAGTTGCTGATCGACGATTTCAAGTGCAGCCACATCCTGATGCGGCTCGCTCTCGAAGCGCAGGGCCGCGACGACCCCGACCTGGTGCGCGCCATGTCCGGTCTTGCCCTTGGCATGGGGCAGGGCTTCAACTGCGGCGCATTGTCGGCGGGCTGTTGCGTCATCGGCTACTATGCCGGGCGCGGCGGCGACGGTGAGCACGAGCATCCCGAACTGGCCGCCATGCTCGACGACTTCACCGGCTGGTTCAATGCTGCCGCCACCGGCCAATATGGCGGGATCGACTGCGCGGACATCATGCAGTTCGACGAAGGGCTGAAGCACGAGCGCTGCCCGGCGCTGATCCTCGCCACCTGGGCCAAGATCAAGGAAACGCTTGCCGACCATGGCGTAGATATCACGGTGACTCCACAGGAGAAGACCCCGTGAGTGATCCGGTCATGTCTCGGTCGCCGAACATTGCCGTCGTGGTGCTGGCTGCTGGTTGGTCCTCGCGCATGGGGGCTCTAAAGCCGTTGCTGCCCTTCGGCAACGACTCCGTTCTCGGGCACGTGCTGTCGACCATCGAGGCCGCCGCTGTCGGGCCGGCCTGTGTGGTCGTCGGCAACGAGGCGGAGCGCGTGGCTATGGCTACGACGGCTCACGGCGCGGTGGCGGTGGCAAATCCGGCGTTCTCCGAGGGCATGATGTCCAGCATCAAGGCGGGGCTCTCCGCTTTGCCAGACACGGTGGACGGGGCGATGATCCTGCCGGTCGACGTGCCGCTCGTCAGGGCGTCCACGCTGAGACGGATCGCCGAGAGCGCCGGAGAGGGCGAGGCGCCAGTGCTTCGTCCGACGTTTCGCGGCCGACCGGGGCATCCGCCTTTCGTTCATCGCCGGCTGTTCGCCGAGATTTTGGCCGCGTCGCCGGAAACGACTTTGCGCGATGTTCTCGAACGCCATCAAGGCGAGGCTCAGTCTGTCGTTGTGATCGACAGCGGCATCTTGCGCGACATGGATTATCCCGACGACTATCGCCGCCTGGCCGCGTCTTTGCCCCATCGCCAGCATCCCGACGAGGCGGAGTGCGAGGCGATGTTGGAGGCGAACGGCACGCCTGAGCCGACGCGCCGCCATTCTCGCGCCGTCACGCGGCTGGCGGTCGACATCGCCACCCGGCTGAACGCCGGCGGACACGCCCTCGACATCACGGCCGTTCGCGCCGGCGCTCTCCTGCACGATATCGCCAAGGGCGACCCCGACCACGCGGCCGCCGGCGCCCGGCGTGTCGCCGCTTTCGGATTTGCCGAAGTGGCCGAGATCGTCGCGGTGCACATGGAATGCGCCATCGGTCCGGAGCAGCCGGTCGACCCGCGTCACGTGGTGTTTCTCGCCGACAAGCTCGTCAAGGGCGAGCGTCTCGTCGGCGTCGAGGAGCGGTTTGCGCCGGCATTCTCCGCCTTTGCCGCCGATCCGGCCGCGCTGGCCGCCGTTCGTCGTCGCCATGCCGCCGTCACGGCGGTGCTTGCTGCGGTCGAGGCGGTGACGGGCCCGCTCGATGCCGCCCGGGGCGTTGGTGAGCCCGTGGCTTCGGCGGAGAGTGGACGATGACCGGTCCCGTCCGCCTGTCCCTCGGCCGTACGCGCAGCGTCTGCCCCGAGTGTCTCAAGACCATTCCGGCCGAGCGCGTCGCCATCGGCGACACGGTCTATCTCGACAAGACCTGTCCCGAGCACGGCCGCGCCGTCACGCCTGTCTGGCGGGGGCTACGCAGCTATGACATGTGGTCCCGCAGCCGTGTCAACTCGGCCTCTCCGGTCACCGTGGCGACGGATATCGCCGAGGGATGTCCAAGGGATTGCGGCCTCTGCGCCGACCATCGCCAGCAAAGCTGCTGCGTGCTGATCGAGGTCACCTCGCGCTGCGATCTCGTCTGTCCGGTCTGTTTCGCTTCGGCCGGTCGGCATGGGGTCGACATGCCGATCGACGAAATCGCCACCACCCTTGACGCGTTGAGGGCGGGCAGCGGCCAGGTGCACATCCAGCTGTCCGGCGGTGAGCCTACGGTGCGTGACGACTTGCCGGAGATCGTCGCCCTGGTGAGAGCCAAGGGCTTCGACTTCGTCCAGCTCAACACCAACGGCATCAGGATCGGCCGCGAGCCGGAGTATCTCGCCGCGCTCGCCGATGCCGGCCTCGATTGCGTGTTCCTGCAGTTCGATGGCGTCAGCGATGCCGTCTATCGGAAATTGCGCGGTCGCAATCTGTTCGCAGCGAAGCGGCTGGCCATCGAGAGCGCGCGCGTCGTCGGCGTTGGCGTCGTTCTGGTGCCGACGCTGGTGCCGGGCGTCAACGCCGACGAGATTGGCGCCATCGTCGATTTCGCCAAGGGCGAGATGCCGACGGTGCGGGCGGTGCACTTCCAGCCCGTCTCCTACTTTGGCCGTGGCCCGGGCGCTCCGAAAGACGGGGATCGGATAACCCTGCCGGAGGTGATGCAGGCGCTGATCGACCACTCTCACGGCGCCATCCGCCTCGAAGACTTTCGCCCCGGATCGGCCGAGAACCCGTTCTGCTCGTTCAGTGGGCGCTTTACAGTCGACGAGGCGGGCCGCTTCCAGTCGGATCCCGAGCTGGCGCCGGGCTGTTGCGGCTCCGGCGCGGAGCCTGTTGCGTCGGAGGCGGGGTGTTGCGGCACGGCTTCCGGGCGGTCGCCGGAGGTTGCCCGCGCCCAGCGCTACGTTGCCGGTCAATGGAAGAAAGCGCCGCTGGATGAAACGCCGGCCTCGGGGCTCGAAGCCTTCGACGCCTTTCTGGAGCGGCAGGGGCGCCGCCTGTCGCTCTCGGCGATGGCCTTTCAGGACGCCTGGACGCTCGACCTCGACCGTTTGCGTCAATGCTACATCCACGTTGCGAAAACGGACGGCAGGGTCATCCCGTTCTGTGCCTACAATCTGACCGACCTCAACGGACGATCGCTCTATCGCGGATCGTCGACATGACCGGGTTGGGGACGCTTGATGCCTGGGTGGGGCGGACGATTGGCGTCGGAGGGCTGCCGACCCGCGAAGAGCTCGACGCCTACCAGCTTGGCTGCCTGAACGAGACCTTGGCAAGGGCGAGGGCGGAAAGCCCGTTCTACCGGTCACTGGCCGGCTGGCCTGAACCGGGACAGATCGCCGACCTCCAGGATCTCGCCCGGTTTCCGCAGACCACGGGCGCCGATCTCAGCCGTGGCGAGCCGTCGCTCATTGCCCTGCCGCTTCGCGACGCGGTGCGCCTTGTGACCATCCCGACCACGGGGACGTCGGGGACGCAGAAGCGCCTGTTCTTCACCGAGGCGGACATCGAGGCGACCGTCGCCTATTTCGAACACGGCATGGCCACCATCGTGCGACCGGGCAGTTGCGTGGCCGTCGCCTTTCCCTCCGAGCGACCGGACAGCGTCGGCGATCTCCTGATGCGAGGGCTTGCCCGGCTCGGCGCCTTTCCGGTGGCGCTGCCGGTGGACGGGCCGCTGGAAGCGTTTGTCGGCGCCTTGCGCGAGTTGCAGCCGGCCGCGATCGCCGGCATGCCGGTGACGCTGGGCGCGGCAGCCAGATGCATGGCGGCCGATGGCGGGCAGCCGCTTCGGATCGAGACCGCACTGGTCAGCGCCGACAGCGTATCGCCGAGCTTCAGGGCGGCTTTGGCCGTCATCTGGGGGGCGGAGGTGTTCGAGCACTGGGGCATGACCGAAACGGGCTATGGCGGCGCGCTCGCCTGCGAGGCCCACGATGGCCTGCATGTCCGGGAAACCGATCTTTACGTCGAGATCGTCGATGCTGACACGGGGCGTGCTTTGCCGCTCGGCCAGAGGGGGGAAGTCGTCATCACCACCTTGCGGCGCCGTGGGTTGCCGCTCATCCGCTACCGTACCGGCGACAGCGGCAGTCTTGCCGAAGGTCCTTGTCGCTGCGGCTCCATACTCCGCCGGCTTCGGCTCGAAGGGCGCCTTGGCGAGCCGATTCTGCAGGGCGAGGGGACATCGTTGCACCCGCGGATCGTCGACGACGCGATCTTCGCGGTGGATGGCGTCATCGATTTCGTGGTGAATCTGAGGTCCGGTGGGCGTCCACGCCTGACGGTCGAGATCGTAACGTTTGGTTCCCGGACGGTGGACGAAGTTCGCGCGGTTCTTCTCGCTCATCCGGAGATCGGTCCGACATTGCGATCCGGCGAAGTTGACATCGCTGTCGAAAAGACATCCGGTCCGTCGCCTCCACTTTGCCGCAAACGCCGGGTTCTGGAGGACGGAGGGAGCGGTTAAGTGTATAATAATAATGGTGAAAATAGATCGTTACCCCATATGTGCTCACATAGACTGATGGATCATAACGATTTAGTCGGTCAGGGCTTATGATCGAATTCATGACAGGAAAACCCACTTTTATCTGAAGTCCGGTCATGAGGCCGTGTGGCTCGCCCGAGATGATCCGGTTGCCGAAAATGCAATCGATGTCTTCGGTATTTCAGCGGTGGACGCGCCTGGGAGGGTGCTGAAATGGTCCTGCCTAAGCGGCTCGAAGCCGATACATGTGCAATTCCTGTGAACGGGCCGGCCGCTTGCGGTACCTGCCGAAGCACCTCGGGACGGCATGAGCGAAACGCGCGCCCCGGCCCGCTGCCCGATCAGGGGCGGCTTTTGGCCGTTCGTTCGAAGTTCATGTCCGACGGCATCGTGCCCGAGGGCATTCCCCTTCCGATCCTGCGCTCATGGGAGCGCAGCAGCCTGCACGGCCTTGCCAATGGGACGCCGCGCCGACTGGAAACCCGTCTCACCGAAACCGCCCTCAAGGAGCTGAGAGAGCGAAATGAGGAGTTGCTGGTTTCCGCTTGGGGCGAAATCGTCACGCTCTGCCGCGAGACGCAGCCGCTCGGCGGCGTGGTGGTGCTGACCGATCCCAACGGGGTTGTTCTGGTCCGCCTAGGCGACAACACCTTCTCCGACGAAGCGGAACGGCTCGGGCTATGTGCGGGCGGCGACTGGTCGGAACAGGCGATGGGGACCAACGCCATTGGCACGGCCCTTTCCGAGCGTCTCGCTCTGTCCGTCATCGGTGCCGAGCACTTCTGCAACGGCAATACCGATATCAGCTGCTCGGCGGTGCCGGTCATCGATCCTTGCGGCGCCCTGGCTGGCATCATCGATCTTTCGACTTCGGTCACGATCGCACATGATTATTCGTTGCCGCTCCTGAAGCGGGCGGCCAACGAAATCGAGCGGCGCCTGTTCGAACGCCGGTATGGCCGCTTCGAACAGATGCATCTGCATTCGAACCCCCGCCTCCTGGGCGGCCCCAACGAAGGGCTGTTGGCTTTCGACAGCGACCGTCTGGTTGGCGCCAACCGCGCGGCGGTGGAGCTGATCGGCCTGAGCTGGTCGGCGATCGGCGTCATGCATTTCCGGCAGTTGTTCTCGGTCCAACACGCCAGTGTCATGCGTCAGGCGTCGGCCGACGAATGCGTCGTGCAATCCGCGCAGGGAGCGACCTTCTTCGCGCGGATGCAGATGCCACTGAAAGGACAGGGCAGCGCCGAGGCGACGAAGAAGATCGAGCCCGAGCCGGTGCGGCCCGCGTTGGCCGATCCGGCCAGCCGGGATGCGTTGCCGCATGTGGTGCTCGAGACGCTCCAGAACGAGGGCGGTCCCAAGCTGCGCAAGATGAAGGTCGGCCACCTCGTTTATGGCGCCAACCTGATGGACGAGACCGGCGAAGCCATCCTGGTGGTCGCGTCAGGGCGCTATCGCTGTTTCGCTTCCCACGAAGGCAAGGAGCTGACCCTGTTCACGATGGGGCCGGGCGACGCCGTGCCGCTTCAGCCGGAAATGGTGGTCGAGGTTCGTAAGGAGGGCGAAGCGGCGGTGATCCCGCGCACGCTGTTCCGGCGATTGACGCGCGACCATCCCGAGTTCGGCATGTGCATCCTGCCGGCCGTCGAGAAGATGCTCAACCGGTCGCTGACCATGGTCGGAGAAATGGCCTTCCGCAGCGTTCGCTACCGGTTGATCCGCTATCTTTGCGAAATGGCCGAGCATGATGGCCGCCAGACCTCGACAGGCGTCATCATCGAATCCGCCCCTCATGGCGACGACCTCGCCATGGCCATTGGCGCGGCGCGGCAGTCGGTGTCGACGGTCCTGGCCGAACTCATCCGGTCGGGCGACATTCAGAGGCCGGCGCCGCGCACCTTCGTCATTCCAGACGTCGAAAGCCTCAGGGAAGAGCTCCGCGTCTTGCGCTGAGCGGTGCGGCTTGTCGTCGTGATTCTGGCGTCAGTTCATTGCGATGAACGGTGGGGTTCCGCCGAGCAGCAGATCGGCAAGGTGCTGCATGCTCTCCTCGCAGCCGCCCGGCAGCACGATGTCGGCGGCCGCCTTGAGTTGCGGGGAGGCGTTGCCGACGGCAGCGCTCAGGGCGCATCCGGCGATGAGATCGATGTCGTTTTCCTCGTCCCCGACGGCGACCACCCGGTCTCGGCCCAGGCCGAGATCGGCGAGAGCGTGGGAAAGGCCGCTGCCTTTGCTCACGCCCCTCGGCAACACCAGCACTCGCCCGCCGCAGCCGACCGTGTGAAGGTCGTAGCCGCCGCTCTGGATCAGCATTTCGACGCTGTCCGCATTTCTGGCACTGGTTGCCACCATCGACCGACCGATGAACAGGGGGGCGCCAGGAAGGTCGCGTTCGAGCTCGGCGAGGAAACGCTCGTTCACTGCCGGAGCGATCAAATGGTCGATTCCGGTTTGGGGGCAGTAGGAGACGGCCCCATTTTCCAAGATCACCCGGTCGAACAGGTCGAGGACGTCGCAAATCGGGAGTATGTTCTGAAGTCGCCGCCCAGACACCAGGATCATCCGGAAGTTGGCCTCCCGCAACGCGCGAAGTGTCGCCTCGGTGACAGCGCTGACCCGGCCATGCTCGGCTATGGTGCCGTCGTAATCGACGGCGAGAACTCCGCCCGTGTTTGCCAATCGTCCGTCGACCGCAAACGGCCAACGGGGAAGGGTATCCGATCTCTGTTGCATGCCGAGCGCCCATCGTGCTTAGCGGACTGAAGAGGCGATAGAAGAGAACCGACGGCCGAGACGGCCCAAGCCACAATCCTGCCGGAGATAAGCACGCCATGACGAATGGACTCAGTCACCTGGACGACAAGGGCGCTGCCCATATGGTCGACGTCGGCGAAAAGAACGTCACCCAGCGGTCGGCGACCGCCAGCGGCCGGGTCATCATGAAGGCGGAAACGCTGGCGCTGATCGTCGACGGCAGGATCCCGAAAGGCGATGTGATCGCCACCGCTCGGCTGGCCGGCATCATGGCCGCCAAGAAGACGTCCGATCTCATCCCGCTCTGCCACCCGCTGGCGCTCACCGGAATCGAACTGGACCTCGATCCCGATCCAGAGCTGCCCGGCATCACCATCTCGGCGACCGTTCGCTGCACCGGCAAGACGGGCGTGGAGATGGAGGCGCTCACCGCCGTTTCCGTGGCCTGCCTGACGATTTACGACATGGTCAAGGCGGTCGAGAAAGGCGTGCGCATCGAGGCTATCCATCTCGTCGAGAAGAGCGGCGGCAAATCCGGCCTCTGGTTGGCGGAGCCCGAGAGCGCCGTCGCCCGATAGAGCTTCATTCGATCTGACTGAGCCGGACCGGCGCTCAGACGATCTGTCTGGTAAAGCTTCGCCTTCTCGATCCTCGTGTCACTCCGGTCGGATGATACCCCAGGAGACATCATGACGCTGATTTCCGTGGATGCCGCCCAGACCGAACTCCTGTCCGCCGTTCGACCGACCGTGAGCGAGCGGGTGCCGCTCGCCGAGGCCGGTGGGCGGGTGCTGGCTGTCGATCTCAAGGCACGGCGGACGCAGCCGCCGGTTCCCATCTCCTCCATGGACGGTTACGCCGTGTCGGCGGCATCTTCCGGCGATGTCTGGCTCCGCGTGATCGGAGAGGCGGCGGCCGGCCATGCTTTTGACGGCGACGTGTGCGCTGGGGAGGCGGTCCGCATCTTCACCGGCGCCCCGCTGCCGACGGGGACCGACTGCGTCGTCATGCAGGAAGACGCCGAGCGCGACCAGGACCGCGTCCGCTTCAAGATCCAGCCGGTTTCCGGCCGTTACGTCCGCGCGCGCGGGATGGACTTCAGTGAAGGGGACGTCGGTCTTGCCGCCGGAGTGCGCCTTGGTTTCGGCACGCTGGGGCTTGTCGCCGCCATGAACCACGACAGCGTTCCGGTGCGCCGTCGGCCCAGGATCGCCCTGATCGCCTCAGGCGATGAACTGGTACCGCCGGGAAGCGTTCCGCAGCCCCACCAGATCGTCGCATCCTCTTCGGTGGCGCTCGCCCACCTGATCGCCCAGGCGGGCGGCATCCCGCTCGATCTCGGCATCGCTCCCGACGATCTCGGCATGCTGCGCCGACACATCCGGCTGGCCATCGATGGTGGTGCCGACGTGGTAGTGGTGATCGGCGGCGCCTCGGTTGGAGATCACGACTACACCCGCGCCGCGCTCGAAGCCGAGGGGGCGGCGATCGGCTTCTGGAAAGTGGCCATGCGCCCCGGCAAGCCGCTGATGCATGGGCGGCTCGGACAGGCCGAGGTGCTTGGCCTTCCCGGCAATCCCGTGTCGACACTGGTCTGCGGCGTGCTGTTCCTGGTGCCGTTGATCCGCGCCTTGTTGGGGTGTGGCGAGGTGCTGCCGGAAACGGTGCCTGCCGTGCTGGAAGAGGCTCTCGGGGCGAACGATCTGCGCCGCGAGTATCTGCGTGGGCGAGCGACGGCAAGGGGCGGGCAGTTGCTCGTGAGCCCTTTCGCGCGTCAGGACTCGTCCCTGATGAGGACGATGGCCTCGGCCAACGCCCTCGTCATTCGTCCGGAACATGCCCCCGCAATATCGGCGGGCGAGATCGTCGAGATTATTCGGCTTGAGCGGGGCTGAACGGCGCGACCGTATCGGGGCGGCGCTTGTAGCCGATGCTGTCGAAGCGCATGTCGCGGATGTCGACCATCAGCAACCGGCCGATCAGCGGTGTTCCGACGCCGGTGATCAGCTTCAGAACCTCGCAGGCGGCAAGCGTCCCCAACACGCCGACGACGGCGCCGAGAATTCCGACCTGTGCGCATGTCGGCACCTCGCCGTCCGGCTCGTTCGGCATCAGGCAGCGCCAACTCGGCAGGGGGCGGCCTTCGTCATCCGACAGATAGGGTTGGAGGGTGGTCACCGAACCGTAGAACTCCTGGACGGCGGCGGTCACCAGTGGCTTCTGGAGCGCGTAGGCGGTGTCCGCGACCAGAAAGCGTGTCTGGAAGTTGTCCGTTCCATCGACGACGACGTCGAAGCGATCGATGATGTCGGCGACATTGTCGCCGTCGAGACGAAAGGGAATGAGTTCCGTCGTCACGTGCGGGTTCAGGGCCGCGACACGCTCGGCGGCACTCTCCACCTTCGGCCTGCCGACGTTGGCGGTGGAATGGACGACCTGTCGCTGCAGATTGGATAGCGACACCACGTCGTCGTCGACAAGGCCGAGCGTTCCGACGCCGGCAGCGGCAAGATACTCGATGATGGGGGAGCCGAGGCCGCCCGCTCCGACGCAAAGAACCCTTGCCGCCTTCAGCTTCTGCTGGCCCGGACCGCCGACATCCCGCAGCAGAAGGTGGCGCGAGTAGCGGCGGACTTCGTCTTGGCTGAGGGTCATCGGTCGGTCCCCTGGTGTGCCGGTCTCGGCAAGGCTGGTTGTCGAGATCATCGCGTATCGTCGTCGTGCTTTCCAGCCCATGATGGCGTGCAAGCAAAACCGACTGGCAAAAACGAAAAGACCCGCGGAAAGCCATTCGGCCTCCCGCGGGTCGGGTTGTTCTGGGTCGGCTCAGGCCGCTCTGACGGTCGTCAGGAAAGTGCTGACCTGTTCCTTCAGCGTTTCGGACTGCTGGGACAGCTCCGCCGAGGAACTCAGGACCTGTTCGGCCGCCGCACTGGTCGCCGATGCCGCCTGCGTAACCAGCGCGATGTTGCGGGACACGCCAGCCGTGCCGGTCGAGGCGCTCTGGACGTTCTGGGCGATGTCCTGTGTCGTCGCCGCCTGTTCCTCGACCGCCGAGGCGATCAGGGCCGCGATCTGATCCATCTGCTCGATGGTCTTGGAGATGCTGTCGATCGCCGTGACCGCCGTCTCGGTGGATGACTGGATCCCGGAGATCTGCGCGCTTATCTGGGCCGTTGCCTTCGCCGTCTGGTCGGCGAGGTTCTTGACTTCGGAGGCCACCACGGCAAAGCCCTTGCCGGCTTCACCCGCACGGGCGGCCTCGATTGTTGCGTTGAGCGCCAGAAGGTTGGTCTGGCCGGCGACGTTGCCGATCAGGTCGATGATCTCGCCGATGCGCTGGGCTGCGTCGGAGAGTTCCTTCACCGTCCTGGCCGTTCCGATGGCTTCCTGCACGGCGCTAGCCGCCATCCTGGCGCTTTCGGCGACTTGGCGGCTGATCTCCTGCACCGACACAGCCATTTCCTCGGATGCGGAGGCGACCGTGTTGACGTTGGCCGATGCCTCTTCCGAGGCGTGAGCGACTTCGGAGGAGCGGACCGAGGTGTCCTCTGCGGTGCTGGTCAGGGTCTGGGCGGCCGACTGCAGCTGGGTCGAGGCCGAGGAGACCGAACCGACGATCGCGCCGACGGACCGCTCGAACTCGTCGGCCATCCTGGCCATCGCCACCTTCCGTTCCGCGGCGATGCGCGCGTCGTTGGCCGCAGCCTGCTCGCTTGCCTCCCTTGCGTCGATGACAGCGTTCTCCTGAATGATGCCGACGGTGCGAGCCATCGCGCCGATCTCGTCCTTGCGTCCGGTGCCGGGCACGACGATGCCGGTTTTGCGGGCCGCGAGGCCTTCCATGGCGGTGGTCAGGCGTTGGATAGGATTGCTGACCGACAGCGACACCAGCCACATGACGACGATGCCGGCAAAGGCGACCACCATCGACACGAGGATCTGATTGCTGGTGCTGTCACCCTGCGCTTCGGCTGTTTCGGTTGCGAGCTTGCTGACGTCGGCCATCACGACGGAGCGTGGAACTCCGATGAGCACCGACCAGTTCGTTCCGGTCCGTCCGAGCGGGACAGGCGCGAACACGCGCAGGCGGTCGTTGGCCTCGTCATAGGTAACCAGCTGTTTGCCTGCCGAGATCGTCTCCATGTCCTGTTGCCAGGACTGGTTGATCTTCGACAGCGGGCCGCCAATGGCCGTCGGGTCGCCGCTGGAGGCGACAACAAGCCCCTTGTCGGTCACGATCGTGACCGAGCCCTCGCCACCATAGATCTGTCCATTGACGGATTCGGCGAGCTTCTGGATGGCCGACAGGTCGAAGTCGGCGCCGGCAACGCCCAGGAACTTGCCCTTCGCGGTGATCGGGACGGACATCGTCGCGAGATGGACGGCTTTGCCCTGCACGATGTAGGGCAGCGGCGCGAGGATGCTCTCCTTGCCGGTTTCCTGCGGGCCGATGAACCAGCCGCCCTTCATGAGGCCGTTGGTGTGGCTCTCGCGGCTGTCATACTCGACCAGCGGCTGGAGCGCGATCTTGCCGGCGCTGTCGCGCGTCCAGTAGGGCAGGGCGCGGCCGGTTCCATCCGAGCCAATGTCCGCCTTGCCTTTGAAGGCGGCGTCGTTGCCGTCGAGGCCGTCGACGACCCAAGCGCTGTAAGTGCCGTTGAAGCGGGGGTTGTCCTTGAGAACGTTGAGCAGGGTGGCGTTGAGCTGGGCTCGACGCAGTTCTGCCGGCGTCGCCGACTGACTGTCCTCGACCATCATCTCGAAGGCGCGTGCCATGTTGCGAGCCGCTGCGAAGGCCGTGTCCACTTCCGCGCGGATGTCGCCCGCCTGCGTGGTCGCGATACCAAGGAGGGCTTCGCGCGACTTGGTCTCGAGCAGTTGGGACACGCTCTTGTTGGTTTGTTCGTTGACCGTGTTGCTGGCGAACACGCCATAGCCAACGACAGCCGCCACGGTCGTGACCAGACAGACGACCGAAAGTGCGACGATTTTGACTTTAATCGATTGAACGTTCACTGGAACCCCCAGCTATGACATCGCTGTCCGGTTGGCAGCTTCCATCGTTCTAGTCGGCAACCGTTAACAACGAAAAAATATTCGCTGCACAACAAGATCGAAGTTCAGTACTTCGACTATCGTCGCAATGGACGCAGGCGATGTCTTGTTGGTTCGATGTATAAGAGAATTTCCTTATTTTCCAAAAAGTGTCTTCTTCTTTCCACCTCTCGTAGGTGTTGTAAGATGGTATATCGGAAAACAATACGGACTGACTCATGTATTGACTGCCACGAAAACTCGGTTTGGTTCCGAAAGGCGGGATGAGGGCGGAGCGCTACACGTGCAGCTTTTGGCGGGCGTCGCCGTTGATAAGCACCGCAAGAAGACCATGGCGGCCAGCGGAATGGCTCGGAGTCTTTCTCCCTCTTCGGCCCAGGATGTGTCGAAGAGCCAGGAGAAGGGGAGTGCCGCCAAGCGGTATCAACGAACTCCTGCTGGAGATTCCCGTCCCATCAAGGCTCTGCTCCGAGCGGACCGTGCTGGCCCGCTTTGCCGGTTTCGTCATCCGCCTGTTCCTGAGGCAACCGCGGCGGGCGACGATCTTCTTGGGGACGGGTGAAAACGTGGAGTGTCAGTTCGGGAGAAGTGTCTCCAGGGCGAGGTCCAACTCGTCATAGTGACTGATGGTCGCATTGGCGCCAAGCTCGGCCGCCGGTCGCCCGCCGTAGCCGAAGGTGACGGCGATGGCGGGAACGCGAGCGGCATGGGCGGTGGCGATGTCGGTCTCGCTGTCTCCCACCATGACCGCTCTCTCCGGCACGCCGCCGGCCCGGAGGATAGCTTCGGTGAGCGGTCGCGGATGCGGCTTTTGCTCGGGAAGGCTGTCGCCGCCGATGATCACGGCAAAGTTGCCGGCGAGCCCTGTTCCCTTGAGAACGGCGTGGGCGAGCGCCTCCCGCTTGTTGGTGCAGACGGCAAGACCGAAACCGCGCGCGGAAAGGCGGGCAAGCGCGCCGGCAAGCCCTGGGTAGGGGCGCGTGTCCACGGCGATCTCCGCCGCGTAGAAGGCGATGAAGCGTTCGACCAGCTCGGATAGCCGGGCCGCCTCCAGCGATCGGCCGGCGTGGCGAAAGCCCTCACGGATCAGGGCCCGCGCTCCATGGCCGAAGAGCAAGGCCACGTCCGCCCGCCGGAGAGGCGCCAGGCCCTGTTCGTCGAGGACACGGTTGAGGGCCCTGAGAAGGTCGGGCCCGGTGTCGAGAAGCGTGCCATCGAGATCGAAAACGACAACCGGACGCATCGGTGGTTCTGCCTTTCTTTCGCAGTGGTGAGAGGGATTTAGCATGCCAGGTCGTGGGCGCGGGGATTATCCGTCATCGGACAACCTCGAAAGGGCCAACAAAGGTCGCGTTGAAGCGCAACGGGCTTGCGACATTGCGCAGTTTGCGGCAAACCAGCGGGGGCCGTTTCGGGGGAAATGGGGCTTGATCGCGGCGGGCGCATCATTTCGCCAGATTTCGGTTTCACAGGCTGGGCGACGGCGCTTTGACGCGATCGGAACCGCCGGTGATTCCATACGGGAATCGCCTTGGCGCCAGGGGTGATCGTGACAAGGGGCCTGCCCTTCGGGACAAATGAAGCCAACGACGAAGTCGATATCGGAGATTTGTTTATGCACCGGACCCTGAACCTTCTCCGCCGCCCACTGGCGGCGGCCATGGTGATCGCCGCGCTGGCGTCTCCGGCACTGTCTGAGGACTTCACCGAGTCCCATCTCGCGGCGGCTCGCGAAACCATTGCCGCCGCCCATGCTTCCGAGCAGTTCAACGAGATACTGATCGTGCTGGCCGAGCAGACCAAGGCGCTGTTCCAGCGCTCCAACCCCGGTGCCGCCAAGGACATCGAGGAAGTGGTGACCTCCGTTGCTCTCGACCTTGCCAAGCGTCGCCCCGATCTTGACCGCGAGCTCGAGCGCGTCTGGGCCGGTCGCTTCAACGAGGACGAGCTGAAGCAGATCACTGCCTTCTTCAGCTCGCCGGTCGGCCAGAAATACGGCCAGCTTGCGCCGGTGATCATCCAGGATTCGATGCGCTCGGCTGGTATCTGGCGCGACGCCCTGTCGACGGAAATCCTCACCCGTTCGCGGGACGAGCTCAACAAGCGCGGCTACAACTTCTGACGCACTTGTGTTGCCACGACCGGTCGCCGGGATGATAAGAGGACGGACGTTCCTCTACACGGCGGTTGGTAATGGCATCCTTCGACTATGATCTCTTTGTCATCGGCGCGGGCTCCGGCGGAGTTCGCGCCGCTCGCATTTCGGCGGGCTATGGTGCGCGCGTCGCCATTGCCGAGGAATCGCGCATCGGTGGCACCTGTGTCATTCGCGGCTGCGTTCCGAAGAAGCTGCTGGTCTATGCGTCCCGTTTCGCCGGGGAGTTCAACGATGCGGCCGGATTCGGCTGGTCGGTTGGCGAACGATCCTTCGACTGGGAGGCGCTGAGAGCCTCCAAGGAGCGGGAAATCACGCGTCTCGAAGACATCTATGCCGGCAACCTCCAGCGCTCCGGCGTGGAGGTGATCCGCGACCGCGCCGTCATCACCGGCCCCAATGAAGTGCGCCTCGTCGCCGAGGAGCGGATCATCACGGCGGAGCGCATCCTGATCGCTACCGGCAATCGCCCCGTGCTGCCGGATATTCCCGGCATAGAGCATGCCGTCACGTCGACCGACATGTTCGATCTTCCATCCCTGCCGCAAAAGGCCGTGGTCGTCGGCGGCGGTTATATCGCGCTTGAGTTTGCATCCATCCTCATTGGCCTCGGGGTTGCAACCACGGTGCTCTATCGTGGCGAACAGGTGCTGCGCGGCTTTGACCGGGAGGTCCGGGACAAGCTGGCCGACGCGCTCAGGGCGCGCGGTGTCGACCTGCGCACCGGTGTGCAAGTGCGGAGAATCGACAAGACGGCGGTTGGCCTTGCCGTGAGCCTTACCGACGGTTCCGATCTCGACGCCGATCTGGTGCTCGCCGCCACCGGCCGCCACCCGAACACGACCGGGCTTGGCCTCGAGGCGCTGGGCGTGGCGCTCGATCAGGATGGCGCCATCGTCGTCAACGCGCTGTCTGAGACGTCGGTGCCCTCGATCTACGCTGTCGGAGACGTGACCAACCGGGCGCAGCTGACGCCCGTGGCGATCCGGGAAGGGCACGCTTTCGCCGACACGGTGTTCGGCGGTCGCGAGAGTTTCGCCGATCATTCGATCCTGCCGACGGCGATCTTCACCACGCCGGAAGTCGGCACGGTCGGCCTGTCGGAAGAAGCGGCCTGCGCGGCGCACCAGGCGGTGGACGTCTACAAGGCGGAATTCCGCCCGATGCGCAACATCCTCGCCGGTCGGGACGAGCGGACCTTCATGAAAGTGGTCGTCGATGCCGTTACCGATCGCGTGCTCGGCGTCCACATCATGGGACCGGAAGCCGGCGAAATGATCCAGACCATCGGCATCGCCATGACGATGGGGGCGACCAAGCGCGATTTCGATCGCACCATGGCCGTCCACCCCACCGCCGCCGAGGAACTGGTGACGTTGCGCACGCCGTCCGTTCGTCACAGGTAGGCGTCGACGCTGCGGCGGCAGGGTGGAGGTCGAGACTCTCGTCAGGCGATGGGGATCCAGATTTCCACCATGCCCGTGCAGGTTTGGGCATCGAAGCGCTCGTCATAGAGCTCGAAGTCGGGCGTCTTGGCCGGCGTCAGCCCTGCGTCGGGCAGACCTTTGTTCCAGACGGTGTAGACGGTCTTGTTGAAGCCCGAGAGATGGCCGACGTGCTTGAAGACGGCATAACGACTTGCCGGAATCTCGACGGTGTCGAGGCCTTCGGGCACGTGACTGGAGGGTGTGGCGAGACCGGCGACGTAGCGGAAGTGGCCATCGGCCTCCATGTCGCAGCATACCCCGTAGCATGCGCCGGGGACCGGCGAGGGGATGGCGGCACAGTGTTGGTCGAAGTCCCCCCACAACTTGGAAATGACGGAATTCGTCTCGAAGGTGCAGCGGGTTGAAAGCCCTGTGACCCGGAAGGCGTCGCGTTCGCGAAGCTCGGGGGCGGCGATATCGATGATCATGTCCTTGCGCATCGTCCATGGCTCCATCAAGGGGAGGTTGTCGGTCGTCCCGGCCTGCCGGACCGTGCTTGGCAACGCGCCAAAAAAGCCGGCAAAGGCACGGGTGAAGGCTTCATGTGAGCCGTAGCCGGCATCGAGCGCGATCGGCAGAATGTCCTGATCGCCCCTTGCCAGCGCCTCGGCGGCGAGGGTCAGTCGCCGAGCTCTCAGATAGCTCATCGGGCCGAGGCCAACGGCGCCCTGAAAAAGCCGGGAGAGGTGCCAGGGCGTGACGGCGCAGTGATCGGCCAGTTCGGCGAGCGTCAACGACCGTGCGACATTCAGCTCCAGATACCAGATCGCCTTTTCCAGAACGCTCATCTTTTCCTCGCCACGCTGAGAGCGCTTCCTTGATGAACGAAGCCGGAACACTCCGCTTGATCGAAATTGCGGGGTGCGCTGAAAAACGACAAACGCCGCCTCAAGGCGGCGCTGCAGGGCCGAAGCCGCGACCGCGTCAGGCGGTTATCGCGCGGCCATTCTCGTCAAAGCGATGGATCTTGTTCGCATCCGGCGTCGCATGGACGATGTCGTCGGCGGCATAGCGGTGCTCGCCGAACAGGCGCACGGTGATGAGCCCGGCACTCTCGGTTTCCAGGTAGAGGTTGGTGTCGGCGCCCAGATGTTCGGCATGGATCACCTTGCCCCGGAAGCGGCCCTCCGTCGGCGATACCGACATGTGCTCCGGCCGGATTCCGACGGTGGCGCCCGCCTCGCCGATGCGCGCTGCTTCGATGAAGTTCATCTGCGGCGAGCCGATGAAGCCGGCCACGAACAGGTTGGCCGGGCGATTGTAGAGCTCCATTGGCGAGCCGATCTGCTCGATGACGCCGCCGTTCAGCACCACGATGCGGTCGGCGAGCGTCATCGCCTCCACCTGATCGTGCGTCACGTAGATCATGGTGGCGCCGAGCTGGCGGTGCAGGCGGGCGATCTCGACGCGGGTCTGGACACGCAGCGCCGCGTCGAGGTTGGAAAGCGGCTCGTCGAACAGGAACAGTTCCGGCTCGCGCACCAGCGCGCGGCCGATGGCGACACGCTGCCGCTGGCCGCCGGAGAGTTCGGCCGGCCGCCGCTTGAGATAGGGCTCCAGCGACAGCATCTCCGTCGCCTTGGCGACGCGGGTGTTGATCTCGTCCGTCGGTGTGCCGGCTTGCTTGAGACCCAGCGCCATGTTGTCGCGCACGCTGAGGTGGGGGTAGAGCGCGTAGGTCTGAAACACCATGGCGATGCCGCGCTTGGCGGGGGGCGTCACGGTGACGTCCTGCCCGTTGATCAGAACGGTGCCCGAGGTGACGTCCTCAAGGCCGGCGATAGAGCGCAGCAGCGTCGACTTGCCGCAGCCCGAAGGGCCGACGAAAATGACGAAGTCGCCGTCCTTCACCTCGAGGTCGATGCCCTTCAGCACCTCCTGCGCGCCGAAGGACTTTCTGATGTTTCTGAGTTCAAGCGATCCCACGGGCTTATCCTTGCAACTTGACCGGCTTGCCGGTGCGCACGCTCTCGTCGGCGGCAAGGCAGACCGCCAGCGACTTCAGGGCGTCGTTCATGTGCTGGGTAAGGTCGACATCCTCGACGATGGCCTTCAGCATGTAGGCCTGCTCCAGCTCGCAAAGCTCCTGGTGGGCCGGCTCGCCGGCCATGGTGTAGTCTGTGTCGGGCGCCAGGAAGGCGCCGTCGGCGCCGGTCGCCGCCTTGTGGACGCGGATGGTCGAGGTGCGGGTATGGGCGTCGACATCGTCCGACTTGCCTTCCCGCATGACGATGGAGGCGGAGCCGTTCGGCGAGATGATATCCTTCACGAAGAAGGCCTGCTCCGACATCATCGGCCCCCAGCCGGCCTCGTACCAGCCGACCGAGCCGTCGGAGAATAGCACCTGCAGGTGGCCGTAGTTGTACATGTCGGGCGCGATCTCGCTGGAAAGGCGGAGCCCCATGCCCCGGACTTCCTTCGGCTCCGCGTCGGTCACCTGGCACATGACGTCAATGTAGTGGACGCCGCAGTCGACGATCGGCGCGGTGGTGTTCATCAGCGCCTTGTGCGTCTCCCAGGTCTTTCCCGAAGACTGCTGGTTGAGGTTCATGCGGAAGACGTAAGGCCCACCCAGCGCCCGCGCCTCGGCGATGAAGCGCTGCCAGGAGGGATGGTGGCGCAGGATGTAGCCGATGACGAGCTTGCGCTTGTTGGCGACGGCGCAGTCGATGATCCGCCGCGCGTCGGCAACCGTGGTGGCCAGCGGCTTTTCGACGAAGACGTGGCAGCCCTGTTCCATGGCCATCACCGCGTAATCGGCATGGCTTTCCGAATAGGTGCTGATCGACGCCATATCGGGCTTCAGGGCCTTCAGCGCCTCCGGGAAGGATGGTGCGATCTCGTAGCCGGCCAACTCGTCCGGCAGCGCTACCTTGGTGCGATTGACGAGGCCGACGATCTCGAAGCCGGGGTTGCGATGGTAGGCGAGGGCGTGGCTTCGGCCCATGTTGCCGAGGCCGGCGGAGAGAACCCGAACGGGCGATGTCATTTGACCGCTCCCGAGGTGATGCCGCGGATCAGTTGCCGCGAGAAGATGACGTAGAGGACGAGCACCGGGAAGATGGCGAGCGACAGCGCCGCCAGCACGGCGTTCCAGTTGGTGACGAACTGGCCGATGAACAGCTGGGCGCCGAGCGTCACCGTCTTGGTGCTTTCGCCCGGGGCGAGGATCAGCGGGAACCACAGATCGTTCCAGATGGGGATCATGGTGAAGACGGCCACCGTCGCCATGGCCGGCCGCACCAGCGGCAGCACCAGACGGAAGAAAATGGCGTATTCGGAAAGACCGTCGATGCGCCCGGCATTCTTGAGATCGTCCGATACCGTCCGCATGAACTCCGATAAGATGAAGATGGCCAGCGGCAGGCCTTGCGCCGTGTAGACCAGCACGAGCGCTGTCAGCGTGTTGACGAGGCCCGTCGCCACCATGCCCTGCAACAGCGCCACCGTGCCGAGGCGGATCGGGATCATGATGCCGATGGCCAGATAGAGGCCCATCAGCGTGTTGCCGCGGAAGCGGTATTCTGCCAGCGCAAAGGCGGCCATGGCCCCGAACAACAACACCAGGAAGATCGAGACGACGGTGACGACGGTGCTGTTCTGGAAGTAGGTGACGAAGTCACCCTGCTTCAGCACCGTCTCATAGCCGATCAGGCTGAAGGTCGACGGGCCGGGCAGGCGCAGCGGCTGACCGAAGATCGCCTGCTTGCTCTTGAGCGAGTTGATGATGGTGAGAAACACCGGAAACAGCGCCACCAGCGTGTAGGCGATCAGCGCCACATGGACGAGGCTGGTGCGCAGCTTCGATTGTCTTGCCTTGGACATCCGCCCCCTCCCGTCAGAACTGGTAGCGGCGGATGCGCCGCTGGATGCCGAACAGGTAGATGCAGACGCCGGTCAGGATGATCAGGAACATGATGGTGGCGATGGTGGCCCCCATCGACTGGTCGCCGAGCTGCAACTGGAACCCGAAGAAGGTGCGGTAGAGGAAGGTGCCGAGAATGTCGGTCGCCTTGTCCGGACCTGCCAGCGCCCCCTGCATGGTGTAGACGAGGTCGAAGGCGTTGAAGTTGCCGACGAAGGTCAGGATCGAGATGATGCCGATGGCCGGCAGGACGAGCGGAAGCTTGATCTTGAAGAACTGCCCCCAACCGGTGATTCCGTCGATCTCGGCCGCTTCGATCACCTCTTCCGGGATGCTGAGCAGCGCCGCGTAGATCAGCATCATCGGAATGCCGATGAACTGCCAGACCGACACCAGAGACACCGTGATCAGTGCCGAGCCGGGCTTGCCCAGCCATGGACCGAACATCGACTTCATGCCGACGAGATCCATCAGCCAGGGTGCGACGCCCCAGATCGGCGACAGGATCAGTTTCCAGA
The DNA here is from genome assembly GCA_963665435.2 of uncultured Pleomorphomonas sp. Lineage (GTDB taxonomy): Bacteria > Pseudomonadota > Alphaproteobacteria > Rhizobiales > Pleomorphomonadaceae > Pleomorphomonas. Next base: position 37,236 of record CAXXNH010000023.1, on the reverse strand, counting down.
TGAAGCCGACGATGACGAAGGACAAGAGCGTCGGCAGGAAGAAGGCGGTGCGGTAGAAGGCCGCGAACCTGAGGCCCGGCAGCGACAGAAGCGCGGCGAGCGCGACGCCGATCGGGTTCTGAACGGCCATATGGATCAGGAAGAAGACGAAGTTGTTGCCGAGCGCGTTCCAGAAGTCGCTCGCCCAGCGTGGATCGCCGAACAGCGTCGCGAAGTTGGCGAAGCCGACGAAGACATGCTCGCCGTCGACGACGTTGAAGAAGGACTGCCGAAGCGTCTCGATGAGCGGCAGGATCATCACCGCCGTGTAGATGATGACGGCGGGGGCGAGGAAGACGAGGATATGCCAGCGCCGCGGTCGCCGCCGCGAGGCTTCCTCGCCCTGTTCGGGTGCAAGGTCAGTCATGTCGATCTCTGTGGCGCCGGCGGCTTGTCGGTTGTCCGACAGGCGAAAAGGACGGCGGCGCGAAAAGTCGCGCCGTCGTCTTGCTTCAGGTCACTTGGCCGGCTTGTACCAGCTGTCGAGGCCGTCCTGCAGCTTCTTGGCAGCTTCTTCCGGCGTGTCGGTGCCGTTGATGACGTTGGCCGATTCCGTCCAGGTCTCGTTCTCGAGGTTGGGCGTGCCGCGCGACAGGATCTGGTAGGTCGAGCGGATGGTCGGCTTGCAGGTCTCGCGCCAGGAAACGAACTCCTTGGCCAACGGGTCGCTCATGTCGACGGCCGTCGAGTTCAGGCTGAAGAAGCCCGGCAGCGCGTTGGCATAGATCGTGGCGAACTCGGGCGAGGCCACCCACTCGAGGAAGACCTTGGCTTCCTCCTTGTGGGCGCTGGCCGCGTTGAGGCCCATGGCGATGTCGTTGTGGTCGGAGATGTAGCAGGTGTCTCCGTCCTTGACGACCGGCGGCGGGAAGGCGCCGAGCTTCAGGCCGGCGGTATTGAACAGCGAGATCTCCCACGAGCCGGCCGGGTAGATGGCGGCGCGGCCGAGCGTGAAGAGGTTCTGGCTGTCCGGGTAGGTCTGGGCCTCGAAGCCGTCGCCGAGGTAGGGCTTCCACTTGGCGAGCACGCGATAGGGCTCGACCCACGGCTCGTCGGTCAGTTTCTCGGTGCCGGCGATCAGCGCCTTGCGGCCTTCCTCACCCTTCCAGTAGGTCGGGCCGATGTTCTGATAGCCCATCGTGGCCGCTTCCCACATGTCCTTGGTGCCCATGGCCATGGGAATGTAGGTGCCGTCTTCCTTCAGCTTGTCGAGCACGGCGAAGAACTGGTCGACGGTCTTCGGAACCTCGGCGCCAACCTTCTCGAAGGCTTCCTTGTTGTAGATGAAGCCGTGGATGACGGACGCCATCGGCACGCAGAAGGTCTTGGCGCCGTCGTCGGTGGTCCAGGCGGACTTGGCGACGTCGGAGAAGTTCTTCATGCCCTCGAGGCCGGTCAGGTCCTCGAGCTTGCCCTTCTCGAACAGCTGCAGCGAGGTATCGAACGGCCGGCAGGCGACGAGATCGCCGGCCGAGCCCGCGTCGAGCTTGGCGTTGAGCGCGGCGTTGTATTCGGTCGGCGCGCTCGGCGAGAAGGTCACCTTGATGCCGGGATGCTTGGCCTCGAAGGCCGGAATGATCTGTTCCTGCCAGATCTGAAGATCGTCGTTGCGCCAGCTCTCGATGTTGAGCGTGACGTCGGCGGCCATGGCAGAGCCGACGCCGGCGAGGATGCTCGATGCCAGCAGGGCACCCTGCAACGTAGTGCGATACATCGTCCGTCTCCCTTTGCTCGCGTCTTGATGACGCGCGTTGAGAACCCCGATTATAGTTTTGCGACGAGCGACATCGCCCGACGCAGGTTTTGGCCGGCCTCGACGAGAGCGGCATTGGCCGCCTCGATATCTCCCGCGCCGGCGGCGAGCAGAATGGCATGCTTGACCGAGCCACGGCTCTCCCGAAGGAGCCCTGTCGCCGTGTCGGTCGGTATTCCCGTGATGTCTGTCACGATGCGGGCGGCGCGCGCCCTGAGCTTGTCGTTGTCGGCTCTGACGTTGACCATGTGGCCGTCGTGGACATGGCCAAGATGAACGGCCATCATCGTCGACATCATGTTGAGGGCGATTTTCTGCGCCGTGCCCGCGCCCATGCGGGTCGAACCGGATATGACTTCCGGCGGTGTTCCGAGCAGCACGGCGACATCGGCGAGAAGAAGAAGCGGCGCGCCTTCGTTGTTGGCGATGCCGATCACCGTGGCGCCGCGTTCCCTGGCGAGGCTGGCGGCGGCAACCGTGTAGGGCGTCGAGCCGGACGCGGAGACGGCGATCACGCAATCACCCCGTCCGATGCCAGTGGCCGCGAGGTCGGCGGCGCCTGCCTCGACATCGTCCTCGCCCACGCCGATCATGTCGACGAGACTCTCGCGACCGCCGGCCAGAACGACGACGGCTTCATTGAGGCCAATGCCGTAAGTGCCGGGCAGTTCCAGGCAGTCGGCAAGCGCCATCAAGCCCGAACTGCCGGCACCGATGTAGGCGAGGCGGTGCCCCGATGCCAGGGCGGCGGCGGCTTTCTCGGCGGCGTCGGCAATGGTGGGTATGGCCGCTTCGACGCTACGCGCGGCATTCACCTGGGCGGCGGCGAGCACTTCGAGTATCCGCGTTGGCGGCAGGGTGTCGAACCCCTTCGCATTGACATCGCGATCCTCGGTGCCGAGCTTTGCCGTCATTCTGCCACTCCCCACTCGGCAATAATGCCAAAAAGCTACCACTTGTCTAGGGGGACAATCATACTTCGTTCACTTTTGCCTGGACCCCATTGCGCTTTAGCGGGGCTCTGTGTGGATAGGCTATATTAAACAAAGCGTTCTGCGATGTTCCTCAAAAAAGCGCGGCTCGTCGATAACAAGTCGATTGGCAAATGGTATTTTTTTGGTACTTTCAATGGAGGAGGGCCGCGATGGTGGATTTCGTAATCGGCGTCGACGGAGGCGGGACGGGCTGTCGGGCGGCCGTGGCCGGCCGTAACGGACGCATCATTGCCACCGGCGCCGGTGGGGCGGCCAATGTTCTGAGCGATCGAGCCGGCTCCCTTTCCAACATTCAGGCTGCCATCGACGTGGCCATTGCCTCGGCCGGGCTGGACGGTGGAACTCTCAGGCGCTCGGGTGTGGTTCTCGGGCTCGCCGGCAGCAACGTCGGGGATACCGCCGCCTTCATCGCGTCCTCGCTGCCGGCAGGTCGGGTGGAGGTCGTCTCGGACGGCCTCATTGCGCTTGAAGGCGCCATCGGCGGTGGCGACGGAGCGGTGGCCATCCTCGGCACTGGCTCGGTGTTCTTCGCGCGTGTCAGCGATACCGTTCGCTCCTATGGCGGTTGGGGATTCGTGATCGGCGACTTCGGCTCCGGCGCCAGTCTCGGCCGGTCGGCGCTCGCCGCCACGCTGCTCGCCCACGATCGTTTCACCGATTCATCCCCGCTCACCGATCGATTGATCGCCGAGTTCGGCGGCGCTCCCGGCCCGATGGTCGAATTTGCCCGGACGGCGACACCGGGCGAATTCGGGCGCTTTGCGCCGGCCGTCTTTTCGGCGGCCGAAGCCGGCGACACCGTGGCTCTCGACATCGTCAGGACGGCCGCCGCGTCGGTCGACCGGGCGCTCGACCGTATCGTTGCCGACGGCGCGGAACGCCTCGCGTTGCTCGGCGGCCTCGCGCCTCTCTATCCCGCCTATCTTGCCGAACGGAACAGGTCGCGTCTGGCGGCGCCCAAGGGAAGCGCGCTCGACGGAGCCGTGGCGCTTGCCCACCGACTGTTCCTTGGCGATGGTGGAGGCGCGGCATGAGCGGCGACATCTCCAGCATCCTGTCTCCAGAGCGATTGCAAGCCACCGCCACCGGACCTCTCTATCTCAAGCTGAGACAGGCTATCGAGGCGGCCGTCGGGTGCGGCCAGCTCAGGCATGGCGACGCATTGCCGCCTGAGCGGGAGATCGCCGATTTCCTCAGCATCAGCCGCGTCACCGTTCGCAAGGCGGTCGACGAACTGGTCGAAGCCGGGCTCCTGGTCCGGCGTCACGGGTCCGGCACCTTCGTGGTCAAGCCGGTGGAGCGAGTGGAGCAATCGCTCTCGCTGCTCACCTCCTTTACCGAGGACATGGCGCGGCGCGGCCTCAAGGCGAGCTCGCGCTGGCTCGATCGTGGGCTCCATCTGCCCTCGCCGGAAGAGGCGATGATGCTGGGGCTGGCCGGCGGCGGGCGCGTCGCGCGGCTCGAGCGTCTCCGTATCGCCAACGATCTGCCGCTAGCCCTCGAACGAGCCTCGCTTTCGGCAGAGGTGTTGCCCGATCCGGGCGCCGTGGACGGCTCACTCTACGAGACGCTGGCCCGAATCGGCTATCGGCCCGTGCGAGCCGTGCAACGCATCTCGGCCTGCAACATTCGTGGCCAGGACGCCGCCCTGCTCGGGGTGCAGACCGGAGAAGCCGGCCTCTCCATCGCGCGGATTTCCTACCTCGCTTCGGGGCGGGTGGTCGAGTTCACCCGGTCGCTTTATCGAGCCGACGCCTACGACTTCGTCGCCGAGCTGACGCTTCCCCATTCCTGATCCGTCACCACACAAAGGAGACGTTCCCATGTCCGCCCTTCACATCCGTGGTATTCGCCTGTTCGACGGCGACGCCTGGCACGACGATGCAGAGATTGCCGTGGAGGCTGGCCGCTTCATCGCCACCGACAACCTGCCGGCCGGCACCGACGTGATCGATGCCGGTGGTCTTCTGGCCGTGCCCGGCTTCATCGATCTTCAGGTCAACGGCGGCGGTGGTATCAACTTCAACGACGATCCGAGCATCGCGACCATCGAGCGGATTTGCACCGCACACGCCCACTTCGGCACTACGGCGCTGTTGCCGACGCTGATCACGGACCGTCGCGAAGCTCGCACCGAGGCCATCGCAGCCGGCACGGCGGCGCGGGCGGCTGGCGTGCCGGGCTATCTCGGGCTGCACCTGGAAGGACCGCATCTGTCGGCGGCCAAGCGTGGCGTTCACGCCGTCGCCTACGTGCGGCCGATGGAGGAGTCGGACATCCGGGAGCTGATCGGTGCGATCAACGGCGCCGGCCCGACGATGTTGACGATCGCGCCCGAGTCGACGCCGGTCGAGGCCGTCCGCGTTCTCGCTGCGGCTGGCGGCATCGTCAGTCTCGGCCACACCGATTGCGACTATGACACGGCTCTTTCTTATATCGCCGTTGGCGCCAGCACGGCGACCCATCTCTTCAACGCCATGAGCCCGTTCGGTCACCGGACGCCGGGCATGGTGGGGGCTGTGCTGGACAGCGGGCTGTCGGCCGGTCTCATCGCCGACGGTATCCATGTCCACCCGGCGGCGGCGCGCGTGGCGCTCCGGGCCAAGCGCGGGCCGGGGCGTATCTTCCTCGTCACCGACGCCATGCTGACCATCGGCACCGATTTGCCGGAGTTCGAACTCAACGGCCGGACCATTTTCCGCCGCGACGGCCGTCTGGCGCTCGCAGACGGTACGCTTGCCGGCGCCGACATCGATATGCTCTCATCGGTGCGCTACGCCGCCGAGCATTTCGCGATCGGTCTCGACGAGGCAATCCGAATGGCCACCGTCTATCCGGCAGAGGCCATGCGGATCGAGAATCGCAAGGGTCGGATCGCGCCCGGCATGGAAGCCGATTTCCTGCTGCTGACGCCGGATCTCGAGCTCAAGTCGACGTGGATCGGCGGCAACAGGGTCTTCTCGGCCTGAGCCGCCCTTCACAGCGGTTCCGCTTCCGTCAGATTCCGCCCGGAAGGTTGAAGCCTGACGGAAGCGGTATCACAGCTTTCTGAGCATCACCTGCTCGATGGCGTGATTGGTGCTCTTGCGCAGAACTAGGTCGGCCCGAAGGCGGGTCGGCTGGATGTTCTCGCGAAGATTGGCGAGGTTGATGCGCGTCCACAGGCCAAGGGCGGTGTCCAGCGCTTCTTCCTCCGAGATCTCGGCGAAGCGGCGGAAGTAGGACTGAGGGTCGCGGAAGGCGGTTTGTCTCAGGCGCATGAAGCGCTCGACATACCAGCGCTGAAGATCGGCCTCGTCGGCGTCGATGTAGATCGAGAAGTCGAAGAAGTCGGAGACGAAGGGGATGCCGCGCCCGTCGTGCGGCAGCTTGCCGGTCTGGAGGACGTTTAGGCCCTCCAGAATCAGGATGTCAGGCTGATCGACGACGATGCGCTCGTCCGGCACGATGTCATAGACGAGGTGGGAGTAGACCGGCGCCCAGACGTTCGGCGTACCGGCCTTGATGTCGGTGAGGAAGGAGAGCAGGGCGGCCCGGTCGTAGCTTTCCGGAAAGCCCTTCTTCTCCATCAGGCCTTCCTCGCGCAGCACGGCGTTGGGAAACAGGAAGCCGTCCGTTGTGACGAGGTCCACCTTTGGCGACGAGGGCCAGCGCGACATCATCGCCCTCAGGATGCGCGCCGTCGTCGACTTGCCGACCGCGACCGAACCGGCGATGCCGATGATGAACGGCTTCTTGGCGTCGGAGCGCCCGAAGAAGCGGCGTGTGGTGGAATGCAGCGACTGCGCCGACTCGACATAGAGCGAGAGGAGGCGCGACAGCGGCAGGAAGATGTCCGACACCTCGTCGAGCTGCACCGGGTCGTTGAGCGCGCGCAGGCGGATGACGTCCTCAAGCGTCAGCGTCAGGGGCATGCCGGCCCTGAGTACGGCCCAGTCGGCGCGTGTATAGACTTCGTAGGGTGACAGCGCTTTCCGCACGAACTGTTCCATTCGTCACCATCTCCGGATCGCCTCGGGCGACCCGCTGATCTCAGATACATGGCTGGAATCGGCCGCCGGATACGACCGGCGCGCCATGGTCTTGAGGTCAGTCGGCCGGTCGGCTGGCCTTTTCCTGCAAGCCGGACTGCGCCGTGCGGCGCTTGAGCTCGGCAAGCACTTCGTCGAGCGGCACGCCTTTGAGCGCCAGCACCACGACAAGATGATAGAGGAGGTCGGCGCTCTCGTAGGTCAGGGCGTCGGCATCGCCGCTCACGGCGGCGATCACGCTCTCCACCGCTTCCTCGCCCAGTTTCTGCGCCGCCTTCGCGATGCCCTTGTCGGCCAGCTTGCGCGTGTAGGAGGTCGCGTCACCGTTCTTGAGGCGATCTGCGACGATCGCTTCGAGGTCGGAGAGGTTGAAGGTGTTGTCAGCCATGCCGATCATCCCTGAAGGCGGACGGGAACGCCGGCCGCGGCGAGATGCGCCTTGGCCTCGCCGATTGTGAAGGTGCCGAAGTGAAAGATCGAGGCGGCGAGTACTGCTCCGGCGTGGCCGTCGCGAATGCCCTCTACCAGATGATCCAACGTGCCGACGCCGCCTGACGCGATGACCGGCACCGTGACTGCGTCGGCAATGGTCCGGGTCAGCTCGAGGTCGAACCCGATCTTGGTGCCGTCGCGATCCATCGAGGTGAGCAGGATCTCGCCGGCCCCAAGCGACACGACTTCCTGCGCATATTCGACGGCATCGATGCCGGTTGCCTGCCGCCCCCCGTGGGTGAACACCTCCCACCGCAACTTGCCGTCGTCCGAAGAGACGCGCTTGGCGTCGATAGCGACGACGATGCACTGGTTGCCGAACTTTTCCGAAGCGCGGCGCACGAGGTCGCGGTCGCGGACGGCGGCCGACATGATCGACGCCTTGTCGGCGCCGGCCAGCAGCAGTTCCCGAATGTCTTCGACGGATCGCACGCCACCGCCCACCGTCACCGGCATGAAGCAGCGCTCGGCCGTGCGACGGACGACATCGAGGATGGTGCCGCGATTCTCGTGGCTCGCGGTGATGTCCAGAAAACAGAGTTCATCGGCGCCGGCCGCGTCATAGGCGGCGGCGGCCTCGACCGGATCTCCGGCATCAATGAGGTCGACGAAGTTGACCCCCTTGACCACCCGGCCGTCCTTGACGTCGAGACAGGGGATGACGCGTGCTTTGAGCATTGGGGGTCACCACAATTGAAATGCGACCATTTCTTATACGGCTCGGGGAACGGATGCCAGTCCCATGGTGCCGAACAGGCTTGCGATGGGTGGGGGGCGACGAAGGCGCTCCTGTGTGCGTGGAAAGCTGCCGCGTCGCTCGTTGGCCATCGTCGGAAGACTTGGTTGCGCTCACAGCGCGGCCAATTAAGAATATGCAGCCTCAAGTAGAGAATTTTACTTATAGGGAGTTCATGCGGTTTAAACGCTCCGTAAATAGATTCTCAATTAATTAAGGTGGATGGATAATTTCGCGGCTGTTGGGCCGCAAGGGTTTCTAGGTTGTCGCCGCTGTATGCGCCATGCAGGCTTCCTTTGTTCTTGAAGACAAGCGTTTGGTGATGCCGGCCAGCAAAGAGGGTAGGAGCGAGGATCATGTGGCCCTTTTCAAGTCATGAGGCTGCGGTGCTTGCCGCTCTCGATCGGTCCCTGGCGGTCATCGAGTTCGATCCGACCGGAAAGATTCTCTCCGCGAATGCCAACTTTCTGAAGGTCATGGGGTATGAGCTGTCCGAGATTGTCGGCAAGCATCACTCGATGTTCGTTGACCCCAAGGAGGTGCAGACCCCGGCTTACACCGCCTTCTGGCGCGATCTGCAGGCTGGCCGCTACATGTCGGCCGAGTTCCGCCGCATCGCCAAGGGAGGGCGCTCCGTCTGGATCCAGGGCACCTACAACCCTCTGCTCGACAAGTCCGGCAAGGTCTACCGTGTCGTCAAGTTTGCCACTGACGTCACCGATCGAAAGCTGGAGGACGTGAAGGTCCAGGGAGAGATCGCTGCCATCAATCGCGCTCAGGCCGTTATTTCCTTCGAGCCGGACGGCACGATCATCGAGGCCAACGAGAATTTCGAGAAGGCGCTCGGGTACAAGACCGCCGACATCGTCGGCAAGCATCACTCGATGTTCGTCACGCCCGAGGAGCGCAACGGTCCATCCTACAAGAGGTTCTGGGAAGATCTTCGGGCTGGCCAGTTCAAGTCCGATGAGTTCCACCGGGTCGGCAAGGGGGGGCGGGACGTCTTCCTTCAGGCGACCTACAATCCGATCTTCGATGGCACCGGCCAGCTTGTCCGTGTCACCAAGTTCGCAACCGACATCACCGCCGTCATGGAGAGGCGGCGCAAGCGCCAGGCCGCCCAGACCGAGATAAATCGCGAGCTCGCCGAGGTGGCCGACATGATCGCCCGCTCGAACGCCGAGGCGGCCGGCGCCAACTCGACGGCGGGAATCACCGCATCGAACGTTCAATCGGTGGCTGCCGGCGCCGAGGAACTCGTATCTTCGGTCGGCGAAATCAGTCGCCAGGTGAGCGTTGCCCTCTCGGTTTCCCAGGACGCCGTGACGCAGGCCGAGTCTGCGACGCAGGTGGTGTCGGGTCTGGCCACCGCGGCGCAGAAGATCGATCAGGTCGTCGAACTCATCAACACCATTGCCGGCCAGACCAACCTCCTGGCCCTCAACGCCACCATCGAGGCGGCGCGAGCGGGCGAGATGGGCAAGGGATTCGCCGTCGTTGCGCAGGAAGTGAAGCAGCTCGCCGCGCAGACATCAAAGGCAACGGAGGAGATCGCCAGCGAAATCGCCGCGGTTCAGACCATCTCGTCCAAGGCGGTTCAGTCCATCGACGGAATCACCGCCATCATCACCCGCATCAACGACATCTCCTCGTCGATCGCAGCGGCGGTCGAGGAACAGGCGGCCGTGACGCAGAACATGTCCGGCAGCATGCATACCGCTGCCAACGGCGTCGAGGATATCGCCAAGGCTCTGGCCGATATCAGCAGCTCGACGCAGTCGATCGACGAGGCAGCCAACAAGTTGCAGAGGGCGGCGTCAACGCTCGCCTGATCGTCGCTCTCAAGTCGGCGCAATCCGCCCGTCGCCGTTGGTGACGGGCGTTTTGTTCAGCGCCAAGTGCCTTCCGCCCACATGCGCGCGAAAGCTGTCCGGTAGTCGGGATAGGCGTAGGCGAGCCCGAGTTCGGATTTGCTCTTGCGGTTGGCCACCCGCTTGTTCTCGCCATAGAAACTGCGAGCCATGGGCGAGAGGTCCGCCGTCGCGAAATCCTGCTCGGGTGGCGGCTCCACGCCCATCAGTTCGGCCACGTAGCTCACGACGTCCTGCGGCGGCGCGGGCTCGTCGTCCGTTATGTTGAACAGGCCGCTGGCGCCCGTCGCAAAGGCCCGCTCCACGGCGGCGGCAATGTCCTCGACATGAATGCGGTTGAACACCTGCCCTGGCTTGACGAGGCGGCGAGCGCTGCCCTCGGAAAGGTTCACGAACCCATTGCGGCCGGGGCCGTAAATGCCGGACAGGCGCAGCACGGCGACGGACGCGCCGGTGGTTTCGCCAAAAGCCAGCCACTCGTTCTCAGCTTTCAAGCGGGCGAGGGATCGGGCGCTTCGGGGCCGACACTCGGACGTCTCGTCCACCCAGGCGCCGTCATGGTCGCCATAGACGCCGACCGTCGAGAGATAGGCGATGGAGACGAGCGATTTCTCGGCGGCAAGCACTTCGGCGAGCACGGGCAGGACGCGGTCACCGCCGTCCTGTCCTTCTGCCGGGGCGATGGAAACGAGAACGTGGGTGACGCCGGCAAGCACCGGCCTCAGGGCCTCCGCCGATTCAAGCGATCCGTCGAAAAGGTGCATGTCGGCGAGCGTCGACAAGACGGTCGCCTTTGCCGCGGAACGGGTCGTGCCGACCGCTTGCTCGGGCGAGAGGCGACGCAACGCTTCTTTGGCGCTGTAGCCGAGGCCGAAGGCCATGAGCTTCATGACGGATCTCCTGAGGGTCGCGACGGTTTCGGAACCGTGATGTGGGCATTGCCAGAGGCAAGTTGCATAGAGGCATTTCCGTCCTACATAAAGGCGTCATTCAGGGACGGTTCCCACGCTTCGGGTGGTTGGCCGTTGCCGCAAGGAGCATCTCATGATGGAACACACGAATCCGTCCACCTGGTACGGCACCACCATCGTCTCGGTTCGCAAGGACGGCAAAGTGGTGATCGCGGGCGACGGACAGGTCACGCTCGGCGCCACCGTGATCAAGCACACGGCGCGCAAGGTGCGCCCGCTCGGACGCGGCGACGTGATCGCCGGTTTCGCTGGTGCCACCGCCGACGCCTTCACGCTCTTCGAGCGCCTGGAAGCCAAGCTGGAACAGTATCCCGGCCAGTTGATGCGCGCCTGTGTCGAACTTGCCAAGGACTGGCGTACCGACCGCTATCTTCGCCGCCTCGAGGCGATGATGATCGTCGCCGACGCCAATGTGACGCTGGTGCTGACCGGCACGGGCGACGTGCTCGAGCCCGAGGGCGGTATCGCCGGAATCGGCTCGGGCGGTACCTATGCGCTCGCCGCAGCTCGCGCGCTTGCCGACAGTGGCCACGACGCCGAGACCATCGCCCGAAAGGCGATGAAGATTGCCGCCGACATCTGCGTCTATACCAACGAGAACGTCGTCGTCGAAAGCCTGCCCAAGGCCTGAGCTCCATCCCTCCGGATCGCTGGCCCGCGCGCGCCACTCCGGGACGCTTCTTCCAAGGACAATGCCATGCCCGATTTTTCGCCTCGCGAAATCGTCTCCGAACTCGACCGTCACATCGTCGGCCAGAAGGACGCCAAGCGTGCCGTCGCCATCGCGCTGCGCAACCGCTGGCGCCGCCTTCAGCTCGATCCTTCGCTGCGCGAGGAGGTACTACCCAAGAACATCCTGATGATCGGCCCCACAGGTGTCGGCAAGACGGAAATCTCCCGCCGCCTCGCCCGGCTCGCCAACGCGCCCTTCGTCAAGGTCGAGGCCACCAAGTTCACCGAGATCGGCTATGTCGGCCGTGACGTCGAGCAGATCGTCCGCGATCTTCTCGAGGTCGGTATCTCGCTTGTCCGGACGCAGCGACGCAAGGACGTCGAGGCGAAGGCCCATCTCGCCGCCGAGGAACGGGTTCTCGACGCATTGGTGGGAACGTCCGCCAGCCCGTCGACGCGCGACGCCTTTCGCAAGAAGCTGCGTTCCGGCGAACTCGACGACAAGGAAATCGAGGTCGAACTGACCGCCAGCGGCAGTCCGGGTGGCATGGAGATACCCGGCATGCCGGGCGGGCAGGTGATCAACCTCTCCGAGATGATGCAGAAGATGATGGGCGGTGTGAAGAAAACCCGCCGCGTTTCCGTGAAGGACAGCCACGATCTGCTCACCGCCGAGGAGGCCGACAAGCTGATCGACCAGGACAAGATCGTCGCCGAGGCGATCGAGTCGGTGGAGAATAACGGCATCGTCTTCCTCGACGAGATCGACAAGATTTGCGCCAAGGACGGTCGCGACGGATCGGTGTCGCGCGAGGGCGTGCAACGCGACCTTCTGCCCCTCATCGAAGGCACGACGGTGTCCACCAAGCATGGCTCGGTGAAGACCGACCACATCCTGTTTATCGCTTCCGGCGCCTTCCACGTCGCCAAGCCGTCGGACCTCCTGCCCGAGCTCCAGGGCCGCTTGCCGATCCGGGTCGAGCTGAAGCCGCTCGACAAGGATGATTTCCGCCGCATCCTGACCGAGCCGCAGGCAAGCCTGATCAAGCAGTATGTGGCGCTGATGGAGACCGAGGGCGTGACGCTCAACTTCACCGACGATGCCATCGACGCCATCGCGGAGATCGCCGTCCACGTCAATGCGACCGTCGAGAACATCGGCGCCCGGCGTCTTCAGACGGTGCTTGAGCGGATCCTCGACGATATCTCGTTCTCGGCCCCCGACAGGTCCGGCGAAGAAATCACCGTGGACGGTGCGGCGGTCAGGGTGGCGCTCGGCGACCTCGCACACAACACCGACCTCAGCCGTTTCATCCTCTGATACCCCAGCCTCCGGGGAAGAGCTGGCGCTCTTTTCCGGAGGAATCCGGCCTGGAGACGCGGTCAAAACGCCAGTCCCGGCCAGACCTTGGCGTGTCGAATGATTCTGAAGCGCAAGTTTCTTGTTGTTCTCAAGGGTTTTGCGTATATCGTTTCAACGAGATCGGTCGCATCAATGGATCTGATCGGTCGGCCACTCGCCGGGGGGCATGGGTGGCTGACTTCCGGGCGACGCTTGCCGGTTTCTGACCGGTGGGCGTCGTGCGGATTTGGGTTGCGATCTCGGGAAGAGAGACGCCGTTGTCCCTCGTCAGTACAGCCGGGTATCCGGTGCATCGGACGGACAGATGGGTGAAAGTTCAACTCCGCAAAACAAGACCGTGAAATTGGCCGATGTGGCGCGAGCCGCCGGCGTCAGCCAGGGAACGGTATCCAACGTCTTCAACCGCCCCGGCCTGGTTTCCGAGCAGTTGCGCGAGCGGGTCGAGGAGGCGGCAAAATCCCTCGGCTATCGCGGACCCGATCCGCGTGGCCGTTTGCTCAGAGCCGGTCGCGTCAACGCCATCGGGGTCGTCACCGTCGGGCCTCTCAACTGTTTCTTCGACGACCAGTATACTCGTCTGTTCCTGTCCGGCGTTGCCAAGGCCTGCGAGGCGCGAGGTGCCGGCATTTCGCTGGTGTCGGCGGTCGACGACGAGATCGCCGCCTGGAATATCCGCACGGCTCTCGTGGATGGCTTCATTCTCAACTGCCTCAACGAAGGCAACATGCTGGTCGAACTGGCCGAGAAGCGGGGTTTGCCGTTTGTGGCGGTGGATTTCCCGGTCGGCCCCGGCTTCGACGTGGTCAGGATCGACGACTATCGCGGCGCGCGCGAGGCGGCCCAGCACCTGCTCGATCTCGGTCATCGGCATTTTGCCGTCTTCACCTTCGAGACCGAGAAGGAAGTGCGCGTCGGCTTCGTCGATGACGTCCGGGCCGAGCGGGCCTCCTTCGAGGTGGTGCGCCGACGCCTGACTGGCTATCGCGACGCGTTTCGGGCCGCCGGTCTGCCGCCGCAGCCGGTCTTCGAGACCGGTTCCGAGTTCGATGGCGTCTGCGCCGGTGTCGATGCCGTGCTTGCCGCCAACCCGGACACGACCGCCTTTGTCTGCACCTCCGATCGTGTGGCGCTTCACGTCATTACCTATCTGCACTCGCTGGGGCGCAAGGTTCCCGAGGACTTCTCGGTGATCGGCTTCGACGGCATCGAGGAGGCTGCAAACTCCATTCCACCCCTGACCACCATCTATCAGCCGGCCATCGGCAAGGGAGAGGCAGCCGTCGAGCTCATCCTCGGCGATAAATCCGACGATGCCGGCGGTCGCGTGGTCGAACTGCCGATCGAGCTGGTGAGCGGTGCATCCACCTCGTCGCCACGCAAGATGTAATCCGCCGGATTCGCTTGTCTTGCACCGCCGGTGAGCTTGCTCTCGCCGGCGGTGTTGTCTTCTCCGATCAGGGCGCCAGTCCGAACAGGCTGAGATCGGCTGGTCCCAGACGGTCCTTGGCGGTCTGGAGCTGGTGCCAGTAGGGATAGAGGAGCGGCAACGCGCTGACCTCGTCGAGGCGTTTCCGCTCGCCCTCTGACAGCTGGAGATCGGCGGCCTTCAGGTTGTCCGCAAATTGCGCTTCGGTCCGCCCCCCGATCACGACAGACGTTACGCCGGGCCGGCCCAACAGCCAGGCAAGGGCCACCTGGGCCGCGCTGACGCCACGCCCCTCCGCGATGTCCACCAGCGCGTCGACAATGGTCCAGAGACGGTTCTCGTCGCGGATCGGCGGTTCGGTCCAGCCGGCGAGTTGGCGCGTTCCCTCCGGCGCGGCATTGCGGCGATGCTTGCCTGAGAGAAGGCCACCGGCGAGCGGACTCCAGACCAGGATGCCGAGGCCCTGGTCGAGCGATACCGGCACCAGCTCGTATTCCGCTTCGCGCGCCTCGAGCGTGTAGTGGATCTGTTGCGACACGAACCGCTGCCGGTGCTCGGCGGCGGCGGCGGCGAGAGCCTTCATGATGTGCCAGGCGGAGAAGTTGGAACAACCGACGTAGCGAACCTTGCCCGCGCGCACCAGGCTGTCGAGCGCCTCCATGAACTCTTCCACCGGCGTCAGGCCATCCCACTGATGCACTTGGTAGAGATCGATGGTCTCGGTCTTGAGCCTGCGCAGACTGGCTTCGCAGCCGGCGATGATGTGATGGCGGCTGAGCCCCCGATCGTTGGGGCCGGCCCCCATGGGAAAGCGCACCTTGGTGGCGATGAGGACGCCCTTGTCCTTGCGCTCCTGCATCAGATCGCCGACGATCTCCTCGGACAGGCCTTCCGAATAGACATTGGCCGTATCGATCAGATTGACGCCGGCGTCGATGCAGAGATCCATGAGCCGCGCCGCCTCCGACAGGCCGACGGCGCCGACCTTGGCGAAGACGCCCTTCCCACCGAATGTCATGGTGCCCATGGTGAGCGTCGAAACCTTGAGGCCCGAGCGTCCGAGCAGACGGTATTCCATTGGCTTCCTCCCTTGGTTGCGGCACCGAACCTATGTCACGACCGGGGAACTGTGAAGACGATCGTTACATAAGGGCGGCCGGTCTGATTTTTCTCTTGGCGCCTTGGCCCGCTGGTGTAAAAGCCGGCATGAACTGGAGGTGAGACCATGCCGCTCAACAGCATGACAGGATTTGCCCGCCTCGACGGCTCGGCGACGGGCAACCGCTTCGCCTGGGAGTTGCGCGCCGTGAACGGCCGAGGTCTCGATCTCCGGCTGCGTCTGCCGCCCGGCTTCGATGCGGTGGAAGCGGCAGTGCGTCGCAAGGCGTCCGAGGCGTTGTCGCGCGGCAATGTGTCGATCAACCTGACCGTGACGCGCGAGACCTCCACCCAGACCTTCCGTATCGACGAGGCCCTGCTTTCCACCCTCATCGATACGGCGCGCCGTCTTTCGGGGACGCCGGGCATTCGGGACGCGTCGCTGGACGGGCTTCTTGCCGTGCGCGGGGTGGTCGAAGTGGTCGAAGCGGCGCCGGACGAGGAGAGCGCCAAGGCCTTCGAGGCCGAGCTCGTCTCGGCCTTCGGCAAGGTGCTGAGCGATTTCCAGGCTTCGCGCGCCGCCGAGGGCGTGGCGCTTTCACGCATCCTGGGTAACCAGATCGATGAGATCGCCCGCTTGGTTGCCGAGGCGGAGGCTCTGCCGGCGCGCACGCCGGAGGCGATTCGTGATCGCCTTGAGGAGCAGCTCGCCGTGCTGTTGGCGCGCGAGGACATCGATCCGCAGCGTCTCCACGTCGAGGCGGCTCTGATTGCCACCCGGGCCGACGTCCGCGAGGAGATCGACCGCCTCAAGGCTCATATATCCCAAGCTCGTGAACTTCTGGCGAGCGAGGCCGCCGTCGGCCGTCGGCTCGACTTCCTGGCCCAGGAGTTCAACCGGGAGTCCAATACCCTCTGCTCCAAGTCCAACGATACGGCCCTGACGCGGATCGGTCTCGCCCTGAAGGCGGTGGTCGATCAGTTCAAGGAGCAAGTCCAGAACGTCGAGTGAAGCCAATGACCGACCAGAAACACGTCCGCTTTCCCCGTCGTGGGTTGATGTTTGTCATTTCCTCTCCGTCCGGGGCCGGCAAGGGCACGCTGTCGCGTAACATCCTCGATACCGATCGCGACATGACGTTGTCGATTTCGGTGACGACGCGCGATCGCCGCCCCAGCGAGATCAACGGCGTACACTACCACTTCATCTCGCAGCAGCGCTTCCTGTCGATGCGCGACGGCGGCGAGCTCCTGGAGTGGGCCGAGGTGCACGGCAACTACTACGGCACGCCCCACGCCCCTGTGGAGGAGGCCCTGGCCTCCGGCCGCGACGTGCTGTTCGACATCGACTGGCAGGGAGCTGCCCAGCTGCGCGAGAAGATGGCGGGGGATGTCGTCTCGGTGTTCATTCTGCCACCGTCGATGGACGAGTTGCGCTCGCGGCTCACACGCCGGGCGGAAGATGCGCCCGAGGTGATCGAGAAGCGGCTGGTCAACGCCAGACGCGAGATCGCCGAATGGTCGAACTTCGACTATGTGGTGGTCAACGACGATCTCGACGCCGCCTTCGCCGATCTGACCGCCATCCTGCGCGCCGAGCGCAGCCGTCGAGCGCGGGCGGCCGAGGGCATCGAGGGCTTTGTCGGAGCGCTTCTGGCCTGAAGCCTATCGCATCGCCTGCCAGGCGTTGGCGATGTCGACGAATCCCTTGACCGGGATCGTTTCGGCGCGTGCTGTCGGATCGACGCCGGCGGCGGCGCAAAGGGCAAGAGGATCGACGCCGAGGGTCTTGAGGCTCTGCCGCAGCATCTTGCGGCGTTGGCCGAAGGCGGCGGCAGTGACCGCCTCAAGATCGGCCTGAACGCAGGGCAGGGGCTCGGGGCGTGGAGCGAAATGAACCACCGTCGACGTCACCTTTGGCGGCGGCACGAAAGCCTTGGGCGAAATGTCGAACATCTGCGTGGCGTAGGACCGCCATCCGCAGAGAACGCCGAGGCGGCCATAGGCATCGTCGCCGGCGGGGGCCGTGATGCGGTCGGCCACTTCCTTCTGGAACATCAGCACCATCGCCGTCCAGCGCGGCGGCCAACTTGCCGGGGAAAGCCAGCCGGTAAGGAGCGGCGTCGCGATGTTGTAGGGCAGGTTGGCCATGATCACGGGCGGCTCGTCGCCAAGGGCGGCGCTGTCCACCTCAAGCGCGTCACCTTCGATGATATGAAGCCGGCCGGGATAGTGGGTGGCGATCTCTTCCAGGGCGGCGATCGCACGGCGGTCGCGTTCGACGACATGCACGTGCGCCGCTCCGGCGGCGAGGATGGCGCGCGTCAAGCCTCCGGGACCCGGGCCGATTTCGACGACGGTCCGGCCGGCGAGGCTGCCGGCGGCACGGGCGATGCGAGCAGTCAGGTTCAGGTCGAGCAGGAAGTTTTGCCCGAGGCTCTTCAGGGCTGACAGACCGTGCCGCTCGATGACGTCACGCAGCGGCGGCAGGTCGTCGATCTGGCTCATGCCGAGGCTCCGATCGCCGCCATGCGTCCGGCCATGCCAAGAGCTGCGATCAGGCTGGATGGGTCGGCGACACCTTGACCTGCAATGTCGAGCGCCGTGCCGTGGTCGGGCGACGTGCGAACGAACGGCAGGCCGAGCGTCACGTTGACGGTTTCGTCGAAGGCGATGGTTTTCACCGGTATCAGCGCCTGATCGTGGTACATGGCGAGCACCACGTTATACGTCTTGCGCGCGGCGGCGTGGAACAAGGTGTCGGACGGCAATGGCCCGCGTGCATCGATGCCTTCGGTACGAAGCGCGCTGACCGCCGGCGCGACGATCTCCATGTCCTCGCGTCCCATGGCTCCCTCTTCGCCGGCATGCGGATTGACGCCGGCCACGGCAAGGCGCGGTCGCGAGATACCGAACTTCGTCTTCATTTCCCGGTCGACGATGCGACCGGCATTGATGATCATCTCTCCGGTGAGTGTCTTTGGAACATCGCGGAGAGCGATATGAACGGTGACCGGCACGGTCGCCAGCTCCGGACCTGCGAGCATCATGATCGGCTCGTGGGGAGCGTCTGGCCAGAGCCGGCGGGCAAGCTCGCCGAGAAACTCGGTATGTCCGGGGAACTTGAAGCCGGCGGCATAGAGATTCGATTTCTGGATCGGTGCGGTGACGATGCCGGCCGCAAGACCACCTCGGATGTGCCGGACCGCCGTCTCGATGGCGGCGATCGTGGCCGCCGCCGTCACGCCCGACAATTCGCCAGGCCGATCTTCGACCGGATGACCGAGGTCGAACACCGGCAGGGCAGCGGCGAAAGCGTCGCATGCCGTTTCCGGCGTTGCCAAGGCGAGCGGTATATCAAGCCCTATGCGCGCGAGACGGCTTCGCACGAAAGCAGGATCACCCACCACGTAGAAGGGCGGGAGTTCCTTTTCTCGCCTTTGACGCCACGCCTTGGCGATGATCTCCGCGCCAATGCCCGCAGGCTCGCCGACCGAAACGGCGAGAGGAAGTCTCGGCTTGTTGGCGGACATGTGCGACCTGCTCAGCGATAGACGATATTGGCTCTCTGCCGCAGTTCCTGGGTGAGCTTCTTCGAGGTCTCCTCGCCACGCTTGTCGAGAGCCTCGGCGTCAAGCCCTGCCGCGACGGCGGCTTCGCCCGTCACCGCGATCTTGTTGCAGATCGCATACATCTCGAAGCCGAGGTCGGAGCGCTCCGGCGGCGTCAGACGCCCCTCGGCGGTCTTCTCGAGCGCCTCCTTCAAGCCCGGAGGCACTTCGCTCGCCAGCTTGCGGCCGACGTTCACGATGGCCACTTCCTTGAGGCCCCTGGCAAGAGTCAGCCCCTCTTTGCAGCTGCGGAACTTACCCCGCAGGGCCTCGGCCTCGGCTTTCCGGCGATTGACGACAGCCGGCGAGGCGCTCCTCTGCACGGCGAACACCACGCGCTGCAGCATATAGTCGTTGGCGGTGACTGCGTCGGCGTTCTTCTCGCGGTTACGCATCTGCTGGATCAGGTCGGCGGACTCCGCCTTGATATCCTGCTGGATCTTCGACCGTACGATGCGTCCCCAGACCATCTGCGCGCGGATACGATCCTTGAAGGTCTTGATGGGCACGCCACCCGAGCCGAGCGCCTTTTCAAACTGCGGGAGCGTCATCTTGGAACGTGACGCAATGCTGGTCAGGGCGGCAACCACCGCGTCCTCGCTGACCACGACTCCGCGCCGCGCACCGTCCTGAAGGCGAAGCTTCTCGTCGATCAGCTCTTCCTGCGCCGCCTTGGCGGCTGCACCGGGCGACAGATGCATGGCAAGCTGGAGCAGGCGGGCTCGGCCCTGAACATCCATCGTCGTGATCGCCTGATCGTTGACCACGACCTTGATCGTGCTCGCCGCCTGAGCGGGCGAAATCACGGCAAAGCCTGCGGGCGACAACGAGACCACCGCAGCAATGGTCGCGGCCAACAACGCGCCTCGCATGTTTCTCGCGATCGTCACGATATGCTGCATGTCTACCTTCTCCACCCGTTGTCATCCGAACCGTCGGAGCATTTAACAACGGATTTTGTCAAGTCGATGGTCTGCAAAATCAAAGCGCCCGGTAGTCGGATGCACTATTTGCCGAAGCCAACTGAAGTGCCGACCTCGCCCAGCGTGCGGAAACCTGCGCGGAGATAGAAGGTCTGGTCGCTCGGGCTGGTGGTCAGGTCGTTCGAATAGGAGAACGAGACCGAAAACTCTTCCGCGTCGTAGGCCAGCCCGAAGGCATGCCGGACAAACTCGTCGCTGATAAGGTCGTAGCGGCTCGAGCCGAACACCCGCCAGTTCTCCGTCAGGCGAAGGCTGGCGGATGCTTGCAGCTCCGAGCGATCTTCGTCGATGCCGAGGTCGGGCTGAGAACGGATATAGGCGTAGGTGAGGGCGGCCGTGAGCGGCCCGCCGATGCCGAGAATCTGGCCATCGAAGCGGTTGACCTCGAAGTTCTCGTTATCGAAACGGACGCCGCTGCTGGCGAGGAACCCGGTCTTGGTGCTGAGGCTGAGACCCGCGACATAGTCCGACACGTCCGACTCGAGGCCTGAGTACGAACCGGTGCTGTATTGGGTCGCCTTGGCGAACGAGTTGACGCCTGCGAGCTGGAACGACTGGCCGAACGTGCCGCTGACGCCGAAGCCGTGACTGAAGGATCCGGAATAGCGAATGCCGATGTTGGCGCGCGTACCACCCTCGACCCGATCGAAACCGGAGAACTTGTCGTAGTCGAACAGGTTGTTGGCGTCGAAAACGAGGCTCTGAGCGTCCTCGTTGGGAATATAGGTCGCTTCGAGCTCGTTCGGGCGCACGATCAGTTGGGCGATCGGCTCGATGATCTGGTTGCCGATCGGCGAGGTGATCGCCACCGGGTAGCTATACTCCAGGCCGGCTGCTGGCATTCCGCGCACCAGCATCCCGCTCGACGTTTCCGGCAAGACGCTGCTGTTGTGCGGGTTGGAGAAGATGGCGTCGCCGCGGAAGTAAAGGAAAGGCGTCATCACGCCGCCGGTCTGGTCGACCATGCGTCGGCGCCACATGGCGTCGATGCTGAGACGATCGAAAGTCCCGGCGGCGGCCCGTACGCGGGTCTTCTCGCCCGCATCCAAAACGCCATTGCCGTTGCTGTCGATTTCGTAGATGTCGTCCTTGGTGCGGGTGATGTTGGTGAAGTTGGTCGTGAGTGAGGCCTCGCCGCCCCAGATCGGATCCTTGGCATAAACCTTGTAGTCGATCACCGGGTAGACATACGGCTGCTTCTCCTGAAGGTCGCGATCCTGCGCCAGCTTTGATGTCTGCGAATCTTCCTGCTGCACGAAGAAGCCGTATAGCGTCGCGTCGAAGCGGTTTCTGCCGTGGGCTCCCGTCAGGTGGATATCGTTCACCGCCACGTCCGAGTTGCCGGACTTGAGCCCGTAATCGTCCATGAAGGTGGTGTCGCTTGCCACCGCGAGGTTCCAGCCCCAAGACCAGTTCTGATTGATCGTGAAGGTACCGCTCGACTCCACGGAGCCGCGCCAAAGCTCGTCGCCCGACCGGCCGGCGAACGCCTCGCGTGCATTCTGATGGATGCCGGACAACGTGATCGAATACTTGCCGCTTTCCAGTCTTTGCCGCCACTCAGCCGAGAACAGCAGACCTTGGCGGGAGTAGACGGTTGGTGTCAACGTCAGGCCATAGCTCGGGTCGAGTGACACATAGTAAGGCACCTTGACCGAGTAGCCGAGCGTCTTGCTGCGTTCGACGCTTGGCATGAGGAAGCCGGTCTTCTGCTTCACCGACGGGTCGGGCTGGGATAGCACCGGCACCCATGCAAGCGGCACCCCCAGAAATTCGAAGGTGGCGTTCTCGAAGACGACCGTCTGTTCCTTCTGCTTGTGCAGAATGCGATTCGCCTTGATCTGCCAGATCGGCTTCTTGCCCTTCACGCCGTTGCAATCGACGCAGGGCAGATAGGTGCCGTCGTTCATGACGGTCAGGTCGCCGTTGCTCCGCGTGGCGTTTCGGGCCGTGAAGGCGACGCGCTCGGACGTGACGAGCTCAAGCCCTTCCATGACGCCGTTGGCAAGGTCATTGTCGAGGTCGATCTTCTCGCTACGGGCCACGTTGCCAGCAGGGTCGGTAATCTCGACGTGGCCAATGGCCGTCACGCGCTTGTTCTTGCGATCGACCGCCACCTCGTCGGCGACTACCACGTGATTGAGATAGTAGATGACGACACGACCGGTCGCCGTGACCGAATCGCGATCCATGTCGTAGGCCACCGTATCGGCCTCGATCATCATCTTCTCGTCGCTGGTCGGCTGCTTGGCCGAACTGATCATGCCAGTCAGGGAAGTGTCGGTCACGAACTGGGCAAAAGCGCCGACAGGCAGGAAGACGAGAATCGACGCCGCCACGCCACACAATAGGCGCGCAGCGGCTTTCGGCTCCGATGCCTGCGATACGACAAGTCTAAGCACGCTCACCCATCCTCGCGGAACAACAGAACCGTGGAACCCAGCAAGATCGCCACAATCGAAGGCGCCCACGCGGCAAGAACCGGAGACACCAGCCCCTCGCTGCCCAGCGAACGGGCAACCTCGATGATGACATAAAGCACGAAGCCGGCGACGACGCCACCGAGAATCATCTTCTCGCCACCGCCATATCGTGCAAATCCCAATGACACTGTGGCAGCGATGAGCACCATCGACGCCAGTAGCAGTGGCCGTGCCAGGAGCGATTGATACTGAAGGCTGAATCTGTTCGCCGGCAGCGACGAGGCACGGGCCTGGGCGATTGCGCCCGGCAGTTGCCAGAAGGAAATGCTGTCGGGCGAACCAAGGCCGCCGGCCACCTGCTCGGCGGTCAGTGCCGTCGGAAGAGAGTAGCTGCCGTGGCGCTCCGGGACGCCATTGCCCCCGGTGACCGTCACCTCCGAGAGATTCCACCGACCTGGCTCGAGATATCCGATTCGCGCTTCGACCCGTTCTGTGAGCATGCCGTCGGCGCCGAACACCCAGAAGGTCGGTTGCAGGATCGCGCGGCCGCCGTTCGAGACGCCCTCGGTATGCAAAACGGCGTTGCCGTCTCCGGTGCGCTGCCGCGTCCAGCTCGGCGTGGCCGATCCGGACAGCAGCGTGGTCATGACGCTCGCACGCGAACCTAAGAGAATGTCACTGGACAGGTTCCGGGCCACCGTTGCGAGCGGATTGTAGACCGTTGACGCCGCCACGCCGAGCACGACGGCAAAGACGAGGGCGGGCAGGGTGAACTGCCAGACGGAGAGCCCCGCCGCTCGCGCGATCATCAGCTCCGAGCCGCGCGACAGCGTGACGAAGGCGGCGATCGAACCCAGCAGAACAGCGAAGGGCAGGACCTGTTCCATCAAGGCTGGCACACGCAGCGCCGAAGCGGCGATGACAAGCGGCACCGAGATGTCGCTACGTCCACCGGTGGAGCGCAACAGCTCGATCGCGTCGATCAGGAAGACCAATAGAAAGATGCCGACGAACACGCCCAGAATCCAGCCGGCGAAACGCAGCGTGAAATAGGTGGCGAGCGACCGGCCGATCATCGGGCGGCCTCCTGGCGGCCTGCGATCGCACGCCTCAGGCGTTCGATCAGCTTGTCGGCAGGGCTGGTGGAAACGGACGGATGGACGCCGACGCCGATCATCACCGCGAAGACGACGGCGAGCAGCGTCGGTGCAATGACAGCCATGAAGGAGATCTCCGGCGATCCCTTGGAGATGCCCATGACGGCGAAACCGAGGACGCGGACCACCGATCCCACGATGATGGCCATGGTTACCGGCAGCGTCTGGCCACGGCGATTGCTGGTCGGAAAGCCGAGGAACAGGAACACGGCGAGCGCTTGCGCCAACGGATAGATCGGCTCGGCGATGCGGTTCATGATTTCCGGGGCGATTTCCGGATCGTCGTCCGTCTTGCGCATCTCGAACAACTCACCGAGCGTTCGCTCCGACAGACCGTAGCTGGCATCGCCGGCCTTCGATGTGAGCTGGCTGAGGTCGAAGGCGTAGGAGCCGAAGGTAACGAAGGTATTGGCGCCGCCATTTTTGGCTTTCCGCTCGACGGTTCCCTGCTCCATCACGATCATGGGCCGGCCCATCACCTCTGCGACGCGGCCGCGCTTGGCGGAGTAGGTGTAGGAGAACTCGGGACTGCGGTCGTCGAGAATGAACAGATCGAGCAAAGACCCGTCCCCGTCGCGATTGCGAATGTGAAAGGTCAGTCCGGCATCGATCTGGGTGAAGCGGCCGGGTTGTATGACGTTGGCGACGATATCCGCCCGCACCGTCCGCATCATGTCGTAGACGGTGCGCGAAGACGTCGGGGCGATCCAGAAGGCCAGCACGGCCACGAAAGCCGAGACCGTGAGCGCCGCAGCGACAAAGGGCAGGGCGAAGCGTCGTTGCGACACGCCAGCCGCGGTGATCGCGACAATGCCGCTATCCGCCTGAAGCCGCTGCAACACCAGGACGAGAGCCACGACCAGCGCAAAGGGCGCCACCACGCCGAGAACGCGTGGCATCGAGAGCATGGTGAGGCCGAGATAGACGGCGATCGCCTGACCCTTGGCGGTGACCAGATCGAAACGGCGGAGCGCCTGGGTCACCCATGCGATGCCGGCGAGCGTCAGCATCACGCCGAGGAAGGCATAAAGCGTTCGCGAGAAAAGGTAGGTGCCGAAACGCCGCATCGTTGATCCATGTCGAGCCTGCCGAGGGCAGGACAGCCGAGGCTAGCAGCCCTATAGTGAATTCTTCCTTCTCGAAAAGGGTAAATTTTTGAATCCGCCTCCTCGTCCGTCGTCGGTGGCGGCGTTGGAGCGAAACTCCAGTCTTGCTCTCTCTCCCATCAAGCGCCACATTCGGCCGGCATGTCCGGACCGCACTCGATGATGGGTGCTCGGCAATCAGGAAGATATCATGGCGGCTGCTCCCTCTCTTTCTTTCTCCAAGACTCTCGAGGCTGATGCCCCGGTATTGGTCGTTCTCGTCGATCCGGACAACAAGGCCGGTCCCATGGGAAGCGCCGTGATCGACCAGTTGACGGGCGGCCTCGATCGCGCGGTCGCGGCCACCGGCTTTTCCGGCAAGTCCGGCTCGTTTCTCGATCTTCTCGCTCCGGCTGGTCTGTCGGTCGGCCGACTGATTCTGGCCGGTACGGGTGCGGCGGCCGAGTTGGACGAGACGGCCGCGCTGAAGCTGGGAGGGCAGGTCTACGGCAAGCTGAAGGAGCTCAAGATCAAGGCCGCGACGGTGGTCCTTGAAGGAGCCGCTGGGCCGCTTAGCCCCGAGCTGGGCGGCGAGTTTCTTTTGGGCCTGCGCCTCAGGGCCTACGAGTTCGACAAGTACAAGACGGTGAAGAAGGACGAGACCGGCGGTCCCGTCGCCGTCACGGTTGTTGCCGAGCATGCCGGCAAGCTCAAGAAGGCCTGGGCCGAGGTCGAGGCGGTGGCCGACGGCGTCGTGATTGCCCGTGACCTCGTCCATGAGGCTCCGAATGCGCTCGGGCCGCAGGAGTTCGCCGCCGAGGCCGAAAAGCTGAAGAAGCTGGGCGTCGAGGTTGAAGTTCTTGGCGAAAAGGATCTGCGCAAGATCGGCATGGGCGCTTTGCTCGCCGTGGCTCAGGGCTCCGTCCGGCCGCCGCGCGTGGTCGTCATGAAGTGGAACGGCGGCAAGGATGGCGACAAGCCGGCCGTGTTCATCGGCAAGGGGCTGGTCTTCGATTCGGGTGGCATCTCCATCAAGCCGGCCGGCGGCATGGAGGACATGAAGGCCGACATGGGCGGCGCTGCCGCCGTCACCGGTCTGTTCCGTGCGCTGGCCGGCCGAAAGGCGAAGGTCAATGCCATCGGCCTGCTCGGCATCGTCGAGAACATGCCGGACGGCGGCTCCTACCGCCCTGGCGACATTCTGACCTCGCTGTCGGGCCAGACCATCGAGGTGGTCAACACCGATGCCGAAGGGCGTCTCGTCCTCGCCGACGTGCTGACCTATGCGGCCGATCGTTTCAAGCCGGCGTTCATGATCAACCTCGCCACGCTCACCGGCGCCATCGTGGTGGCGCTCGGCGCTCAGATGGCGGGGCTCTTCTCCAACGATGATCAGTTGGCCGGTGATCTGGTCAAGGCTGGCGAGGACACCGGCGAGCGCCTGTGGCGCATGCCGATGGGGCCGGAGTACGACAAGCTGATCGACAGCCGCTTTGCCGACATGAAGAACTCGGGCGGCCGCAACGCCGGTTCGATCACGGCGGCGCAGTTCCTGAAGCGCTTCGTCGGCGATACGCCTTGGGCGCATCTCGACATCGCCGGCACCGCCATGTCGAGCCCGGAGACCGACATCAACCGGGCCTGGGCTTCCGGCTTCGGCGTGCGCCTGCTCGACCGACTGGTGCGCAACCGCTTCGAGAGCTGAGAAAAGCGCGGCCGGTGCCCTCGGGCGCCGGCCGTTGCCGTGTGTCGGGCGAAATGATCGATGACTGAGGCCCTCTTCTACCACCTCGACGGACAACCGCTCGAACGGGTTCTGCCGGTGCTTCTGCTGAAGTCGGTCGAACGTGGCTGGCGCGTGGTGGTCGAGGCCGGAACGCCGGAGCGATTGGCTGCGCTCGACAGTCATCTCTGGACCTTCGACGACGCGGCCTTCCTGCCGCACGGCACCGCCGCCGATGGCCATGCGACGTTGCAGCCGGTCTACCTTGCCACCGGTCCGGAGGCTCCCAACGGGGCCTCCGTTCGTTTCCTGGTCGACCGGGCGCCGCTACCCGAGGACACCGAGCCCTACGAGCGTCTTGTGCTGATCTTCGATGGCACCGACGAGACCGCTCGCGCCGAAGCCCGCGCCGCGTGGAAGACGCTCAAGGAGCGTGGCGTGAACGTCACCTACTGGCAACAGGATGGCGAGGCGCGATGGACGCGCAAGGCATGAAAAGGCAACAATTGCCCGTTCCACTTGTTCATGTCCCGAAAAGACCTCTGACATTCGCTCCCGCTCTCAGCTAGAACCACGATCATGAACACCGTCGTCCGCTTCGCGCCGTCTCCAACCGGCAACATCCACATCGGCAACGCCCGACCGGCGCTGTTCAACTGGCTGTTCGCGTTGAAGACCGGCGGCCGGTTCATCCTGCGTTTCGATGATACCGACCGTATCAGGTCAACCGAGGAGTATGCGGCCAACATCGCCGCCGATCTCTCCTGGCTCGGCATCCGGCCGCATGCATCCTTCCGCCAGTCGGATAGGCTCGACCGTTACGAGGCGGCCAAGGCCGATCTTGTCGCCAAGGGCTTGCTCTATCCCTGCTACGAGACGGCCGAGGAACTCGAGTATGCCCGCAAGCGTCGGCTGGCTCGCCACTTGCCACCAATCTACGATCGGGCCGCCCTGAAGCTGACCGACGCGGACCGCGCGCGACTGGAGGGCGAGGGACGGCGGCCGCACTGGCGCTTCCGTCTGCCCAACTTCGACGGCGACCCGCTGTCGCCGAGCCGCCATGTCGTGCATTGGCAGGATCTCTGCCGTGGCGAGGAAACGGTCGATCTCGCATCGCTGTCCGATCCCGTTCTGATCCGCGAGGACGGCACCTACCTCTATACCCTGACGTCGGTGGTCGATGACATCGACACGTCCGTCACCCACATCATTCGCGGCGGCGACCACATCACCAACACCGGCGTTCAGATGGCCCTCTTCGAGGCCTTGGGTGGGACGGTCCCGATTTTCGCCCACCACAATCTTCTGACCGACGCGACCGGCGAGGGCTTTTCCAAACGGACGGGATCGCTGTCCCTGCGGACCTTGCGCGCCGATGGCTACGAGCCGCAGGCGGTGGCTTCGCTGGCCGTCAACGTCGGCACCTCGCATGCCGTCGAAACGATCAGGTCGCTCGACGAGTTGGCCGCCGATTTCGATCTCGCCGCCGTTTCCCGCTCGTCCGCCCGTTTCGATCCAGGCGAGCTCAAGACGCTGAACGCCCGCATCGTCCATGGGCTGGACTTTTCCACCGTCCGCAAACGTTTGACCGATCTTGGCATTCCCGCCCATCCGGCTTTCTGGCAGGCGGTGAAGGGCAACTGCACACGTCTTTCCGACGCTGCCGAATGGTGGAAGTTGATCACCGGCCCGGTCACCTCCTTGGTGGACGAGTCCGATCGCGAGTTCCTGGAGGCGGCGCGAGATGTCCTGCCACCGGAGCCGTGGACCGACGACAGCTTTCGTGAGTGGACGACCGCCTTGAAGGCCAGGACCGGTCGCAAGGGGCGCGACCTGTTCCTCCCCTTGCGCAAGGCGCTGACCGGACTGGACCATGGACCGGAGCTGGCTCCGCTCCTGCCTCTGATTGGCGCAAAAGCCGTGAGGGAGCGTCTGTCGGCTGCGACCGGAGGCTGAACGTTGCATGCGAAACTCTGGCAGAAGCGCGACGAGGTGGTGGGTTGGCCTGTCCGCCATCCTCTGCCTTTTGGCGTTGGCTGAGGCTCGCGCCGGCGAGGCGGCTTGCGACCCGCTCGCCATCGACCTCACCGTGACGCCGCAGCGTACCTTGATCTACCCGAGCCTCAAGGAGACCTTGAAGGTAGAGGCGGCTCGTCCCAAGTGGGCCGACGTCGTGCTGATTGGCGACTCGCTATTTGCGGGGTGGCGCACCGATCTTCCGGCCGCTTTTCCATCGAGCTCGATCTACGACTTCGCAGTGGGTGGCGACCGGGTGCCGAATGTTCTGTGGCGTCTTGAGAACACCGACCTTTCATCGCTTCGTCCCTCGGCGGTCGCGTTTCTGATCGGCACTAACGATCTCGCCGCCGGCACGCCGGCCTGCGCCGTGGCGACCGGCATCGAGAGGATTGTCGAGCGGCTTCAGTCGCTTTGGCCGAAGACGCCTGTCCTCGTGCTGACCATTCCGCCACGCGGCGCTGATTTCCATGCCCTCGACGACCGGCGGCTTGAGGTGAATCGGGCCATCGCGACGCTCGCCGACCGTTTTCCAAACGTGCACGCCGTTGCGATCGACGACGACGCCTTCACTTGCGGGCAATACGGAAAGCCGAAACAAGCCAATGCTGCGGCGCCCCGGCTGGCCTGCGGCAACTATGCCGACGACAATCTCCATTTCTCGACAGCCGGATATGTCGTGCTGGGAAGCACACTCCGAGCCGCTGCCAAGGCCGCGCTCGGCAAAGATGTCTTTCACTGAAGGTCTTGGCCGCTCGCAACGGGCGACTATATGTCGGCATGACGGTTGGAGCCAAACCGGGCCGCCGATAGCCGGGATGCCATGAAAATGCGTGATGTCGTGAAGTCGTTCTTGGGGATTGTCGCCCTGGGTCTCGCCGCTGTCGTTCCTTCGGTCGCATCGGCGGCGTCCGACGACCCCGACCTGATCTTCAAGCGGTCGACGGTCTGGCATTTCCTGACGCCTGACCACAAGCTCGCTGTTTACGCCATCGACGATCCCCTGGTGGAGGGCGTCGCCTGCCATTTCACGCTGCCGGAGAAAGGCGGCGTCGAGGGCATGTTCGGCCTTGCCGAGGAAACCTCCGACATCTCTCTTGCCTGCCGGCAGGTGGGTCCGATCAGCTTCAAGGAGAAGTTCGAGCAGGGCGACGACATGTACAAGCAGCGCCGTTCGCTGTTCTTCAAGAAGATGCAGATCGTCCGGGGCTGCGACGCCAAGCGCAACGTGCTGGTCTATATCGTCTATTCGGACAAGCTGATCGAGGGTAGCCCCAAGAATTCGACCTCCAGCGTACCGATCATGCCTTGGGGCGACACCCCGGCGCTGAAGTGCGGCGACTGGCTGAAGTAGGCCGGGTTCGGGACGGCGATGCACGGCTTCGGGTTGCCGACGCCGTTTTTTTACCGCTTCCCTTGACGACGAACCGCGTTTCACGGCATATCGACGGCCATGTTCCGGGACGCGCGCATCACCATCACTGCTTGCATTATTTGTGGCTGAGCTTCACGCCGGCCGCGGACGTCCCCGTCACGATCTTTCCGAAGACCAGAACGGATGATGGCTTCCCCCGGCCGGCCCGGTGGTGACGTATTATCGCGTTTGATGGCAAGGGGAGACGGGCTTTTGGCAATCAGGCTCTACAACACGCTGACGCGTGGCAAGGACGACTTCGTTCCGATCGATGCCGGCAACGTTCGCATGTACGTCTGTGGCCCGACCGTCTACGACTTCGCCCACATCGGCAATGCCCGGCCTGTGATCGTCTTCGACGTGCTCTTTCGCCTGCTGCGTCACCTCTACGGCGAAGCGCACGTCACCTACGTGCGCAACATCACCGACGTCGACGACAAGATCAACGCGCGTGCTGCCCGCGACTATCCGGGCGTGGCGCCGGTCGCGGCGATCCGCGACCTGACCGAGAAGACCTACGCCCAGTTCGAAAAGGACGTGACCGACCTCGGCTGCCTCAAGCCGACGGTGACGCCGCGCGCCACCGAGCACATTGCCGAGATGATCGCTATCATCGAGCGACTGATCGCCGGTGGTTTCGCCTATGTCGCCGAGGGGCATGCGTTGTTCCATGTGCCGGCCATGGCCGACTACGGCAAGCTTGCGCGCCGCTCGCTCGACGACATGATGGCCGGCGCCCGCGTCGAAGTGGCGCCTTACAAGCGCGACCCGATGGACTTCGTGCTGTGGAAGCCGTCGTCGGACGACGAGCCCGGCTGGGACAGCCCGTGGGGCAGGGGGCGGCCCGGCTGGCACATCGAATGCTCGGCCATGAGCTGGAAGCATCTCGGCGAAACCTTCGACATCCACGGCGGTGGCGTCGATCTCGTGTTCCCCCATCACGAGAATGAGGTCGCCCAGTCGCGTTGCGCCTTCCACAAGGATGTGATGGCCAACATCTTCATGCACAACGGCTTCCTGCAGGTCGAAGGCGAGAAGATGTCGAAGTCGCTCGGCAACTTCTTCACGATCCGCGAATTGCTCGACGACTGGCCGGGCGAGGTCCTGCGCTTCAACATGCTGAAGACGCACTACCGCCAGCCGATCGACTTCACGATCAAGGGTCTGGAAGACGGCTGGAAGACGCTTGACGAGTGGTCCGCGATCGCCGCCGACGTGCCACCGGGGAACCCTTCCGAAGGTTTGATCGAGGCTTTGTCCGACGACCTCAACACGGCCAAGGCGATTGCCGAGCTGCACGCCGTCAAGGGCGATCCCGCGACGCTTTCGGCTTCATTGCGGCTTCTCGGCTTCCTCGGCGAGAGCGCGTCGGACTGGGCGGCGCGCCGCCCGGCCGCCGACATCGACGAAGCCAAGGTGAAGGCGCTGATCGCCGCCCGCCTCGATGCGCGCAAGGCGAAGAACTTCGCGGAGAGCGACCGCATTCGCGATGAGCTCGTCGCCATGGGCGTGGTGCTGAAGGACAGCAAGAACAAGGACACCGGCGAGATCGAGACCAGTTGGGACGTGAAGAGATAGGCGCCTCAACGCATCGGGAGGAAACGACATGACCATTCTGACCGGCGGTTGCCAGTGCGGCGCCATCCGCTTTTCCTGCGATGCCGGCAAGGTCACCTCGGTATCGATCTGCCATTGCCGCATGTGCCAGAAGGCTCTCGGCAACTACTTCGCGCCCTTCGTCGCCTTCGAGGTGGGGGGTGTCAGTTGGACGCGCGGCGAACGCAAGCTCTATCGCTCGTCCAACCACGTCTCGCGCGCCTTTTGTGCCGACTGCGGCACGCCTCTGACCTACGAGGCCGACGGCTACGAGCCGTCGATCGCCGGCGGCGCTTTCGACGATCCGGCGGCTCTGCCGCCGACCGTCCAATATGGCGTCGAGGCCGAGCTTCCCTTCACCGGAGGCCTTGCTTCCTTGAAGCGGGTTCGTACCGACGAAGGCTTCGAAGGCGCCGAGTTCGTCGCCGACGTCGTTTCCAACCAGCATCCCGACCAAGACACTGTTGCCTGGCCGTTGCCGAAAGCCTGAACGATGACCGAACTGCGCAGCTACTACCCTGAAATCGAACCCTTTGAGACCGGCATGCTCGATGTTGGCGACGGCCACCAGGTCTATTGGGAACGCGTCGGCCGCAAGGGCGGCAAGCCGGCCGTCTTTCTGCACGGCGGTCCCGGTGGCGGTTGTTCGCCCAACCAGCGGCGCTGTTTCGATCCGTCCAAGTACGACGTCATCCTGTTCGATCAGCGCGGCTGCGGCCGGTCGACGCCGCATGCCTCGCTGGAAGCCAATACCACCTGGCATCTCGTCGAGGATATCGAACGCCTCCGGAAGATGATCGGCGTCGACAAGTGGCAGGTGTTCGGCGGGTCCTGGGGCTCGACGCTGGCGCTCGCCTATGCCGAGACGCATCCCGAGCGCGTCACCGAGCTTGTGCTGCGCGGCATCTTCGGGCTGCGCGACTTCGAGCTTCGGTGGTTCTACCAGTATGGCGCTTCGCTGATCCACCCGGAGAAGTTCGAGCCATTTCGCGAGCATATCCCGGAAGACGAGCGGCACGACCTGATCGCCGCCTATCGTCGCCGGCTGGTGTCCGAGGATCGGGCGACGCAGCTCGCCGCCGCCCGCACCTGGTCGCTCTGGGAAGGCTCGACGCTGACGCTTTTCCCCAATGACGACGTCACCTCCGGCTTCGTCGACGACGAATTCGCCCTGGCTTTCGCCCGCATCGAGAACCACTACTTCGTCCACGAGGGGTGGATGCGTCCCGGCCAACTTTTCGAGGACGCCGGCAAGCTGAAGGGGATTCCGGGTGTCATCGTCCACGGGCGGTATGACATGTGTACTCCGCTGCAGAATGCTTGGGATCTCCACAAGGCGTGGCCTGAAGCCGACCTTCGCATCGTCGAAGGGGCAGGGCACTCGCTTGTCGAGCCGGGCCTGCTGCATGAACTGATTTCGGCGACCGATCGCTTCGCTGAGTGAGTTGAACCGAGCCCAAGGCGAGCGGACCTCGCTCGCCGATTCTCAAATGAGTGCGCGACCATGACGGACAAGGCCCGCCTTTATCTTTACGATACGACGCTGCGTGACGGAGCCCAGACCTCGGGCATCGACTTTTCGGTCGAGGAGAAGATCATCGTCGCGCGCCTTATCGAGGAGCTGGGCCTTTCCTACATTGAGGGCGGCTATCCCGGCGCCAACCCGACCGACGACGCCTTTTTCGCCGAGAAGCGGGTGACGAAGGCGCGCTTTGCCGCCTTCGGCATGACCAAGCGCCCGGGTGTTTCGCTCTCCAACGACCCCGGCGTGGCCGCGTTGCTCGCCGCGCCGGTCGACGCGGTGACATTCGTCGCCAAGTCCTGGGACTATCACGTCGACATCGCGCTGAAGACGACGCTTGAGGACAACCTCGACTGTATCCGCCAGTCGGTCGTGGCTGCCGTCAAGGCGGGCCGCGAGGCCATCGTCGACTGCGAGCATTTCTTCGACGGCTACAAGGCCAATCCCGATTACGCTCTTGCCTGCGCCCGGACGGCCTTCGAGGCGGGTGCCCGCTGGGTGGTGTTGTGCGACACTAACGGCGGTTCCATGCCGCACGATGTTATGGAAATCGTCACGGCGGTTACGAAGCTGGTCCCCGGCGACCGCCTGGGCATCCACGCCCACGACGATACCGGACAGGCGGTGGCCAACTCGCTGGCCGCCATCCGCGCCGGCGCGCGTCAGGTGCAGGGGACGCTGAACGGTATCGGCGAACGCTGCGGCAATGCCAATCTCACCACCATATTGCCGACGCTGGTTCTGAAGGACGAGTTTGCCGATCGCTACGACACGGGCGTGTCTGTGGAGCAGTTGAAGACCCTGACGCAGGTGTCGCGGGCCTTCGACGAGATCATCAACCGCGCTCCCAACCGGCATGCGCCCTATGTCGGCCTGTCGGCCTTCGCCACCAAGGCCGGTATCCATGCATCGGCGATCCTGAAGGATCCGCGCACCTACGAGCATGTCAGCCCCGATAGCGTCGGCAATCGCCGCCGCCTGCTGGTTTCCGATCAGGCCGGGCGATCCAACCTGTTCGCCGAGCTCGATCGGCTCGGCATCGTCTACGCCAAGGACGATCGTCGTCTGGTCGGCCTGTTGTCGGAGCTCAAGGAGCGCGAGGCGCGCGGCTATTCCTACGAAGCGGCGGACGCCTCCTTCGAGCTGTTGGCCATGCGTCACCTCGGCGGCGTGCCGCATTTCTATGACGTCATCTCCTATCGCACCATGGTGGAAAGCCGCATCAACGCCATGGGCGAGCGGGTGGTCGTCACGGAAGCGGTGGTGAAGGTGAAGGTGGACGACGAGATCCTGATGTCGGTGGCCGAAGGCAACGGTCCCGTCAATGCTCTCGATCAGGCGCTTCGCAAGGACATCGGCAAGTACCAGACCGAGATCGCGGCCCTGGAACTGGTCGACTACAAGGTGCGTATCCTCAACGGCGGCACGGGCGCCGTGACGCGCGTGTTGATCGAAAGTCTCGACCGCGCCACGGGGCGCCGCTGGTCCACGGTGGGCGTATCGGCGAACATCGTCGAGGCGTCATTCGAGGCGCTCGACGACTCGATCACCTACAAGCTCCTGAAGAACGGCCACGCTGGCGCTTGAGTCGACTACATCTTGGCGATGGTCTCGGCGTCTCCGGCGACCCCGCCGTTTGAGCCGGCCGCCGCGAGCACGGTCGGCAGAATGTCGACGGCGCTCCGTGCCACATGATACCGCACATCGAAGCCCTCGCGGATGAAGGCTTCGCGGTTCATGTGGTCGATCAGCCCGACCAGCGGCTGCCAGAAACCATCGACGTCGGCGAGAACGATCGGCTTCTTGTGCTGTCCGAGCTGCGCCCAGGTGAGCTGCTCGACCACTTCTTCCAGCGTACCGATGCCGCCGGGCAGCGTCACGAAGGCGTCGGCCGCCTCGAACATCATGCGCTTGCGGGTATGCATGTCGGGAACGACGTGCAACTCGTCGACACCGTCGAGCATTCGCTCGCGGCTGACCAGAAACTCTGGAATGATGCCGGTCACCTGGCCGCCGGCAGCCATCACCGCCCGAGCGGTCGCCCCCATCAGGCCGACGTTGCCGCCGCCATAGACGAGGCGGATACCGTGCGCGGCCATGTCGGCGCCCAGACGCTCGGCGGCAGCCACATAGGCAGGGTTGCGACCATTTGCCGAGCCGCAGAACACACAGATACTCTTGATTTCAGTCATGTCTTTCTTGTCGCACCGCTGCGTCGCGGCCGTCAAGCGTCTGGTTTCGCCCAGCGAACCACCATCCGGTCACGAGGCCGGTCCCGGTCGATGTGCCGACAAGGTGCGCCCAAAAGTGCGGCTTTCTTGCATCGGTTCCACTGGAATCTGTTGTACCCTCAGGTCCCGGGAAGACTGTAGGCTGCCGTACTTGTGAGCCTAACCATATGAGTATAAAGCATGAAAAAAACCTCCGTGCCATGAATTGGCGCAGCTGAGGCACAAGAGTCGCCTTGATGGTAACTCAATTCATTGTGTTCGATTGGTCGCGACTCGGTGGATCATCCGTCGTGACTGTCGGTGGAAGATGGATCGACCAGCGAGTGTCATTCGGTGGTTGGTCGATGCGGTTGTTTTTGTCGGCGTGGCCGATGGGGGCGTGGACGGGTGATGAACAAGAAACTTCGCACTATTCTGATCGGCGCCGTCGGCGTAATCGTCGTTCTTCTGGCCGGTCTGTTTTCAGGCGCGCTTGATGGCGTTCTGCGTCAGCTCAACATTCAGCTCGCCGGCCATCCTGCAAGCGTGGCCGAGACCGTTGCCTCGAGTGATGTCGTCGCAACGCCTGCGCCCGCCAAGTCCGATGCCCCGGCGGCCGCTGCCGCCAGCCCTGCCGAAACGGTCGTTCCGATTTTCGATCTTGTTCGCGTCGAGCCCACGGGCGATGCGGTCATCGCCGGCCGAAGCGATCCGGACGCCAAGGTTGAGATCCTCTCGGGCAAGGATGTGGTCGCCAACGGCAAGGCCAACGACACCGGCTCCTGGGCGATCGTTCTCGCCGATCCGCTGAAGCCCGGCGCTCACGATCTGTCGGTTTCGCGTGATCGGCAAGGACGGCAAGGTTGCCTCCTCCGAGCAGTCGGTGGCCGTCTCCGTACCGGAAGGTGGCAACGGCGACGTGTTGGTTGTCTTGAACCAGCCCGGATCGCCGTCCACCGTTCTTCAGGTTCCGGGGCTCGAAGAGGCGCAGGCCAAGCTGGCCGACGCCGGTGTCGACCCCGCCGAGGCTTCCGACACCCAGCAGGTCGCCGCCGCCGAAGCTCCCATCGCCGCGCCGACACCCGCCGTCGAGCCTCCGACATCGGCCAGCGCCACGGCGACGGCCACGGCCGGAAACGAGACGACGCCGGCAACCACCGCCCAGCCCGCCGAGCCCATTACCGCCGAACCCGCCGCGACGCCGGATGTCCAGCCGGCAACGGTCGATATCCCCGCTCCGCCGGCCGACATGCTGGCTGCGGCCGCCGCGCCCGGCTTGACGCCGACCACAGAAGCGCCTGCGACCGCAGTCGCGACCGCTCAGGTCGACTCTCCCGCGGCAGATACGCCGGCGGCGCCCGCTACCGACAGCGCTGCGGCGTCCGAAAAGCCTGCGGAGGCGGCGCCGGCTGCACCGGTCGCCGAGCCCGCCGCAGTGCCAGCTCCGCTTCCTGAGGCCGCGCCAGCGGCAACATCGGCACCGGCCATCACGATCGACGCCGTCGAGCTCGAGAACGGCAATCGCTTCTACGCCGCCGGCTCCGCCGCCAACGGCTCGGTCATCCGGCTCTATGTCGACGACAAGGTGCTCGGGGACACCAAGGCCGAGAAGGGGCGTTGGCTGTACCAGGGCAAAGTCGAGCTTGCACCCGGACAGCACCTCGTTCGCATCGACCAGATTGGGGCCAATGGCGCGGTCGTCGCTCGTGCCGAGGTGCCCTTCCAGATTGCCGAGGACGGCGTTTCGGCCCCGACGCTGGCCTCCGGCATCGGTACGGCCCAGGCCGGCGCCGGGTCGGCTGGCGAAGCCAGGCCGGCAGAGCCGACAACCCTGATCATCCGTCGTGGCGACAATCTCTGGATGATTGCCAAGCGTTTGTACGGAAACGGGATTCGCTACTCGACGATCTATCAGGCGAACACCGATCAGATCCGCAACCCCGACCTGATCTATCCAGGCCAGGTGTTCGTGATCCCGGAGAGCGATGCTGCCTGGAGACCGATCGGTCAGTAACAATCCCGCCATCGCGCGCTCTGACCATGGCACGC
>CAXXNH010000022.1:0-24497 GCA_963665435.2 uncultured Pleomorphomonas sp. | reverse complement strand
CAGGCGGAGGACCGGGGTGTCCTTGATGCGCTCGATGCGGTGTTCGGAGTTGTTCTGAACGCGCACCAGCTCGACCACCGAGAGCTGCGGGATGGCGAAGCGGTCGCCGCAGCTTTCGACGATCAGCGTCGAGACGATGGCCAGCGTCAGCGGGATCTTGATGGTGAAGGTCGTGCCCTTGCCCTGCGTCGACTTGAGGTCGACGGTGCCACCGATGGTTTCGATGTTGGTGCGGACGACATCCATGCCGACGCCGCGCCCGGAGACGGACGTCACCTTGGCGGCGGTCGAGAAGCCGGGAGCGAAAATATACTTGTAGATCTGGTTTTCGCTCATCTTCTCGAGCTCGGCTTCACCGGCGAGGCCGTTCTCGACAATCTTCTGCTTGATGCGATCGAGATTGAGACCGCGACCATCGTCGGCGATCTCGATGATGATGTGTCCGCCCTCGTGGTAGGCGGCGAGGCGGATGGTGCCCTTCTCGGTCTTGCCGCTCTTGCGCCGATCCTCGGGACGCTCGAGGCCATGGTCGGCCGAGTTGCGCACCATGTGGGTGAGCGGGTCCTTGATGAGCTCCAGCACCTGGCGGTCGAGTTCGGTCTCGGCGCCAACCATCTCGAGTTCGATCTGCTTGTTCAGTTCCTGGGCAAGGTCGCGGACGATGCGCGGCAGCTTCTGCCAGGCGTTGCCGATCGGCTGCATGCGCGTCTTCATGACGCCTTCCTGCAGCTCGGCGGTGACATTGGAAAGACGCTGCAGGGGAACCTTGAACTCGCTGTCTTCGTGACGACGAACGATTTCCAGCAACTGGTTGCGGGTCAGCACCAGCTCGGAGACCATGGTCATCAGATGTTCGAGCGTCTCGACGTTGACGCGGATCGACTGGCTGGACACCGAGCCCTTTTCGCTCTTGGCCTCGGCTTCGGCCTCGCCGTCCTCGGCGGACTTCGCCTTGCCCTGCTTGTCGTCCGGATTGGCCTGCTTCATGCGCGCCTCGATCTCGGCGGCGACGCGGGCAAAGTCGATGCCGACGGGAGCAGGCGCGGCCGCTTCCTCGGCGGCCGGTTCGTCGGCGGTGATGTCCACCTCGACTTCCGTCTCGCGGAAGGCGCGCTCAAGCTCGTCGAGCGACACTTCGCCGGGGCGCAGCTCGCGCTCCAGGACCTGTGCCACCAGCGTTCCGGCGGTTTCCTTCTTGTCCTTCTTCGGCGGCTCCTTGCGGGGCGCGGCCTCGGCCATCGACATGGCCTCCAGCAGCGAGATCAGGTCGCGGTCTTCGCCCTTGGGCTCTTCGCCCTCGTTGGCTTCGAGTTCGGCCAGAATGCCCTTGATGCGGTCGATGGTCTGCAAGACGAGGCTCACGGCCTCTTCCGTGACGGCGGCGCCCTCGCGGAACTTGCCCATCAGCGTCTCGGCGGCATGGGCCAGCGCTTCGAGGCGTGGCAGACCCAGGAATCCGCAGGTGCCCTTGATCGTGTGCACGAGACGGAAAATGTTGTCGAGAATGCGGGCGTTGTTCGGCTCTTGCTCGAACTTCACCAGTTCCACGTCCACGGTATCGAGCGACTCGTTTGTCTCGGTGAGGAATTCACGCAAAAGGTCGTCCATACTTCACCCCCAGGGAAGGCCGAACCGGAGGCGCCGCATCCTTTTGGGGCGCTCGCTCTACCAGCCGCATTAAGGGGAAGTGTCCCGTCAAACTGTTAATATTGATTGAAGTGCCGGGTTCAAACGTATCTTTGCGACGCACATGTCGACGCCGGTCGGAGCGCACCACATGGCATGATGCTCAAGACGACGTCAGGACTATCAGTAATTGTGGAGGCGCTTAACGCTTTATTCAGTTTGCTCGACCGGAAGGGCGGTCTCCGCTGCCTTCGCCTCGAAGATGACGGTGTCGCCGTCCTTGGAAATCTCGATGACGAGGCCAGCCTCGCGGGCGAGTGCGCCGGCGTAGTAAGGCTGGATGGCGTGGGCGTCGACATGGTCGCCAAGATCGCCGGCCAGGAGCTCGGCGACACGGGGCGGAATGCGGGACGCGGCGCCCGTCGCCTCGATGCGCTGGACAGGGAAGGGCAGGTCGCCCTCGACGCGCACCACCACGCGGCCTCCACGGGGAACGGCCTGCAGGGAAATCAGCAGCAGGTTGAGAAGCAGCTTGACCTGGTTCTTCGGCAGGAGGCGACGGGTCGCCTGCCAGTCGATGTCGGCTTTCTCGCTTTCCATATAGCGCTTGGCCACGGTTTCGGCATCACCGAGATCGACTTCGGCGCCGACCGAGCCTGCGGCGCCGAAGGCGAGGCGCGCGAACTGCAGCTTGGAGGAGGCGGTGCGGGCGCTCTTGCGAATGAGGTCGAAGGCGAAGGCCTTCATGTCCTCATTGTTTTCCTCGTCGAGAACCTCGAGGCCGTTGGTGATCGCGCCGACCGGCGAGATGATGTCATGGCAGACGCGCGAGCAGAGCAGGGCGGCAAAATCCAGGGCTTCCAGCTTGGCCAGGTCGGACATGGGCGGTTCCATTGGGTCCGGGGCCGGCGACGGGCGAGGCCTATCGACGAATCGGACGATTTGTTTGGGGTCATGGATAACGCCCGTTGCCGGTGCTCACAAGCGCGGGAATCCGCCTGACACCGCAAAGATCGATGACATGTTCGTAAGGAAGGGCCGGTTCGCAACGGCGGCGCGCGTCGACACGGGCCTTTCTTGTCCCCGCTGTCGGGCAAAAGACGCGAAAACCGTGTGCGTTCAGTAGGCCAGCACCTTCAGCACTTCGGGCCAGCGGGCGGCGGCGGCGGCGATCATGGCGTCGGGATTGGCGAGGAACGTCTGCCGTTCGTCCTCGGAGGCAAAGAGGTAGAGGCGATTGCGGTGGACGGCGAACAGCGTCGGATTGCCGGGCTGGGCGACGCCACGCGTGATGGCCGCCAGCGCGTAGCCGCCGAAGCCGGGAATGTAGGCGGCCGGTGCGGCGCGGAAGGCGGCGGCATTGGCTTCGCTGGCGAAATGCCAGTAAGTATCGCCATAGACGACTTCGTAGTCGGGAAGGCCCTGCACGGCCGCGCCGCTGACGAAATAGGCCACTGGGTCATAGCCACCGAGCGACAAACCGGTGTAGGGATCGAACACTATCCTTTCGTCTAGTGCGTTTACCGGCTGGCAGGGGATGAGGAGAAACAGCGACAAGACAATGGCGCGGGCGAAAAAACTCGCCCAATCTTGCCGCCGTGATGTCTGATTCGTCTGTATGCTCATGATGCCACCGGCCGTCTCTCGCGTTCATCTTGGCAGGACCGGGTGTCGGCTAGGTTAATGTTAGGAAGGTCTCGCAGCCCCGCCATGTCGGGCGGACGGCAGGCGGGACAAGGAGGATTGCCGATGTCGCTGCGTCTGTCGGTGCTGAAAGCGCTGCCGTTCCTTCTGCTGGCCTTCGTTGTTTCGACGGTGATGCCCGCCGCCGCCCAGCAGGCCCCGCAGACCTATTCGTCGTCGGAACTGGTCGACACCGGCCACAAGTTCTTCGGTGAAATGTCGGGCGGCCTCGCCTCGGCGATCGAACGGGCGGCGTCCGAATACGGACAGCCCAATGGATATATCCTCGGCCAGGAAGGCTCGGGCGCCGTGTTCGGCGGCCTGCGCTACGGCGAGGGCGTTCTCTACACCCGCAATGCCGGCAACACGCGCGTCTACTGGCAGGGGCCGACCTTCGGCCTCGACTTCGGCGGCGACGGCGCCCGGACCATGATCCTCGTCTACAATCTGCCGTCGGTTCAGTCGATCTATCAGCGCTTTGGCGGCGTCAACGGCTCGGCCTACCTGGTCGGCGGCTTCGGCATCACCGCGCTTCGCCAGGGCAACATCACGCTTGTGCCGGTGCGCACCGGCGTCGGAGCCCGTCTCGGCATCAATGTCGGCTACCTCAAGTTCACGCCCCAGGCGACCTGGAACCCATTCTGACGGTTGAGTGGCAACGGAGGGCGGCTTCCGCCACTTTTTTCTCCATCCGACAGGCGCGGACGTCGCTCCGCCCTTGACCGTTTCATTGCCAATGCGCGACAAATGGTGGAATGTCGGGGACTGATCTGCCGCGGGATGGCATGACGTGATCGAGACGGTGCTGATCTTTCTGGCGGGGATGCTGACGGCGGGGCTCGGCGCGTTGCTGCTGATGCCGGCGATCAACTCGCGCGCCGTGCGGCTTTATCGCCGCAGGCTCGATCAGCAGCTGCCCCGTTCGGTCGCCGAGATGGCGGCGGCCAAGGACGCGATCCGGGCCGAGATGGCTGCGCGGATGGCGCGGATCGAGGTCGAGCTCGACATCGCGCGGCGGGCGGTGGCCAGCGCCGAGCTCAGTAGCTCCGAGGATCGCCGCCTGACCCGGGCGCTCGAGGCAGAGAAGGCGGCTTTCGAAGCGACCATCGCCGATTACGAAAAGCGCCTCGAGGAGGCTCATTCGATCGCCCGTTACGCTCACGAGGCGGTTGCGCGCGTCGATGCCGAACGTCGCGAACTGCAGCGCCAGATCAGCACCCGGGCCATGGAGGCGGAGACGAGCCGCGACGAGGCGGAATCGCTGGCCGCCGACATGAAGATGGCGCTGGTCGAGGCCGAGGCGCGCATCGCCGTGTTGTCCGAGACCATCGCCGACCTCACCCATACGCCGCCGCTGATTGAACCGTCGTCGGCTCCCAGCGCGCCGCCGGCTCCGGTCATCCACGTTGATTTCGGGGCGAAAGCCGAACGCCAGCCCGACAGGCAGCCCACCAAGAGCGAAGAGGCGGACGTGGACGACGAGGCGCGCATCGACGACCTCGCCAACCGGCTGAAGCTGCTGCGCGCCCGCAATGCCGTTGCCCGCCAGCGAATCGAATCGGCGCTCGCCAAGGGAAGCGAGCCGTCGGGAGATGCACCGAAGTCGGGCTCGTCCTGACTCCCGACAGTTCCTCGCATGCGTTCGAAAGCGATCTCAGCCGGTGCGGTGGCGTGCCGGCCGCAGTCGTGCGATCAGGCCGCCGGTGGGGCCGAAGGCGATGGACAGTGCGTAGAGGATGCCGGCGGCGACGATGATCGCTGGTCCCGATGGCAGGTTGGCGGCGAAGGACGCGGCGAGGCCGGCGACCGACGACAGCGCCGCGAAGGCCATGGCCAGCGCCGTCATGGCGCCGAGCGAACGCGTCCAGAAGCGGGCGCTGGCGGCGGGCAGCATCATCAGGCCGACCGAGAGAAGCGTACCCAGCGCCTGGAAGCCGGCGATGAGGTTCAGCACCATCACCAGCATGAAGGCGACGTGGATGATCGCGCCGCGTCCGCCAACCGCCTTCAGGAAGCCGGGGTCGACGCACTCCAGCACCAGCGGTCGCCACATGACGGCGAAGGCCAGAACGGTGATCGAGGCGACAATGCCGATGAAGATGAGCGCGGTGTCGTCGATGGCCAGCACCGAGCCGAACAGCAAGTGCATCACGTCGACCGCCGAACCGCGCGCCGAAATCAGGATGACGCCGAGCGCCAGCGATACGAGGTAGAGGGTGGCGAGCGAGGCGTCTTCCCGGAGCGGCGTCAGGCGGGTGACGGCGCTGGCCATCAGGGCGATGGCGAGGCCTGCGGCGAGGCCGCCCGCCGTCATGGCCCAAAGGTTGAGGCCGGCCAGCAGGTAGCCGGCGGCAACACCCGGCAGGATGGCGTGGGCCATGGCGTCGCCGGTCAGCGACAGGCGGCGCAACATCAGGAACACCCCGACGGGCGCGGCGGCGACGGAGAGCACCAGGCAACCGGCGAGCGCCCGCCGCATGAAGGCGAAGTCCGAGAAGGGCGGCGAGAAGATCGGCGATGGTCATGGGGCGGGCTCTGCCTCGCAGAAGGGGGCGGCTTCGTCCCAGGCTTCGATATGGTGGCGGGCGGCGGCGAGGTTTTCGGCCGTCAGGACGTCGGCGGTGGCGCCCTCGGCAATCAGTCGCCGGGCGATCAGCAGCGTTCGCTCGAAGCGTCGGCGCACCAGCTCGAGGTCGTGCAGCACGGCGACCACCGTACGTCCCTCGGCGTTCCAGCGGGCGATGAGGTCCATCAGTTCGCCGATGGTGCGGTCGTCGACGGCGGTGAACGGTTCGTCCAGCAGGATCAGCGGCGCATCCTGGAGGGAAAGGCGGGCAAAGAGCACCCGCTGCAGCTGGCCGCCGGACAGCGTGTCGAGCGGGCGCTGCTCGAAGCCGATGAGGCCGACGCCGGCAAGCGCACGCGCCACGTCCTCGTCGTCATCGCGGCGGAAGCCGCCGAAGGCGCCGCGCCGTTGCCAAAGACCCATTGCCACGAAGTCGAACACTGGCAGAGGGAAGGTCCGATCGATTTCACTGAGCTGCGGCAGGTAGGCGACCTCGGTCCGCCGACAGCCACTGACGCGCACCTCGCCGCCGATCGGCCGGATGTGGCCGATCGCCGCCTTGAGCAGGGTGGACTTGCCGGCGCCATTGGGGCCGACGACGGCGGTCATGCTGCCGGGCGGAAAGCTGGCGGAGAGATGATGCAGCGCCGGGTGACGGTCATAGCCGATCGTGGCGTTCCTGAAGGCCAGTGAGGCGCCACCGGTCGGCCGGTCCTGTCGGGTGAAATCCATTATCGCAGAACCCATCCGATCGTCGCCCAGATGCCGGCGATGAGGATGCCGGCGCCGGCGAGGCGGGCGGCCAGACCAAAGCGCAACACCGACGGCCGTATGGCGATGGTGACGGATCGACCGGTGTCGGCCGACGGAAAAGGCGTGGAACGAAGGGGATGTTGCAGCATGGCGGCCCGGGTTCGGCGGCAAAAGTCAAGGCCAGAACCGTTATAGTATAACGTTTTGTCGGTCAACCACGGCGCCCGTTCACAAGCTGATACTTTAAAATGTGTCGAGACTGGCGCGGATCAAATTTTATTTATCCGGCAAGGTCATCCACATACATTCGTGTATGTAAATATAATTAGAAGAGCGATCAGGAAACAATTTTCATAGATAATTCGGTAAACGGAAACTTGTCGGAAGTCTTTCCTGAGAAAGAGCTATTTGCGACGTATGCGAGGTGCATGCTTGAAGTCTCGGGGGTTATTGTTTAGTAGGATTAAAGGCAATACGATTCCCTTCAAGGTCGCAGCAAGTGGTCACCAGCATCCTCCTTTCCTCCGTTCGGCAAAATGCAGGGGAGGCGGCCGTCTCGGCCGAACCCGACCTCATGAAAACCTTCCTGCTCGCCTACGAGTCGGTGATCGAGACACTTCGGCCGAGCATGAAGGTGGCTGGCCTCACCGAACCCCAATGGCGCGTGCTGCACGAGCTGAGGGCACGCTCTCCGATGATCGCTTCCGAGCTCGCGGCCAACACATTCGTCAGGGCGTCGAGCCTGTCGCGCATCCTGCGCGACCTTGAGGCGCGCGACCTGATCGCCCGCGCCCAGCAGTTCGAGGATCTCAGGAAGACGCTCGTGTCGCTGACCGACTATGGTCGCAAGACGATCGCGCCGATCGAGGCTGCCTATGCCGAGCTCAGTCAGCGTATCGCCGATGCCGTTGGGCGCGAGGGCGTACTTGCCTGCACCTCCGCTTGCGCGGGCATCGTCGAACAGATTGGCGCGCAGCCCGGCGACGACTGAGGCCGGTCTCCAGCCACAACAATTCGAACGACCGATCGGGAGGCCCGCTTTGGCGGCGCCTCCCGATCTTTTTGTTACCCCTGCGGCTGAGTTGGCGCCGTGACCAGCACCTTGTC
Source organism: uncultured Pleomorphomonas sp. (assembly GCA_963665435.2). GTDB lineage: Bacteria > Pseudomonadota > Alphaproteobacteria > Rhizobiales > Pleomorphomonadaceae > Pleomorphomonas. Next base: position 16,762 of record CAXXNH010000022.1, on the reverse strand, counting down.
GATGCGGCGGCCATCCATGTCGACGATCTCGAATCGCCAGCCGCGCCAGTCGACGATGTCGCCGGTGGACGGGATGGCCTTGGTCACCGACAGCACGAAGCCGGCCAGCGTTTCGTAGTCGCGTTCGGGGTCGTCGAGCCCCCTGCAGTCGATCTTCTCGGCCACGAGGTCCACGCCGAGGTCGGCATCGATCAGCCAGCTTCCGTCGGCGCGCTGGACGATTTCGCTGACCTCCTCGTCAGCCTCGCCGCCGAGGTTGCCGACGATGGCCGTCAGAATGTCGGCGGCGGTCACCATGCCCTCGACCGATCCGTACTCGTCGATCACCATCACCATCTGCAACGGCGAACGACGTAGCGTGTCGAGCACGTCGAGCGCGGAGGCGGTGTCGGGCACCATGTCCACCTGACGGATGCGGCTTCTGAGGTCGAGCGCTTCGCCCTTCAGGTGCTGGTCGAGAAGGTCCTTGGCCTGGATGACGCCCTGCACCATGTCGATCGAGCCGGTGAACACCGGATAGCGCGAGTGGGAGGAGGTGGCGATCGCCTCGATGATGCGCCGGTCGTCCCAGTCGAGGTCGATGCCGGTGATATCGGGGCGGGGGATCATGACGGCGCGGATTGACCGGTCGCTGAAGCGCATGACGCCGGCCATCAGCTCCTTCTCCTCCGGCTCGAGGATGCCCGAGTTGGTGCCTTCGGCGATCACCGCCTTGATCTCTTCCTCGGTCACCGTGCTCTCGCCGGTCGCCTTCAGGCCGAGAACGCCGATGATGAGGCGGCTGGAGCGTTCGAGCACGAAGACCAGGGGCGCCGCGATGAAGGCGACGCCGAGCATCGGCCGAGCCATCAGAGAGGCGACCGCTTCCGGGTTGCTGAGCGCGATCTGCTTGGGCACCAGCTCGCCGATCACCAGCGAGAAGTAGGTGATGAGGCCGACCACGACGGCGATCGACAGCGCCGAGGCGAAGGAGGCAGGTACGCCTTCGGCCAGAAGGAATTCGGCGAAGGGCTCCGACAGGGTCGCGCCCGAATAGGCGCCGGCAAGGATGCCGACCAGCGTGATTCCGATCTGCACCGAGGAGAGAAAACGCCCCGGATTGGCGGCAAGCTTCAACACCGTCGCCGCGCCCTTCGATCCCCTGCTGGCCATGGCCTCGAGGCGCGGACGGCGGGAGGAAACCACCGCCAGCTCGGACATGGCAAAAAGACCGTTCAATATCAGGAGGATGAAGATGACGCCGATTTCAAAGAGGTAGCCCATGGGGTGCGGGGGTGACCCGGCTGCTCCGTCGCAAGTTGCAAGTTTTCGGAAAAATACAGGCTGTTCGGTTTTCCCGCTAGTGCTCGGCGCGGACATTTGCATGGCGCCCGAAATGATTGTCCAACCTATCGCTGGCGCATCGCCCGCCCTACGCCGACCGGTGAGTGCGCAACGCCTTCCGTGTCGACGAGCAGATGGGTGAAGCCGGCGATGGCCGGCTTGCCAGTCGCCGACAGGCTGCCGGCGCCGGTGAGGTAGACCGGCAGGCGAAGGGCGGCGCCGGCCAGCGCCACGAGGCCGGCGGCAACGGAGCGCGGGGCATCGATGCCGCCGGGGGCGCCCAGACCGAAGCCGTCGAGATCGATGCCGATGGCGGCAAGCCGGCGCGAGGTGGGCTTGTCGCGGCCGAGCCGGAGAGCTGCGCCCGGTCCGGCGATTTCCAGGATCAGCGACAGGGCGCCATCTGCAAGGCCGAGTTCCGCCTCGGCGACCGACAGCGCCACCGCCATCCGGTCGGCCGGCGTGAAATCGTCCTGGACCGGGACCAGGATTGCCCGGGCGCCGGCGGCGACGGCGGCTCGCGCGGCGTCGGGCTCGGCCGTTGCGAGGGAAAAGGTGACGCCCGGCGCCTCGTCGCCGCTTGCGATCAACGGCCACAACAAGGTCGGATGATTGACCAAGTCTTTTCTGATGTTTCTGCTGAGTAACTGGAAGATGAACGACATTTACTAATCCTTAACCATTCCCGTTGAGAATGATTAACAAATAACTAACCGAGGCTGCGAAGCCTCGCCCTCCGACTTGCTGGAGTATCCGGAGGGCCTTGCTGGTGAAACGCCCATGAATCCGGTTTTCCAATGGGTCTACGGGACGCCGGTGCAGAAGACGACGGCGCCGCCGACCACGTCAACAGGCATTTCGGGTCGCATCGAGCAGGCGTTCGATGCGGCGAGCGATACCACCGGGACCTCCTTCCAGTATCTCCTCGACACCGCCCAGCGGGAATCCTCGCTTCAGCCGGACGCCAAGGCCTCGACGTCGTCGGCGGCGGGCCTGTTCCAGTTCGTCGAGGGCACCTGGCTGCAGACGCTGAAGGAAGAGGGGCCATCGCTGGGCCTTGGGCAGTATAGCGCCGAAATCACCAGGACGAACGGCGGTCGCTATCAGGTGGCTGACCCCGCCATGAGGGAGAAGATCCTGGCGCTGCGCGAGGATCCGGACGTCTCTTCGCTGGTGGCTGGCGCCTTCACCCGCCGCAATGCCGAATCCTTGCGCGACGACATCGGTCGCGATGCGACGGCGGGCGAGCTCTACATCGCCCATTTCCTGGGGGCGAAGGGCGCCTCGTCGCTGATCGGGGCCGCCGGCAGCAACCCGACATCAAGCGCCGCCGACCTGTTTCCCCAGGCGGCGAGGGCCAATCCAACCATTTTCTACGAGGGCGGGCGCGAGCGGACCGTCGCCGAGGTCTACGCCAACCTGACCGGCAAGCACGGTGGATCGGCTCCCGTGGCGGTCGATGCCGGCCATGTCGTCGCCCGGCTGGACAGGCCGGACGAGCCGGTCTCCACCCGCTGGGATCCGGCGCTCGGCTATACCGACGCCGAGACTGGCGGCGGCGCCTCGCGGCGCATCGCCGAGGCGGAATCGGCGCTCACCGCGCTGACCTCGACGGATGGCCCGACCAGCTCCGGCTGGACGGCGGCCGAACCGACCGATGCCTTCTCTGCCATCTATCGCACCGACGCGCCTGCCACCGCCACGGCCGCCTCCGCCTTCTGGCAGGGCTTCAGCCTGTCGCCGAACCTGTTCCACACGGCCGTCTCCGACGACGCCTCCAGTCTCGCCGCCACCGTCTCCCAGGCGGCCGATACCAGCGCGGCGTTGAGGGCCAGCCAGCCGGGGCAGATTCTCAACCGTGGTTTCAAGGCAAGTGGGCCGCTCGACCTCGCCAGCTTCCTCCACGACAGCTGACGTGTCCGTCGCGTCCTGTCCGAACATGCGACGCATCGGCCTACCGGGCCGAATGCCGTCATGATCGATCTCGCCTCGCTCTTCGGTCTGTTCCTGGCGGCCCTGATGGCCGCCACCATTCTGCCCCTGCAGTCGGAGGCGGCGCTGGTGGCGCTTCTCGTCGCCGGCACGCATTCGGTATGGCTCCTGGTGGCGATCGCCGGTCTGGGCAATGTGCTGGGATCGGTCGTCAACTGGCTCATCGGCCGTGGCGTCGAGCGGTTCCGGGACCGACGGTGGTTTCCGGTCAACCCCGCCGCCCTCGACCGCGCCCAGGGCTGGTATCGGCGCTACGGCAAATGGTCGCTGCTTCTCAGCTGGGCGCCCGTCGTCGGCGATCCGCTCACCGTCGTCGCCGGCCTGGCGCGCGAACCCTTCCCCGTTTTCCTCGCTCTGGTCACCGTCGCCAAGGTCGGCCGCTACGTGGTGTTGGCGGCGGCCACCCTCAGCGTGATCTGAGTGCGATCGCCAAATATCATGGTGAACCAATCCTTAAGGGTCGGCGTGGGATCATCGCGAAGATGACCGCTGGCGCGTGATGCCGGCGCAAGAGTTTGACGGGGCGAGGGCATGGGGCGGTTTCGGCTCATCGACTGGATGGACAACGCGCCGGCTCCGGCCCGGGCGTCGGCGGTGCCGGCACTGGTCAGGAGCTACGTCCACGGCGACCTCACGGCCGAGGCGCGCGAGATGATGGAGGCGGCGCTGACGCTCATCGCCGACGATCCGTCGCCCGACGTCCGCCGCGCGCTCGCCGAGGCTCTGTCGATCCACGAGACGGCGCCACGCCACCTGATCGTGGCGCTGTCGCAGGATCTGCCTGCCATCGCCGAACCGATCTTCCGCCGCTCGCCCTGCCTGATCGACAGCGAGCTCACGGCGGCGGTGGAGCTTGGCACGCCGTCGATCGCCAAGGCCATCGCCAGCCGTCCATGGATCTCCTTCGACGTGGCCGATGCCATCGCCGCCGAGGGCGACCGCGAGGCCGTGCTTGTCATGCTCGGCAATCCGGGCGCCGATCTCGACGGCGAAGCCTTCGCCGTCATCGCCGGCCGTCTGGGCGCCGATGGCGAGATCCGGGAGGCGATGTTTGCCCGCCGCGACCTGCCGCTGGCCGTCCGTCAGTCGCTGATTTCGGCGCTGGGCGAAAAGCTCGGCCGCTTCCTGGTCGGGCGCGCCTGGATCGCGCCCAAGCGAGCCGGTGTCGTGCTGCGCGAGGCCTGCGACAAGGCGACGGTGTTTCTGGCGGGCTCCGCCGAGGAAGCCGAGCTTTCCGCGCTGATCGAGCATCTGCGGTCGACGGGGCAGCTGACGACGGCTCTGCTCATCCGTTCGATGTGCGAGGGACACATCCGGTTTCTCGAGGCGGCGCTCGCCCGTCTGTCGGGTCTGCCCGCTCCCCGCGTCTATGCCCTCCTGATGGACGGTCGGGCCGGTGCGCTCCGGGCGCTGTTCACGCGGGCCGGCTTGCCGGAGCGTAGCCACGCCGCCTTCCTCGCCGCGCTCGAGGTCTGGCGCGAACTGGATTACGACGGCCGCGATGGCGACAAGCCGCGCTTCGGCCGCCGCATGGTCGAACGCATCCTCACCCGTTATCAGGAGTTCGCGCCGGGCGAGGTGGACGACCTTCTGGCCATGCTGAGGCGGCTGGCTGCGGAAAGCGCCCGCACGGCCGCACGCGAGATCCTCGAGGCGCGACGCGAGGGACGGCAACGGGCAGCCTGAGCACAAGATGCCAGGGTAGGCAGTTCTCTTGCTATCCGCTTGACCGAGAAGACTCGTTGCTTTCAGGCCGATGTTCACAAATCGCGGATGATGACGCCGTCGTCTTCCTCGTCGGCCTGGCCGTGCTTGGTGATGTAGGCTTCCGTCACCTCGAGCAGCGTCTGGGTCAGCGCCGAGCCGACGCGATTCTGTTCGTCCTTGGCGCGTTCGCGGACGATCGCGCGGATGGCGTCGACATGCTGGTTGACGAGGTCGATCGGCGTCAACGTACGATCGGTGATGCGCTCGAGCAGAGCGCACAGGCTACCGGCCACACGGGTGGCCAGCGGGAAGCCGAGCGTGGTCGACTGGCCCTTGATGTCGTGAACGGCGCGGTGGAAGGCGTGCTTCTCCTCACCCTCCCGATAGTCGGTGGCGGCCCAGGCGTCGCGGGTCGCGAACATCGTCTTGACCTCATCGAGCATCCAGTCGTCGAAATGCGTCGACAGGATCTGCAGCGCCGCCTCGGCACGCTTCACCGGATCGTCGGCCGGCGAGCGACGACGGATCTCACGCACTTTCTTGCGGAGGTCGTTCTTGGCCTCGATATACTCGGGGGCGTCGGAAGGCTTGGTCATCGGCGTTGGTTCCGTCGACTGCGCGGCATGACACCGCAAGGTGCAATTGTCGCTGTCGTCGCTTAAGGAAACGTAACGGAATTCAGGTTCGGAACTGCTCGGTCAGCACGCGCTCCTCCCAACCGTGGTTGCGGTCGAACAGGATGAGGCTGCGCTGGCGCACGTCGGCCCGGATGGCGACACGCAGCACGTCGCGCACCTCCTGATGATCGGCGGCGACCGAGACCGGCCGCTTCTGGTGCTCCAAGACGTCGATGACGATCGAGCAGCGGTCGGGAATGACGGCGCCGCGCCAGCCGCGCGGGCGGAAGGCGCTGATCGGCGTCACGGCCAGGAGCGGCACGTGGATCGGCAGGATGGGGCCGTGGGCGGACAGATTGTAGGCGGTCGAGCCGGCCGGCGTCGCCACCAGCACCCCGTCGCAGCTCATCTCCTCGAGGCGCACCTTGTCGTCGATGGAGATCCTGAGCTTGGCCGCCTGATAGGTCTGCCGCATCATCGACACTTCGTTGAAGGCGTGGGCGAGATGGGTATCGCCGATCACCGTCTTCGCTTCCATGGCGAGCGGATGCAGGGCGGTGACCACCGAATCGGCCAGCCGCTCCCTGAGTCCCTCGACGCGGAACTCGTTCATCAGGAAGCCGACCGAGCCGCAGTTGAGCCCGTAGATCGGCTTGTCGGAGTTGATGAAGCGGTGCAGCGTCTGCAGCATCAGGCCGTCGCCGCCCAGCGCCACGATGGTGTCGGCCTCATCAGCTTCGACGTTGCCATACTGGGCCACGAGAAGAGCCTTGGCTTCCTGGGCCTCGGGCGTGTCGCTGGCAACGAAGGAAAGGTGTTCGAAGGAAGGGCGTCCGTTATGCGGCATCAGGTCCGTCGCGTCAGTCGTCCAGTGGTTCAACTGCTCCGACCGGCCGCCACCGCCCCCTGCCACACGCGACATGCGGACGATGCGCCCGCCGCAATTGGGGGTCCACTTTCGTGAGATATGATCTAGCATGGCGCCGTTGAAAAGGAAACGTGCCGCGCCGGTCGCCGATTCTCGCCGCCTCGGCACCCCTCGGAAGCTGCGGGAGAGCCCATGTCGAAATCCGTCGACGACCTGCGTATCGTCAGCGTCACCTGCCCGGACGAGGCGACGGCGCTCGCCATCGGCCGTCTTGCCGTGGAACGGCGCCTCGCCGCCTGCGCCAACGTCGTGCCGGGCGTGCGCAGCGTCTATCGCTGGATGGGCGAGATCAGCGAGGACAGCGAAGTGCTCCTCACCATGAAGACGCGAGAGGACTTCGTGGAGTCGCTGTTCACGACCATCGTCGCCAACCACCCCTTTCAGCAGCCGGCCATCGAGGTGATGGCCCTGGCCGGCGTCGGGCGTGGCGTCGCCGCCTGGATCCGGGCGGAGACCGGCGGCGAGGGCAGCACGGCGCTGCCGAAGGGGTTCAAGTCGGTCGAATAGACCGGTGGCGGGCGCGAAACGGCCGCAGGCTCGCCATCTGTCCAACATCGGAAGCGCTGGCGGGGCTGGACCGCTCCGGAGTTGGACGGGCTCCGCACGGTGTCGCGTCCGGAGCCCTCGGGGGGCTATTCCGGGATCATGCCGGCTGTCAGGTTGACGTAGGCGGCCGTCATCGAACGGGCCTTGTCGGACACCAGGAACGCAGCGGTTTCCGCGACATCGTCGAGGGTTGGCAATCGCCCCAGGAACGTGGTTTGCGCGCCGCCGGCCAGCCATTGGTCGACCGACAGGCCCATGGCCGCCGCCTTCGGCTGAAAGAGCTCCCGCGTGTAGGATCCGGCGGCCGGCGCGTCCGATATGGCGTGGGGCCCGAGGCAGACGACGCGGATGTTGCGCGGTCCAAGTTCAGCCGCCAGCACGCGCGAGAAGGCCTCGACGCCGGCGCAGGTCACGCTGTAGCCGAGATGGCCCGGAGGAGCCGTTCGGCCCGCCGGCGTGGACAGCGTGAGGATCACGCCCTGCCGCGACCTGCCCATGTGCGGCACGACGGCCTTGGTGCTGTTGAAGAGCGAGCGCAGGAAGCTGTCGACCGGTCTCATGAAGGTGTCGAGGTCGAGATCGTCGATGAGGCTGCCCTGGTCGTGCATGAAGCTGGTCGCGTTGATGGCGACGTCAATCTCGCCGATACGCTCGACGAGCGCGTCCACGGCGCGTCGGGTGGCGCCTTCATCGAGGCAGTCGACCGCGAACACCTCGGCCGTGCCTCCCGCCGACCGTACGACATCGGCTGTGGCGGCCAGCCTGCCGGCGCTGCGCGCCCCGAGATAGACCTTGGCGCCCTCTGCTGCGAAGGTCTTGGCCATCGCCGCTCCGATGGCGCCGCTTCCACCCATGATCACGATGCGTTTGCCGTTGAGTATCATGTCGGTTCCCCTGGTCGGGGCGTGTGGCGACCCGATGCGCGTCGAGGCATCGGCCGTCCAGGGACGTCCCCATGTTGACTGGATGATCAGCCGGCGTCCGGCAGGGTTCCCTCGCCCGACGGACGAGGCCTTCCGAAACGCGGGAAAGGCAAGGCCGGTTTGGGCCGCCTTGTTGATCGCAGGATCGATAGCTGCTATCTGTCAACCAATTGGTTGATAGCTAATCACTAGCTTGCTTCAGAAAGGACGTCAACCATTTGGTTGACGAATTTCCATGATTTCGACGGAAGAGCGCCTCGACGCGGTATTTCACGCCCTGTCCAACCGGACGCGGCGGCAGCTGATTGCCGATCTGGCGAAACGCCCGGCACGCGTCAACGAGCTGGCGCGCCCCTACGACATGTCCGTCAACGCCATCTCCAAGCATCTGTTCGTTCTGGAGAAGGCCGGGCTCCTGGAACGGCGCCAGGATGGCGGGACGCAAAGCTGCGCGTTGACTCCATTCGCCCTTTCCGAAGCCAGTCAGTGGATCGAGCACTATCGGCAATACTGGACGAACCAGCTGGACGGGTTGGCCGGCTTCGTCGAAGGACGAGCTGACGAGCAATGAAGGCAACTGAACTCTTTACGTCCCGCGTCGTCAAGGCCGGGCGGGACCGCGTGTTCGCCGCCTGGACCTTGCCCGATCTGGTGAAACAGTGGTGGGGGCCACCGCCCTATACCTGTCCGCATGCCGAGATCGACCTCAGGGTCGGCGGCTCCTATCGGCTGGCCAATCTGGGGCCCGATGGCGAGACGATCTGGATAAGCGGCGTCTTCACCCGCGTCGAGGTGCCCACCGCGCTCAGCTACACCTGGAAGCTCAGTACGCACGCGACCGAGCCGTCGCTCGTTCACGTGTCCTTCGTCGAGCATCCCGAGGGAACCGAGGTGCGCATTCATCACGAGCGCTTCGCCGATGCCGCCGTGCGCGACGAGCACGCGCTGGGCTGGCAAGGGTGCATTGGCCGCCTCGGTGGGCTGATGCGGGGCTGAGCTCGCCGTGAGGCAGCCCTTCGAGCAACAAAAAACCCCGGCGAAGGCCGGGGCGAAGCCGAGCGCGGCGCGAAAAGGGGGAACGCGCCGCGGCTCTGTGGGGTCGGTCGTGTCAGACCGCTTCCTGGATCTCGTCCGGCTCGCGCAGCACGTAGCCACGGCCCCAGACGGTCTCGATGTAGTTGCGGCCATCGGTGGCATTCGCCAGCTTCTTGCGAAGCTTGCAGATGAACACGTCGATGATCTTCAGTTCCGGCTCGTCCATGCCGCCGTAGAGATGATTGAGGAACATCTCCTTGGTGAGCGTCGTTCCCTTGCGCAGGGAAAGCAGCTCCAGCATCTGGTATTCCTTGCCGGTCAGATGCACGCGGTTGCCGTTGACCTCGACGGTCTTGGTGTCGAGATTGACGATCAGATCGCCGGTGACGATGACAGACTGGGCGTGTCCCTTGGAACGGCGAACGATCGCATGGATGCGGGCGATCAGCTCGTCCTTGTGGAACGGTTTGGTCATGTAGTCGTCGGCGCCGAAGCCGAGGCCGCGCACCTTGTCCTCGATGTTGCCCAGACCGGACAGAATGAGGATGGGCGTCTTGACCTTCGACACGCGCAGCGTCCTGAGCACCTCGTAGCCGGACATGTCCGGCAGGTTGAGGTCGAGCAGGATGATATCGTAGTCATAGAGCTTGCCGAGGTCGATGCCTTCCTCGCCAAGATCCGTCGTATAGACGTTGAAGCTCTCGGACTTCAGCATCAGTTCGATGCTTTGTGCGGTCGCGCTGTCGTCCTCGATCAGCAAAACTCGCATTCCGTTATCCCCTTTTTCTAGGGCCTCGGGCCCGACCTTCTGTCGGAAGCGTGTCCGGTCTTCCGCCGGACATGGGCTATCGAGGCCAAGGCTAGTCCCGAATGGTTAACAAACAATGATTCTCGGCCGCAAGCTTTTTGACGCCATTCCGCCAAAAGTCCGGGCAGGCCCTTAAGAATCAACGATAAATCGGCTTCGGTTGTCCTCATGCGACAAATTAAGAAATTTGCCTAAGCGATTCTGCCGACTCCACGAAGATTCCTTGTCCACACCCCGGTCGCCCCACGCCGGTCTCCATCGCACTCATGAGCAAAGTATTAACGCCGGACCTTAACGAAGCGTTACACTCCCCCCATGGAGCCGAATCATTTCGGAAACCTTTTGCCCGGAACACGCCGATGACGCTGGATCGTCTCGCCGCAGAAATCGCCGCTCTCCGCCCGCTCGAGATCTACGGGCGGGTTGCCAGCGTGCAGGGCATGCTGGTCGAGGTGGCCGGCCCGGTGCAGGAGATGAGCGTCGGCGCCCGCCTGTCGGTCAGCGGCTTCGGCGGCGCCCAGGTGCCGGTCGAGGTGGTCGGGTTCAACAACGGCAAGGCGCTCTGCCTGCCGTTCGCCTCCATGGAGGGCGTGCGGCTCGGCGCCAAGGCGACGATCGCCACCTCGTCGGCGTCGGTGCGCCCCTCCGAGGGCTGGCTCGGCCGGGTGATCAACGCCTTCGGCGAGCCGATCGACGGCAAGGGGCCATTGCCGCTCGGACCGAGCGAGATGCCGCTCAGGGCCTCTCCGCCCCAGGCGGCCGAGCGGGCGAGGGTAGGCGAGCCGATCGATCTCGGCGTTCGCGTCCTCAATACGTTCGCCACCTGCTGTCGGGGCCAGCGCATGGGCATCTTCGCCGGCTCGGGCGTCGGCAAGTCGGTCCTCCTGTCCATGCTGGCCCGCTACACCGCCTGCGACGTGTCGGTGATCGGACTGGTCGGCGAACGCGGACGCGAGGTGCAGGAGTTCATCGAGGACGATCTCGGCGAGGAAGGCCTCGCCCGTTCGGTGGTGGTGGTGGCTACCTCCGACGAGACGGCGCTGATGCGCCGCCAGGCCGCCTACATGACGCTGACCGTCGCCGAGTACTTCCGTGACCAGGGGCAGGACGTGCTCTGCCTGATGGACTCGGTGACGCGCTTTGCCATGGCCCAGCGCGAGATCGGCCTGTCGGCGGGCGAGCCGCCTACGTCAAAGGGATATACGCCGACGGTGTTCGCCGAGCTGCCGCGCCTCCTCGAACGCGCCGGGCCCGGCCCGGTGGGCGGCGGCACCATCACCGGCCTGTTCACCGTGCTGGTCGACGGCGACAATCATAACGAGCCGGTGGCCGACGCCGTGCGCGGCATTCTCGACGGTCATATCGTCATGGAGCGCGCCATCGCCGAGCGTGGCCGCTATCCGGCGGTCAACGTCCTGAAGACGGTGTCGCGCACCATGCCTGGCTGCATCGAGCCGGAGATCAGGCCGATGATCCGCGACGCGAAACGGCTGATGGCCACCTTCGCCGACATGGAGGAACTGATCCGCCTCGGCGCCTACAGGCGCGGAAGCAACCCCGACGTCGATCAGTCGATCGACGTTTCCGCACCGCTCGAAGCGTTCCTGACGCAGGGAAAAGGCGAATGCACGCGTCGTCACGATGGTTATCGCGATCTTGCTCACCTTTTGGAAAGCACTGTCGGTTTACGATACGAGCATTCCGGGGAGTAACTTGAAATGAAATCTCGCAACAGTCTCATCCGACTCAAGCGGTTTCAGGTCGACGAGAAGCGTCGGCAGGTGATGCAGATCGAGATGATGATCGCAGAGTTCGAGCGCATGGCGTCCGAACTCGACGAGCAGATTCTGGCCGAGCAGAAGCGCAGCGGCATTACTGACATCACCCACTTCGCCTATCCGACCTTTGCCAAGGCGGCGATGGGTCGCCGCGACAATCTCATGGGATCGGCCAACGATCTCAGGGGACAGCTCGAGGCCGCGCAGGCGGCGCTCAGCGAGGCGGTGGAAGAAATGAAGAAGATCGAGCTTCTGGAGGAGCGCGATCACATGCGCGAAAAGACGGCCCAGGACGCGGCCGAGCAGGACGCGCTCGACGAAGTGGCCGCTCGCCGCTCCTATCATCAGGCCGGCTGATCCAACAGCCAGCCTTGGTCGTCTTTCAGTCGCTCCGGATCGTTTTCGGGCGGGCATGCCGAGCATGTCCGCCGTTTTCGTATGGGCGCTTTCATGGGGGACGTCGGATTGAGCGCCGGCTCCGCTCGAATCAGGGTGCCTGCCAGCTCGTCGCGACGCCAGCCCCGGCGGTGCCCGAAATCTCGATCGTCACCGTGAGGTCTCCCGCCCATGTCCTGTCGGGCAGGGAACGGGCGGCGACCACGGTGGTCAACGCCACCAGCGCGGCGGCGATCCAGCTCAGGAGTTTGGTCTTGCGGGCCATGGCGTGCTGCCGTTCTCGTCGGGCGCGGCCCCTTCCGCGCCATGATGCCACCTTATTGCCGCCGGCTTGAACGCCCCCCGAACCCTTCGTTCATCTGCCGTTCATCCCGGTAAACGAGAGGTAAACGAGGTGTTTCGGCCGGAAACGGCAAATGGATGTCGGAAATGGAAACGCCAACGCCGCCATGAAGGTTCCATGGCGGCGTCAGAAATGCGGCGAGAAAGGGTCTTTCGACGCGCGTCAGGTGTTGAACTTGAACAGCATGACGTCGCCGTCGGCGACGACATACTCCTTGCCTTCGTCACGAGCCTTGCCGAGTTCCTTGGCCTTCGCCTCGCCGTAGGCGATGTAGTCCTCGTAGGCGATGGTCTGGGCGCGGATGAAGCCGCGCTCGAAGTCTGTGTGGATGACGCCGGCGGCCTGGGGCGCCTTGGTGCCCTTCACGATCGTCCAGGCGCGGGTCTCTTTCGGGCCGACGGTGAAGTAGGTGATCAGGCCGAGCAGGTCGTAGCCGGCGCGGATCAACCGGTCGAGGCCGGGCTCTTCGAGACCGAGCGTCTCCAGGAACTCCTTCTGCTCGGCATCGTCGAGCTGGGCCACTTCCGCCTCGATGGCGGCCGAGATCACCACGGCTCCGGCGCCGAGCCTCTCGGCCATCTCGAAGACGCGGGCCGACTGGCTGTTGCCGGTGGCCGCCGAAGCTTCCTCGACGTTGCAGACGTAGAGCACCGGCTTGGAGGTCAAAAGGTTCAGCGCGTCGAAGGCCGCTTCCGACCCCTTGGGCACACTGGCGGTACGGGCCGGACGGCCGTTGCGCAGTTCCGCGAGGGCGAGGTCCATCAGCTCGACCTGTTCCTTGATGTCCTTGTCGCCGCCCTGGGCGCGCTTCCTGAGCGGCACGACGCGGCGCTCGAGGCTGTCGAGGTCGGACAGCATCAACTCGGTTTCCACCGTCTCGGCATCGCTCACCGGATCGATGCGTCCCTCGACGTGGGTGATGTCGTCGTCCTCGAAGCAGCGGAGCACGTGGACGATGGCGTCGACCTCGCGGATGTTGCCGAGAAACTGGTTGCCGAGGCCTTCACCCTTGGATGCGCCGCGCACCAGGCCGGCGATATCGACGAAGGTGATGCGGGTCGGCACGATCTGCGCCGACTTGCCCTTCTCGGCCAGCACCGGAAGGCGCGGGTCGGGAACGGCCACCTCGCCGGTGTTCGGCTCGATGGTGCAGAAGGGATAGTTGGCGGCCTGGGCGGCCGCGGTCTTGGTGAGCGCGTTGAAGAGCGTGGACTTGCCGACGTTGGGCAGGCCGACGATGCCGCACTTGAAACCCATGGTGATCAGGCTTTCGTCTGGAGCAATGTGTTGGTCGAGGTGTTAGGGAAGCCTGCCGCCGGCCGTCAAGCGATTTATCCGGGAAGGCGTCCTGCTGCGGTGGTCGTCAGCGCCGGGTCCTCTGGGCCAGAAGGCCCTTGAGGATGGCCGCCATGGCGTTCCTCTCCGGCGCCTTTTCCTCTGGCGCCGCACCGGCCGGCGCTGGTCCGGCGCCGGTCGCGTCCGGCTTGGGGCGGGGTTTGCGCTCGGGCTTCGGCTCGGTGATGGCGTGAACTCGGTTGGCGAAGGTGGCGTCGGCGCCTTTCACCAGCTCGCCGGCGTTGTCGGCGATGGCGTCGAGGAGCCGCACCAGCCAATCGCGATCGGCCTTGGCGAAGTCGGAGAGAACGTGAGAGTGGACGAGGGCCTTGTCGCCGGGGTGACCGATGCCGAGCCGCATGCGGCGATAGCCGTCGGTGATCTGCGAGGTGATGGACCTCAGGCCATTGTGTCCGCCGTGACCGCCGCCGACCTTCATCCGAAGTTTGCCGGGCGGGAGGTCGAGCTCGTCATGGATGACGACGACGTCGGTCGGGGCGAGCTTCAGGAAGCGCACGGCGTCACCCACCGAACGGCCGCTTTCGTTCATGTAGGTCTGCGGCTTCATGAGCAGCACGCGCTCGCCGTCGATGGCGCCTTCCGACACCTCGGCCTGGAAGTTCTTCCGCCAGGGAGGAAAGCGGTGGCGCGTGTGGATGACGTCGGCTACCATGAAGCCGATGTTGTGGCGGTTCGACGCATATTTGGCTCCGGGATTGCCAAGACCGACCAGAATGAGCACGCGCCTCTCCCCAAAAAGATCAGGGGCTCCGATCTCGCGACCGGAACCCCGAATGTCAAGCACAAGACCCGTGCGATCAGGCCTTGGGCGCCTCGGCCTCGGCCGGAGCGGCCGTCTCTTCCGAGGTGCCGGCAGCCGAGCCGACGATGGTGGCGACGGAGAAGTCGTCATGATCGACCAGCGTCGCGCCTTCCGGCAGCGTCACGGCGGAGATGTGCACGGCTTCGCCGATATCGAGCGCGCTGACGTCAACCGTCAGATGCTCGGGGATGTTGTTGGCGGAGACCAGAAGCGCCACTTCGTGGGCGGTGATGTTCAGCACGCCGCCACGCTTGATGCCGTTCGACTTCTCCTGGCCGACGAAATGCACCGGCACGTCCACCCTCACCTTGGTGGTGTCGGACACGCGGATGAAATCGACGTGGACGAGGAAGTCGGTCACCGGGTCTAGCTGGTAGTCGCGCGGCAGGGCCTTGATCTCCTGGCCGTCGACCTTGATGGTGACGATGTGGGTCAGGAAGCCACCGGCGTGCAGCTTGAGGAAGGTTTCCTTGGTGTCGATCGCGATCGACAGCGGCGGCTGCTTGTCGCCATAAACGACGGCGGGCGTCTTGCCTTCACGGCGCAGGGCGCGGGCGGACCCCTTTCCCACCCGGTCACGCGGCGAGGCGACGAGCTCGTAGGTCTGAGCCATTTTCTCGTGCTTTCATCTTCGGATTACTGGCGGCGGCGGCCACGCGGCCGATGCCGATCCGGCGCTCCCTCCAGGGGGGTCGGCGCGGATGCGGGCGCTATAGCGGAAACGCTCGCGGAAGGCAAGGGAATGCGGGTTTTTCATGGGGAACCAGGCCTCGCCCGACGGCTCGCCACCCTCCACCTCGACCAAGGGCGAGACTGGATTCCAGTCTCTACTTCCGGCTACAAGATGACCTGTCGCCGGTGTTGCCTTTCCGTGGTGCCAAAATGAAGCGTCTTGCTGCGGCCGTCGCTCTTGCTTGTCTTGCAGCCACCATCGTTCCCGCCACCGCCGAGGATGAGCCGCTTGTCGCCTCGAAGAGATTCCCGGGTTGGGTGACAACCACGCGGGATACGGGCACGGTGTTCTTCTATTGCGCGGCGCCGAAGATTTGCGGCGAAGGCTCGGTCGTCAGCTTCCACTTTCATGACCTCCCTGCGCCGACCAAGGCCGAGATTCGGGCGAAACAGAAAGAGCCTCGGCTGCCAATCACCTGCAGGAAGGCCGACACCTACGACGCCTGCGAGTACCCGGACGCCATCGACAAGAATGGGCGGCCGACGCATTGGCGGCCAATGCCCGTTGAAGGCTTCGAGGCCGACTTCTTTCATAGCGGCTTTCTGTCCGCCCACGTGCCGGCCGGCTCAGAGTGGCATTTCCTCATCACGCTCAGCAGTTCGGCCGCCAGCTACAAGCTCGCCAAGAAGAACTATGCCTTGTTCCAGGCCGATCTGGGCAAGGCGCTCGGCAAGTTGAAGGCCCCTCCGCCGCGCGTCTCGAAGTAGCTCGCTCGACGAATGCGCCTTCGGGGCATCCCGGTCTGGAAATGCCGATGAAAACGTTTAGGAAAGGCGGGGCCGGCATTTCCACGTGCGGCATGACAGGAGCTGAAGGCGATGGCGACGGACGGAAAGAGCATGCGGGAAGAGATTCTTCGCGAGCTCACGGAGAACATCCTCCCCTTCTGGCAGTGTCGCATGCGCGACCCGGATGGAGGCTTTTTCGGAAGCGCCGATTGTGACGGCAACGTCGACAAGGCCGCGCCACGCGCCGCCGTGGTCAATGCCCGCATCCTCTGGACCTTCGCCACCGCGACGCGCGTGCTCGGCGCGAACTACGGCGCCACCGCCGAGTGGGCCTTCAACGACCTTCGCTCACGCTTCATCGACGGCGAGCACGGCGGCCTCTACTGGCTGGTCGATGCCGAGGGTCGACCGCTCTCCGACCGCAAGCAGATCTACGCCCAGGCCTTCGCCATCTACGCCTTCTCCGAATACGCCCGCGCCACCGGCAATCGCGAGGCCCTCCAACTGGCGATCGATCTGTTCCGGCTGATCGAGAAACATGCCGCCGACCGCGAGCGCGGTGGCTACGTCGAGGCGCTCGGCCGCTCCTGGGGCGCGCTCGCCGACATGCGCCTCTCGGAGAAGGACCTCAACAGCCCGAAGTCGATGAACACCCACCTCCACATCATGGAGGCCTACACCAACCTTCTCAGGATCTGGCGCGATCCGGCGCTGGTGGCGCGGCAGTCGGCGCTGATCGCCGTCACG
>CAXXNH010000021.1:0-247274 GCA_963665435.2 uncultured Pleomorphomonas sp. | reverse complement strand
TCCGCGCCGAGCCGTCGTCGAGTTCGGCCAGTTCGCATCGATCCCTTCGAGGTCGCGCAGCAAGCGGTCGAGCCGGAGCCCGGCTTCGCGGATTTCGCGCTCAAGCGCCCCTTCAGCGCAGCTGCCTCGGCCTCGGCGGCGGTGGCCGTTGCAAGCTCCGCGTCGATCTCGGATAGACGGGCCGCAATGTCGGAAGCGAATACCTCGGGCCTCGGCCCTGCGCTCCTCCTCACCGAGTTCCTCGGCGGCCAGCGTCTCCGCCTCGTCGGCAAGGGCAGCCAGACGCTCGTCATTCTCGGCCACCAGCGCCGCTTCGCGCGTGCGGTCGCGAGCGATCTCTTCGGCGCGACGAGAGAGCTCGGCCAGCCTCTCACGGGCGCGGCCGCTCCTCGGCCTCGGATTCGGCCAGCGCGATCCGCAGCCGTTGCAGCGCGGCAGCCGTTTCGACAGCCGATCGCGAAGGCCAGGCAGATCGTGGGCGATGATCGCCTGCCGGCGAACGGCCTCGGTTTGCGCGGCCTGTGCGTCGGCCACGGCACCGAAGCTGTCGATCATCTGCGCCTCGGCTTCCTCGACCTGGGTCATCAGGTCGCTGACGCGCAGAAGGCGACGGTGGCTTCCGCTTTTCGGATATCGGGCTGAAAGATTGCGGTAGCGCCGCCGCCTGCCGGGCCTGCCTGCGCAAACCGTCGAGCCGGGCCTCGATTTCCCGCAGCACGTCTTCCATGCGCGTGAGATTGGTTTCGGGCGCCCTTGAGGCGCAGCTCCGCATCGTGGCGGCGGGAATGCAGGCCGGAAATGCCGGCGGCCTCTTCCAGGATGGTCCGCCGCTGCGTCGGCTTGGCGGCGATCAGTTCGCCGATCTGTCCCTGTCGTACCATGGCCTGGCGAGCGGGGCGCCGGTGGAAGCGTCGGCGAACAGCAGTTGCACGTCGCGGGCCCGCACGTCCTTGCCGTTGATGCGATTAGGACGACCCCGCCTGCCGTTCGATGCGGCGGGTGACCTCAAGGAGATCGGCGTCCATTGAAGGCGGGCGGCGCGGTGCGCTGATCGTTCCTCAGCACCAGCGTCACTTCGGCGGCATTGCGGGCAGGCCGCTTGCCGGAGCCGGAGAAAATGACGTCGTCCATGCCGGAGGCGCGCATCGCCTTGTAGGAGCTTTCGCCCATGACCCAGCGCATCGCCTCGACGAGATTGGACTTGCCACAGCCGTTCGGTCCGACCACACCGGTCAGGCCGGGTTCGATGACGAACTCGGAGAAGTCCACGAAGGACTTGAAGCCCCTGTATCTTCAGCCGCTCGAACTGCATTGGCGATCCGCTTCGGCCCCACTCTATTCGTAGAGTGTGACCCTACCATGGACCCACCATATCATGAAGGCCGCGACGCGCGCCCGGCAAGAGGCGTACGTCGCGGCCCCTGTTGATATCCGGCGGTTATCACCAGCTGAGAATCAGCCTCAGAGCAGTGGATCGATCTTGGCCGACATCTCTTCGACCGACATGAAGCCAACCTCGCGCTGGCCGTTGATGAAGAAGGTCGGCGTTCCCGTGATGCCGAACTCGTCGGCGCCACGCTTGCGCGTCGCGTTGAGATCGTCGAGCAGCTTTCTGGTCCGTCAAACGTGGCCTCGAAGGTCGCGGGCGAGTAGCCCGAACTGCTTGGAGACGTTGAGCAGACCACTGAGCGGATCCTCGACGAAAGCCCACTCGCGCTGCGTCTTGAAGAGATAGGACACCACCTCGAAATACTTGCCGCCCGGAGCGTTTGCGCGCCAGCATGAAACCGGCGGCGGCCAGCGGGTCGAGCGGGAACTCGCGAAGCACGAAATACATCTTGCCGGTGTCGATGTACTTGGTTCTTGATCTCTTCGAAGGTCTTGATGTGGAAGTCGGCGCAGTGGCTGCAGGTCATCGACATGTACTCGACGACCTTCACCTTGGCATTGGGATCCCCCAGCGCCCATATCGGGAAGCACACCCGGTTTCATGAGTTCGTTTCTCATCCACCGTAGCTGCCGGTTCCTGGGCGAAAGCCAGCCCGGGGAAGGAAGCGAGCGCGGCAAAGCCGGCCGCGGCTACAGCTGTGGTCGTGAGGAAGCGGCGGCGAGTCAACATGTCGTTCCCTTTCGGATAACCGGCCCTACAGGGTCCGTCATTGGCGGCAAATTATGGCAAGGCCACGTCAATGGAAAGAGGATGTTGTTTCTTTCCGTCTCAACGACGGGCGCGACTGTCGCCACTGATGGCCCTTCCCAACCGCTCGACCGCCCGCCTTCAGTCCATCGTCGGAGATGCCGGAGGCGAGCGTCCGAAACCCGCGCCTCGGCTTCCGGCGAAAGCTTTGCCAGCTTCGGTCGTGGCGGCGGTCCGACCCTCACGGGAGGAAGCTGAAGAGGTCTCAGGCGGCCGACGAGGCGGTAGCCGAAAAAGGTGTTGATGCGCTCGATGAGCTGCGGCGCCTCGAGCGACAGGCGCATGGCCGCCCGCCCCGGAGCAACGCACGGTCAGCACCGCCGGCTCGTGGCTCCTCTTCATCGATCAGTCCTTTCGGCCTGCGAGGCCAGGAAAGCTGGTCCGGCGCCGTGGTTTCGGCGTAGGCGGGGCCGACGATATCGGGCCAGTGAGCGACGAGATCGAGCGTGGCGAAGCCGCGTTTGCGGCAAGCTGCGTTGAGCGGGGCGGCGATGATGTCGGCCAGCGGCCTCACACCCTTGTAGACGAAAGCCGGTTTTCTCAAGCGCGCCATCTGCTATGGAACCTCCAGCGTCCCATCGGGACTTATACTCTCAAGCCGCAGGTTATCCCACATGCCGGCGCCATCCGCCACAGCCCTTCTCGACTGGTACGACGTTCACGCCCGCCGGCTGCCCTGGCGAGTGCCTCCGGAAGACCGGGCACTTGGCATCCTGCCGGATCCCTATCGCATCTGGCTTTCGGAGGTGATGCTCCAGCAGACGACGGTCGCGGCCGTCAAGAGCTATTTCCTGGATTTTCTGGAGCGCTGGCCGACCTTGCAGGCACTTGCCGCCGCTCCGCGCGACGATGTTGATGGCCGCATGGGCCGGCCTTGGCTACTACTCTCGCGCCCGCAATCTCAAGGCCTGCGCCGAGGCCGTTGCCCGTGACCATGACGGCCGTTTTCCCGATACGGTGGAGGGCCTTGCCACCCTGCCCGGCATCGGCCCCTACACGGCGGCTGCGATCGCCGCCATCGCTTTCGACGTGCCGGCCGCGGTCGTCGACGGCAACGTCGAACGCGTGGTGGCGCGCCTGTTCGAGCTGGAGACGCCGCTGCCCGACGTCAAACCGGAGATCCGGCGCTTGACGGCGACGATGACTCCCGACCAACGACCGGGCGATTTCGCCCAGGCGATGATGGATCTTGGAGCTACCATCTGCACACCCAAGCGCCCGGCCTGCGCCTTATGTCCATGGTCGGCCCCTTGTCTCGCCCGCCGTCGCGGGGATGCCGAAACCTTGCCAAGACGGCGGCCCAAGGCGGAGCGGCCGACCCGCCATGGCCTCGCCTTCGTCGCCCGGCGGCACGATGGAGCGCTCCTTGTCCGCCGCAGAGCCGACAAGGGCCTTCTAGGAGGCATGCTGGAGGTCCCCGGTAGCGAATGGCGGGAGATGACGACGGTGGATGAGGCTACCGCCCCGTTCCAGGCCGGCTGGAAGAACGCGGGAAAGGTCGAGCACACCTTCACCCATTTTCACCTTGTGCTGACGGTCATGGCCGCCGAGGTCGGCGACCGACCGCCGCCCGCCGGCTGTTTCTGGCTCGATGCCAGCGCCGTGGCGGGCGAAGCTCTGCCGACGGTCATGCGCAAGGTGGTCGAAGCGGCGACGGGCGCGCCGATAAAACGAGCAACTCGACGCTCTGCACCGGCTCCACACGCCAAACCGGCATCCGGAAGTTGAGTGATTGCTTTCGGCTACGACCATTGTCGCAAGAAAACTTACTTGGCGGTTAACGGCGAAGGTGCGATAATTCCGGTCATTGGGGCGTGACCCGACAGTCATTAGGTCGGCCCTCGCCGGGTTGGGCTAATCCGGCGTGAAGGTCGGGCGACAGAGATTTTCAGGGTAGGCCAACCCCGCATGCCGAATGGCACGGGTCTGAGAAAAATAGGCGCCAATAAGAAATGGCTCCCCGAACGATCGGGGGAGCCTTCTTTTGTTACTGGACGTTTTGGTCCGTCAGGCGCCGGCGGCCGCCAATTCGCTACGGACACGACCGCGCAGCTCATCGATCAGCACCAGTGTACCCTGCTTCTCGACGTGCCAGTAGGTCCAGCCGTTGCAAGCCCTCGAGCCCTTGCACCGAGGCACCCACCTTGTGGATCGATCCGGCAACGGCGCCCGTCGCGATCGAGCCGTCGGCCCGAACCGTGGCGACGTGCCGGCGACGAGCGTCGCAAAGCCTGTCGCCCGGCTGGATCAGCCCGGTCTCGATCAAAGAGCCGAAGGGGATGCGCGGTTCGGCACGCTTCGGCGTGACCACCGCGAGCCCATCGTCCGGAGCGCGTTCGACGGAAGCGATGCGCGCCTTGGCGAAGTTGGCATAGGTGCTGTCGCGCTCGACACCGACGTAATGGCGCCCGAGCCGTTTTGCCACGGCCGCCGAGGTACCGGTACCGAGGAACGGATCGAGGACGACATCGCCGGGCTTCGACGAGGACATCAGCACCCGCCAGAGCAGCGCTTCCGGCTTCTGCGTCGGATGAACCTTGTCGCCGTCCGCCGTCTTCAAGCGCTCGCCGCCCGTGCAGATCGGCAGAAGCCAGTCCGAGCGCATCTGAAGATCGTCGTTGAAGGCCTTCATGGCCTCATAGTTGAACGTGATGCCCTTGGCGTCCCGATCGCGCGACGCCCAGATCAGCGTTTCATGCGCGTTGGTGAAGCGCTTGCCCTTGAAGTTGGGCATCGGGTTGGCCTTGCGCCAGATGATGTCGTTGAGCACCCAGAATCCAAGATCCTGCATGATCGAGCCGACACGGAAGATGTTGTGATAGGAGCCGATCACCCACATGGTGCCGGTCGGCTTCAGCACCCGGCGGCAGGCGAGCAGCCAG
This sequence comes from uncultured Pleomorphomonas sp., assembly GCA_963665435.2. Taxonomy (GTDB): domain Bacteria; phylum Pseudomonadota; class Alphaproteobacteria; order Rhizobiales; family Pleomorphomonadaceae; genus Pleomorphomonas. The sequence goes on along the minus strand of CAXXNH010000021.1, from coordinate 242,195 downwards.
GCACGGGTGAAGGCATCGTAAGCCTCGAAGCTGTCGAAACGATCCCAGTCGTCGTTGACGGCATCGACCTTCGACTGATCGGGGCGAGTGAGATCGCCACCGAGCTGCAGGTTGTAGGGCGGGTCGGCAAAAATGAGATCGACCGAGGCCTTGGGCAGACGCTCCAGCGCGGCGACGCAATCGCCGACGATGACGCTGTCGAGCCATTCAGGCGCCGACGACGCGGCAGGGGAGTGGAAGAAAACCTCGGACGACGACGCAGCCGCCCGCTGACGCAGTACACTCATGGCTCTCCCACTCCGACGCAAAAACAAACAGGAGGGGGTCTTCACGCCCCTGCCGAGGACCAATCTGCTCCGGCAGGGTAAATTAGGAGTTAAGCGAGGCGAATCCTCATTGATTAATTATTTCAATGGTTTGTTAACCATATCTTGAAGACGACGAACTCGCCGCGCACCGCCGTTCACTCGCGCCAAAGGAAGTCGCGCTTACCGACGGATACGCCGAGATGACGCAGGATGTCGTAGGCGGTGGTCATGTGAAAATAGAAATTGGGCAGAGCGAAACCCTGAAGGTAGTCGAGCGCCGAAAACTCCATCGTTTCCTGCCGCAGCTTCAACGTCACGACGGTTTCCTCGCGGCCATTGACGGCAGACGCCGGCACCGATGCAACGAACGCGAGCGTCTTGTCGATGCGGGCGTAAAGCTCCGCGAAGGTTTGCTCGGTGTCAGGGAAAGAGGGAGTATCCTGGCCGGAGAGACGAGCCATCGCCCCCTTGGCGTGATCCGTGGCGATCTGAACCTGCCGCTTCAGGCCGAACATGTCCGAGACCAATCGGGCGCCGAGCATCGCTTCCTCCGACAGCCCGCGAGCCGGGCACTCGGCCTCGCCAATCTTCAGGACATGGACGAGGGATTTGAGCCGCGCGGTGAAGATTGGCGCGGAGATGGCATGAAGTTCGATGGTCATGAGATTCCTTCCGGCAGGCAGGCGCTCCTCCAAGGGGCACTCTTGCTGCTCGCCTATCTGATTAGCGAGCCGCTATCGCCGGAACCAGTCAACTCTCGGAGAGAAGCTCAGGCTCGCCGACCGGTGAGCCCGGCGATCATGCCGACCGGCAAACGGATGGCGAGCAGCAGCGCCGCCAATGCACCGGCTGGGCCATCACCGGTGAGCGCATCGCCCTGTCCGTCGGAAATCACGCGCACGACCGGCGTCCGGAGGCGAAGGAGTCGCCGACGCCCGACGCGGCGGATGAGATCGACGCCAGCCAGACCGTCGCGCCGCGCGAACCCGCCAAGCTCGCGGAAATAGCCCCGGGAGATAATCAAACCCTGGTCGGGATAGGTCACGCCGGCACAGCGGCCGAACAAGCGCAACAGATAGTGCTTCAGGCTGCCACCGAGCGTGTCGTCGTCGGAGGCGAGGCGGAAAACGGCTGCGAAGCGACTGTCACCATGCCGAAGGCGCCGCTCGACCATAGCCTGGAAGTCGCTCTCCCAACCCGGATCGAGCAGAACGCCAGGACGCAGGAACATCAGAAAGTCGCCCCGCTGGGCCGCCGCCGCGCCTATGGCGCACCGAGCCCAGGCACCACCGGAGCCGGCCATCAGATCGCACCCGGTCCCCTCAGCGACGAGATGCGTTTGGTCGTCGGAGCCACCATCCACCACGACGACCTCGCGCACCGTTCCATCCGCAGCGGCGGTGACCAACGTAGAGAGGGTACGAGCGAGAGCTTCCTCGCTGTTCCGAGTGGGGATGACAACCGAGATCATACTTTCGTTCTAGCGGGTTTTCCCGGGAAGTGCGAGCCCATCCTAACGCCGACGAGCAATCGCCATCTCAGGTGGGCTGGGGCCTTCCCCGTCGGACGACAAACGGCCTGCGAAGAACCTTCCAACACCGCGAGGACGTGGATATCGAGATAATGTTCTTGACCTGTTCTCGTTCCAGCATAAGATCAAATCATGAACATCGAATGCCACCACCTTATCGAGCCCTTCCCGGCGCCGGAGATCGCCGACACGGCGGTTGCCGCCGGACGCCGGCGCGGCCGGGGTGCGGGCATCAACCCCTCGGGGCGGTTCGAAGCCTATGCCCGCACCGACTTCGACGACGGCTGGGGCGACAATGAAGAGTTGCCGCCGTTCAAGACGACGGTTCAGATCGAGCCGGCGCGGTCGGTCATCACGCGCAACGATAGCCCGGACATATCCTTCGAGCGCTCGCTCAATCCCTATCGGGGCTGCGAGCACGGCTGCGTCTATTGCTACGCCCGCCCGAACCACGCCTATCTCGGTCTGTCGCCGGGCCTCGACTTCGAAACCCAGCTCTACGCCAAGACCAACGCTGCGGAAGTTTTGGAGCGCCAGCTCGGTGCTCCGTCCTATCAGCCGAAGGTGATCGCCATCGGAACGGCGACCGACGCCTACCAGCCGATCGAGAAGGAGCAGCAGATCACCCGGCGCGTGCTGGAGGTGCTGGCGAAGACCCAGCATCCGGCGCTGATCATCACCAAGTCGGCGCTCGTGTTGCGCGACATCGACATTCTCCAGCCCATGGCCGCCCAAGGGCTCGTCAAGGTAGCCATTTCGATCACCACTCTGGACCGTCGTCTGGCGCGCGCCATGGAGCCTCGCGCCTCCAGCCCACAGCGACGCCTGGAAGCCATCCAGAAGCTCACGGAGGCCGGCATTCCGGTTGGCGTCATGTTGGCGCCGGTCATTCCGGCTGTCACCGACAGCGAGATCGAGCGCATCCTGGAAGCGGCCCATACTTTCGGCGCCCGCGAGGCCGGCTATGTACTGCTGCGTCTTCCGCTCGAAGTTTCGGAGATCTTTCGCGAGTTTCTGCTGCGCGAACTGCCGGGCCGCTATCGGCATGTCATGAACGTCCTGAAGTCGATGCGGGGCGGCAAGGACTATGACGCCGAATGGGGCAAGCGCATGCGCGGTACCGGCCCTTATGCCTGGCAGATCGGCCGCCGGTTCGAGCTGACCGCCAAGCGCCTCGGCCTCAACAAACACCGGGTGAAACTCGACACGGAGAAGTTCGTGAAGCCCGGAAATGGGGGCGTCCAGCTCAGCCTGTTCTGAAAGACACCTCCCTCCCCTTGACGCCCTCCATCGTCGCCGACACTTCTGGAGGCGATGGAAGGCAAAGGGAGAGAATGATGAAACTCTTCGGCGGTGGCGCCAAGTTCGACTGGAAAGAACTGAAGGCGCCCGAGCTCGATGACTTCGAGACGATGGCGGCCGAGGCCTACGCCGCCTTGCCGGCCGACTTCCGGGCGCTGACCGGCGAGATCGAGATCCGCGTCGCCGACTTCCCCGACGAGGAGGTCGTCAAGGAAATGGAACTGGAAAGCGATTTCGACATTCTCGGCCTGTTCCACGGCACCGGTCTCGCCCACGGCTCCGCCATACCGGAAACCGGCCGGCTGCCCAACCGTGTCTGGCTCTATCGTCGCCCCATTCTCGACTACTGGGCCGAACACGAAGAGACGCTGGGCGACATTGTCACCCATGTGCTTGTCCACGAGATAGGACATCATTTCGGTCTCAGCGACGACGACATGTACGGCATTGAGGACAGCGAGCCGTGACCGATACGAGCACCTTGCGCATTCTGGAGCCGGCACGGGGCGTCTTCGCCTATTACGATGGTCGGGTGCCGGGAGTTCGGCTGCACGCCGCCACGAAGAACTGGCTCGACGACGGCGCCTACAGTCTCGGCATCGCCTCCTACGCCATCGTCGAGGGCAGCGAAGCGATCGTCTTCGACAGTCACGTTTCGCTCGACCATGCCAGAGCCGTGCGGCGCCACCTCGAAGGGCGCGGCGTCACCCGGTTCAAGCTTGTGCTCAGCCACTGGCATGACGATCATGTTGCCGGAAACGCCGTCTTTGCCGACGGACCCATCATTGCCCACAGCATGACGCGCGAGGCGCTCGCCGCCAACCGCGACAAGCTGGAAAACGGCGACCCGGCAATACGGCCGCTAGTTTTGCCGACCGACCTGTTCGACGACGAGATGAAGCTCACGGTCGGAAGTCGCGTCGTCGAGGCCTTGCACTTCGACATCCACAGCGCCGATGGCGTCGTGCTGCGGATCCCCGACGCCGGCCTTCTTCTTGCCGGCGACGTGGTGGAGGACACGGTCACCTACATTTCGGAACCCGATCGCACGCCAACGCATATTTCGGAGCTGGGCCGCCTCGCCGCTCTCCCCTTCGCAAGCATCCTGCCGGCGCACGGAGATCCTGGGCGGATCGCGGCGGGGGACTACGACACCGGGCTTGTCACGGCCAACCGCAGCTATCTGATGCGGCTTCTTGCTGGCGAGGGGCGTGACGGAGGGCAACTCTCCCGCTTTGTCGCCGAGGACGTGGCGGCCGGCCGTATCGGCTATTTCGAGCCGTACGAGGCGGTGCATCAGGCCAATCTCAAGGCACTCGCGGCGGCCGGTCTCTGATTTCCCGCCGCCGCGAGCGTCGCGGCTTCAGCCCTTGAGAGTAGCGGCGTTTTCCTTCACCCAGTCAGCCACCCGACGCGCCGGATGGCCGGTCAGCGTTTGCACGTCGCCGGTCACGACCGCCGTCCAGCCCTCACGCACCGGATAGAAGATCGAAGCGAGGAAGCGGGCGTAGACCTCGGGAACCCCGGCGCCGACAAGAAAGCCGACGAAGGTTTCGTCGTCGACCGCTTGGTAGGCAACCGGCCTGCCGATAGCCTCGGAGATCAGCGCGGCAGCCTCGGCATAGCCGAGTGCGTCCGGACCGGTGAGATTGAACGCCTTGCCGTCGAAGCGGTCAGTCGTCAGAGCGGCGGCAGCGCTGTCGGCAATGTCGCGTGCGTCGACGAAGCTGGACTTTCCGTCGCCGGCTGGCACCGCGATGACGCCCGCCGCGTCGATGCCGGGTTTCCAGTAGTTGATGAAGTTGTCGGTGAACCAGTTGGGGCGCAGCACGACCCAGCGGACGCCGGATTTCTCAAGAGCAATTTCCGCCTGTCGATAGGGGATGGAATCGTCGGCATCGACGCCGAGAACCGACTGCAGCACCACCTTGACGCCGCGCGCCGCCGCCGCTTCGATGATCGGCAACAGCAGCGCCTTGGCCTCCGTATAGCCGCTCGGCAGCATGACGAAGGCGCGGTCGACATCTTCGAAGGCTGAGGGGAAGGTCATCGGGTCGGCCACGTCGAAGACGACGCCCTCGGCACCATCCACCGGCTTGCCGGTGCGCGATGCCGCCTTGACCGCCTCGCCACGCGCAAGGAGCGCCTTCACGAGCGGCCGCCCAACGTTGCCGGTGGCGCCGATAACCAGAATCTTGCCAGCCATATCGAAACTCCTTAGTATCCACAAGAAACCTTGTTTCGATTGAGAACGTAGTCGATTTCTGTAACCCTCGAAAGAAGGCAGTTTTCAGTGACCAGGTTTCCTTCGGGAAACTGCCCGGAGAGGCCCGATGAATCCCGCCTATGACGTCTTCGACGATCGCTGTCCCACTCGCATGGTGCTCGACCGGCTGGCCGACAAATGGGCGCTGCTGGTGCTCGACCGGCTGAAGGGTGGCCCGGTGCGCTTCAATCATCTCCGACGGGACATCCGGGGACTGTCCCAGAAGGTGCTGTCCCAGACGCTGAAGCGTCTCGAACGTGACGGACTGGTAAAACGCACGGTCCATCCAACCGTTCCGGTCAGCGTCGATTATGCGCTGACCCCGCTAGGCCAAACGCTGACCGAGACGGTCGCCGCCTTCGCTCATTGGGCCGAACTCAACATGGACGCGGTTCTCGCCGCCCAGGCCGCCTATGACACGGCTTCGGCAGGCTGACAGGTGGGCTGCCATCGGCAATCTCACGCTTTTTGAAGTGCATCGTCCGTGCTATCGCCGGGGCGGTTGGTCGATTGCCGGCCAGGAGATTGAGAATGCGCGCCATATTCTATGAGTTGTTCGGCAAACGCCCCGAAGTCCGCACCCTGCCCGACCCGACGCCGGAGACGCACGGTCTTGTGCTGAAGGTGGAGGCCTCGGGCATCTGCCGCTCCGATTGGCACGGCTGGATGGGCCATGATCCTGATATTGCGCTGCCGCACGTGCCCGGCCACGAATTCGCCGGACGCGTCGTCGCCGTCGGTCGCGACGTCCGCCGCTTCCAGGTGGGCGACCGGGTCACCATGCCCTTCGTCGCCGGCTGCGGCGGTTGTCCGGAATGCAGCTCGGGCAACCAGCAGGTCTGTCGCAACCAGACCCAGCCTGGTTTCACCCATTGGGGCTCGTTTGCCGAGTATGTCGGCGTGCACAACGCCGACGACAATGTGGTGGCGCTGCCTGACGACATCGATTTTCCGACGGCTGCCAGCCTCGGCTGCCGCTTTGCGACATCCTTCCGCGCCGTGGTCGATCAGGGACGCGTGCGTGGCGGAGAATGGGTCGCCGTGCATGGCTGCGGCGGCGTAGGCCTGTCGGCCATCATGATCGCCGCAGCGATGGGCGCCAACGTGATCGCCATCGATATCGCGGACGACAAACTCGAGTTTGCCAAGACGATCGGCGCCACAGCCACCATCAATGGCCGCACCACGCCGGACGTTGCCGGCGCCATCCGCGACCTGACGGGCGGCGGCGCTCACCTTTCCATCGATGCGCTCGGTCACCGGGTCACTGCCCGCAACTCCATTCTCGGCCTCAAGCGGCGCGGCCGCCACGTGCAGGTCGGCCTGATGCTCGGCGACGACACCGAGGCGCCGATACCGATGGCGCGCATCATCGGCTGGGAGCTCGAGGTCTATGGCAGCCACGGCATGCAGGCTTGGCGCTATGACGACATGCTCTCGATGATCGCCACCGGCAAGCTGGCGCCGCAAAAGCTGATCAACCGCCACGTCGGGCTCGACGAGGCGATCGATCTGCTTATCGGCATGGACCGGTCTCAGGAGACCGGCATTAACGTCATCACCGACTTCGGCTGACGCCTACTTGGCGGAGAAGAACGCCGGGTGGAAGGCGATAGGCCTCCAGGCCGGCGGCTCTTCGAAGGCGAGCGCCTGAACATAAGGGGCGGGCACTCCCTCGCAAGACAGGCCCGGCCGTGCCGCAAAGCCGAAACGACCGTAGTAGGCCGGTTCGCCGACTAGAACGACGCCGGTTGCGCCCTGATCTGCCAGCTGTGCGAGACCGGCCCGAACCAGCGCCGAACCAACACCGCTACGCTGTAGCGCCGGCGCCACGGACAGTGGACCCAGGCCGAACCAGCGGCCGGGCATTTCCGTCTCGACGGGCGAAAAGCCGGCGTGGCCGACGATTCCGTCTGCCGGATCGATGGCGACAAGCGACAGGACCAGAACGCCGGCAGCGCGCAACTCGCGAATGATCGCCGCCTCGGTGCCGCTGGCGTGGGCGGTGGTGAGGAAGGCGGCGGTGGTCAGCTCGCCAATGGCGGCCTGATCGGCCGCAGTTTCACGACGGATGACAAAACTCATTTCTTCATTTCCGATTGCAGGACAAAGCGGCGCGGCCGTCGTCACGGCAGCCGCGCGTCAACGTTGCGTCGCAACGAGCCGAACCCGGACCGAGAGATCCGGGCACGGCTCAACCCGCAATGTCCGATCGGAAAGGAAGGTTGGACATGGTCCCGCCGCCTCAGAAGGGGATGTCGTCGTCGAGATCCGACGAGAAGTTGGAAGCGGGGGCGCTACCGCCCTGTGCGCGACCACCGCCGCCACCCGAACGAGCAGGCGCGCGGTCCATCGGACCGGACGAGCCATAGTCAGACCCGCCGTCGCCGCCGAAGTCGCCCTCGCTGCGACCGCCGCCTTCGCCGCGGCTATCGAGAATGGTCAGCTCGCCACGGAAACGCTGCAGCACGACTTCGGTGGTGTAGCGTTCCTGGCCGGACTGGTCGGTCCACTTGCGGGTCTGAAGCTGGCCCTCGATGTAAACCTTGGAGCCCTTCTTCAGATACTGCTCGGCGACCTTGGCCAGATTCTCGTTGAAGATCACCACCGAGTGCCACTCGGTGCGCTCCTTGCGCTCGCCGCTCTGGCGGTCGCGCCAATTCTCCGACGTGGCAATGCGCAGGTTGACCACGGCGTCGCCCGACCCCATCCGCCGCACCTCGGGATCGCGCCCGAGATTACCGATCAGGATGACCTTGTTGACGCTGCCTGCCATGGCTTTCTTCCCTCAAACTCGTTACCCTCGGCCCGGCACATTGGCGCATCAGGCCGGCCGGACCATGCCGGCAACTCGACTGTACGTTAACGCCGGCACCAACACGGCGATACCCCGCCCCGGCAGCCCCACATCCTTTTCCACAGTGAGAAAAGGGCTGGCGCCCGAGCCATGTTCCTGATACGTTCTAAACGTTTCATGAGGATGTCGCAACCGAATTCCGAGGCTTTCCGCGTTTCATCACTGGATCCGGCGGCATGGCTGCCGCGCGTGTCGGCGCCTTGCAGGTTCCGCGACGATCCTGACAGGATGCGACAGCAGACCCGGACTAGCTTGGCGCGCCCTCGGGCCACCCGGTTCACGAGCTTCGGGCACGACACTCCGCTTCCCGCCCTCCCCGGGATACGCGACAAGGACGACGACTGACATGCCGAACAAGCCGACCAGCATTTTCGATCAGGCCCGGCGCTCCCTTTCGGTGCGCGGCGCGCGCGAACATAATCTCAAGAACATCGACGTCGACTTGCCGCGCGACAGCCTGATCGTCATGACCGGCCTCTCCGGTTCGGGCAAGTCGTCGCTCGCCTTCGATACCATCTATGCCGAGGGCCAGCGCCGCTATGTCGAGAGCCTCTCGGCTTACGCCCGCCAGTTTCTCGACATGATGCAGAAGCCGGACGTCGACCAGATCGACGGACTGTCGCCGGCCATCTCCATCGAACAGAAGACCACGTCGCGCAACCCGCGTTCAACCGTCGGCACCGTCACCGAAATCTACGACTACATGCGCCTCTTGTTCGCGCGTGTCGGCGTGCCCTATTCGCCGGCCACCGGCCTGCCGATCGAGAGCCAGACAATCAGCCAGATGGTCGACCGGACGCTGGAGCTGCCCGAGGGAACGCGCCTCTACCTGCTGGCGCCGATGATCCGCGGCCGCAAGGGCGAGTATCGAAAGGAGTTCGCCGAACTCCAGAAGAAAGGCTTCCAGCGCGTCAAGGTCGACGGCGCCTTCTATCCGATCGAGGAGGTTCCTGCCCTCGACAAGAAGATCAAGCACGACATCGACATCGTCGTCGACCGCATCGTCGTCAAGGCTGACCTCGCCGCCCGCCTCGCCGACAGCTTCCAGACGGCGCTGGCGCTCGCAGACGGCATCGCCGTGCTGGAACTTGCCGACATTGCCGAGGGCGAGACCGAGCCGCGCCGCATCACCTTCTCGGAAAAGTTCGCCTGTCCGGTCAGCGGCTTCACCATTGCCGAGATCGAACCGCGCTTGTTCTCCTTCAACAACCCCTTCGGCGCCTGTCCCAAGTGCGACGGCCTCGGAACCGAGCTGAAGTTCGAGGCCGATCTCGTGGTGCCCGACGACAGCCTTTCCCTGCGCGGCGGCTGTGTCCTGCCCTGGGCGAAGACGGGGGCTTCCTCGCCCTACTATGCGCAGACCCTCGAGGCGATCTGCCGCCATTTCAAGGCGTCGATGACGACGCCGTGGAAGGATCTGCCGCAGAAGGTGCGCGAAGTCATCCTCACCGGTTCGGGCGGCGAGGAGATCTCCTTCACCTATGACGACGGCCTGAGGACCTACACCACCAAGAAGCCCTTCGAGGGCGTGGTCGGCAACATCGAGCGCCGTTGGAAGGAGACCGATTCCGACATGGTGCGCGAGGAGCTGGGCCGTTTCCAGTCGGACCACCCTTGCGAAGCGTGCGGCGGCTACCGCCTGAAGCCGGAAGCGCTCGCCGTCAAGATCGCCGGGCTGCACATCGGCCAAGTCACGCAGATGTCGATCCGAGAGGCGGTCGTCTGGTTTTCCGGTCTGCCGGACCAGCTCACCGCCAAGCAGAACGAGATCGCCGTCCGCATCCTCAAGGAAATTCGCGAGCGCCTGCGTTTCCTCAACAACGTCGGCCTCGAGTATCTGACGCTGTCGCGTTCGTCCGGCACCCTGTCGGGCGGCGAGAGCCAGCGCATCCGTCTCGCCAGCCAGATCGGCTCCGGCCTCACCGGTGTGCTTTATGTGCTCGACGAGCCATCGATCGGGCTGCACCAGCGAGACAACGACAAGCTGATCGAGACGCTGAAGCACCTGCGCGACCTCGGCAACACCGTGATCGTCGTCGAGCATGACGAGGACGCCATCCTCGCCGCCGACTATGTGCTGGATGTCGGCCCCGGCGCCGGCATTCACGGCGGCAAGATCGTTTCCGAGGGTACGCCGGCCGAGATCATGGCCGACCCCGCCAGCCTCACCGGCCAGTATCTGTCCGGCGCACTCGCCATTCCCCTGCCCGACAAGCGACGCAAGCCGCAGAAGAACAAGTACATCCGCGTCGTCGGCGCACGGGCCAACAACCTCAAGGACGTGACGGCCGATATTCCGATCGGCCTGTTCACCTGCGTCACCGGCGTGTCGGGCGGCGGCAAGTCGACGCTCTTGATCGACACTCTGTTCAAGGCGGCGGCACGCCGCCTCAACGGTGCCCGCGAGCAAGCCGCGCCGCATGATCGCATCGAAGGGCTGGAGTTGCTCGACAAGGTGATCGACATCGACCAGTCACCGATCGGCCGCACGCCGCGTTCCAACCCGGCCACCTACACCGGCGCCTTCACGCCGATCCGCGACTGGTTCGCCGGCCTGCCGGAAGCCAAGGCGCGCGGCTACGGGCCAGGCCGCTTCTCGTTCAACGTCAAGGGCGGCCGCTGCGAGGCCTGCCAGGGCGACGGCGTCCTCAAGATCGAGATGCACTTCCTGCCGGACGTCTACGTCACCTGCGACGTATGCAAGGGCCATCGCTACAATCGCGAAACGCTTGAGGTTCTCTTCAAGGGCAAGTCGATCGCCGACGTGCTCGACATGACCGTCGAGGAGGCCTGCGACTTCTTCCAGGCCGTGCCGGCCATCCGCGACAAGATGACGGCGTTGCGCGATGTCGGTCTCGGCTACGTCAAGGTCGGCCAGCAGGCAACGACGCTCTCGGGCGGCGAGGCGCAACGCGTCAAGCTCGCCAAGGAACTGTCACGCCGGGCCACCGGCCGCACGCTCTACATCCTCGACGAGCCCACCACCGGCCTCCACTTCCATGACGTGGCCAAACTGCTCGAGATGCTGCACGAGCTGGTCGAGCAGGGCAACACGGTGGTGATCATCGAGCACAATCTCGAGGTCATCAAGACCGCCGACTGGCTGGTCGACCTTGGCCCCGAGGGGGGCGACGGCGGCGGTCGCATCGTCGCCGCCGGAACGCCGGAAGAGGTGATGAAGGTCGACGCCAGCTACACCGGCCGGTATCTCCGGGAACTGCTCGACCGCCGCCCGCAAAGGCGCAACGCAGCGGAGTAAGCGCCACAAACCCGTTCATTCCGCCGGCCAGCCGTGAAGTCAGCGGCCGGTGGGGACGGGTTTCGGCCGCCAGCCGGACAAGGCAAGGTTATGCAAGAGAGTCCGAAAGAAGTGGTAATCCATTGTTTTATTTATGGATTCATCGCCTTCATATTCTGATTCAAGTGAGGCGATCTTCACATTTTGATTCAGGATGAGCCGCTTCACCCCCAACGGCAGAACAGCCGCTTGCCAGCGGCTGGTGCGCGGGCTACCTCAGAGGCTCGATATCCAGACGCGAGCAAGCCTATGGTCCTTTCCCTCCTGCCCGACCTCGGCAAACGCACGCTGGTGATGGGCATCCTCAACGTCACTCCCGACAGCTTCTCCGATGGCGGACGCTACGCCTCGGTAGAAACCGCCCTAGCTCATGCTCGGGCCATGATCGCCGAAGGCGCCGACATTCTCGACGTGGGCGGCGAGTCGACTCGCCCCGGCGCCACGGAGGTTGGCATCGAGGAAGAGATCGCCCGCGTCCTCCCGGTGATCGAGCGCCTCGCCGCCGCCGAAGATACCCCGCCGATCTCCATCGACACCTACAAGGCGAAGACGGCCGAGGCGGCGCTCCGCGCTGGCGCGACCATCGTCAACGACGTCTGGGGGCTTCAGCGGGAGCCGGACATCGCATCCGTCGCCGCCGCCCATGGCGCCGCCGTCATCGTCATGCACAACCGGACCGACATCGATCCGACGATGGACATCATCGAGGACATGAAAGTCTTCTTCACGCGCTCGCTGGAGATTGCCCGCAAGGCCGGCATCCCGGACGATCATGTCATCTTCGACCCGGGTGTCGGCTTCGGAAAGACGTTCGAGCAGAACGTCCAGGCCGTGGCCCGCGTCGGCGAGCTCAAAGCGCTCGGCTTTCCGGTACTGATGGGGACGTCGCGCAAGCGCATGATCGGTGCGCTGATCGGACCCGAGCGACCGGTCACCGAGCGGCTTCATGGCACAGTTGCCTCGAATGTTGCGGCGATCCTCGCCGGCGCCGACATCGTTCGCGTCCACGATGTCGCAGCCCATCGCGACGCCGCTGCCGTCGCCGACGCCATCAGGAAGGAAATGCGATGAGCGACCATATCCGCGTCCACCGGATCGCCGTTTTCGCCCGCCACGGCCTGCTGCCCGAGGAAGCGGCAATCGGACAGCGCTTCTTCATCTCGCTCGACGCATCGGTCGATACCCGCGCGGCGGGTGCGAGCGATGACCTCACCAAGTCCGTCTCCTATGCCGATATGGCCGACATTGTCGTCGACATCGCGACGGCCCGTCGCTTCAAGCTGCTGGAGGCGCTCGCCGAGGCGATCGCGACCGACATTCTCGCAGCCTTCCCGCTCATCGAGGCGATCAGCGTCTGTGTCGAGAAACCTTCGGCGCCCGTGCCCCACGTTCTCGACACCGTGTCGGTGGAGATCACCCGGAGTCGTGCCGATGGCTAAGGCGGCGCTCAGCCTTGGCGGCAACATAGGCGACGTCCGCGCAACCATCGCGGAAGCTCTGCGTCTGCTCGAAGTGGACGGCGTGAGGCTGGTTGCCCGTTCGCCGGACTACCGTACGCGCCCATGGGGCAAGACCGACCAGCCGGATTTCACCAACGTGTCGGCAGTCGTGGAGACGGTGCTGACCCCGCTTCTGCTGCTCGCCACCTGTCTTGACGTGGAACGCCAGCTCGGACGGGTTCGTCACGAGCGATGGGGGCCGCGCCTCATCGACATCGACCTCATCGCCTATGACGATGTGAGGATGGACACTCCAGAACTCACGCTGCCGCACCGGCACGCCCACGAGCGCGGCTTTGTGTTGATTCCCCTTGCCGAGATCGCGCCGGACCTCTTGATTGGCGACAGGACCGTTGCCGAGCTGGCGGCCCGATTCGCAAACGACCCGATCGAGAAGCTCTGACGTGATGATAGCGGAGGCCAGCCATGACCGCACTACAGGTGACTGTCGCAACGGCGGATGAGGCAGAGGCTGCCATAGCTGCTGGCGTGACCATGCTATTCGCCGCAGGCGATGATGCCGAAGCGGCATCTCCCCTTTCAAACTCCGAACTGGGCGCCATATTGGCCGTCGCTGGCGAGAGAGCGGATGTCGCGGCGTCGGCCTCCGGCCTTGAGGACCATGGGTTTGCCGACCTCGCGTCAACAGGCATCACGACGCTTGTTCTCCCGGTGCCCGCCGGAGATGCGGGGGCCGCCCTGCTGACACGGACTGGTCGTTCGATGGCGACCAGCGTCAAGCTGATCGCCGCCTTTCCCCCCGAGGCCGGCCCGGACTTCGACCTCCTTCCGGTGGCTGCCATTGCCGGCTTTTCAGGCGTCCAGCTTGCGGCCCCGGAGTCCTCCGAAGGATTGATGAAGAGCGTCGAGCTCGCCGACATCGCTCGCTTCATCGCATCCGCGCGCCGCTCGAAGTTGACGGTAGGGCTATCCGGGGGCTTGCGCGTCGTTGACGTAGGAACGCTGTTGCCGCTCCGGCCGGACTATCTCGGCTTTCACGCCGCCCTGTCGGAGGATGAGGATCCGACGAAGCCACTCGATCCGGCGCGCATCCGCGCCGTCGCTGCAGCCTTCGCCATTCACTCGGTACGGCCTGCACCAGACGAAGCCTGAAAGACTCGATACCTCGCGGCTCGAAGATCAGACGATCCAGCCGCTTTCGAGCGCCGACGCCCATTCCTCCCGCCCGGCTTCCCGCGCGAGGCGGACGACATTGGCGGTGTCGTAGGGCACGGCATGGTGCACCACCGCCCAGCCGTTCGCTCGCTTCTCGGCGATGGCATAACGGGCTTCCGGCGCGCCGACCTGCATGATGTGGACCGGCGCATCGTCGGTATAGCCCTGCAAACCGACGCTACCGGGATTGACCACCACGGCGCCGCACTTCAGGCGAGCAATGCGCGGCACATGCGTATGGCCGCAAAGAAGCAGGCTCGACGGGCCGATCGCCGCCATCGCCCCTCGCGCGCGGTCCTCAACCAGATCACGGTCGGCAAGCCGCATGCGGCCGCCTTCGACCGTTTCCAGCCAGTACTCGATATCGGAGGCCGGCGTTCCATGCCAGGCGATGACCGGGCCGACCGACAAAGAGGCGGGCAATCCTTTCAGCCAGGCAACATGGGCACCCGAAAGCTGGTCGTAGGCATGGCCGTCCGACAGCCCCATTTCGGAACGCGGCGTGGTGACGAGCACCCTGTCGTGATTGCCGGCGATGCAGGAAATCGACGATGTCATCAGCATGTCGGCGGTTCGGCGCGCCTCAAGCGGACCCGAGAGATGGTCGCCGAGGCAGAGCGTAGCATCCACCGAGCGGTCGGCAAGATCATCGAGCACAGCCGTCAGCGCGTCGGCATTGCCGTGGATATCGGAGAGAATGGCGATCCGCATGAGAGGCTCCCCCTCAACTTTTCCAGGACGTGCAAGTTCCGGCCGGAGCGTCAATGGCCACCAAGCCGCGCCCACATGCGCGAGCGCTCCGGAATCAGAAGAGCCTCGCGGCGAACCGCGAGGCTCCAAGTCAAACTCGTACCTCAGCTCAGGCCAGTCGCGCCAGTGCCTCGCGCACCTTGGCCAAGCGCTCCGCATATCCCTCGCGCTTGGCCTTCTCCTCCTCGACAACCTCTTCGGGGGCCTTGGCGACGAAGGCGGCGTTGCCGAGCTTCTTGTCGATGCGTTCGATTTCGCCGATCAGCTTGCCCTCTTCCTTGCCAAGGCGAGCGCGCTCGCCGTCGAGATCGACCACGCCCGAAAGCGGCAGGGCGATAACGCCGTCGGCGGTGACGATCTGGGCCGACTGTCCCGGCGCGGTGTCGGCGGTGGACACCTCCGACACGCGGGCAAGACGCAGGATGGCCGGCGTGTGGGTGGAGAGCCAACCCCTGACCTTTTCGGACGCACCGACCAGAACCAGCGGCAGCAGCGTGGCCGGCGCAACGTTCATCTCGGCGCGGACCGAACGGATCTCGGTGATCACGTCGATCAGCCAGTTGATCTCGTCGGCGGCGTCCGTGGTCTCACGGCTTCCTTCCGGCCAGCTCGTCAGGACGAGGAGATTGTCACGTGCCGGGCCGGTCTCGCCGGTCTTGGCCCAGAGCTCCTCGGTGATGAACGGCATGAAGGGATGCAACACCTTCAGGATCTCGTCGATCACCCAGGCGCAGGTGGCGCGCGTCTCGTCCTTGGCCGCACCATCGTCACCGGTGAGGACCGGCTTGGTGAACTCGAGATACCAGTCGCAGAAGGAGTTCCAGACGAAGCGGTAGATGGCGCCGGCCGCATCGTTGAAGCGATAGGCGTCGAGCGCCTCCGACACCTCGGCCTGCGTCTTGCGCACCTCGGTGACGATCCAGCGATTGAGCGTCTCGGTCGCCTTGTCGGGATCGAAGCCGGCAACGCGGACGCAGCCGTTCATTTCGGAGAAGCGGACCGCGTTCCAGAGCTTGGTCGCGAAGTTGCGATAGCCGCCGACACGACTGGTGGCGAGCTTGATATCGCGCCCCTGGGCGGCCATGGCGGCCAGCGTGAAGCGCAGAGCGTCGGCGCCGAACTCGTCGATCAGGTTGAGTGGGTCGATGACGTTGCCCTTCGACTTCGACATCTTGGCGCCCTTTTCGTCACGGACGAGGGCGTGGATGTAGACATCCTTGAAGGGCTCGGTGCCCATGAAGTGCTTGCCCATCATCATCATCCGGGCGACCCAGAAGAAGATGATGTCGAAGCCGGTGATCAGCACGTTGGTCGGGTAGTAACGCTTTAGCTCCGGCGTCTCGTCCGGCCAGCCGAGCGTCGAGAACGGCCAGAGAGCCGACGAGAACCAGGTGTCGAGCACGTCTTCGTCACGCTTGAGCTCGACCAGCTCGCCGTAGTGCGCCTTGGCCTCCTCGGCAGCAGCGGCCTCGCTTTCGGCGACGAATACCTTGCCATCCGGTCCATACCAAGCCGGGATCTGATGACCCCACCAGAGCTGGCGCGAGATGCACCAGGGCTGGATGTTCTCCATCCAGTCGTAATAGGTCTTCTCCCAGTTCTTGGGCACGAAAACGGTGCGGCCTTCCTTGACCGAGGCGAGCGCCGGCTCGGCCAGAACCTTGGCGTTGACATACCACTGGTCGGTCAGGAAAGGCTCGATCGGCACGCCGCCGCGGTCGCCGTGCGGCACCTGATGGACATGGGGTTCGATCTTGTCCAGAAGGCCGGCCGCCTCGAAGGCAGCGACCACCAGCTTGCGCGCCTCGAAGCGATCCTTGCCATGCAGGCTGTCGATGGTCTGGTCGAGCTCGGCGGAGGGAGCGACACCCTCGAGGAAATCGGCGTTGTCCTTGAGGACCATCGCCGCCTCGACGTCGAGGACGGAGATCGGCTTGCAGCCCTGGCGCTTGCCGACCTCGAAGTCGTTGAAATCGTGCGCCGGGGTGATCTTCACCGCGCCAGTGCCCTTGGTCGGATCGGAGTACTCGTCGGCGACGATGGGGATCAGGCGACCGACCAGCGGCAGCTTGACCTTCTTGCCGACGATCGCCTTGTAACGCTCGTCGGTCGGATGAACGGCGACGGCGGTGTCGCCCAGCATGGTCTCGGGACGCGTCGTCGCAACGACGATGTAGTCGCGCGTTTCGAATTCGGTCGGCTTGCCCGCCTCATCGAAGGCGATCGGATGCTGATAGGTGGCGCCCTCCTCCAGCGGATAGCGGAAATGCCAGAGGTTGCCCTTGATCTCCGTCTGCACGACTTCGAGGTCGGAGATGGCCGTGAGCAGCTTCGGGTCCCAGTTGACGAGGCGCTTGTCCTTGTAGATCAGTCCCTCGCGGTAGAGCTGGACGAACACCTTCAACACGGCCTTGGAGAGACCGGCATCCATGGTGAAGCGCTCGCGCGACCAATCGCAGGAGGCGCCGAGGCGCTTCAACTGCCCGACGATGGTTCCGCCCGACTCGGCCTTCCACTCCCAGACGCGCTTGACGAACTCTTCGCGACCGATCTGGCGGCGGTGGATCTGCTTCTCGCCCAACTTGCGCTCAACCACCATCTGCGTGGCGATGCCCGCGTGGTCGAGGCCCGGCTGCCAAAGCACATCGAGACCGCGCATCCGCTGAAGGCGCACGAGAATATCCTGCAGCGTGTTGTTGAGCGCATGGCCCATGTGCAGCGAGCCGGTGACGTTCGGCGGCGGAATGACGATGGTGAAGGTGTCCTTGCCCGGCTTCTTGCCGGCACCGGCGGCGAACGCCTTCGCATCTTCCCAGGCCTTGGCGATGCGCGGCTCAACGTCCGCCGCTTCGAATGTCTTTTCCAGCATGATCCGACGTCTTTTTCCTGTCGTCTTGGGGTGAGCGACGGTTAGCCGCTACGCCCCAGAAAATCAACAAGAAGCGCCTTTTCAGCCGTCAAAACCCATCAAACCCGCCGTGGCGATCCGCCGCACGTCGCATCCCCGCCTCGGTCATTCGGCCATCGATGAACCCGATATCCCTCAACATGTGGTCACTGAACTCATCGAGACGCTGGCCACGCCACCATGCCAAGGGGGCGAGCATGTCGGCGAGCATAGTTGACGCGGACAGAATACCGGCGCGCCAACGGTCGCGCCGGACCATGGAATGATCCACGCATGTCATGATCGTTACCCTTGATCCGTTAATGCTGTGAAGGCACTATCGACCGGAAAGCCAAACGTTTCCAATCGAACATACAACCGTATCCATAAAGAGAACTTATCCATGAAACTCGGCCGACAGATGCCGCTCAATGCGCTGAGGGTGTTCGAAGCGGTCGCGCGCCTGATGAGTTTCACCCGCGCGGGCGAGGAGCTCGGCATGACTCAGACGGCGGTGAGCTACCAGGTGAAGCTACTGGAAAGCGTGCTGGGCGAGCTTCTTTTCCGACGGTTGCCAAGACGGATCGAACTGACCGAAGCCGGGGAGAGGCTGCTACCCAAAGTAAGTGAGGCTTTCGTTCTTCTGGGTGAGGCCATGGCCGCCGCCCGAACCGCTGTCGAGGAACAACTCGTCATCAACACGACACCGACCTTCGCCGCCCACTGGCTGGCTCGTCGCATCGGCAATTTCCAGCTGGGCGCGCCCAACATCGCGGTACGGCTGATCACCGACAACACGCCGATGGATTTCGGCCGGGATCCCGGCGATGTCGCGATCCGCTTCGGCAGGGGCAACTGGCCTGGCCTTGTCGCCCACCATCTGATGGACCTCGACTTCGCACCGATGCTCAGCCCGTCTCTTCTCGACCGGGTCAAGCCGTTCGACGGCCCGCGCGACCTTCTGAAATGCAAGATCATCGACCCCGGCGATCCGTGGTGGCCCCTCTGGTTCGAGGCTGCGGGGGTGCCCGACGCCAACCTTGAGGGACGCCAGCGCAACCTGTTCGGCTCGCAAACGCTTGAGGCGAGTTCGGCCATAGCCGGCCATGGCGTCGCCATCCTGACGCCGGCCTTCTATCGCGAGGATCTGGCGAGCGGCAGACTGGTCATGCCCTTCGACCTCGTGTGCAGCGACGAGTCCGCCTATTGGCTGGTCTACCCGGAAAACCGCCGAAGCCAACCGAAGATCCGCGCCTTCCGAGACTGGTTGTTGAGGGACATTGAAAAGAACCCGCCGTAGGTCGGAATTCGCTAACCATATTTTCGCGAGATTTCAGCGCCTGGTTTCGACTTGAGGCACGTCTAAAGCTGCAGAGGGAGCTTTCCCGGAGGTAGCAGATGTCGTCCCTTTCCGCCCTGACCGGCAATGCCAGCAATCTCGCCGCCCTTTTCGGAACGTCAAACAGCAAGGCTACGTCGGCGGCAACCTCCTTTGCGCCACCGGCTTCGTCCGGCAGTCAGGGCAACGGCTCGACGACCGGCACTGTCTCGTCGACCAACTCCTTTTCCTCGCTCAGCGACGACCTGCAATCGGCGCTCCTGTCGCTCCAGGAACAGATGGAAGGGAGCGAACTGCCCATGATGCCGCCGCCTCCTTCGGACACCTCGGCAGCTGCATCCTCGACCGACGATGCGTCCACGGCGTCCCAGGAGACGACTCCTGCCATGGCGCCACCACCGCCACCGCCGCCGCCCGAAGAAAGCACCTCAAACACCGAAGCGGCGTCATCTACCGGCTCGACCGATGATGCCGGCACTTCAGCGTCAAGCGAAACCTCCTCGTCAGAGGGTGCCTCCGGCGCATCCGGTACAAGCGAGAGCAAAGAAGTCGTCAGCACGACCTATCTCGACAACGCGGACGGCAGCACCACCATCACTGTCAGCTACTCGGATGGCTCGACCAGCGTGACGACGACCGGCGGCCAAGGTCAGTCCGCCTCCGCTACCGACGCTTCACGGGCGAACATGCCCTACGGGTTCGGAAACAGTAGCGGTAGCGGATTGTCGCAGGCTGCGAGCAGCCTCTACACCAGCGTCGCCAACAACGCCGCGGCGACCTACTCGGCGGGGATCGCAGCCTGACGGGCCGAACAACTGTCCGTCAGCCAACCGATGCGCGAGGGGCATGGAGAATGATCGCCGCGCCCGTCAGGTCCCAACGACGCGGCGCCTATCGCTCGACCGCCCATATCCAGGTATGTAACGCAGCCATGCGGGCACCATTATAGGCTGCGAAGGTCCGACCGGCGGCGACGCTGTCGACGCGGAGCAACACGAGCGTGCCAACGGACGAAGCAGCTGGCAATCGCGAGAAAAGCGGCGAGAAGCTGAAAAAGAGGGGACTTCGCGCGCTTCAGCGGCCGCGCGAAACGCGCTCGATCTCGGCACGCACCAACCGTTCGACGATCACCGGCAGATTCTCGTCGAGCCAGGCACGGAGCATCGGCCGCAACATCTCCTTGACGAGGTCGTCGAGCGTTCGCGCGTTGGCCGCAAGCACCGTGTGGCTCAACTGACCGAAAGCCGACTGCACGGTAGCGCTGGCAGCAGCCGAAACCAGCCGCTCCTCGACATCGGGCTCCAGAGAGGGCTGGGTACGCGGCGCCTCCGTCCGGGGAGGCTCCGGTGCGTGCGCAGGCTCGGGCTCCGGCTCGGCAAAGGCAACCTCGGCTTCGTCGTCCTTTAGGCCCTCCACCAGCTCAAGTGGCTCGGCCTCGTCGAGCGTGGCGACGTCGGCAAGGTCGAGCACTTCAGGCTCTTCCCCGTCATCGGCGTCGTCGACGTCCATCTCCGGCTCGTCCTCGTCGTCACCCGACTGGGCAAACAGCTTGTCGAGATCTTCCTCGGAAATGTGCTCATCCTCGAGAGCCGGCTCGGCCATGGTTTCGACCTCCGGTTTCGGAGCGGCCGCCTTGGCCGGGGCCGGCTTGGACGCCTCAGCCTCCTTGCCGTCGGGTTCGTCGGCAATGATCCGCCTGATGGAAGCCAGGATCTCTTCCATTGAAGGTTCGGCGGACGCAGCTGCCTTGGCCATTGGTCTACTCCGAGTGGGTCGCCCCACCACATGTTACACGATCGATCAATGCCTTTTTCCGCACGACACTTCTGGCAATCGACTTGCCTCCACCTTCCCACGGTGGAGCCGAACGCCAAAAAACGCGGCGGTCAACCAGCTAAATGCCGGCAACAAGCCTGATTCGACCTCCGAAGTATAGATTAGTTAACGCCGCTGAAAACGGCTTGCGTCGGAGATCAAGCGGTTTATCCCCGGCACCGGCCGTTTCAAGGTCAACGGCCGTCCGGCGTGCGCAGCCCGATCCACTTGTCGCGAACCTGCTCGTAGTGGTGTTCCGGCTTGTATGCCGTGACCTTGAGGCCAAGCCGCTCGCGATCAAGGCGCCCCATGGCGGCGACGACACTATAGCTCGCGACCACGAACTGGGCCTGAGCACCAACCTCCGACAGACGTGCATCGATCAGGGTGCTCTGGGCATTGAGAACATCCAGAGTCGTCCTCTGGCCAACCTTCTGTTCCTCGACGACGCCTTCGAGCGCCAACCGGCTTGCCTTCACCGACGCTTCGGCCGCAACGATCTGGGCTCTCGCCGACTCAAGTGCGCTCCAAGCCTGGGCAAGCGCCGCGTCCACCGACATGCGCGCCACGTCGACCTGAAGCTTGGCTTGACCGAGCTCTTCCTTGGCTTGCCGGACCGTGGCGTACTCCGAACCACCTTGATAGATCGGAATGGAAAGCACGGCGGCGACGGATCCTTCCAGCGAACGGGCACGTTCGGGGGTGCTGCTACCGGCGGAGACTGCACTACCAGCGAAGGTGCTGCTGACTGCCCCCTGAAGAACGAAGCTCGGCAGCAACGCGCCTTCCTGGATCGACACGTTATAGGAGGCCGTGTCGGCATTGTGGATCGCAGCGCGGATCATCGGATGCTCGGTGCGCGAGGCATCGATGGCGGCCGAGAGCCTGGCCGGCAACAACTTGGTGATCGGGCCGGGTGAGCGAAGCCCCTTGGGCTCATGGCCGACCACCTTGACATAGTTGGCCCGCGCCGTCAGCAGGTCGGCCTGTGCCGCGCTGACAGCTGCCGTTGCGGCGGCCAGCGCCGCCTGAGCCTGCGAGACGTCCGTCCTCGTCCCCTCACCAACCGAGAATCGGTCGTTGGAGGCCCTGACCTGCTCCTGCAGGAAAGCGACGTTGGATTTCCGCAGCTCGAGCACCTGCCCCGACAGAATAACGTTCATGTAGGCGGACGCCGTGTCGAGCAGGGTAGACTGTTCGGTGTTACGCAGCTGCTCGCGCGACGCCTTCACGGCCGACTCTGCCCGCTTGACGCCATTATCGATTCGCCCACCCATGTAGAGCGGCTGAACGATCTTGATCTCGCCCTTCACGGCGCCGGTATCGGTGTAGGTGCTGGCCCAGTTCGATACGCTGTTCAAACGAAATCGGGTATCGGTGGCCGTGATACCGGCGGAAATCTGACCGTTGATCGTCGGACGATAGCCCGAGAGCGCCTGGGGTACATTCTCGTCGACAGCTCGCGTTCCCGCCCGCGCCGCGTTGAGCGACGGGTTATTGGCGTAGGCCGCAGCCATCGCCTCCTGCAATGATTCCGCAGACGCGGCGCCAGACAGGGCGAGAAAAAGGCCAACGGCGGCCGACAGGTACAAAGAGGGACGGAACGCCACGACACACCTCATCTTTATCGCCGACCGATGCGATATAGCCTGCAATCGACGCCAGGTCTTCTCACGCCTGCGCGAGAAAGCCGGCCGACCGCCACACTCGCTAACAAAACGTTAATCATCGACGACGGAATATAGACGAAGAAGGCGAGAACGGAAGCGCGACCGGCGACGCGGCGGCAAATTCAGTCAAATCGATGCACAGAAATCACAGCAACGACAAAAGACCAGCCAGCGAGATTTACGCTGGCTGGCGAACAGGTACAGTCGCATGAAACGTACCGTTACAGGCCGGAACTAGAAGGCGAACGTCTCGACCGCTTCGAATCCAGGCAGCACCGGAACAGACGCATCGAACAACACGCGGCCCGAAATGCCGCCATCATCCCTGGCATAAAGCTTGGCTCTCGGGACGCTGCGACCTCCCTCGACGAGAAGCAATCGGCCACCCTTGGCCAGTTGATGGGCGATGACATCCGGAAACGCCGCGACGGCTCCGTTGAAGATAATGACATCGAACGGCGCCGCATCAGGAGCACCCCTGACCAGCGACGCCTCGACGACCGCCACATTGGCAAGGGCCGAGAGCTGCCGACGGGCGATGGTCGCCAAGTCCGAATCCTGCTCCAAGGCCACGACCGATCCGGCGAGGCGGGCCATTACGGCGGCGCCATAGCCCGATGCGCTGCCAACCTCCAACACCTTGTCGGTCGGCTTGATGGCGGCGTATTGCAGCATGCGCGCCAGCACCATCGGCTGGATCAGCACGCGCGGATCGCGCCCGCCACCAAGGGGCAAGTCCCGATCAAGGTAGGCAAGTGGCCGCTGATCGTCCGGCGCGAAATTCTCGCGCGCCACCTCGCCCATAGCATCGATGATGCGGAGATCGGTAACGTCATTCGGCCTGACCTGACCGTCGACCATCTTGGTGCGCAATGCCGGAAAATCGACCATGGATCGCAAGTCCCCTGGAATTCTCTGCTGGCTCATCCAATAGCCGCCCCCCTCTTCCGAAACAAGGGCTTCTACGCAGCATTGCGGAGTGGATGCACGAGTCTTCCCGCAAGAGAGGCCGGACGAGTCACTCAAGTGGGTACAGAGCGAAACGCTCGAAAGATCCCCGAGCCCAAAAAGACTTCTAAATTCAAAACTTTGGGAAACTGGAGGCCACGGAGGGAATCGAACCCCCGTACACGGATTTGCAATCCGCTGCGTCACCACTCCGCCACGTGGCCTCACGGAGAAGGGTTCATAAGCGAGCGCGGCAGCATAGACAAGGGGGGAAGGGGCAATTTCCGCTGTATTGAACGCCTTGGTTGGTTGATGCTTTACCAATGCCCGCTTGGCACACCGTCTCACCGCACAAAGGCGGTCAGGACGCGTGCCCTACTCCGGCGGCTGCCGCCAGTCGACAAGACCGACGACAGCCAGCCCACAAGCGCAGAACTTCCCCGGGCGCCACTCAGACGGCAACCGCCAACTCGGCGGGGAAAGCGCCCCGGCCGAGAGCCTGCCCGGCAATGGCGCCACGACCAGCGAGATGGCGCTCCGCAGCCCGCTCGGCCTCGGCGACCGAACCGTAGAGCTCGCCATCGAGGTCCCAGACGTCATACTTGACGGCAACGAAACGCACCTGATCTCCCGCCGGGGCGGCAACGGCAACGGCCTTTCCGGCCACTTCAATAACAATTGGCTTGGGCATAATAATACTCTCCTGGCCTATCGCCTGAGGCGAGACCATCATCCTGTCGACTACGTTTTCGTGAGAAGTGTCAGATGCTCAGCAAAGACACATTCGCCATTGGCGTTTCGAGCCAAGATGATTGGGGCGGATCGTCGAACGGCATACATTCGTGCGCGCGGTCCGCGTGTGCGAAATGTGTGTCATTTATGACCTCCTTTCCCAAGATCGAGAGAGCATTACTCTCTGAGGCAGAGCGATAATGATCAACAACGACCGAAATATGACGCCGTTCGATTCGGCCTGATGTCATCGGTCGGCAATATCGCGATCCCACCGCGTCTGTCCTGTACTCAACTTGCCATAAGTGGAGTCCACACTCCAGAAACGAAATATCAAAGTCGGGAACATTCGCGTGAAGGGAGTCCACCACGGTGGCGCCCCTTCGAAACGCCGACCGCAAGCCTAGACGGAGCCGACGTCGCGCCCTCTCCAGCGATTGTAGCGACGAACGATCCAGACTTCGGCTCGCCGCCTGATCCGACGGGCGAGTCGCGAATCCACCGACAGGATGGCAAGGCCAACCGGAATCATCCAGAAGCCGACAACAGGAAGAAAGCCGACGAGCCCCATGGCGACGAAGGCAAGCCCCATGGCGACGCGCAGCGGCCGGTTTCTCGGCAATCGCACCGTCCGCCCCCAGAGTGTCACCTTCGGCATGACCAACCTTTCGAAGCGCTCGCGATCCCGGCGCAAACCGGTTCCGGACAGATAGGAAAGCGCACCCGGCTTTTCAAAGCTCCTCCGATTTTCGCGGGAAACCGCTGGTCCGGCAAAGGGAAAAGCCTTTCTCCACCATGTCGTTAGCTACCGGTTTTCCACGTCTTCCGGCGTTTTCGCACCACCAACGCATTTTCCTTGCCGAAGGGGCTTTGCAAACCGGAACAGCTTTGTTATACGCACCGCCACCGAAGCTGTTCCGCGATAGCTCAGTTGGTAGAGCAGGTGACTGTTAATCACCGGGTCGTAGGTTCGAGTCCTACTCGCGGAGCCATTTATCTCCTTGTTTTGATTAGTGATTTGAAATCACTGGTCGGTTGACAGAAGGCTAGCCTCCCGCCAAGTAAGCGACACGTAAGCGCGCGGTGGTAGCTCATCCCCTGAGAAGGCTCGTTGATCACATCGAGATTCGTCTTGGTGAAGGTCTCCCTACCCCCTGCCCTCATCCGCTCTTGCCATCCCGCACCCTCGTCCTTCTGATGCCGCACGTCGACCACGGACGCTGACGCCTGAAACCCTTTTTAAGAAAAAGAAAGAAAGCCGTCCAAGCCGTCCAGGCCGTCCGGAATGGCGGCTTTCTGCGGGGTTGAAGGCGGACGGCTCGCCGTCCACAGCCGTCCAGGCCGTCCAGTCCAGCCGTCCGGACATCCCCCAGAGAATTTAGGGACCGTACAACCGTATCCGCCCATGACGGGGCGGGACGACCCCGAAGGTTTGCCAGACGGTGCCCTGAGAATGTTGGGTTGACAGGGTTTATAGGCGCCCCGTCAATAGGTTGACGAGTTGACAGCCGTTCCGTCGTCACGCGCAGGCGTTGTGCGAAAGGGGCGCTCTGGCATCAAAGAGAAACCGGCGAGAACCACAAGGCCACCGCCGGTCATCGTGTCGGAAAGAGGGCTGCGAGGGGGTGGGCTATTCTTCCAAGAGGACAATTGTGATCAGTCGGATACCGGAGTGCTTCCGTTCCAACAGGATGCGGCGGGCGCGGAGTAACGGATTGACCCTGTCAATTCGGTTGCCGAGGCCTTGAGCGGTTGTCGGCCAAGCCCGCGAACGGCGAATTGCTTCCGGAACCTTCAGGTTCAGCTCTGCCAAAAGCTCGCTCGGTGTGCCTCGCCAGCCGTTTGGCCCACTGCTCTTGGCTAGATCGTAGATCGCGGTGGCGATCGGATCTGCCTCGAAGGCTCCGTCGGCGACATTGCGCCTGTTGCTTTCGTAGGCCGCCATGAAGTCTCCGCCCTCCCAACCGAGACCGGGTTCGCATGCCGCAATCCAGAGAGCGAAGTCGGCAAGGCGTGGATAGCCGTCCAGCTTCACTTCGTCCTGTCTGCGAAGGCCTGCCGACATGGCATCGAGCAGCGCGCCAAACACCGCCGGCGCCCTCTCATCCCAAGCTCTCAGCATGTCAGCCTCCGGCCGCCGTTCTGTCTCAGGAATTGGCGCTAGGCGTACATTGATTGCGCGATCGGCGAGATCCGGACGGTCGGTAAGTGCCGGAATTCCGTTGAGGATGATGGGTTTGGTTCCAAAGAAGATGGCTTCGTCCCGGTCGGTATGAAGGGCGCGGGCAGAAAAGCCACCGCCCGTGGCAAGCCGGCAGAGTGCGTCAGCAAACCAAACCTCAACTTTGGAAAGGTTGTCGAAGCACAGAACATGGGAGTTATAGGCGGCGACGATCAGGTCGCGCTCATCCTTCGGCACGGCTCGAATCGGCGCCGCGTTGGGGTCGACAAGCGAGCGCACCAATCGCGAGAACGTTGATTTACCCGTGCCCTGTTCGCCGTTGAGCGTGAGGATCGGGTATGGTCCGCGGCTCCGCAGCGCGGCGAGAAGCCAAGCCACGATGAGCCGGAAATCGTCATCGGTGGCGACATTGGCGAAGCCGCGAAGAGCGTCGATGCCATCGCCCGCCACCGGCTCCGGTAACGGCCGCATGCTCGGCGAGCGGACAAACGGGCAATCGTGCCGGTCAAGGATGCGCCAGGTCTCCGGAGTAATCTCAACGGCACGCCATCCATCATCGCAGAGGTCGATGTAAAGCCGGTCGCCACGCGCACCCGCACGGAGCCATGGTTCACGCTCCGGCCCCTCTTCGGTCGCGCGCGCCTCGAGAACGCGAAGGGTGTCCTCCACAGCCTGCGCCCCTGGGACGAGCCCTGTTTCAACGTAGGCCTGGTTTGCCAGCCATCGCTTGAACCGTTGAGAGCGAATGGCCCAACTCTCGCGGTGAGCCCCAACCGGATAGGTGACAAAGGCCTCGCCATCGGTACCGTGCCACAAGTCGCAGAATTCGGTGAGGCTCATGAGAGAGTCTCGCTGGGCCGGCCTCCGCTTCTTTTCCTTCTTGTCGCCACCGCCTGCCGCGGCCGTGGCCACGGAAACCGCCTTAGCACCGGCAAGCAAGGTGGCGGCCTGTGTCGCTGTCCATCCCTCAGCTTCGGCGTCGGCGGCGTCCCAGCCATCTATCTTGCCGTCTGGAATGGCCACGATAGCGATCGAGGCGGCAGCCACCGCCTGCAAGGCCTTCACTGCAGCGCTGGCATAGCCGGCACCGGCCTCGTCGGCATCCGGCCATATGATCACCTTGCGACCGGCGAGTGGCCGCCATTCGGCTTTCTCGGCCGATTTAGAACCATTGGGCGAAGTGACAGTAACGGCGTCCGGCAGTAGGCGAGCTGCCGCATCAGCGGCTTTCTCTCCTTCGCATATCACGACCACCGCAGACGGTTTGGCTGCCAGCCGATCAAGCCCATAAAGCGGCCTTGGCGCTGGCCAAGCTTCCCACCGCCAGACCGGCTTGCCGCCCTTGACGGGGCGCCAGCATGTCAACGGTCGAAACTGTTTGCCGTCCGAAATATCGAAGCGGTTGGCGAGCCCGATCACGCGGCCTGCGGCGTCCCGATAAATCCAGCGACCTGTCGGTTTACCGAGCCTCGTGTGCCGCTCTGGCGGTAGTGGGGCGTCATCCGGCGCAAATGGAAGGCACTGCCATTCACCGCCTTTGGCGGACGACCGTCCTCCGGATACGCCACCGCCACCAAGCGGTGCAAAGGGCTCACTCATAAAGTTCGACCCCCAGCATGTTGGCGACCTGTTCGGCGGCTTCCTTCATCGGCAGAGCGAACAAGTATGCGGCAAGGGAAATCAGATCTCCGCCTCGGTCATTCGTGGCGAAGTCGGCCCATCGGCCGTTGCGAATGTTCACCTTGAGCGATCCGAGGTGTCTATCGCTGCGGAGCGGATTGCGCGCGACCCACTCGTTGCCCTCTCGTCGACCATCTGGCAGCCACCGCCGCACGATGTCCGGCGCGCGAGCGGCGGCCGCTCCAGCGATGCGTTCAAAAGCGATACGGCGATGGCGCGAGATATGGTTCATCTCAAGCACTCCGGTTCGGCAAAAATGGGCGCTGGCTGGCCGGCTTGGGCGCGGCCGATGAGGTCAACGAGCTCCAGCCGGTAGTCGGCTGGCAACGTCAGGCCAATCGCATCCTCGACGATGCGCAGAGCAACGATGCCAAGCGGCACTTGAAATAGGCTGGCAAGCAGGCTGCCGACGTCGTGCCCTTCGGCAATCGTCTTGCCGTCGGTGTCTGTGATCCACCAGGCGCCGCCATCGTGAAATACATGGACACCACCGCCTACGAGTTTGGCATCGAAACCAGAGGGTGGCCGTCGGTTGCCGAACACTGCCCGAATGACGGCTCGAGCCATCGCACCACCGCCGAAGATCTGATGCAGGCGTACGCGCGAACAAAGAGGATCGCCCCGCACGGCAAGGTAGGGCTTCGGCGCTAGATCTTCGCCATCGGCAATGGTGCCGACGACGCCCAGCTCGTAGCTCTCCCCCCGCCATGGCGACAGCCTTTCGGAAGCGCAATGCGAGCCTCGAGCCTCCGTTCTGCGCGTGGCACCCTCACCTGCCGCCCCGTGATAGTGAACGGTTTCGCAGAAGGGACACCACGCGGCGATCGAGCCATCCCCCTCGGATGAGTGGCCAGGAGAGGCTACGAAGAACGCCTCAAGGGTATTGTCGCGAGGGTCAACCATGGCGCACCTCACCAGCGGTGGCGGTGTGTCGGCGCGCATTGGCGGAAATCCAAGCAATTAGGTCAGCCTCGGCATAACGGACGGCGCGACCGAGTTTCACGTAGGTGGGGCCGCCGCCGTTGACGCGCCAGGATCGAAGCGACCGAACGGATACCGCGAGAATTTCCGCGGCGCCGTTCTCGTCTACAAGTTTGGGAAGGGTCTGCATTCTGTGGTTCCTCAATGTCTGCCACACCATCGGGCACCGGCATTGAGGGACGTTTCGAGCCATCTGCGATAGACGGATGAATGGGACTTAAGGGGACGAACTCATTCGTCCCCCTCTTCCTCATATCCGCGCATGCTCCGCCAGCCGGTCCACTGCCGCGATCAGGTCAGCCTCAAGCTGCCCAAGGATGAGGTAGAGCCGGTTGTCTGCCCAATTAGCGGGGTCGCCATTCAAGAGCGATCGGGCGACCTCGAACTTCGCCCGGACCCATTCGTCACTTGGGTCTTTGACGAACCTGGTCAGCAGGGACTTGCTCAGTTCTTCGACTTCGTCCGAGAGCGCGCAGACCTCGTCGTCGGTCAGGCCATCGGCGGTCAGAAGCTTAGTTCTGGCCTTCAGCCACTTCTCGTGGGCGACCCTGAAGGCCTCAAGAGAATAGTAATCGGGCCGTTCGCAGGACGTTGTCGTGACAGCTTGTTTGCACATGTTCTAGTCCTCTCGCGTGTCAGACCTCGGTTCGTCGGATCAGGCGGCTAAGCGCTGAAGTTCGGCCTCGATCTGCGCCACTTCGCGACTCATCTCGGAATAACGATCGACGCAGCGGGTACATTCGAGTTTGCCGCGCAAATCGGCAATCCGAACCTCTCGAACCGACCGCGTAGCGCGCTTGGAATCTTCCCAAGCGAGCGACAGGGCGATGGAGAACAGCATATGCCGGTTCGCCTGGATCACTTCGGGTGAGCGGAGGCTGTTGCGCTGGCGGAAGATGGCCCAAGCGGCATTCATTATGGCGGTACGGTCGTAACTCATGGTCGCTGCCTTGATCATTGAAAGCTAATGTGATATACGACATATCATATTAGCTGCGAATGTTAACTGGATATCAAACGATATGAAAAAGATCACTGGAGCACAGATTAGAGCGGCAAGAGCGTTGATCCGGTGGCGGGCTGAAGACCTTGCAACTCACTCCGGTGTAGGCGTCGCGACGATCCGCCGATCAGAACTCGTGGATGGGGAAGTAAGCATGAACGGCCCGAATGCAGACGCAGTACGTCGCACACTTGAAGCGGCTGGCATCCTGTTCATTCCCGAAAATGGCAACGGGCCTGGAGTGCGGCTACGCGATAGATCGGACACCACCACGAGTGATGGGAAATGAGCACTGCATCCTTCCCAGGCTGGGCACTAAGCGAAGCATTTGAGAAGATTGTCCCTGACGAGTTCTTTGAAGATCTTCGAAGAGCAGAGGCGAGCTTTGACCATGTGATCTCTCATGTCGATACTGCAGCACGCCGATCCGAGATCGGCACGGGCGCTTTGACAGCGGCAAGGACCCTAAATGCAGCAAGCTCGATGCATCGAAGAGCGAAGCAGAATATCTATGATCGCTTTCGTAAATTTGCTTTGGATGGAAGCGTTGTAGTTTTCGGCTTATACGGGGACGAAGACGATAATGGCGAAATTTCCCTTATACCGCCACAGCTTTGGCATGAGCTGGACGGATTTCTGGAAAATAGATCTGCGGTTGGCAAGAGGCCCGACGACGATCCGGACGCATTATTGCCGGATACAGCCCTTGTCGGTATCAACGTCTTTCCGGTGCTTCACGCACCAGTTTCCGTTGCTACGAAATTGCTTTCATCTGAACCGCTATCGACCGTTATTGAGCGTTTTGTGTGGGAGGATCCAGAGGCACTTAAAATCTGGAATGATAGGCTGAAACGCCCCGGTAAGCTGCCGAATGACACGCCAGAGATCTCTTCCGATAGCACTGCGCTGGTCGCACTGCATATCGGCCGGAAGGCTATGCTGCGCGAACTTACACGTATAGAGCTAGCCGGCAAGCTCGGTCTCAACGACGGCGCGGCAGGCGACACTCCTACCCTTTATCTAAACGTGGTCGCCGATCGATTGGCAGCGCTTGGTGAGCTGATCGCCACCGCTCGCATTGGTCTGATTGGGCTTGACGACGTCAGCGGCGAAAAGGTCAGCATCGACCCTGTCGACCTCGAGGCCGGCCGGCTATTGCTGTGCCTTGGGACCGGCGATCTATACCGACCCGGCGATAGCGGCGGCGCCATTAGAAACGTTCGCATCGTTGAGCCCTCAGCGGCTTCGGACTTGGCCACCACCCCTGCCGACGACGATTCATCTGGTGCTTCCACTGAGGCATCTGGCATAGGTGCGACAATCGCATACTCCACTAACGAGAGCGTCGTGGAAGATGAAGGCGCGCTCAGTGGCGACGTGGGGCGTCCAGGAAAGCCTCCGAGCAAGTATGGATACAGATGGAAAGAAGCTCTTGAAATTGTGATCGGTAGAGCGCTTCGCCATGAAGGTGATCCGATCAACACCTACACGCAGCTTTGCACCGCGATCAGCACTGTGATGGTTGTTGAACTTGGCATGCGTGGTGATGAGGAGACAATAAAAGCAACGGTGAGGCGAAAAACAAAAGTTCATTGGCCGTGGCTAAGGGCGGCGGCAGGTGGTGGAGACTAGAGGTAGGCTATCCGCTATTCTTCGGCAAAGCCGGGAGATGTCCCCGCCGAGCTGGCGGCACGCCGGATGGGTCACCAAGGGTGAGTTTGAGACAGTGCTGCCACAGCTTTGGCGCCGCGGCTTCCCTCTGCCTGACCCAGACACAGGGCTTTATGACTTGGATGCCATCGACCAGTGGCGGAGGCGGCGGAATGCGTACCTATATCCCGAGATTGGGTCACAGCGGCGGCACCACAAGCGCTCGACGCGTCTGATGTGTTTGGGAGCAACGCGCTCGCTTCAGGACAGAAATGGCCACTGACCACGCGACCGGCGGCGGGAAAACGCGGCCTCGGTGAGTTGGCGAGGGTAGTATAGCCCTAGGAAAATTCATCTTCCTCTCTCGCGCTTGCACCCCTTTTTTGAGCTTGCTAACGGCAAGGTTTCACCGTGAGGAGGGGGCGGCAATGACCGACACGGCATCAGTATTGAGACTTTGCGCAGTCATGTAGCTAGAGGCGAGGTGACGCAACGCAACGTCGGACTAACGCGCCGTCCCTGTGTGCGCTTCTCTAGAGACGACATTGAGGAGTTTCTAGAGAAGCGGAAGCGTCGATCTTCGGGAGCGGTATTGTCGGCAACTCGAAATGTGCACCCTGTTGGCACAACTTCCACAGAGAGGGTATACGACTTCCATGACCGAAACCAACGACGCGAGGTATTGCGCGAGCTAAAGGAACAGAAAGAACGTGGGCGCCAATAACGTCTGCGTCATTGCCTGGGGCCGCTCAAGCCATTCTGCTTGTCGCATCCTCATGGTCCATCCCGCGGCTAGCAAGTGAGATGGTGCGGCCGGCCCAGACCACCACTACCCTGATTATTAGGATGCCTCGAACTGCCGGCAGGATAAACCCACCGGCAGTCGTTTCATGGGTGGACGACCGTCATTGATTATCAGGCATAGACACGCCAGGATTCACCCTGGCGAGCTGCGTCTGGCCGTCCAATTTGATCTTGATCGGCGGAATGGGCGTGTTGCCGATCATCGTCACCAGCTGCTTCAGCATATCCTCGGCGGACAGGAGAACTTCCTGTTTGGCGTCTTCCATGCTGCCAACCAACTGAGCTTTCAGCTCACCCATTGAGCCGCTGATACCGGGCAAGACCAGACCACTGTTCGGATAGGACCCCGGTAGCTCGATCCCAGGATCGTTCATCGGGATGTAGCGCTCCCCGTCGGCAAACGTTTTTGCGCCGAACGGCTCAACGCCGCCACGCAAGACACCGGACATCGGAGCGCCCCGAACTGGCTGGGACAGCGTTTGCGAACCGGTCAGGCCCCGCGCGCTGTTGTATTGTCTCGCGTTATAGGCGTCGAACTCCCGCCTTGCGACCTCCGCCTCGGTAAGCGCCGCCGCACCGGCCACGCGACCTTGTTTCTCGATCTCTTTTCTCTTCTCGTCGGATAAGTAGAACCTGTCAAGAAATCCGCCTTTAAAGGGCAAGATCATGTCTTTCGGGGGCTCTAGCCCGCCGGACGTCTTCCGATATGCTTCAGCGTAAGCCGCGACGCCTGGATAAAGGGTCTCGTTTTGGTGAACGTTCATATCGTTCAACGCTTGGTCGGACTTCTCTCCGCTGTTCCAAGTCTCCATCACGTTTGTAATGTCTTGAAGGTGCTTCGACAAACCCTCGATTTCGTCGGCAACACCTATGGAAACAGCCGTGTTTCCCAGGCTTGTCAGGAATCCTTCCCAGTTGTTCGATAGCCGGTCGATGTCGGCCAGAGCGGTCGCGGTAACCCGGTTAAGGTCTTTTTGCACAGATCCGGCCGCATTTCCGACGCCATCCAGATAGGCTTCATATTCCTTGAACATCTGCATGATCGCCATAGCGCCGGATCGCAGTTCCTTTCGAGCCAAGACCTTCGACAGTTTTTCCATGTCTCCACCGGTGACCTTCTTGAGTATCTTTATGAAGGCCATGATGGGGTCGATGCCATTTTTCTTGGCGAGGGCCAGAGATCTTGGCAGATCGACCTTGAACTGCTTCATGAACGCGGTCGCTGTCTCCGGCGCATAGATCTGGCCGAGAACGGCTTCCAGGTTCGTGGCAGCCTCTCCAGCGGTGCCGGTCTGCAATCGCATTGTTTGCAGGAGTGCGATTGTCGTTTCCAGGCCCTCTTGCCCTGTGTAGCCCAAAGCCGCCATCTGTGGCAGGATCGACGGCAAGTAGCGCGCCATGTCCTTCAGCTCGAACTTGCCGAGCTTGCCGCCCTTCACCAGTTTGTCGAAGGCCAGCTCCATCTCGTCGCCAGCAATTTGCATCGAACCGCCGAGGGAGTCCGCTGTTGCCGCGATGTCGCGCGTCTCGGCGCCGGCCGCCTGCGCCGTTTTCACCACCGACGGCAGAAAGGCCAGCGCCTCATCCCAACTCCGGCCGGCGCTCACCAGGGCGTCGAATCCGTCATAGACGTCGCTGAGCGGCGTTGCCGTGTCCTGCGCCATCTTCATGATGGTGGAGGAGACCGCCTTGATCTGTTCGTCGCTGGCATCAGCCGTGATGCCGATCCGCGTGATCTCGCGTTCAAGAAGTGCAAAGTCGGTGACAGCCTTCTTTGCCGTCCGCCCGGCCACGTACATCCCGGCAACAGCAAGGCCCGTCACCATCATTCGCCGCTTCTCGGCGGCTGCGGCAGCAGCCGCCTCGGCCTGCTCGGCCTTCCGGACAGCCTTCTCGGCCCTATTGACGGCTTCCAGCTTGCGACCGATGGCGTCGATCTTGTTTCCAACGCGATCGATGACACGGCTCGCTTGGTCGATGGCCGTCATCTTCAGGCGAGCTTCGATTTCCCGGTTAGCCATGGCACACCTCACGCGTTTTCGAGGTGTTCACGCATGTGCCGGCCTCGATCCAGTTGAGCAGATCAACCTTGCGATATCTGACGGAGCGGCCGAGCTTGACGAACTTCGGCCCCTTTCCGCAGATGCGCCACCACTGCAACGTTCGCGGGGCGATTGCGAGCGCCTCGGCGGCGCCGCGTTCGTCGATGAGTTCAGGGATATTCATAACCGCGTCCTCTGTGCTTCCATGCGGAGCACCGCGCTCCGTCGGAGAGGAACATCCTCCAACTGAGCCACCCTGGAGAGATGGATGAATGGGACTTAAGGGGACGAACTCATTTCGTCCCCCTACGAACAGCGTCGGCTCGTTCGGGTATACCCAGGAGATACGTCTTCATGAGACACATTTTCCGTATCACATGGGTTTATTTTTGAATTACGAGACAATAGATAAAGAAGGTCTAGAGGCAAACGAGACATTCTCGCTCTACATGCACTCGGAGTTCGCCATGAACGCCACCGCCAAACTGTTCGGCTACGCTCGCGTCTCAACCGAAGATCAGGACACCGGCATCCAGGAGGCCGCCCTTCGTGCCGCCGGATGTCTCACGGTATTTGCCGAACAACGATCCGGCACCACCACTGCAGGCCGGACAGAGCTGCGACGCGTGCTCGACATAGTTCGCACCGGAGACGTCGTTGTTGTGACGCGTATCGATCGCCTCGCCCGGTCAATCGCTGACCTTTCTGCCATCGTGGCCGAACTGGAGAAGAAGGGCGCACATCTAAAAGCCACTGAACAGCCGATCGACACGACCACCCCGGCCGGGCGTGCCTTCTTGCAGATGCTTGGTGTCTTCGCGGAGTTCGAAACGGCCATTCGACGCGAGCGTCAGATGGAAGGTATCGCCAAAGCCAAGGCTGCTGGCGTCTACAAGGGGCGTCCTATGACCATCAACGAAGATGCGGTTCGCAAACTCTATGCTGAGGGTAAGGGCGCCACCCAGATCGCCAGAGATCTCGGCATCGGAAGAGCGAGTGTTTATAGAATATTAGGGCCGCGGAGTGCGCGATAGGAAGTGGCTAGCAACTGACCACCGACTATTCTTTTTCCCGGCGCCGAGTTCTTGTCGGTTCGATCCAGGCCACGGCTTGGCGAGCGACCACCACGAACCGCCTGTACCATCGTGCAGGTAATTGTTTCGATCCACGCCCCCGCGAGAGGAGCGACACCCAGGCGACGATGCCCTCGCACTCCTCGGGTAGTTTCGATCCACGCCCCCGCGAGGGGAGCGACAAAATTCCATGGGCTCCGATGATACAATCAACGGTTTCGATCCACGCCCCCGCGAGGGGAGCGACTGCTGTCGGCCAGCGCCTTCTGGCCGTGCTCGTAGGTTTCGATCCACGCCCCCGCGAGGGGAGCGACCAATCGCATCGTGTGGGGTGCGCGCGACTACAAGGTTTCGATCCACGCCCCCGCGAGGGGAGCGACGGCCGCATGCTGCTGCGCCAGGTGATGGACGGCTGGTTTCGATCCACGCCCCCGCGAGGGGAGCGACAGGTGCTGGAGATCGTCTTTGTCGGCCTGGCGGCAGTTTCGATCCACGCCCCCGCGAGGGGAGCGACGTCTCCATGGGCGGCGGGTTGATGGCCGAGAAAAGGTTTCGATCCACGCCCCCGCGAGGGGAGCGACCGGCAGCTCATAGGCGCGGGCGATCAAATCGGGCGTTTCGATCCACGCCCCCGCGAGGGGAGCGACCTGCGCCTCGAGCAGATCCCGCAACATGGATTTGAGTTTCGATCCACGCCCCCGCGAGGGGAGCGACTTTGCCTGGAAGGCCCTGAGACCGCCCTTGAACGGTTTCGATCCACGCCCCCGCGAGGGGAGCGACGTTTCGATGGCTTCCTGGACATGGGCGGCGTCGGAGTTTCGATCCACGCCCCCGCGAGGGGAGCGACCGTGCCGAGGCGGCCCAACGCCCCCAGGGTCAGGGTTTCGATCCACGCCCCCGCGAGGGGAGCGACCGCTGCGCGCGGTCTCGACCATGTCGGAGATCTTGTTTCGATCCACGCCCCCGCGAGGGGAGCGACTTCGGACCGCTTGCACGTCGACACTGGTCAAGCCGGTTTCGATCCACGCCCCCGCGAGGGGAGCGACCTGATGCCGCTGATCTCCAACCTCGATCTTCTCAAGTTTCGATCCACGCCCCCGCGAGGGGAGCGACGGATTATCCAGGTCGAGATCGATGGAGATCCGGAGTTTCGATCCACGCCCCCGCGAGGGGAGCGACGGCGAGAGTTGATCGCGGACCACATCGGCGATGATGTTTCGATCCACGCCCCCGCGAGGGGAGCGACGTGTTAGCCAGCATGTCCTTCCATGCCGCTCGCTGTTTCGATCCACGCCCCCGCGAGGGGAGCGACAAAGAAGCACATCCCATTGAGCAAGGCCGACGCCGTTTCGATCCACGCCCCCGCGAGGGGAGCGACGTTTTTGGGTGGCGACTCTGACGAGGTAGCGCGCCAGGTTTCGATCCACGCCCCCGCGAGGGGAGCGACCCCAGATAGTTGGCGCTGTTCGGCGACGTCCAATCGTTTCGATCCACGCCCCCGCGAGGGGAGCGACATGTCATAGACGTTGCGCGTCGCGCGTAGGACAGGTTTCGATCCACGCCCCCGCGAGGGGAGCGACTTCTTCAGAGCTTCGGGCTTGGGACTGCTATTCGCGTTTCGATCCACGCCCCCGCGAGGGGAGCGACTTCCTCTTCTGGCGACAGCCGGCCAGCGGAGCGGAGTTTCGATCCACGCCCCCGCGAGGGGAGCGACATGTCATAGACGTTGCGCGTCGCGCGTAGGACAGGTTTCGATCCACGCCCCCGCGAGGGGAGCGACCGTAGGTCCCGAGGTCGATCGACTTGTCCGGTGTGGTTTCGATCCACGCCCCCGCGAGGGGAGCGACTCCCGGAGTTGGAATACCACAACATCTTATAAGCGGTTTCGATCCACGCCCCCGCGAGGGGAGCGACCGACGGGCGCTTTGTCCGACCCGTCCGGCATGATGTTTCGATCCACGCCCCCGCGAGGGGAGCGACCGTCAAGTGATTATCACGTGATTTAGTGACAAACGTTTCGATCCACGCCCCCGCGAGGGGAGCGACCGGCAAAGTCTGCGCCGTATTGCTGTAGGCCGTCGTTTCGATCCACGCCCCCGCGAGGGGAGCGACTGCTTGAGATTGTAACTGCCATCGTCCGGTTGAGGTTTCGATCCACGCCCCCGCGAGGGGAGCGACGGGCCAGCGCGGCTCTCACCGCCGCCTTGTTTTTGTTT
This sequence comes from uncultured Pleomorphomonas sp., assembly GCA_963665435.2. Classification (GTDB taxonomy): domain Bacteria; phylum Pseudomonadota; class Alphaproteobacteria; order Rhizobiales; family Pleomorphomonadaceae; genus Pleomorphomonas. The sequence continues at coordinate 204,186 of CAXXNH010000021.1, read as the reverse complement.
CGATCCACGCCCCCGCGAGGGGAGCGACCCCAAACTCCGGCCTAAACCCCGCCCAGCGCTCGTTTCGATCCACGCCCCCGCGAGGGGAGCGACCCGCTCGCCGCCAAACTGATCGTTCACCGGGCGCGGTTTCGATCCACGCCCCCGCGAGGGGAGCGACGAACCCCGCCCACCTTCTCAATGCCCTTGCGGGCGTTTCGATCCACGCCCCCGCGAGGGGAGCGACCGGCGCATTGGCGATATCATCGGCGAGGGCAGATGTTTCGATCCACGCCCCCGCGAGGGGAGCGACCCTTGGTCAGTGGCTTGCCGGCCGGGCCGGTGAGTTTCGATCCACGCCCCCGCGAGGGGAGCGACCCGTCGAGGAGGCCAGCGACAGCTCCTTGGCGTCGTTTCGATCCACGCCCCCGCGAGGGGAGCGACGCCTTGCGGATGCGCGGCGCCACCCCGCCACAGAAGTTTCGATCCACGCCCCCGCGAGGGGAGCGACGCTTGCGCGCGGCCCGCCAGCGACACGCCGAGCTGTTTCGATCCACGCCCCCGCGAGGGGAGCGACAAGAATTCTCGGGATAGTGATCGTCCCCGCAGAAACGTTTCGATCCACGCCCCCGCGAGGGGAGCGACTTTCCGCCAATCTCAAGGCCGAAGCTCTGGACAAGTTTCGATCCACGCCCCCGCGAGGGGAGCGACAGCAACGGCGAGCAGCCGCCCGACATGGTATTCAGTTTCGATCCACGCCCCCGCGAGGGGAGCGACGGCCATCAGCTGGTAGAGCGCCTGCACGTCGCGGTTTCGATCCACGCCCCCGCGAGGGGAGCGACGATGCATTGCGTAATCAAATTGCTATGCAGTTGGTTTCGATCCACGCCCCCGCGAGGGGAGCGACCGCCAGTGCTGCTATTCATGCCGCTGGTGTTGATGTTTCGATCCACGCCCCCGCGAGGGGAGCGACTGATATCGCAGCCCATGGCGATCGCTGTCGACGCGTTTCGATCCACGCCCCCGCGAGGGGAGCGACTCTCGCCGTCGCACCTTGATCCCCAGATAACGGAGTTTCGATCCACGCCCCCGCGAGGGGAGCGACACCACCCCGACGAGATGGTGTCGCCGGGGACATGGTTTCGATCCACGCCCCCGCGAGGGGAGCGACAGACGCATACCTATCAGCGCTCTGACGGCACGGAGTTTCGATCCACGCCCCCGCGAGGGGAGCGACATCCGGGCCGAAGGAATCCCGCTCCCGTACTGGCAGTTTCGATCCACGCCCCCGCGAGGGGAGCGACGGTCGCCCTTGCGGTCGCCACGGCTCGCTCGGCAGTTTCGATCCACGCCCCCGCGAGGGGAGCGACATCTCGATCACGTCATTCAGGGGGATGGCGCTGCGTTTCGATCCACGCCCCCGCGAGGGGAGCGACGAGCGAACCTGTTGACGACGGAGATCTGCAGCGTCGTTTCGATCCACGCCCCCGCGAGGGGAGCGACCCGCCATCCGGCGCTTGATCCTCGTCGAGCGCTTGTTTCGATCCACGCCCCCGCGAGGGGAGCGACTGGAGGACGGTACCAAGCTCGGGATGCTTTTCGAGTTTCGATCCACGCCCCCGCGAGGGGAGCGACTCGCGTGTGGAGTCCTTGACATCCCGCTGCGCTTGTTTCGATCCACGCCCCCGCGAGGGGAGCGACTTTCGTGTTGGCGAGCAACTCTCTGGCCAACTTGCGTTTCGATCCACGCCCCCGCGAGGGGAGCGACGGAATGGGCTCGCCGCCGTTGTTACGACGCGGAGTTTCGATCCACGCCCCCGCGAGGGGAGCGACGCGTCGCCTTGCCCAACAGGTCGACCTCTACCGTGTTTCGATCCACGCCCCCGCGAGGGGAGCGACACCTCATCTCTTATCCTTCTGTCTTGAAGAGCAAAAGCTCGGCGGCGGCGCGAAAGAAGGGGTGAGACCTTTCCAGTCGCGGCCATGGCTCTGCGCAAGCTGGCGAACACTCACGATATCAATGATCTGCCGCCGGTGCGAACCTCTCGGGGTTTCTCGCCTCGCTCCAGGTTCGCGCAGGCTGCCAGCGGCCCGTCAGATGATCAGCGTGCCGCCGAGGTCGGTTGCCGGTTTGGCTCCGACATGCTCGATGCGGCGCTGCCAGTTGGCACCGAGGTAGTAGTAGCGCAGGCTGTCGATCTCGGGCTTGATGATCGCTTCAAGGCGGGCTTTGAGCTTGGTCCACTGCGCCGGATCGACCTCGATCTCGAACACGGAGAACTGCACGCGCTGGCCGTAGTCGCGGCAGGCCTTCGCCACGGAGCGCAACCGAGCCTTGCCACCGGGTTCGATGGTGTTGACGTCGTACGTGACGAGGATCAGCACCCTCAGCCTCCTATTTCCAGAACCAGGGGGGATAGGCGTCGAGATCGCCGCGCAGATGGCGGGCTAGCATTTGCGCCTGAATGTGCGGCACGAGGCCAAGCGGGGCCTTTTCGTCGAGAAACGGATGAAGCCGCTCGTCCTTTTTGCGCTCCTGCCAGGCGGCGAGAACGATCTTGCGCGCGTCATCCTTCAGGAAGATGGCGCCGCTGTCCTGCCGTTCGAAATCCGAGGCCCGCAATTGGCGGCGGTTGACGAGCGAAAGCGCCAAGCGGTCGGCAAGGACGGGGCGAAGCTCCTCCATCAGATCGAGAGCGAGCGAGGGGCGCCCCGGCCGGTCGCGATGCAGGAAACCCACGGCGGGATCGAGGCCAACCGCCTCTGCGGCCGCACGGCAATCGTGGGTGAGGAGCGTGTAGAGGAAAGAGAGAAGCGCGTTGATCGGGTCGAGCGGCGGCCGCCGCGAACGGCCGGTCCAGCGCAACTCGACGTCCGGGCTGCGGATCAGCAGATCGAAGACCGAGAAGTAGAGATTGGCGGCCTCGCCCTCGGTGCCGCGCAAGGCATCGACGCTGTCATCGGCCCGTTCGGCCCGGGCCATGATGCGGGCAAGGCGCTCGACGACGCGGGCGATGGCGTCTGCCTCGGCGGGCGGATACTCGTCGCCATAGTCGCGCAGCGCGCGTTGCAGGACGGCGCGCTGGTTGGCCACCTTGCCGACGACAAGCGATCGGACGATCTCGGTCGGCGCATCCGAGGCGAGATATTGCGCCCGCCTCAGCAGCACGTTGCCGGCGACCGGCCCCTCGATGCGCGCCTCGAAGCGTCCGTTGCGGTCGAGCAGAACGATGGCGATGCCGGCCGAGGCGCAGGCGCCGATCAGGGCGGGTGAAACGCTGATCGGACCGAACACCACCAGCGAGGCCAGCATGTGCAACGGCACCCGCGCCTTTTCCTCGCCCTCGACGAAGGCGACGAGGTTCTCGCCGTCCTTGCGCAGGGCGGCGCCCTCGGTGGTGACGTAGACGGAATTGAGCAGCTTTCTCATGCGTCCTCCCCGGCCAGCTCACCGTCGATCATGCGCCGGCGGAAGGCGGCGGCCGAGCGCTTCACCGCCTCGGGCCGACAAAGGTCGACGAGCGAGCATGCCCTGCATCGGCTTTTCTGCGCAGTGGGTGGCGGCGTACGGCCGGCCGCAAGGATGCTGGCAAGATCGGCGATGGTGCGGAGCGTCAACGCCCGGAGATCGTCGTCGAACGGCACCTCCACGCGCCGCCGCGTCTCGGCATAGAACAGCGCTCCCGCCGGCACCGGGCGCCCGAGCATCTCCTCGAGGCATAAACCCTGGGCGCAGAGCTGGATCTCGTCGGCCCTGTGCAGCTTGGGCTTGCCACGCTTGAACTCGACAGGCAGCGCCACCTCGCCGCCAGCACCGTCGGGCGAGAACTCCACCACGTCGGCGACGCCGGCAATCCCAAGGCGCGGCGCGGACAGCTGCAGATTGGTGACCCGACGCTGGCCGCGTACCCGTCGGCTGCCGGGCTTGTCGACGGCGACATGCAGAACGTGCCCCTCGGCGGTGAAGCGGTTCTCCTCCCACATCCGCTCGAGATGGATCAGCGCGGCCTGCCGGAGACAATAGGCGGCGTGCTGCAACGCCGACAGCGGGATAGGCTCCCGCTCGGGCAGCGCCATCGTCTCCGGCAGGCCGGCGATCATCACAGCCTCTCGATGATCTCGACGCCATCGGGCAGACCGTCGCGGTAGATCTCGACGATGTAGTCGGAGTAGGCGCGGGCCGGCGGCGCATTGTCGATGCGCGGGTCCTTCACGTCGCGGAAAGCGCCGTCGATGTTACGGCCGACCCTCACCCGGTCGAACAGTTGATGGGCCGGCGCGTTGCCGAGCGGCAGGGCGTGCTTGAAGACGATCAGCTTGCGGCTGGCCATTTCGCCGCGCGCTGCCGAACGATCGTGCTCGAACATTTCGCCGAGCGCCTTGAACAGCAGCTCAAGGTCGGTCTCGCCGAAGCCGGTGCGTTCGGCGAGCTTGGCAGAGACGAAGCCGTGAGCACGATAAAGACCATAGGGCACGATATGCTTGCGGCCCATGGTGCGGTTGTCCGTGCGATCGGAGCTGTCGTCGCCCTCGGCCCTCTGTTTCTTCTCGGCCTCGTTGGTGGCAGCCATGCGGGTGATCGAGATTTCCTGTGGCACGATCGGCTCGACCGACTGGGCAAACGTGAGCTGCACCGGGCCACGCACCTGGCCGCAGTTGACACCGGTCGACATGACGGCACCAAAGGTTCGCACGTCGAAGAAGTTGGCGCACATGAAGTTGCGCAGCTTCACAGCCTCTATGTCATCCTTGGGGTTGAGCGACTTGTCCTTGTCGACCTTGGGATCATCCGGACGAAGCGCCCGATAGGCTTGCCGGTGCTTGTCGTTGAGGATCGAGCCATCCTCGACATAGATGTGCAGGCCATCGTCGCCGGCATGGGCGAACTCGACGTAGTTTCGGATCTTGCGCTTCAGGCTGACGTCGGAGACGAGACCATGATTGGTCTCCGGATCGAGGCGCGGCAGGTTGCCGGCATCCGGGTCGCCGTTTGGATTGCCGCGAGTGACATCGAACAGGAGAACGAAGTCGTAGCGATTGGCGATGACGGTCATTTCGCGGGTTCCTCCGAGGCGGTGTCGTCCTTGTGGGATTTGAAGAAGTCGTTGCGCTGGTGGTAGTAGCCGAGCCCGAAGAGGGCCTGGTCTTCGGCCGACAGCGAAGCTGGGAACGGATCGGCGGCGGGGTCCATCGCGCCCATGATCTCGCCGACCAGCTTTTCCAGGTTGACCTTGCGGCCGGGTGACTGCTTGCCGATCTTGGAAAGGTGATTGGCGGAGCCACGCTCAAGAAGCGAAAACACCTTGCGAGGCTGGGCGGACGCCGCCCCATAGAACTTGTCCTTGACAGTAGCGTTCACCTTGCCGCCAAGCGCATCGGTCTGGATGCGTTCGTAGACGGCGAACAGCCGACCGAGCTGGTATCCCTTGCTGGGGTAATCGGGTTGCAGGGCCACGGGTGTATCCTCCCTGGAGAAGTTCCTCACGATGATGGCTTTGAGCATGGCGACGCGGAGCGCGTTGACGGTCTGGTCCGACCTCAGCCGCATCAGCACGCTGGAGAGCAGCGTCAGCGGATAGGCCGTGCCGGACAGGATGGCTCGCATCCAGTCGCCGGCGAGATTGGGCGGCACGTTCTCGCGCTTGCCGAGCACGGCCGTCTCCGCGAGATATTTCCAGAGCGGCGGGCGCGGATCGCGCGGATCGGCGGGCTCGATCCGCATGTCCTCGACATAGCGGCGATAGTTCTCCGCCAGCACGCCGAAGTCGTTCTCATAATAGAAGCGGATCGACAGGCGAGCGGCGTTGGGCGCAAGACCGAGAACGTGGAAACGGACGCCAGCGGCAAGCTCCGGCGGGACGCTGGAGAGTGCCTCACCAGCCTTCACCTGAGCGAGCTTGGTACCGACAAGCTTTGCCTGCGCCTTCTCGTCGATCCGGGTGTCGGGCGGCGGTCCCTCGAACCAACCGGCGAAGAGGTTTTCGGCTTGCCGCGCCTTGTCCGCCTCGGTGGCGTCGGCCCAGAAAACCGTGGAGGCATCGCCGATCTGGATGCGATGGCCGCTGTCCCGTTCAAGGAAGCGATTGAGCGCAGTCGTGTAGGCGAAGGCGGCGGCTTCCGACACCGGCGCATTGTCCCCCTGGTCGTGACCGTAGGAGGTGAAAGCGTCGAGGTTGAAGGACACAATGGACGCGCCGGACGATTGCGCGCCCCAAACACCCTTGATCGCCGGATGCAGACGGGCCACCGGGGCCTGCTCTCCCGTCACCAGACAGACCGCCTCCGTCTTGTCGCCAGCGGCGGAAAGGCGCGCCCACAAGGCTCTGGCGGCCGGACGATCGTGGAGAAAGACATCGGCGAGGCGCTCGCTCTCCAGGCCGAAGATGACGTTCTGGTCTTTCATCTCTTCCGGCCAGCCGAGTTCGGCGAAGCGCTCCGACGTCCAAGCCTGCAGGAAAGCGACCAGTGCAGCGAGGCCGATATCGCTTGCCCCCGCGAGATCGGTGAGATGCCGCCTGACGAAGGCCGCGTGCTCGTCGGCGGTTCGTTTGCCCTCCCCGGCCGTCACCCCCAGCACGTAGGACGTCTTGTCCCAGAGGAAGTTCGGCGCAATGGCGGCAGTGCGCTTGATGGCCTGCGGCACGAAGAGCTGTCGCGGCGTGCGTTTCTTGTCTTCGCCGCGCAGGTCATGCGGGAGGCCGACCACCACGCCTCTTTCATCGAGCGAAATCAGGAAGCTGATCTTCTCCGGCGAAAAGCCGAAGGGCGGCGCTTTCGGCAGCCGGTCGTAGGCGCGGACGAGAGAGACAAGGATGCTCATCGCTTCACCTCCGGCGAGGACGGATGCGGCACCTTCATCACGCCGTCGACAAGTTCGGCGCGGAAGAACAGCGACGGGCGCCCCGGCGCGGCGTGATCGATGTCGAACAGCACGAAGCCGAGATCGCGCGGCCTGCCGAAGCCGAGACCGGCGGTGCGGGCCTCAGGGGCGGCGACCGGAAGCGATCCGTCCGGCGGCAGCAGCTCGAAGACGGCCGGAAACTCGCGCGTGCCAAGGCAGGGCTGGTGGAAGCATTGGCCACGGGCAGCGCGGCGGTTGAAGGTATCGAGGTGCTTGCCCTCGTTGTCGTCGGCACCGGCCCGCGCCGTCAGCTCGAAATGGGCGGAGATCACATACTCGACGTCGACCAGCACGGTCGCCGCCCGCTGCTGCCGGTCCTCATCGACGAGCAACTGAAGATCTTCAAGGCTGCCGCGGTTCATTGCCGTCTTGATCTTGCCGCTCGGCGCCTTGTGACCGACTTCGTTACGACGGATCGACTGGAAGCGGATCGGCTTCAGCACCGAAATCTCGTCGATGATCCAGCGGATTGCCGGTTTCCAGTGAATGGCTTCGAGGAGCCCGCGCGCCGCCGACGGCGTCATCACGTCATACGAGACGCGCTCCACCTTCATCTCCGGGCGCGTAAACAGCGCCCGATCGCCGGAAACCCTCAGTCGGATGCCATAGGGCACAGCTGTCTCCTCCTAGATGATGGTGTTTTCGGCGCCAAGATACTCAGCATTCTCCCAGAGCAGCCCAATCTCGGTCTTGTAGAGATCTGCATTCCGCAGCACAGCGAACTGGTCGCCGCGCAGCGCCTCGTGTTCGAGACGGACATGGCCCGCCGCCATCAGGAGGCCTCGCGCCTTGGGCGGCACCTGCACCACATAGCCCTGCAGTTGGCGAGCGAGTGCGCCAGACGGGATGTCTTCCAGCCCGAGCTTTTCCAGAACGTCCCGCGCTTCGGGTTCCGTCGCGACAATCACCGGCAAAAGACCGCTCTCAATCATGCGGAACGTCTCGCCGATGGTTCGATAGGCGAAGTCGGTGCTGCCGAGTCCGGCATCGAACACCAGCTTCTTCAGGATGCTCTCGCGGTCCAATCCCTCACCGACGCGCCAGAACACCTCCCCGAAATAGTCGGTGATGGCCGCAGGCGAGAACAGGTCGCCGTGCCTGTCCTTGATCCGGTTGAAGTCGCCGATCAGCCCCTTGATCTCGCGCGGCACGCTGTAGCCGACCGGCTTGAACACCGTGACGATGCTCTGGTCCGGATCGCGCCGCCCCTCCCTGTTGACTCTGCCCGCAGCCTGCGCGAGCTGGTCCAGCCCCGCTTCGGCACGAAAAGCGCAAGGAAAATCAAGGTCGACGCCCGCCTCGACGAGGCTGGTGGCGATCAGCCGGCAAGGCTGCCCGTCCGTCAGGCGGCTGCGCACGTCGGCGAGGATGCGGCGGCGGTGGATGGCATGTTGGCGAGTGGTGAGGTGGATGACGCCTTCAAGTCCGGCGTCACGTGCTTCGTTGAAAAGGTCGAGCGCGTGGGCGCGGCTGTTGACGATGGTCAGGGCCTGAGGCCGCGCGGCAAGTGCCGCGACCAGCGTTTCATTGTCCATCTCGCCGGAAAGCTCCAGCCGGGTGCGGCGTAGCCTCTGGCTCAGCACCGCCGGGTTGGGCGCCAGTTCCCGACCTTCCAGCTCCAGCCGGTGCGTCTTGAAAGACGTGTCGCCCAGTGCCGGCTGCGTCGCTGTGCAAAGCACCACCGATGCGCCGTAGTTGTTGGCCAGTTCCTTGATCGCCCGCATGATCGGTATCAGGAACGGACGCGGCAACGTCTGCGCCTCGTCGAGCACGATCACCGAACGGGCGATGTTGTGCAGCTTGCGGCAGCGCGACGGCCGGTGCGAGAATAGACTTTCGAACAATTGCACGTTGGTGGTGACGACGACTGGCGCGTCCCAGTTCTCGCGCGCGAGCTTCAACTTGTCGCGGTCGGCGCGACATTTCTCCTCTTCCTCGTCGAGCGCCGAATGGTGTTCGAGAACAGCGTCGTCGCCGAGCACTTCGCGAAAGATGTCGGCCGTCTGGTCGATCACAGACGTGAAGGGGATGGCGTAGATGACTCGGTCGAGCCCGTGGGCACGAGCGTGCTCCAGCGCGAAGGCGAGCGAGGTCAGCGTCTTGCCGCCGCCGGTCGGCACCGTCAGCGTGAACAGGCCCTGCCTGGCACCGGCGCGGGCACGGACATGGGCGAGAACGTCGGCCCGAAGCCGATTGACCGGGTTGTCGGCCGCTGAGGCCTTCTTCTTCGCCATGTAGGCGTCGAAGCTGGAAATGAAGCCGGGCAGCAGATCGGCCAGACGCGGCCACGTTCGGTCGATGGTCCGCCCCTCGACTCGGGCGTAGAACTGTTCAGTGTCCTGAAAGTCGGCGTCGGCGAGACAGGAGAACAGCATGCGGCCGAGCATGGCCAGCATGAAACCCGACTCGCCGTCTGGGTTGAACTTCCTGTTTGGAGCGAGGCTTTCCAACCGGGGCGGGATGTAGCTCGTCCAAGCCGGATCAAGCTTTCCCATATCCTCGTGTTCGAAGCGTTCCAGCCGAGCCGTCAGCGAGCCGCCATCACCAGACCAGTCGGGAAGCCCGGCGTGATGGCCGGCGATGGCATAGGCCACGAGGTTTGCCATCAGCCGGTCCAGCCCGGTCCAGTTGCGCTTGCCAATGAGATAGGCGCCGGCCAGCGAATGCTCGACAGACGGGCCGCCACAGAGACGTCGATCAAAACTCTCGGCGCATTTACCTATGTCGTGGAACCAACCTGCCAGCCTAGCAGCGCTTGACACTCCGAACGCCGTCGCCTTCGCTCCTGCCAAGTCGGCAACAGCTTGGAGGTGGTCGGGAAGCGTCTGCCAGGTACCGCGATCAAGATCGCCGGTCGAATGGGCATAGTGCATGGTAAGTCCCCATCGCTATTGGGACCCTTGCCGCCCTATCGGTCAACAACCGCCAATTAGCCTGGGCTAGTTGTGCACCCGTTTATTTGATCGACTTTTCGTTCTCGTAACTTTTGTTGCTCAATCACCCTCACGACGAGGCGCACGCTTTCAATTGGTAGCCGCCGCTGGTCGTAGAACAATTGAGTACGACTTAATCCGACAGATGAACAAATAGAACAATCATCAATAATACGGATAGTAAATGATATTTTACGAATATTAATAATATAGAAACAATAAGAAACTTACCCAAGAATCTCAAAAAAAATCAAACACCTTTCTTACCTAATAGTCTATGGACAACTTGCCTTCCAACCTCGTTTGCAACGTCCTTAACTGGCCCTGCCGCTTTATTTACATACCGGCTTGTCATCGCCACGCCTCTATGGCGGAGAAGGTCGCGGATAATGAAGGCATTAGCTCCAGACGCGCTGGCCAGTGTGCCGACTGTGTGGCGTAGGTCGTGAATTCGGGCGTCCGGAAATCCGGCGTACAAGCGGATGCGTTGCCAAGCGTTCTCAACAACTTCGGCGGTGATGTGTCGGGCAGGATCGCTCTTTCGAGGGAAAACCCAAGGTGACCCGTCGACATGCTTCATCGCGCTGATCAGTTCCATGGTGGCTTCACCGGCGGGATGAGCCTGCCGATCACCGCCCTTCACCTTCGGCAGCGCAAGTGTTCCGGCCGCCGCGTCTACGTGCCTCCACTGGAGCTCAAGTATCTCGGATAGACGCGCTCCTGAAAGCAGAAGTACGCGCAATATGGCGATCACCGCCGTATCGATTGGCGTTTTCGGATTGTCTTTGCGGCCGTGCTTTGCCGTTGGCTTGTCCGGATCGATGCGCCAAGGAATCCCGACTGTTTCCGCCTCGTCGAGCACCACGCCGAGCCGCGCAATTTCGTCCGGTGAGAGAAAGCGTTCACGGGCATTTTCCCTAAAGCGCTTGATACCTCTGCATGGGTTGGAGCTCTGAGGGCGCAACTTCCAGCCTTCCGCAAGGTTGAACGCTTTCGACAAGATCGAAAGGGACAAGTTGGCCAGCCTCGGCGTCCCTATCATCTGTCGGTGGAACTGTTCGACGGCGTCTCGGTCTACGTCGGCGATCTTGCGCGTACCGAGCGCGGGTAGGATGCGCTTCTCAACGATATCTCGGACTTGCTCTGCGGTGGAAGCTGCGTTGTGCGGCGTGACGTGCTCGGTGATGTAGCGCCCCATCAGATCGGACACGGTCGGCGCTTCTCGCCTTAGCCTCTTATCCTCGGCAGGGTCATTCCCTTTATCAACTGCCACAAGCAGTGACCTAGCTTCGGTACGCGCTTCATCGACGGTCCAGGTGCCAAACTGGCCAATTGTGTGCCGCCGCGAGCGACCTGACGCGTTGCGATACTGGATGACGAAAGACTTCACGCCCTTAGGCGTCACTCGCACACCGAACCCACGCAGTTCTGTGTCCCACTCGATCCGGTCGCCGCCATCATTTGTGAGGTTGTCGATCAGGCGTTTTGTCAGCTTTGGCACGGTGTTCCTCGGTTGGACGGCTTTAGCATTCCGAATGGACGGCTTACACTAGCGGTCGTCCGCTCTTAGCGGATTGATTTCATGGAGATATAAGCGACCTGGACGGAGTGGACGGCTTTTGAGGCCTACTGTCTTTATCGTCTCAAGTGCATTGCCTATATCTTCCCGCCATTCTCGTGTAAGCAATATGTAAGCAGAATAGCCCGAAACTAGCGATACGCAATGGCTATCTACAGTAGACGACGAAGGCATAACATGTTGTTATTCGTCAACTATTCACAGCCTGCGCAAAACGCCGGTAGTCGAGAAAACTGACTGTTAATCACCGGGTCGTAGGTTCGAGTCCTACTCGCGGAGCCATCGGTTTCCCAAGGAAATCAAGAAGTTCGTTTTGACCTATCCACTTGTGGATCGGTGTATGCGGCCGCATGGCATCGCTCGTTTACGATGGAAGCGAGAAGAAGCTGTCGATGGCGAGCGCCGCCGCGCCGCGCGCCCAGGCGTCATCGTTCCAGAACTCGACGAACACCTCGGTATCGCGCTGGAAGTTCTTCTCTTTCAGCGAAGCCACCAACGACTCAAGCAAGGCGGGGCCGAACTGCACGCCTTCACCACCGATCACCATGGTTTCCGGATCAAACAAGCTGGCAAAGGTCGCGGCTGCGGCGCCCAGGCGACGACCGGCGGTTGCCAGAATATCGCATGCCACAGGATCGCCTTCCCCCGCCAGAGCGGCGAGGGAAGCAGGATCGATGGCCTGGCTTGACGGCCGGACCATGCGATAGGCGTTGAGAATGGCCGGCAGGGAGGTCACCGCCTCCAGGCAACCAAGACGACCGCACTCGCAACGCGGGCCGTCCTCGACCACGGCAAGGTGCCCGATCTCGCCCGCGCCGCCATAACGGCCTCGCAGAAGCTGACCGTCGACGATCATCGCCGCACCGATGCCACGGCCGAAGGAAAACACCGCAAGCGACGACGCCTGCCGCCCTGCCCCGAACAGATGTTCGGCGAGCGCGAAGGCGTTGACGTCATTGTCGACCCAGACGGGTGCACCGGCCAGACTTGAGATCAGCGCGGCGATGGGAACGTTGTTCCAACCGAATCGATCGCACCGCAGACAGACCCCGCTTTCGGCATCGTGCTGACCGGGCATTGCGAGGCCGATGCCGATGAGTCGCTTGCGATCTTCACCCGACCGTTCGAGAAGAGAGGCGAGCGCATCGGCGGTGGCCCTTGCAACCGCTTCAGGCGAACGCGCATCCACGTCCGCCGTCAGGGTATCGATGACGGTGGTCCCGAGATCGGTAAGCGTCGCCCTGAGGCTATGCTCCATCAACTTGACGCCCAGCGATACGTGGCCGGCATAATTGAGATCCAGGCGCGTCATCCGGCGCCGACCACCATCTGCCGCCGCCTCGCACTCGGTGATCACCCGCTGCTCAAGAAGCTCCGACGACACATAGGAAATAGCCGCCGGGCTCAGCCCAGTCGCCGCAGCAATGTCCGAGCGCGCCGTGGGGCCGTGCCGACGCAGGTGGTTGAGAAGCAGCAGCCGGTTGAGCGTGCGCGACGTACTCTGATTTCCCTTCAGCGAGGGCATGAGGACATTTCCATTTCCGGAGCCGGCGACCCGTTCGCTTCACTTATAGAAACGAACGCAGACGGATTTCAACATATCGGACAACTGTGGATGGCCTCCCCGGAGCTGCATCGATTGCGCCTCCTGCCGACGGCGAATTTGCGAAAATGGCTGAAATCGGCCTGAACTCTGGCACTTCCCTCGTCTCGCCCCACCTCCTTCACATAAATTTCGGAGAGCAAACTATCTCGCTTGACTCGGAGTACATTTCATTTAATTAATTGAAGCCATATCAGGTCTTCAACGGCGGTTCACGACATGCCTCGCTCCACGCGCGCCCAGTTTCCCGACGCTTTCCGGTGGGGTGTATCCACCTCCGCGCTGCAAATCGAAGGCGCCACTGACGTCGACGGCCGTCGCCCCTCCGTCTGGGACACGTTCGCGGCGGAGCCGGGCAGAATCCGAAACGGCGATACGCCAGCGGTGGCTTGCGATCACTATCATCACCTCGACGAGGACCTCGATCTGGTCAAAGCGCTCGGTGTCGACGCCTATCGCTTCTCGGTGTCCTGGCCGCGCATCCTGCCGAAGGGAACCGGTGCGGTGAACGAGGCCGGCCTCGCCTTCTACGACCGCCTCGTCGACGGGCTGCTGGAGCGAGGTGTCGAACCCTGGCTGACGCTCTATCACTGGGACCTGCCGCAGCCGCTTGAAGACGCAGGCGGCTGGCCGCGCCGGGACACCGCCCTCGCCTTCGCGGACTTCGCCGACGTGGTGTCCCGCCGGCTTGGCGACCGCGTCAAGCGCTGGATTACTCACAACGAGCCCTGGTGCAGCACGATCAAGGGTTATTACGAGGGCGAGTTCGCGCCGGGCAAGCGCGACCTCGCGGCGGCCATGCAGGCGACCCATCACGTCCTGCTGTCGCACGGTCTGGCGTTGCCGGTGCTCCGGACCAATGTCGCCGTCGCCCAATGCGGCATCGCCCTGAGTCTGCATCCGATCCACACGGCGACGAACTCCGAAGCCGACTGCCTCGCCGCCATCCGCCACGACGGCCTCAGGAACCGCTGGTTCCTCGATCCGCTGCATGGTCGGGGCTACCCGGAGGACGTCCTCCGCGAGTTGGGCGCAGCCGCTCCGACGATCGTCGAGGGGGACCTTGCGACCATTGCCGGCAAAACCGACTTTCTCGGCATCAACTATTACTTCCGGGAGATCATTGCCGACGATCCCGAGGGCGGACCGATGCGGTCGCGCGTCGTCGAGACGGGGGCTTCCGACGTCACCGGCTTCGGTTGGGAGGTCTATCCCGAGGGGCTCACCGAGCTGCTTCTTCGCGTCACGCGCGATTACCACCCAGCGCCGATCGCCATCACGGAGAATGGCGCCACCTACCCCGATGAGATGGCGGCGGACGGCAGGATCCATGACGAGCGACGAGCGATCTACATCCATCGCCACATCGACGCGCTGCGCGATGCGATGAACGGCGGCGTCGATCTCGCCGGCTATTTCGTCTGGAGCCTGCTCGACAACTTCGAATGGGCGGAGGGCTACTCCAAGCGGTTCGGCTTGGTGCACGTCGATTTTGCGACCCAAGAGCGGACCATGAAAGACAGCGGCCGCTGGTTTGCCGACTTTTTGAGACCCTGATCCGGAACACCGGACCTGGAGGATATTTCCCTGCCGACTGTCGCAGCGGCGCGGAAGGCGGTGTTGAAGAGGCCCGAGGGGAGAGCATTGGGCCGCGATGAAGGAGGAGAATGATGTTTAGCAAGCTTGGAGTACTGGGCTCGATCATGGCCTTTGGCCTGACGACGACCACACCGGTCTATGCCGGCACCGCGGAAGTCATCCACTGGTGGACCAGCGGCGGCGAGGCGGCGGCACTGAAGATCCTCGTCGATGCCTATGAAAAGACCGGCAACACCTGGAAGGACAATCCGGTTGCCGGCGGCGAGGCCGCACGCATGGTTGCCCGCACGCGCATTCTCGGTGGCGACCCGCCAACGTCCATGCAGTGGCAGGTCGGCGCCCCGCTGATGGCGCTCGCCGAAGAAGGCCAGCTCAACGATATCGACGAGGTGGCCAAGGACTGGGACAAGCTGCTGCCGAAGGTGATCGCCGACAACGCCAAGTTCGAGGGCAAGTATGTCAGTGCGCCGATCGACATTCACGGCCACAACTGGCTTTGGGGCAACCAGGCCGTCCTCGACGATGTCGGCATTGCCATGCCGAAGAACTGGGATGAACTGATCGCCTCGGCCGACAAGATCCGCGCCAAGGGTTACATCCCGCTGGCGCTCGGCGGCCAGTCCTGGCAGGAAATCTTCGTCTTCGAAAGCATCCTGGTCGACGTCGGTGGTCGCGACTTCCTGACAAAGGTCACCTATGACCTTGACGACGCCGCGTTGCGCAGCCCGGAAATGCTGAAGGCCTTCCAGACCTTCGCCAAGGTGCGCGATCTCGTCGATCCCGGCAGCCCGAGCCGCGACTGGAACATCACCGGCGGCATGCTGATCAGCGGCAAGGCTGCCTACATGATCATGGGCGACTGGCTGAAGGGCGAGTTCGTGGCCGCGAACAAGGTTCCCGGCAAGGATATCGCTTGCGAGATCTTCCCGGCCGGCGGCAAGACGCTGGTGTTCGGAACCGACTCCTTCGCCATGACGGCGGTAAAGGACCCGGCGCAGCGGGAGGCCCAGTTGGCCCTCGCCAAGACGATCATGGATCCTGTGGTGCAGAAGGAGTTCAGTCTGCGCAAGGGTTCGATCCCGCCACGTCTCGACGTGGACAAGACCGGCTTTGACGCTTGCGCCCAGATCGCCATGGGGGCGGCGGCCGAGGGCCAGCTGTTCCTGGTGCCGGACAACGTGGCCGACGCCACGAGCATCGGCGCCCTGGTCGATCAGATGACCACCTTCCTGCACAGCGACATGACGCCAGAGGAAGGCATGACCGCCATGGCCGACGCCGTGGCCGCGACCCGCTGACGGGCATTCGACCTGATGTGCCGGCGGCGGCTTGCCGCCGGTACGCTCCCGATCCGTCAAGCCAAGGCTCCGATCATGCGCAGATTCCTCCAGCGTCACGTGTCGCAGGTCGCCCTATCGCCGTCGCTGGCGCTGATCGCGATCTTTCTCTACGGCTTCATCGCCTACACGGCGGCGGTCTCGACGACCAACAGCAAGGCCTTTCCCCGTTTCGACAATTTCGTCGGCCTCGAGCAGTATTGGCGCCTGTTCCATACCCCGCGCTGGCATGTCGCCTTCACCAACATGTTCCTGTTCGGCGGGTTGTTTCTGCTCGTCACGATTTCCCTCGGTCTCCTGATCGCCATCCTGATCGATCAGCGCATTCGTGCCGAAAGCTTCTTCAGGTCGATCGTCATGTATCCGATGGCGATGTCCTTCGTGGTGACCGGCATCATCTGGCAGTGGTTGCTCAACCCGACGCTCGGCATCGAGGTGATGGTGCACCAGCTCGGCTTCGAGAGCTTCCGGCTCGACTGGCTGACCAACCCGAACACCGTCATCTGGGCTCTCGTGGTCGCCGCCTTCTGGCAAGGCTGCGGCCTCGTCATGGCGCTGTTCCTCGCCGGCCTGCGCGGCATTGACGAAGACATCTGGAAGGCGGCGGCGGTGGACGGCATTCCGGCCTGGCGGGTCTACGTCTTCATCGTCATCCCGATGCTGGCACCGGTGTTTCTCACCGTCGTGGTGCTGTTGTCGCTGTCGATCGTTCGCGCCTTCGATCTCGTGGTGGCGCTGACGAACGGCGGCCCCGGCGTGTCGTCCGACCTGCCATCGGTGTTCATGTTCGACATGGCCTTCCGACGCACCAATCTCGGCCTGTCGGCCGCCTCGGCGGTGGTGATGCTCGGCACGGTGCTGGCGATCCTGATCCCCTATCTCTACGTCGAAACGAGGGAGCGCGCCTGATGTCGACCTCGACAGACGTAATGCCCCGGCCCCAGCGAGCCGGCTGGCTGACGCCCCGGCGGGCCAAGGCGATCCTGAAGCGGGGCGTGCTCTACCTGCTGCTCGCCATCGTCGCCTTCTTCTTCGCCGGGCCGCTCTACATCCTGCTCAGCACGTCGTTCAAGACGATGCCGGAGATCCAGGCGGGCGGGCTGATGTCCCTGCCGCACGAGCCGACGGCCCAGGCATGGGTCACCGCCTGGGGTGAAGCCTGCATCGGCATCACCTGCGGCGGCCTCAAGGGCTATTTCGGCAACTCGATGATAATGGCCGTCCCCGCCGTGCTCATCTCGGTGATGATCGGCGCCATCAACGGCTACGCGCTGGCGAAATGGCCTTTCCCCGGCGCCCGCTTCGTGTTCGCCGCGCTGGTTGCCGGCAACTTCGTGCCGTTCCAGGTGGTGCTGGCGCCGGTGTCGGTCACGCTGCGCACGCTCGGCCTGTTCGGTTCGGTGGAGGGGCTGATCCTGATCCACGTGATCTACGGCATCCCCATCACCACCATGCTGTTCCGCAACTTCTTCCTGTCGGTGCCCAACGACCTGATCAAGGCGGCGCGCATCGACGGAGCCGGCTTCTTCTGGATTTTCTTCCGCATCGTGCTGCCGCTGTCGCCGTCGGTGATCGTGGTGGCGCTGATCCTGCAGTTCACCGGAATCTGGAACGACTTCCTGTTCGCGGTTTCCTTCTCCAACCCGTCGAGCGCGCCGATGACGGTCGCCCTCAACAATCTGGTCAACTCCAACTTCGGGGTGAAGGAATACAACGTCCACATGGCCGCGACGGTGATCGCCGCCGCCCCACCCTCATCCTCTACATCCTGCTCGGCCGCTACTTCCTGCGTGGCATGACCGCCGGGGCCGTCAAGGGTTGACCGTCATGATCGACATCCGGATTTCCAACTGCAACAAGAACTACGGTTCGCTGAGGGTCCTGAAGGACATCAACCTGGAAATCGGGCGCGGCGAGTTCATCGTGCTCCTGGGACCGTCGGGCTGTGGCAAGTCGACGCTCCTGCACATTGTCGCCGGCCTCGACCGATTGAGCTCGGGCACAATCGAGATCGGTGGTCGCGATGTCACCGACGTCGAGCCCAAGGACCGCGACATCGCCATGGTGTTCCAGTCTTACGCGCTCTATCCGACCATGAGCGTTCGCAGCAACATGGAGTTCGGCCTCAGGATGCGCGGCAAGCCGATGGCCGAGATCCGGCCACTGGTCGAGGAAAAGGCGCGCATGCTGCATATCGACCACCTGCTCGACAGGCGACCGAGCCAGCTCTCCGGTGGCCAGCGGCAGCGCGTCGCCATCGGACGGGCCCTGGTGCGCGATCCCAAGGTGTTCCTGTTCGACGAGCCGCTCTCCAACCTCGACGCCAAGCTGCGCGCCAGCATGCGCACCGAGATCAAGAAACTGCATCAATCGCTCGGGACCACGGCGATCTACGTCACCCACGACCAGCTCGAGGCGATGACGCTCGCCACCCGCATGGTGGTGATGAAGGCCGGCGAGATCCAGCAGGTCGGCAAACCGGAGGAAGTCTACCATCGGCCGGTCAACCTGTTCGTCGCCGACTTCCTCGGCAACCCCGGCATGAACTTCATGAAGGGCCACCTTCGTCTGGACGGCAGTCGCGCCTCGGCCGACGTCGGTGCTGCAACCATCCCCCTCGACGGTTATGCCTTCGAAACGGCGCCCACCGACGGAAAGGCGGTGGTGGTCGGCCTTCGCCCCGAATCCGTCCAGCCGGCAACGGGCGGCGAACCGTTTTCCCTGACCCTCAAGCCGACATTGATCGAACACACCGGCTCGGACAATCTCGTGGTGCTGGCAATGGGGAGCGAGGAGATCGTCGCCAAGTTCCCCTCCGACATGCTGCCGAAGCTCGGAGAGCCCGTTACCGTCGGCTTCGATCTTTCCCGCCTGTCGGTGTTCGACGCACAAACCGAACGGCGCATTTAGGAGTTTTGGGCGGGCCGCTTCGCCTGCAAGCCGGCAATCATGACGTCGATGATGGAGGCGGCGGCAGCCTCCTCATTGTCGCGGCCACCACTGAACTGAACCATGCCGGCCAAGGCTCGCAGCAGATCGATCGGTTCGGCGTCGAAGCCGATCTCTCCTGCCGCAACGGCATTGCCCACCAGCAGATCGATCGTCTGCTTGGTGGCAGCGCCGGATGCCGCGTAGAGCGACGACTTGCCATCGGTGAGTGAGTCCAGAAGCTCCATCATGCCGTGCTTGACGGACATGTAACGAAAGAACAGGCGCATCCATTCCCTGAGCGCCTCGACCGGCGACCGGCTGGCGGCGAGCTCGGACGCCGCCCGCACCAACTGATCGCTCTCGTTGCGGTAGACCGCCTCGATCAGCGCGTCTCGCGTCGGAAAATGACGGTAGAGCGTGCCGATGCCGACCCCTGCCGTTCGCGCCACCTCCTCCAGGCTGGCGGTCCCTCCCCTTTCGGCAAATACCGACTTGGCGGCATCAATCAACCGGGTGCGATTGCGCTCGGCATCGGCGCGCGGCTTGCGGGGTGGCTTTTCGGTAGCGTCGATCACGTCCGCGTGAACCTCTTGATAAGCGGAGGCATCCTCCGTATTTAAAAACGGAGACATCCTCCTTTTATTGCAAACCCGATCCGAGGGCAACGGTTCGCTCGGCCCGGCGGATGGTCTCGACCTACGGAGACAGACATGACCGCAGAATTCGGCTCGACCTCCACCACCGACGACGTTCTCGCCGGCGTCGATCTTTCCGGCAAGCGCATTCTGATTACCGGCGTATCGGCCGGTCTCGGCGTGGAAACGGCGCGCGCGCTGGCCGCTCACGGCGCCTCTGTGGTTGGCGCGGCGCGCAATCTCAACAAAGCGGAGACGGCAACGGCGCCCGTCCGCGCAGCCGCCAAAGAAGGAAAAGGCGCCTTCGAGCTGATCGAGCTCGACCTGGCCTCGTTTGCCAGCATTCGCCAGACCACCGACAAGCTCGTTGCCGATGGCCGGCCGTTCGACCTCGTCATCGCCAATGCGGGCGTCATGGCGGCTCCCTTCGGTCACACCGCCGATGGCTTCGAGACGCAGTTCGGCACCAATCACCTCGGGCATTTCCTGTTCGTCAACCGGATCGCCGAGCTGATTGCGCCCGGCGGCCGACTGGTCAACGTCGCCTCCTCCGGCCATCGCTTCGCAGACGTCGACCTCGACGACCCGAACTTCGAGCGCACCCCTTACGACCCCTGGGTCGCCTATGGCCGCTCGAAGACTTCCAACATCCTGTTCGCCGTGGAGTTCGACCGCCGCCACAAGACGCGCGGCGTACGCGCCACCGCGTTGCACCCAGGCGGCATCAACACCGAACTCGGACGGCACGTCGGCATCGACACGCTCAACGCGATGATCGACCGGATCAATGCCGAACTCGCCGCCGCCGGCAAGCCGCCCTACAGCTGGAAGACCATCCCGCAAGGCGCAGCGACATCCGTCTGGGCCGGCGTGGTCGCCGATGCCGACGCGGTCGGTGGTCGCTATTGCGAGAACTGCCATGTTTCGGAGGTCACCGACGGTGTGATCAATCCGGTCGCCGAAGGCGTTCGTTCCTACGCGCTCGATCCCGATCGCGCCAAGGCGCTTTGGGAGAAAAGCGAGGAACTCGTTGGCGAGCGCTTCTGATACTTGCGCCGCCGGTCGATCCGCACATCGGTCGGCGGCTAACCATCTCGATAAATTATAAATATTTTTCAGTCTCTTAGATGTCACACGGCATTCATGCGACTGTCACGCCCGCGTCATGCCCCCTGCCTACCAAAGAGCGCGCGCTCTTCAACGCGATCCATCTTTTAAGGGGCAGACCATGCGCACTCTTCTTCTGGCGCTCGCCGCCAGCACGGCTCTGATCGGAACGGCCGGCGCGGCCACCGTCTATCCGCTCGACCGGGCGACCATCCTTGCCGGCTCTCCCTTCGACTTCAAGGTTGAGTTTGACGGCCAGGTGAAGGCCGACGACGTCAAGATCACCGTCAACGGTGCCGACTACAAGGCGACGCTGGGCAATGACGTCCAGTTCGTCGAGAGCGAAAAGGGCAAGGACGACGCTGCCCTCGGTTCCGCAGTGCTGCTGCGCAACGTCAAGATCGACAAGGCCGGTGCCTACACGGTCGAAGTCGCCGCCGGAGACGAGAAGAAGTCGGTCACCTGGGACGTCTATGCCACGCCGGCTGCCCCCAAGGCCAAGAACATCATCTTCATGGTCGGCGACGGCTTGTCAGTCGCTCACCGCACCGCTGCCCGTCTGATGTCCAAGGGCATGACCGAAGGCAAGGCCAACGGTCGCCTCGCCATGGATGACCTCGATCACATGGCGTTCATCGGCACCTCGTCGACCGGGTCGATCGCCACCGACTCGGCCAACACCATGTCCGCCTACATGACCGGCCACAAGTCGGCCATCAACTCCCTCGGCGTCTATGCCGACCGCACACCGCCGTCGCAGGACGACCCGAAGGTCGAAAACATCGCCGAAGCCGTGCGTCGCCAGACCACCAAGTCGATCGGCGTCGTGGCGCTCTCCGAGCTCGAAGACGCCACCCCGGCCGCTGTCGTTTCGCACACCCGTCGCCGCGCAGACAAGGCCGACATCGTCGGCATGTTCTACGACATCAAGCCCGAAGTGATGCTGGGCGGCGGTTCGGCCTACTTCCTCAGCAAGGAAGTGCCGGGCTCCAAGCGCAAGGACGACAAGGACTACATCAAGCTGTTCCAGGAAGCCGGCTATCAGCTGGCCACCGACAAGGACGAGCTTCAGAAAGCCGCTGGCGCGGACAAGGTCCTGGGCCTGTTCCACACCGGCAACATGGACTATGCCGTCGATCGCATGCAGCTCAAGAAGGGCAGCGTCGACAAGTTCCCCGGCCAGCCCGGCCTCGTCGAGATGACCAAGACCGCCCTCGAAACGCTGTCGAAGAATCCCGAAGGCTTCTTCCTGATGGTCGAGGCTTCGGACATCGACAAGGCCAGCCATCCGCTCGACTTCGATCGCGCCGTGTTCGACACCATCGAGTTCGACCACGCCATCGCCGCCGCCCGCGAGTTCCAGGCCAAGAACCCCGACACGCTGATCGTCGTCACCGGCGACCACACGCACGGCGTCTCGCTGATCGGCACCATCGATGACACCAAGGATGTCAAGGAAGGTCGCGAGAAGGTCGGCACCTATGATGCCGCCGGCTTCCCGAACTACGAGGACAAGGATGGCGACGGCTACCCCGACAGCATCGCCGTGACGCGCCACCTCGCCATGTTCGCCAATAACGGTCCGGACCACTACGAGACCTTCGAGCCCAAGCTCGATGGCCCGTTCGAGCCGGCCGTGAAGAACCAGGACGGCAACTACGTCGCCAACGAGAAGTACAAGGACGTCCCGGGCGCCATGTTCGTCGAGGGGAATATTCCCCGAGACGAGGACACCGGCGTTCATGCGGTTGACGACGTGGTGCTGCAGGCCGCCGGCCCCGGTGCTGAAGAGTTCAAGGGCTACATGGAACAAAGCGACGTCTACAAGGTACTCGCCGACACCTTCGCCCTTGGCGTGAAGCAGTAATTCCAACGCATAGCTTGCGGGCCGGGTGGTCGACGGCCGCCCGGCCCGCAGACATTTTTCAGGCGAATGGAGGCTTTCATGGCTCGGACGGTCGCACCCGCGCTCAGCCGTCGGACATTTCTCGCCGGGCTCGCGGCTCTTTCCAGCGTCGGTTTTGCCAAGGCAGGCGACACGCTGACCTTCGACGAGCTCTACGGCAAAATCTCGGTGCTCGGCCTTGCCTTCTCCGACAAGACCAAATCGCTTTCCGGCAAGACCGTAGCCATGCGCGGGTTCATGGCTCCACCTCTCAAGGCCGAAGCAAAATTCTTCGTGCTGACTGAAATTCCGATGGCGCTCTGCCCATTTTGCTCGTCCGACTCCGATTGGCCAAGCAACATCGTCGTCGTCTACATCGACGAACTTACCACCTTCGTCCCTCCATCGAAACTGATCGAGGTGACGGGCACGCTGGAGGTTGGTTCGTGGACGGATCCGGAAACCGGGTTCGTCAGCCTGCTGCGTCTTGTTCATTCCTCCTTCGAGACGGTGTGAGTCATGTTGCCGCTTGCTCTTTCCGATGTCGCCATCTCCTTTCCCGGTCTGGCCCAGCCGGTGCTTTCCATCGATCACCTTGAGGTGCCCGCAGGTGGCCGGCTTGCGGTCACGGGCGCGTCAGGGTCGGGCAAGAGCACCTTCGTCAATCTTGTGTCCGGTCTCGAACGACCCGACACCGGCGCTATCCGCTGGGACGGCGCCGACATCACCACGCTGTCGGAAAGCCGCCGCGATCTCTGGCGGGCGAAAAATGTCGGTCTGGTCATGCAGGACTTCCATCTGTTCCCGGGGCTTGCCGCCATCGACAACGTGCTGCTTCCAGCCCGTCTCGCCCGCGCAGCCACGGCGGAGGTGAAGTCGCGCGCCCACGAGCTCCTCTCCCGCGTCGGCCTCGCCCGGCCCGAGCAGTCGGTCGAGACCATGTCGCGCGGCGAAATGCAGCGCGTCGCCGTGGCACGTGCTCTTTTGCGCCGGCCCGGCGTACTCATTGCCGACGAGCCGACCGCCAGCCTCGATGCGGATGCCGGGGCCGAGGTCGGTCAGCTGCTGCTGGAGCTCGCCAACCAGGAGGGCGCCACCCTGATCGTCGTCAGTCACGACGAGCGGCTGACCGAGCGACTTGATCGCCGCATCCGCCTTGCCGACGGCCATATCGTCGCAGACACCGCCATGAGGGCTTCGTCATGATCCGCTTCGTCTTCGCCGATCTCCGTCGCCTCTGGGCCGCCTCGCTGGTTATCGTGTTGCTGGTGGCGCTCGCGACCGCCCTTGGCGTCGCCGTAACCTTGCAGGAACGGGCCTTGCGCCTCGGTTCGGCGCGCGCCGCCGACAAGTTCGACTTGATCGTCGGTGCGCCGGGCTCGGAGACCCAGCTCGTGCTCTCCTCGGTGTTCCTCCAGCCAGCGGCGCTGCCGCTGATGCCCGGCGAGGTGCTGACCAAGTTGATCGCCGACCCGCGCGTCGGCTGGGCCGCGCCCATCGGCTTCGGCGACAACTTCCAGGGATATCCGATCGTCGGCACGACCACCGATCTCATCTCCGGCACCACGACCGGCTTTTCTGAAGGGCAGATGTTTGCCCGCGAAGGCGAAGCGGTGGTCGGATCGGGCGTTGACCTGCCGATCGGCGCTGAAGTAAAGCCCATGCACGGCACGGCCGGCGAAGGCGGCGAAACGCACGCCGACAGCATCTATCATGTCGTCGGCAAGCTCCAGTCGACCGGAACGGCCTGGGACAGGGCCGTTCTCGTGCCCATCCAGGCCGTCTGGCACATCCATGGCCTTGGGGAAGACCACGACCATGAGGCGGAAGCCGATCATGACCATGAGGCTGAAGCCCATCATGAGGGCGAGGCTGGCGAGGAGCACCATCATCACGGTCATATCGATGCCAACGCGCCGCTCGACGAGGACTTCGACCACGAAGTCCCCGGTCTTCCCGCCGTTCTGGTGAAGCCGAAGACGATCGCCGACGCCTATGCGCTTCGGCAGGCCTACCGCACCGGCGAAGGCACACGCGCGGTCTTTCCCGCCGAAGTTCTGACCGGGCTCTATGCGACGCTCGGCGATGCCCGCACGGTCCTTATGTATGTCGCCTATGGCGCGCAGACGCTGGTCGCCGCGGCGTTGATGTTGATTGCCGTCATCCACGTTGCGCAGCGGCGCAAACAGATCGGGGCGCTTCGTGCCTTCGGCGCGCCACGTCTTGCCGTGTTCGGCATCGTCTGGCTGGAGCTACTGCTGCTCGTTGCGATCGGCGTCGGCGCAGGTTTCGGTCTGGGCTATGGCGCCGCAGAGTTTCTGGCCGGCCTGTTCACCGCTCAAAGCGGCGTCCATATGCCGGTAGAGTTCACCAAATCCGACGCCGCGCTGGCCGCGACCCTCCTTGTCGTCGCAGCCCTGATGGCGGCCCTACCCGCCGCCCTCGCCTATCGTCAGTCGCCGGTGGAGGCGCTCAGGGGATGAAGGCGCGGAAACGGCCTATCTGATCAACACGCCGTGACGTTGACGGCGAGACCGCCGAGCGAGGTTTCCTTGTATTTCGACTGCATGTCGAGACCGGTCTGGCGCATGGTCTCGAGGGCCGCGTCGAGACTCACGACATGACGGCCGTCGCCGGCCAACGCCAATGAGGCCGCATTGATCGCCTTGATGGCGCCGAAGGCGTTGCGCTCGATGCAGGGGATCTGCACGAGGCCGCCGACCGGATCGCAGGTCATGCCGAGATGATGCTCGATGGCGATTTCGGCAGCATTCTCCACCTGGGCCGGGCTGCCGCCGAGGGCGGCGCAGAGTCCGGCCGCGGCCATCGCCGCCGCCGAGCCCACTTCGCCCTGGCAACCAACCTCGGCGCCGGAGATCGAGGCGTTGCGCTTGATGAGACCACCGATGGCAGCAGCGGTCAGAAGAAAGCGGCGAAGACCGTCCCGCTCCCCGCCGCAGAAATCCCGGTAGTAGCGCAGCACGGCCGGTACCACGCCGGCGGCGCCGTTGGTAGGCGCCGTGACGACGCGGCCACCGGCTGCGTTCTCCTCGTTGACCGCAATGGCAAAGCAGGAGACGTAGTCCATCACCACCATCGGCGAACGGTCGTTGCCCGCCTCGCGCGCCTGAATGCGCTCGTGGAGCTGCCGCGCCCGTCGGCGTACGCCGAGGCCTCCGGCCAGCTCGCCATCGCGGGAGAGACCGCGATCGATGCAGGCGAACATGGCGTCGGCAATGCGATCGACGGCCACGAGACAGTCCTCACCGGGCTTTCGTGCAAGTTCGTTGTCGAATGCGATGTCTGCGATCGAACGCCCCGTGGCCGCAGAGAGGGCAAGCAGTTCGGCGGCGGTGCCGTAGCGCCATGGCAACGTGGTTGCGCCATCGCTTCCATCCGTCTCCCCCTCGCGAACCACGAAACCACCACCAACCGAATACCAGACCTCCGACAGAATTTCGGCGCCGGAAGCATCGTGGGCGGCAAAGCACATCGCATTTGGATGGCGTTCGAAAGTGGCGACGCAATCGAAGACGATGTCGCGATCGAGATCGAAGCCGATCTTTCGGCCATCGGGCAAGATGAGCTCTCGCATGGACGCGATATCGACCAGCTTCTCGTCGGCGAGGTCGGGATCGATATCGTCGGGGCGAAAGCCGGCGAGCCCGAGGACCAGCGCCTTGTCGGTGGCGTGCCCCTTGCCGGTCCACGCAAGCGAACCGAAGGCGGTCGCCGTGATGCGGGCCACGTCAGGGAGACTGGCTTCGAGATGCCGCATGAAGGCAAGGGCGGCGCGCATCGGGCCAACCGTGTGCGATGAAGACGGGCCAATGCCGATCTTGAACAACTCGTCGAAGGCGGCCGGCGGACGATCATCGGCGGCAGCCGGCAGAATGTCGGATGGCGAGAGCAAGGCCCGGCTGTCTCCTCCCTAGGGCGCCTTGTCGCGCCCGTGAAATCCACGCCATATGGAGTGGTTTGCGGCCAACTGGCAAGAGCGACGAGAAGGAAGCGATATGAGCGCGGAAGAAAGTGCCACGGCACCGGTGATCGCCTGGTTTCGCGACGATTTGCGACTTGCCGACAATCCGGCGCTTGACGCGGCAAAGGCGTCGGGCCGGCCGGTGCTCTGCCTGTTCGTACTCGAAGAAGGCACCGAGCGGCGTCCGCTGGGCGGCGCCAGCCGTTGGTGGCTCGACAAAAGCCTTGCCGCCATCGACGGCGACCTTAAGCGTCTTGGTGGCCGATTGGTGCTGAGGCGCGGCGATCCACGTCTCATCTTGTCGGAAATCGTGGCAAGCACAGGTGCCACCGACCTATACTTCAACCGCCGATATGATCGCGAGGGACGCGGCATTGACGAGGAGGTGGCCGAGGAGTTGCGCCGGCAGGGCGTCGCCGTCTCCAGCCATGCCGCCTGGCTGCTGTTCGAACCGGGCACGATCAGGACGAAGACCGGCGGAGCCTTCCGCGTCTTCACGCCATTCTGGAAAGCGCATCGGTCGCATCTCTCCCCTCGTCCCGCACTCCATCGCCCGCCCGACGCCGTGTCCTTCTTCAGTGGCGCGGTCGCTTCCGATCCCCTTGCGTCCCTCGGCTTGCACCCCACTCGCCCCGATTGGTCGGGCGGACTCGCTGCCAGCTGGACGCCGGGCGAAGCCGGCGCCAAGACGCGGCTTGCCGCCTTTCTCGACGGCGGCCTTTCTCGCTATGCCGCCGAGCGCGACTTTCCGGCCGCCGAGGCTTCGTCCCGTCTGTCGCCGCATTTGCGTTTCGGCGAGATCGCGGTGGCGCGCGTCGTTCATGAGGTCATGAAAGCACAGGCCGCCGGCTCCGTATCCGATGAGGCGGCGGAGAAGTTCCTTGCCGAGATCGGCTGGCGGGAGTTCGCCTGGCACCTGCTGTCGAGTTTTCCAGACCTTGCAACGCGCAACTATCAGGCGGGATTCGAAGGCTTCCCCTGGAAAGACAACGCGACCGCCCTGAAGGCCTGGACCATGGGCCAGACAGGTTACCCGATCGTCGACGCCGGCATGCGCGAACTCTGGCAAACCGGCTTCATGCACAACCGCGTGCGCATGATCGCCGCGTCACTCCTCGTCAAGCACCTGCTGATCCACTGGAAGCGGGGCGAGCAATGGTTCTGGGACACGCTGGTCGACGCCGACATCGCTTCCAATCCGTTCGGCTGGCAGTGGGTTGCGGGGACAGGCGCCGATGCCGCGCCCTATTTCCGCGTCTTCAATCCGACAGCCCAAGGCGAGAGGTTCGATCCCGACGGCGCGTACGTTCGCCACTTCGTGCCTGAGATCGCAGACCTCCCAGACAATTATCTCCATCGCCCTTGGCAAGCGCCACCGCTGCTTCGCCCCAACGCCACCCTTTATTCCCCGCCGATCATCGAGCACGACGAAGGAAGAAAGCGTGCCCTCGCCGCTTTCGCGGAGCGCTTCTAGTTCGTTGGGGGATCGGGTGCATTTCGTAAGGCGGAGCGCGCGACAAAGCGCTTGGGCTAGGCTATAGACGATGCTCATGTCGATGATCACCACCACTTCCGCGCTCGCCGAGGCCTGCGCACACCTCGCCCGCTTCGACTTCGTTACCGTCGATACCGAGTTTCTCCGGGAAAGCACCTTCTGGCCCAAGCTGTGTGTCGTGCAGCTCGCCAGCCCCGAACAGGTGTTCGTGGTCGACGCGCTGGCGCCCGGCCTCGATCTCGCGCCCTTCTTCGAGCTGATGCGCAACGAGACGGTACTGAAGGTGTTCCATGCCGCCCGGCAGGACATCGAAATCGTCTGGCATCTCGGCGGCTTCCTGCCGGTACCGTTGTTCGACACGCAGGTGGCTGCGATGGTCTGCGGCTTCGGCGATTCCATTTCCTACGACCAATTGGTGGCGCGGGTGACCGGCGTCGTGCTCGACAAGTCGAACCGCTTCACGGACTGGTCGCGTCGCCCGCTGAGCCAGAGCCAGATCGACTATGCCGAGGCCGACGTCACCCATCTCCGGGATGTCTATCGTCACCTGAAGGACAGCCTCGCCAAGGCCGGCCGCACCGATTGGGTGTCCGAGGAAATGCGGGTGCTGACCTCCGTGGATACCTATCGCACGGATCCAGATGAAGCCTGGCAGCGGCTCAAGATGCGCGTCAAGAAGCCGCGCGAACTGATCATCCTGAAGGAAGTCGCCGCCTGGCGGGAGCGCGAAGCGCAGGGCCGCGACGTCCCGCGCTCGCGCGTCATCAAGGACGATTGCATCTACGAGGTCGCCACGCAGGCGCCGACCACCCCCGAGGCGCTCGGCCAGCTTCGCACCATTCCCAAGGGCTGGGAGCGCTCTCGCTCCGGCGAGGAAATCCTCGCCGCGGTGCGCCGCGCCCTTGAAACGCCCAAGGAAGAGTGGCCCAAGCTGCCACGGCACCGCCAGCTCCCCGAGGGAACGGGCGCCGCCGTCGACCTGATGAAGGTGCTGCTGAAGCTGGTGTCGGAAGCCGAAGGCGTTGCCGCCAAGGTGATCGCCACCACCGACGATCTCGAGGATATCGCCGTTTCCGACGAGGCCGATGTGCCGGCCATGCGTGGCTGGCGGAGGGAGATGTTCGGCGAACAGGCCCTCAAGCTGAAGCGCGGACATCTCGCCATCACCTTTGACGGCAAGAGAATCATCGCCATCGAGCGGTGAAGCCTACGCATCTCCGGTCGAAGGTATCCAGAGACACCCCCCGACCGGAGATGCTATCCTTATCCCGCGACGCGGATCACGCCGTCCTTGAGGCCGGCGACCTTGGCAAGCTGAACAACCCGCTTGAGCAGCCGTTCGCCGGAGAGGTCGCCGAGATCGGTCGGCAGATCCAGAATCAGCCGGTCGCCCTCGGTGGACAACTTGGTGCGTTGCAACACATCGGGCATCGAGGCGCTGACCAGATAGGCGACGCGCAGCACGGCGCCCAGCGTCCGCGCGCGCTCCTTGAGGCGAGTGGACGCCAGTTCGCGGATGCGCGGCGACACGGCGTCGTCTACCAGGCCGACGTGCCGGTAGAAGACCGCGAGCGCCAGATAGGCACGCCCCGGATGATCGATACCGACAAAGGCGGCGTTGGAGAGAATGCCTAGGCTTTGCTCGCCGCGATAATCGGGATGGGCGCGCCAACCGATGTCCGAGACAAGACAGGCCGCGGCACGAAGGCGCTTCTCGTCCTCGGTTTCCTCAATGCCGAGCAGCGCAAAGGCGGACTCGGACCAAGAGACGAGCTCCTTTGCATGGCGAGGCGACCGGGAGCGAACCCAGTTGAGTTCCGAAGCCGCTTCGATAAGCGGGTCCTTGACACGTTCTTCGTCCGAGAGACGCTCGTAGAGATACCCTTCACGGACGCCCAGAGCGGAAATCACCACATGCGACGGACGGATCGCGCGGATCACCTGTTCGAGCACCAGGGCGCCATAGGGCAGCAACCCACGACGAGAGCGCGAGACCACATCGATCTGATCGATGCTGTCGGGATCGCGACGAGCGACGACCCGGGCAAACTCCAGCGCTTCTTCGGCCCGGATCGAGTAATCGTGCATCACATGCAGCGGATAGCCGGTTTCATACATGTGCAACAGTGCGAGCGACCGCCAGGTGCCGCCCACGGCATAGAAGGGGAGCCCGGTGCAGGGCATCTGCACAATGGCCGGCTCCAACGCATCGGCAACGATTTTCTCGGCCTTGCGAATGGACCCCTCGGAGGCTTCCATCAGGCGAATGCCTCCGAGGGGATAGGTGCGACCTGTGCCGACCCCACCATTCTCGATGCGGATGAGCTCCAGGCTGCCGCCGCCGAGGTCGCCGACGATGCCCTCCGGATGATTCATGCCCGACATGACGCCGAGCGCCGACAGACGCGCCTCGTCAGCGCCGGACAGCAAGTGAACCTCCACGCCGCAGATTCGCTCCACGGCCGCCAGGAACTCCGGACCGTTGGCGGCGTCGCGGGCGGCGGCCGTGGCGAGGATGTAGGTTTCAACCGATCCGCTCTGCTCGGCCAGGAGCTTGAACCGGCGGATGGCGGCAAGCGCCTGATCCACCGACTGGTCGTTCATTCGACCGGTCGCGGCAAGCCCCTTGCCGAGGCCCGCCAGCACCTTTTCATTGAACAACATAGTCGGCGCCCGCGAGAGGCGCTCATAGACGACGAGGCGGACGGAGTTGGAGCCGATGTCGATGACCGACACTGGACCATAGCCGGGCAAGCGCCCAGGGGCTTCACACCGGCAGGTGCTTTTCGTTCCGTCCGGCAATAGACTTGGGTGCGTCTTTTTCAAGCGAGTGTCCACGTCCCGATAGAGATGGATGGGTCATGAAGTAGCGGTGCGCGTTGAAAGGCTCCTCGCCTGCCATCGGCACAATGCGTTCGTGGCCACCGTCAGGCAACAGGCGCCAGCTCTGCTGGTTGTCGCGGAGATTGGCCACCATGATCTGGTCGACGGCTTGGGCGTGCACGGTCTCCGTGGTTAGGGGCACCAGCACCTCGACACGGCGGTCGAGATTGCGCGGCATCATGTCGGCAGAACCGATGTAAACCGTGGCGCGCGAGTTGGGCAATGGCTGACCGTTGCCGAAGCAGAAAATACGACTGTGCTCGAGGAAGCGTCCGACGATCGACTTGACGCGAATATTGTCGGAGAACCCCGGAATCTGCGGCCTCAGGCAACAAATGCCGCGCACCACCAGGTCAATCGATACGCCGGCCTGGCTCGCCTCGTAGAGGGCATCGATGATGTCGGCATCGACCAGCGAGTTCATCTTCATCCAGATCTGGCTAGGGCGTCCGGCCCGTGCGTGCTCGATCTCCCGGCCGATGCAGTCGATGATGGTCTTTCTCAGCGTCAGCGGGCTCATGGCCAGCGCGTTGAGCGACTGAGGCTCGGCGTAGCCGGTAATGAAATTGAAGATGCGCGCCACGTCCTGGGCGATGGTCTTGTTGGCCGTGAAATAGCTGAGGTCGGTGTAGATCTTCGCGGTGATCGGATGATAGTTGCCCGTACCGAGGTGGCAATAGGACGTGAGTTGCTGGCCCTCGCGGCGCACCACGAGCGACATCTTGGCGTGCGTCTTCAGCTCGAAGAAGCCGAACACCACCTGAACACCGGCGCGCTCGAGGTCGCGCGCCCATCGGATGTTGGCTTCCTCGTCGAAGCGCGCCTTCAGTTCGACCAGCGCCGTCACCGACTTTCCGGCATCGGCCGCCTCGATCAGCGCACGAACGATGGGGCTGTCGTTGGACGTTCGATAGAGCGTCTGCTTGATGGCGACCACTTCGGGATCGGCCGCCGCCTGCCGCAGGAACTGCACCACCACGTCGAAGGACTCGTAGGGGTGATGGACGATCAGGTCCTTCTGGCGAATGGCGGCGAAGGCATCGCCGGCATGTTCGCGGATGCGCTCGGGATAACGAGGCGCATAGGGTTCGAACTTGAGATCGGGCCGATCGAGGCTGACGAGCTGGCTGAGATCGTTGAGGGCGAGCAACTCGTCGAGGAGCTGAACCTCATCCGGCATGCAACCGACCGACTCGGTGACCAGTTGGCGCAACGCAACCGGCGTCGAGCGCTCGAACTCGGCGCGGATGACGAGCCCCTTGCGCCGGCGCTTCAGAGCACTCTCGAACAGGCGGACCAGATCCTCGGCTTCTTCTTCCACTTCAAGATCGCTGTCGCGCAGGATGCGGAAACTCCCCTGCCCGCGCACCGTGTAGCCGGGGAACAGGCGACCGATGAACATCGTCACGACCTGTTCGATCAGGATGAAACGAGTCACCCCCGGATAAGCGCTGTCGTCGGGCAGGCGAACGAAGCGATCAATCTTGGCCGCCATTCGGATCAGCGCCACCATGCTCTCGTTGCCGCGCACCCTGACAAGGTCGAGGACGATCGAAAAGCCGAGGTTCGGAATGAAAGGGAATGGATGGGCGGGATCGACCGCAAGCGGCGTCAGCACGGGGAATACGGATGACAGGAAGTAGTCTTCGAGCCAGACTTCGTCACCGCCCTTCAGCTTGTCCGGTTCGACGAGGAGGATTCCGGCCTTCTCGATCTCGGTGCGCAGATTGCGCCAGCGGGCCTGCTGGGCGTCGGCAAGATGGGCGGCAGCCTCGGAAATCACCGCCATCTGCTCGGACGGCGTC
The DNA here is from genome assembly GCA_963665435.2 of uncultured Pleomorphomonas sp. Classification (GTDB taxonomy): domain Bacteria; phylum Pseudomonadota; class Alphaproteobacteria; order Rhizobiales; family Pleomorphomonadaceae; genus Pleomorphomonas. The sequence continues at coordinate 171,532 of CAXXNH010000021.1, read as the reverse complement.
AGACCGTCGTCGGACCGGGTGGTGACGCGCTCGCGCACCTGCCCCTTGATGCCGGCAAAACGCACCATGAAAAATTCGTCGAGATTGCTGGCCGATATCGACAGAAAGCGCAGTCGTTCGAGGAGCGGATGGCTCGGATTTTCCGACTCCTCCAGAACACGCCGGTTGAATCCCAACCAGGAGATCTCGCGATTCACGAACCGCTCGGGCGATTCCATGGTCATCGCCGGAACAGACCCGGCCTCGGCCTCTATCGTCTCGCTCACGGCGGCTTCCGTCTCGCTCATCTCCACGACCTCACGCTCGCGGGGCTTCACCCCGGCTCCAGGCAGAACCGGCCGGCAACGGTCAGTCTAGCCCACGGTCCAGATCCATGCACCAGCAATGTGACAGTTTGTCTACGGCTTCCGGCGATCGCCATGACGCTTTCGTGACGGCGCCTTTCGAGATCAGGCCTCGCCCTCCGGCGCCAGCACTTCGGCGGCAATCGCCCGGGTGATGCGGCGACCGCGCGCCAGCGACTCGCGATCGAGGGCATCGACCAGCGCGCAGGCCGCGGCGCAGGATCGCTCCATGCGCAACAGAATGTAGTCGAGCACGCCCGCGTCGATGGCGAGCTGGCGATCCGCGAGAAGCTTCACGATCACCTTCTCGAGAAGCGCGTCATCGGGCGGACCAAGGAATGCCGGCTGGGCCGCGCGAAGGCGCGAGAGAAGGTCGGGCAGCGTCACGCCCCAGACCGATGGCACGGCATGGGCGGTGATCAGAACGGACGCACCGCGCCCTCGGGCTGCATTGAGGAGGTGGAACAATGCATTCTCGTCGAGGGCAGGATCGTCGGCGTCTTCCACCGCGACGGCGCCGGTGCTGACGAGCGCCGTGGGATCGGCCGATGCCAGATCGGCGGCGTCGACGACCGAGGCGCGACTTTTGGTCGCCCAGATGTTGACGAGGTGCGTCTTGCCCGATCCGTTCGGACCGATCAGCAGCACCACCGAGGCAGGCCAATCGGGCCATGCGTCGATGAAGGCGGTCGCCTCGCGGTTGCCTTCGCCTTCCACGAAGTCCTCGCGGCTCATCGCAGCCTGATGCGGCATGGCAAGCGGCAACTGGCGCGGTTTCATGCGACTCATGGGGCGACGTCCTTGGCTGGATTGGCGGTATCGCCGTTCGCGGTGTCGGATGGGCTACCCTGATCGAGACTGTAGAAGGGACTTTCTCGATATTTGGAAAAGGCGAAGCGGACCAGCACGGCCACCGAGGCGGCGGCCGGCACCGCAATCAGCAAACCGACGAAGCCGAACAGCGTGCCGAAGGCAAACAGGGCGAACATCAGCCAGACAGGATGCAGCCCGACCGACGAGCCAATCAGCTTGGGCTGGAGAATGTTGCCCTCGATGAACTGGCCGATTCCGAAGATGCCGGCAATGACGGCGATCCATGTCCAGTCGGGCCAGAACTGATAGAGAGCCACGCCGATGGCGAGGCCGCCGCCGACGATCGACCCCAAATAGGGAATGAAGCTGATGAGGCCGGCCACAAGGCCGATCAGCAGGCCGAAGGACAGGCCAGCCAGAGATAGGGAAACGGCATAGAAAAGGCCGAGCAGAGCCGATACCGATACCTGCCCCCTCACAAAGCCGGCCACACCGGCGTTCATTTCCCGAGCCAGTGCCCGGATAGTCTCGCGATGATGGCGCGGCAGATTGTCATCGACGGTCGCGACCATCCGATCCCAGTCGAGCAACATGTAGAAGGCGACGACCGGCGTGACGACGAGGAGCGAGACGACGGAGATCAACGTCTGACCGCCGTTCCAGACCGATGACAGCAGAGTCGTCATGATGGCGGAACCGTTGCTGAACAGCGCGCCAAGCGAGCCGCGGATGTCGGTCGCCGAGATGCGCAAGGCCCGGAACAGGCGCGTGCCCGCTTCATGACTCAACCAGCGCTGGGCGGCGTCGAGATAGGCCGGCATGTTGGCGATCAGTCCCTGAAGCTGGTTCCCCAGCACAGGCACGATGATCATCAGCGCCAAAAGCGCCAGCAGCACGAATAGGACGAGGATCAGCGCGGTGGCTAGCGTTCGCGACAGGCCAAGCCGCTCCAGACGGTCGGCGACCGGGTCGAGCAGATAGGCCAATGCCATGCCGGCGACGAACGGCAGCAGGATGGAAGAGAAGACATAAAGCAGCAGGCCGAAAACCAGTGCCGCTCCCGTCCAGAAGAGTATCGTGTTCCCGAGCTTCACGCGCCACCCTCACCTTGCATGAATGCAAGCCAGCCTCTGACGTAGGCGGCGGCAGAGACGAGGGTCAAGGCCGCGACCATCCAGCCCATGATATCCACAAGCCACTCCAACCGCCATGCCAGGCCAAGGCCGCCGAGCAACAGGATGACATAGAGAATCTGCGCCACCGTGTTGGCCTTGGAAATGAGGAGCGGCACGATCGGTATCGGCTTCGACGCCAGCCAGGACAGGATGACGCCGCCGACGATCAGCACGTCACGGCTCACGACCAGCACCGTCAGCCACATGGGCGCACGGCCGATCGCCGCCAGCACCACGAAAATGGAGACGAGCAGAGCCTTGTCGGCGACGGGATCGAGCAGACGACCAAGTTCGCTCGCCTGGCCGGGGACGTGGCGGGCAATGGCTCCATCGACGCCATCGGAAATGCCCGCAGCCACGAACATGGCGAAAGCCCAACCGAAATCCCCGTCGAGCAGCAGCAGGATCACGACGGGAACGGCAATGAGACGAGCCAGCGTAATGAGATTGGGTATGGTCAAGAGCGTTCCCGGCAAAAGGTCGCGTTCGTTTCGATCCCAAACCGGCCGTGCCGAACCGGTGGTGGCATTGGTCATTTGATCATCGTGACCAGTCTTTCCAAGAGCGACCTCCGGCCAAGCTTGCAGTTTTCGCATCACGCGAGGCAGGAAAGGCGCAGTTTGGACTTGTTATTTGCCGTCGTTTCGGCTTCTTGCCGAATATCCAACCCAGCGGAGGCTCGAGACTCCATGAACGGCAAGAACGGGCTCACCTATCGCGACGCCGGTGTCGACATCGACGCCGGAAATGCCCTCGTCGACCGCATCAAGCCACTGGTCAAGGCAACCCGGCGGATCGGCGCCGATGCCGACATCGGCGGCTTCGGCGGCCTGTTCGATCTCGCGGCCTGCAAGTTCCGCGATCCGGTTCTGGTGGCGGCCAACGACGGCGTCGGCACCAAGCTCGCCGTGGCCATCGAGGCGGGCATCCACGGCTTCGTCGGCATCGATCTGGTGGCCATGAGCGTCAACGATCTGGTGGTCCAGGGCGCCGAGCCCTTGTTCTTCCTCGATTATTTCGCGACCGGCCGCCTCTCCGTCGATACCGCCGCCGAAGTGGTGGCCGGCATTGCCGAGGGCTGCAAGATGGCGGGCTGCGCCTTGATCGGTGGCGAAACGGCGGAAATGCCGGGCATGTACAAGGACGGCGATTACGACCTCGCCGGCTTTGCCGTCGGCGCCGTCGAGCGCGACAGCATTCTGCCCCGCGACACGGTTCGCGCCGGGGACGTCATTCTGGGCATCGGCTCGTCGGGCGTTCATTCCAACGGCTTCTCGCTGGTCCGCAAGATCGTCGAGCGGTCCGAGCTTTCCTATGCCGACCCGTCGCCGTTCTCGGACGGCGAAACCCTGGGTGCCGCGCTGACGGTGCCGACCCGCATCTATGTGAAGTCGGTTCTTGCCGCCCAGAAGGAAACGGGCGCCATCAAGGCTCTCGCGCATATCACTGGCGGTGGCTTCGTGGACAACATTCCGCGCGTGCTGCCGCCCGGCCTGTCGGCGCGCATCGATCTCTCGGCGGTCGAAATGCCGAAGGTGTTCGGCTGGCTGGCAAAGGTCGGCGGCCTTGATCAGGCAGAACTGGTGCGCACCTTCAACTGCGGCATCGGCATGATCGCCGTCGTCGCGCCCGAAGATGCCGACCGCGTGGTCGCAGCTCTCTCCGCTTCCGGCGAATCCGTCGTTCGCTTTGGCGAGATGGTCGCCGATCCCGAAGGGCCGCGCACGCTGTTCGAGGGCGCGCTGGAGCTTTGAAGGGCGAGTAGGGACTGCGTGATGGACAAGCTCAAGGTTGGCATTCTGATTTCAGGGCGCGGATCCAACATGGCGGCGTTGGTGGAGGCGACCAGCGATCCGGCTTTCCCCGCCGAGATCCGCTGCGTTCTCTCCAACCGTCCCGATGCCAAAGGGCTTGAGTTTGCACGGGAACGCGGGATCCCGGCCATATTGGTCGACCACAAGGCCCATGCCACCAAGGCCGAGTTCGAGGCGGCGGTGACGGACGCGCTGCTTGCCCACGAGGTGGACTTCGTCTGCCTCGCCGGCTTCATGCGCATCGTGTCGCCCGCCTTCATTGAGCGCTGGCACAATCGCCTGATCAACATCCATCCATCGCTCCTCCCCTCCTACAAGGGGCTCCACACCCACGAGCGAGCGCTGGCCGATGGCGTCAAACTCACCGGCTGCACGGTGCACTTCGTCAGAGCCGAAATGGATGTCGGGCCGATCGTCGCACAGGCGGCCGTTCCAGTGATTTCCGGCGACACGCCAGACAGTCTGGCCGCTCGTCTGTTGACGGCAGAGCATCGCCTCTATCCGCTGGCTCTGCGCCTGATCGCTGAGGGCAAGGCAAAAATTAACGGCGAGACCGTGGACATCGCGCCGGACGCCGTCGATGAGACGGCGCGCCTTTTCTCGGCAAGATAAGCGTCAAAACAAGCTGCCCTGCGCCGGCGGTTCGTCGTCCGGATCGGAGGTCGGTTTCGCAGAGACCGGCTTTGCATCGACTGTCAGCGGCTCGGCGAGCGGTGCGATCAGAGCCTCGTCGTCATTGCCCACGCTATTGGCCCGTTCGCTGACCGGGATCGCTTCCAGAAGGTCGTCGGCGGCCGGCCTCATCAGATGGGCGACATCCCGAGGGCGACGATTGCCGCAGTCGAGCCACTCATCCCAATCCCTGGGGTCCAGGATGACCGGCATGCGATCGTGCAGCATGGCCATCAGTCCGTTGGCTGACGTGGTGAGAATGGCGCCGGTGTCGATCTCGCTACCCTCCGACCCCAGCCAGGTCTCAGTGATGCCGACAAAAGCCATCGTCGAGCCGTCACGTGGGCGAATGTAGTAGGGCATCTTGGCCGCCCCCATCCGCCTCCATTCGTAGAATCCGGAGGCGGGAACCAGGCAACGGCGATGGCGCATCGCCGTGCGAAACGACGGCTTGTCGGCGGCTGTCTCGGAGCGGGCGTTGAACAGGAGCGACTGGGTCTTGGCCTCTTTCGTCCATGCGGGGATGAGGCCCCACCGGACCAGGCGTGCATGTCTGATTGCATCCAGGCCGGCATCAATGACGGCGATCGGCTGAGTCGGTGCGATATTGTAGCGGTTGCTCATGTCGAGAACGCGCTCGTCATACCCAATGGGAAGACTGTAGCCGAACAGGTTCTGCATCGCCCTCAACGACTGGATGAGCACAAATCGGCCGCACATGCACTGACTCCAGATACCAGGAAATTGCCGAAGAGAACTTTATCGGCTGTGGCGCGCTCGAAACAGACGCCGACGTAAGGTATTTGGCAACCTTGACCGCTGTATGTTTCTGAAAGTGAAACTCTCTGCTTGGGGGAAAAATTGGGAGGCACGGCAGGCACCGAAGAACTGGTGAGACCGGAGACCGATTTTTCTCCGGACCGCCTCGTTGCTGCCAACATCCACCCCGACACATGGCTCGCCACCGATTATCTGAACCATTTCAATGAGGTGGTGATGTTGATCGACATGTTGCCCATGATGCCGGACTGTGCGCCGGATGTTGTCGCCTGGCAGCCCTGTTCCTACGTCGACCACTTCCGCCAATCGCATTTCAAGGAACGCGACCTCGCGATTGCCGCCTACGAGGCCTCCGATCCCGAGCGCCGACGGGCTTTTGACGATACGGTCGCCAGAATCGATGCCACCATGGCGGACCTTCAGCGCATGATCCTCGACGCGCCGATGGACGCGCTGCCGATTGAAACGCTGAGCGACCTCTCGGAAATGCGCATCAAGCCGTTGCTTGCCCATGCCATGGGACTCATCAACGGCGCCCCTGTTGCGTCCATGGTCACCGAGGACACCGGCGACGCCCAGTCGGCCGTCGACGCGCTTTTCGGCTGACGACGTGTCCTCTCGCTCCATCACCCGTCAACCGCGCGTCGGCGTCAGCGTTGGTGTCTGGCGTGGCGGCGACGTTTTGCTGGTGGAGCGTTCCGGCGATCCGTCCGGTGGCCTCTGGAGCTTTCCCGGCGGCCATCTCGAGTGGGGCGAGAGCCTGGAAGACGCTGCCCGCCGCGAGGTGTTCGAGGAGACCGGCCTCAGGGTGAAGCTCGCTGGCGTTCCGCTTGTTCACGAAGTGATTCTAACGGGCGGTGACGGTGACACGTTCCGCCACTACGTTCTGATCGTCTTCGCCGCGACGGCGGCCGCCAACGCCGACCCCGTGGCAGCCTCCGACGCGCTTGCCGCCCGATTCGTCCCGCCCGACCAACTCGGTGGACTGAGCTTGACCCCAAAGCTCGCCGAGTTCATCGAACGGACCAGAGCGCTCGCTGAAAGCTGACACATTCTTGCTCCGCCCAAGCAGACGGTCCACAATGTCGGACGGTTCGGCACGACAGGGGGCGTTTTTGCTGAAGATTCTGGCTGTTTTCGTGACGCTTTCCTCGGCGACGCCGCTTTTTGCCGCGAACGCTGTTCCGCCCCCACCCTATCAGGCCGACCTGCTTCGGCTGTCCGAGGTGCTCGGCGCGGCGGCGTATCTCGACGGCTTGTGCGGCGGACCGGTCACCGCTGACTGGCGCTCGAAAATGGCCGCTCTGCTTGATGCCCAGGGACTCGAAGGACCGACGCGTCGCCCTTATGTCGAAGCTTTCAACAGAGGGCAAAGAACCTTCGCCGTAGCCCATCGAGCCTGCACCTCCTCGGCCCGCAGCGTCCTTCAGCGCTATTTTGCGGAGGGCGCACAGCTCTCCGACCGACTCGATCAGCGCTTCGGCCGCGCCAGCGATTCGACGACGCCCGCAATCCCCTGATGGTTAGCGATCAGTTAACCGCGGTTCTTCAAAGTCGTTAACGCTTTTTAACGGTTGGCGTTGCGTCCTGGACGAAGGATGGTACTGTGCCCCCCGTCGAGGATGCGGATCGGCAAGCGACCTTCGTGTCGTGAGCTGCTCCCGAAAAGGTGCGGATGGGGCTGATGTCGGATATGCGGGACGAGCTGCTTGAGCCGGTTGAGGCCACGGTAAGCGACAACTTCAAACATCGCGCCATGAGCCATATGGAGCGCGCCTTCGACGATGCCGACGACGACGGCATCCCGGTCGACGCCGTTGCCCATGCGGCTCTGTTCGCTGCTCTGACGACGCTCGTCGAGTGCTTCGGCGAAGAGAGCGTTGCACGGCTCGTCTCCGAACTGCCGGAGAAGATCTCCTCGGGCGGCTACACGCTATTGCGCACCCTTCAGTAAGACGGGACGGGCCGCCGCGCGAGGTCGGGGGAAAACATGCGAGTTTCCATCGGAGCGCATTTGTTCGCCGCGGTGATCGCGGCGGGCTTACTGTTGCATGCCGTGCCGATGGCGTTTGCTTTTGGGCTTCAATCGCCCCCCGAAACGGACCGGACGACGGGTGGCGGCGGCTTTGGCTTCAGCATCCCGGGCGGCAACGAACTGAACGCACTGCCAGAGTCGGGCGCCGTGCCGCCGACAGGAAGCTCGACCAGACCCGTTCCGCAGGTTCATTACGATCTTTCGACGCTCCCTCCCGCCGTCGCCGCCATGCGCGAAAGAATCATCGTCGCCGCACGTTCCGGTGACGAAGCACGGATGCGGGCCGTCATCGGCCTTTCCACCCCGCCGCCAGTGCTTTCGCCGACCGGAGACGGAGATCCGATCGACATCCTGAAAGCAGCGTCCGGCGACACCGCCGGTCTTGAAGTTCTAGCCATTCTGCTTGACGTGCTCGACGCCGGCTGGGTGGTGAAGGGCGACGGCGCACAGGCCCGCTATGTCTGGCCTTATTTTGCCGAGTTGCCCCCGGGCAGCCTCGACCGGCGGCAGCTTGTCGAGGTCTATCGCGTGCTGACCGCCGGAGACTTCGAGGAGATGCGGGCCGTCGGCTCCTACGAGTTCTACCGCCTCGAGATAGCTTCCGACGGGCGCTGGCTGATGTTCATGGCTGGCGAATGACCCTGCCGGGGTTAAGGATGCCCTGGGGATCGAGAGCATCCTTCAGGCGAGCCATCAGTTCCAGGTCGAGCGGCGGCTTAACCTCGGCCAGGAGATCGACCTTGAGTCGACCGACGCCATGCTCGGCGGCCACCGAGCCGTCGTATTTGCGCACGACGTCGTGCACGACCATGTTCATCTCGTCCCAACGCGAGAGGAAGGCCTGACGGTCGCCCCCTTCCGGTTGGCTGACGTTGAAGTGGATGTTGCCGTCGCCCATATGGCCAAAAGGTACCGGGCGGCAGCCGGGAAAAGCCGCCTCAACGGCGGTCATTGCCTCGTCGAGAAAGGCCGGCAGGTCACCGATCGGCACGGAGACGTCGTGCTTGATGGAGCCCCCCTCACGTTTCTGGACCTCGCTCATGCCATGGCGAAGGCGCCAGAAATCCTCGGCTTGCGACAATGACTGCGCAAGGGTCGACTCAAGCACTTCCCCGGCCTCCATCGCACCGGTCAGGACATCGAGAGCGACGGTCTCGGCTTCGGTGTCGGAAAGGCTGGAACTGACCTCGATCAGTACATACCAGGGTGCGGCGGCGGTCGGCAGCCGGGCACCGGGCAGATGGCGCAGGGCGAACTCCATGGCGAGTCCCGACATCAACTCGAAGCCAGCAAGACCAAAGCCAGCCGCCCCCTGAGCGCGGGAGAACAAGTCGAGCGCCGCCTTGGGGGAGGCGACCGACGCAAAGGCAACGGCTCGCCCTCGCGGGGGGTGATGAAGCTTGAGCGCGGCGGCCGTAATGACGCCCAGCGTGCCCTCGGAGCCGATAAACAATTGTTTCAGATCATAACCGGCATTGTCCTTGCCAAGCCGTCGGAGACCGTTCCAGATGCGCCCGTCGGCGAGCACAACCTCGAGGCCGAGCACAAGGTTCCTCGCGTTGCCATAAGCAAGCACGGCAGTTCCGCCCGCATTGGTGGAAACGTTTCCGCCGATCTGGCACGAGCCGAGAGAGGCAAGCGTCAGCGGAAAGACACGCCCCGCCGCCGCCGCTGCGGCGTGCGCCGAGGCGAGCGGCATGCCGGCCTCGACGACCATGCTGTTGCCAAGCGGGTCGATCGAGCGAACCTTGTCAAGTCGTTCCAAAGAAACGACGATCTCCTGTCGCCCAGGCACGGGGATCTGTCCCGCGACGAGACCGGTGTTGCCACCTTGCGGTACGATCGCCGTCTTCGTTTCATGAGCGAGGCGCAGGATGGCGGCCACCTCCCTCGTATCGGCGGGCCTCAGGACCAATGGAGTCTCGCCCCGGAAGAGGTCGCGCCACTCGACGAGATAGCGTGCCTTTTCGGCGTCTTCCACGAGGGCTTGACCCGGCCCGACGAGGGCGGAGAAACGGGAAACGAGATCGGACGTCGACGGGTTTTTCATGCGGCGGAACCTACAGCCGTGAACGCTTGTCGTCGAGGGTCGGCGCCGGTCACGAAGCGTGTACCGGTGGGCCTCCACCGCGACTTGCTATTGTCATAATCCTTGTGTCATACGAGCACGACATCCGGATTTGATTAGGCGGGGTTACAAAATGGCAGGTGCTGTGGGTCTGATGGCGGGCAAGCGTGGCCTGATCATGGGATTGGCCAACAACCGTTCCATCGCCTGGGGAATTGCCAAGTCGCTTCACGCCGCCGGTGCAGAGATCGCGTTGACCTATCAGGGCGATGCGCTGAGAAAGCGCGTCGAACCTCTGGCCGCCGAGCTCGGCGCCATGGTGGTTGGCAACTGCGACGTGGCAGACGCGGAAACCATCGACGCCGTCTTCGCGACGCTCGCCGAGAAGTGGGGCAAGATCGATTTCCTGGTGCATGCCATCGGCTTCTCCGACAAGGACGAGCTGACCGGTCGCTATGTCGACACCAGCGAAGCCAATTTTCAGAAGACCATGCTGATTTCGGTCTACTCCTTCACGGCCGTCGCCCGGCGCGCCGAGAAGCTGATGTCCGACGGTGGTTCGATGCTGACGTTGACCTACTACGGCGCCGAGAAGGTCATGCCCAACTATAACGTGATGGGTGTCGCCAAGGCCGCTCTCGAAGCGTCGGTGAAGTATCTCGCCGTCGATCTTGGCCCGCAGAACATCCGCGTCAATGCCGTTTCGGCCGGACCGATCAAGACGCTGGCTGCCTCCGGCATCGGCGACTTCCGCTACATTCTGAAGTGGAACGAGTACAACGCGCCGCTGCGTCGCACCGTGACCATCGAGGAAGTGGGCGACAGCTCGCTCTATCTTCTCTCCGATCTGGGACGCGCCGTCACCGGCGAGGTTCTCCATGTCGACAGCGGCTACCACACCGTCGGCATGAAGGCGGTGGACGCGCCAGACATTTCCGTCGTCAAGGACTGACGACCACTCTACCTATGTTGCAGAGGCCGGGCCAAAAGCCCGGCCTTTTGGCATTTCAGCGAGGTTATCTTGACAACACTGGGCGTCACGCCTAGATGACCGGCCATGGGTGAGGGACCCCAGCCGCCCGCCGGCGCAAGCCTTGGTGAAGTTCCCGTCGATCGCTTCCGTTTTCTGGCATCGAGACCTCTTGGCAATGCGGGCACCCTGCTTGCGGTCATGTCCGATGCCCTCAGGAGAACGGTCATGTCGTCCCGACTGCCATCACTTGACGAGCTGAAGGCTCAAGCTCGTCGTCTCAGAAACTCGCTCGCCGAGACCGGCAGCGACGTCAGCCACTCGAAGTCCCTTGAGCTGGTCGCCAAGCAGTACGGCTTCGCCGACTGGAACACGCTCTACGCCAAGGCCGGCAACGAGCCGCCCGCGCGTTCCTGGAATCCCGGCGACCGCGTCAAGGGGACCTATCTCGGCAAGGCTTTCGAAGGTACCGTTCTGGCGCTCAAGGCGGCCACCTCGGTGCCGGGTTACTACACCATCACCGTCGATTTCGACGAGCCGGTGGATGTGGTCGATTTCGACAGCTTCTCGGCGTTCCGCAAACGCGTGACCGCCACCATCGACGAGGAGGGCATCAGCCCTTCGAAAACGTCGAACGGCCGCCCGCACATGGTGCTGTCGGCCTGACGCTTCGCGTCTCTTTGGAGTCCGTCCGGCTTGCCTGGGCGGACTCCAGTCTCCTTGCCAAAAACTTGCGCCGCCTTGCTTGACCCGTTCAGGCGAGCAGCGTCCGTGTCGCGGCTGCCACGTCGTCCTGGCGCATCAGGCTCTCGCCGATCAGGAAGGTGTGGGCACCCACGCGCGCAAGGCGCGCGAGATCGGCCGGCACGAACAGACCGGACTCCGCGACCAGAATGCGGTCGGAAGGCACGCTCCTGGCCAGTTCTTCCGTGGTTTCGAGCCGCGTTTCAAATGTGCGCAAGTTTCGATTGTTGACGCCAAGCAGCGGTGACTTCAGCCTCAGCGCCCTATCGAGCTCGGCCGCGTCGTGGACTTCGAGAAGCACATCCATCCCGAGCTCGAAGGCGGTGTCCTCCAGCACCTTCGCGGTGTCGTCATCGACGGCAGCCAGAATGATCAGGATGCAGTCCGCGCCCCAAGCGCGCGCCTCGTAGACCTGATAGGGCGAGAACAGAAAGTCTTTTCGAAGCGCCGGCAACGTCACCGCCGCGCGCGCGGCTTTCAGGTAGTCCGGATGCCCCTGGAACGAAGGTCCGTCCGTCAGCACCGAAAGGCAGGCCACCCCTCCCTCTTCGTAGGCACGGGCCAATGCTGGCGGATCGAAGTCCGCGCGGATCAATCCCTTGGAAGGGCTTGCCTTCTTGATCTCGGCGATCAGGGCATGGCGACCTTCGGCATGCTTCCTCTCGATGGCCGCCCGAAACCCTCGCGGCGGCGCCTGATCGGCGGCCACCGCCTTGATCTCGGCGAGCGAAATGGCCGCTTCAGCGGCAGCGATCTCTTGCCGTTTGTAGGCCTCGATGCGGGCAAGAATATCGGCCACGAAACCTCCCTCAGGCATTGGAACGGGCGATCAGCCGATCGAGCGCGGCGCGAGCGCGACCGCTGTCGATGGCGTCGGCGGCAAGCGTGACGCCGTCCTTCAGCGTCGGCACCCGATCGGCGATCACGAGGGCGGCGGCAACGTTGAGCAGAACCGTATCACGATAGGCGCCGGGGACGCCTTCGAGCAGCGCCCGAAGAGCCTTGGCATTGTCCTCGGCGGAGCCGCCTCGCACGGCCTCGGGAGAATGCTGCGGCAATCCGACGTCGTCCGGCGTCACTTCGAAGCTGCGAACCGCCCCGTTTCTGAGTTCGGCGACATAGGTAGGGCCCGACAGCGTCATCTCATCGAGACCGTCCGAGCCATGCACCACCCACACCGACTCGGACCCGAGCGCGGCCAAAGTCTCCGCCACCGGCAGCAACCACTGGCGCGCGAAGACGCCGACCAACTGCCGACGCACACCAGCCGGGTTGGACAAGGGACCAAGAATGTTGAAAATGGTTCGCGTACCGAGCTCGACGCGGCTCGGACCGACATGTTTCATCGCCGAGTGATGCACCGGCGCGAACATGAAGCCGACCCCAGCCTCGCGAATGCAGGCGGCAATGATCTCCGGTCCGATATCGATCTTCACACCGAGCGCCATCAGCACATCGGCGGCGCCCGATTTCGATGAAAGCGCCCGGTTTCCGTGCTTGGCGACCGACAAGCCGGCACCAGCCGCCACCAGGGCCGAGGCGGTGGAGATATTGAGGCTGCCGGAGGCATCGCCGCCCGTGCCGACGATGTCGACCGCGCCCACGGGCGCCTCGACCCTCAACATGCGCGAACGCATGGACGACACGGCGCCGGCGATTTCCTCGACGGTCTCGCCGCGAACGCGCAACGCCATCAGGAAACCGCCGATCTGCGACGGAGTCGCCTCGCCGGTCATCATGATGTCGAAGGCCGAAGTCGCCTCCTCCCGGCTCAAGCTGGCTCCCGAAGCCACCTTGGCAATCAAGGTCTTGAAATCGGCCATCGCTCGTTGTCACCCTCGCTTGTGCAATCTCCGACAGATTGCCACGCAAAGCCGAAACGTGGAATGCGTAACTGCGACCTACGGTCGGCTTCCACGTCAGTTGGCGTTACTGGTTCCGATCACCGCGTTGAGCAACGATTGGTTGATGGTGGTGCCCAACTCTTCCTGCGCAGCGCCGAGATACTGGGCATAAAGGTCGTTCGCCACCTCCGACGCCGCCTGATCGGCAATGATGACAGAGTCGCCCGCTCCTTCCGGCATCGGCGGATTGACGACATTGGCCACGGTCAGCACGACGCGCGTACCATCAAGGCCCGGAATCGCGGCAACGTGTCCCTTGGGGCCAGCAAAGGCGGCAATTACCCCCTCCTGCCCCAAGTCGGCGTCTCCGGCCTTGCGCGTCACGCCGGAGGCGGTTTCGACTTCCACCATAGCGGACTTGGCAAGGTCATCGATCGACGTTCCGGCCTTGAGCGCCTTTGCCATTTCGTCGGCTTTGGCCGTCAGCCGAATCTGAGCCTCATCGTCGGTCCATGCAACGACCGCCTGATCTTTCACCTCGTCGAGCGCGCGATCACGGCCGGGCACAACCTTGACGACGTTGTACCAGATAAAGCCGTGGCTGACGGACAAGGGATCGTTTTCGCTTCCCTCGTCAGCGGCAAAGGCAGCCTTCAGAAGATCTGCCTGATCGGGCAGGCCAGCCACCGGCTGGCTGTCCGTACCGTTGCCTTCGGGATCCACCTCGGCGGTGACGACCTTCAGCTTGAACCTGTTCGCCACTTCCTGCAGCGTCGCGCCACCCGCCAGAGCGTCTTCGATCTCGTCGTGCATTTCGAGCACGGAACGTTCGGCTGCCTTGGCGGCAAGCGCCTTGCGGATGTCCGGCGCCACTTCGGCAAGCGCTCTGGTGTGTGCCGGTTCGATCTCGGTAACGCGGAGCAAGACGGTACCGAAGGACGACTTGATCGGCTCGCTCGGGACGTTGAGGGACAGACCGAAAGCCGCCTCGGCCACGGCGGGATCGAGCACCTTGTCGCGAGAAAGCAAGCCGAGGTCGACATCCTCTGGCTTCGAGCCCGCATCCGCAATGAGCTGGTCGAAGCTAACGCCACCCTTGAGCTTCTCGTTGGCAGCGGCCGCCTCTTCGGGGGTCGCGTAGAACAGTTGCTGGATGCGGCGCTGTTCGGGCGCACCATACTGATCCTTGGTGCGCTCATACTCGCGCGCCACGCTCTCGTCGGTGACGGCAGAAGGATCGGCGATGGCGTCAGGCGTCACGGCGAGCGTCTCGATGGTGCGAAACTCCGGCGCCCGGAACTTGGCCTTGTTCTCTTCGTACCACTTGGCAAGAACGTCGTCGGCCGGCTTCTCGATCGGCTCCACCTGGGCGCGGGCCAACGTCAGATAGCGAATGTCGCGCGCCTCGTTTTGATAGCGATAGAGAGCGCTAACCAAGGTCTTGGGTACGGTCATGCCACCGACGAGACCCGACGACAGCTGCCACCGCAGTTCCCCGGTCCGCCGCTGGGCGATGAACATGGCCTCGCTGAAACCGCTCTGGTTGAGAAGCTCGGTGAAATAGGCGCGATTGAAGCTCGGAGCCCCCGGCGGCCTCAGCTGCGGGTCGTCGGCAATGCCTTGGGCCAGTCGCTCGTCGGAAACACCGAGGCTGGTGGTCGTGGCCACATCGGCCACGGTGGCATCCGCCATCAGGGATCCGAGAATCTTCTGCGGCAGGCCGATGGCGCGCGCCATGTCGGGCGTCATCGCCTGACCGAGCTGACGGGCCAGCGTCTGCGATTGCCGCTGGTAGGCGAGCTGGAATTCGCCGAGCGTGACCTTGGTATCGCCGACCGTGGCGAGCGTATCGGTGTGGGAGGCTCCAAGCCGGGAGCCGACACCCCAGCCGATGAAGGACAGCGTCAGGAGGCCCAGAAAGATCTTCGCGGGAAGCGTATTCGCCCCGCGGCGCATTGAATCAAGCATTATGTCGTCCGTCTCGGGGGCGCGCGCGCCCATCCATCCCAGTCACGCCACCGGTCTCGCAGGGACCGCTTCGGCGCGCGGGATCATAGGGGCCACGGCCTCACGCCGCAAGCACCGGTTTTGCCTGACAAAGCGCCGGAATCCGGCTCAGAACAATGCTTGATATGGATCCTGTCGCCTACATGGCCCATCGACGCCAACACCACGAAAGTGGTGCGTGGCGACCGTTGAGAGGATCAGGGCGCGACGACCGGCTGACGTCCGGGAACAGTCGCATCTGCAGCACCCCGGCTGCCTGAGAGCGGCGTTGACGCCGTCGTAGTCAATAGCCCTTGCTAGCCTTTTGCACCTTGCGGATATAAATGCGCTTGCGGGTTTTCGCCTACAAGATCATCTTCCAGGCCGCTCCGAGGATTCACGCCGGGCCCGGTTCGGAATGGTCCACGCCCACGCAACGCACATCGAAGGAACGAGAGCATGTCGGTCAAGCCGCTGGTTGCCGGAAACTGGAAAATGAACGGCCTCAAGGCCTCCGTCGCCGAATTCGAAGCCATTGCCGCCGGCTATGACGCCGCACTCAAGGCCAAGGCCGAGCTGGCCATCTGCCCGCCCTTCACGCTCGTCGCCACCCTCGCCGCGAAGGGCCTGCTTCCGGTTGGTGGCCAGGATTGCCATGCCAAGGTTTCGGGCGCCCACACGGGCGACACTTCGGCGGAGATGCTGAAGGACGCCGGCGCCACCTACGTCATCGTCGGCCATTCCGAGCGCCGCACCGACCACGCCGAGACCGACGCCATCGTCAAGGCGAAGACCGAAGCCGCTTGGCGCGCCAGCCTTGTCGCCATCGTCTGCGTCGGTGAGACCCACGCCGAGCGCACCGGTGGCAAGACGCTCGAGGTCGTCGGCACCCAGGTTGCCGGCTCGCTGCCGGAGGGCACGACCGCTGCCAACACAGTGGTTGCCTACGAGCCGGTGTGGGCCATCGGTACCGGCCTGACGCCGACCGCCGCCGACGTCAAGGAAGTGCACAACTTCATCCGCAAGGAACTGGTCAAGCGCTTCGGCGCCGATGCCAACGGCATCCGCATCCTCTACGGTGGCTCGGTGAAGCCGTCGAACGCCGCCGAGCTGATGGCCGTCGAGGACGTCAACGGCGCGCTGGTTGGCGGCGCCTCGCTGAAGGCCACCGATTTCCTTGGCATCGCCGCCGCTTACAAGTAATACTAATACCTCCGGCGCACCTCTTTCGGGGGCGCGCCGGAGGCAACACCGCATGTACCGCCAGGAGGGCGGGCCGCCACCCCTCTCCAGCTTTTCCCGAGAATGGGAAGAGAGCTTGTCGAGACGACCGGCCTTTCGAGGCCGCGTTCCGGATCGATGGTCGGTCTCGCCGAAGCGCGAGCGGCGCCGTCTTCCCTACTGGAAGACGGAGAGGGGCAATCTAGCGAATAAGTGGAAAGACCGATATGAGGTCTTCCGGCCACTCGCATAGGACCCACGCCCCATGACTTTCGACACCGTCCTCAGAAACGGAACCGTCGTCAACCAAGACGGCATCGGCATGCGCGACATCGGCATTCGCGCCGGCCGGATCACAGAAATCGGCGATCTCTCGCAAGCCTCAGCTGGCGAAACGATCGACTGCTCTGGGCTGACCGTGCTTCCCGGCGTCATAGACAGCCAGGTCCATTTCCGCGAGCCCGGCGCCACCCACAAGGAAGATCTGGAGACCGGCTCGCGCGCCGCCGTCATGGGCGGGGTAACCGCCGTCTTCGAAATGCCCAACACCAACCCGCTGACGACCACAGCGGAGCGCCTTGCCGACAAGGTGGCCGCCGGCACCCATCGCATGCACTGCGATTTCGCCTTCTGGGTCGGCGGCACGCACGGCAACGTGCGGGACATCCCCGAACTCGAACGGTTGCCCGGCGCCGCCGGCATCAAGGTTTTCATGGGCTCCTCGACCGGCGACCTGCTCGTTGCCGATGACGACGGCGTTGCCGCTATCCTTGGCGCCACGCGTCGCCGTGCCGCCTTTCACTCCGAAGACGAGGCGCGCCTCATCGAGCGCAAGTCTCTGCGCGTGTTTGGAGATCCCTCAAGTCATCCGCATTGGCGCGATGTGGAGGCGGCGCTGAAATCCACCAAGCGGCTTGTCCGCATTGCCCGCGACAAGGGCGCGCGCATCCACGTCCTGCATATCTCCACGGGCGAGGAGATCGACTTCCTCAGCGCACACAAGGACGTCGCCACGGTTGAGGTGACGCCGCATCACCTGACGCTGACGGCGGCCGACCATCAGAGGCTCGGTACGCTCGTTCAGATGAATCCGCCCGTCCGCTCGGCTGACCACCGCGACCGCATCTGGCAGGGCGTGGTTCAGGGCGTGGCCGACGTGCTTGGATCGGATCACGCACCGCATACGCTGGAGGAAAAGGCAAAGCCCTACCCCGACAGCCCCTCGGGAATGACCGGTGTTCAAACCCTGGTGCCGATCATGCTCGATCACGTCAACTCCGGTCGCCTGACGCTGCAGCGCTTCGTCGACCTGACCTCGGCCGGCCCCGCGCGCATCTTCGGAATGGCCAGGAAGGGGCGCATCGCCGTCGGCTACGACGCCGACCTCACCATCGTCGACCTCAAGCGCCGGGAAACCATTCGCGATCGCTGGATCGCCTCTCGGTGCGGCTGGACGCCGTATGACGGGCTTGAAGTCACCGGCTGGCCCGTTGGAACCGTCGTGCGCGGCCGGCGGGTGATGTGGGAGGGCGATCTGGTAACGCCTTCGACCGGCGAGGCGGTCCGCTTCGTAGAAGCGTTGCCGCGAGGGACCTGACATGGCCGGGTCCCTCAGCCATCTCGATGTGAGAGGCGCCGCCCATATGGTCGACGTCAGCGAAAAGGCAATCACGGCCCGAACGGCCATCGCCAGCGGCAGGGTGGTGATGAAGGCCGAAACGCTGGCGCTCATCATCGACGGCAGGACGCCGAAGGGCGATGTGATCGCCACCGCCCGCCTCGCCGGCATCATGGCCGCCAAGAAGACGGCCGACCTCATCCCCCTTTGCCACCCCCTACCCATCAGCAAGGCAGCGATCGACATTTCGCCCGACCCAACCTTGCCCGGACTTGAGATCACCGCCATCGTCCGTTGCACCGGAAACACCGGCGTGGAGATGGAGGCGCTGACCGCCGTCTCCGTTGCCTGCCTGACGGTCTACGACATGGCGAAAGCGGTCGAGAAGGGCATTCGCATCGAAGCCATCCGCCTCATCGAGAAGGATGGGGGCAAGTCGGGCCGCTGGCTTGCCGACAAGTAGGCTCGGGGATGTGGTGGGGGTGTCGGATCGGTTGATGATAACCGGCGGAGGACTCAACGGCCTGGACCAACCTCCGCGCCCAGGTGCGGGGTATGCAGCGTGTATGCATCCGGACGGAGGACCCCGACGATGCGTATCCACCGCCGATTGTCCCCATGGTCCGCTCGGCGTTGTCCCTTGCCACGAATCGTGATCTGCCCGCCTTCGGGGGCAAAACGCGAGTAGAGACCATGTCCGAAATCATTCCGTCCGACCCGTCCGGTTCTCTTGTCGAGCGGTTGGATCTTCAGCCTGTCGGCAGCGGGCCGTTGGATGGCATGGCCTTCACGGTCAAGGACAACATCGACATCGCAGGCCATCGAACATCCTATGGCAGTCCTGCCTGGAGGGACGCTCACGCTGCGCCGGTACATAACGCGGTGTGTGTCGATCAACTGCTCTCGGCAGGAGCGCGTTGCGTCGGCAAAGTCGTAGCTGACGAGTTCACCTACAGCCTCGACGGAGAGAGCCAGTTCTTTGGAACGCCGCGCAACGCCAAGGCGCCTGGGCGAGTTCCCGGCGGCTCGTCCAGCGGATCGGCCGCATCCGTCGCGAACGGGCTGGCGCAGTTCTCGATCGGCACCGACTCCGGCGGCTCCATCCGTGTTCCGGCGAGCCTGTGCGGCCTCTGGGGAATGCGCCCCTCGCTCCACCGGATTTCGGAAGCCGGCGTTCTGCCCTTCATGCCGAGCGTCAGTACGGTCGGGGTATTGGCCGACCGGTTCGAACACCTCGACGCGGCAGCTCGCATCCTGCTGCGGAGCGGATCACGCGCAGTCGCCCCGCTCAAGCGCCTGTTGCTACTGACTGATGCGCTCGAGATCTCCGATGATGCCGTTCAGGAACAAGCCATCGCCGCGTTGCATCGGATTGCAGACAAGGCCGGTGTCCCACTGGAGCCTGTCCGCTTCTCCGAGATCGCAGGAAGAGACCTGCCGCTCAGCGACTGCAACGTCAAGGCACTGCGCGACATGCAGAGCGCCGAGTTTCAGAGCACCATCGGCAACTGGATCGAGACCACCAAACCGACGCTCGGAGCGACTTTTACTCTGGCCTATGGCAACGTGCAGCGCTTCGACCGTATTGCGGCGCTGGACAGCCTCGTGCGCTGCGAGCGTTTCTTCGAGGCGATCAACGCGTTTCTGCCGGCCGGTGTCGTCATCAGCTTTCCCACCACACCGGTGATCGCCCCCCTGAAAGGGTCTCTGACGACGCTCGACAATGTGTTGGATTTCTACGACCGCACCATGACGATCACGGCTTTCTCCGGCGTCGGTCGACTGCCTGAGATTTCTGCACCTCTGTTGACAGTCGCAGGGTGTCCTGTCGGCCTGTCCTTTGCCGCAGGGCATTATCAGGACGAGGCCTTGTTGACGGCGGTGCGCAAGATGCTCGCTCCTGCCGCCTGACGAGATCGGAACAATCCGGGAGGCAAGGCGGCAATCGCCCGTCCCCTTGCGCTCCCCCCGCCCCCCGCTTATGTTCGCGCTGTCTCAAGGGGGTGTCCGGCTTGACCGGACTGAGAGGAGCGATCCAACCCCACGAACCTGATCCGGATCATGCCGGCGGAGGGATTGAGGCGGGCGGCCCGGCATGTCCGGCAGCCACACGTCTTCTTGTCCGCGGGCGATCTTCGCGCAAGGAGCTCGCGATGACCACCCTGACGCTTACCGACGTTCACGCCCTTCACGAGAAGGTGCGCGCCGAACGGCCGCTCGTGCACAACATCACCAATTTCGTGGCGATGAACATCGCTGCCAATGTACTGCTCGCCGCCGGCGCCTCGCCCGCCATGGTCCATTCCATGGACGAGGTGGAGGACTTCGGGCGCATCGCCCGGGCCCTGACGCTGAACATCGGCACGCTGTCGTCCGACTGGATCGCGGGCATGAAGCTCGCGGCCAGCGTCTACAAAGCCGCGGGCAAGCCCGTCGTGTTCGATCCCGTCGCCGTGGGAGCAACGCGGCTGCGCAACACCGCCGCCGCCGACCTCGTCGCCATGGGCCCGACGGTTATCCGGGGCAACGCATCGGAAATCATGGCGCTTTCGGGCGTGGCGGGCCTCGCTTCGAAAGGGGTCGACAGCTCGGCCAGTTCCAATGCCGCCCTCGACAGCGCCGTCGCGCTTGCCCAATCCAGCGGCGTGGTGGTCGCGGTCACCGGCGAGATCGACTACGTCACGGATGGCACCCGTACCGTCGCCATAGAAGGCGGCCATGAGCTGATGCCGCTCTCGACAGCCCTCGGCTGTTCGTTGACCGGCCTCGTCGGCGCCTTCGTTGCCGTCGCTCCCGCGTTCGAGGGAACGGTGGCTGCGCTTTCCGTCTATGCGGCGGCTGGCGCCATCGCCGGCAAACGCGTCAAGGGGCCGGGTTTCCTGCCTCAGGAACTCTGCAACTCACTTTACGCACTCGACCTCGCAGGGCTTGAAGCCAACGCGGCAATCCGGAAGGTCTGACGTCACCCCTCTTCGGGCACCAGTCGCTTGGGTGGTGTCAGGGGTTCCGGCACCGGGCGCGTCGTCAGGTTCTCGCGGCCGGCCATGACGCCGCCTTGCACCTGCGCCAACAACCGTTCGGCATCG
This sequence comes from uncultured Pleomorphomonas sp., assembly GCA_963665435.2. Lineage (GTDB taxonomy): Bacteria > Pseudomonadota > Alphaproteobacteria > Rhizobiales > Pleomorphomonadaceae > Pleomorphomonas. The sequence goes on along the minus strand of CAXXNH010000021.1, from coordinate 150,362 downwards.
AGGCGGCGGATGGTGGCGAGCGCCTCGGCCGTCCGCTCCTCGCCACAGCCAAGCGCCCGCAACCCCTCAGCGCCCATATGCAAGGCGGCGTCGAAAGTCTCGCGCACCTCGATATCGACGCCGGCTCGGATGAGCTCGATCGAGTGGACCCGGTCGTAGGATCGGGCGAGCAGGCGAGCCAGCGGGAAGTGAGCCTTGACGAGCTCGACGATGCGGTTGGCCGCCTTGCGATCGTCGACGCAGACCATGATCACCTCCGCCTCGGCGGCGCCGGAATGCTGGAGCGTGTCGAGCCGCGTGCCGTCGCCGTAGAAGATGCGGAAGCCGAACCGTCCCGCTTCGCGGATGCGGTCGGGATCGTTCTCGATCATCGAGACGTCGACGCCACGCGACAACAGCAATTGCGCGGCGATCTGGCCGAAACGGCCAAAACCGATCAGCAGCACTCTGCCACGAAGATCGCGCGCCTCCTCGACACCGTCCAGCGACTTTTCCTCCTCGCGCCGGAAGTGGCCGGCAACGACGAGCACCAATGGCGTCAGGGCCATGGACAGGATGATGACCGTCGAGAAAAGAGCGGCATCGCCTGACGGAATGACCCCGCCGTTTGCCGCCGCCGTGAAGAGCACGAAGGCGAACTCGCCGCCCTGGGCAAACATCAGCGCGCGGCGAAACGCCGACCGGTGTCTGGAGCCGAAGAGACGCGCCACGGCGTAGATGCCGATCGCCTTGACGACGGCGAAGGCCAGGAGAAGGCCGATCAGCAGCGGCCAACGCTCTGCCACGACGCCAACGTCGAGCGACATGCCGACGGCGAGGAAGAACAGCCCCATCAAGAGCCCCTTGAACGGCTCTACGTCGGCTTCGACCTGATGCCGGTAGCTCGAACCCGACAGCATGACGCCGGCCAGGAAGGTTCCCATGGCCATCGACAGTCCCGCCGCCTCCATCAGCAGTGCCGCGCCAAGGACGACAAGCAAGGCGCCGGCGGTCAGCACCTCGCGCGCCCGGGCGCGTGCGAGCAGGCCGAAGAAGGGATCGATGAGGAAGCGTCCGGCCAGCAGCAACGCCGCCACGGCCGCAAGGCCCAAGCCTACTCCGGCCCAGCCGGCGCCACCATGGTCGCCCGGCGAGAGCCAGGCCACGAGAGCCAGGAGCGGCACGATGGACAGATCCTCGAACAACAGGATCGACACCGCCCGTTGACCGTCCGCGCCGGCCAGTTCGCCCCGCTCTTGCAGCATCGACATGATGACGGCGGTGGACGACAGAACAAACCCGGCTCCGGCGATGAAGGCGAGGACCGGCGAGAGACCAAACGGGAAGATGGCAACGAGTGTCAGCAGACCGGTACAGGCTACGACCTGGGCAAGCCCAAGACCGAAGATCTGCCCGCGCATGGCCCAGAGCTTCTGCGGCCTCAGCTCCAGTCCGATCAGGAACAGAAACATGACCACGCCGAGTTCCGACACGTGCAACATGGCAGCCGGATCGGAGAACAGACCGAAGGCTGAAGGGCCAACCAGTGCGCCGGCGGCGAAGTACCCCAGCACCGAGCCGAGACCGAGCCGGCGGAACAGCGGCACCGCCAGAACGCCGGCCGAAAGAAGGACCACCACCGGACCGATCGTCGACCCGAGACCCGCCGCCGCCATACCGCACCTCGCGTCAGTGTTTTCCCGAGTGTGGTCAGAAACCGTCGCGGCGCGCAAGCCGGCTCAGGCGGAGCGGCTCTTCTTCCACCGTTCGACCGCAACGGCCAGCACCGAATAGGCAAGGCAAAGAGCGAGCTGGACAAAAACCGTCGTTTCGACCGATCGAAGGTCGGCGCCCATCTGGTTGACGCGAACCAAAGCAGGCACGGCCGTCGTCGAGGGAATGACGAAGGCAACCGCACGCAGCAGCCCCGGCATCGCCTCCGCCGGCCAGGAAACGCCGGACAGGAAAAACAACGGCATGCCGAGCACGACAAGGAAGAAGATGACGCCTTCCTTGCTGGGAATCAGTCGCGCAACGGCAAACCCCATCGCGGTGACGGCGGCCAGAAAAGGTACGGCCACCGCATACATGACGGCAATGTCGCCGATGCGGGGCAGCCGGTAGACCCAAGGCAGAAGGACAAGCACCACGCCGGCCCAGAGACTGTAGAGGGCGACGTAGACGATCGAGTCGGCAAAGGTCGATAGGCCCACCTGCCGAACGGCGACCCGCCTTGAGATTGCCGATTCCCATCAGAAGCGTCTGTTGCAGGATCAGCACGAAGACGGCCGGAAGCACGAAGCTCGCATAGCCGCCGGTCGGATTGAACAGGGGTACGGTCGTGACTCGCAAGGGCTCGACGATGGCCATGGCCTGGGCCGTGTCGACACCAGACGCGGTGAGCCGCCCGACCTGCACCTCGGCACCGAGGCTGCGTGCCGCGTTGGATAGCGCCGAGGACATCACCGAGTTCAGCAGGAAGTAGCCACCGTCGGAGAAAACGGCGATGGGCGCGGCGCGGCTGGCGAGAAGGTCGCGTTCGAACTCTGGCGGCACGACGACAATGCCGTAAACCTGGCGCCTCAGGAAGAGCGCGCGAGCCGAGGGCATGTCGGCCGTGTAGCGAGCGACCGCCACGGCATCGGCGGCATCGATGCGCCGGATCAACTCGCGGCTCAACGTCGAGCCGTCCTGGTCGATGACTGCGATCGGCATGTCCCGCACCACCTCGGACAGGTAGGGCTGTGGAAAGAAGACCGAGAAGAACAGCGTGGCGCCCAGCATGGTCGAACGGGCGCCCTTGTCGTTCCAGATTGCCAGGATCGCCACGGCGATCTCGCGGAAGAAGGCGGCAATCATTGAACCGCCTCCCTGGCGACCGCCGACCGAGGACGAGCGTGACGCCAAAGGAGAAGCAGGGTGACGCCACCGTAGACCAGTGCCAGTGAAGCCAGCCAGACGAAGGCCGGCATGGAAATGTCGAGCGGCGCACCACGCAGGATGTTGTCGGTGCGCAGCTCGAGATAGTGCGTCACCGGCAGCAGATCGGCCCAGATGTCCGAGAAGCCATTCATGGACAGGCGCGGGAAGGTTATGCCGGTGAAGCCGAAGGCAGGCCCGGTGATGACGCCGACGGCGGCAAGCGCCGATACCGTGTCGCGGGCGACAAGCGCCGCCGCCGCGCCAAGCATCTGGGAGGCCAGCACGAAGACGACACCGTAGGCGACATGAAACGTGAGGCTGCCTCCGAAGCGTGCGCCCATCGGCCCGAACAACAGCGCGTCGGCTCCCCAGAGCACCAGGAGATAGGCAAGCGTATAGGGTGCCAGCTTGCCGGCCGCCGTCCTCGTGAGAGTGCCGCCGAGCCGGAGTGATTTCCCTAATCCGGCAACCCCCTGTCGATCTCGGGAGAAGGACAAGGCGGCGCTGGCGCCGATGAAGATCTGCAACACCGTCGGCATTACCGCTGCCAGCAGGAACTGGACATACTCAAGGCTCGGATTGAACAGTGCGCTTTGCCGGATCGGCACGGGCACCACCGCCTGAGTTGCGCTTTCAACGTCGGTGCCACGCGCAACACGCGCCTCGATGGATATGCCAGCCGCTACCGTGCCGAGCGCGCCACCAACCGAGCGGGCAACGAGGCTACCCGGCGTCATATACTGGTTGTTGTAGAACAGCACCACTTCCGGCCTGCGGCCCGCCAACACGTCGCGTTCGGTGCGAGGCGGGATCAGCACCACGCCATAGGCTTGCCCTGACAGCAGCCTTTGTCGCCCCTCGCTGAGCGTGCCTTCCTCCTGGGTGACCGCCACCTCGGGTGTCGCATCGATGATGCGCACCATTTGCCGCGACAAGGTCGAACGATCCTGATCGACCACCGTGATCGGCAGATCGCGCGGCAGGCCGGCCTGGAACACCACCGCCAGCAGTACGAACAGCAACAGCGGGAAAGGCGCGAGCATGAACATCAGACCCGGCCGGGCGCCGATCTGTCGCATCTCGGCGAGAAGAACCCGCCGGAAGCCGGCCGCGAGGTGGGCCTTTCGCACCATGGTTCAGCGGTCCATGAGCCGGGGACCGGGCCAGTCGATCAGCCCGCTCATTCCCGGGCGAAGCCCTTCGACCGTTCCCTCCGGCCTTGCCCGCACTTCGAAGGTGCGCAGGTCGAAGTCGCCGGTCGCCTTGGTGGCGCGCCAGTTGGCATAGGACCCCTGAGCGTTGATGACGGTGACGCGGGTTTCGATCTCGCGACCGCCCAAAGCCGGCACGCGCACCTTCAGCATGTCACCGACGGCAAGGCCGTTCAGCAAGTCTTCCCGAACGTTGAAGGTGAACCAGGCATTGTCGATGTCGACAATGGACAGAAGCGGTGTGCCGGCGCCGAAGAGCTCGCCGATCTCGGCTGTACGCGCCGTCACCTCGCCCGCGATCGGCGCTGTCACCGTGAGTTCGGCGATGTCCGTCTCGATCTGGGCGACGGCGGCGGCTGCCTGCTCGACCTGCGCCACCGCCACCGCCTTCTGCTCGGGACTGTTGCCCTTGATGGCGAGTTGAAGGTTGGCCTCGGTCGCGGCGCGGGCCTTCAGCGCGGCATTGAGCTTGTTCGAGGCTTCATCGAGCACCTGTTCGGAGGCAAAGGACCGCTCCTGCAACTGGCTGACGCGGTCGTAGGTCTTCTTCGCCAGGAGAACGTCGGCTTCAGCCTTCTCCCTCTCGGCACGGCGAGCGTCGATCATCTCCTGCCGCGTCGAGAAGACGAGATTGCGGTTGGAGTTGGCAACCGCCAGCGCTGCCTTCGAGGTATCGAGCCCGGCCCGGAGCGCCGGGCTGTCCAGTTCGATGACCAGATCGCCCGCAGCGACCCGACTTCCAATGTCGACCGGTGTCCTGACGACCCGGCCGGCAACGCGGGCGGCAAGGTCGACCCGTGTCGCTTCGACCTCGCCTTGCAGCATCAGCGGTTCGGGGTGATTGACCGCCCAAATGACGGAAAGACCGAGGCCGGCAGCGGCCAAGCCGGCGATAACGAGGGGGCGCCAAGCGGACAACGGATCTCATCCTTGCGTTCGACAGCCGCGATCAGTCGGATTCGGCTTGCGAAAATATGGAAAATCATTGTTTTCTTTATTTCCCGACGCCACCCTATGTCAAGCAAGAGGGAACCATCATGGTCGATAGTAATCAGCCCCCGGTGCGCGGTCCCGGCCGACCGCCTCTCAGAAGCGAAGACGAGACGCGCGCCCTGATCATTGCGGCGGCGGCGAAAGCCTTTTTGGAAACGGGTTACGTTCGTACGGGGATCGACACCATCGCACGCGATGCCGGCGTGTCCACGCGAACGCTCTACCGCCTTTTCACCGCCAAGGAGGATTTGCTGAAGGAGGCGATGGACGCCCGGATCGACGCCGCCACCGACGGCCTGGATGCGGCGCGCCTGGCGCAGCTCGAACCGCGCGCCAGCCTTGAAGCCTTGCTGTCCAGCTATGCCGACCTCGCCTTGTCGGAAGAGGCGGTGCGCCTAACTCGTCTCATCGCTGGCGAGCGCCAGGAAGTGCCGGCCCTTGCCGAGAGTTACCGGCAGGCCACAGCCCGGATCACCGGCGCGTTCGAGGCCTGGGTCCGTGACCATCAGGAGAGCGACTTCCTGCGCGCGGGCGATATCGAGACGATGGCGCACCTCTTGCGCGGCACCATCAACGAAGCGCAGCGCCAGATCCTGTTGGGCCTCAGGGATCCTTTCACCGTTGCCGAGCGGCAGAACTGGGTGAAGGCATCGATCGAGCTGTTTCTCGACGGTTTTGCCGCGTGACCCTTCAGCGAATGCGCAGCCCCGTGTCCGGATCGAACAGAAGAACGCTCGAGGGATCGAAACCGATGTCGAGCGTTTCGCCCCGCCATCCCGGCGACAGGAAGCGCGCTTCTGCGACCACCTGATCTCCATCCGGCGACCTGCCATAGGCATAGGTTTGCCCGCCGAGGTTCTCCAGCACGTCGATGGGGAGGGCCATCATGAGGGAGGCAGTCTGGTGAAAGTGCTCGGGACGCACGCCGGCCAGCACCGCAACGCCGGGCGTAAGGTCGGCTTCGATCGGCAGTTTCAGCGCCAGATCGAACGCCGGTATGCGAACCTCGGTGCCGCTTTCCGTCCGGTCGCCGACAACACCCTTCAGGAAGTTCATCTTGGGCGACCCGATGAAGCCGGCGACGAACAGGTTGTCAGGGTCGGCATAGAGTTCGATGGGGCGCCCGACCTGTTCGACGCGCCCCGACCTGAGCACGACAATCTTGTCGGCCAGCGTCATTGCTTCCACCTGGTCGTGGGTCACGTAGATCATCGTAGTCTTCAACTCGCGGTGCAGGCGGGCGATTTCAAGACGCATCTGGACCCGCAGTTCGGCATCCAGGTTGGAAAGCGGCTCGTCGAACAGGAAGACCTTGGGGTTGCGGACGATCGCCCGGCCGATGGCGACGCGCTGGCGCTGGCCGCCTGACAACTGCTTGGGCTTGCGATCCAGCAACTCCTCGAGATGGAGCACACGGGCCGCCTCCCCCACCTTGCGAGCGATCTCGACCTTGGACGCTCGGTTGATCTTCAGGCCAAAGCCCATGTTCTCTGCCACAGTCATGTGCGGATAGAGCGCGTATGACTGGAACACCATGGCGACGCCACGCTGCGAGGGTGGCGTCTCCGTCACGTTCTGACCGTCGATCTCGATGCGGCCGGAGGTGGTGTCCTCCAAGCCGGCGATAAGGCGCAACAGCGTCGACTTGCCGCAGCCGGAGGGACCGACGAAGACGACGAACTCGCCGCTGTCGATCTCAAGATCAACCGAGTGAATCACCGCGAGCTGGCCAAAGGTCTTGTTCACGCTTTCGAGTTTCAGTCCCGCCACGTCTTCCTCCCGTCAACTTGTGCGTCACCGGCCACTCGGAGTGACCGAAATCCCTCTTTTTCAGGGTTTTGGCGAGACGGCTCCCATTCCGCCTCCCTCGACTTTGGTGCCAACGCTTTTCGCCATCGGCCCTCTTTACAATTTTGTAAACTGGTCTACACTTTTTTGCAAGCGAGGTCGGAGCAAGAGGGCGCAGGCGATTGCCTTCGGTGTAAACCGGTCTCCAAATATGTCGAGCCGCAGGCTGTCGGCGACTGAGATCAGAAAACAAGGACGACCTTGCCGACAGTTGGCAGTCGGTTCCGGGAGGACAGGACAGATGAACGTGATGGGATCGGGCGCCCGCGCCACTGCAGGCGCATCGCGCGCCGCCAAGCGGCACGCATGGGCGGCCCGAATGATCCGCCCGCTCTCCGATGCCGGCGTCGGCACGCGGCAGCCCTTCTTGCGCAAGGCCTTCAAGGCCGAAGGCGGCGGCCACGCGCTCCTCAGGATCAGTGCGCTCGGGCTCTATCGCGCCTTCATCAATGGCAGACGGGTCGGCGACGACCAGCTCACTCCCGGCTGGACATCATACTGGGATCGTCTCAGCTATCAGACTTACGACGTCGGTCCGCTGCTCGTCGACGGCGAGAACGTCATCGACATCTGGCTGGGCGACGGCTGGTACCGCTCGCAAATGATGTGGGCGCACGAGCACGCCCTTCTCAACACCTGGGGCGACCGCATCGCCGCCATCGCCGAGATCGAGGCGAGCGGGCAAACGATCCTGGCCTCGGACGAAACTTGGGCGAGCGGCCTCAGCCCGGTCGTGAAATCCGGCATCTATTTCGGGGAGACCTATGACGCCCGTCTTGAAGATGCCCCGGCCGACCAAGGCGTCGTGTTCCACGAAGACTTCGATCCATCGGTTCTGGTCGCCCAAGAGGTCAACGGCGTCAAGGAACTCGGTGCGCTGAAGCCCGTCTCGTCCTTCACGGACGCCGAGGGCAGGACCATCTATGACTTCGGCCAGAACGCGGCTGCCTATATCTCCCTTACGGTGACGGGCGAAGCCGGTGCGACTGTCCTTGTCGAGCATTCGGAAATCCTCGACAAGGGGGAGTTCTGCAACACCAACCTGCGCTCGGCGCCCTGCATTGTCACCTACACCCTGAAAGGCGAAGGCCAGGAGAATTATCGGCCGATCTTCACCTTCCAGGGCTTCCGCTTCGCCCGTGTCACCGTGACCGGCAAGGCCGAGATCGTCGATATCGCCTCGGTCCCCATTTCATCGGCAGTGACGCGGACCGGATGGCTCACTACTGGCCACCCACTGGTCAACCGTCTGGTGGAAAACTCAGTCTGGTCTCAGCGCTCCAACTTCGTCGATGTGCCGACCGACTGCCCGCAGCGCGACGAACGCCTCGGCTGGACCGGCGATGCGCAAGTTTTCGCGGCAACCGCCTGCTACCTTCACGACAGCCACGACTTCTTCGTCAAGTGGCTGCGCGATGTCATGGCCGACCAGAGGAAGGACGGTGCGATCGCGCATGTGGTTCCCGACCCGACGCGCGAACACGAGGATCTCTACCCTGGCTTCTACGGCTCGACCGGCTGGGGCGATGCCATCTCGATCGTGCCGCACGCGCTCTACCGCCATTACGGCGACCTCGACGTTCTTCGCGAGACGTTGCCGGCCATGATCCGCTGGAACGACTTCGTCTGGTCGATCAGCAACGGCCCGATCGTTCGGCCGCCACGCCCCTGGGTGGGACGCGGGTTCACGTTTGGCGACTGGCTGCAACCAAAGGGCCCGAGCGAGAAACCGCTGCCGACCATCGGTGACGACGCAGCGGCGACCATCTATCTCCATATTGCCGCGAAGCTGACCGCGAGGATCGCCGGCCTCGTTGGCGACAAGACCACCGAAAAACGCCTGTCCGAGCGCGCCGAAACGGTGAAGGCCGCCTTCGCGCACGAGTTCGTCACGCCGTCCGGTCGCCTCGCCTACGACGACCAGACCTCATATGCCCTCGCCTTCCTGCACGATCTCATCCCCGAGGACAAACGCGCGGCCGCCAAGGACTACTTCAAGGCGACCATCGCCCGCGCGGACGGCCGCATCGGCACCGGGTTCATCGGCACCCCCGCACTCCTGCCCGCTCTCATCAAGATCGGCGAGCCGGAGCTTGCTGAAGCGGTCTTTCTCCAGGAGGAGGTGCCGGGCTGGCTCTATCAGGTTAAGAACGGCGCCACGACCATCTGGGAGCGCTGGGACGCCATCCAGGCCGATGGGTCTGTGTTCGATCCGTCGATGAACTCCTACAACCACTATGCATACGGCGCGGTCTGCCAATGGTTGTTCGAGGACGTGGCAGGTCTCCGGCCCGATGAGAACGAACCGGGGTTCCGGCACATCCTGTTCGAACCGACCATCATTCCGGCGCTGTCGCCCGTCGCCGTCGCCCATGACTCGATTGCCGGCCGCATCGAAGCAGGCTGGCGTATCGACAACGGCACCGTCACCTGGGAAATCACCGTTCCCGAAGGGGCGCGCGGCACGCTGATCGTGCCGGCCGGCGCCCGGAACGTCATTCTTGACGGAGCATCCATCAATTCGGGTCCCGAAGAGGATAAGCAGCGCCTGGCGGTGGGATGCGGGCGCCACGTCGTCACATTTGCCGTCGCCCCCTGAGGGCGGGCCAACTCATCTCCGCCTCGGTCGAGAGGACGGCCGGGCGGATGACCAAGGGAGGATAGAATGACCCACGCGATTTCCCGCCGCCTTCTGGTGGCAGCCGCGGCCGGCAGCGCCCTTGCGCTGTCCTTCGCCTCCTCGGCCTTCGCCGAGGTGAAACTGACATTCCTGGTCGACAACGCGCCGGCGACAGTCAAGGCGTCGGAAGCGCTGGCCGCCGCCTTCCATGCCAAGAACCCCGATATCACCGTCGAGGTCGAGTCTCGCCCCGGCGGCGGCGAGGGCGACAATATCGTCAAGACGCGCCTTGCAACCGGCGAGATGACCGACGTCTTCATGTACAACACCGGCTCGCTGTTCCACGCGCTCAACCCGCAGCAGAACATGCTCGACCTCACCGACGAGTCCTACCAGTCGGACATCATGGACACCTTCAAGTCGGTGGTCAGCGAAAACGGCAAGATCTACGGCGCGCCCTTCCGGACCACCATGGGCGGTGGCGTACTCTACAACAAGAAAATCTACGCCGAGCTTGGCCTCAAAGTGCCCAAGACATGGGCCGAGTTCATGCAGAACAACGCGGTCATCAAGGAGAAGACCAAGGCGGCGCCGGTGATCCAGACGTTCAAGGATACCTGGACCTCGCAACTTTTCTTCCTGGGCGACTTTTACAACGTGCTGCAGGCGGTACCAACCTTCCCGGACGACTTTACGGCCAACAAGGCGAAGTTCGCCACGACGCCGGCCGCCATGAAGGGCTTCGAGCATCAGGCGGAAGTGTTCAAGGCCGGCTTCCTCAACGAGGACTTCGGGTCGGCGAGCTACGACGATGGCCTGCGCATGGTCTCGACGGGCGAAGGCGCCCACTATCCGATGTTGACCTTCGCCATCGGCAACCTCTTCGAGACCTACAAGGACAATCTCGACGACGTCGGCTTCTTCGCCTTGCCCGGAGACGATGCCGCCAACAACGGATTGACCGTCTGGGTCGGCGAAGGCCTCTACGGCTATGCCCAAACCGAGCACCCTGACGAAGCCAAGAAGTTCATGGCCTTCGTCGCCAGCAAGGACGGTTGCGACGTTCAGACCGAAGCGATCGGAGCTCTCGGCCCCTACATGACCAAGTCCTGCACGCTGCCGGACGACGTGCCGTCGCCCACCAAAGACCTCGTCTCCTACTTTGCAGAAGGTGGCAAGACCGCGCCAGCGCTGGAGTTCCTGTCCCCGGTCAAGGGGCCGGCGCTCGAACAGATCACCGTCGAGATCGGCTCGGGCATTCGATCTCCGATCGATGGCGCCAAGCTCTACGACGAGGACGTGCGCAAGCAGGCGCTTCAGCTCGACCTGCCCGACTGGGAATGACGCCAGAAGCCAGGGAGCCGGCCAGCAATGACCGGTCGCCCTGGGCCTGACCTCGCCAACGCCGCCCACAAAAAGTCCAGCGACTTTTCAAATGGATGATCCAAGGCAGTTCCAGCAAAGGGTAAAACCATTCTTGCGCCGGAACTGCGCCTGGCATCGAGATAGCGTCTCTCCTCCCGAGAAGCGGTCTCGCGTTCGCGCGAGGCCGCGCACGACCGGATGAACCCTGCTGGAGTGCCCCATGACAACTCAGAACAAGAAAGGCACCCGCCGCGCATTCGCGGCGGCCTACCCGAGCTGGTTCTACCTGCCCGCAGCCATCATTTTCGGCATCCTCTTCCTGTTTCCGACCTTCGCCTCGCTGTTCTTCAGCCTGACCCGCTGGACGTTGTTCAAGTACTCCTTCATCGGGTTGGACAACTTCCGTCAGTTCTTCAGCGAGCCCTTTCTGGTCTGGGGCCTGATCAACACGCTGATCTATGCCGTCGTCACCTCCGGATCGAAGGTCGTGCTCGGCATGCTCCTCGGCATCCTGCTGACCTCAAACGTGATGATGCGAGGCCTGCTGCGCGCCATCGTGTTCTTTCCGGTCCTGGTGTCGACCATCGGCGTCGGCATCACCTTCACAATGCTGATGCATCCGACCAACGGCCTCATCAACGACATCATCGCCGTCTTCGGCATCAAGGGACCGGCCTGGCTGACCGACCCGCGCTTCGCCCTTCTCTCCGTCGCCTTCGTCGACGTCTGGAAAGGCGTGGGGTTGGCGACGGTCATCTACATCGCCGGCATCGTGTCCATCCCGGCCGAGTATTACGAAGCGGCCAAGATGGATGGCGCCAATGCGCTGCAGCGCTTCTGGAACGTGACGTTGCCGCTCGCCCGCCCAGCCACAGTGACCGTGATCATCCTCAGCCTGATCGGCGGCCTAAGGTCGTTCGACCTGATCTGGGCGATGACCAAGGGCGGACCGGGCTTTACCACCGACGTCGTCGCTTCCGTGATCTACAAGCAATATCAGTCCGGATTCTATGGACTATCCACTGCCGGCAACGTGGTGCTGTTCGTGCTGGTTGCGGCCATCGTGGTGCCTCTGTCCTTTGTCCTCAATCGCAGGGAGGTCGAGGCATGACCGCCAAAAAGCTGAGATATTACGCAACGGGCATCCTGTCGCTTGCCATCGCCTGTATCGTGTTCGTCGTGCCGTTCCTGTTCATCATCGTCAACGCATTGAAGGACAAGCCGGAGGCGGCGCGCCTGCACTTCTCGTGGCCGACCGAGACTCACCTGTGGGCCAACCTGGTCGCCGTGATAGAGGCGCGCGACTACATGCTGATCACGGCCTTCGTCAACTCGATCATACTGACGATCGTCGCGGTGACCGGGCTCGTCGTCTTCGGCGCCATGGTCGGCTTCGTGCTGCAGCGGCGGCCGTCGCGCTGGAGCGGTCTCATCAACTTCATGGTGCTGGCCGGCCTGATCATGCCGCCGGCCGTGGTGCCGACCATCTGGCTGCTGCAATGGCTCGGCCTGTTCAAGACGCTGTCCGGACTGATCCTGATCGAGATCGCCTACAGCCTGTCCTTCTCGGTTCTTCTCTTCCGCGCCTTCATTGCCACCATTCCCCGTGAACTCGACGAGGCGGCGATTCTCGAGGGAGCCGGACCGTTCACGCTGTTCTTTCGCGTCGTGCTGCCGCTGTTGAAGCCGGTGGCGGTCACGGTGATCGTCGTGCAGTCGGTGGCCATCTTCAACGACTTCACCAACCCGCTCTACTACCTGCCGGGCTCCAAGAACGCGACCGTGCAACTGACACTGTTCAACTTCCAGAGCATGTTCAACACATCATACAACCTTCTCTTCATGAACATCCTGATCATCACCATACCGCCGCTGATCATGTTCCTGTTCTTCAACCGTCAGATCGTGGAGGGCATGACGGCGGGCGCGGTGAAAGGATGATATGACCGTTGCCGACAAACCGAGGTGCATATAGAGGAAGCTAGGAAAAACCGGCGAAAACGGGCGGGGAATCATGAAGCGTGCGACAATCAAGGAGGTGGCGGAGGCGGCTGGTGTGTCGCGCGCCGCCGTCTCCAAGGTGCTGCGCAACGCTTACGGCCTGTCCGACGACATGCGAACGCGCGTCGAGGCGGCGATGGCCGCTCTCAACTATCGCCCCCAGACGGCGGCGCGCGGCCTCAGAGGGCGAACCTATACGCTCGGCATCGTCTTGCCGGACCTCCGCAATCCGTTCTTCCCGGATATCCTCGATGGCGTCATCTCGACGCTCAGGAGCACCAACTACGAGCCGCTGATCGGCTTTCGTCCATCGGCGGAAGCCACCGAGAAGCATGCCATCGAAACCATGCTCGATCGCAAGATCGACGGGTTCCTGATGGTCGCCCCGCTGCTCGAGGAATCCTATCTGACGACCGTCGCCACCTCGGTGCCGACGGTAATGATCGGACGCCACGACCGCGACTGCGGCTACGACACGGTCAACAATGACGATCGCAACGGTGCTCGCCTCGCTGTCGAGCACCTGATCTCGCTCGGCCATCGCAGCATCGCCTATTTTGGCTTAGAGCCGGCATCCGCCGCTCCGAACAATTCGACGGCCCTGCGTCTGGTGGGCTATCGAGAGACCATGATGGCGCACGGCCTCGCCGACGGTATTTCGATTTTCGACGGCAGCCACTTTCTCGGTGAGCGCAACGACGAGGAAGTGGCTCATCGTATCCTGAAGAGCGAGAGGCGCCCGACGGCCGTGTTCTGCTGGACAGACACGGTGGCGTTCACATTGATGGCCGAGGCGCTGAAGCTCGGCATCCGAATACCGGAAGACCTCTCGGTGGTCGGGTACGACAACGCGCGTATCGCCGCGCTGCCGCAGATCTCGTTGACCTCGATCGATCAGTCGGGACACATGCTGGGAAGCGAGGCGATGAAGCTGTTGATCGAGCGGATCGAGGGACGACGAACCGATCGACACATCATTCTGCCCCCCCGTCTCGATGCAAAGGGATCGACAGCGCAGGCTCCGGCGCAAACCTGATGTTCAGGCGAGGAAGAACACCTCGCGCAGATCGGCCGACTTCGGGCTGTTGTCAGGATTGGACGGCATTATGTCGGCCATGAACTTCCACCACTTCTGACAGACTTCGGTCGATGCGACGGCGTTCCAGCGCTCCTCGGACTCGATTTCGACAGTGGCGAACAGCATCGACGTCTTCGGCTCGAGATAGATGGCGTAGTTGTGCGCCCCGTGCGCCTTGAGCACGGCCGCCAGCTCGGGCCAGATCTCGTCGTGGCGGCGCTTGTACTCAGCGTGGGCATCCGGATTGACCCACATGACGAAGGCTTTTCTGATCATGACGCTCCTCCCTGTCGGCGCTACGTCGGCCTTGGAAGATCATATTCAATCCGATCCGATCGAGCCCAGTGGGAACTTTACGCAAATCCAATCATTTTCGGTCTTTGTTTGAACTTTTGTACAATGTGAAGAAGCTATCTTTTGGCTCCTTGAACTTTTGTCGATACGCAGTTGTACACCAGATTTCCGGAGAAATCTCGAATTACCTCGTCTTATCAAGGCAAAAGCCATCTCCCAAACCGCTTGATCGAGACGGGAAACCCGGCATGGCACCAACACCGCCCTATGATCGCACTTGATCGATAATGATGAAATATGATTGATAGCATCAGTGTCCGAAAGCAGGCACTGGCAGCGGAGCCAATGGGAGGAAACCGCCGGTCATGTCCGAACAATCGCCGATCACCAAAGCCTACGAGCTGGCCCGCGAGCATTTCTCTCGCGATGGCATCGACACTGAGGCTGTGCTTTCCAAGCTCGACACCGTTCCCGTCTCGATGCACTGCTGGCAGGGCGATGACGTCAAGGGCTTCGAAAATCCCGATGGTGAGCTCACCGGTGGCATCCAGGTTTCCGGCAACTATCCCGGTCGGGCCCGCAATGCCGACCAGTTGCGCGCCGATCTCGACAAGGCAATGTCGCTGATCCCCGGCGCCAAGCGGCTTAACCTGCACGCCCTCTATCTCGAGGCCGACCGCAAGGTGGAGCGCGACGCAATCGAGCCCAAGCACTTCCAGCGCTGGGTCGATTGGGCGAAGGAGCGTGGCCTCGGCCTCGACTTCAACCCCTCCTGCTTCTCGCACCCGAAGAGCGCCGACAACCGGACGCTCAGCCATCCCGACGCCGGCATTCGGCAGTTCTGGATCGATCACTGCAAGGCCAGCCGCAAGGTGTCCGAGCACTTCGGTCGTTCGCTCGGCACCGCTTCGGTGATGAACATCTGGATTCCCGATGGCTCGAAGGACTATCCCTTCGATCGCTACGGACCGCGCGAGACGTTGAAGGCCGCCCTCGACGAGGTCATCGCCGAGAAGATCTCGACCGAATTCCACTACGACGCGGTCGAGAGCAAGCTGTTCGGCATTGGCGCCGAGGCCTACACCGTCGGTTCCAACGAGTTCTACCTGGGCTACGCGGCAACACGCGGCACCATGCTGTGCCTCGACGCCGGCCACTTCCATCCGACCGAGGTGGTCTCCGACAAGCTGTCCGCCGTCTTCCAGTTCGTCGACCGCGTGCTGCTGCATGTGTCGCGCCCGATGCGCTGGGACAGCGACCACGTCGTGCTGTTCGACGACGAATTGCAGGCCATCGCCAACGAGTTGGTGCGCGGCAACATGCTCGACCGCACGGCCATCGGTCTCGATTACTTCGACGCGTCGATCAACCGCATAGCAGCCTGGGTCGTCGGCATGCGCAACATGCGCAAGGCGTTGCTCAAGGCCATGCTCGAGCCGGCGACCAAGCTCAAGGCCGCCGAAACCTCCGGGGACTACGGGCTTCGCATGGCGTTGTTCGAGGAACACAAGACGAGCCCCTGGGGTGCCGTCTGGGATCATTACTGCGAAAGCCGGAACGTGCCGGTCGGCGCCGCCTGGTTCGACGTCGTCAAGAGCTACGAGCGCGACGTGCTCGCCAAGCGGGAGTCCTGAGCCATTATGACTGCGAATATGATCGACGCTTGGTTCGTCAAGGCGATGGTGAAGGCGACGACGGATTGCTGGGAGAAAGGCTGGGATGAGCGCAACGGGGGCAATATCAGCCTTCGGCTTACCGACGACGACCTGGCGCCCTATCTCGCCGACATTCGCGAGCCGCGCCGTCTGCCGATGACGGAACCTCTGCCGGCAATCGCAGGGCAGAGCTATATCGTCACCGGCACGGGCAAGTTCTTCCGCAATGTCCAGCTCGACCCCGAGAACAACCTCGGCGTGGTGCGCGTCGGCGCCGACGGCAGCTTCCTGGAGGTGCTGTGGGGCTATCGCGACGGTGGTGGCCCGACGTCGGAATACTCGAGCCACTTCAAAGGCCATATCGCCCGACAGACCGCCACCAATGGCGGCGACCGCGTCGTGCTGCATTGCCACGCCACCAATCTGATCGCGCTGACCTACGTGCTCGACTGGAGCGACGCCAACGTGACGCGCGCCCTGTGGGAAGGCTCGACCGAGTGCCTGGTGGTGTTCCCCGACGGCGTCGGCACCATGCCCTGGCTGGTGCCCGGCACCGACCAGATGGGCGACGCGACGGCCAGGCTTCTCGCCAAGCGTCCGCTCGTGCTCTGGCCATTCCATGGTGTGTTCGGCGTCGGCCCGACGCTCGATGATGCTTTCGGTCTGGTCGACACTGCGGAGAAAGCCGCCGAGATCCAGGTGAAGGTGCTGTCGATGGGAGGCCCGCGCCAGACCATGACGACGCAGGACCTGATCGATCTCGCTGCCCGTTTCAAAGTCGTTCCGCAACCGGAAGCGATGGCGCTCGACGGCTGGAAACTCGCGCCCGTCAAGGTCGTCTAACCCAACTCTCGCCGACGCTTGCCCCCGCGGCGTCGGCGAGCCATCGTCCCAGGCCCACACTCCGGAGCCGAGACAGCCCCCATGCACGAACGCGAACGCCACCGCATCATCCTCTCCGCCGTCCAGGAGCGCCCCATCCTGACGGTCCAGGACATCGTCGAGCTGACCGACGCCTCGGAAGCAACGATCCGTCGTGACATCAGCGCGCTGGCGCTCCAAAACCGCTTGAAGAAGGTGCGCGGCGGCGCCGAGGCGCTGCATCCGCCGCAGATCGGCGTTCTGGCCGCTCGGTCGTTCCGGGCCGACGAAACGGTCAACTCGGCGCAAAAGCGAGCCATCGCCCGCGAAGCGGTGAAGCTCTGCCATGATGGTGAAGCGATCACCATCAACGGCGGCACTACGACATTTCCCATGGTGCACTACCTCGCGCAGATGCGCTTGCAGGTGATGACCAACTCGTTCCCCATCGCCGAGCACCTGATCAAGCATTCCAAATGCACGGTGATGTTGCCGGCCGGCGCGGTCTACCGCGAGCAGAACATTATCCTGTCGCCGTTCGACAGCGATGGAACCGGCCACTTCTATGCCCGCCGCTTCTTCATGGGCGCCCGCGGCGTGTCGCCGCTCGGCATCATGGAATCGGACTCGCTGATCATCCAGTCCGAACAGCGCCTGATGCGCCAGGCCGACGAGCTGATCGTTCTGGTCGACAGTTCCAAGTTCAAGACACGGTCCAGCCTGATCCTCTGCCCGCTCGAACGGGTGAGCACGATCATCACGGACGACGGAATCGACGAGCGCGACCGGCGGATGGTGGAAGCCGCCGGCATCGGACTGATCGTCGCATCCACGGACCGAAAAGAAGACACCCAGCAATCCCCGACCGTCGCCTGACTGAGGAAAGAGGCGGAGGTCGAAGGAAGGTCGAAACGGGAGGAGACCCAGATGACCCTGTTCAAGAAACTGATCGTTACCACGGCTGCCGCCATTGCCCTCATGGCCGGTCCGGCCAGCGCCGAGAGCGTCAAGATCGCCCTCGTGGTCAAGACGCTCGGCAACGGCTTCTTCGACGCCGCCCACAAGGGCGCCCAGGAAGCTGCCAAGGAGCTCGGCGACGTCGAGATCATCTACACCGGCCCGACCAACTCGACCGCCGAGGCGCAGATCGACGTCGTCAACTCGCTGATCGCCCAGAAGGTCGACGCCATCGCCATCTCGGCCAATGACAAGGACGCCCTTGTGCCGGCCCTGAAGAAGGCCATGCAGCGTGGCATCACCGTCATCTCCTGGGACTCCGGCGTTGCTCCGGAAGGCCGCCTGATGCATCTCAACCCGTCGTCCAACCCGCTGATCGGCAACATGTGCGTGAAGCTGGCTTCCGACGGTCTCGGTTCTGAGAAGGGCGACGTCGCCATCCTCTCGGCCGCCTCGACGGCGACCAACCAGAACATCTGGATCGAGGAGATGAAGAAGGTTCTGCCGAACTACCCGAACGTCAACCTCGTCGATACGGTTTACGGTGACGACCTCGCCGACAAGTCCTATCGTGAGACGCAGGGCCTGGTCGCCAAGTATCCCAACCTCAAGGCCATCATCGCGCCGACGTCGGTTGGCATCGTCGCCGCCGCCCAGGCGATTGAGGACGCCGGCCTTGTCGGCAAGGTGAACGTCACCGGTCTCGGCCTGCCGTCGGAAATGGCCGGCCACGTCAAGGCGGGCTCGTCCAAGGCCTTCGCCATCTGGAACCCGATCGACCTCGGCTATTCGGCGACCTACATCGCCTATGAGCTGAAGACCGGCAAGGCCGAAGCCAAGCCGGACGCCGAGATCGCCATCGGTCGCATGGGCACGATCAAGCTCGACGCCAACAACGAAGCCGCCATGGCCGACCCGTTCGTCTATGACGCCGGCAACGTCGAGGAATTCGCCAAGATCTTCTGATCTGGGCACGCCTATCCGGACCCGGCGTTCGCCGGGTTCGGAACCGATACGCCAATAGGCCCCTCACCCTGTTCCTCCCCCACAAGGCGGAGGGGACGCGGTCGTCGCCGATCGGGCTTCTCTCCCACGGCTTCCGTCGTCCAACCCGGCGCGCCTCCCTCCAGCGCAGTCGGCGTATCGCGCAGGGTCCCCTCCCCCTTGTGGGGAAGGAACAGGACGAGGGCAGTTCCGCCGATCCGATCCCAGCCGGTCGTCCCGGAGTGATCGTCGTCGCGACGACAGCGATACCGATCGCCGCCCGGCCACTCGGGCTCCAGGCTCCCGCAGCAAAAAAGCGCCGATGAACGCCATGCCTTCCACGGACACCCCCACGACAGAGCCCATCCTGAAGATGACGGGCATCTCCAAGACCTTTCCTGGCGTCAAGGCGCTGTCGGACGTCGCACTCGAGCTCCGTCCCGGTCACGTCACGGCGCTGATCGGCGAGAACGGCGCCGGCAAGTCGACGCTGGTCAAGATCCTGACCGGCATCTACCAGCCGGACGGCGGCAGCATTGCGATCGACGGCAAGGAGGTCTCGCTTCCGACCGCCGAGGCGGCGCAGGAGCTCGGCATCACCGCCATCCACCAGGAAACGGTGCTGTTCGACGAGCTGACGGTGGCCGAGAACATCTACATCGGTCATCAGCCTCGCAATCGCTACGGCCTGATCGACTGGGCGGCGATGCATGCGCGCGCCGCCGCCATCCTGCATGGCATCGATGCGCCGATCTCGACCCGCACGCGCCTCAAGGATCTCTCCATCGCCCAGCGCCATCTGGTTGCAATCGCCCGGGCACTGTCGATCGATGCCCGCATCGTCATCATGGACGAGCCCACCGCCGCCCTCTCCTACAAGGAGGTGGAAGAGCTGTTCGGCATCATCGACAGGCTGAAGAAGGCCGGCAAGGCCATCCTCTTCATCAGCCACAAGTTCGAGGAAGTCTGGCAGATCTGCGAGTATTTCGCCGTTTTCCGCGACGGACGCCAGGTGGGAGCCGGCCGTCTCGACGAAGTGTCGCACAACGACCTCGTCAAGCTGATGGTCGGCCGCGACGTGACGCAGGCTTTCCCCAAGCTCCCCGCCGAAATCGGCGACGTGGTGCTGAAGGTCGACGGCTATTGCCACCCGACCGAGTTCGACCAAGTGTCACTGGAGCTCAGGCGCGGAGAGATTCTGGGCCTTTACGGCCTCGTGGGCGCTGGTCGTTCGGAGTTTTGCCAGGCCCTGTTCGGCGTGACCCATCCGTCGGCCGGAACGGTGACCCTGTCGGGCAAGTCGATCGCCGTGCGTTCGCCGTCCGATGCCATCGATGCCGGCATCGTCTACGTACCGGAAGAGCGTGGCCGCCACGGCGCCATCACGGCCATGTCGATCGTCTCAAACATCTCGCTGCCGTCCCTGAAGGTCACCAGCCGCCGCAACTTCCTTCGCATGGCCGAGGAGTTCGACCTCGCCCGCAAATACGCCGAACGGCTCGACCTCAGAGCGGCTTCGCTCAGCCAACCGGTCGGCACTCTGTCGGGCGGCAACCAGCAGAAGGTGGTGATCGGCAAGTGGCTGGCCACTCTGCCGAAGGTGATCATCCTCGACGAACCGACCAAGGGCATCGACATCGGCTCGAAGGCCGCCGTGCATGCCTTCATGAGCCAGCTCGCCGTCGAAGGCCTCGCCGTGATCATGGTGTCGAGCGAGATCCCGGAGATCCTCGGCATGAGCGACCGGGTCATCGTCATGCGCGAGGGCCGGATGGCCGGCGTGTTCGAACGCGAAGGCCTAACGCCGGAAGCGCTGGTCCGCGCCGCCACTGGCAACAAGGAGGCCGCCGCGTGACCCGCCGCTTCACTTTCATTGCCATCTCCGCCCCGGAGCTTTTCCGATGACTATCGTTCGCAGCCTTCTTGCGCGGCGTGAAGCGCTTCTGGTGCTGGCCTGCCTTCTATTGCTTGCCGCCATCACCGCGCGCTTCCCCGCCTTCTCGACCCCCAAGAACCTCGCCGGCGTGTTCAACGACACGTCGATCCTGATCATGATGGCGCTCGGTCAGTCGGCGGTCATCCTCACGAAATCGATCGATCTGTCGGTTGCCGCCAACGTGGCGTTGACGGGCATGACGGTCGCCATGTTGAACCACCTCGCCCCAGGCCTGCCGGTCTTCGTGCTGATCCTTGTCGCCATCGGCATGGGCATGCTGCTCGGCGCCATCAACGGCTTTCTGGTCTGGTGGCTCGACATCCCGGCCATCGTGGTGACGCTCGGCACCATGACGATCTTCCGCGGGCTTGCCTTTGTCGAATCCGGCGGCGCTTGGGTCAACGCTCACGAGATGTCGCCTGCCTTCCTCGAGTTGCCGCGCACGCTGATCCTCGGCCTGCCGGTGCTGTCGTGGACCGGCCTCCTGGCCATCGTGCTTGCAACCCTCCTGTTCACCCGCACGGGTCTCGGCCGCGCGTTCTATGCCACCGGAGGCAACGCCGTCGCCGCCGTCTACGCCGGCATCGACATTGGCAAGACCCGCTTTCTCGCCTTCGTCCTGTCAGGCACGGTCGCCGGCCTCTGCGGCTATCTCTGGGTGTCGCGCTATGCCGTCGCCTATGTCGACGTAGCCTCGGGCTTCGAGCTCGACACCATCGCCGCCTGCGTCATCGGCGGTGTCTCGACTATCGGCGGCGTCGGCACGGTTGGCGGCGTGGTGCTGGGCGCCTTGTTCCTCGGCATCATCAAGAATGCGCTGCCGGTGATCGGCATCTCGCCGTTCTGGCAGATGGCGATTTCGGGCGCCATCATCATTACCGCCGTCGTCATCAATGCCCGCGGCGAACGCGTCAAGGGCCGCGTCATCCTGCGCCGCAAGGAGCTTCCGCTATGAGCGATCAGTCCGCCGCTCTCACCCCGCGCCACATTCCCGACCGTCTCGACAGCCCATTCAAGCGGGCGGCAAAAAGCTGGGAAACGCTGCTACTGGCGGTGGCGATCGCCATTGCCATCGCTAACTCGCTGGCTTCGCCCTACTTCCTCGATCCGTGGAATCTTTCGGACGCGACGTTCAACTTCACGGAAAAGGCCATCCTTGCGCTGGCCATGACCTTCGTGATCGTCACCGGCGAAATCGACCTGTCGGTGGCCTCGATCATCGCACTGGCGTCCACCGCCATGGGAGCCGCAGCCGAGGTCGGAGCCGGCACGCCGGTGCTGTTCCTCGTCGGGCTCGGCGTGGGGCTCGGGTGCGGCGTCTTCAACGGTTTGCTGGTGGCCAGGCTTGGCCTTCCGGCCATCGTCGCGACCATCGGCACCATGAGCCTTTATCGCGGCATCGCCTACGTCGTGCTCGGCGACCAGGTCTACAAGAACTATCCCGCCGATTTCGCCGTCTTCGGCCAGGGCTATGCGTTCTGGATCTTCTCGATCGAGTTCGTCACCTTCCTCGGCCTTGCGGTCGTTGCCGGCATCGTGCTGCACAAGACGATCTTCGGCCGGCAGGTCTATGCCGTCGGAAACAATCCGCTGGCGGCAAGCTTCTCCGGCGTGAAGGTGCGGCGCATCAAGTTCATCGTCTTTCTGATGACGGGTGTCGCTGCCGGCCTCGCCTCGGTGATGCTGACCTCCCGTCTCGGCTCGACGCGCCCGTCGATCGCCGTAGGCTGGGAACTCGACGCGGTCACCATGGCCGTGCTGGGCGGCGTCGGCATCAACGGCGGCACCGGCAACATTCTCGGCGTGGTGATCGCCGCCTTCGTGATGGGGCTCGTCACCTTCGGCCTCGGGCTGCTAAACGTCCCCGGCATTGTCATGAGCATCTTCATGGGATTGATGCTGATCCTGGTGATCGCCCTGCCGCTTGTCGTCCAGCGGATCAACAACCGCCGCCGTGTCGCTCGCTGATCATTGCCGGACAAAGGAGAGAGTAATGTCGACGACGCCGAGGTTCATCGCGGTTCTCGACGTGGGCAAGACCAACGTGAAGGTGGTGGTCCACGACCTGGAAACCGGTGAAGACGTGTTCGTCCGGACGCGCCCCAATGCCGTCGTCGACGCCCCACCCTACCCCCACTATGACGTGGAGGGGATGTGGACCTTCTTCATCGGCACACTGAAGGACGCTTCGGCGACCCTGCGGATCGATGCCCTCTCCTTCACAACCCATGGCGCGACATTCGCATTGATGGCCGGAGATCGGCTCGCCCTGCCGATCCTCGACTACGAGTTTCGCGGCCCGGATGCTCTTGAGGATGCCTATCTCGCGGCGCGGCCGCCGTTTACGGAGAGCTTCACGCCCCGCCTGCCCGGTGGTCTCAATGCCGGGGCACAGCTTTTCTGGCAGGCTCGTACATTCCCCAAGGCCTTCTCGACGGTAACGGCGATTGTCCCCTATCCTCAGTATTGGGCGTTTCGCTTTACGGGCGTGATGGCGAGCGAGCCGACCTCGCTCGGCGTGCATACCGACCTTTGGGCTCCAGAGAAACGCGATTTCTCCTCCTTCGCCACAGCCGAAGGGTGGAGCAAACTGTTCGCGCCGCCGTGCTCGGCCTTCGACCGGCTCGGCACGGTGAGCCAGGACATAGCGACCCTGACAGGTCTACCCGCCGATACGCCTGTCTATTGCGGCATCCACGATTCCAACGCCTCGCTGCTGCCGCATCTTCTTGGTCGCCAGCCGCCATTTACGGTGCTTTCTACCGGCACCTGGGTGATCGTTTTCGCGGTCGGCGGCGAGGCGTCGGCGCTCGACGCCCGTCGCGACGGTCTTTGCAATGTCGATGCCTTCAGCAATCCCGTGCCATCGTCGCGTTTCATGGGGGGCCGCGAGTTCGATCTCCTGACGGAAGGCCATCCTCGGAAGCCGACACAGGAAGACGTTCGCTCGGTACTTGACGACAGCATTATGGTTCACCCGACTTTCGTGCCTGGATGCGGCCCATTCCCGGACGGTAAGGGAGAATGGAGCAGAGATCCTTCCACGCTCGCCGGCGGCGTGCGGACCGCAGCCGTCAGCCTCTACCTCGCATTGGTGGCGCAGGCCGCGATGTCTGTCGCCGGCGCGGCCGGCCCCATCATCATTGAAGGGCCTTTCGGACGCGACACTCTCTTCGCAGAAGCTCTGCAGCGGCTCACAGGGCGCCCCGTAGCAATCGCCGACGGTGCCACCGGCACGTCAACCGGCGCCGCGATGCTGGCGCTTGGTTCGGACGGGCAACTCGATCTTCCGCCCGACCGACCGGTGGGCGGAATCTACGATCTCGAAGGCCTCGAGAGCTACGCCGAGCGGTGGGCGAGTTGAAGCTGCGCTCCGATCCGTCCCGTCACCCGGTAGGAAAACCCCACCTCGGACCGGTCGAGCGCGGTCACTTCGCCATCGAGAATGACCGGGATGACGGTGCGCAGCAACAAGCGACCGAAGTCGCTGATCTCGATCGAAGACGCGCCTGACATGCGCCATTCCAGATGGAAGGCGCCGTCAAGTTGCATCTCCCATGACACGATCGCGCGCTCGGGCGGGCGCTCCGCCATCGCGGCGGCCGCCACCAGCTCGTGTGCGCCCAGCATGACGTTCTGAGCGACGTCTGGACCGAGAAGGACGTCCGGACCGTCAAGATCGACGCGGATGTTGTCCGTACCCTCCACATCCGCCCAAGCACGAGCCACCACCTCGGCCAGCGGGATTCCGCGCCAACCGTTCTGCACCAGAAGCTCGTGAGCGGCTGACAGCGCCAGCAGGCGCCCGCTGAAAGGCGCGAGGAAGCCAACGGCATCGGGGCATCCCTTGGCACTCTGCCGCGCGATGCCTTGCACCACCGCCAGAAGGTTCTTGGAGCGGTGAGTAAGTTCGCGCAGGATGTCTCGCATCTCGCGCTCGTGTTCCTTGTAGCGGGACACATCAATGGCTGCCGCCAGAACGCCGGTGATCCGTTCATCCACAGTGACCGGCTCAACGAAGCCTTCGAACCAGCGCTGCTGTCCGCCGAGAACGAAGGCGATCTCGAAACGCTCCGGTGTGCCACCACTCAGGACGCGTCTTGCGATGCCAGCAAACTCGGCGGCCTCCCCCGGGAGCAAAAGGTCGACCGGCCGATGCCCCAGGATATCGGCCTGGGTCAGGGGCCGCGGCGGATTGTGCACCCAGGTAAAAACCAGGTCAGCGTCGAGTTCGAGAATCGAGATGTCCGAACCTTCGAGCGCCATCTCGAAGCGATGCCGAACCGTCTCCAACTCGGCGGTGCGACCGGCAACACGACTTTCCAGGTCACGATTGAGATCGTTGAGTTGGTCGATCAGCCTTCGATTGGCCGCCTGCCCCTCCACCAGAAGCGCGTTCGCTTCGTTGGCCTCCTGGCTGGTCGGCTGGCCAACGAGCCTCGGGATCATCGGCCAGACGGCCACGCCCACGACGAAGGCGACGACCGCGGTCACCGTCTCCATCAACACGGGAAGACCGCCACCGGTCGTTCCCGAGAGCAAGCGACCGATGGCTCCCACGGCGACGGCCAAAACGAAAATGAACAGAAGAGCGGACGTGCCCATCAAGCCACCGACACGGTGGCGCATGCGGAAGAGGTAGGTCACAAGGCCCGCCGACACGGAGACGCAGGCGGCAAGTGTCATTCCCCGCGCCAGCGTCTTGAGTGTCTCGAGGTCATCAGGCTGCACCTTGCCCTCCGCGTCAGACGAACGACGATCGGAAAGTCCGCCTGTGTCCGGTCAACGTCACGCGCTGTCCCTCAACCGCAGCGATGCGACCTTGTCGAAGAACAGAGCCTGGGAGATCACCGCCTTCACCATCTCCTCGCGGAACGGCTTGGCAATGAGGAAGGTCGGCTCAGGCCGCTCGCCGGTCAGCAACGATTCCGGATAGGCCGTGATGAAGATGACAGGCACTTCGAAGCTCGAGAGAATGTCATTGACGGCATCCAACCCCGACGAGCCATCCGCGAGACGAATATCGGCCAGGATCAGGCCCGGACGCTCACGGCGCGCCATCGCAACCGCCTCGTCCCGCGTGCGCGCGTTTCCGACGACGGTATGGCCGAGTCCCTCGACCAAACCCTCGAGGTCCATCGCAATCAGAGGCTCGTCCTCGATGACAAGGACGCGTGAAGCAACCTGCTCGCCAATCTGGCGAGAGGCTTCCGAAAGCAAGGCCGAGAAGGCTTCCGGCCCAACGTCCAGAATCACCGACGCGTCGAACGGTGAAAAGCCTTCCATGGCCGTAAGAAGAAACGCCTGCCGGGGCAACGGAGTGATCGCGTCAAGGCGTCGGTCGGCCGCCGGGCGTTCGCCCGGTTCGTCCAACCTCATGTAGTTCATGGGGTTGGCGTTCCACACTGAAGAAAAAAGCTTGTAGACGCCCAGTCGCGGATCGAGCGACTGATCAAAACCATCCGGATCGGCCACCAGTTGTTCCAACATGGCCACGACGTGACTGTCGCCGCTCGCCTGGCTACCACTCAATGCCCTCGCATAGCGACGGAGAAGGGGAAGCTGGGGAGCGATCAGAGCCGTGATTGACATGAGAAGCCTTTCCAACGCTTGGACGAGCAATCAACTAAAGAGAGCTGTTCTGCATTAAAACGTCAGGGCGGCTAACCGGTTCCCTTCCCCATCGCTTTTTTTGTGGCACGCCGGAACCGGAAACACTTGTTCGCGTTAAGCACAAGATGTGACCACGCAGCCTTCGCCGCAAGAACGTCGATAGGATTGTTGTTTCGAAGTCGTCCTGAAAGAGTCGCCATGTCAGACAAAAAAGAAACGTCAGAGCGCCCCACACTAGAACCGCCGATCCAGGCTCATCTCGGTGACCAGTTGAAGAAGCTTTACGGTTCGATCCTGTCCGAGCCCATTCCCGAAAAGCTGACCATGCTGCTCGATCAACTCGAGAAATCCGAAAGAAAGGAGCGAGAGGGCCAGTCGGAAGATGGCGACGGGGGTAGCGATCGATGACAGCCATCGCGGCCTTCAAGTCGGCCCTCCTGGCAGAGCTCCCTTCGCTGCGTGCATTTGCCATTTCCCTCTCTGGCAGCCACGATCACGCCGACGACCTTGTGCAGGAGACGGTGATGAAGGCTTGGGGCGCTCATACCAGCTTCATTCCGGGTACCAGCATCCGAGCATGGCTGTTCACCATCATGCGCAACACCTATTTTAGCCAGTATCGCAAAGCCCGGCGCGAGGTGCAGGACACCGACGGCGAGGCGGCTGCGCGGCTGGTTTCGGCTCCGGCCCAGGACGGCCATCTCAATCTGGCGGACTTTCGCTCGGCACTCGAGAAGCTCCCGGATGACCAGCGCGAAGCCCTGATCCTGGTGGGCGCCTCGGGATTCTCCTGCGAAGAGGCGGCCGAGATCTGCGGATGCGCCGTCGGCACCATCAAGAGCCGCGTCAACCGGGCGCGCCAGAAGCTCATGCAGATCATGTCGATTCAGAGCGCGGGTGAACTCTGATCCATCCTGTCTTTCCATGTTGCCAGACGGCCGGCGCCCAAAGCGCCGGCCGTCTCATTTTCCTCAGGTTGGCAAAGGTAGGCGGCTCTCCGCCTTGAACTCGCAATGAATCGTGCGCGCGATAAGCAGCAGTGGTACTGCGAGCACCGCGCCAATGGCTCCCCACATCCAGGTCCAGAAGATGATCGCCAGAAAGACAAGAAAAGGGTTGATCTCGAAACGGCGCCCCAGCACCGCCGGAACGACGGCATTCTCGCAGATCAGGTGAACCGTCATGAAAGCGCCGACCGGCCACATGACGGATAGCGGACCAAAGTCGAGCACTAAACCGCCGGAGGCGATGGCCAACGATATGATGGCCGGCCCGAGAAATGGGACAAAGCTCATGGCAAAGGCAAACACCCCCCAAAGGATGGGGGTGGGAAGCCCGGCCGCCAGGGCGATCAGACCTGTGGCGATGCCGACGCCCCCATAGATGACCGACGTCGTCCCGAAGTAGCGTGTCAGCGCCGCCTCGATTGCATTGAAGATGCGGATGGCGGCTAGGCGCTCCTCCCGGCCGCCAAAGGCAAGGATCGACCGGCGTCTCAGTCGGGCCCGCCCAGCCACATAGAAGACAAGCGTCGCGAGAAAGATCAGGAACTCGCCAAAGGCAGGCGTCAAGCCGCCGAGAAAGCTGGCGACCAGACCAAAGTCCAGCGAGCCCAGCATCTTCTCCAGGCTTGCCACACCGCCATCCGTCCCAAGGCTTCCACCGGTGAGGCGCGCTTGCAGCGTCGTGAAAGGGGATAGCAGATCGCCCAGGGCAGCAACGACCTGCGGCAACATCTGCGGCAACCGATCGATCAACGTCACAATCGGATCGGCAACCGCTTCTATCAGAAAGAACAGACCGACCCCAAGAATGGCGGTCAGGGCGAGGCCCGCCACCATCGGCGATATGCCGATGCGCTGACCGCGATCGCCGACGTGAGCGACAACGCTGCCGCCGATGATCGCCGCGACCATGGGCATCACGAGAGAGGCGGCAACGTGCAGGGCGACCAGCAACGCCAGCAGGAACAATCCGATGATCGACAGGTCGACGAGCGTTCGACGCATGTCCGGGGCGCCCTTGTCGCTCGGCACCGCTCGTTCGCTCGGCAGCGGTCGGTCGAAGGGTGCCCGGCGGACAATGTACTTCAAGGGAGTGCTCCGTCGCATGAGGCCGCACCCGACGAGACATCTGTGCGGCCTCTCACCAATTCGCCAGAGCCGGTCCGGTTCCTTGCCGCAGTTATGGCGTCGATCTCTGGTCGACGCGGCGGTCACTCGAACGCGAGGAACCCGATGCAACATCGAACGTTGTCCTTTCAGATGCCCGGTTGCGGCAGACCACGCGGCTTCGATCGTCCCGGGCCCTCCTGCCAATCAGATGAAAGGATCATGCCATGCCAACTTCTGACCCTTCGACCTCGAGGAGCGGCTCGAGCGCGGCCGACAAGATCAAGAAAGACGCCAGCGCGGCGGTAGCCTCGGCCAAGGCGGCCGCCGCAGACGCGGCGGACGAGGTACGCGAGGAGATCGGAGCGGCCGACTCCACTGGAGCCAGGGTCGTCGCCGAAAACGCTAGAAAAATCAAACAGGACTTCGGCGCGGCCGGCAGCGAGTTGGCTGGCAAGGCAGGCGACGTGGCAACTGCGGCGCAGGAGGCGCTCATAGAGATGAAACGCATTATGGACGAGTTCGCGGCCAAGACCGGGACCAAGGCTTCCGAAGCGGTGGAAACGGTCAAGGCAACCGGCTCCGATGCCGCCGATCACCTCGGCGCGGCCTTCAACGGCGCCGGTTCGCTTGGCAAGGAGAGCATCGACGGCATTGCCGAAGCGGCCGCCAAGCGCCCGATAACGGCCATGGCCATCGCGTTGGGCGTGGGAGTCCTGCTCGGGTTCGCCTCGCGCGGCAGCTCGCGCGCATGATGTTCGCGCATCTACTCGGCATTGATGTGTCTCGGATCAAGCGGCGCGGCGGCATTGCCGTCGCTGCCGCGATGGTCGCGGCGTTGGCGGCCATTCTGGCCATTGGATTTGCCGCTCTCGCGGGACACATCGCGCTTTCCAGGCACTTCGCCCCAGAGATTGCCGCCCTGATCGTCGCCGGTTCGTTGATGGTGTTGACCTTGATCGCGCTTCTCATCGCGCGGCAGCTGCTCGACAGAGCTCAACGCGAGCTCAGGGCGGCCGTCGCCTCCAGTGCAGCGGTTGCCTTCGCTCCGACGGCGGCCTCGATGGCAGCCAAGCATACTCGACTGGCGGCAGTGGTCGGAGTGGCCGCCATCGGATTCTGGCTGGCACGTAACGCCGGTCGCCGATGACCGCTTGATCGGCGACCGTCAGCCGATGGTGAACTCGATGCAGACCTGGGTCCCTGGATGGAGTTCGGAGTAAGTGACCTCTGCGTCAAGGTTGCGCGCCATGGCGCGGAGTACCTTGGAGCCGATTCCGGTGCCTTGCGCAGGCCCCGTTCCATCCCAGCCGATACCGTCGTCCTCGACACAGATCTGCAGCTGTCCGCCCTCCAGCTTGCGAGAGTGAACGCGAATTTCTCCGCTGGCATCAGGCGCATAGGCATATTTGAATGCGTTGGTCACCAACTCACCGACCATGACGCCAAGTGTTACCGCCTTGTCTGTCGGCAGCGCGACGTGGATGAGGTCCGTCTTGACCAAGCGATGAGCGCCGTTACCCGTCAACGAGGCCGAAAGCTCGCCAACAAGCTGCGTGAGATAAGCGCCAATATCGACCTCGCCGATGTTGTCGGACGTATAGAGGTGGCGATGGACACCGGCGACCGCCGAGATGCGGCTCTGCGTCTCCTCAAGGGCGTGGCGGGCAT
The DNA here is from genome assembly GCA_963665435.2 of uncultured Pleomorphomonas sp. Taxonomy (GTDB): domain Bacteria; phylum Pseudomonadota; class Alphaproteobacteria; order Rhizobiales; family Pleomorphomonadaceae; genus Pleomorphomonas. The sequence continues at coordinate 120,263 of CAXXNH010000021.1, read as the reverse complement.
GCGGATCGCTGACGGTGGCCGCCTGCATGCGGACCATGGCGGCGACCAGACCGAGCGAGTTCGCGACGCGATGGTTGACTTCCTTCAGAAGCATCTCGGCGCGATCTCGCGCCTCCCGGATCAGTTGCTGGTCGCGCACACGCGCGCTTTTCAGACGCCAGCGTTCATAGGCCTGCTCCAGAGCCGCGATCAGGAGATCGAAGAACTCCTTCGACGTGTCCTTGATCACGTAGTCGTCGGCTCCCGTCTTGAGAGCCTCGATGGCCAACCGGGCATCCATGGAGCCGGTGACGTAGACCACCGGTGGGCGGGCACCCCGAGGCCCCATTCGGGCGAGGATGTCGAGACCGGTCTCGGCGGCAAGCGTGTGATCGAGGGCGATGATATCGATACCGCCCTCCTCAACGATTTTCACCGCATCATCGCCAGTCGTGACATGAACCGTCTCGTGACCTCGCCGGGCCAGAGCCTTGCGGACCAACAACGCAAGGGCGAGATCGTCCTCGACGTGCAGAACCTTGATCGACTCCTTGAGATCGATTCCATAGGGCATTCAATCCAGCTCCGGAATCTGCATCACGGACAGAAACAGACCTAACTGACGAATGGCGTTGGCGAAGCTCTCGTAATTGAGTGGCTTGGTAATGTAGACGTTGGCTCCAAGGTCGTAACAGCGCTGTATTTCGCGCGCGTCATCCGTTGTCGTCAGAACGATCACCGGCGTACGCCGCGTATGCTCGTTGGCCTTCAGGCGGGCAAGAATGTCTATGCCAGTCATGTCCGGAAGGTTGAGGTCGAGCAACACGAGCGAAGGTCGGCCGATGGCAACCCGCCCTGTCCCGTCCTTACCGAACAGATAGTTGACGCTGCTCGTGCCATCGCGGAAGGAGATGATCTCATTCGTGACGCCAGCGCGACGAATGTTCTTCTCGATCAGACGAGCGTGTCCCTCGTCGTCCTCGATCATGATGATCGCCACAGGCTTGGGATCTTTGCTCACGTTTCGTTTCTCCCCATACGCAATACTAGGTCTCTGGCGATCGTCACGATGAACGTCGTCCCCGTCTCGCCATCGCTCTTGACGGAAACGTCGCCGCCAAGGCGCCGAGCAAGCATACGGGTGTGCGCCAGACCAATGCCGTCTCCCGGCTGGTCCTGAACGCCCGCGCGCCTAAAAAGTTCAAAGATACGCTCGAAATCAGCCTCGGCGATGCCACGGCCATTGTCTTCCACCTCGAACACCGCCGATCCGCGTTCGAGGCGACCGCGTACAGTAATTTGCCCTGAGCGGCCATCTTTCAGATACTTGGTCGCATTGTCGAGCAGATTCGTGAAAACCTGCTGCAAGGCGGAGCGGTCGGAAACGACATCCGGCAAGCGGCCCTCGATGTGAACTTCGGCTCCCGCTTCATCGAAACGCTGGCGAATGGAATCGATGCACTCGGAGACAAGGCTCTGCGTGTCCAGCGGGATCGGTTCAAGGACGCGGCGCCCGGCACGGGACAGCTTCAAAATCTCGTTGATGAGACTGTCCATGCGCTTCATCGACGAGCGAATAAAGCCAAGTGCCTCCGGAATGTCCTCATCGACGGCCAGCAGAGCATCGGCCCGATCGGGATCATTGGCGTCCTCATCGCCAGCTTTCCGAATGTATGCGGTAAGCCGTTCCGTGGCGGACTCGAGTTCGGACGTGAAGCCCATGATATTGACAAGTGGGGCCCTGAGATCGTGGCTGACGATATAGGCGTAGCGCTGCAGTTCGTCGTTGGTACGCATCACCGCCTCGGTGCGCTCCCTTACCCGCGACTCCAGTTCCTGGTTGATCTCGATGAGCTCCTGTCGCGCTTCATTGATCTGCCTGAGATGGCGGATCATGATCATGGTGGCGCCCGCCGTCAGAACGACGATCATGGCCACTCCGAGACTGATCATGGTCCTCAGCATCGTGGCGGTATCACGCATGGCGGCGGCACGGGCGATGCGGACGTCTATGGCGACCTGACGAATGGCTGCTGCCTTCTCGCGGATCTCATCCATCACCGCGCGTCCCTGATCGGATGCGATGAGTAGCCGCAACTCGTCGACCTGTCCGGCCCTGAACTCCGCCAGGTTGTGTCCGACGAGATCCATCTTTTTCTGGCCGAGCCCGATCAACTCCGCCACGGGCTCAGGCGCGATCGCCTTGCCCTCGTCGACCTCGGCGGCTCGTAACCGCAGGTCGGACGCATCCTTGGCAAACTGCGTGAGCGCATTCTCATAGGGCCCCAGATAGGCCTCGTTGCTCGTAATGATGAAACCGCGTTGTGCGGTCTCCGCATCGACCAGATCCGAAATGAACTCCAGAATGAGGCGATCGACCCGGGCTGCCTTGAGCGACTCCGTGCCATGAAGTTGAGAACGGGATGAAAAGATGAAGGCGGCCGAAACGATCATCAACAAGACGACCGCCCCGCCCGCCAGGAGAAGAAGACTATAGCCAACGAACCGGCCGGTACCCCACCTCAGCATAAGCCTGCTTTCCATCATCCACGCAAAGACCATCGACACATACTGCCTGCGAACGAGGAAACTACAAGTTCCTTTCCATCGCCCACACGACACGAATGGCTCAGAGACAGGGACAAATCGTCACGCCTGAAGCAACTGGAAGACAAAACTTGCGACGAACAGGATGAGGAAAAGCCCAAAAAGAACCCTGGCAACGCCCGCCGACGCGGCGGCAATACCCGAAAATCCGAAGATCGCGGCGATCAAGGCAACGACGAGAAAGACAAGAGACCAGTAAAGCATGACGCGAAACTCCATCTGTTGTGTTTGGGATGGAATAACGCCGCTCTTCAGAGACGGTTCCGAAGATACCGTACACTTCGACGCCACAGTCATCAGAAACATCGGCCGCAGCTCCCGGAACCGACGTCACGTTGGCACGTTGTACTTGCGAAGTCCGTGAGCGGGGATCCCCCGACTGGCATTCCGTTCTCATCCCCAACATGGAGCAGACAGCATGCGCAGCATTCTTCTCTGGTTTCTCGGCGTTCCCATTCCGATCATCATCCTGATCGCTCTCCTTTACCGCTGACGCTGGCGGGCCGGTCGATCGGCACTCCAGAACACGCTGGCGCCCCCTAGCCGCCGGCCCTACCTTGGGCCGGCGGCTTTGCGCCGAGGCAGGTGTCATGCGCCCGTCCGACGGAGAAAACGATGCGGCTTTTTTCTTGCGATGCCTGCGGCAATACGGTCCACTTCGACAATGGGACATGTGTCGCATGCACGAGACGGCTCGGTTACGTTTCGGACCGGTCGCGCATGACCGCTCTCGAACGATGGGGCGCGGGCTGGACGTCTCCTGCAATGGGCGAGAACTTCGCATTCTGCGCCAACGCAGACGTGGCCGCCTGCAACTGGCTGCTGCCTGCCGCGCAGGCGGGACAACTCTGCCCAGCCTGCCGACATAACAGAACCATTCCCGCGCTCGACGACGACAAGACGACCGAGGCCTTTCGGCGGGTCGTGTCGGCCGAGCGTCACCTCTTCTATTCGCTTCTCGCCTGGGGCCTGCCCATACCCGACAAGGCAGAGGACGCCGAGGCAGGCCTCGCCTTCGACTTTCTCGCGGATGAGATCGGACAGAATGGCGGCGCCGTACCCGTGATGACCGGGCACGCCGAGGGGGTCATAACTCTGGCCATTGCCGAAGCCGACGACGCAGCGCGCGAAGCGCGTCGGGTCAGCCTCGGCGAGCCCTACCGCACACTGCTCGGCCACTTCCGGCACGAGATCGGTCACTACTACTGGGACCGGCTGGTCCGCGACGGCGGAAGGCTTGAGGGGTTCCGCGCCTTGTTCGGAGACGAGCGACAGGATTATGCCGAGTCGCTCGACCGAAACTATCGGAGCGGACCGCCGGGCGGCTGGCAGAACCGGTTCGTCAGTTCCTATGCGGCCTGTCATCCATGGGAGGATTACGCGGAAACCTTCGCTCACTACGTCCACATGGTGGATGCCCTGGAAACGGCGCACAATCTCGGCCTTGTCGTCTCGCCTCAAGGAACGAGCGCAGGGCGGCTTGACCTCGAGGTGGACTTCTCACCCTATCGCCAGCGGGACTTCTCCGCACTCGCCAATGCATGGACACCGCTGACCATCGCGATCAACGAGATCAACCGCTCGCTCGGGCAGCGGGACTTCTACCCGTTCATCCTCTCCGAGGAGATCCTCTCAAAGCTGGAGTTCATTCACACACTCATCAAGGCGAAAGGCCAGCAATAGCGCGCAGAAAAGCCCGGATCCTGGGGAGCCGGGCTCTGGGCTGAAACCGAGGGACGCGAAACTCATCCCTTGAGCCTTCTGCTGCGCGGTTGTCGCGGAACAATCTCGGCGGCGGGAAGACGACGCCCACCAGCGGAAAGGGCGGCAACCAACAGGATCACTGCGGCAATTAGCGGAGCCAACGCTAGAAACTGCGCGGCCAGGGTCGTCACTTCTGGACCCGCCATCACCGGAAGAGTGGAAAGGGCTGTTTGCTCTGCGAGGGCAAGGGTGGCCATGGCTTCATCCTCTTCTTGCACCAGACGCCTGACCTTGGTGGCCAGACAGAGATGCCGGTTGCGACTGGAAACCGCGACTTTCGCTAGAGCACTGTTCGACCTAAGTGAATCAGATCGGCGCTCTACGATCTTGTTTAGGAAGCATCATCACTTCGATCCTCGTTTCACTCCGGTCGGATGATGCTCTAGGGGCTACTTTCCTTCGACCGACACGCCATTCTTACCGATCGATATCTCGACGCCGTCCGGCTGCTTCTTCTCTTCGTAGAGTTGATAGCCAAGGATGCCGACACCAGCGGCAAGCAGAACGATAACGGCGACAAGTATCTGACGATTCATGACGTCTCCCCAACCTACGTGCCGGACCGAATGCTCCGGCTTAGCGAGTGAAGCTCGAGAAACACCCGACCTTCACAGGAGAAACACTTATGACCTCCGTTGGTTCCCGCCGCTGTGAAACATTCCTCCGATCTTGAGTCGCATCTTCAGAATCGACGCTGGCGTGAGGCTGACCACCGCCCCGCAAGTCCCCAACGACCGGTCAAACGACAGCCCCCGGGGCTTCTTTCGAAACTCCGGGGGGTGGGTTGATCGCAGTGAAGGGAGGGAGGCGTCAGGCGACTGCCGGAGACGCCGTTCGCTTGGGGCGCAAGATGATCATAAGAACCAAGGCCCAGTAACCGGCAAAGACCAGGAGCTCCATCAGATTCGGCCTTGCCCGATAGCCGGTCAGAGCTGAAATGAAGCCACCGGTGGCGTTGCCGTCGGACAGAAGCCAGCCGCTATCCCAGAGACGGCGCGACAGACGCGGCAGGATCTCGAGGTCGATCAGGCCGTCGATACCGGTCATCAGCAGCGCACAGGCAAGGAACAGCAACATGATCTCGGTGATGCGGAAGAACAGACGCCAGGAAAGTACGCGGCTGCCGGCTTGCAGGAGACCATAGCTGAGGAGTGCGAGAGCAAAGCCGAATAGCCCCGCCCTAACGCCGGACAGCAAATCGCCGGCGGCGCCTGACGACAGGATACCGTAGAGGAAAATCACCGTCTCGCTGCCCTCGCGGGCGACCGCAACCAGCGCTAGCACGAACACGCCCCACCACGAGCGACGAACCACGGCGCTTGAGAGCTGGGTCTCGAGATCGCGCTTCATCGACCGGCCGTGCCGGCGCATCCAGAACACCATCTGCAGGATCAGCAGTGCGGCGATCAGGACCACGGCCGTCGTGTAGGCGAGCTGCGCATCTTCGGAGATCGACTCGCCAAGCTGCACCAGAAGAACGGCCAGCAGACCGGCGAAGGCGAGGCCGGCGGCAACGCCACCCCAAAGAAAAGCGCGCGCTCGCCCGGTGTCACGCGTCTCGGCGCGCAGCCACGCATCCAGAATGCCGATGACCAGCAACGCCTCGACGCTTTCGCGCCAGACCACGAAGGCTATGGAACCGAACATTGAACTAGACCTCGTCTTGGTCCGTCACGCCGCCGTTCACTTGGCGACAAGAACAGCGGGCGGCGCTTCCGGGTGGAAGTCGTCGAAGAAGGAGTACTCGCCCGGATCGAGATACTTGATCACCATGGAGGTGGTGACGCCCGGTGCGATGACCTTTTCCTTGCGGAGCGGCACACTCTCGAACTCGGCCGGGGTCTTGCCCAGGTTGACGAGCTGCAACTCGAAGCGCGTGTCGGCCGGCACTTCGATCCGGCTGGGCGTCATGGCGCCGTCGTTGAACTCGATGCGAAACACCGGATCGTCCTCTGCGGCGGCCGGTACGGTCGCCGCGAGAACCACGAGCAGACACCCGGCGGCCTGACAAAGCCGCCGACGCTGCGTCGCCTTGGGAAGGAGCTCAGTAGCCACCTTTCTTCCCCGTACCGGCATAGGTGAACTCGTACTTTGCCTCGAAGGGCTCGAACCACGGCGCGACGCCGGTTTCCTTATCGACGTGGCGGCCGAACATGGCCATGTGACCAGTACTCGCGGGAGGAGCGATGTTGAAGGTAAGCTGGTAGACGCCGGGCCCGTCCAGCTTGACGTTGTCGCCGTAGTGCGGACCGTCCGAGGCGACCATGCCCATGAACGGCCCCTTGGAAACGGTCTTGCCGTCCTTGGTCAGTTCGTAGGTGATCTCAAGGTAGGGAACCCAGTCGCCATTCGCGAAGCCGTTGACGTTGTCCTTGGTCGCGTGGATGTCGGCTTCGAGGTGAATGTCCGCCTTGTCGGCGGCCAGCATCATCCCGGCTGGTTCCATTTCGATCGGTTGCAGGTAAACGGCCGCGACTTCCATGCCGCCACCGAACTGCGGCTCTCCAATCGGATACTCGAGCGCATAAGCCGTCGTCGCGAACCCCATCGCCACCGAGGTCAGAACCAGTCCCTTCAGGATATGCATTTCATAGCCCCTTTTTGCAAATGATTGTCATGAGTATTTTCAGCCCTAGCGCTGCGTCAACCGTAGGGAAACCCCTGATCACCGGGCAAGAAAACGCCAGTTGATTGATTTTATTATCTTTTTCAAAAACAATCGCAGGTCTGCCGCAAGTCATGCGTGATACCCCCAGCTTGATCGCTATATGCAATTGAGAGCAATTTGCAGATCGGCGTCTTTCGCAGACGGGTGAGACGACGTCGTCAGGAACCGGTGTCGGAGGGACGCACCCATGAACAGGCTTGCCCGTGGCGACGACTTTGTCGGCCCGGCCGTGAAAACCATGATCGAAGCCGGGGGCACCGACTCTCGCAGCGCGTTGACCCGAAAGATTGAGGCGCTGTTCGTTCGCTGGAGACGGCACTTCGGCTGGATTCAGGTGCTGATGTTCGGGGTGTTTCTGGTCGTCATCGGCCTCCCCGTGCTGCTACCCGACCCGCCGGCCGAAAGCGGCATTCTGTCCAACCCGACACTGTTCCTGCGCTACCTTCTTTGGGGCATCTGGTTCCCTCTGGTCTTCCTGTCCGTCATCGTCCTTGGCCGCCTGTGGTGCGGAACCCTGTGCCCGATGGGCGCCGCGTCGGAGCTTGCCAACAAATACGGGTTGCAGCGGCGCATTCCCGCCTGGATCAAGTGGGAAGGAACGCCGGCTCTCAGCTTCATCATCATGACGCTCTATGGCCAGACGATCGGCGTGCGCGACCATCCGGAAGCGGCGGCCGGACTGTTCGGCGGCACCATGCTGCTCGCCATCGCCATCGGAGGGCTCTACGGGCGCAACAAGCGCGTCTGGTGCCGACATCTCTGCCCGATCGGCCGCGTGCTGGGCCTTTATTCCCGGCTTGGCGCCGTACAGTTCACGCCCAAGATCCGGTTGAGCGGCGGCGACGCCTATACCGAGCGTGGCGCCTGTCCGACGATGATCGACCTGCCGCGCAAATGCGAGAGCCGCCATTGCATCGAGTGCTTCCGCTGCGTCAATCCGAAAGCGGCCGGCAGCATACGGCTGGAGCTTCGCCGACCTGGCGCCGAGGTGGAGGAAATCCGCAACCATCGCGCCAACCCGGCGGAGGCCTGGTTCCTGTTCCTCGATACCGGCGTGGCACTTGGCGGCTTCCTGTGGCTTGTCCTGCCCCAGTACCAGGCCCTGCGCCAGGGCCTCGGCGTCTGGGCGATCCAGAACCATGTCGACTGGATCACCCGCATCGGCCCGTCGTGGCTGATGAGCGTGCACCCGGCCCGCGCCGAGACCTTCCTGTGGCTCGACTTCATCATGATCGTCGGCTTCATGCTCGGGACGATGGCGGTGCTCACCGCCGTTCTCGCCAGCCTCACGGCGGTTGGCGCGATGATCGCAAGGCGACTTGGTGCCGACGGTGGGTTCGGCCAGGTTTTTACCGAACTCGGCTATCAATACGCGCCGGTCGCGCTGATGAGCCTCATCATCGGCCTCGGGGCGGAACTCCTGATGCCCCTGCGCGAAACGTTCATCGGCATGGAAGGCGTGCACGCCATTCGCGGCGGCCTGTTCCTGATCGGCGTCGTCTGGAGCATCTGGCTGGGCGACCGCATCTTGCGGCGCCAGGGACTGTCGCTGTCCAGGCGCTGGATGCCACTGGTTCCTGGCATTGCCGGCAGCCTGTTCGTCGGCTTCGGCTGGTGGCCGGCGATCTTCGGGCTCTAGAGACTACCGACGGCGAGCATTCCCGGCTCATTCGTGGCTCGGGCGGTTGGAAACAATCGCCCGTAAAATCTTCATGCTTTCTTCTCGAGCCTGCGACACTCGTTCTTTTCCAGCTCGCGACAATTATATATCTCGTTACCATTACGCTTCAGCAAGACGTTGACTTGGCAAAGCGCGGGAAACTATTGATTCCGCTTACGACTATCGCCCAAAGAACGTATTTCCATGCGTTTTGATAGCAGATTTCTAGGCTGGAGCCCCGAAGAACATGCGCAATATCGGAAGACGCGGCGGCGCAGTGCTCCTGCTTGCCCTCGTTACCGCCTGCCAGCCAAGCAATCCGTCGGGACCGCCGGCGGCCGGCAAGGCCGAGGTGGGCTACGTCACGCTTCAACCGACCAGCGTGCCGCGCACCATTGAGCTGCCGGGCCGAGTCATCGCCCTCGCCACGGCGGAGATTCGTCCTCAGGTGAACGGCATCGTTCGGAAGATCGCTTTCAGGGAAGGCGGCGCAGTCAATGCCGGCGACGTGCTCTACGAGCTCGAAGACGCCAAGTTCAAGGCTGCCTATGCTGCTGCGGCGGCAGCCGTGAAAAAGGCCGAGGCGGCCACGACCGGCGCGCAAACGGCTTTCGACCGCAACCAGAAACTCTCCGAGAGCAATGCCGTTGCCGCCCAGACGGTCGACGACGCCCGCTCGACGCTACTGCAGGCTGAAGCGTCGGAAGAGGCCGCCCGCGCCGACCTTGAGACGGCGCGCATAAATCTCGAAAACGCCACCATCCGCGCGCCGATCGGCGGCGTGATCGGGGTCTCCTCGGTCAGCGTCGGCGCTCTCGTCACCGAAAACCAGACCGGCGCCCTCGCCACCATTCGCCAGATCGATCCGATCAACGTCGACCTGGTCGATTCCAGTGCCAATCTGCTGCGCATCCGCGACGAGGTGGACAGCGGGCGTCTCGGGCGCGAGCTTGGCAAGCCTCCGGCGGTGATGCTGACACTGGAAAACGGCAAGGCCTACGGCGAAACCGGCACGATCTCGCTCACCGAAATGGTGGTCAGCGAGACGACGGGCACCTTCACGCTTCGCGCCACCTTCCCCAACAGCCAGCGGGTTCTGTTGCCCGGCATGTTCGTTCAGGCCAGCGTCGATCTCGGAACGCTCAACGAGGCCTTCCTGGTGCCTCAGCGCGCGGTGACGCGTGGCGACGATGGCATCGCCACGATCTATGTGGTGTCGGCCGACAACAAGGCCGAGGCGAAGAGGATCACCACTGTCGGCACGTCCGACAACAACTGGATCGTAACCGAGGGCGCCTCATCGGGCGACAGGCTGATCGTCGACGGCTTCCAGAAATTCTCGGCCGGCGCCGAGGTGATCCCGGTCGAGGCGACCATCGACGATGACGGCGTGGTCGGCCAGGACCTTAAGGCGGAGGACGGGAAATGAACTCCCCGTCACCACGCAACGCGCTTGCGAGCTTCTTCATCGGCCGGCCGGTGTTCGCCATCGTACTGGCCATCGCCACACTGCTAGCCGGTGCGATGGGCATCTACTCGCTGTCGATCTCACAATACCCCGACATCGCCCCGGTGACGGTTCGTGTCTCGGCCACCTACTCCGGCGCAACGGCCGAGGCGGTCGAAAACTCGGTCACTAAGAAGATCGAGAGCGCCATGACCGGGCTCGACGGCCTTCTTTACATGGAGTCGTCGTCCAGCACGGGCTCCGCCTCGATCGAGCTTACCTTCTCCAACGGAACCGACCCCGAACTGGCCCAGGTCGAGGTCCAGAACAAGCTTTCTCGTATCGAGTCCCAACTGCCGGACGCCGTGCAGGATGCGGGACTTCGGGTCAACCGATCGCCATCCGGCATCCTGATGATCGGCAACATCATCTCTCGCGATGGCCGCTATACCTCGGACGAGCTATCCGACATCATGTCCAGCCAGATCGAGGACCGCATCGAGCGGCTCGACGGCGTCGGTGGTGTGCAGTCCTTCGGTGCTGGCTATGCCATGCGCATCTGGCTCGATCCGGCGGCCATGCTGAAATACCAACTGGTGCCGAGCGACGTGACAGCCGCGATCAAGGCGCAGAATGCCCAGGTGGCCGCCGGTTCCATCGGCACTACCCCCGTCGTCAAGGGACAGCAGCTCAAGGCCAGCATCGTCGCACAATCACAGATGACGTCAGTCGACGAGTTCAGGCGCATCAGTTTGAAAACCACGGCGGACGGTTCCGTCGTACGATTGGCCGACGTGGCTCGCGTCGAGGTCGGCCTTGAGAGCTACGGCCAGCAGTCGAGCTTCAACGGCATGCCGGCGGCCGGCTTCGGCGTTCAGCTCGCCTCCGGAGCCAATGCCATCACCACGGCGGACCTCGTCCATGCCGAGCTCGACAGCCTCCAGGACTCGCTGCCCGAAGGCGTTGAAATCGCCTACTCCTACGAAACGACACCCTTTGTCGAGCTGTCGATCGAAAAGGTGGTCGAGACGCTGATCGAGGCAATCGTCCTCGTGTTCCTGGTGCTGCTGCTTTTCCTGCAGAACATCCGCGCCACCCTGATCCCGATGATCGCCGTGCCCGTGGTTCTGCTCGGCACCTTCGGCGTGCTCGCAGCCCTCGGCTATTCGATCAACATGCTGACCATGTTCGCCATGGTCCTGGCCATCGGCCTGCTCGTCGACGACGCCATCGTCGTGGTCGAGAACGTCGAGCGGATCATGCGGGACGAGAAGCTGCCGCCGCGCGAGGCCACCGAAAAATCCATGGGCGAGATCACAGGCGCTCTGATCGGCATCGCCTTGGTGCTGACCGCCGTGTTCATTCCGATGGCCTTCTTCTCCGGCTCGGTCGGCGTCATCTACCGGCAGTTCTCCGTGACGATCGCCAGCGCCATGCTGCTGTCGGTCCTGGTCGCCATCATCCTGACGCCTGCCCTTTGCGCGCTGATGCTGAAGCCCAGCCACGAAGGACCGCTTCATCGCTGGCTCGGCTGGTTCGACCACGGCTTTGCGCGTTTGACCAACGGTTACTCTGCTACCGTCGGACGGCTGGTCCTGCGGCCGGTGCGGATGTTCGCGATCTTCCTGGCGCTGATCGGTGGCGCCTATGGCCTTTACAGCAAACTGCCGACATCATTCCTGCCCGAGGAGGATCAGGGCGTCCTGATGACGATGATAACGCTGCCGGCCGGCGCCAATGCCGCCCGCACCCAGGCGGTGATCGACAAGGTTCAGGACTACTATCTGAACGAGGAAAAGGACGCGATACAGAGCGTGTTCATGACGCTTGGCTTCGGGTTTTCCGGCAGCGGCGAGAACAGCGCCATGGGTTTCGTCCGCCTGAAGGACTTCGACCAGCGAACCGACAGCCGCCTCTCGGCAAACGCGGTTGCCGCGCGAGCCTCGGCGCACTTCCGGGCGATCCGGGACGCCGAGGTTTTCGTGCTGGCGCCCCCGGCCATTCAAGGGCTGGGCCAGACCAGCGGCTTCTCAATGTATCTGCAGGACAGCGGCAACGAGGGGCGCGACGCCCTCAACGCCGCGGCCAACGAAATGGCAGACAAGACTGCTACCAGCTCTTCGATCGCCGACCTGCGCGGCAACACGCGCACTTTGGAATCCCAGCTCAAGATCAACATCGATAGAAACAAGGCCGGTGCGCTCGGCGTCGATCTCTCCGGCATCAACAGCCTGATCACCACCGTCTTCTCCGGCTCGGACGTCAACGACTTCATCTACAATGGCGAGATAAAGCCCGTGTACGTGCAGGGCGACACGCCCTTTCGCATGCAGCCCGGCGACATCGACCGCTGGTATGCCCGCAACGACAGCGGCGAGATGGTGCCGTTTTCGGCCTTTGCCGGTACGGAATGGGTGAAGGGATCGCCTTCGCTTGCCCGCTTCAACGGCACCGCCGCCATTGCCCTCAACGGTACGGCGGCCAGCGGCGTCAGCTCCGGTGACGCGATGACGGCGGCCGAGGCGTTGGTGAGTGAGCTCGATGGCGGCTACTCGGCGGCCTGGTCGGGCCTCTCCTATCAGGAGCGTCTGGCCGGCTCGCAGGAGATGCTGCTTTACGCCGTATCGCTGGTCGTGGTCTTCCTGTGCCTGGCAGCGCTTTACGAAAGCTGGTCGATTCCGTTCTCGGTGTTGCTCGCGGTCCCGGTCGGTGTGTTCGGAGCGCTTGCCTTCGCGCAGCTGTTTGGCCAGTCGAACGACGTCTATTTCAAGGTAGGCCTGCTCACCACCATCGGACTCACCGCCAAGAACGCCATCCTGATCGTCGAGTTCGCCAAGGACCTGATGGAACGCGGCAGCACTGCGGTCGACGCCGTCGTCGAAGCCGCCCGGCTTCGCCTGCGGCCTATTGTCATGACATCGCTCGCCTTCGTGCTTGGCGTGCTTCCACTCGCCCGGGCCACGGGGGCCGGTTCGGCGGCGCAGAATGCCATCGGGATTGGAGTCATGGGCGGCATGATCTCGGCAACATTGCTCGGCGTGTTCTTCGTGCCGCTTCTGTTCGTCACCATTCAGAGGATCACGACCGGCAGGCAGGAACCGCGAGGTCACGCTCAAAAGGCGTGATGACGCCCACGAGAGAAGCCCGCGCGAAGCGTACACCCCAAGGCGTCGGAACGCGATGGGCAAGCCGTTTGCGGCAAAGCCATATGCAATCGGGATATCGTTCCGGCGATCGGCGGAAAAAGGAAAAACCAGCCCTGATGGTCCTCATCGACATTGGCTACCTTCTTGAGAGCCGGCATCGCCGACGCGCGACAGTCATCCGAGAGGGCAAATGTTCGAGGGGAGCACGCCAGGCAGACCAGCCGTCATCGGCGACTTGCATCTATCGCGGATCGGGCTTGGCACGGCGGCTTTCAAAACGGGTGAAAGCCGGTTCGCCGAAGCTGTCCGCCAAGCGTCGGAGCTGGGCATCAACTGGATCGATACCGACGCCATCCTCGATCGTGGCGACATCGAACGGCGCATAGGCGCCAGCCTTGCCACGCTACCGACAGGCGATCGGCCCTTCGTTTCGTTGGCTGTCGGCTTCGACTGGGATGGTCGCTCCAGACATGCCCAACTGCGCCCCACCTTCGAACCGAGACGGTTGCGTCGGCAACTCGAGAGGTCGCTCTCCCGACTCGGCGCCGAAACAGCGGACCTCGTCAAACTCCACCTCCCCACCGCTTCCGATGCTCTTTTTGAGGATGCATGGTCCTTGCTCCTCGATTTGCGGCAGAAGGGACTCTTGAGACACCTGGGACTGATCGCGCCTGACAGCAGCCATCTCGAACGGGCCGAACGGATCGGTGCCTGCGACACCGTGCACGTGGAGATGTCATTGTTCGATCGTCGCGTCAGTGACGGCGAGTTGCCGGCGCGGCGTCAGCGGACGCCGGCGGTCATTGCAAACCACGCATTCGGGCCCGGCCTGGCGGTCTTGTCGAATGATTGGGAAGGGGCCGCCAACACCTTGCAGCCAATGCGGCTTCTCCTTCGGACCATAGCCGCTCGCCGGCGCGCGTCTCCGGCCGCCGTGGCGGCTGCCTGGAGCCTGAGCTGGCCGGGGGTGGCCGCGGTCGCAGTCGGCATTCACACTCCCGACGAGCTCCCAGCCATAGCGAAGGCGGCCGAGATCACGCTTTCGCCGCGCGATTTCTCCGACATCGGCAAGCTGCTGCCCACCCTGGGCAGTGGACGAGGTCCGGTGCATCCTCGTCTCGCAGGAACAGCCTGAGCCCTCGCCCAGCAACGACAGCACCTGCCCGGCAGAGGTGCCAGTCATTGACAGCACGCCCATCGCAATCGAGGCCATAGAAAATTCGTCCGATACATAGCCGATTGTTGGTAGATCTTTTCGCGAGCTCATTGCACAAGCGTTGTGCACATCGTCGCCGAGACAGCCGGCTTCTGCCATAGTCCCATCCGAAACGAAGCCTTCGTTCCGAAGTCCGGATGCCGGATGTCCAACAGGAAATTTTACGAGATGACCAAAGCCCTCCCCTTCGCCTTCACCCGTCGCGCCGGCCTAGCCACCATTGCCGGCGTCGCGGCGTTGATGTCCGTGGTGGCCTTCGCTTCGACCGCAGCCATCGCCGCCGACAAAACGTCGGTGAAGGTCGGCATCATGTCGGGCGAGGACGAGGATGTTTGGCGGGCTGCCGCAACCGAGGCGGAAAAGGTTGGCCTGACGCTGGAGCTGGTCACCTTCAATGACTACACCCAGCCCAACGAGGCCCTGGAGCGCGGCGAAATCGACGCCAACGCCTTCCAGCACAAGCCCTATCTCGACAACCAGATCCAGCAGAACGACTATCACATCGTCGTTGCCGGCTACACCGGTCTGTGGCCGATCGGTCTTTACTCGAAGACCCACACCAAGATCGCCGACATCAAGGACGGCGCCAGCATCGGCGTCCCCAACGACCCGTCCAACGAAGGGCGCGCACTCAAGGTGTTGGAGCAGTTGGGCCTTATCAAACTCGCCCCCGGCACGGGCATCCTCGCCACCGTCGCTGACGTCGTCGAGAACCCGAAGAACCTTGAGATCAAGGAGCTCGATGCAGGCGTGGTCGGTCGAGCCATCGACGATCTCGACGGCGCGGTCGTCAACACCGACTGGGCTTTGAAGGCCGGTCTCTCGGCCAAGGACCGCATTGCCCAGGAAGCGATCACCGACAACCCCTACAGGAACTTCATCGCAGTCCGCGAAGCCGACGCCAAGGAGCCTTGGGTGGTCAAGCTCGTTGCGACCTACCAGAATCCGACCGTCAAGGCCGTGTTCGACGAGGTCTACAAGGGCACCGGCGTCGCCGCCTATTGACCTCAGGGACGGAAAACCGTTGAAGAGGCGATCCGGCGGCGGTTTCCCGTCGGATCGCGTTCATCGGGGAGGCCCGACCGCGCACTCTCCGGACGAGACATGACTGGAAGAAACTTGAACTCGCAGCCGTCCGCCACTGCATTCGCGGCCGTGGACCCCGCCGTCGGCGCCCCGGATACGCCTGTCGTTGCGCTTTCCGGCGTCAGCCGCAGCTTCGGCCCGACACATGCCCTCGACGATCTGTCGCTCACCGTACGGCGCGGCGAAATCCTCGGCATCATTGGTCGATCCGGTGCAGGCAAGTCGACCCTGATCCGCTGCCTGAACGGCCTCGAGCGCCCCGACAGTGGCCGCATTGAGATCGAGGGCCGCAACATCGTCGGCCTGAGCGAAAGCGAACTGCAACCCATCCGCCGCAAGATCGGCATGATCTTTCAGCACTTCAACCTGATGTCCGCCAAAACCGTGGTGGACAATGTCGCCCTGCCACTGAAGATCGCCGGTTGGGGCAAGGCCGAACGGCGCGCACGGGCGCTGGAGCTGCTCGACCTCGTCGGCCTGTCCGACAAGGCTGGCTCCTACCCGGCGGCGCTTTCGGGCGGCCAGAAACAGCGGGTCGGCATCGCGCGGGCACTTTCCGCCCGGCCTGCCCTGCTGCTTTCCGACGAGGCGACGTCAGCCCTTGATCCGGAGACGACCCGCGCCATTCTGACACTCCTCAAGGACATCAATCGCAAGCTCGGCGTCACCGTCGTCCTCATCACGCACGAGATGGAAGTGGTGCGGACCATCGGTGACCGCGTGGTGGTGCTTGAAGCGGGCCGCGTCGTCGAGGAAGGAGAGGTCTGGCACGTCTTCTCCGATCCGAAGACCGAGCTGACCCAAAGCCTTTTGTCCGGCATCCGGCCGCAACTGCCTGCGCATGTCGCCTCGCGACTGGCTTCCGATGGTCCAGAGACAGTCCTTGGCGTCGATCTCACCGACCCCGCCTTGGGCAATGGTCTGTTCTCGGAAATCCTGTCTCATCTGCCGGCGGCGCATTTCCTCCATGGTGGCATCGACCACATCCACGACCAGCCGGTTGCCCGCTTCTTTCTGACCGTACCGCGCGAGCCGGCCAGCCTCGTTGACGAGGCCACCACCTATCTCCGCTCCATCAACGCCCGCGTCGAGGTGCTCGGTCATGTCTCCCGTCCTGTTTAGCCTCCTGCTCCAGTCGATCTGGGAGACGGTGGTCATGACGCTAGCCTCCGGCGTCATTTCCTTCGTCGCCGGCCTGCCATTGGCGCTCATTCTGGTCGCCACCGATCGTGGCGGCATCGCCGAGAACCTCGTCGTCAACCGGGCGCTCGGCTGGGTGATCAACGGTTTCCGCTCGGTGCCCTTCATCATTCTGCTGGTGGCGCTGATCCCGCTGACGCGGCTTCTCGTCGGTACATCGCTCGGAACGGCGGCGGCCATCGTACCGCTGGCTATCGCCGCTGCTCCTTATTATGCCCGCGTCGCCGAGGTGTCCCTGCGTGAGGTCGATCCCGGCCTGATCGAGGCGGCGCGCGCCATGGGCGGCAATCGCTGGACCATCGTCCGCGAAGTGCTGGTCCCGGAGGCGATGCCCGGCATCGTGGCCGGCTTCACGGTGACGCTCGTCACGCTTGTCGGCGCTTCAGCCATGGCCGGAGCGATCGGCGCCGGGGGCCTCGGCGATCTCGCCATCCGCTACGGCTATCAGCGCTTCGAGACCGGAGTCATGATTGCCGTCGTCGCCGTGCTGATCATACTGGTGTCGGGTATCCAGTGGTTGGGCGATCGGCTCGTCGCCCGGCTCGATCACCGCGCCTGATCCAAACGGCGAACAGCATCTGCCGCAAGACGTCGGACATCCCCACCAAAAACACCGATCGCTGCGCTCGAAACCACCTCTCGACGCGGCCTGCCCGGAGAACTGTACCCAACTCCAGTCTTGCAAACGCCTCGCAATAGCATATGATGCCTAGGCTACATATTTGAGGTTTGCCTACAGGAGATCGAGCATGCGACGCCTGCGACTTCGGAACAAGCGAGGATGGTTCGGTCTGGCGTTGGCCGCCCTGATGGCTCAATCCTTCGCGATGAACACAGCCGGCGCCGAAGAAAAGTTCAAGGCGGTGACGACCTTCACCGTCATAGCCGACATGGCGCAGAATGTGGCGGGCGACGCAGCCGTCGTCGAGTCGATCACAAAGCCGGGCGCCGAGATTCACAACTATCAGCCGACCCCCGGCGACATTCAGCGGGCGCAGGGTGCAAAGCTGATCCTGTGGAACGGGCTCAACCTCGAAACCTGGTTCGAGAAGTTCTTCGACAACCTTCGCGATGTGCCGAGCGCCACTGTATCCGACGGTGTCGAACCGATCGGCATTGCCGAAGGCCCCTACACCGGCAAACCCAACCCGCATGGCTGGATGTCGCCCAGCTCGGCGCTGATCTATGTCGACAACATCCGCGATGCATTCGTCTTGCACGATCCGGCGAATGCCGAGACCTATCGGGCCAATGCCGAGGCCTACAAGGCGAAGATCACGGCGACCATCGCCCCCATTCGGGCGGAACTGGCCGCCTTGCCGCCGGACAGACGCTGGCTGGTGACGAGCGAAGGGGCCTTCTCCTATCTTGCCCGCGACTTCGGCCTCAACGAGCTCTACCTCTGGCCGATCAACGCCGACAGCCAAGGCACGCCGAAGCAGGTCCGCAAGGTGATCGACGCGGTGCGCGAACACGACATCGCCGTGGTCTTTTCCGAAAGCACGGTCTCCTCCAAGCCGGCCCAGCAGGTTGTCCGAGAGACCGGCGCGCTATACGGCGGCGTGCTCTACGTGGACTCTCTGAGCGAAGAGGGCGGGCCGGTTCCAACCTATCTCGACCTGATGCGCGTGACGGCGGAAACGATCGCCAAGGGGCTGGCCGCCAAGCCCTGACCATCATCCGGCCTTCGCAATCGCCGCCGAGAGAGCAAGCCAATGATCGACACAGCCAGCCAAACAGCACCGATTGCCGGCTCCTCCAGCGCGGGGATCGAGGTGAGATCGGCAACCATCACCTATCGCAACGGCCACACGGCCATGCGCGACGCCAGTTTCGAGGCGCCGCCCGGCACCATCACGGCGCTGGTCGGCGTCAACGGATCGGGCAAGTCGACGTTGTTCAAGGCCATCATGGGATTCGTGCGGCTGGCGCACGGCTCAATTTCCATCTTCGGGAAGCCGGTAACGGAGGCGCTCGGCCAAAACCTCGTCGCCTATGTGCCGCAGAGCGAGGAGGTCGACTGGAACTTCCCGGTGCTGGTCGAAGACGTCGTCATGATGGGGCGCTATGGCCGCATGGGCTTCCTGCGCCGGCCGCGCCCAGCCGACCATACTGCTGTCGCCAACTCTCTCTCCCGCGTCGGCATGGCGGAGTTCCGCAAACGTCAGATCGGCGAGTTGTCCGGCGGTCAGCGTAAGCGCGTGTTCCTGGCGCGCGCGCTCGCCCAGGACAGTCGCGTCATCCTGCTCGACGAACCATTCACCGGGGTCGATCTCAAGACGGAGGGCGCGATCATCGACCTGCTCAAGGAATTGCGAGCGGAAGGCCGCGTCATGCTGGTGTCGACGCACGACCTTGGAAGCGTTCCGGAGTTTTGCGATCGCACGGTGTTGGTCAAGGGAACGGTGCTGACCTACGGGCCCACGGCCGAGGTGTTCACCCAAGCCAATCTCGAAGTCGCCTTCGGAGGCGCTCTGCGCCACTTCATCCTCAGCGAGCAGCGCAATGGCGAGTCCCATTCCGTCGGCGTCATTACAGACGACGAACGGGCCTTGGTGTTGCGCGACGGCCGAGCGAGCCGATTGAGCGCCGACGCGGAAAGGTCCGAGTGATGGCGACGCTTCTCGAACCATTCTCCTATAGCTACATGGTCAACGCGATGTGGGTGTCGGCGCTGGTCGGCGGCGTCTGCGCCTTCCTGTCCTGCTATCTCATGCTGAAGGGCTGGTCGCTGATCGGCGATGCGCTATCGCACGCCATCGTGCCGGGCGTGGCCGGTGCCTACATGCTTGGACTGCCGTTTTCGCTTGGGGCGTTCTTTTCCGGCGGGCTTGCCGCGGCGGCGATGCTGTTTCTCAACCAGCGGACCAAGTTGCGCGAGGACGCCATCATCGGCCTGATCTTCTCCTCCTTCTTCGGCCTCGGCCTGTTCATGGTCTCCCTGTCGCCGATGTCGGTGGACATCCAGACCATCGTCCTTGGCAACGTGTTGGCCATTACCCCGGCCGATACCCTGCAACTCGTGCTCATCGGCCTTGTCTCGCTCGCCATACTGCTCGCCAAATGGAAGGATCTGATGGTGACCTTCTTCGACGAGACGCACGCGCGCTCAATCGGCCTCAACACGACCGCCCTCAAGATCGTGTTCTTCACCCTCCTGTCGGCATCCACCGTGGCGGCGCTTCAGACCGTCGGCGCCTTCCTGGTCATCTCCATGGTGGTGACGCCCGGAGCCGCCGCCTACCTCCTTTCAGATCGCTTTCCGCGCCTGATTGCCATCGCCGTGGCAATCGGCACGCTGACAAGCTTCATCGGCGCCTATGTCAGTTACTTTCTCGACGGGGCCACGGGGGGCATCATCGTCGTCCTTCAGGCGATCATCTTCCTCACCGTGTTCCTGCTGGCGCCTCGCCATGGCCTGCTGGCGGCACGTCGGCGCGCCGTGCAAGAACCGGAGGCCTCGCGATGATCGCCATCGACACGCTTCTCTTGCCGCTCCAGTTCGAGTTCATGATCCGAGCCCTGGTCATCGCCGCGTTGGTGGCGGTGCCAACGGCGCTCTTGTCCTGCTTTCTCGTTCTGAAAGGCTGGTCGTTGATGGGTGACGCCATCTCGCACGCCGTCTTCCCCGGCGTGGTCGTCGCCTACATCGTCGGCCTGCCCTACGCGGTCGGCGCCTTCGCGGCCGGCATGCTCTGCGCCCTCGCCACCGGCTTCCTCAAGGACAACAGCCGCATAAAGCAGGACACCGTGATGGGCGTGGTGTTCTCCGGCATGTTCGGCCTCGGCCTCGTTCTTCATGTGAAGGTCCAGGCGACCGTTCATCTCGATCACATCCTGTTCGGCGACATGCTGGGCGTGTCATGGCAGGATGTCGCGTTCACCGCGACGATCGCCGCCATCGCGGCCGGTCTCATCGGCGTCAAATGGAAGGACCTGCTGCTGCACGCCTTCGACCCGGCGCAGGCAAAGGCATCCGGGCTTCCCGTCGGCCTGCTGCATTACGGCTTGCTGGCGCTCATCTCGCTGACCATCGTCGGCGCGCTGCAGGCGGTCGGCATCATCCTCGCCATCGCCATGCTGATCGCGCCCGGCGCCATCGCCTTTCTGATCACCCGGCGCTTCGCCGGAATGCTGGTGGCCGCCACCACCGTCGCGGTGACGGCTTCCCTTCTCGGCGTTTACTTGTCCTTCTTCCTCGACAGCGCCCCTGCGCCGACCATCGTGTTGTTGATGGCCATCGTCTTCGTTGCGGCCTTCGTGACATCGATCGTTCGGACGGCACGGGCCGAGCGGACCATCTGAAGGCGTACGCCGCCCGACGCATCGAGTCGACGCCCGGCACAGCCGCGAGCGGAATCCCGGATACCTCCGACAGGCAAAGTCCGCCCCTCGGCACGATCGTGCCGAGGGGCGGACGAGATGTGGCTATTTCCGGCGACCTTCGAGACGATCGGGTTACATACCAATGAGCATGAAACATCCATTTCATACGTTAGTATGACCCATACCCTCCAGGATGCAGCCTGGGCGGGATTTCATATCGCCACATTCCTTTCTAAATCAATTATATAGGCCAAATTCACCAGGACCGCCACGCTCAAGGGATGCACGCTGCCCAACATCGCGAAACTGAAAGGGGCTTGACGCCCCATCACCGTCATGGAACTAATCTTCCATTCTAAGCAGGAAAACAGTCGTTTCATTCCTGAAGGAGTGGAACACGGGAGGAGGCCGGTCAGCGGGGAGCCGACCGGCGGATGGTAGGGAGGAGAGGGCCAGGCGGCGAAGCCAGTTCCAGGGCGGCGCGGCGACCTCTTGCTCGACACCGCAACCGAGGTATCGGAAATGGTCGCCGATGGAATCCTACTGAAAGTCAAGGGTTTAACCAAGAAGTTCCCCGGCGTTATTGCGCTGGACGGCGTGGATATAGAGGCGCGCGCCGGCGAGATCCACGGCATCTGTGGCGAGAACGGCGCCGGCAAGTCGACTCTGATCAAGATGCTCACGGGCGCTCATACGCCGGACAGTGGAACAATCGAGTTCGACGGAGTGACCTACACTTCTCTCGATCCCCGGCGCGCGATGGGCATAGGCATCGGCTGCATCTATCAGGAGCTGAACCTCATTCCGCACCTCACGGTGGCGGAGAACATCTTTCTCGGCCGAGAGATGTATCTGGCGGAATCGCTGAACATCCTTGATCGCGGCCAGATGAATGCCAAAGCGGCCGAACTGCTCGCCGACCTCGGGCTGGCCGTGTCCCCCACCGCAAGGCTCGGCACGCTCGGCGTCGGTCACCAGCAGATGATCGAAATCTGCCGCGCCGTCTGGTCGAACGCCAAGCTGATCATCATGGACGAGCCGACGTCCAGCCTCAGCGAAAAGGAAGCGCATGACCTTTTCCGGGTGATGGCTCAAATGAAGGCGCGCGGCGTCGCCATCCTCTTCATTTCTCACCGCCTCGACGAGGTGCGCGACAATTGCGACACCGTGACGGTGATGCGCGACGGCCGCTCCATCGAGTCCTTCGCCATGAAGGAGCGTACTGTGGCCGACATCATTCAGCTGATGGTCGGCCGCAGCATCCAGAACAAGTATCCGAAGGAACCGGCGCCGCAGGGCGACGTCATCCTGTCGGTCAGGAACCTCAATCGCAAGGGCGTGTTGCACGACATTTCCTTCGACCTCCGGGCGGGCGAAGTGCTTGGTTTTGCCGGACTGGTCGGCGCGGGACGGACCGAAACGGCGCGCGCCATCACCGGCGCCGACCCCTATGACTCCGGTTCCATCGAGGTGTCCGGCAAGCCGGTTAAGATCCGCCAGCCGCTCGATTCCATCAACGCCGGCATCGCCTTCCTGACCGAAAACCGCAAGGAACAGGGCCTCATCCTGATCCAGAGCGTCGCGTTCAACGCCACCATCGTCAAGATGCACAACTACGGCAAGGCCGGCTGGCTGAGCCTTGGCCGCATCAAGGAGACGGCGAGGAAGGTCTGCGCCGAAATGCGGCTCAAGACCTCGGGCATGGACATGCTGGTCGGCAAGCTGTCGGGCGGCAACCAGCAGAAGGTGGTCATCGCCAAGTGGCTGCTGTCCAACGCCAAGATTTTCATCTTCGACGAGCCGACCCGCGGCATCGACGTGGGCGCCAAGGTTGAAGTCTACAAGCTTATCAATCAGTTGGTCGCAAAAGGTGCCGGCGTCATCATCATCTGCTCCGAAATGGAAGAGGTGATGGGCATGGCCGACAGGATCCTCGTGATGCACGAGGGTGAGATCACCGGCGAGATGACGCAGCAGGACGCGACGCAGGAAAAGATCATGTACGCCGCATCCGGCTTCAAGCAGGCGTCCTGACCTCAAGACAAGCCTTTTCCCGGCCAGCGCTGCCGGACCCTATTCCGTGGGAGGAATTTTCGATGTCCAACGACGTCCTGACCAACAACGGCAAGCTGCCGGCTGAGAAAGCCGTGGGCAAGAGCGCCGCCATGACCGAGAAACTCTACCAGCTCGGCGTGCTGCTCAGCCTGCTCCTGCTCTGCGCCGTCATGACCGCGCTTTCGCCCCGCTTCCTGACCATGGACAACCTGATGAACGTCGCCTCGCAGGCGGCGGTCAGCGCCATCGTGTCGATCGGCATGTTCCTGGCCATTCTGACGGCGGGTATCGACCTCTCCGTCGGTTCGGTGCTGGCGCTGTCGGCCATGATGATGGGCATCGCCTCCGACCGCTGGGGCCTTGGGCCTTACGCGTCGATGCTGGTGTGCCTCGGCTCCGGCGCGCTGCTTGGCCTCGTCAACGGCCTGCTGCTCACCAAGCTGCGGCTGCCGCACCCGTTCATCTCGACGCTCGGCATGCAGAAGATGGCGCGTGGCATCGCGTTGTTCGTCACCGCCGCCGCCCCGATCAGCATGTTCCCCGACGAGATCCAGTACCTCGGCAACAACTCGATCGGCCAGGTTCCCGTCAGCTTCATCCTGGTCGCCATCCTCTACATCGGCATGTATTTCTTCCTGACGCGCACCTCGACCGGACGCTACATCTACGCGGTCGGCGGCAACAAGGAAGCGGCACGACTGTCCGGCATCAAGGTCAACAGCATCCTGAACCTCGTCTATACGATCTCGGGACTGACCGCCGCTCTTGCCGGCCTCGTCCTCGCCGGACGCGTCAACGCCGTCTACCCGCTGGCCGGCCTCGACTATGAGACCGACGCCATCGCCGCCGTCATTATCGGTGGCGCCAGCTTCTTCGGCGGCGTCGGCTCGATCGCCAACACCATCATCGGCGTGCTGCTGATCGCCGTGCTGCGCAACGGCCTCAATCTTCTGAACGTCGACAGCGCCTTCCAGACCTTCGCCATCGGTGCGGTGATCGTGGTTGCCGTGGCCGTCGACGTCCTTCGCCAGAATGTCATGAAGTCCGGGCGCTGAGGCCGCAAGCCCAGCTCCAGGATCGACCCGCCCTACGTCCACGACATGGGTCCGTGCGCCCCGCCGGACCGGACGTAACGAGACCTCGCTACGAGGAGACGCGAGGTCTCGGATCCAAACCAGTCGTAATGGGAGTGAGAATATGAACCGGAGAACTTTCGTCGCCGCCCTGATGGCCGGTGCCTTCGCCGTCGCTGCGCTGCCGGGCCTCACCGCCTTCAGCGCCCCGGCCGCCGCCGCCGAGAAGGTGAAGATCGCCGTCGTCCTGAAGACGCTGTCGAGCCAGTACTGGAAGATCGTCGCCGCCGGCGCCCAGGCCGCCGCCGACAAGAACAACGTCGACCTCATCGTGCTCGGCCCGCCGACCGAAGACGCCGTCGAACAGCAGATCAACATGGTTCAGGACGTTCTCGCCCAGAAGCCAGACGCCCTGATCTTCTCTCCGTCGCAACCCGACACCGCCGTCAACGTCATCACCAAGGTGCGCAAGGCCGGCATTCCGGTCCTGCTGGTCGACACCGGCATGCCCGAGAAGTTCACCGACTACGCGTCCTTCATCGGCACCGACAACATCGCTGCCGGCAAGGCGGGTGGCGAAGCGCTTCTGAAAGTGCTCAAGAAGGGCGACAAGGTGCTGCTGCTCGATGGCGCGCCGGGCAACCCGAGCATGACCCAGCGTTGCGATGGCGCCAAGGAAGTGCTGGAAGCCGCCGGTATCGAGATCGCCGCGCGCCAGCCGGCCTACTCGGATCGCGAGAAAGCCTACACCGTGACGCAGAACGTGCTGCAGTCGACACCCGACATCGCCGGCGTGTTCGCCGGTAACGACGAAGAGGCGCTCGGCGCCCTGCGCGCCCTCAAGCAGAGCGGCAAGGAAGTTCCGATCATCGGCGTCGACGCCAACACCGACAACCTCAAGGCCATGCTGGCCGGCGACCTCTACGGCTCCATCGCCCAGGGCAACTACGACATGGGTCGCCTTGGCGTCGAGAAGGCGCTGGAAATCATCGCCGGCAAGACCATCGACAAGCGCATCGACTCCGGCGCCACCTTGATCACCAAGGACAACGCCCAGGAGCTTCTGGACTTCCGCGCTTCGATCAAGTGACCCTCGTCGCTCCAAGAGAGTGTTGAGAGCAAATATGGCGAGGCGGCTCCGCTGCCTCGTCACTTTCACGAGCCGCGGTCGGATCCGGCCGCATCGCCCGTGAAAGCGGACGGCCGGTCACTCGCAGTCCCGCCACTTCGGCGGGGGAGCCGATCGGCCGAGTTTTCGACGCCAGTTATGAATCGTTTTTCTGCCACTCCAACAAACCATTGCGCCGATGGCGCCGGCGTCTTGAAGACCGGCCCGGCGCTGATCTCGAGGTAGGTCCTCATGTCCGCTTCCGTCCGCATCGGTATTGTGGGTCTCGGCCGGCTCGGCCGTCGCCATGCCGAAAACCTGGCCCTTCGCGTTCCCGGCGCTTCTCTCGTGGCGGCCGCAAGCCCGATCGCCGAAGAACGCGCCTGGGCCGAGGCCACGCTTCCCGGCATCTCGACCTATCCCGGCCTGACCGAGCTTCTCGCCCACCCCGGGCTCGACGCGGTCTGGCTGGTGACCCCGACGTCGTTGCACGCCGATCAGGTGATCGTCGCCCTCGAAGCGGGCAAGCACGTGTTCTGCGAGAAGCCGATCGCCCTGGAGACCGCCGACTGCGACCGGGTCTTCGCCGTTGCCGAACAACGCCCCGACCAACTGGTGATGATCGGCTTCATGCGCCGGTTCGATCCCGCCTATGCCGAAGCCAAGAGCATGATTGCCAAGGGGGAACTCGGCGACGTCTTCACCATCAGTTGCCGGTCGGAGGACCCGGTCGATCCCGATGGCTTCTTTGTCCGTTTCGCGCCGACGTCCGGCGGCATCTTCCTCGACTGCTGCATCCACGACATCGATCTTGTCCGCTGGATGCTGGATGGGGCCGAGGTTTCATCAGTGAGCGCCGCCGGCAGCCGCGTCATGTATCCGGCGCTGGGCGACTGCGGTGACGTGGACAACGGCTTTGCCACCGTGACCTTCAAGGGTGGACAAGTCGCCACCTTCCACGTCTCCCGGACGTCGCATCGCGGCTACGAAGCGACCATGACCGTTACCGGAACGCGCGGGGGCCTCGATATCGGCCGCAACGTGCCGCGCCGGCCGATCGCGCTGGAAGTCGGCGGCAACCGTCAGATCGAAGGCCAGGTCGATTTCTTCGAGCGGTTCGGCGACGCCTTCCTGCACGAGGCGCGCGCCTTCGTCGACGCCGTTCGGGCCGGAGGCCCTACCCCGAGCAGCATCGCCGACGCCCGTGAAGCGACGCGGCTCGCCTGCGCCATGCGCGAAGCGCTGCGCGTGGGCTGACGGCTCCGACGGAGCCGAAACAACCCTGCCCCAATTTGAATGGGCCCGGAGACACGATCTCCGGGCCCTTGTTCATTGCTGTGCCATTTGCTGTCGTCTTCTGCGCGGATGGCATCGACAAACAGCTTTGGGTCGACAAAAAAGCCCTCTGAAGACAAGCTTCAGAGGGCCAGTTCCGCGCTGGGATAGCGTGGTCAGCGAAGTCCGGCTTCCGCCAGGAAACGCTTCAGGTTGGTGATGCCCATGTTGACGTATTTCTTGGGATTGGCCTTCTCGGGATCCTGCTCGGCCTCAAGCACGACCCAGCCCGAGTAATTCGGCAACGCCTTGAACACGCTGGTGAAGTCGATGGCACCATCGCCGGGCACCGTATAGACACCCTCGAGAACGGCATCGAGGAAGGACCAGCCTTCGGCAAGCGCCTTCTTGGCGATCGGCTCACGCACATCCTTGGTATGGACGTGGCCGATGCGATCGGCGTATTTGCGCGCCATGGCCACCGCGTCACCACCGCCCCAGGTCATGTGGCCGGTGTCGAGGAGGAGCTTCACGGCGGGACCCGTTCCAGTCATGAACCGATCGACCTCTTCCGGCGTCTGGACCACCGTGCCCATGTGGTGGTGGTAGACCACCTGCAGGCCGTAGCCCTTCACCAGCTCGGCGAAGCGGGTCATGCGCGGCAGGAAGACGGCCCATTCGGCGTCGGTGAGCACCGGGCGGCTCGAAAGCGGCGCCGACTTGGTACCGTGAACGGTACGCGTGCACTCGCAGACGATGAGCACCTCGGCGCCCGCTTCCTTGCGCCACTTCAACTCATTCTGGGCCGCGGCAAACTCTGCATCGGCGTCGCGCTCAAGCAGGAAGGTCGAGTACCAGCCCGAGACGAAGACCATGCCGTAGTCGGCAAGGAGCTTCTTGAGGGCCGGCCCGTCCTCGGGCAGCTTGTGCCCCTTTTCCATACCCTCGATGCCGGCCTCGCGCGCCTCGGTCAGGCACTGTTCGAGGGGGATGTCACCACCGATCTCCCACAGATCATCGTTCGACCAGCAGATGGGATTGGCCCCAATGCGAATCATGTCTTCTCTCCCAGTAGCCGCGCCGGTTCGAGCCTGTCGCCGACCGGACTGTTGCTTGCCAAACGCTTCGTCCGGATCGGACGTCAGGATATCGCGCAGGCCGTCCTCGTCGACCGGCGATGCCTTGGAACACACATTCCGCCCTCGCTCCGTTCCAAGAGCGAACTTTCAGCACAAGGGACAAGGGCCAGCCATGAACCGAGGATCAGCTGGCGATCCGGTTCATGTCAGCGAGCAAGCCCAACGGCTTGTCAGTTTCTGATCTATATATTCCTTATTTCATTTCATTCGGTATGTAAATTCCGTTTCTCTCGACCTCGACGAAGGTCGGCTACCGATACCGTCAGCGCCGTGGCAACGGTCAAGGTGGCCGCGAGCGATCTGAATCCCTCGAAATCGGCCTCCACGATCTCGAACCAAGCCCCGTTTTCTGGCACCAGCGGACTGAACGGACTGTCGGTGATCACCACGAGGGGCACGCCCTGCAAGGCCACCTGCCGCATGTGGTCGACCGTGCCGGACGCGTAGGGTGTGAAGCTGATGGCGAAGGCGGCGTCGCGAGGACCGGCAAAGTTCAGGATTTCACGGTCGATTCCGAGGGGCGACCCCACGAGAACGGTGCGAACCCCCAGCTTTCCGAAGGCATAGGCCATGTATGAGGTGATCGGATAGGAGCGGCGCTGGGCAAGCAGATAGATGGTTTCGGCATCGGCCAGGATGCCGGCCGCCTTGTCCATGATGGCGGGGTCGATCCGTTCGCAGACACGTTCGACAGAGCGGATCGCCGCCTTGCCAAACCCGTCCAGCATGGCCGCCGTCACCGGCCGACCGGATGAATGGGTGGAGAACGCATCGAGGCGCTCGTCATAATTGGTCGGGCGATCTCGCAACCGCTCCTGGAACACGACCTGGAGCTCGGAAAACCCCTTATACCCCATAGCTTTGGCAAAGCGCACAAGGGTCGACGGCTGCACCTTGGCGGCCGAGGCTATGCTCGCCACCGTGCCGAATGCGATCTCATCTGGCGACTCCACGGCATAGGCGGCGACCTGTGCCAGCCGACGAGGCAGCTTGTCACGACGCTCGACGATGACATCCCGCAGAGCGCGGAACTCCTGCGGCGGCGCACCGACGCCATCGGCGCCCTCAAAGTCCATCGGTTCGTTGTCTTCGCTCATCCCCACTCACCCCAATCGAATTGGACGTTTCAATCGTATTCCACCGTTCCAGCCGATGTTAGCCCATCCACCCTTCGTTGGCATCGGCAAAGAAGCGACCGGCCGCTTCAGGGAGATACACCACGCGGCGGCCCAAGCCCGCACATCCCTAGTGGCTAGGCGCGCGTCAAACGGATGCTCAAACCGAGCCGATACTAATCTAAGTTATTGATAATAAATGATATAAATGGCCAATCCCATTAATGCCACCTCACTTGCGACCTCCCCCTTGGATCTGAGCATTCGACCAAATGGTAATGGTCCTGATGCCAACGAAGGGTCGATTGGGCAGGGAAGCCCTTGACGGGCAGACAATATGGAACTTAAATTCCATATCGAAAAACGACTGTTCCATATAATCCAATAGAGACAGAACGCTACACTCGGCGAAGAGGACGCTGGAACAGGCTTGCTACGGCCAATCCGAAAGGGATTGCGACCTATCTCACCTTTTGGCGCGGCGGGCAGATTCAATCAGCCGGCGGGGAACACGAGATGTCCCGACGGAAACTGTCGAGGGAGAGAGCTCTATCATGACGCTGAGATTTGGATTGCTGGGCGCCGGGCGCATCGGCAAGGTGCACGCTGGCGCCGTCGCCGCCACCCCGGGGGCGAAGCTGGTCGCCGTGGCCGATGCCTTGCCGGAGGCAGCCGCCTTCATATCGAAGTCGTCGGGCGCCGAAGTTCGCACGATCGACGAGATCATGAACGCCAAGGATATCGACGCCGTATTGATCACGACGCCGACCGACATGCATGCCGACATGATCGAGCAGGCGGCCCGCGCGAAGAAGGCGATCTTCTGCGAAAAGCCGATCGATCTCGACGTCGATCGCGTGCGCCGCTGCCTCGACACGGTCGCCAAGGAAAAGGCGGCGCTGATGATCGGGTTCAACCGACGCTTCGATCCCAACTTCATGGAAGCGCGGGCACGCATCGACGCCGGCCAGATCGGCGCGGTGGAAATGGTGTCCATCACCTCGCGTGATCCCTCCCCGCCGCCAGCGACATATGTGGCGCGCTCGGGTGGCATGTTCCGCGACATGACGATCCACGACTTCGACATGGCGGCCTTCCTGCTCGGCGAGGATCCGGTCAAGGTGTTCGCCGTCGGCTCAAGCCTGGTCGATCCGGAAATCGGCAAGGCTGGCGACATCGACAGCGGCTCGGTCATTCTCACCACCAAGTCCGGCAAGATCGCCCAGATCTCCAACTCTCGCCGCGCCACCTACGGCTACGACCAGCGCATCGAGGTGCATGGCTCGAAGGGCATGGTGCACGCCGAGAACCTTCGCGCCACCACCGTCGAGGTCGCGAACGCCGAGGGCTACCTTCGCGAGCCGCTCCTCGACTTCTTCATGACGCGCTACACGCAGGCTTACGCCAACGAGATCGCCGCGTTCATCAAGGCGCTCGAAGCCGGCAAGCCGATGCATCCCTCGGGCGAGGACGGCCTCAAGGCACTCGCCATGGCCGACGCAGCGGTGAAGTCGCTGAAAGAAGGCCGGCAGGTCGACATCGCTTACTGAAACGACGGCGGCCGGCAACAGTCGCCGGCCGCCTCCCCTTCGGCCCGGCTAGACCAGCTGTGCCAACGCCTTCAGCCGAGCTTGGACGGCAAGCTCGCAGCATGGCAATGCCACGCCGCAAAGTGATATCGCATGCCCAGTCTTTCAGACCAGTCGGGCAGCCTCCTGTCCGTACGGGCAGCGCTCACCGGCTATCAGCCACTGAAGGAAGAAATCGTTCGGCGGCAGAAGTCCCTGCCCAAGCGCCTTCTTCAAATCGCCGCCTTCGCCCTCGACAGGCCCGACGAGGTCGCCTTCGGGACGGTCTCCTCAATTGCGAAACACGTCGGCGTTCCTCCTTCTGCAATTATCCGCTTCGCCCAGCACTTCGGCTTCGACGGCTTCGTGGAGATGCAGCGACTGTTCCGCGACCGGATGCGCGAGCGCAGTTCGGAGTATGAGGAACGCCTTCAGTCGCTGAACCACGGAGTCGATCCGAATGACGAGGCCGGAAAGACGCTGGAAGGGTTCTTCGCGGCGGGCCGCCGGTCGATGGAAGGCGCATTCCAATCCGTCAGCCATGAGGTGTTTTCGGCGGCAGCATCCGTCCTTTCCGAGAGCGAGACCATCTATCTCCTGGCGCGTCGGCGCTCGTTTCCGATCGTCAGCTACATGGCCTACTCTTTCGGCAAGCTCGGATTGCGCTGCGAACTGGCAAGCTCGCCAATGGGCATCGACAGCGACCTGCTGCAATTTGCCAGCCCGAAGGATGCCGCGCTCGCCGTCAGCTTCTCACCTTATGCGTCGGAAACCGTCACGCAGGCCAGAGCGCTCCGGGAGCGAGGCGTTCCGCTGGTCTCGCTGACGGATTCGCCGTTCTCGCCCATCGCTGCGATTTCGAACGTTTGGTTCGAAGTTGTCGAAGCGGACTACGGCGGCTTTCGACCGCTATCGGCCTCCATGGTGCTCGCGCTGGCGCTATGCGTGGCGGTTGCCGAGAGAAAACAGTGGAGTTGACGACAAGGCGTATGCTTGGAGCGATGACGGCATGCCCTTCCGGGATACTACGTTGGTAGTAGAACAATAATTTCATCGACGTTTTCGATCGGAACGTATATTCTTATTCCAAGAGTACGAGACGGCGTAACGACGAAAAGCCCTGCGAGGAAAAAATGACAGACACCCCCAGCGCGGCCAAGACACTCGACCTCATTGCGATCGGCCGAGCCTCGGTCGACCTCTACGGCCAGCAGATCGGCACTCGCCTTGAGGACATCGGCAGTTTTGCGAAGTCGGTCGGCGGATGCCCCGCCAACATTTCCGTCGGAACCGCCCGCCTCGGCCTGAGGTCGGCGCTGGTAACGCGAGTCGGCAATGAGCAGATGGGGCGTTTCATCCTCGAACAGCTCGATCGCGAAACGGTGGAAACTTCCGGCATCGTCGTCGACAAGGACCGTCTGACCGCCCTGGTCCTGCTGGCGGTGGAGGACGAAGGCGTGTCGCCGATGATCTTCTATCGCTCCGACTGCGCCGACATGGCGCTTTGCGAGGACGACGTCGACGAGGCGCTGATCGCCAGAAGCCGGTCCATCGTCGTCACCGGCACTCACTTCTCGCGTCCGCATTCCGAAGCCGCCCAACGCAAGGCGATCGCACTTGCCAAGAAGCATGGCGCCAAGGTGGTGATCGACATCGACTACCGACCAAACCTCTGGGGGCTCGCCGGTCACGATGCCGGCTTCGAGCGTTACGTCAAATCCGATCGCGTTTCCGGCCTATTGCGCACGGTCCTCGCCGATTGCGACCTGATCGTCGGCACAGAAGAAGAGATCATGATCGCCACCGGCGCCGACAGCGTGCTGGCGTCGCTGAAGCTGATCCGGTCGATCAACACCGCCGCCACCATCGTGCTGAAGCGCGGCGCCATGGGATGCATCGTCTACGATGGCCCGATCTCCGACGACCTTGAGGCCGGCATCGTCGGCAAGGGCTTCCCGATCGAGGTGTTCAACGTGCTCGGGGCGGGCGATGCCTTCATGTCCGGCTTTCTGAGGGGCTGGCTCAAGGGCGAGACGCTCGACACCTGCGCCACATGGGCCAATGCCTGCGGCGCCTTCGCCGTGTCGCGCCTTCTCTGCTCGCCGGAGTACCCCACCTGGGAGGAGCTGAGTTCCTTCCTCACCAACGGCAGCAGCGAACGGGCCCTCCGCAAGGACCCGTCCCTCAACCACATCCATTGGGCAACAACCCGGCGGGGCGACTATCCGACGCTGATGGCGCTTGCCCTCGACCATCGCAGCCAGGTCGAAGACTTGGCGCAGGATGCGGCGACACTGAAGCGCGTCCCCGACTTCAAGGTGCTCGCCGTGAAGGCGGCGCGGCGAGTCGCTGCCGGGCGCCCCGGTTTCGGTATGCTGCTGGACGACAAGTATGGGCACAAGGCGCTGTTCGCAGCCGGGGCCGGCAAGGGGCTCTGGGTTGCCAAGCCCATCGAGCTGCCCGGCTCGCGACCGCTGAAGTTCGAGTTCAGCCAGGATCTCGGCAGCCGGCTGATCGAATGGCCGCTCGAGCATTGCATCAAGGTGCTGTGCTTCTATCACCCCGACGATCCGGCAGAGCTCAAGGCCGAGCAGACCGCCAAGCTCCTCACCGCCTATGAGGCGGCGCGCAAGGTCGGCCGTGAGATCCTGATCGAGATCATCGCCTCCAAGGCTGGTCCGCTTGGAGACGACACGGTGGCCAAGGCCTTGACGGAGCTCTACGCCGCCGGTCTCAAGCCGGACTGGTGGAAGCTGGAGCCCCAGGCTTCGGAGAAGGCCTGGCTGGCGATCGACGCCGTGATCAAGAGCAATGACCCCTATTGCCGCGGCGTGGTACTCCTGGGACTGGAGGCACCAATCGAAACGCTGAAGCAGGGCTTCGCGGCTGCCAGGACGGCCCCCTGCGTCAAGGGCTTCGCCGTTGGCCGTACCATCTTCGCCGATGCGGCCAAGCGCTGGCTCGATGGGGAGATCGACGACGAGGCGGCCATCGCCGACATGGCGGAGAAGTTCGGTGCCCTGGTGGAGGTCTGGCTGTCGCTGGGCGCCTCGCAGGTGGCTTGATCGACATCGGATTGACAGAAAAGCAAGAAGGGGCCGACCGCAACGACGACGGCGCCACTTCGGGAGGCAGACATGGCAGGCAAGACAGTGCGATTGACGGTGGCGCAGGCGACGGTGCGTTTCCTCGTCAACCAGAAGACCATCATCGACGGTGAAAAGCTGCCGATCTTCGCCGGCTGCTGGGCGATCTTCGGGCATGGCAACGTGGCCGGGCTCGGCGAGGCGCTTTATCAGGTGCGCGAAACGTTCCCAACGCTTCGCGCCCACAACGAGCAGGCGATGGCGCTTGCGGCAACCGCCTTCGCCAAGGCTACCTTCCGCCGCCGGTTCATGGCCTGCACCACGTCGATCGGCCCCGGCGCGCTCAACATGATCACGGCTGCGGCCGTGGCCCACGTCAACCGCCTGCCCCTTCTGCTGCTGCCGGGCGATGTGTTCGCCAACCGCCGCCCCGACCCGGTGCTTCAACAGGTCGAGGACTTCCAGGACGGCACCGTCTCGGCCAACGACTGCTTCCGGACCGTGTCGCGCTACTTCGACCGCATCCAGCGCCCCGAGCAGTTGATCCTCGCGTTGCAGCGGACCATGCATGTCTTGACCGATCCGGCCGAATGCGGCCCGGTGACGCTCTCCATGTGCCAGGACGTTCAGGCCGAGGCCTATGATTGGCCCGAAAGTCTGTTCGAGGAGAAGGTTTGGACCCCGCGTCGCATCCGGCCCGACGAGAACGAGCTCGCCACCGCAATCGGCCTCCTCAAGGCCGCGAAGAACCCGATGATCATCGCCGGCGGCGGCGTACTCTATTCCGAGGCGTCCGCCGAGTTGGTTGCCTTCGCCGAGAAGCATCACATTCCCGTCGCCGTGACGCAGGCCGGCAAGTCGTCGATCGACGAAACGCATCCGCTGGCCCTTGGCGCTGTCGGCGTTACCGGCACCTCGGCCGCCAATGCGCTGGCCGCCGACGCCGACTTGGTTCTGGCCATCGGTACGCGTTTCCAGGATTTCACTACCGGTTCCTGGGCGCTGTTCAAGAGCGGTGAACTCAAGATCGTCGCCCTCAACGTCGCCAGCTACGACACCACCAAGCACAACGCCGCGCCACTGGTGGCCGATGCCAAGGTCGGCCTTGGGCTGTTGTCGCAAGGCCTCGGTGCCTGGAAGGCGCCGCGCGTTGCCGAACGCGCCTCGGTCGAAAAGGCCAAATGGCTCGAAGAGGCCGAAAAGGCACTGGCGTCGACCAATGTCGAGAAGCCGTCCGATGCGCAGGTGATCGGCGCCGTGGCGCGGACGCTCGGCGGGCCCGACACGGTGGTCGTATGCGCCGCCGGTGGCTTGCCCGGCGAGCTCGACAAGCTTTGGGTGCCGTCGGTCCCGGGCAGCTATCACCTGGAATACGGCTTCTCCTGCATGGGCTACGAGATTGCCGGCGGCATCGGTGTCAAGATGGCCAACCCCGACAAGGAAGTGGTCGTCATGGTTGGCGACGGCTCGTACATGATGATGAACTCCGAGCTCGCCACCTCGGTCAGTCTCGGACAGAAGCTGACGGTCGTCCTGCTCGACAACCACGGCTTCGGCTGCATCAACCGGCTGCAGATGGCCACCGGCGGCGCCAACTTCAACAACCTCTGGCAGGACTGCGCCATGCAGGCCCAGCCGGATATCGACTTCCGCGCTCACGCCGAAAGCATGGGTGCCATCGCCGTCAAGGTGTCCTCGATTTCCGAACTGGAGACGGAACTGGCGAAGGCCAAGACGGCCGACCGTTCGACGGTGATCGTGATCGATACCGATCCGCTGATCACCACCGATGCCGGAGGACACTGGTGGGACGTAGCCGTGCCGGAGACGTCGCCGCGCAAGCAGGTTGCCGGCGCGCGCGAGGCCTATGAAGCCGCCAAGCGCCTCCAGCGCATCTTCGACTGACGCCGCTGCCGAGAAGGAGAAAGCCATGTCCAACTCTCATCTCCGGGTCCGGCCCAAGGCCGACCATGGTCTGGTCAGCGAGGTAACGCCCGAAAGCGCCGGCTGGACCTACGTCGGCTTCGCCCTCAACCGCCTGACCGCCGGCCAAAGCCTGGCGGCCGAGACGGGGCAGCGCGAAGTTTGCCTGGTCCTGGTATCGGGCAAGGCCCGCCTTGCCATCGACGGCAAGGACTTGGGCGAGATCGGCGAGCGGATGAACCCGTTCGATGGCGCGCCCTGGGCAGCTTACGTGCCG
The DNA here is from genome assembly GCA_963665435.2 of uncultured Pleomorphomonas sp. GTDB lineage: Bacteria > Pseudomonadota > Alphaproteobacteria > Rhizobiales > Pleomorphomonadaceae > Pleomorphomonas. The sequence goes on along the minus strand of CAXXNH010000021.1, from coordinate 84,545 downwards.
GTCGACGGCCGGTACGAGCTGACCGCCACCACGGACGCAGAAGTTGCCGTCTGCTCCGCGCCCGGCGCAACCGGCTTTCCGGCGAAGCTGATCCCGCCTGGTACGCACCAGCAGATCACGCGCGGCAAGGGCTCCAACACCCGGCTCGTCACCAACATCATGCCGGAAAACGACGGGGCCGCCCACTCGCTGCTCGTGGTCGAAGTGATCACGCCGGGCGGCAACACCTCCAGCTACCCGCCCCACAAGCACGACCAGGACGACATACCAGCCGAGAGCCACCTGGAAGAGACCTACTACCACCGCTTCAACCCGCCGCAGGGTTACGGCTTCCAGCGCGTCTATACCGACGACCGCAGCCTCGACGAGGTGGTGCTGCTTGAGGACGGCGACGTCGTGATGGTGCCGAAAGGCTACCACCCGGTGGCGACGATCCACGGCTACGACAACTACTACCTCAACGTCATGGCCGGTCCGAAGCGCATCTGGAAATTCCACAACGAACCGGCGCACGAGTGGCTGTTCACCGGGCTTGGCGCCCCGGCCGCTTCACGCTGAGCAGATCGGCAACAGTTCCCGTCGCCCAAGCGCCGGCTTCAAGGCGACCGATATCCTGAGACAAGCACTACGGAGAAGATCATGAACATGGAAATCCTGAAGCACCAGTTCGGCAAGGTCGAGCGTCTCAGGTACCTCGTCGACAACGAGTGGCGGGAATCGAAGACCAGCAAGTACATGCCGGTGATGGATCCTTCGACCGGCAAGCAGATTGCCGAAGCGCCGTGCTGCACCCAGGAGGAAGTGGATTCCGCCGTCGAGGCCGCGGCCCGCGCCTTCCCGGCCTGGCGCGACACGCCGATCCCGACGCGCATCCAGCTGATGTTCCGCTTCAAGCAGTTGCTGGACGCCCATCTCGACGAACTGACCGAACTGCTGGCCACCGAGAACGGCAAGGTCCTGTCGGAAGCCAAGGGCGACGTTCTCAAGGCGATCGAAGTGGTCGAGTGCGCCTGCTCGACGCATTACCTGATGCAGGGCGATACCTGCATGAACGTGTCAAACGGCTACGACACCGTATCGTTCCGCGAGCCGCTTGGCGTGTTCGCGGCCATCGCGCCCTATAACTTCCCTGCCATGATCCCCATGGGTTGGATGATCCCGTTTGCGATCACCACCGGCAACACCGTGGTGCTGAAGGCTGCCTCGATGGTCCCGCAGACGGCGAGCCGCATGCTCGAACTGCTGATCGAGGCCGGACTGCCCAAGGGCGTCGTCAACCTCGTGACCTGCTCGCGTGTCGAGGCCGACAGCCTTCTCGTCAACCCGGCCATCAAGGGTGTCGCCTTCGTCGGCTCGACCTCGGTGGGTCTGCACATCTACAAGACGGCTGCCGCCAACGGAAAGCGCGTCCAGGCCCTGACGGAGGCCAAGAACCACGCTCTCGTCCTCGAGGATTGCGTGCTTGAACGCACCGTGCGCGGCATCATCAACTCGACGTACGGCTGCGCCGGCCAGCGCTGCATGGCGCTGCCCGTCGTCTGCGTGCAGGAAAGCATCGCTGACGAGTTCGTGGCGCTGTTCAAGAAGCTGGCCCAGGAGCTCAAGCTCGGTCCGGCCTATGTCGCCGGATCGCAGCTCGGCCCGGTCATCTCCCAGGGACAGAAGGAATCGATCGAGAACGCGATCCAGCGCGGTGTCGATGAGGGCGCGACGCTGATGCTCGACGGTCGCGGCGTCAAGGTGCCCGGCTACGAAGGCGGCTACTTCGTCGGCCCGACCATCCTCGACCACGTCAAACCCGGCACCTATGTCGGCGAGGAAGAGATCTTCGGACCGGTGACGTCGATCAAGCGCGTCAAGAACTTCGAGGAAGGCCTGGCGATCATGAACGCCAACCGCTTCGCCAACGGTTCGTGCATCTACACGACGTCGGGTCGCCACGCCCGCGAATTCGCCAGGCGGACGGACGGCGGCATGGTCGGCATCAACGTCGGCATCCCCGTGCCCTTCTCCATCTTCCCCTTCTCGGGCCACAAGCAGTCGTTCTTCGGCGACCTGCATACGCTCGGCAAGGATGGCGTCGCCTTCTTCACCGAGACCAAGTCGGTTACCTCCGTCTGGTTCTCCGAGGAAGACGCCAAGAAGGCGGTCAGCACCTGGGACGGCACACTGACCCGAAGCTGATAAACGAGGCGAGGCGGCCCCCTCCAACCGTCTCGCCCTTCTGGCGCCTCTCCTCCGGCGCAGGCCGGCCCTTCCCCGGGGCCGGCCTTCTTTTTTTGCCGATCTGTTCGGTTCGATCGAAGGCCACTAAAATGCGAAAGCCGCCCGACAAGGGGCGGCTTTCGGTCTTCATCGGGGATGGGTAGCGCGACCGGCGGCGGTTCTTGCCAGCCCGCCGCCTTTCGGCCTATGCGGCCATGACGCGGTTTATGAAGCCCTCGATGGCATCCCTGAGACGGCCCGCCTGCTCGTTCATGTCGTTGGAGGCAGCCGAGACAGCCGCCGCGGATTGCGACGTCTCCCCTACCACCCGGGTCAAAGCCTGGGTTTCCTCGGTCACCGCGCGAGTTCCCTCCGCTGCCCTTTGGGCATTGCTCGAAATCTCGGATGTGGCCGTCCCCTGCTGGGTGACCGCGCTCGAAATGATCATGGTGGTCCGATCGACATCGACCATGATGTCGGAGATCGAGCGGATGGCCGTCACCGCCTCGGCGGTGGAAACCTGGATGGCTGCGATCTGGGTTGCGATCTCCTCGGTGGCGTTGGCGGTCTGTCCGGCAAGGTTCTTGACCTCCGAAGCCACGACCGCAAATCCCTTGCCCGCTTCGCCGGCGCGCGCGGCTTCGATGGTGGCGTTGAGGGCAAGAAGATTGGTCTGTTCGGCGATCGCCTTGATCAGCGTCACCACGTTACCGATCCGCTCCGCCGCCTCGGCCAGACTGCCGATGGTCGTGTCGGTCCGCTTCGCCTCCTCCGAGGCGCGGCGAGCCACCTGAGTGGCATTCTCCGTCTGGCGCGCGATCTCGGCAATGGACGCGGACAGCTCTTCGGCCGCCGCCGCCACGGTCTGAACGCCGACCGACGCGTCACCGGACGCATCGGCAGCGCTGGTGGCGCGGGAACTCGCCTGTTCGGCGATGGAGGCAAGCGCATGCGCCGTCTCCTCCATCTGGTCGGCGTTGCCGGAGACGGAGGTGAGCATGGTGGCGACCTCCTGACGGAAGCCCTGGATAAGGCTCTCGATCTCCTCCTGCCGAGCGCTTCGCTTCTGCTGCTCGATCTCTGCTTCCGAGGCGAGACGATGGCGTTCGATGGCATTGTCCCTGAACACCTGAACCGCTCGGTACATGTCGCCGATCTCATCCCGTCGGTTTTTGTTGCCAAGATCGACGTCGGTGTCGCCCTTGGCGAGGCGCGCCATGGCCTGGGTCAGCGAGACGATCGGCCGCGACACGAGCCTCGACATGCCGATGCTCACCACAAGGGCGAGCAGCAACGTGGCGGCGGTGATCACTGCCATCACGGCATAGGAGGATGTGCGGCTATCGGCAGCCGAGGCGGCGTGCTGGTCGCTGACCGATCGGATGGCCGCGACGGCAGCGGCGGCGTTTTCTACCGACGCCTCGCGCGCGGCGGCAAACGCCTTGGTGCCCGCCACAAGATCGGCGAAGGCCGCTCCGAAGCTCTTGATGTCGGCCGATGGGTCGGCAAGACCGCTGGCGGCGACAGCCTTGCCCGTATCGATCGCCGTGGCCAGCATGGACTGGACGCTGGCTTCATTCTCGGCGGTCGGCTCAAGCTTGTAGCCGGCCGTCTGGATGGTGAGGCTATCGGCGGTGTAGCTGAGGGAGATCCCCTGGTCGAAAGTGGTATTGGCCTTGGTTCGATCTTCGCCGGCCTGCTGCGCCGCAGCCTCCGCAGCCTTGCCGAGGTCGCGGGCAGCCGCGACGACGGCCTCGGTTCCCCTGACGAAGGTGTCGATGCCGGAGTCGGCCTGAAGTCGCAGCCCCTCGATCTCGGTAGAGTCGGTCGCTCTCGACATCGAAGCCATGATCTTGGCGAGCTCGTTGATCGACTTCGATGCAAGACGCATCGGATCGCCAATCGCGTCCGAGCTGGCATAATTGTAGATGCTGGCGATGGCGGCCTTGGCCTGATCGATCGCCTCCTTCGCAGCGGCAATATCGGCAGGATTGCGGCTCGACACGAAGCGGACCAGCGACGTCCGCGCCCTGACGGCCAAAACCTGCCCCTGATAGGCCAGCGCCAGGAACTCCGAAGCCTCGCGCACCTTTGCCTGCTCGGCTGCGGCGAGTTGCTCCATTTCCTGCGACTTCATCTTCGCATCCGTCTGGAGCTTGTGAGCGACCCATCTGAGCGCGGAAACGGACTTGTCGGCGTTGCTCCAGGCGGTGGCGGTATCCGTCGATGCCTTGACAAGGGAATCGATCGATTGGCGGAAGGCGCCGATTGCCGCGCTTGCCGACTTCAGCGCCGGATCGTCCGCCGCGCCAAGACCGTCGACATCGGCGCTCACCCTATCCAGAAGGCCGCTCGCTTGCGCCGTCGCGTCCGGATTTCGCGTGACGATGAAACGGTTGACGGCATCGACCGCGCCGCCCACCTCGGCAACGGCGACGGACGACCGCGAAGTCAAGTCTATGGCAAGCCCCAGACGGCCGAGCCCGAACGCACCAGCGGCGCCGACGACGGCCGCCATAATGGCCAGCAGCATCAGGCTCGCACCGATCTTTCGGCTGACGGACTGCCTGGCGAGCGCTTCTGCACGCTTCATGATCCTTCCTCCCTTTTCGGCCGGCCACGCATCAGCACGCCCGCACCGGTCTCTACCTGCTTCCCCACACGGCCAGCCCTCCTCCGGCGGGCATACCACCCGACGGTCCGTTTCTATTGGGGAATATTTATGTCGAAAACTATCGTATCAGGCACATATATTTCATTTTCACACTCTAGATATCGACGGTTTCGCAATCGTTAGTTTTTGCGCGTTTTCTCGCTTTCGGCGACTGCCCGGAGCGCAGGAAACCACTTATGGAGCTGAGGAAGGCAGACCTCCTCGGCTTCCGATCCCTTTATTTCACACCGTGAAATTCTTTGGGTCTATCATCAGCGATACCGAGTCAGGCACCGACTACCGTAAGGCCTTGTGAACGCCACTCTGCCGGCAGTGCATGCAAACGCTTTGAAAATAGATTTTGGCTGGAACCGAATGGGACCAATCGACGTTTGACGTATAAGCGTGGAACGCGGGCCGCCAAACGGGGCATCAGTACGCTCAATGCGTGGCGCTCCCCAGTTTCCGGGCACTTGAAAGTTCTACCAATATTCCCCATCTTGAAAGGGATTATTACGCGTTTTCGATTGATTACAAAGACTTACACATCGTTAAACAACATCGTCTGTTTGAGGCACCGAACCTATGCCGATCACGACGAAACAGAACGGAGCCCGGCCTTAGCTCAGTTCTCCTCAACGTTTCCATGCCGATCCACGCCAGACCGTGGATGAATTTCCGAAATCGGGAGACCTGCCGATGAATCGCGACAATCTCACTCCGCCTGTCAGCCATGTTGCCCTGATCGGGAATTTCCCGCCGCGCAAATGCGGCATAGCCACGTTCACCGCCGACCTGCGCGAGGCGCTGGCCACGACCGATGGCGATCTGAAGATCAGCACGGTCGCCGTGACCGACGAGGGGCAGAACCATGCCTATCCTCCGGCCGTTGGTTACGAGATCAGCCAGCATGAGGCGGATGACTACGCGGCGGCGGCCGATCATGTCAACGCTCTCAATCCCGATGCGGTGTCGATCCAGCACGAGTTCGGCATTTTCGGTGGTGAGGCGGGCGAGTATCTCCTCAAGCTGACCGAACGCCTGCGCGCTCCGATCGTGACGACGCTTCATACCGTGCTGGTCGACCCGACACCCGACCAGAAGCGCGTGATGGAGCATCTCGCCGAGCACTCGGCCCGGCTGGTGGTGATGACGGAGATGGGGCGCACCATCCTCACCCGTGACTGGAACTTCCTGGACGAGAAGATTGCCGTCATTCCGCACGGCATTCCCGACGTCCCCTTCCTCGACCCGGCATTTCAGAAACACAATTTCGGTCTCGATGGCCGCAAGGTGGCTCTGACCTTCGGCCTCCTGTCGCCCAACAAGGGCATCGAGAATATGATCGATGCCCTTCCCGATCTGGCTCGGGCGCACCCCGACCTCATTTACGTGGTGCTTGGCGCCACGCATCCGCACCTTGTCGCCCGCGAAGGCGAAGCGTACCGCGAGAAGCTTCAGGCTCAGGCGGACGCGCTCGGCGTGACCGACCACCTGATGTTCGTCAACGAATACGTCGATGCTCCCGTTCTGAAGGACTGGCTTTCGGCGGCCGACATCTACGTGACGCCATATCTCAATGAGGCGCAGATCACCTCCGGCACGCTGTCCTACGCCGTAGGCCTTGGCAAAGCCGTCGTTTCCACGCCTTACTGGCATGCTCGCGAACTGCTGGCCGATGACGTTGGCGCGTTGGTACCGTTCGGCGATCCGAAGGCCCTGGCCTCGACCATTGGCGATTTGCTGACCGACAACGGTCGCCGCGACCGCTTGCGAGCCTTTGCCTATGATGCCGGACGCAGCATGATATGGCCGGTGGTTGGCCGTGCCTATCTCGACCTGCTCTCTGAAGCCCGTTCCGGCGGGCGGGCGCCAGCGCCCGTCAGCAACCTCAGGATTGGTCGGCGGGCCCCGCTCGTTTCGACACTCGCTGCCGTCGACCGAATGACGGACGGCTGCGGCATGCTGCAGCACAGCCGCTCGACCATCCCCGATCGCCGACACGGTTATTGCCTCGACGACAACGCTCGCGCGATGATGCTGGCGGTCGAACTGAAGGCGGAAGGCATCGAGACGGAGCGGGCCACTCGCATCGCCGATACCTGCGCCGCCTTCGTGGATTCGGCATGGGACGAGGATCGCGCCGCTTTCCGCAACTTCATGGGCTACCAGCGCAACTGGCTGGAGGACATCGGATCGGAAGACAGCCACGGCCGCGCCGTGTGGTCGCTCGGCCGTGTGGTGGCAAGCACGGACGATCACGGGCTGAAGCTATGGGCCACGGGTCTCGCCGACCGTGTGATCCCGGCCAGCGCCGATCTCTCCAGTCCGCGCGCCACTGCCTTCACAACACTGGGTCTTATCAGCTGGCTGACAGTCTACCCCGGCCACAGACCCGCACGCCAACTGCTCGACAGGTTTGCCGCACAGCTGCATGCCCTGCTGCGCGAACAACGCCGGCCCGACTGGTTATGGTTCGAACCGGTGCTGGCTTACGACAACGCCAGACTGCCGGAAGCGCTGATACGTGCCGGTCAATGGCTGCACAACGACGACATGGTCCGGGATGGCATCGCCGCGCTCGATTGGCTGGCGGACCTGCAGACCGATACCGACGGTCACTTCCGCCCCGTCGGCACAGAGAGCTTTGGCCGGCTCTACAGCCGTCCCCTGCCCTTCGATCAGCAGCCGGTTGACGCATGGGCGATGATCGAGGCGTCAACGGCGGCGTTCGACGCCACCGGCGACGACCGCTGGCAACGCTATGCCGAAGCGGCTTTCGACTGGTTCAATGGCCGCAATGACCTGGGCCTCAGACTCGCGACGCCAAACGGCGGCTGTTATGATGGCCTTCAGGTCGACCGCGTCAACCTCAACCAAGGAGCCGAATCCATTCTCGCCTTCCAGTTCTCGGTTCGCTCGATAAGGCAGTTGCAACGACTCGCGCATGGCCGTTCGGAACGGGTGGTCGCGAGGGCTGGCCAATGACGCTGCAATTGCTGCCTCAGCGTCTGTATCCCGACGCCAGTCGGGTGGTCATTCGCAACTTCCAGCTGGCTGGGGAGCCCCGTGGGCTGAATCCCGCCTCGCAGGCGCGGGCGCGGCGGATCGTCGAGACGGTCCTGGCGATGGACAACCGAACCGTTCAGGCGGAGCTGTCGCTCGTCATGGCGGATTTCGAGACCCGACATCGAGAGGTCCGGCATTTCTTCGAGGAGCGCTACGAGGGAATGGCCGCCCATCTGGGTATTCTGGAGCCGCTGCGCGAAGCCGAGAGGCTGCTGATCGGCGCCTACTTCTGCCACGAGTACTCGTTCGAGGCAGCGGCCCTGATGAACCCGAGCGTCGTACGGCATCCAGATCAGTCCGCCCTGGCACCGGGCGAGGTGCGCTTCCTGTTGTCGCTGCGGGCGGTTGGCGAGGGGCATATTTCCTCCATCACCTTCCGCGAGGGTGTTCTGTCCGACCAGGGCGATCTGCGGCTCACCGAGGACAGTCCGTTCGCCGTCGCTTCCCGCCCGGAGATCGGCGAGGACGGAAGGGTTTGGGCGGTCCGCGAAGGTGACGGACCACTCGACGAGACCGTATTGCTGCCGGTCACCTCGGCACAACGAAACGGCCTGGAGGATCTTCGGCTCGTTCACTTCATGGATCCGGACGAGGGACCGCTGTGGTACGGTACCTACACCGCGTTCAGCGGCCAGGCGATCGCCTCGGAGTTTCTCATCACTCGCGACTTCAGGCGCTTCGAGCTGAAACCCCTGTCCGGACCGGCGGCCCGAAACAAGGGCATGGCGCTCTTTCCGCGCAAGATCGGCGACAGCTACACGATGCTGGGCCGGCAGGATAACGAGAACCTGTTTCTGATCCGCTCGCACAACCTTTTCGACTGGGGCGAAGGCGAACGGATTGCCGGTCCGCTTCACCCCTGGGAACTCCTCCAGATCGGAAACTGCGGCTCCCCCATCGAGCTTGACGCGGGGTGGCTGGTGCTGACCCACGGCGTCGGCCCGATGAGAAAATACGCGATCGGCGCCATGCTTCTCGACAAGGACGACCCGACTCGCCTGCTCGGGCGTTCGCGCGTGCCGCTGCTGTCGCCGTCGGACGCCGAGAGAGAAGGCTATGTGCCCAACGTCGTCTATACGTGCGGCGCTATGGCTCATGCCGGGAGATTGTTCGTTCCCTATGGCATCGCCGACAGCGCGGTGGGCTTTGCCAGCGTGGGGATCGAGGAACTGCTCGCCTCGCTCGACTGAGTGTTGCCAGCGCCATAGCCGCTTCGGCGGGACAAGGAGTGCGCCCCTTCGGGCGCATTTCTTTTGCGGCTTGCCGATCTATCGGGCGAAATCCACATCAAGGAGGCCTGTGTTTCCCGCAACGGCCACGCGAATTCCGACAAGCCTTCGAAGACTACGCTAACCGCGCGGCCAACTCGCGTTCGCGCGCATTTGCACTCGCCGACATTCCAAGTAAAAAGAAGAATGAAGAATAGCCGCGCCCCGGCGAGCCTCGTGCGGCAATGGCAAATGTGTGAGTCAAATCCAGCCATGCGCCGCGGATGCTGGTAGGGAGTCCATGAATGGAGCCTAACACCGCCAAGAAGAAGATCCCGAATCCGGCCGACGTGCACGTTGGAGCTCGCATTCGCATGCGGCGCATGATTCTGGGCGTTTCGCAGGAAAAGCTTGGCCAAGCGCTCGGCGTCACATTCCAGCAGGTTCAGAAATACGAGAAAGGTGCCACCCGCGTGGGCGCCGGCCGTCTTCTGGAAATCGCCAACTATCTTGGCGTCCCGATCGGCTACTTCTTCGAGACTGCAACTTATGATGCCATGAAGGCGAGTGAGCCGAGCGCGGTTGTGGTTACGGCGCCCGACGAGTTCGATGAGTTCGTGAAGAGTTCGGAAGGCATCAAGCTCAACAACGCCTTCCTCGGCATCAACGATCCGACGGTTCGTCGGCACCTGCTCGATCTTGTCGTCTCCATGTCGCGCGCCGGCCAGGACAGCTGAACGGCTTCGACAACTTCAGTGGCGACGTCGATGTTCGTCGAGATCGACGATGTCGGGGTCAGTCTGAAGGGCCAGAAGACCTGATAGCTCCGAGTTGGCCAGACCGAGAAGAAGTGCAGCGGACACGCTGACTTCCCGTGCCTGCGGCATCAGATAGTCGATCATCGTCATCATGGCGCGGATGTTCATGGGACGATGGACGTCGCCGGCATAGACCTGTTCGCCCGTCATGGGGTCGTCGATTTTAGCACTCATTGGTCACCCGTTAGTCCTTCCAGGATGCCAGGCCGATTCCATTGCCCTTCCGGCCGGATAAGCACGGTGGCGCCGGACTCCGGCGACAGCACCTCCTCGGCTGGTGGAACCACAAGGTCGGCCTCGTAGTAGGTTTCGTCGGTCAGGTAGTTGATGCCCGTGCCTTCGCGCAGGACGAAACCGAAATGCTGCCAGATGGGCGCGACGTTCGCCGCGGTCTGGCCATAGAAGCGCGTGTAACCCTTGGTGCGGCAGAGCTCGATACCGGCCCTCACCAGCTTCAGGGCCAGGCGGCTCTTGCGGAAGCGGGGCAGAACGGCCAGTCGTTCGAGTTTCACGAAACCGGCGAAGTAGCGAATACGCAGACAACCGGCGGGCTCGTCGCCAACAAACCCCAACAGATGCGTCGCGGTGAGGTCGTTGCCGTCGACATCCTCGGCAAAGGGGATGGACTGCTCGGCGAGATAGGTGGCCGCCCGGATCGAATGGACCATCAGGAGCTGGTTGACATCGTGAACGACGGTAATGCCGATTGCATTGCGCCGACCAGCCGCGCCAGGGCGCCACGTATCGTAGGGGGCACTCGGCAAATCGAACTCACCCTGTCGCTCTGCTTCGGAAAGGCGGCGGCAGGTCATGATGCAAGGTGCATAGACGTCGCCATGCCGGGCGCCCATCGTGAAGCCGATGCTCTCGAACAGGCGCCGCGCCTTGTCGTTGGCAGCCTTGCAGAACACCGGCAAACCACGGAATTTGTCCGATGTCAGGCGCTCCATGACGAGCGAGATGCCACCGGCGATCGCCGGGGAGATGTAAATGCCCCAAAAATAGATGGCGACCGGCTTTTCCCACTGGCGAGCGATAAATCGATCGGCGGGAGCGCCGGTGTCCATCCGTCCATCGAAGAGAGCATCAAGACCCTCCTGGTTCAGCGGCAGGAGGCATACAAAGCCAAGAGCCCCATTGCCTGCCTTCTCGCGCCACTGACCGCGTCCAATGGCCAGGATGGTGTCGGGATTGCGCGTGTAGATGCGCATAACCGTATCGAGGCTGGCCACGCCCTGAATTTCAGGGGTCGCTTTTCTCATCAGATCTGCAATAATTTCGCTCGAAGGGCTGAAGACAGAAATGTTCCGGCCATATTTCGAGTAATCGATACGATCAATGTGACGAGACGGATAGAAATTGGGTGTTTGTTCGTAGTTTCGAGCGTGAGAATTCATCGTTCCCCTCGTCCTGAATGATCAAAGCCCATTTCAGTCTGGACTTAAACGTAGCCAATTCGGATGCTGTTCCGTGCATCCGATTTTGATGCGGGGTGATGAGGTAGATGGAACACGGTGACGAGGCGGGAGGGCTGGACATCAACTGGGACGATGTTCGCGTATTCCTGCTGGTTGCGCGGCTTTCCAGCTTCCGGGCGGCGTCCCAGGAAAGCGGCGTGTCGGTCAATGCATTGCGTCGGCGGATCGAAGCGCTCGAGCACAAGATCAATGCCGTTTTGCTGACCCGGTCGGCCAAGGGGGTCGAGCTCACCGACGAAGGGCGAAAGGTCGAGGAAACCGCTCAAGCCATGCTGGAACAGGCGCGCGCGCTTGCCCGCCTGTCGTCACGCTCGAAGCGTGGCCTGCGGGCGACGGTGCGAGTGGGTGCCACCGAGGGGCTCGGCGCCTTCTGGCTGGTTCCTCGCCTGGTTGATCTGTTCGATCGCGCGCCGGGTATCCAAGTCGACTTCCGCAATGAAATGCGCATGCCCGATGTATCCGGGCTCGAAGTGGACATTGCGGTCCAGCTCGAGCGACCGGCGGACGAGGAACTTAAGGTTGTCCGCCTCGGCTGGCTTCACATCGTCCTGTTCGCATCAGGCGACTATATTTCCCGCAACGGCATCATCGAGACGTCGCAGGACATTCCCCGCCACCGCTTCATCGAGATAAGCGCCCCGCAGATCCAGAGCGCTGCGCTCAAGGAAGAGCTGCCGGAAGACGACAGCCGCAGCTTTGTTGCCTTGCGGGTTAACACGGCGTCGGCCCAGGTACTGGCCGCGACGCACGGAGCCGGCGTAACGGCTCTTCCGACCTATGCCCGGCTGGTGACCCACAAGTTGCATCATGTCGCCCGCGAGTTCACGCTGAAGCGGGACATCTGGCTCTGCTATCATCCCGGTGTCGTGGAGTTTCGCCATATGAGGCAGGCCATCGACTGGATCAAGGCATCCTTCGATCAGGAAAGATATCCTTGGTTCGGAGAAGATTATCTTTCTCCCGACGAAATCGATCGTCTGGCGACAAAGCATGGACTTGGCACGCTCTTTTCAGGCTTTAGAGACGAGCATAAGTTGTAATGTCAGTTGCTGGGGCGGTGCGGCATCGCCTCTGGTCACCTTCGGAGAGGGCGATGGATGAAAAGGCTTTGACACTCCGCCACGAACTGCCGCGCCTCATCGAGGCGGCAAAAGCTCTTGAAGCTTCCGTGCTTGTCATGCTCCTCACGTCCGCCGACGAAGAGCTTCGGAAACAGTTGACCGAAGACCGGCAGGAACAGGAGAGCGATCGGACCGATCGTTCCTGATCCTGCATGGCCTGTTAGCCCTCCCAAGGGACGGCCCGCTTTCGTCCGCGCCACCGCCGACCGCTGAGAACCACGTTTCGCAGCAACTTTCGTAAGCAAGCCGATCTCTTGTATCGCGGACGAGACTCCAGCCTTTCCAGCAGACATATCGAACCTCGCGCTCGTCCGCCGAGGCAGTATCCAGTTGAAGGCCTCCAGAAGAATTCACAACTCGCCCACGAACACGCGACCATGGCGATTGACACTCTCGCCAGGGAGTTGTCCATTCCCATCGGAGAGATTATCGGCAATCTTTCCGATGATTGGAAAATACTGATCGAGTTTAAGGTCGAATGATGCGGAACTCACAGGAAGAGGCGCTGCAAAGCCTCATCGGCGACCTTCGGCAGCGCGCAGCCGAGGCCGAGGAGACGTTGGCCGCCATTCGCAACGGTGGCGTGGGCTCCGCCACGGTCGAGGAGGGAGGCAAGGATGAGGTCCCTGCCATCGACGATGGCGCTTTGGCGTTCGAAAGCTTCCTGGAGGCCATGGAACCCGGCGCCGTCGCAGTCGATTCCACCGGCCGTGTCCTCTACTCCAATGCTCGTTTCCGCCAGATCTTCTCCGAAGACGGGGATCGCCTGAAAGGCAGAAATCTCTCCGATATCCTTCCCGAACCGGCATCGCAGCTCATTGGAAAGCTGATCACCCCCGACGGTCACAAAGCTGTGCCAGTGTCTTTCCTCGAGAGAGGCGTGGAACGCAATTACCTCGTTTCCGCGCGTCCCGTACACCTTGGAGTCGTGCGTGGCTTTGCCGTAACCCTCTCCGATCTGACCGAGCGCGTCCGTGCCGAAGCAGCCGAACGGGCAGAGCGGATCGCCAATGCAATCACCGCTTCCGCCAACGAGGCGGTTATCGTCTGTGACCGTACGCTCACCATCACCCACGCCAATCTCGCCGCCGAGGCGTTGTCGACCGAAAAGCTGGTCGGCACACGACTGGACGAAGCAATTCCGCTCAAGTTTCCTGACGCGACCGGTATCCTCGAGATCGATGAACTCGTCGAATCCGCGCTCTCAGGAACGCCGCTCCGCGGCATCGAAGCCCTTGCCCCCATGTCCCCCGGACCGCGGGACGTCATGATCAGCGCCGCGCCCCTCAACATATCGGACGATGGCCCCGAGGGCTGCGTACTGACCCTTGCCGACCTCTCCCAGCGCAAGAAGGACGAGCGGCAGATGCATATGCTGATGCGCGAGCTCGATCACCGCGTCAAGAACACGCTGGCGCTGGTGTTGTCGATCAGCAAGCGCACCGCAGCCAACGAGGAAACGCTGGAGGGCTTCCAGGGGGCGTTCAGCGGTCGCATCGAAGCCCTTGCGGCCACTCACGACCTGCTCGCCAACGCATCCTGGGAAAGCCTTTCGCTCCGCCAGATCTTCAGCGCCGAGGTCTCGCCCTATGCGGAAACCGGCGGTGATCGCTTCAACATCATCGGCGCCGACATCAATCTCAATCCGCGCGCCGCCATTGCACTCGGCCTGATCTTCCACGAACTTGCGACCAACGCGACCAAGCATGGCGCCCTGTCGGGGGAAGCAGGCTCGGTCAACCTGGAAATTCACCCCAAGACCGACGCGCCGTTCGTCGAGGTGACGTGGGCCGAGAAAGACGGACCTGTCGTTAAGTCCTTCTCCCGCAAAGGATTTGGGCACACGGTCATCGCGCGAAGCCTGTCATACTCGCCGCATGGCGGGACCACGATGGAGTTCGAGCCGACCGGCGTCATCTGCCACATCCGGATTCCGGCGTCGGACGTGGCGTGAAGAGACGCCGACGCCTTCAGAGCGCCGGCGCTTTCGTGACTCTTGCCGTGTCAGGCGACGTAGTCGGCGAGCACAAAGTCATCGAGGCTGGGTATGACCGCGTCGGCCTCGGTCAGAACCGACGGTTTGCCGATGCCGAGAGCCGCCATGCCGGCTCCCTTGATCGAGGCGACCCCGGCCACGGCGTCTTCGACACCGAGGCAATCGCCCGGATCGGCCCCGAGCTGAGCCGCCGCCTTCAGGAAGATTTCCGGATCAGGCTTGCCCCGTTTCAAGAGGCGTGCATCGACCACCGTATCGAACATGTCGGCGATGCCGAGCCGCTCGAGGATGGCCGGGGCGTTCTGGCTGACCGAGGCGAGACCGATCTTGAGACCGGCGGCGCGCACGGCTTCAAGCGTATCGAGGGCACCCGGCAGAAGATCGTCCCGGGTCATGGTTCCGATCAGTTCCTTGTACCAGACGTTCTTCATGTCGGCGAGGCGATCGAACTCGGCCGGCTCCAGCGTGACGCCCCCCTTGTCGATGATCATCTGCAGCGACATGCGGCGATCGATGCCCTTGAGACTTTCAGCCAATTCATCGTCGAAGCCGATCCCGAGCGTATCGGCCAGCCGCTTCCAGGCGAGATGGTGGAAGCGCGCAGTGTCGGTGATGACGCCGTCGAGATCGAAGACGACCGCCTTGAAGGGTTTCTTGTCGAAAGGCTTCGGCAAGGCAACGCGACGCACCGGCTCGGCTGCCGAAAGATCAACCGGCTCGCCACGATGGAACAGGCGAATGGCCTCGCCTTGGATGAGCCGGAATTCCGTGCCTGCCTCCGACACAGCGACTTCCAGCGTCCGCCCATGGTCGACAAGGCGGAAGCGATAGCGGCTCCAGCTCTTCGGCAGCGACGGCGCGAAGTGGAGCTCGCCCTTGACCGCCCTCAGGCCGGCGAAGCCATGCACGACGCTCATCCAGGTTCCGCCCATCGCCGCCGTATGGACGCCGTGGAACGTGTTGCCATGACTGTTGTCGATGTCCATGCGAGCCGCGTCCATGAAGAACTCATAGGCTCGCTCGTCCAGCCCGACCTCCGCGGCGATGATGGAGTGGATGCAGGTGGACAACGAAGAATCGTGGGTGGTGATGGTTTCGTAATAGTCGAAGTCGCGCCGCTTCACGGCCTTGGAGAACAGTTCGCCGCGCAGGAACAGGGCGAGCAGCACGTCGGCCTGCTTGCAAACCTGGTGACGATAGATCACCAGCGGATGGTAGTGCAGGAGCAGCGGATAGTTTTCGGCCGGCGTACCGGCGAAATCCCACACCTTGCGAGACAGGAAGGCATCGTCCTGAGCGTGGATGCCGCGCTTGGCGTCGTAAGGCAAGCGCAACCGATCCGAAACGTCCGACCAGTGTGCGATCTCCTCGCCGGCAAGTTCGATCCGCTCGGAAAGCTTGGCGAAGGCCTCTGGCTTCTCCCGGCTCATCCAGCCCGCAATCTCGGCCGCAAAAGCCAGATGGGTCTTGGCCATCACGTTGGTGTAGAAGTTGTTGTTGACGAGTGCCGTGTACTCATCCGGCCCCGTCACCTCGTCGATATGGTAGGCGTCGCCCACGAGATGGGCGAGATCGGCCCAGACGCGCGCCGTCTCGAACACAAGTTCGGCCGCTCCGTCCGTGAGCAGTGAGGCGTCACCGGTGGCCTCGACATATTGCTTGATGGCGAAGGCGATGTCGGCGTTGATGTGGTACTGCGCCGTTCCAGCCGGGAAATAGGCTGAGCATTCCTCACCGGTTATGGTCCGCCAGGGGTAAAGCGCACCGCGAACATGGCCGAGATCACGGGCGCGGGCGCGCGCCTTGTCGAGATAGCCGATGCGGTGTCGCAGCACGGCACGCGCCAGTTCCGGCATGGTGCGCAGGAAGACCGGCAGGACGTAGATCTCGGTGTCCCAGAAGGAGTGGCCTTCGTAGCCCTCCCCCGTCAGCCCCTTGGCGGCAATGTTGGTACGACCGTCTCGCCCGATCGACTGGAAGAGGTGATAGAGATTGAAGTGGAGGCCCTGCGACAGGGCGTCGTCCCCCTCGATCTCGATGTCGGCCTTTTCCCAGAAAGCGGCGAGATTGACCCGCTGCTCATCGGCGATCCCTTCGAAGCCGACGGCGAGCGCTCCACTCAGCGCCTCATCGGCGCGGGCGGCCAGTTCGTCAGCCGGCGCATCGCGACTGGTGACGATGGCGGTCATCTTTTCCAGTGTGACGGCTTCGCCGGCCTTGGCAGAGACGCCGAACCGCTGGGAGAGAACACCGTTCTTCGCCGATGCCTCGCTTGAGCCCGCGCGCCCGCCGACCATGCCGACCCGCGTTTCGATCCTCAGCGTCAGCCCGCTATTCTGGGTGCGCGACACCAGGACGGAGCGAGCGGGACTGGCTGCCGCCTCAACCGTGGTGAGCGCCCGGGCCGAGGCCCCGGACCCAAGACGGGGGTCGAAGCTTTCCTCGCCCCCCTGCACCGTGCTGTTAAGCGTGGCGACGAACTCGATGCTTGCGTCAGCATCGAGCGGCGTAACGGTCACTTGCTGGGCGAGAATGGCGCTACGCGAGAGGCTGACGACGCGCTTGGAAACGATGCGCACCCGCCGGCCGGCCGGCGATTTCCATTCGACGCTTCTCACCAGAACGCCCTCGCGGAAATCGAGGCTTCGTTCGTAGGACAGGATCACCCCAGTCGCGAGGTTGAAGCGCTCGCCGTTCACGGAAATCTCGACGCCCTTGGCATTGGGCAGGTTGAGCATGAACTCGTTGATGCGAGCGAAGCCATAGGCATTCTCGGGATAGCGGATCGCCTCGGTGTCGTAGAAGCCGTTGACGTAGGTCCCCTCCATGCTGGCGTCGGCCACGCCCAACCAGGCCTCGTCGTGACTGCCACGCGTGCCGATGTGGCCGTTTCCGAGCGCGAACAGGGTCTCCCGAAGGAGGTTGGCACCGGCATCCCAACGGGTTTCGACAAGACGCCAGGGATCGGTGGGCAGCGACGAGGTCATCGGGGCGGAGGTGGCAGTCACTTCAGTCTCCTTGGAAAGGTCGAGCATCGGCTTCAGCGCCCCAGTCCGGGCCGGCCGCCGATGAAGCGTCAATCTTCGGTCCTGCTATCGATGAGCCAACGGCGATGACGCCAGGATGTCAATCGGACGAGTGGACACGGAAAGGTCGGGAATGGTAAGCGCCACGGCCGCTTCGGCCAGCCGGTCGTCGCTGCCGGCGGCCCCGACCAGCGAGCCGCCGTCCGGCAGTCCGATGGCGGCGAGACCGCAGGCGCTGACAAACCCCGTCGATCCGAACTCGGGGGGCACGAACAGAAGATCGAAGTTCGAGAAAGCGTCCTCGACCTTTCGGCGAAGCACAAGAAGACGATGCTGTGCATGGGCGAGATCTCTCGCCGGGAGGGCAAGCGCCCCCGAGAGACGCCGCCGGAAGCGCGAAGGCAGCAGGTCCGGTAACTCGACGAAAGCCGACGCCATAGTGTCAAGCCGCGGCGCCAGCCAGATATCATCACTCGAAAGAGCGGCGACTTCGGCAAAGGGGGCACCATCGGTGGCGACCGTCGCCAAGCCGAGCCGCTCGCCGGTCACACGCGCCGCCGTCGAAGCGTCATCGAAGAGCAGACCGAGACGCCCAATCGGGCTGGCGGGACGAGCTGTCGCCGCGAAGCCTTCGAGCACGCGCCGCACCGCCGCGCCGTCTGCGACATCGGACGCGAGAATGACGATACCATCGACCTCGGGGGCAATGGCGGAAACACCCTCGACGGAGACGAGTCCAGGGGTCGGCTTGACGACGGCCAGGCCGCAATCGACAGTGACCGCGTCGGCACGATCACCGACAACGCTGAAAGCCGCGACACCGGCGGCGACAGCCGCTGAGGCTCGCGCGACCGACGCTTCAAGACCGAGAGGATCGACAGAAAGCTTGCCGACCAGAAGGGCGCCGGCCGCCCTCAGCCGCTCCACGACAACGGCGTCGAAGTCCGGCTGAAAATCAAAGGCGGGAACGCCGATCGATGTGGGAAGTCCCACGACGTCTATGCTGGCATCGAGGACGTAAGGTACGCCCCAGAGCGGCAAGGTAGACGGATCCGGACAACGGGCGAGAAGATCGCGAGCAGCAACGTCAAGAGGGGACGGAAGGCAGGAGCCACCAAGCGCCGCGAATCGGGCGGCAACATCATCGACAACCTCGAGAAGGCTGCTCGGACACCGCGCAAAACGTGCGCCAAGGCCGTCCAGCGTCAACACGGGAGCGCTCATTGGCACTCCTCCCCTATTCCTGCCCGACCGCCAATCGGAACCACTCAAAAGCGCTTTTGCTCTCGTATCATTGGCCACGAACGCCTGTCAATGCTTTTGTCCCGGCACATCTTGTCGCCGAAGAAGCGTATTGTTGATGCTTCCTGCCAATTTTGTCTGTTTTTCTCCACCTCAGCAGAGGATCGATCAAATAGCCTTTTATGAAAGCGCTTTTGACGTCTGGCACAAGCTGTACAATCCAGCAAGCGGGAGCTATATAGACGCCCTGTTTTTGTATTCATCGGCACCTCCATGAACCTCAAGGAACTGGCACGTCACCTCGGGCTTTCCCAGAGCACGGTCAGTCGCGCGCTCAACGGCTATCAGGACGTCAGCACGGATACGCGGGAGCGGGTGCTCGCAGCCGCGCAGCGTTTCGACTATTCGCCGAATGCCAGTGCGCACCGCCTGGCAACCGGACACTCCGGTGCGATTGGCATCGTCTTTCCGTCCGACAAGGATCCGCTGCTCGACCCGCTGTTCACCGACTTCCTGTCCGGCCTCACCAATAGCGCCGCCCGTCGGCAGATGGACATCCTGGTCAGCGCCAGCCTCGACACCTCAGAGGCAAGCTATAGGCGCCTTGCCCAAAGAGGCTCGGTGGACGCCGTCGTGCTGTCGAGTCCGCTCATCGAGGATCCACGCGTGCCGTTGCTCGAAAGGCTCGGCATTCCCTGCGTGGTGCATGGCCGCACCAAATCGTCACACCCCCACGCCTTTCTCGATATCGACAACGAAGGCGCCTTCCGGCAAGCCGCCGAGCTACTGATCGGCCTCGGTCACCGACGGATCGGTCTCGTCAATGGCGACGCGCGGCAAGCTTTCGCCGTCGATCGTGAAACCGGCTGGCGCTCGGCCCTCCTTCGCGCCGGGCTTGAAGCCCCGGATACTCTCTACGGTTCCGACGTCATGACCGACGAGGCCGGCTATCGGCTGACCGCCCGCATGCTGGCAAGCGCGAACCCACCTACCGCCGTCATCTGCTCCAGCATCTTCTCGGCCATCGGGGCGTGCCGCGCCATTCGCGACAACGGGCTGACGATCGGCTCCGACATTTCGGTGATCGCCCACGACGACGGCATTTCATCGATCCGGCCGGAAGCGCACAGCCCACCTCTGACCACCACCTTCTCGTCGATCCATCGGGCCGGCGAACGCATCGCCGAAATCGCAGCCGACCTCATTGACGGCAAGAGCCCGGCCGAATGCCAGGAGGTGTGGCCGGTGGACCTGATCTTCCGCGACAGCACCCGCCCACCCAGATCGGCCTGACGGCCTCTCCGTTCGTCATCGCATCGGCGAACTGAAAATCACACCTGCCAGCCATTACACGTCGCCTACAGTCGCGACCGCCCCGCGCCACCAACAACGGGAACTCATGCTCCCCTCCGACGTTTCTCTCGTGAACGCAAAGGAGCCCAAAATGAGCGCCAACCGCGACGATAAAATCCGTGCCCGAGCCTATCGGCTCTGGGAAGAGGAAGGGCGACCGGAAGGCCGCGCCGAGCAGCACTGGTTTTCCGCCCGCGAGAGCCTTGCCGTCGAGGAAAACCACGAGTCGGCTCTGCTCCCCGCCGACAATGGAACCGACGCCGAGCCGATCGAAGCGATCGAGAATGCCGGTGAGTTTCCGACGCTCACCGATCAGGGCGAGCAGCGGATTCCACGCCACCCCAAAACGGACGATGCGTCTCAGCCAGCCAATAGTTGACGACGTCACTTGGGCGGGAGCCCGCGTCTGAAAGGACCGCCTCGGAAACCGGCTTCTGGGGCAAACCCGCCACTTCCATCGCCCGATTTTCCGCTTTGCGCGGGAGAGCTCCGGCACCTGAGCGATCGACTTTCCATTGCGCGATCACCCGGTGATTGCCGGACCGATTACGGCGTCCACCGGAATATCCGAAGGCACCGCTTGACGGTTTTCGCCTGCTAGATTATTCGTATCACTAATACGTATAATAAGACTACGGGCGGAAACAAACCCATGAAGCGTCCCACGCAGAAAGACGTCGCCAAGCTGGCAGGCGTCTCGCAGGCGGCTGTGTCCATGGTGCTGAGCGGAACCGGCGCACCGACGGTGTCGCCCGACACCTGGGCACGCATCACCGAGGCCGCGAAGGCGCTCGGTTACGCGCCGAACCGCTTTGCCCAGGCGCTCAAGACGCGCCGGACAATGACCATCGCCTGCATCGTCCCCGACATCACTAACCCCTTCTATCCCGTGCTCATCCGTGGTGTGCAGGCCGTGGCGCAGGAGGGCGCCTATGATGTCATAACCGTCAACACAGACGGCGATCCCGCCCGAGAGCGGCACTTCCTGGACTGGGCGCATCAGGGCCGGGTCGATGGTGTCATCGGCGTGTTCTTCACGCTCAGGGCGACGGATTTCCGCTCGCTCGTCGAGGCTGGCGTGCCGGTGGTCCGCATCGAGTCGGCCTGCAAGAAAGGCGGCGACATCGCCATCGACGACATCTTCGTCGATAGCCGCGCGGCGTCCCATGCGGTTGTCAACTATCTCGTCGGTCGGGGCCATCGCCGCATCGCCATGCTGGCCGGCACCGGCGGCCCGCAGCGCGTTCGGGTCGAGGGCTATCGTGAAGCCATGTCGGCCGCCGGCATGGACGCCTCCGTCACCATCACCGATGCGTTCAGCGAGGAGGCCGGCTTCGCCGCGGCGCAGTCCATGCTCGAAAGCGGCTACGGCCCGACCGCCATCTTCGCCGCCAATGACCTGATGGCGATTGGGGTCATGCGGGCTTTGCGCGATCGGGGGCTCAAAATTCCAGACGACGTGGCCGTGGTTGGCTTCGACGACATATCACCCGCAAGTCTGGTGTCGCCGCCGCTAACTACCGTCAGTCAGTTTCAAGCGCGGATGGGCGAGTTGGCGGCCAAGGCCCTGCTTCAACGGCTCCGCGGCCTCAGCCCAGCGCATGGCACCACGGAAGAGGTTCGCTTCAAGCTGATCGAACGCGCATCGGCTTGAAAGTCGTCGCTCGCCACGTGAAGGCGCGTGGCGGGCGGTCGACCCGAGGAGTTGCCCGTCCGGTCTTGGCTGACGGGAGGCGGCCGGCGCCTAAGCCGGTCGAAAGAGGAACCGGCTCCAGCGATCGATGAGATCGAGACAGCAAGCGCGACGAGCCGGAGAGAACAACAAGGTGGAGGACACAATGGACAGACGGACATTTCTCACAGGAAGCCTGGGCGCATCTCTCGTTCCCTTCATGAGCCGCTTTGCCTTCGCCGACGGCAAGCCGGTGTCGTGGTGGTATGAAAGCGCCGCGCCGGCACAGCAGGAGGCGATCGCCAAGGTGCTGGTCGCCGGCTTCAATGCCGCCCACCCGGACTACAGCCTGGCGATCGACTACCGTGGCTCCGAGCTCGACAAGCAAATGCGCGTGGCGCTCCTGTCCGGAAGCGGACCGGACGTCGTCTATACCGCCGGCCCGAGCTATGTGGCCCCGATGGCCCGCGCCGGGCAGTTGCTGGCGCTCGACGACTACGCGGAGAAGCTCGGCTGGAACAAGCGAATCCTGCCGGTTTTCCTTGAGATGGGCAAGTACGACGGCAAGCTCTACGCCGTGCCCAAGACCTACGAGACGCTCGGCCTGTTCTACAACAAGGCCGTGCTCGAGAAGAACGGCTGGAAGGCGCCGACGACGATCGCCGAGATGGAAGCCCTGGCCGACGAGGCGCTCAAGGCCAAGCTCGTCCCCTTCGCATCCGGCAACGCCGGCTGGCGCGGCAACAACGAGCACTACGTGACCATCGTCTTCAACTCGATCGCCGGGCCGGAAAACGTCTACAAGGCGCTGACGGGCGAAATCCCCTGGACCGCGGAACCCTTTGTGGCGGCGATCAACAAGTTGAACGACTGGTGGCAGAAGGGCTACTTCGGGCCGGACTACTTCTCGCTCGAAACCGAGCAGTTCTTCGCCCAGATGGCCGCCGGCCGTTCGCCGATGCTACCGAGCGGCACCTGGCACTTCCAGTACATCCAGTCCTATTTCAAGGACAACGCCGACCAGTGCGGTTTCGTCGGCTTCCCGAGCGCGGAGGGGCTTGGCGGCCCGGTTTATGCCCTAGGCGTCGGCTCGACCCTGTCGATCGCAGCAGCCTCGCAGAATCCGGACGGAGCGGCGGCAGCCATCGACTACGTGTTCTCGCCGGAGTTCTACGGCGCCATGAACTCTGTCTGGCAGGGTGAGTGGAACACGCCGCTGGTCGACCTCAGCATGGTCAAGATCAGCAAGGACGTGCCGGCCCTCTACGCCGAGACCATGAAGACGCTGGCCGACTCGGTCGCCAAGAACCAGTACGGCTACACGTCCTGGACCTTCCTGCCGCCAGCCACCGACACACAGCTGATCAACGGCATTGAAGAGGTTTGGCTCGGCCGCGCGACCGTCGCCGACTATCTCGCCCAGCTCGACGCCGCCTTCCAGCAGGAAAAGGCCGAAGGCAAGGTGCCAGCCGTACCGGCGCGTTGACCCCTCGCACGACGGATGGAAGCGGCCAGCCGGCCGCTTCCGCTCGCCGGAGACCTTTCGCATGCATCGCCTCTATCTGGTTCCGACGTTGCTCATCAACGTCGTCATCATCTTTGTTCCCGCCGCGTTGACCATAGCGCTCGCCTTTTGCCGCTGGGACGGCATCGGCATGCCTGTGTTCGTCGGTCTCGCCAACTTTCGCCACCTCATGGCCGATCGCGTCTTCTGGATGGCGCTTGGCAACAACGTGATCTGGACGGCGATCTTCCTGACCGTGCCGATCGCCATGGGCCTGTTGGCCGCCACCATGATGCTGATCGCCCGTCGCGGCAGCGCCTTCTTCCAGGTCATCTACTTCCTGCCGATGGTGATCGCCACCGCCATCACCGCCCGCGTCTGGCAGGGCATGATCTATTCGCCGCTCACCGGCATCGCCGGTCTCGTTACGCGCGCCGGTTTTCCCGTGCCCAATCCGCTGACGCAGCCGTCGACCGCCCTCTACGGCATCGCCGTCGTCGACCTCTGGCACTGGTGGGGCTTTCTCTGCGTCATCTTCTTCGCGGCCCTGCGACAGGTGCCGCAGGAGCAGATCGAAGCGGCCCGCATCGAGGGCGCGAGCTTCTGGCAGATGCTGCGCTACGTGCTGCTGCCCGGCATCCGGCCGACCATCACGCTGATGATGATCATGACCATCATCTGGTCGTTCCTGGTGTTCGACTTCGTCTACATCCTGACCCAGGGCGGCCCGGCTTTCTCAAGCGAAGTGCTGTCGACGCTCGCCTACCGCAGCGCCTTCTACGACCTCGCCGTCGGCAAGGCCGCCGCCGTAGCCGTGGTGATCAGCCTGTTCGGCCTTGCGACCACCGCCGTCTACATCCGCCTGCAGGCGAAGGAGTTCGACCAATGAGGCTGATCGAAAGCCGGACGACCTTCGTCCTCATCTACACGGCGTTGGCGGTCCTCCTGTTGATCACGCTGTTCCCGATCGCGCTTCTGGTGCTGAACTCGCTGAAGCCGGCGACGCAGATCGTCCAAAGCCCGCTTTCCTGGCCGGAAGTCTACCGCTGGGATAACTTCGTGCGCGCCTGGAACGACGCCCGCTTCGGCACCACCATGCTGAACTCGGCGTTGCTGGCCGCGCTGACCATCGTGCTCGTCTGCTCCACCGGTTCGCTCACCGCCTACGTGTTGGCGCGTCGCAAGATCAAGAGCTGGAAGATCGTCACCTTCTACCTGCTCGCCACCACCACGGCGCCGATCCAGTTGTTCCTGTTCCCGCTCTACTTCGGCTTTGCCAAGCTCGGGCTCATCAACAACGTGTTCGCAGTGTCACTGATCTACACGGCGATCTACTCGCCCTTCGCGGTGATGCTGCTCAGGACCTACTTCCTCGCCGTTCCCAAGGAACTGGAAGAAGCGGCGCTGATCGATGGCGCCACCCACTGGCAGGTGTTTTCCAAGGTGATGCTGCCGATCGTTTCGCCCGGCATTCTCACCGTGGCGCTGATCATCGGGCTCTATTCCTGGAACGAGTTCCTGATCGCCACCACGTTCCTGCAGCGGACCGACCGACTAACCGCCGTCGTCTCCTTCTTCTTGCTGTCCGGACAGTACACCTCGGACTGGGGGGAGATCATGGCCGCCGCGCTCATCATCGTGACACCGGTGATCGTCCTGTTCGTCGCCCTGCAGCGCCGATTCATCGAAGGCATGGCCGGCGGATCGGTCAAAGGCTGACCCGCGCCACCCGCAACACCTACCGGAGAGTTCCGATGTCCCTTCCCTCCGACTATCTCGAGCGCGTCTATGCCGGCGTCCTTGGCAAGCTGATCGGCGTCTACCTCGGCCGCCCCTTCGAAGGCTGGACCTATGCCAAGATCATGGAGAAGCTCGGCCCCATCGACTACTACGTCCACGAGAAGCTCGGCCAGCATCTCGTCGTCACCGACGACGACGTCGCCGGTACCTTCACCTTCCTGCGGGCGCTTGAGGATTACGGCGTCTCGCCCGACCTTTCATCCGAAGACATCGGCAAGTCCTGGCTCAACTACCTGATCGAGCACCGATCCATCCTCTGGTGGGGCGGCAACGGCAACTCGACCGAGCACACCGCCTGGCTCAACCTGAAGCGCGGCATTTCGGCTCCCGCATCCGGCTCGATCGCCACCAACGGCGTCACGGTGGCCGAGCAGATCGGCGCCCAGATCTTCATCGACGGCTGGGCCATGGTGGCGCCGGGCCAACCCGAGCTTGCCGCACGGCTCGCTCGCGCTGCGGGGCAGGTCAGCCATGATGGCGAATCCGTCCACGCCGCAGCGCTCTGGGCGGCGATGGAGGCGGAGGCCTTCGTTTCGAAGGACATCGATCATCTGATCGATACCGGCCTCTCGGTCATCCCTCGGGATTGCCTGATCGCCCGGCTGATCGCCGATATCCGCCGCTGGCACGCCGAGAACCCCGACTGGCTGACGACGCGACAGCTCATCCAGGACACCTACGGGTACGACAAGTTCCCCGGCAACTGCCACGTCGTGCCCAACCATGCGCTGATGATCATGGCGATGCTCTACGCGCCGCACGACTTCCAGGCAGCACAGCGCATCGTCAATACCGCCGGCTGGGACACCGACTGCAATGCCGGCAACGTCGGCTGCCTCAGCGGCCTGATGCTCGGCCTTGACGGCATCGAGGCCGGCCCCGACTGGCGCGGTCCGATCGCCGACCGTCTGCTGATCTCCTCGGCCGACGGCGGCAACGGAATCAACGATGCCGTTCGCATCGCCTATTACGTTGCAAATCTCGGTCGGCGGCTGGCTGGCGAGGCGCCTCTCCCCTCCCCCAAGGATGGCGCCCGCTTCCACTTCTCGCTGCCGGGCAGCGTTCAGGGCTTCCGGCCAGACACGAGGATGAACGCCAATCCGGCGGTGCAGGTCGGCAACTGCGCCTTGGGCGATGGTCGGGCGTTGGAGGTAGCCTACACGGCCTTGGCGCCGGGCCAGGTGGCCGCCGCGACGACGCCGACCTTCGCGCCGCCAGCAGTGACGGAAATGCGCACCTACGAGCTGATGGCAACGCCGACCGTCTATCCTGG
This sequence comes from uncultured Pleomorphomonas sp., assembly GCA_963665435.2. Taxonomy (GTDB): domain Bacteria; phylum Pseudomonadota; class Alphaproteobacteria; order Rhizobiales; family Pleomorphomonadaceae; genus Pleomorphomonas. The sequence goes on along the minus strand of CAXXNH010000021.1, from coordinate 58,127 downwards.
CCAGACGGTACGCGCCCGCGTGGTCGCGCCGAAGGACAACTCTGGTGTCGTCGATGTCCGCCTGGCTCTGAAGGTCTTCGGCGAAAAGGACCGCCTCCTCGATGTCGACGGCAAGCCGGCGCAGCTGGCGCCGGGTGCCGAAACGGTTCTCGAATGGCGCCTGCCGGAGTTCGACGGTCAGCCGATCGGCGAAATCGGCATCGCCATCACCACCCAGGCGCAAAGGGCCGACGGCCACGTGCTGGTCGACTGGTTGCGCTGGGATGGTGCGCCGGAGGTCACGTTGCGCCGCCCCAAGGCGGACAGCGACTTCTGGCGCATGGCCTGGGTCAACGGCGTCAGCTTCTTCTCCAAGCTGTTCCCCCCAAGCTTCCGCATTTCCCAGGCGGTCGGCGAAGGCATGGTCAGTCACGGTACGCGGGAATGGACCGACTACAAGGTGAAGACCGATCTGACGGTGCATCTCGGCGGCTACGGCGGCCTTGCGGTACGCGTCCAGGGCCTCCGCCGCTACTACGGCATCCGCCTAGTTCGGGACGGCCGGTTGCAGATCGTCAAGGTGCGCGACGAGGCCGTATCGGTGCTCGCCGAAACGCCGTTCGACTTCGCCTTTGAAAAGGCGGTGCCAATGGAGGTGCGCGTCAGCGGTAGCACGATCTCCGCCTTGGTCGGAGGCAAGCGCCTTGAAGCCCGCGACGACAGCGACACCGCCTTTGCCGATGGCGGCATCGGCCTCGTCATTCACGAAGGTGCGCTGTCAACCGATAGCGTAACCATATCGGCCGCCTGAGACCGAACAGGGAGACAACAAAATGGCATCGGTCTCGATCCACGAGGCGGTCAAGAACTTCGGCGCAGCCAAGGTGATCCATGGCGTATCCGTGGACATCGCCGACGGGGAGTTCGTCGTGCTGGTCGGTCCGTCCGGCTGCGGCAAGTCGACGCTGCTCCGGATGATCGCTGGTCTCGAGGACATCTCGGGCGGCACCATCTCGATCGGTGGGCGGGTGGTCAACGACCTGCCGCCGAAGGCGCGCGACATATCCATGGTGTTCCAGAACTATGCGCTCTATCCGCACATGACGGTGGCGCAGAACATGGCCTTCTCGCTGACGCTGGCCGGAGCGCCGGCGGCCGAGAAAGCGCAGAAAGTCGGAGCAGCGGCCGAGATCCTCGGCCTCACACCGTTGCTCGACCGCTACCCGCGACAGCTCTCGGGTGGCCAGCGACAGCGCGTCGCCATGGGCAGGTCCATCGTCCGGAACCCCCAGGTGTTCCTGTTCGACGAGCCGCTCTCCAACCTCGACGCCAAGCTGCGCGTTTCCATGCGCGCGGAGATCAAGGCGCTGCACCGGCGGCTCGGCACCACCACGGTCTACGTGACGCATGACCAGGTGGAGGCGATGACGCTCGCCGACCGCATCGTCGTCATGCAGGCCGGTCGCGTCGAACAGGCCGGCGCACCGATCGAGCTCTACGATCGGCCAGAGAACACCTTCGTCGCCCAGTTCATCGGCTCCCCCTCGATGAACATCCTCCCAGGGCGACGCCAGGGAAGCGGCATCGTGCTCGACAACGGCGGCACGGTCGCCGCTTCCCTTCCAATCGGTCTCGAAGAGGGCCGGCACATTCTGGTCGGCAAACGGCCGGAGAACGTCCGACTAACAGATACAGGCGGCCTGCAAGCCACCGTCAAGGTGGTCGAACCGACGGGATCGGAAACCTATGCGGTGTTCGACGTCGGCGGCGAAGAGGTGGTCGGGCTGTTCCGGGACCGCGTCGAGCTGCGCGAGCAGCAGGCCGTGCGGCTGTCGTTCGACGACGGCCCGCTCCATCTTTTCGACGCCGAGACGAAACGCCGTCTCCCCGACTGATCCAGAGCCGGCGGATCGCAGCAATCACTCGATCCGCCGGCATTCCCTGGCTATAGCCGCCAACCTGTCTCCGCGTCGAAGAAGGAAGCCTTCAGAACATCGATGGTGACGGGGAAGGTGCGATCCGCCTCGCAGCTGTCGTCCTGCCCCACGAGATGCGACAGGCTGATGCCGTCGAAGGTGGACCAAGCCAGGATGTTGCTACCCATCGGCTCGACCAGCGACACTTGGCCTTCAATGGCCGTCGCCGATCCTTTGGCGGGAAGGATGTGCTCCGGACGGAGTCCCAGCACGACCTTCCGGCCGCTTTCGATGTTCTGGGCAAAGGGATAGCGGCTGACATCCAGCCGGAAATCGCCCGCCACGAAGAACCGGCTTTCACCTTCCAAAGCGAGCAGCCCCTCAACCTTGTTCATGGCCGGCGAGCCGAGGAAGCTGCCGACGAAATCGTTGGCCGGCTTGTTGTAGACGTTGAGCGGCGTGTCGAGCTGCTGAATGATGCCATCTTTCATGACCGCGATGCGATCGGCCAGCGTCAGCGCCTCGATCTGGTCGTGGGTCACGTAGATCATGGTCGACTTCAGCGTCTTGTGCAGCTTTTTGATCTCGAGACGCAACTCGGCGCGTAGCTTGGCGTCGAGGTTGCTGAGCGGCTCATCGAACAGGAAGATGTCGGCGTCGCGTACCAGCGCGCGGCCGATGGCGACGCGCTGACGTTGGCCACCCGACAATGCCGACGGCTTGCGATCGAGCAAGTGGTCGATCTGCAGAAGTTCGGACGCCCACTTCACCTTCTTCTCGATGGTTGCGCGATCGATGCCCGCGATGCGTAGCCCGAAGGACAGGTTTCGCTCGACGCTCATGGTCGGATAGAGCGCGTAGGACTGGAAGACCATGCCGATGCCGCGATCCTTGGGATCGGTCCAGGTGACGTCCTTGTCGTTGAAGAAAATGCTGCCGCCGCTGACGTCGGTCAGGCCGCCGATCGCGTTGAGGAGCGTCGACTTGCCGCAACCGGACGGCCCGAGCAGGACAAGAAACTCACCGTCCTTTATCGTCAGGTCGAGTTTCTTGACGATCGGCACGTTGCCATAGCTGATGTCGATGTTCTGGAGGGAAACGGAACTCATGACTTACCCCTTCACGGCACCGGAGGCGATGCCGCGCACGAACCAGCGGCCGGACACCAGGTAAACGGTGAGTGGAACCAGCGAAGTGAGCACGGTTGCCGCCATGTTGACGTTGTAGGCACGCTCGCCGGTGGTGGTGTTGACGATGTTGTTGAGCTGGACGGTCATCGGCAGGTTGTCGCGTCCCGCGAAGACGAGGCCGAGAAGGAAGTCGTTCCAGATGGCCGTCACCTGCATGATCACGGCAACGATGGCGATCGGAACCGACATCGGCAGGATGATCGAGAAGAAGATTTTCCAGAAGCCTGCGCCATCGATGCGCGCCGCCTTGAACAACTCGAGCGGCAAGCCCGAATAGTAGTTGCGGAACAGCAGCGTCATCACCGGCATGCCGAAGATGATGTGCGTGATGACGATGGCAGGCAGCGAGCCGTAGATGCCGGTCCGGGCGTAGAAGCGCACCAGCGGGTAGATGAACACCTGATAGGGAACGAACGAGCCCAGAAGCAGGCAGGCGAACAGGACGTTGGCGCCCTTCACCTTCCAGAAGGACAGGGCGTAGCCGTTGAGGGCGCCGAGCAGAATGGAGAAGACGACGCTCGGCACCAGGATCTTCACCGAGTTGCCGAAGCCGACCTGAAGGCCCGTGCATTCGAGACCGGTACAGGCCGACGTCCATGCCTTGACCCAGGCATCGATGCTGAACTGGTGCGGCAGCGAGAAAATCAGGCCGAGACGGACCTCGTCCATGCTCTTGAACGATGTGACGAGCATGACGTAGAGCGGCAGCAGGAAGAACGCCGCCAGCACGCCGAGAAAGGCGTAAATGCCGACGCGTCCCCAGACCTCATGGTAGGTGAGTGGGCGCTTGTTGATGGCCAACTTTGCCTGGGACATCACGACGCCCTCCCGCTTTTCCGGAAGTACTGGGAGTAGATGACGGGCGCCATGACCAGCAGTACAGTGACGAGCATCACTGTCGATGCCGCCGTGGCGAGGCCGATGTTGGCCCGCTCGAACAGGTTGTCCATGATGAACTTGGCCGGCACTTCGCTGGCCGTGCCGGGGCCACCATTGGTCATCGCGACGACGACGTCGTACATCTTGACGATGCTGATCGACAGAAGGACCAGCGAGGTGATGATCATTGGCCTGAGCATCGGCAGGACGATCGAAACGTAGACGCGCCAGGCCGGAATCCCGTCGATGCGCGTCGCCTTCCAGATCTCGGTATCGACGCCGCGCAGTCCGGCCAGGATCAGCGCCATGACCAGCCCGGAGCCGTGCCAGACGGTCGCCAGGATGATGGCGTAGAGCACCATCTTCGGATTGACCACCCAGTCGAGGACGAAGCCGGAAAAGCCGAGACCGCGCATGGTGTGCTGGATGCCGAGGTCCGGGTTGAGGATCCACTGCCAGATGAGGCCGGCCACCACGAAGGACATGGCGTAAGGATAGAGGAACACCGTGCGGAACAGGCTTTCGGCGCGAACGTTCTGGTCGATGAAGATCGCCAGGAGACAGCCGAGCACGAAGCAGATCAGCAGGAAGAAAAAGGCAATGATGGCCAGATTGCCCAGCGAGGTCTGCCACCGCGACGTGTCGAACAGCGTGACATACTGGGCAAAGCCGACGAAGTCGTTCCGAGGAAGAAGCTTCGAGCTTGAAAATGACAGCCGGACCGACCAGGCCATGGTGCCGAGATAGGCGAAGATGACGACGGCGGCCATCGGTAGCAGGGCGATGTAGGCAACGATGTTGCGCTTCACATGCCGAGTGAGATCAGCTCCCACTTGTTCCTCCCGTGTTTTTGGCGGGAAGGCGGAAGGCCGCCTCCCCGCACTCTTGATGCGGGATCAGCCTCTCAGGGCCTTGTCGAACCGGTCGATCGCCTGATCGACGGTCATCGGCGTGTTCCAGAGCTCGGTGACGATGTCCTGCACCGAGCCATAGACGAACTCTTCCATCATCTGCGAGGCGTCGGGCACCTGACGGGCCGGGTCCGCCATGATTTTCATGCCGAGCTGGGCGCAGGCGTCGAGGCTCGCAACGTCGACGTCGGAGCGGATCGGGATCGACCCCTTGAGGTTGTTGAACTTCACCTGGACGTCGGGATTGGTCATGATCTCGACGAGAAGATGCTGGGCCTTCACCTTTTCGGCGTCATCGGTCTTGGGGAAGACGAAGACGTCGCCGCCAAGGACGTAGGGCGAGTCGGGACGCAGGCCGGGAATGCAGCCGTAATCCTTGCCGATTTCCTTGTTGGCCTGCTTGAACTCGCCCTTGGCCCAATCGCCCATCACCTGGAAGCCGGCCTCGTTCTTGATGAGAAGCGCGGTGGTGTCGTTCCAGTTGCGGCCCGGCGAGGCCTGATCGACGTAAGGCTTCAGGCTGATGAAGGTCTCCACGACCTTGCGAAACTCCGGCGAGCGGATCGCCGCCTCGTCCTTGTCGCCGTAGACGGATTTCCACAGCGCCGCGCCGCCGACGTTGGTAATCATCGCCGAGAACAGCGAGTTTTCCTGCCAACGCTGGCCACCGAGAGCGAGTGGAGTGATGCCGGCCGCCTTGAGCTTGTCGAGGGCGGCGAAGAACTCGTCCATGGTTTCCGGCGGCTTCGCGACGCCGGCCTTTTCGAGCGCGGCAGACGAATACCAGATCCACAGGGGCATGTGGATGTTCACCGGGGCCGCAAAGTACTTTCCGTCGACCTTGACGGCCTTGATGATCGGCTCCGGCAGGACCTTGTCCCAGTTGTTCTGGGTGGCGACGGCATCGATGTCGTTGAGAAGCCCCTCGCCGATGATCTCGTGATACTGGCGCGAGGTGTTGAAGAGCGCGGCCGTCGAGGGATCCCCGCCGATGATGCGGTTGATCGCGGCGCTACGTGCCGCCGAACCACCAGCAACGGCGTTGTCGACCCATTCCCCGCCGGCAGCATTGAAGGCATCGGCGAACACGGAGATGGCAGCGGACTCGCCGCCCGACGTCCACCAGTGAATGACTTCGGCCTTCAGCGGCTCCTCCGCCTTCGCGACTCCCGTCGCGGCCAAAATCGCGATCGCCGACACGGCGACCATCTGCTTCATTCCGATCATGGTTCCTCCCATACGGGTAACGCCAAGGCGATCCGACCGGCCCGACCTTGGATGACAACGGCTCCTGATCCAAAAGTGGGATCGGTTCCATTTTTGAACTGAGAGGCTTGATTTTGTCAATGCGCCTTGCAAGAAAAGCAGGGCAGGAGAAATGCGCAATCGGTGAGTTTCGATTTTCAGCCATTTAAAAACAAAAGGATAACTGATACTGTGCCAAAGGTCTGGGTGATCGGAGATCCGAAATGGCGACGGTAAAGGACGTGGCGAAGCTGGCCGGGGTAGGGTCCGGGACCGTTTCGAGATACATTTCTGGAACCGGTTCCGTTTCGCTCAAGTCGGCCGAGAAAATCGCCCGCGCCATCGAGCAGCTCAACTACCGGCCAAACAGCATGGCACGGTCGCTATCGTCGCGCCGATCCGACCTCATCGGCGTCTGGGTGCCCTCGCTCGAGGGGCCCTACTACCACATGATGATCCGCACCATCGAAAGCGCGCTTCGTCGTCAGGGCAAGCACATGATCCTCGCCAACGCCGAGGACGCGCAGTCGAACGAAGATCGCCTCGCCCATCTGGACTACCTCATCAATCGCGACTGCGACGGCATCCTGATTTCCAGCTCTCTGCAAAGCGAGTTCGAGCTCGCAAAGTATGCCGAGAAGTTCCCCAACCTCGTCGTGATCAACCACCGGACCGACGAGTTGGCCGGGCGGTCCTTCTCGATCGATCACGACCTTGGCGGACGGCTGGCGGCCCGACATCTCGTCGAACTCGGGCACACGCAGATCGCGACGATCACAGGACGGCTGTCCGCACAGGACGCGCGACAACGCCACGTCGCTTTCCTGGACGAGATGGCGAGGCTCGGCTACCCGGTATCTCGGAGCAGAATCATCGAGGGCGCCTTTTCCTACGCTGGCGGAGAGGGTGCCGTCGCGGCGCTGATGGCGTCGAACGCGGACTACTCGGCCATTTTCTGCGGCAACGACAAAGTTGCGCTCGTACTTATCGCGGAGCTGCACAAGCGAGGCATTTCCGTGCCTGGGGATGTCTCCGTTCTCGGCTATGACGACGTTGACTTCGCACCGTTCACGGCGCCGGCGCTCAGCACGATCCACGCCCCGATCGAAGAGATGAGCCAGTCGGCCTGCCACCAGCTCCTCAACCTCACCTACGGCCTCGACCTGCCCTATCAGGAGCGTTTCGAGCCGTCACTTTCCCTCCGGCAGTCAACCGGGCCCGCTCGCCCTTGAACGTCCGCCGATCACTTCCCATCCGAGAAACAGCGATGCCCTCCTTCATCGACAACGGAACCCGGTTTACCCTGGAAGATCCGACACTTGCCCCCAATGCCGCCGGCTATCTGTGGAATCGGCGGATGATGATCCAGATGAACAACCGCGGCTACGCCGTGAGCCAGTACATGGATCCTGAACCGCGCAAGTACGCCCACCCCCCCATCATCCCGGCGCCGACCTTCATGCTGCCGGAGCAGAGCTACTACCCCAATCACCCCGGCCGTTTCTTCTATGTTCGCGACAACGACACGGGCGCCCTGTTTTCCGCCCCTTACGAGCCGGTGCGGGTCGAACTTGACCGGTTCGCCTTCGAGCCCGGGCTTTCGGATATCCGCTGGCTGATCGAGAAGGATGGCGTACGGGTCGAGCTTGGTCTCGTCCTGCCGGTGGACGATGTCGCCGAGATCTGGACGGTGAGGCTGACCAACCTCTCGACCACGACGAAGCATCTTTCCCTCGTGCCTTTCTTCCCGGTCGGCTTCGCCTCCTGGATGAACATGGGCGGACACTTCGATGCCGCTCTCAATGCCGTGGTTTGCACCTCGGTCACGCCCTACCAGAAGATCGAGCAGTATTTCAAAAACCAGCATCTGAAGGACATCACCTTCCTCGCCGCCAACCGCCGCCCGGAGCATTTCGAGGTGGGTCAACAAGCCTTTGAAGGCGAAGGTGGGCTGCAAGCTCCCTCGGCACTCGCAGACGGCGGCCATCTCGGTGATGGCGAGGCGTATTACGAAATCCCGGCCTGCATCATGCAGTGGGATCTTTCCATCGGCGGAGGCGAAAGCGAGGACTTCCGCTTCATTTTCGGCCCCGCCAAGGACGAGGCGGAAATCGCGGAGCTACGCCGGAAATACCTGGATGGCGACGTCGAGGCGATCCGAAGCGCGGCGCACGCCTACGTCGTGGAGGGAGGGCGCAGCTGTCTTGAGATCCGTTCACCCGACGAGACCTTCAACCATGTGGTCAATCACTGGCTGCCGCGCCAGGCGTTCTACCATGGCGACACCAACCGCCTGACTACCGACCCACAGACGCGCAACTATCTGCAGGACGCGCTAGGGATGCTGTTCATCCGGCCAGACACTGCGCGCGATGTCATCCGTCATGCCGTGAGCCAGCAGCACGCCAGCGGAAAGATGCCGGACGGCATCCTGCTGAGACCCGATGCCGAACTGAAGTACATCAATCAGGTTCCCCACACCGACCACGGCGTCTGGCTGGTGATCGCCGTCAAGGCCTACCTGGACGAAACGGGCAACCGGTCCATTCTGGACGAGACGGTCGCCTGGACCGACGACCCCACGCCGGCCAGCATCCGCGAGCACGTGACGCGCGCCTTGCGCTTCCTGGCGGCCGCCGTCGACGAGCGGGGGTTGCCCTACATCGAGCAGGGCGACTGGTGCGACCCAATGAACATGGTGGGCTACAAGGGCAAAGGTGTGTCCGGCTGGCTTGCCGAAGCGTCGAGCTACGCCATGTCGCTTTGGGCGGATGTCTGCGAGGCTGAGGGCGACGTTGCGACGACGACCTGGTTGAAAGCGGAAGCCGCCGCCCTCGTCGAGCGGATTAACCGCCATCTCTGGGATGGTGACTGGTATGGCCGCGGCATCACCGATGACGGCGTGGTTTTCGGCATATCAACCGACAAGGAAGGCCGGATCTTCCTCAACGCCCAAAGCTGGGCGTTCCTCTGCGGGGCAACCGACGAGGACCGGAAGGCGAGAATGCTCAACGCAATCGACGAGCAGCTGGTGACGCCCTACGGGGTCGAGATCCAGGCGCCGTCCTTTACGGCCATGCGAGAGGACATCGGTCGCCTTACCCAGAAATGGCCCGGCGTGGCGGAGAATGGCGCCGTCTACAACCACGCCGCCGCCTTCTATGCGGCCTCGCTCTATCACATCGGCGAAGGCGACCGGGGCTTCAGCGTGTTGCGCGCGATGATCACCAACCCCGATGCCGAGGATATCGCCGCACGCGGGCAGCTGCCGGTCTACATCCCCAACTACTATCGCGGAGCCTATCGCCAGTTTCCGCGCACGGCCGGCCGTTCCAGCAACCTGTTCAACACCGGGACGATCGGCTGGGTCTACCGCGCCGTGGTCGAACAACTCTGCGGGGTGCGCGGTCATGGCGAGGGGGCGATCATCGCACCGCAAGTCCCCTCATCCTGGCAGAACCTGACCTTCACCCGTCGTCTGCGCGGCGCGACGTTCAACGTCGACTTCGTCCGTGAGGATGGCATCGGCGAGCAGGTGGTCGAGCTAGACGGCAAGCCGCTCGATGGCGGGAAACTTGCCGCGGTCGAAGCCGGCCGGGTTTATGAAATCAAGGTGAGGAGCCCCCGCTAGCCCCGGGAGGAAGAGCGCAATGATCGTCGTGGTCATGGGGGTGTCGGGTAGCGGCAAAACAACGGTCGGCGGGTTGCTGGCGGAGCGGATGGGTTGCGGCTTCTCCGATGCAGACGACTTCCATCCGGCCGCCAACGTCGAGAAGATGCGGGCCGGCATTCCGCTGACCGACGATGACCGCTGGCCTTGGTTGAGAGCCTTGCGACAGGCCATCGAGGGCTGGCAAGTCGATGGGCAAAGCCGCGTCATCGCCTGTTCGGCCCTGAAGGCGATTTATCGCGACCTGCTGTCGCCGCGCGACGACGTCGTCTTCGTTTATCTCAAGGGCAGCGCCGAGACCATTGCCGGCAGACTCCGTGCCCGCAAGGGACACTACATGAACCCCGACCTGCTGGAGAGCCAGTTCGCGGCTCTGGAAGAGCCGGCCGGCGCCATTTCCGTCGACATCGCGCCGCCCGCGACGACCGTGGCCGACCACATCATGGCCCGGCTCACCGCGCTCGGGCTCGAGCAGGAAAAGAGGCAAGCATGACCGTTCGCTCCACCATCGCCGACGTCACCGAGCGCATCGAGCGACGCAGCCAACCGAGCCGAACCGCTTATCTCGATGGTCTGGAAAGATCCCTCGATGCAATCCGCGCCGCCGGCCCGGCCCGTCGGCGCCTGCCCTGTTCCAACCTTGCGCATGGGTTCGCGGCCTGCCCTGCCGACGACAAGCAGCGCCTTGCCGTTGGCGAGGCAGTCAATCTCGGCATCGTCACCACCTACAACGACATGCTGTCGGCGCATCGCCCCTACGAGCGCTATCCGGAGCTGATCCGCGAGGAAGCGCGTCGGCTCGGCGCCGTCGCCGAGGTTGCAGGTGGGGCTCCCGCCATGTGCGACGGCATCACGCAGGGGCGAACGGGCATGGAGTTCAGCCTGTTCTCGCGCGATGTCATCGCCATGTCGACGGGCGTCGCGCTGTCGCATGACATGTTCGACGCTGCGCTGATGCTGGGCATCTGCGACAAGATCGTCCCCGGTCTCGTCATGGGCGCCCTGGCTTTCGGGCATCTGCCGACCGTGTTCGTCCCGTCCGGTCCGATGCCGAGCGGCCTCGGCAACGCCGAGAAGAACGCAGTAAGGCAGGCCTATGCCGCCGGCACGGCAACCGAGGCCGATCTGCTCGAGGCCGAGTCGAAGTCCTACCACGCGCCCGGTACCTGCACCTTCTACGGCACCGCCAACACCAACCAGATGCTGATGGAGATCATGGGGCTGATGCTGCCGGGGTCGGCCTTCGTGGCGCCCGACACGCCGCTGCGCGACGCCTTGACCCGCGCCGCCGTCGCCCGTGCCGTCGCCATCGCCGGCACAGGGGAGAACAGCATACCCATTGGCCGGCTGCTCGATGCCCGCAGCTTCGTCAACGGCATCGTCGGCCTCTGCGCCACCGGCGGTTCGACCAATCTGACAATTCATCTGATCGCCATGGCGCGCGCTGCCGGCCTCGTTATCGACTGGGACGATTTCGCGGCCCTTTCGGCAGCGACGCCACTTCTGGTGCGCGCCTATCCGAACGGCAAGGCGGACGTCAACGGCTTCCGCGATGCCGGCGGCGTTCCATTCCTGGTGCGCGAGCTCAGGCGCGACGGCCTGCTGCACGACGATGCCCAGACTATTCTTGGCACCGGTCTCGCGCCCTACGAACGCACGCCCCAGCTCGACGTTACCGGAGAACTGGTCTTTGCCGAAACGGCCGCCGCCAGCGCCAACGAATCCGTGGTGCGCTCGATCGATGCGCCGTTCCAGCCGACCGGCGGCATCAACCTCCTGACCGGCAACCTCGGCCGGGCGGTGATCAAGTCGTCGGCCGTCGCCGTCGAGCACCAGACGGTCGAGGCGCCGGCGCGGGTTTTCGCTTCCCAAGAAGCCTTCCTGGCAGCCTTCAAGGCGGGACTGGACGAGGATTTCGTTGCCATCGTCCGCTTCCAGGGACCGCAAGCCAACGGAATGCCCGAGTTGCACAAGCTCACCCCGGCGCTAGGCCTGTTGCAGGACCGAGGCCGAAAGGTGGCCCTCGTCACCGACGGCCGCATGTCAGGCGCCTCCGGCAAGGTGCCGGCAGCCATCCATGTGACGCCGGAGGCGTCGCGCGGCGGTCCCATCGGTCGCGTCCAAGATGGCGATCTGGTCAGGCTCGACGTGGCGACCGGCCGCCTTGACGTGCTCGTCCCCCTTGAAGAGTGGGAGACTCGCCGGCAAGCCATGGCGGAGCCCGGCATCGAAAGCAGCGACAGGCGCCTGTTCGGCGTGCTGCGGAGGGCCGTCGGTACGGCCGAAGAGGGGGCGACGGCTCTCGGCTGAAAGACAGCACGGCGAACAAGCCCGGTTCTTGTCGGGCTGCTGCACGGCGGCCTATCTCGAACCGATGGCTTCAGGCGTCCAGGAGGGCGCCTTTCAAAAGCGGCAACACGGCTATTCTGAGACCAACCAGACACGTCGCCAGACCGAAGCGACGGTGGGCGCTGGCTTCCTCCGGCTGGCTTGATACCCGAAGGTGCCCCTTGTCGGAGCGCGCACTCGCTGTAAGGTGACTACCTATTAGTACGAACATAGATGAGGCCACCATGTCTTTTAAGCCCAGGATCGCCCTTATCATCGGATCCACGCGCCCGACCCGCTTCGCCGACAAGCCGGCACAGTGGATGCTCAAGCAAGCCCAGGCCCGGGAAGACATGGAGGTCGAGCTTGTCGACCTGCGCGACTATGCGCTGCCGTTCTTTGCCGAGAAGGCATCGAACTTGTGGATGCCCAGCGAGGATCCGGCAGCGATCCGCTGGCAGCAGACCATCGCCCGTTTCGATGGCTATATTTTCGTCGTTGCAGAGTACAATCGTTCGATCACGGGCGCCCTCAAGAACGCTCTCGATCAGGCTTACATAGAGTGGAATCGCAAGCCGTTCACCGCCATCGGTTATGGTGGCCTGGGGGCAGCACGAGCCATCGAGCACCTGCGCCTGATTGGCATAGAGTTGCAGATGGTTCCGACCCGCAGCGCCGTTCATATCGGCGGAGGTGACTTCATGGCCGTATCGCCGATGGGAGCGAACAAGCCCATCGAGGATATCGAGGCCAACCTTTTGCCCTCCGCAAAGGCGGCGCTCGACGATTTGGTCTGGTGGGCCAAGGCAACAAAGGCGGCGAGAGCCGGCTGAGGTCTTGGCGCACCTGAAGATGATCCTGCCTTGGACGTACTCCAAAGCCACCGGCCGTCAGCTCGGCGGCCGGCAGCTTCGTTTTCCCATATCACCAATCAGTAGCCGAGGTCGTGCGACACGCTGGCACCGGTGATCTTCAACTGTTCGATGAACGACTTGAACTCGTCCAACGACACATTCTCGACCACCGTCGAAATGGAGATGGCGGCGACCAGCTTTCGGTCGTGGCCCCACACGGGAACGGCGGCGCAGCGGCACCCCCGGACGTTTTCCTGCTCATCGACGGCAAAGCCATCCGTGCGCACCTTGGCGAGCGCCGCTTCATACGCTCCGCGCTCGGTAATGGTGTTCTCGGTAGCGGTTGCGAAGTCGTAGCCATCGAGCGTCCTGCCGATGACGGCAGGCGACTGGAAGGCCAGCAGAACCTTGCCTATGGCCGTGGTGTGGATCGGCATGCGCCGGCCGATCCGCGAGTAGACGATGATCGAACGCGTGCCCTCGACCTTGTCGACGTAAACGCCCGACTTGCCGTCGAGCACGCCAAGATGAACCGTCTGGCCCGTTCTTTCCGACAGCTCTTCGAGGAAGGGCCGCGCAATGGCGATGAAGTCGCGGGAGCGCTGAACGAGGTAGCCGCGTTCGAGAAGCTTCACGCCAAGCCGATATGGGGCGTTGGACTCTGTCTGCTCGATATAGCCCTGGGCCTGCAGTGTCTTCAGAAGCGAGTGGAGGGTGCTCTTGTGCAGCCCGGTCAGCTGGCTGATCTCGGCAAGGTTGAGTTCAACCTTCTGCTCGCTGAAGAGGTCGAGAATGTTAAGGGCGCGCTCCACGGCCTGAATCAACGGCATCTCACGGCAACTCCAGCGGCAGATCGCGGTCCTGCGATTCTTGATTTCAGTTCGATTAGTGCGCCTGCGACCACAATCCAAGCGCGGAAAACAGCCCACGGCACCAGCCAGGAAGGTCTTGCCAACGCCTTCTCCGGTGCAAGAAATCCGAAATTACCTTTCACATACAGCACCATAGCCGCTCGTCTCCATAAAAACCCAGTGGATGCGGGTCTTTGCCTACACAGCATCCCGGATTTACCAGCCCAGTAGCCATCGCTAACGTACGACATTATAAAACATCGTTCTATAATGTAGAACGCCTAGACATGAGGCTCAGGAGTTTCCGATGGCAGAGACGCGTTTCGAAGGCATCATTCCGCCGGTGTCGACCATCTTTACCGAGGCGGGCGTCTTTGACCCCAAGGGGCAGGCGCTGGTGATCGAGAAGCTGATCGCCGCCGGTGTGGATGGCCTCTTCATGTGCGGCACCGGCGGGGAGTTCTCCCAGATGTCGACCGCCGAGCGGAAGACGGTGGCGGAGTTCGCCGTGAAGCAGGCCGCCGGCCGGGCCAAGGTGCTCGTTGGCGTCGGCTCCAACAATCAGCGCGAGGCCGTCGAGCTCGCCATTCACGCCGAATCCATCGGCGCCGACGGCATCGTCGCGGTCAATCCGTCCTACTGGAAGGTCACCGAGCCCCGCCTTCTCAACTACTTCACCGACATCGCCGGCGCCACCAAGCTGCCGGTTCTGCTCTACAACATCCCCTTCCTGACCGGTCAGGACCTGTCGCCGGCCTTCGTGAAGTCGGTGGTCGAGGCCGCGCCCAATGTCGTCGGCATCAAGGAGACGATCGACTCCATCGGCCATATCCGCGAGATGATCAACGTTGTCGGCGCCGTTCAGCCCGGCTTCCAGGTTCTCGCCGGCTACGACGACCACCTGCTGACCACGCTGATGCTCGGCGGCGCCGGCGTCATCTCGGCCAGCGGCAACTTCGCGCCGGAGCTTTCCATCGGCATCTACAAGGCCTTCCGGGCCGGCGATTTCGCCAAGGCCGTCGAACTGCACAGCCGCCTGATCCGCCTTCCGTCGATGTACGCTCTCGACACGCCCTTCGTGAACGTGGTCAAGGAGGCGATGCGCCTCACCGGCCTCGACATCTCCACCTACTGCCTGCCGCCCGCCGGTCCGCTGGCCGCCGACAAGCTGGCCCGCCTCGCCGATCTGCTGAAGCAGGCTGGCCTCGTCAAATAACCAACCAACCGTCGGAGGAAGGCCCAATGTCCATCAAGGAAATCTACGACGAGAGCAACGAGGCCGTCTATGTCGCGGCGACCAATGCTCCCGGCCCCGCCGGCAAGTTGCCGCTGACCCCGGACATGCTGATCAACCGCCCGAGCGGCGACATTTTCGGCATGACCCTCAACGCCGGCATGGGTTGGGAGCCGGAAAAGCTGAACGGCAAGGAAGTGCTCGTCATCGGCATTACCGGCGGCATTCGTGGCGCGGACGGCAAGCCGATCGCCCTCGGCCTGCACACCGGCCACTATGAGACACCGCTTCAGTTCGAGGCGGCGGCGCTCGAGGTGGCCAAGGCCGGCGGCGTTCCCTACGCCGCCTATGTCAGCGACCCCTGTGACGGCCGCACGCAAGGCACCACGGGCATGTTCGACTCCCTGCCCTACCGCAACGACGCAGCCATCGTCTTCCGTCGGCTGATCCGCTCGACGCCGGTGCGCAAGGCGGTCATCGGCCTCGCGGCCTGCGACAAGGGCCTGCCGGCACTGATGATGGCGCTGGCCGCCCAGCGCGACCTGCCCACCATCCTCGTTCCCGGCGGCGCCACGCTGATGCCGACCAAGGGCGAGGACGCGGGCAAGGTGCAGACCATCGGCGCCCGTTTCGCCAACGGCGAGCTGACGCTGGACGAAGCTAGCGAACTCGGCTGCCGCGCCTGCGCCTCGGCCGGCGGCGGTTGTCAGTTCCTCGGCACGGCCGGCACGTCGCAGGTCATCTCCGAGGGTCTCGGCCTTGCCCTGCCGCACTCGGCGCTGTCTCCGTCCGGCCAGCCGGTGTGGCTGGAAGTTGCTCGCCAGTCCGCACGGGCGGTGTTGCAGCTCGAGGAGCGCGGCATCACGACCAAGGACATCGTGACGTCCAAGGCGATCGAGAACGCCATGGTGGTGCACGCCGCTTTCGGTGGCTCGACCAACCTGTTGCTGCATCTGCCGGCCATCGCTCATGCAGCTGGCCTGCCCATGCCCACCGTCGAAGACTGGACGGCGGTGAACCGTCGCGTGCCGCGCCTCGTCAGCGTCATTCCCAACGGACCGGTCTATCATCCCACCGTTCGCGCCTTCATGGCCGGCGGCGTGCCGGAAGTGATGCTCCACCTGCGTGAACTCGGCCTGCTCAATCTCGACGTCCTCACCGTGACGGGCGAAACGCTGGGCGCCAACCTCGACTGGTGGGAAACCTCCGAACGCCGCCGCCGCTTCCGCGAAATGCTGGAAAAGCAGGATGGCGTCAGCCCTGACGACGTGATCATGCCGCCCGCCAAGGCGGCTGCCCGTGGCCTCACCTCCACCATCACCTTCCCGATTGGCAACATCGCTCCGGAAGGTTCGGTCATCAAGTCGACAGCCATCGATCCCTCGGTGATCGGAGAGGACGGCGTCTATCGGCACAAGGCCAAGGCGAAGGTTTTCGTCTCCGAGGTCGATGCCATCCACGCCATCAAGTCCGGCAAGATCGTCGCCGGCGATCTGATGGTGTTGATCGGCGCCGGGCCGTCCGGCACCGGCATGGAGGAGACCTACCAAGTCACTTCCGCGCTGAAGCACCTTTCCTACGGCAAACACGTGGCCCTCATCACCGACGCCCGCTTCTCCGGCGTGTCCACCGGCGCCTGTATCGGCCATGTCGGGCCGGAAGCGCTGGCTGGTGGCCCCATCGGCAAGCTGCGTGACGGCGACATCGTCGAAATGATCGTCGATTGCCGCAAGCTGACGGGCTCGCTGAACTTCCTCGGCACCGAGGAAGCGCCAGCCACCGCCGAGGAAGGCGCCGCCATTCTGGCCGCGCGTCAACCGCATCCGGAACTGGCGCCGCAAGCCGAACTGCCCGACGACACCCGTCTCTGGGCGGCGTTGCAGGCGGCAAGCGGCGGCACCTGGCAGGGCTGCGTCTACGACGCCGACAAGATCATCGAAGTGCTGGAAGCCGGTCGCGCCGCACTGGCCGCCAAGAACAGCTGACGAAAACCGGAGAAGAGGCGGCAGCGTCTCTTCTCCATAAAACTGCTGGCACTCATAGCCGGCATGTGGAGGGCACGGCGGCCGAGGGGGCTGGTCGTCCATCCGAACAACGCGACAGACCATAGGCACTGGAACGGCGACATGCCGATCCGGCGCGAGTGGATTGTTGTCTTCGCCGGCACGGCCGGTATCGCTAGCCAAACCAAGGGAAGAGAAATGCCTTTAGTCATCGTCGTGGCCGGCATTGTGCTGCTGCTGCTCCTGATCATGAAGCTGAAACTGAACACGTTCGTTTCGCTGATCATCGTCTCCTTCTGCGTCGCGCTCGCCCTTGGCCTGCCGCTCGACAAGGTGGTGAAGTCCATCGAGAGTGGCCTCGGCGGCACACTCGGTCACATCGCCCTGATCTTCGGCCTCGGCGCCATGCTCGGCCGCCTGATCTCCGACGCTGGCGGCGCGCAGCGCATCGCCGTTACGCTCATTGAGAAGTTCGGCGAGAAGAACGTGCAGTGGGCGGTGGTCGTCGCCTCGTTCATCATCGGCATCGCGCTGTTCTTCGAGGTCGGCCTGGTGCTTCTGGTGCCGATCGTCCTGACCATGGCCAAGCAGATGAAGCTGTCTCCGCTTCACCTTGGCGTGCCGATGTGCGCCGCGCTGCTGGCCACCCATGCCTTCCTGCCGCCGCACCCCGGCCCGACGGTCATCGCCGGCGAGTATGGCGCCGACATCGGCCAGGTTCTGGTCTACGGCATCATGATCGCCATTCCGGCGGTGATCATCGGCGGTCCGATCTACAACGCCATCGCCAAGCGGATCGTGCCATCGGGCTTTGCCAAGAAGGCCGACCTCGACGCGATCGGGTCCTTCAAGAGCTTCGACCTCGAAAAGACGCCCGCCTTCGGCATCTCCGTGCTCACCGCCATGCTGCCGGTGATCATGATGTCGGCTGCGGCCATCATCGCCGTGATCCGCAGCGAGGCCGGCCTCGCCGACAACTCGGCCTTCGCGATCATCCGCCTTGTGGGCGACGCCTCAGTGGCGATGGTCGTGTCGCTCCTGTTCGCCATGTGGACCATGGGTGCAAAGCGCAACATCCCGGTCAAGGACATCATGGCCTCCTGCACCTCGGCAGCGAGCCACATCGGCATGATGCTGCTGATCATCGGTGGCGGCGGCGCCTTCAAGCAGGTGCTGATCGATGGCGGCGTCGGCAAGTATGTTGCCGAGCTGTTTGCCGGCACGAATGCTTCGCCGCTGATCTTCGCCTGGGGCGTCGCAGCACTTCTGCGCATTTCCCTCGGCTCGGCAACGGTCGCAGCCATCTCGACCGCAGGCCTAGTCATTCCGATGCTTGCGACGCACAACGTCAACCTCGCCCTGGTGACACTCGCCACCGGCGCTGGCTCGGCAATCTGCAGCCACGTCAACGACGCCGGCTTCTGGATGTTCAAGGAGTATTTCGGCCTGTCGATGAAGGAGACCTTCGGGACGTGGACGGTTCTGTCCACCATCGTCTCTGTGCTCGGCCTGATCGGCGTTCTCCTCCTCGAAGGCTTCGTCGCCTGACCGCGAACGACGCCATCTGAACGCAAGGGCGGCCGCGACAAGCCAGTGTCGCGACCGCCGTTTCTTATTAGAGAACAGTCACTTAGACGAAGACGCGCGCCTCGCCGGGATAGACCACCCCGATCTGCCGTCTGATATCGTCGAGCGTCTCCATGATGGCAACGCTCTGTTCGAGCGGCAAGATGGGACTGGTCCGCTCGCCCGCAGCGACCAGTCGTTCCAGCTCCACGGCCTGGAAGTGCATGCCACGCCCCTTCATGTCGGCAGGCTTGAACTCCTCAAGCAGATTCTTCTGACTGTCATAGATCCGGAAGCTGGTCGGCGTGTACCAGACGCCGTCAATCTCGACATGGCCCTCGGTGCCGTTGATCTCGGCTCTGTTGGCGCCCGGCGCATCGCTGGCCGACACCGTTATGGAAGAGGCGCCGCTCGGATAGCGGAACATGGTCGACACTTCGGCGTCGGCGCCGGTGGACTTGAGGCGGCCCGAAGCAATAACCTTTGACGGTTGCCCCAACATGTCGAAGGCGAAGGAGATCGGGTAGATGCCGAGATCCAGCAGTGCGCCACCGCCAAGTTCCAGCGCATTGAGGCGGTGGCTCGGATCGTCGGGCAAGTCCTGGGTATGGGTTGCCAGCAGAGTCCGGATCTCGCCGATCATGCCGCTGGCCAGCGCCTCGCGCAGCCGCACCATGTGAGGCAGGAAGCGGGTCCACATGGCTTCGAGCACGACGACGTCATGCTTGCGCGACAAGGCCAGCAAATGCCGCGCCTCGGCGCCATTCAGCGTGAAGGATTTCTCGACCAGGACATGCTTGCCCTCGGCAATGCAGAGTTCGGCCGTGCGCGCATGGAACGGATGCGGCGTCGCGATATAGACGACATCGACTTCCGGATCGGCGGCAAGCGCCTCGTAACTGCCGTGCGAGCGGGGAATGCCGTGCTTGGTGGCGAAAGCGACCGCCTTCTCGATGGACCGCGAGCCGACCGCCGCCACCTCCATGTCGTTATCGAGGAGATCCTGCACAAATAGATCGGCGATCCAGCCGGTTGCCAGAATGCCCCAACGTAACTTGGTCATGAACTGCCTCCCCCTTTCATCTCCTCAGGGCGCATCGGCAGACCGATTGCCTTCACCGAACGCCATTCGGGGGAACCTCGCATTAATCTGACAAAAGGTCGAGGCTCACCGGAGGGGCTACCCGCCGATGTCGATCTCGACCGAAGCCACCGAGCGGGGGGCTGCCCCCTGGAAGACGGCCTCGACGTTGTTGCCATCCGGATCGAACAGGAAGGCCGCGTAATAGCCGGGGTGATACGACCTTATCCCCGGGCCGCCATTGTCGCGGCCACCGGCGGCGAGTCCCGCCTCGTAAAACCGCTTGACCGCCTTCTGGTCGCTGGCTTGGAACGCAAGATGCACGTGCGTCGCCTCGCGCTCGTCCTCTCCCAAGGCGTCGATCCAGAGCTCATCGCAGGCAATATGCCAGTCATCGTCCGCCAGAAGCGGGCAGTCGAGAGCGCCGAGCACGGCGCGGTAGAACTTCGCCGTTGCGGGAAAATCCCTGGCCCTCAGCTGAATATGATCGATCAGGCGGCCACGATGCAGAATCATGCTTGGCTCCTCGTTTGGCATCGCCCTCCGTTCACGAGCGAAGCCCCCTCTCCTCAGTTCCGAGACTATCGCATCATCCTGACGGCATCCGTCACCAGTTGCGCGTTGTCGCGGGTCATTTCGCCCGCCGCGCGACGGCAACCGTCCTCCAGACCGACGCGAGTGGACCACCGGCGCCGCCGCGCCAGCTCGACGAAGTGCCAGACAGTTGCATCAAACCCATGGAGGAGGATCGGCCGGGCCACGCCCGCCTCGCCGAGAATCGCGACGATCCCTTCGACGACGGTCTCGCCGGCCTCGTTCTCCTGCTCTTCGATTTCGATCAGGATTCGCAGAACGCGGCGACAGTCCGGCAAGGCGATGAGCCGCCTGGCGTCGTCGACGCTCGCCAGCCCCGCCTCGACGCCGACGCCCATGCCGTGCAACAGGTCGATGATCGCCGGGGAATCCGGCTCGGACAGGTTGACCGAAGCGTAGTCCGGCAGCACGCGCCACGCGGCGATGCAGTCTCGCGTCCGGCGCTGGTCATTTTCGATCCAGGCCCCGGTGGACACGCCGACGAAAGTGCCCGGACAGGCACGTCGCACGAGACGGATCGTCTCATCGACCCCCGCGAGGCTTTCGCGGCCATCGGCGGCGCGGGCATGAAGGTGAATCTCGGCCGCTCCAGCGGCGACACAGGCAGCGCTGTCTCGCGCCATGGCCTCGACCGTCAGAGGCAATGCCGGATGATAGTCGAAGGGGCGAGCTCCGTTGATGCAAGCCTGAACGATCATCCCGGTCTCCAGTCTCTCGAAACGGCGATCCACCATTTTCAGCAGAGAGTGACCTCAAATTGTCAGCAAGGCCAGAAAGCCCACCCCGGCAGAACCGATCTCAAAGGTGATGAAGCCCCCCTTCGCCAGAAAAGGCCACTGGCCGGACTTACTGGGAAATCCAAACAAAAAAGGGGCGGGAAGACGGTCCCGCCCCAGTCGGTCGATCAATCCATCAATTACTTGATGGCGCCCGACTTCTTGTGGATCTCGATGAACTCGGCCACGTTGTCCTTGGTCACCAGCGGGCAGTCGATGTCGGTGTCGATCTGCTCGATCTTGCCGGTCAGCAGGTCGTGAGCGACGCTGATGTTCTTGGCAGCGAGGTCATAGGCGTTCTGCAGCGCCGTGGAGGTCATGCGACCTTCCTGGATCAGCAGCATGGCCTCGGCAGTGCCGTCGACGCCGTAGGCGAGCATCTTGTCGAACTTCGGATCGTCCTTGACGACTTCCAGGGCACCGGCGGCCATATTGTCATTCATGGAAACGACGGCGTCGATCTTGTCGTTGGCCTGGACCCAGTCTTCCATGAAGCGCATGGCTTCTTCCTTGTTCCAGTGCGCGATCTGCTCGCCAACGATCTTCACGTCCGAACGCTTGTCGAAGAACTCCTTCTGCCAGGCATCGCGGCGCATGTCGGCGTGCATGTTGCCGGACGGGCCGTTCAGCACGACGACGCTGGCGCCCTGCGGGACCTGTTCGAGCGCCAGACGGGCGTTCACGGCAGCCTGCTCATACGGATCGGCGTCGACCGACGACGAGCCGGGGATGTCCTTGATGCGGGCATTCGTCGTGATGACCTTGACGCCATCCTTGACGGCCTGCTCGACATAGGGACGCTGAGCTTCGCCGTTGTTCGGCTGAACGATGATCAGGTCGTACTTGTTGGCGACGGCGTTCTCGATGAACGCGTTCTCCTTGGCGTCGTCGGCCTGGGCGTCCATGACGTCGACCGTCATGTCCGGGTACTTCTTGACTTCGTCCATGATGCCGTTGGCCAGCCAAGCGGCAAAGGAGTCCGCCTGAGCGCGGGCGATGAAGGCAATCTTGTAATTCTCAGCCTGAGCAACCGTCGTCGCGGCCAGACACAGGGCGGCCACAGCCGTAACGGTGCGGATCGATTTCATGAACTTCATTTGTATCTCCTCCAAGATATCTGCTTGATGGGGGCGTCTATCGATCGACGTAAGCCCCGCGTTTCCTCCAAAGCGAACGCACTAAGCTTTTGCCTCCTTTCGCTCATTCGGTAGCTTGGCCGCACCCAGGGTCTTCCGGGTGCGATTGACCTTGGCCCACATGTCGTAACCGACAGCCAGGGCGATGATGCCGCCCTTGATGACTTGCTGCAGATACGAGTCGACGCCGGTCAAATTCATGATGTTGTTGAGGAAGCCGACGATGAACGCGCCAGCGAGAGTTCCACCGGCCGTTCCGAGGCCGCCGGAGAAGCTGGTTCCGCCGATGATGGCGGCAGTCAGCGCCTCGAACTCGTAGCCCTGCCCCGCGTTGGGAGCGCCGACATTGGTGCGCGCCATCAGAAGGATACCGGCAAGGCCGACGAACGCTCCGTTGATGAGATAGGCGCCGATCTTGATCCGACCGACGTTGATGCCGGAAGCCCGGGCCGCCTCTTCATTGCCGCCGACAGCGTAGAGCGAGCGGCCGAAGCTGGTGTGACCGAGGATGTACCAGGTCACGATGCCGACGATGATCATGAAGAAGACCGGCAGCGGAACGAAGCCGATCTTGCCCTGCCCGAACCAGACATAATCGCCGATCTGGTAGAGGTTCTGGCCCTTGGTGAAGAGAAGCGCGATTCCGCGCGCCACCGTCATCATCGCCAGGGTGGCGATGAAGGCCGGAATGTTGAAGCGTCGGACGAGGATGCCGTTGACGAAGTTGCAGAGTACGCCGACGATCAGACCGACGGCGAAGGCAAGGGACAGCGACCCCGTCTCCTTGAAGACATAGACGGACAGGACACCCGCCAGCGCCAGCACCGAGCCGCAGGAAAGATCCAGGAGGCCGCCGATGATAAGGATCGTCTCTCCGAAGGCCAGGATCGTCGTCACGGAGATCTGAGCCGAGATATTCGAGAGGTTCCGCGGCGAGAGGAAGTTCTCGTTCAGCAAGTTGCAGACGATGATCATCACGATAAGAACCAAGTAAATGGAGTATCGCGACTTGATGGTCTGCCACTTCTCCCTCGTCATCAGGTTGTTCATTTTCCGCCCCTTTTACATCTCGTCGGCCAGTTAGCGATCAGACCGCTTTCCTGGTCATGTTCATCGCGTAGCGCATGATTGCTTCTTGAGAGAACTCGGCTCTTTCGAGCTCCCCCGTGATCCGCCCCTCGGCCATCACATACATGCGATCACACATGCCGATCAGTTCCGGGAGTTCGGAGGAGACCATGATGATCGACTTCCCCTCTTTGACGAGGTTGGTCATCAGCTTGTAGATTTCGAACTTCGCGCCGACGTCGATGCCACGCGTAGGTTCGTCAAGAATGAGAATATCCGGATCCTGAAGCATCCACTTGGACAGGACGACCTTTTGCTGGTTTCCACCGCTCAAGGTACTGACCTGTACATCGATGGAAGCCATCTTCACGTTGATCTTCTTGCAGATCTCCTCGACCCGGCTTCTCTCCTTGCTCGCATTCAGGCGCCCCTTCTGGAAGAACTGGTCCATTGAGGCCAGGGTCACGTTCTCCTTGACGTCGCGGATCGGAACGATGCCGTAGCGCCGCCGATCCTCCGACAACATCACCACGCCATTGCGGATGCTGTCCTGAACGTTGCGAACCCTGACGGGAGCCCCGTGAACCTTGACGGTTCCGCCGAACCGCTCGTCGAGCCCGAACAGTGCCCGCATCACCTCGGTCCGTCCGGCACCGACAAGGCCGGCGAAGCCGACGATCTCACCCTTCCTGACATTGAACGAGACGTCGCTGAAGCCCGTCGGTCCGCTGAAGCCATCGACTTCCAGCACGACGTCGCCGACCGGAAGCTCCTCCTTGGGATATCCCTGCCCCAGCGCGCGGCCGACCATCAGAGAGATAACCGAGTCGATATCGAACTGATCCTTTGGCCGCGTCTCGATGACCTTGCCGTCGCGCAGGATCGAGATCTCGTCGGCGATGCGGAAGATTTCATCCATCTTGTGCGAGATGTAGACAATGCCTTTTCCGCGCGCACGAAGGTCGGCGATCTTCTCAAAGAGAATTTCGATTTCCTTGTTCGTGATGGACGACGTCGGTTCATCCATGATGATGATGTCGGCGTCTCGCGAAATCGCCTTCAGGATTTCCAACATCTGGAGGTTGGAGATCGACAGATCCTTCAGTTTGGTTTCGGGATCGTAGGGAAGGTTCTCCTGCTTCAGAAGCTTGAGCGTCCGCTCGCGGATGGCCTTCCAGTCGATCCTCCCAAAGCTCTTCTTCGGCCAGCGGCCCGCGAAAAGGCTCTCCTCGATGGTCATCTCAGGCGTGTAGTTCAGCTCCTGAAAAATCATCGAGACGCCGAGTTCGCCCGCCCGGATCGGAGATGTGATCTCGACCTTCTCGCCCTTGATCAGCGTCTCGCCGCCATCGGGCTGGTAGATGCCGTTGATGATCTTCATCAGGGTCGACTTGCCGGCGCCGTTTTCACCGCACAGCACGTGAACCGAGCCTTCCTTCACAGAAAAGCAGACGTCCTCGAGCGCTTTCACGCCCGGAAACGACTTGCTTATATTTCTGACCTCAAGAAGAGTTTTCTGCATCGGATAGGTCCCTGATCGGCCGGGTGGCGAAATATGAGATCGGCTTGGCGTTCGTCAGTTGACGCCATGCACGTCGGCGAGCCTGGCCCGATAGAGCCCGAAAGCCTCGTCATAGGCGGCCTTGCGGCTCGCAACCGGCGTCGTCGTCTTGTCGGCATCGAGGCTGACGCAGCGATCGGCGATCGCGGCGATGTCCTCGCCGCCCCCGGTGGATCGGCCGTAAGCCCAGATCGCCTGGATCGCCGCGCCCAGACACCCTGCCTCATCGCCCGTGGGGACGACGATCTCGGCGCCCGTCATGTCGGCGACCATCTGGCGCCAAGGCTTGCTGCGCGCACCGCCGCCGATCATGAACACGCGCTCGGCGGCCTTGTCGCCACGGATGCGATGAAGTCCGGCCAGCACGCCGAAGGTGACGCCTTCGACCATGGCCCGCATCAGGTTCTCCGGCGTCATGTTGACGGCGGACAGGCCAAGGATGGTCCCGCGAGCGGTGGGCAGGTCAGGGGTGCGCTCGCCGTTGAGGAACGGCAGCATGGTAATGCCGTCGGCGCCCGGCGACGTGCCCTCCAGCGCTTCGGAGACGAAGCCGATGTCACGCCCGAGCAGGTGGGCGCCGCCGGACGTTACGTTGGTTGCGTTCATCGTGCAGACCAGAGGCAGCCAGCCACCACTCGACGAGCAGAAGGGAGCAACGGCGCCGCTCGGGTCGAGAACCGGCGTGTCGGAGTAGGAGAAGACCGTCGCCGACGTCCCGAGGCTGACGGTGACCACGCCCTCGCGCACATTGCCGGTGCCGATGGCGCCCATCATGTTGTCGCCGCCGCCGGCTGCCACCAGGCAGTTGGTGGTGAGGCCGAGCGCTTCGGCCGCAGCCGGGGTCAGCTGTCCGACGATGGCGTCGGGCGCGACGAGGTCCGGCAACGCAGCGGCGAGATGCCCGCTGCCGCGATCGATCAAGGACAGCGCTTCGGGCGCCCAGGCGCGTGTGCGGACATCGAAGAAACCGGTGCCCGAGGCGTCGCCATACTCGGCGACAAACCGGCCGGTGAGCCAGTGGTTGAGATAGTCGTGCGGCAGCAGGATATGGGCGATGCGGGCGAAGTTGTCCGGCTCGCGAGCGGCAAGAAAGGCCAGCTTGGAGATGGTATAGCCGGTGAGAGGGATGATGCCGACTTTCTCGAACCAGGCAGCCGGTCCCCCGAAGGCGGCGACGATCCGCTCGTTGTCCGGCGCCGTCTCGGTATCGCACCAGAGCTTGGCCGGCCGGATCACCGCTCCATGGTCGTCGAGCACCGCAAGGCCGTGCTGCTGACCGGAAACACCGAGGCAGCGGATCGCTTCGGCGGGCAAGGCCGCTTCCTTGAGCGCCATGCGCACGGCGGTCACCATCGCGTCGACCCAGATCGACGGATGCTGTTCGCGGGCGCCGCTGTCCCGCTCGATCAGGTCATGGGCGGCATGACCGCGACCACGTACCCGTCCGTTCTCGTCAATGACGAGCGCCTTGGTTCCCTGCGTCCCGCAGTCCACTCCAACGAACATTGCTTTCCCTCCCTACCCCCGGCGGGCAGCCGATCGA
This sequence comes from uncultured Pleomorphomonas sp., assembly GCA_963665435.2. Classification (GTDB taxonomy): domain Bacteria; phylum Pseudomonadota; class Alphaproteobacteria; order Rhizobiales; family Pleomorphomonadaceae; genus Pleomorphomonas. The sequence goes on along the minus strand of CAXXNH010000021.1, from coordinate 31,742 downwards.
CAGCCCGCACGATCGGCGGGCCTCCTCTGCCCGACTGCCGATTGCGGTCTTCCATCTCTCGCCACGACCGACTGCTCGTGAGCTGCCGGCGGGTCGCGCATTCAACGCGTTTCAACTCTCCCGATCGTTCGATTGAGCCCGAATGGACGATCTCCCTTCATCCACGGGAGCGCCTGGCGGCGCGACAACTTCGAACGATTAAGGTTCCGCCCGCATCAGGCGGGCGAGACCAGTTCGTCGACCGAGGCGCAAACCGCGCCTAGCGTATCCGAAACAGAGGTCTGCATTCATCATGCATACCTTCCTCAGTCGCTCCCAAGCGGCGCCACGCGCCGGCCTTGCTCAGAACGTGATCTGGACCTTGACGTCCGATGGGTTCTGCTGGGCGGCGCGCTCGAAGGCCTCGACCGACTTGTCGAACGGGTAGGTCGCCGAGATCAGCGGCTTGACGTCGATCTTGCCCGAGCCGAGCAGCGCCAGCGTGCGATCCCAGACGTTGGCATAGCGGAAGATGCCCGTCAGGCTGATCTCCTTGACCTCCAGCGCCACCACGTCGAGCGGAACCCGGTCCTGCGGCATGCCGACCAGAACCACCCGGCCGCCCTGCGTCACCACGTCCAGCATGTCGTCGAAAGCCTTCGGAGCGCCGCTTGCCTCGAAGAACAGGTCGGCGCCCTTGCCTGCCGTCCGCGCCGCGACCACGTCAGCCAACTTTTCCTTGGTGAGGTCGACGGCGACGACGCCGGGAACCTTGGCGATGATGTCGAGCTTGGCCTTGGCGACGTCGCTGACGATCACCTCCGAACAGCCCGACGCCAGCGCGGCGAAGGCCACCATCATGCCGATGGTGCCGGCGCCCGCCACAACGGCGATGTCACCGGGACGGATGGCGCCCTTGGCAGCAGCATAGACGCCGATCGCCAACGGCTCGACCATGGCGCCCTCGGCAAAGGAGACGCTGTCGGGCAGCTTGTAGGTGAGCGCCGCCGGATGAACCACCTCCGGCGTCAGGCAGCCGTGGATCGGCGGCGTCGCCCAGAAGCGCACGGCCGGATCGAGATTGTAGTGGCCCTCCAGCGTCTGGCGCGAACCGAAGTCCGGGATGCCGGGCTCCATGCAGACGCGATCGCCGACCTTGAGATGGGACACCTTGGCGCCCACCGCCGTCACCACGCCCGAAGCTTCATGGCCGAGCACCATCGGCTCGTTGACGATGAAGTCACCGATACGGCCGTGCTTCAGATAGTGGACGTCGCTGCCGCAGATGCCCACGGCCTTGATGGCGACCCGAACCTCGCCGGCCGCCGGATCAAGAGATCCGGGAAGGTCGATATCGCGAAGACGAATGTCTCCAATACCTTCGAGAACGACGGCTTTTACCTTCATGGCTTTTCCTCCCGAACCGCTGCCCTGCATTCTCAGACGGGCTTACACGGGTCTTGATGGAGGAGAGTATGAACGCCAGAAGCTAATCCCGCTAAGCCAATTCAACAAATCTATGTGCATTATTTTACATTTTGAAACCTAGACGGGTTCCAAACCTGCATGCAGCCTGATCCTCTCGAGGTCCGAGGCAAAAGCGCGCCTATGCCGTTCAGCCATCCTTCGTCTTCATGCGGGCGACGGGCGCCCCGCGCAGAAACGGGGCGCCCTTTTGCCGATCATGCCCGCAAGTAAGCCTCAACCGGACAGACCGAGATCGCCAAGATCGGGTCCAAGCGGCACGATGCGTTGCGGGTTAAGCGCCTTCATCGAGTAGTAGCCGTGCTTGATGTGGTCGATGCTGACCGTCTCGCGAATACCCGGATAGGCCAGAACGCGCTTCAGGTAGCCGCCGAGGCCGGGATAGTCGGAGATGCGACGGAGATTGCATTTGAACAGGCCGTGATAGGCGGCATCGAAGCGGATCAGCGTGACGAACAAACGGACGTCCGTTTCGGTGAAGCGATCGCCGTGCAGGTAGGGACGACCATCGGCGAGCCGGGCCTCCAGCTCGTCGAGCATGCCGAACACATCGGCGAAGGCCTCGTCGTAAGCGGTCTGCGTGGTGGCGAAGCCCGCGCGATAGACGCCATTGTTGAGGCGTGGATAGATGCGGTCGTTGAGCGCATCGATCTCGGCGGCGAGGTCCGCCGGATAGAGATCATGGTCCGAACTCGCCAGACTGCCAAAGCCCGAGTTGAACATCCTCAGAATGTCGGCCGACTCGTTGTTGACGATCGTGCCGCGCTTCTTGTCCCAGAGCACAGGTACGGTGGCGCGGCCGGTGAAATGGGGATCGGCCTTGGTGTAGACCTGATGCAGGTAGGCGGCGCCGTTGACCGAGTCCACGGTTGCACCGGGATAGTCGCCGAAGCGCCACCCCTCATCGGTGATCGCAGGCTCGACGATCGACAACGATATGGCGGCCTCGAGGCCTTTCAGCTTGCGACCGATCAGCGCTCTCGACGCCCAGGGGCATATCAACGCGATATAGAGATGATAGCGGCCGCTCTCGGCGGCAAAGCCCGCTTCGCCGGTCGGGCCGGCCGAGCCGTCGGGCGTCACCCAGTTGCGAAAACTCGAGGTGGGACGAACGAATCCGCCCTTCTCATCGGTCTTCTCAACCGGCTTCCACTCCGCCGTCCATTTGCCGTCAACGAGCATGAAGATCTCCTGTCAGTGTGGGGCCATGGGCACGGTGGCAGTTGCCGAAGCCGTATGGTGACCATAACGGTTTGTCGCAACCGAGGTTCCACCGCAAGGCGGCTGCCTCGGACAAGCGAAGAGCCGGGAGCTGATGCCGCCCGCTCCAGAAGAACGCGTCTGCGGGATCGGCCCTCGTCCGGCACACACGACGCTCTCCCCTCTTCCCTTGGTCGCCTGTCATCGGCCTGTAACGATCGCCGTCTATCGAAAGAGCCAAGACAGGACCAACTGCGGGGACGCTTGCACAGCTGTGCAACGCGCAAGATGAATGAGCGACGACGCCTATCTCAACCTTCGAGGCCTCGACGCCGGCTACGGCCGGACGCGGGTGCTCGAGGGTATCGACCTCTCGATCGGCAAGGGTGAGTTCGTTGCCCTTCTCGGCGCCTCGGGCTGCGGCAAGACGACGCTGCTCCGTAGCATCGCCGGCTTCGCCCTGCCCAGCGCCGGTAGCATCCATGTCGGGAACCACGACGTTACCCGCCTGCCGCCCGACAAGCGAGGCATGGCCATGGTGTTCCAGTCCTACGCGCTCTGGCCACACATGAGCGCCGCGCGCAACATCGGCTATGGCCTTCGCCTCAAGGGGTGGCGGCGCGATGCGATCACCGCCCGTGTCGCCGAGATGGAGGCGTTGCTCGGTCTAGAAGGGCTTGGCGCTCGCAAGCCATCGGAGCTGTCCGGCGGACAGCGTCAGCGCGTCGCACTCGGCCGAGCCCTGGCGGTGGATCCGGACATCCTGCTGCTCGACGAGCCGCTGTCCAACCTCGACGCTCGCATCCGTCTGACGGTGCGTCACGAGATCCGTGCCCTGCAGCAGCGGCTCGGCATCACGACCATTCACGTCACCCACGACCGCGAGGAGGCCATGGTGATGGCCGATCGCATCGTCATTCTCGACAAGGGTCGCATCGCCCAACTCGGCACGCCCCAAGCGATCTACACTCGGCCGGCATCGGCCTTCGTCGCAGCCTTCATGGGCGCCGAGAATGTCGTCCATCTCAATGCCACCTGCTCGGGCCACCGGGTCGACATCGCCGCCGGGCCGCTCAACAGGGCGGCGAGCCTCCTTCTCGACTGCCCCGCCCCGCCAAGCGGCAAGATCGAGGCGCGCTTTCGGTCAGAACGGCTGCACCTCAGGCGCCTCGACGAGAAGCCACCGGAAGACGGCAACGCCGTAGAGCTGATCGGCCGCGTCGAGGCCGTCGTCTACCCCGGCGGCGAGTGGCGCCACACCGTCCGCATCGGCGACGGCTCGGTACTCGTCGACGGTACCGAAGCCCTGGCTCCCGGCACCAAAGTGGTCGTCCGGGTCCCGACCAACGGCCTTTTTCTGTTTGCCGCTCCGGTCAATGCGCCGGCCGGCACTCCGCCATCCGCAACCGACGAGCGTTCGCCGGTTCGGGAACGACTGACCGCCTGACAACCAGAATCTGACGATCGAAATCGGAGTCGCGTCATGAACAAGCTGTTGCTCAACTCCACGGTGGCGCTCGCCATCCTCGCCTCGCCGGCCGCCGCCGCCGAGCTGACCGTGATCACCGCCGGCGACCAGAACATGGTCGACTACATCAACGATTACCTGGCCCCGCTGTTCGAGCAGCAGAACCCGGGCAACACCGTCCGCGCCGTCGGCACGGGTCCGGGCGATGCCGGTTCGCAGAAGATCCTTGAGCGCTTCGACGCCCAGGCCAAGGCCGACGCCGCCACCTGGGATACCGACGTCGCCATCGTCCACGAGAAGTTCACCGGCCCGATGGTCCAGGCCGGCTATCTCGAGGCCTATCGCGACAAGATCGCCACCGGCAAGCTGGTGACGCGCGCCAACGCCGACAATGCCCTGGGCACCGACGTCAAGGGCTACGTCATGCCGATGTTCAACAGCCAGACGGCCATTGCCTACAATCCGGCCCTGGTCCCGAACCCGCCCAAGAGCTACGCCGAGATCGCCGAGTGGGCGAAGGCCCACCCCGGCCAGTTCGGCTACAACGGCATCAAGGGCGGAGCCTCGGGCGTCAGCTTCGTGATGGGCTGGGTCTACGCCTTCTCGGGCAGCGATGCCCAGAAGCTGATGTACGGCCCGTTCGACAAGGCCGAGGAGGCCAAGTGGGACGACGCCTTTGCCGGCCTCAAGGAGTTCACCAAGTCGGCCACGCTGACGCCGGGCAATGCCGGAACGCTGGACCTTCTGTCGCGCGGTGAGATCGCCCTCGGGCCGGTGTGGGTCGACATGTTCTACTCCTGGCAGGCCGATGGCCGCCTTCCGCCCGAGCTGAAGCTGGTGCTTCCCGCCCCCGGCATGCCCGGTCAGCCGATGCACTACGTGATCCCGGCCAAGGCGCCGAACAAGGACCTTGCCGAGAAGTTCGTCGAGCTGGCCACCTCGCCGAAGGTGCAGGCCGAGGGCATCGTCAAGAAGTTCAACTGGTATCCGGGCATTGACGCCGACAAGGTCAAGGCCGAGCTGGACGACGCCACCTGGAACAAGCTGTTCGTCGACATCACGCCGGCCGATCTCGCCGAGAAGGGCAAGCCCTTCCCGCTCGCCCCGTACAACACGGCCATTCTCGAGGCCTACGAGGCCAAGGTCGCCAACTGAGCAGTCCATCCATGAGGGACCGCTCCGCCCTGCGGGGCGGTCTCCTTCACCAAACGCTTTCCGGATAAGCCGATGGCACGTTTTCTCGGTCCGTTGCTGGTCTCACCGGCGCTGATCATCATCCTCCTTCTCTTCATGCTGCCGCTCGCCGCCTCGGTAATCGGCGCCTTCGAAGTGGAAGGAGCCTATGGCCTCGGCAACTTCACCAAAGCCTACGATTTCTACACGCAGGACATCGTCTTCACGGCGGTGATCGTCGCCCTCTCGGCCCTCCTGACCGGTGTTCTCGCCATCGCCATCGGCGGCTATCTCACGCTTGGCGAGAACCCCACCGCCGTCGCCATCCTGCGCTGGCTCTATCGCTGGCCGATGTTCATTCCGTTCATCGTCGTCGGGCAGATCCTGCGCACCTTCCTTGCCAAGAGCGGCCTCTTGAGCTCGACGCTCATCGCGCTCGGCCTCATCGATCCGCTTTCCGCCACCAGCTATCTCGATTGGCGTGGAATCGTCATCGCCTTCGTCTGGAAGCAGACGCCCTTCGTGGCGCTGATGGTGGCCGGCGCCATGGCCTCGCTCGATCGCGGCACCATCGAGGCGGCCCGCAACCTCGGCGCCTCCCGCCTGCGCATCCTTGTCGAAATCATCGTGCCACAGGTGACGACCACGCTGCTGGTCGGACTCGTTCTGTCCTTCGTCACGATGATGGGCGTGCTGTCGGTCCCGTTGATGATCAACGCCCAGGCGCCGACCATGATCACCGCCGACATCGCCTTCCGTCTCAACACCTACCGCGACTACGGCGTCGCCAACGCGCTTGGCCTTATTTCGCTGGCCATCAGCGGCGTCGCGGCCTGGTTCTATCTCCGCGTCAACATGAGGCAGGGCCGATGAGCGCCGTATTTGCCGCCCCTCGCGATTTCCCCTCCCTGCGCAACTTCCTTTTGTGGGTACCTCGCGCGGCCATCCTTGGCGCGCTGGCTTTCGTCATCTTCGGACCGCTTCTCAACATGCTGGTCTGGACGGTGGCCGAACGCTGGTACTTTCCGCATACGCTGCCGATCGACTACGGCTTCAGCTACTGGGGCCGGGTGTTCTCACCGCGCGGCAATGCGTTGCAGTCGCTCGTCGCCTCGATCAGCATCGCACTGTTCACCGTCGCCGGTTCGCTGGCACTCGCCATCCCCGCCGGCTATGCGCTGGCGCGGTTGAAGCTGCCATTGAGGGGCATTGTGCTCCTCGCCTTCCTGCTGCCGCAGGCGTTTCCCAACCTGCCGGTCTATGTCAACATCGCGAGATTGTTCTACGAGATAGGCCTCAACGGCACCGTCCTCGGCGTCGTGTTGGTGCATGTGACGCATGGTCTCGTCTATGCCGTCTGGATTGCTTCGGCCGCCTTCTCCGCCGTCGATCGGGATCTGGAACTGGCCGCCCGCAACCTCGGCGCTTCCGGCCTCAAGGCCTTTGCCGACGTCACGCTGCCGCTCGCCGCCCCCGGCCTGATGGCCAGCGCCATCTTCGTGTTCCTGGAGTCGCTCGACGAGTTCACCGGCAGCTATTTCGTCGGTGCGCCGGACGTGACGACGCTGCCGCTCTTGCTCTACTCGGCGGGTGCCGGCGGTAACTACCAGATCGCCTCGATCACCGCGCTGCTGCTGCTCGTTCCCTCGATCGCCTTCATGCTGGTGGTGGAGAAGTTCCTGCGGGCCGATGTGCTCGCCAAGGTCGGACAGTAGGCTTTCGCCATGACCGACGCGCTCAACGGCAAAACCCATCCCGCCCCGCGCTTCGTGAGCGCACGCGACGTCGCCGAACTCGCCGGCGTCTCTCGTTCGGCCGTCTCGCGCGCCTTCACGCCCGGGGCTTCCGTTGCGCCCGAAACGCGCGAAAAGATCATGGCCGCCGCCGCCCGCCTCGGCTATCAGGTCAACGACCTCGCCCGTGGGCTGCTCGCCAATCGCAGCCGCATCGTCGGTCTGGTTGCGACCAAGCCGGAGGTCGGCTTTCGCGCCCATCTGACGGCGGCGCTGGCCGCCGTGCTGATCCGACGAGGCTCCGTCCCCGTACTCATCAACGCCGGCGAGACGGATGAAGAGACCGAGGCCGCTCAGCGTACGCTGTTCGGCCACCGCGCCGAGGCCGTCATCGTGCTGTCGGGCTCGCCGCCCTCTTCTTTCATCGAGCTCGCCCGGTCGAACGGCCTGCCGCTAGTCGCCATCGGGCGGGAGGCGACGGAAATCGACCTCATCCAGACCGACAATGCCGCCGCCGCGCGCGCGCTTGCCGGAGCCTTCATCGAGGCCGGACACAAGCGCCTGGCCTTCGCCGGATCGGAGAGCGGCACGCCGGCCATCGTCGAGCGCGAGCAGGCCTTCGTTGCCGAGGCAACCCGGCTGGGCGCCGACGTGGCCGTGGCGCGCGGGCCGGACACGGACTACGCGGGAGGCCTTCTGGCGGCGGAGCGCCTGTTCACGGCGGGCGAAAGACCGAGTGCCGTGTTTGCCGTCAACGATCTCGTCGCCTTTGCGCTGATCGACCACCTGAAAGGCCGGCTCGGCCTGCGCATCCCCGAGGATGTGGCGGTGGTCGGGTTTGACGATCTGCCGGAGGCCGCCTGGCTCGGCTACCGCCTCACCACCTTCCGCCAAGACCCGCTTGATCTTGCCGAAAGGGCGGTGGCGCTCCTGGAGAGCCGCGCCGCCGACCCGTCCGCTGCGCCGGTGAGCCTGCGCATCGAAGCCCGGCTGATGATACGCGATACCTTCCGGCCGGTGGCCGATGGAGCACCCGCATCTTGAACACTCCCCATGACGTTCACGTCCGTCTTGATCTCGCCCGTGACCTCGTTGGTAAGGCCGGCCGGCTGGCGCTCGGGCACTTTGCCGACCGTGCACATCTCGGCGTCGACGCCAAGCTCAATGGGCAGGATGTCGTATCGGCCGCCGACCGAGCCGTCGAAGTCCTGATCCGCTCGTCCGTCGCCGCTCGCTTTCCCAATGATGGCTTTCTGGGCGAAGAGTACGGTCTTCAGGAGAGCCGATCGGGCTGGCGCTGGACCGTCGATCCGATCGACGGCACCAGTTGCTTCGTGCATGGCCTGCCAAGTTGGTGCATTTCCGTCGCACTGTCGGATATCCATGAAAAGACGTGCTTCGGCCTGATCCTGGCACCGGTGACGGGAGAACTCTATGAAGCCGTTTCGGGCGAAGGCGCTTGCCTCAACGGCCAGCCGATCCACGCCGACGAGCGGGCAAGCCTCCAAAACGGTCTTGTCGGACTTGGTGCCAGTCATCGGGTGACGGCGACCGAGATCTCTGCGGTGCTTCAGGCGCTGCTTGACGTTGGCGGCATGTTCGTCCGCTCCGGATCAGGCGCGCTGTCGATCGCCGAGGTCGCTGCCGGACGCCTCTGCGCCTACTATGAGCCGCATATCAATGCCTGGGATTGTCTCGCCGCTCTACTGATCGTTCGCGAGGCCGGCGGATTTACCGCCGAGTTCCCTGGCGAAGGACGCTCCCTTCTTCAAGGCGGCCCGGTTCTGGCCTCAGCGCCGCAAATTGCCGCGCCGCTCAACGAACTGATCGCCCATGCCCGCCAACGCACCTCCTGAGGAGATGAGCATGAAACTGATCCAGGTCACCGATCCGCATCTGCGTGGGGATGGCAAGCCGATTTGCGGGCTGGACCCGGCGACAAACCTCGCAAGGGCAGTCGCGGACATCAACCGCCATCATGCCGACGCCGATCTCGTGGTGTTCACCGGCGATCTCTCCGACGATGGCTCGCAAGCGTCCTATCGATTGCTCGCCGACCTTCTGGAGCCCTTGATTCCGCCGTCCCGCCTGATGCTCGGCAATCACGACAATCGCGGGGCCTTCCGCGCCGTGTTTCCGGACGCGCCGGCCGAGGACGGTTTCGTTCAGTCGATCATGGACGCACGGGCCGCCCGACTCGTCTTCCTCGACACGCTCGACGAGGGGGCCGTCGCCGGCCGGCTCTGCGACCGCCGCCTCGCCTGGCTCGATCTGCAGTTGGGCGAAACTGCCAGTCCGGTCCTCGTCTTCATGCACCACCCGCCGCTCGATATCGGCATGCAGCCGCTCGACGGCGTGAAGCTTGCCGATCCCCGGGCCTTCGCCGAAGTTCTTGCCCGCCACGGCAAGGTCCGCCACATCTTCGCCGGGCATGTGCATCGCCTTTGCGGTGGCACGTGGAACGGCATTGCCTTCAGCACCGGGCGCGGCACGAACCACCAGAGCGCGCCACTGTTCGGCGCCAAGGACTTCGCCCTCGGCTTCGAAACACCCACCTACAACGTGATCCTCATCGACGGGCCGGACATTGTCGTTCACGCTCTGGAAGTCACGCAGGCCTGAGGCGGCGCTACTCCTCGGGCGACCAGTCCGGACCGGTGCTGCGCATCCAGGGATAGGCGAAGCTCGCGAACTTCTCCGCGACCTCGGGCGCACCCGGCCGCTGGCGCGCCACGGCGGCGATCAGGGCCTCGATCAGCGAGAGAATCGCCGTATCGGATGGTGGATGCATGGAGTGATACGCCGTCACGAATAGCGTCTGGTCGGCCAGCGGGACGAGCGGCGAGTCGAGAAAATCGGTGATGGCCAGAATAGGGATGCCGGCCCGCTTCGCATAGCGCGTCATGATGATGGTGTCGCGCATGTAGAGCGAGAAGGCGATCGGGATCAGCAAGTCGGCGGGGCCATATTTGAACAGTTGGCGCGCCACGCCGACCATGCCGCCGCCGTTCTCCGGACTGCGCGTTGGGATGCCCGTCATTTCCAGTCCGCAAGCCAGCATTCCCGAGAGCTGGGCGGCATTCTCGAACCCCAGCACGAACACTTTTTCGGCACGGGCGATCATGTCGACGGCCCGCTCGGTCGTAGCCGGGTCGAGAGACCTGAGCGTCGCCTCGATGTTGGCGATATCCTCCTTGAGGGATGCCTCCAGCACTTCGAAGGCGCTGCCCGCCTCGGCCCGATGCCGCTTCATGGCGTCGACGGGTTCGAACAGCTTTTCAAACCCTCGAATGAGCTCGGCACGAAACTCGGCATAGCCGGAAAAGCCGATGAGACGGGCGAAGCGATTGGCCGTGGCGACCGACACGTCGGCGCCCACGACGGCCTCATGAATGCTCATGCGCGCGACCTTGAGAGGCTCGGCCTTCACGAGGTCGGCGAACCGGCGCACGGCTCCGGTCATCTTGTCGTATTTGCCGGCAATGCGTTGGGCGACGACCGTGGTGTCCGGCAAACGCCCCTGAGAATTTGACTGAAATTGTGGCATGGCTGCCTTTTCATCGTGCTTGGAATTCTAGTAACATATGCTAGCTTTTGATGTAACAAAAAATACAATCGAACATCGACCGCCAGCCCGTCAGATAGGAAAGGACGTCTCCTCGATGCCTGTCGATCCCATTTTCTCCCCGATGTTGAGCCGCCGCCAGCTCCTGCGCGCCTCGGCGGCCGCCGGCTTTGCCACCATGCTGCCCGCCTCGCTGGCTTTTGCCGCCACACCGGTCAAGCTTGCCATGGGCTGGGTGCCCAATGTCGAGCATGCCGGCGTCTGGATCGCATTGGAAAAGGGATACTTCGCCGCCGAGGGGGTCGATTTCAGCTACAGCCCGGGCGGGCCGAACGCACCCGATCCGTTGGTCGTACTGGAATCGGGCAAGGCCCAGCTCGCCGCCAGCGACTGGCTTCCCTTCATGGACGCCTACCAGAAAAACAACGATCTCGTCATCCTGGCTTCAGCCTTCCCGACCAGCCCAGCCGCCCTGCTGTCGCTCGCCAAGAAGCCGGTGCGCGAGCCCAAGGATCTGGTGGGCGCCCGCATTCTCGGCCAGGGCCCCGGCAACAAGACGGTGGTCGAGATCATCCTGCGCAACGCCGGCCTGCCGCTTGAGTACACCATGGTTCCCACCGGCTTCTCGCCGGAGCCGCTGCTTGCCGGCGACGGCGATGCCTATTTCTGTTTTGCCACCAACCAGCCGATCACCCTGGAGAAGATGGGGCTCGTCGAAGGCAAGGACTTCTTCGTCACCTTGCAGGACACGCTCGGCTACAAAGCGCCGGGCGGCGTGCTGGTCGCCCACAAGTCCTTCGTCAAGGAAAACCGCGCCGCCCTCGTCAACTACTTCAAGGCCTACATCAAGGGCTGGAAGGAAAACGCCATCGATCCGAAGGTGGCCGCCGAACTGACGGTGAACAAGTTCGGCGCCGATCTCGGGCTCGATATCGACCAGCAGATCCGCCAGAACGAGCTTCAGATACCGCTGACCACCGCCGCCGGCTCGGACAAGCTGTTCTGGTTCGACCCGGCTCTGGTCGACGGACCGATGGCGGAAGTTGCCCGCCTTTCGGGCCACAAGGACGTGCCGCCTGCCAAGGATCTCATCGATCTCGGCCCGCTCGAAGAGGCGCTGGCCGCCACCTGAAAACACTTCCTCAACACGGCCGTCGTCGGCCCGTCCCGGTGGGCCGACGACAGTCGTTCGCAGAGCAGGCTTCCATGTCAGACACGCCCGCCATCCGCGTCGATCGCGTCAGCAAGACCTTCCACCTCGCCGATGGTCGCGAGCTGACCGCACTGACCGACATCGACCTGACGATCGCCCCAGGCGAGTTCGTCGCGTTGCTCGGCCCGTCGGGCTGCGGCAAAAGCACGATCCTTCGCCTTGTGGCCGCGCTGGAAGAGGCGACGGCCGGTCGCGTCACCATCGAAGGTCGGGCACCGGCCGAACTCTGTCACAGCCATAGGCTCGGCGTCGCCTTTCAGGACCACGCCCTGCTGCCGTGGCTCGACATCGAAGCCAACATCTCCCTGCCCTTTCACCTGGCCGGGCGGCCGGTGGACGGCCAGCGCGTCAAGGATCTCATCGCTCTCGTCGGCCTCGCCGACTTCGAGAAGGCTCGCCCCAAGCAACTGTCGGGCGGCATGCGGCAACGGGCATCCATCGCCCGCGCGCTCGTGCTGGAGCCTGAAGTGCTGCTGCTCGACGAGCCGTTCGGCGCCCTCGATGCCGTAACGCGCCGCCAGATGAACGTCGAGCTGCAACGCATCTGGAGCCGCCACCGCATCACGACGCTGCTGGTCACCCATTCCGTCGATGAGGCGCTGTTCCTCGCCGACCGCGTGGTGGTGATGAGCGGGCGTCCAGGCCGGGTCATTCTCGATTTGCCGGCACCTTTCCCCCGGCCACGCGCCCCCGCCGTAATGCGCGAACCGGCGTTCCACGACATGGTGGATCGGCTGACGGAAGCCTTGGAGCCGGAGGGCGCGCACGCATGATTTCCGCCCGCAGCCAGTCCTTCGTACTGGGTTTGATCGGCGTATCGCTGTTTCTGATCGCCTGGGAGGTGATCGGCACCTATCGCCTCGCCGGCCTGACGTGGCCGCCCTTGTCGACCGTGCTTGCCTTCCTGACGACTCCGGCCAAGTTGCCACTGTTCGGCCGTGCCGCCGCCGCAAGCTTCACCTCGGTGGCCATCGGCTATCTTTGCGGCGCCTTTGGCGGGCTTGTCCTGGCGCTTGTCAGTCATCTGGCAGCGACGGTCCGCCCCGGCCTCGACCGGCTGGTGGCGGTCATCCACGCCATTCCATCGATCGCGCTGGCGCCCCTGCTGATCGTGCTGGCGAGCGCCGACGCGACACCGCCCGTCATTTCCGGCCTTGGCGTCGGCTACATCTTCTACGTCGCCGCCACCTCGGGGCTCGCAACGGCCAGCGCCTCGCATCGCGACCTGTTCGCCGTGCTGGGCGCAAGCCGGCTTTCGGTCACGCTGAGGCTCGATTTACCGTCGGCTTTTCCAGCCATTGCGTCGGCCATGAAGCTCTCGGTGCCGATCGCCTTCATCGGCGCCATCATCGGCGAGTGGTTCGGCGCCTCGCGCGGTCTCGGCCTCTTGATCGTCTCGGCCATGCAGAACTTCCAGATTCCGCTCCTTTGGAGCGCGGTGCTGATCACTGCCGTCGCCTCGCTCACATTGTTCGCCCTGTTCAGCCTTGCGGAGCGTCTGGTGCAGGAGCGCATGCGATGACCGCCGCCACCTTCACGTCCGTCTCCGCCCTGCTGCGACGATACTGGGCCGTGGCGCTGATCGTCGTCGCCTGGCAGGTCTGGGTTTCGGCGGCTGGCCTGTCCTCGATCGTGCTACCCGGCCCACTGGCCGTCGCGGCGGATTTCGCAGGCGACCCGCTGAGCTACGCCAAACCTGCCGCCCTTACGTTTGTCGTCGCCATCGTCGGCCTGCTGCTCGGTTTTGCGCTGGGGGCCGGTCTGGCGATACTCAGCTGGTCGTCGCGCATCCTGAACGGCCTGCTGACCCCGCTCGGCCTGATCTTCACCTCGATCCCGGTGGTGACGCTGATCCCCATCATCGCCCGCCTCCTCGGTTATGATCTTCGAACGGTCGTCGCCATCGTCTCGCTGATCTGCTTCTTTCCCGCCTTCGTTTACGTCGGCGCCGGTCTCAGGGCCTTGCCGCCGGGCAGCGACGACTTGTTCCGAGTGTTCGGAGGCTCGAAGCTGCAAAAGTTCACGCGTCTGGTTCTGCCGTCGGCGGTGCCAAACCTGATGCTGGCCTTTCGCCTGACCGCGCCGGAGGCCGTGCTCGCAGCCGTCGTCGCCGAGTTTCTCATGGGCACCGACGGCCTCGGCTACATGTTCCGCAAGGCCGCTGGCGAGTTCGACACCGAGCGAGCTCTCGCCACCTCATTGATCGCCACCATAACGTCGGTGGCCTGTTTCGGTTTGGCGCTTGCCGCCGAGCGCCGCGTTCTCCGCCGCTGGACCTGAGCCAGCGCGATACAAGATCATCCGGACACCGCTTTGACACAACGGGCGCTGGATCGAACCGCGGGCGGTTTGACCACCCGCATCAAGACAGTGAAAGGACAACAAGATGGTCAAGGTTCAACAGCCCCCCGATCCGTGGCAGCGCACCACCACCGAGCATGGCTTTTTTGCCGACGAGGTCATCTCCGCCCTGCAGAAATGCACGCGACGCGGCATGACCGACAACGTCCTGCTCCTCGGCTGGGAGATGTTCATCACCAGTCCGGAAATGGAGGAGATGATGTGGTCGCGCCTGTGCGTGATGGCGGTGGAAGACATCGGCCTCGGCAATCCCAACGCCCCCATCCTCGTCGAAACGCTCTACCAGCAGCACAAGCGCTATCCGCGCCCGGCCGGGGATCGCTTCCTGTTCGCCGCCCACGCCATCCGTGTCCTGACAAAGAGCGAAAAGGACCGCACTTCCGACGACATGGTCAACTGGGCCAAGCGCTCGATCGAACTCGGCGACAATCTGCCAGAGATCCCCGACGTGGCGCTCGACATGCATACTCGGCGCGGCCAGGAAATGGGGCGCGACTACCTGTTCTTCATGTCCGAGGCTTCAAAAGTCGTGCCCGAGATCAAGGACAAGGAGCAGAAGTACAAGGACTGGATCATGAAGGCGCTCTCCGACGGGAGGCTGACATGAACCGGCCGCGCGCCTATCTTGCCGGACCCGAGGTGTTCCTTGCCGACGGCGCGGCGATCATCTCCGCCAAGAACGATCTCGCCCTTGCCTACGGCTTCCTGCCCAACGGCATCGCCGAGGACGAGCTCGATCCGGCCGGACTTTCTCTGTTCGAGTTCGGACATCGCATCAGCCTTGCCAACGAGAAGGCCATGCGGGCATCGGACCTGATCATTGCCAACCTGACGCCGTTCAGGGGCATCTCGGCCGACATCGGCACCGCGTTCGAACTCGGCTTCATGTGTGCACTCGGCCGGGCGGCCTATGGTTATACCAACACCGTGCGCCCCTATTTCGAGCGGCTGAGGGACGATTACTACCAAGGAGCCATCACCAAGGCAGTCGACGGTGCAACGCGTGGCCCCGACGGCATGATGGTCGAGGATCACGGGATGGCGGACAACCTGATGATCGACGGCGGCATAGAGACGCTCGGTGGCATCCTGGTGCGGCGACAGGTCGAGCCGGACCGGCTCTGGTCCGATCTCGCCGCCTTCGAGGATTGTCTCCGCGCTGCGGCGGTACGCCTCGGACTGGCGGTTCCCGCCTGATGAAACCGGTCGTGGCGGCTGCTTGTCGCCGTCACGCCCCCGCCAGTCGACGCAACTGGCGGATCTGTCCGACAAAGCCGGTGACGCCTATGGTGCCGGCGATATCGACGAGCATGCCAGCATCGGCGAGCAGCCCTCGCCACAGGCCGCGCTTGTCGGACTTCGCCGGGCTTGCAACCTCCGGCCATCGCACGATACGGATCGGCCTCCCCTCTTCGACGAGAAGCTCGTTGAGAAATACCTCGAAGCCGAAACGACGCAGACGGTCCAGCGCCTCCAGCCGATTGGCGATCAGCGCCGTTGGCAGAACGCGCTCGCCGGAAATGTAGTCGATGCCGATGCGCCGCCAGACCCAGGGCGCATTGCCGCGCAAGGATACCGAGGCGTATGCCGCCCCCGCAGCGACCGGCGCAATCAACGAACTGACGACGCCAGGCGTCAGTCCGACAAGGTCGGCATCGATCAGCACGACATGACTTGTGCTGACGGTTTCGAGACCCAGGCGTAGCGCGTGCGTCTTGCCGCCGTTGCAGGGAGTGCGCAGCAACTCGGCGCCGTGCCGCAAGGCAACCTCACCGGTACCATCGGTCGAACCGTCATCGATCACAACGACCCTGTCGACACTCGGATGACCGACCACGGCGGCGAGCACGCCCGGCAGACGCTCCGCCTCGTTGAACGCCGGAACAAGGCACGTGAATCTCGGACCGGTCATCGGCGAACCCGTCTGCGTTGAAGGTAGACCACGGTGAGCAAGCCTAGCCCCAGAGCCAGCAAGACCAGAGCCGCCTCGCCCGACAGCCACTTGGCAATGGTTCCGTAGGCGCTACCGAACAGGTAGCCGACAACCAGGAAGAAGAGGCTTTTCGGAATGCTCGCCAAGGTGTTGGCGATGAGAAACTCCACGAAGGGCATGCGGGCCGCGCCAGCGGCCGTCAGGGCGGCGAAACCGGCGGCGTGAGTCAGCTTGGCTGCCACGAGAATACGGGTGCCTTTGCGCCGGAAGCCACGCATCAGATAGAAAAGCCGCCGACGCGACAGGCCCAGCCGATCGCGCCAGGCAGGGCTGAGACCGCCAAGCGCCAGACGACCAACGAGATACAGCAGGCTGTCGCCCACGATGTCGGCGATCACGACACATGGAACGATCTGCCATGGACTGAGGATCGACAGGCTTGCCAGATAACCGGCGATGACCGTTACGATCGGCCCCTCGATCACGGCCAGTGGTGTCAGTACCCACAGGCCGTAGCTCGACAGCATCGAGATGAGCTCGCCATGCTCAATCATGATCCACCAGGGCCGGCGCCATGGGCTCGTCGGAGTCGTGCGGCGAAATGGCGTTGCCGCGCCACTCGATGTCGCGCTTCAGGAAGGTTGCCAGCCACAGGACCGGCAACAGCAGATCCCGGAGCGGCAAAGCCAGAACGTCGCGCCAGGCCGATGGCCATCCGGCGCGTCGCATCAGAGTGAACTCGGCGCCGTACCAGATCACGGCGACGGCCAGCAGCAGCACGACGGACATGTCGAGCCGGGCAGCGGCGACCGCCACCAGGATGAATGGCACCATCGGCCCATTGAACGGCTCGACGGCGAACAGAAGCGGGAAACCATCGCGGCGGACACGGCTCCAACGGAGCTGGCGGTGCCACACGTTACGAAACGATCGCCGGCCGATCGGCTGGGCAAACGGTAGCGGCGTCAGCCGCACCTTGAGGCCAGCAGCATGTACCAGCTTGGTCGCGTTGACGTCCTCGGCAAGATAACGGCCAAGAGCTTCAAGCCCGCCTGCCTCGTTCAGCATCTTGCGATTCCAGAACAACGTCTTGCCTTGTGCAAAACCGTTGCCGAGGCTGTCGGAAGCGAGTTGCAGGCGCGCCTGATTGCCGTTGAGAAAGGCGCATTCCAGTGAGCCCGCCAGACCTTCGGGGCGTTCGCCCACCGGTGGCGACGAGACGAGGCCGGTCTCCTCGTCCCAGGATGCGACGACGGTGCGGAGATAGTCGGGCGGAAGACGCAGGTTGCTGTCGGCCATGCAGACCCAATCGGTATCGGCCGCCTGCCAGCCAGACCAGAGATTGTTGAGCTTTGGATTGTGGGTGACCCGATGCTCACCGGTGAAGAGGCGGGCCGGACGGTTCGGATACTCTGCGATCAACTCGCGAAGCAGCGGCACGGACGGATCGTCATCGGAGGGAGCACAGAAGATCACTTCGTAGTCGGGATAGTCCTGCTCGAAAGAGCTTGCCAGCGTTTCCCGATCGAATGCCTCACGACCGCAAACCGGGCGCAGCAGCGTCACCCTGGGCACGCCGATCGCACCTTCCCCCGGCAACCGCCGGCGCAACCGAAAGAGATAGAGGCAGACGGTGAGGATATGGGCGGCAAGCAAGGCTGCGGCAACAACGATCAGAGCTTCTGTCATGCGTGGACCACCTGGGCTTCAGTAAGGAGGCCAGCACCGGACATCGACACGGCCCGACCGTCGATCAGATGCAGGCGGCCATTGTAGTCCTCGGAAAGACAAGTCATACTTGTAACCCAGTCGCCACAGTTGGCATAGAGGAGACCATATCGGTCGTGCAGGCCCGCCATGTGGTAATGGCCGCAGATCACGCCATCGACGTCGCGTTGGCGCGCAAGATCAACCAAGCGACGCTCATGCCCTCGCCCAAGATGAAGGGCGGCGTTCACCGCAGCGAAGGCGCTGTCGATCTTTCCACCCCAGGTGGGCGAACGATGTTCCTCGCGCGGCATGGCGGCTGCGCAGAGCAAGCGAGCGAAACCTTCGAGATAAGTGCCGATCCGCGTCAGAAGATGGCTACGGATGAAGGCACGATCCTGATGATGGCCGTGAACCACCAGATATCGCCGCCCGTCGGCCGCGACATGAACAACCTCATCGCGAGCTTCAACCGGCAGGCGTCGTCCATTCGGGACGAGGGACGGCTCCGGATCATGATTTCCGATGAGATAAATGAGCTTGGCTCCTTCCGAATGCCGTCGGCGAAGGTGCTCGATCACGGCGTCGCAGGCCGTGGCACGTCCCAGCGAGAACGGAACGCCGGCGTCGAGGATGTCGCCGACAAGCATGTAGGTATCGGCCCTGTTCTGCTCAAGGAAGCGAAGAACCAGATCGGCTCGGGCGCCAATCGCACCAAGATGCAGGTCGGAGAGAAAAAGGCTGCGGTGGCGACGGACGGGTGCCTTCTTGGTGGCGGGATCGGACAAGACTCTCTCCTTCAGTTCCTGCATCTTCTCCATGGACAGAAGATCGGCTGATTACCCGCCCAAGAAACTTTGCAGGATGATGACGGTTCCGTCGAAATCGACAATCGACGTATCGGACCTCCGCTAAACTCACAGAAATATTCGCTTTGCTCGAAAGAATACAACTTCGCCGTCGTATACTCGCGATATTGTTCTCGGCAGGCGGTTTCTGCCTGAGCATAGGATTGTTGCAATACGGTGACATTGCGGCACCGGCCCGATACGGCTCCTTCTTTCGATGAAATGGATGTGATCGTTCGGCGGGAACGGTCCCTTGCCCTTCGGGCGAACATGATCTTTTCTGCGACCCTGGATGGGATGGGAGCGCCGGCTTGGATATCTTCGAAATCAGGACGCGGCGTCTGCTTGATCTGATCGAAGCGCGCGACGAGCCTCTCATCCTGATTGAAGCGGCGGCCGGCATGGGGAAGTCTCGCCTGCTCGCCGACATCGCTGCGGCAAGAAATGCTTCCGTCTCGCATGGGACCCGCCCGTCCGAGACAACCGGTCGCCTTGGTCTTTGGGACGTTCCGTCCGGTTCGAGCATCGAGCGGCTGGCCGACATCGCCGGAATCGGAAAACTGGTCCTCGCCAAGCGCCCGGAAACCCGGCTGCCCGGCCTCGACCGTCTGGCCGCCTTTGGCGCGGTCTACATGCTGCCCGACACAGCGTTGCTCTACGAGACCAATGAGCTCACAGCCGCATGCGGCAAAGAGAAAGGGTTGGAGATCGCCTCTGCGACCGGGGGCTGGCCGCTTCTGGTCGGCAGAACCGGGGTCCGCGCCATCGACCCGGCGGTTCTTGCGCGCTTCATCGGCGATGAAATCCTGGCCGACCGACCGGCCGAGACGCTTGTCCGTCTCGCCATGATGCTTGCCGGGCGAAAGGTGACCGACGTTGCACCGCCATTGCCGCTCGCCCATCTCGACGCGTCCGGCGCATGGACCGTCGGCGGCACCTCCATTGCCAACCCACTCGCCAACGCACTCGCGGCCGAGCAGAGCCGCCGCATCGCCGACCCCGACCTTCGAGAGGAACTGGCCGCCGCGAGCGTGAACCTGGGATCCGTCACCGAAACCATCCTCGACATGCAGAAGGCGGGCGAGTTCGAGGCCGCCGAGCGCCTGCTGGAGGCTGAGCACAGCTGGTACTTCCTATACTTCCATGGCAGCGAAGCCTTTGACGACGTTCTGGCCGGCTTTCCCGACGAGGCAAGTCGCCAGAGCGACACGGTTGCGCTCTGTCGGGCCTTGCAGGCGCTGAAGCATGGCGAAGTTTCGCTCGCCCGCCGCTTGTTGGCCGACCGCTTCGGCGGCGAGACGCTCGATCCGGTCCGCGTCCTTGCTGATCGCCGGCGCTACTCGGTGGAGTTCCGCAGCTTTCGCCTGGTCATGCTGATCTACGAGGATATTCCACTCAGCGACGAACTCTTGCATCTTGCGTTTGCCATTCTGGCCGATCTGCCGATCGAAGCTCACCTGCTGAGAGGCAGCATCTACAACGCGATCCTCGAGTTCTATCTTCGGTCGCGACGGTTCGCCGAGGCGGACGACGTTGCCGAGCGCGCGCTGCGCCACTATCGCGTCGCCGGCGCCAGCCTGCTTGCCTTCTACATCTCGCTGCATCTGGCCATCATGCGCCTGATGGCCGGCGATGCGACCGCCGCCGGCCAGTGGGTGGCCGAAGCCGAGCGCGACATCGCCAGTCTCGCCTTCGACAGCCCACACGACGGGCTCCTTCTCAAGCTCCTCAAGGGATGCGTCGGCTACGAGGAAGGCAATGACGAGGCACTGATCCTGTTTCTCAATAGGGATCTTGAGGTGTTCTCGCATGGCGAGATCTGGCCAACCCTCATCGAATTCGCGCTGCAATACGGCAGCCAGGCCCTGTCGCGGCGTTACTCGACCATCGCCGCCCGTTCATTCCTCGACCGCTGGCGCGTCTATCAGGTCCAGAATCGCCAGTTCCAGATGATGATCGACAGCCGGGAAGTGATGGTGATGCAGAACGGCAATCGGTGGCGCGAAGCTGCCGACCGTCTCGCCCAGCTGCCGACGCCGGTAACGCAGGCCGTCGCCTCGAATGCCCGTCTGCTCGCTCGCCTCGGCGACCGTGACGAGATCGCCGTCGCGCTCTGTTGGCTGCGGCACATGGTGTTCGAGACGCCGACGCGGGCCGATCTGGTCGAGTGCCTCGCCGCCATCGAAGCCAACCTCGCGCTCACCGCGCGCCAGCGGATCGGCGTGCAGATCTGGAGCGCCTATGTCTTCAAGCGGCAACGCGACCTCACACGGGCGCGCGCCCAACTGCAGACGACCTTCGAAACGGCGGCGCGCAACGGCTGCGTCGGCTCCTTGTCGGAGGAACTGGTATTCCTTGCCGACCTGCTCGCCAACCGCCGCATCGCCGACTTCCTGTCGACGGTGAGCGAGGCACGACAGGTGTTGCGCCGTCTGCGCGATTTCGGCCTCGGCAATTCGGGACTCGGGTCGCGCAACGGCCTGTCGCGCCAGGAAACCAAGGTGCTGATCATGGTCACCGAGGGCGCTTCGAACAAGTTCGTCGCCAAGATGCTGCAAATCTCGGAGCCGACGGTGAAGTTCCACCTCGGCAACGTCTACCGCAAGCTCGGCTGCCGCCGACGCAAGGAAGCGATCGCCGCCGCCCGAGCCCTCGGGCTTGTCGGCTAGAGGTTCAAAGCCAAGACCTATACCTTTTTGCGCAAAACCTATCCGTCTGGTCACTTGAGAAGCGTTCTCGGCTTTCGCAACATCATCACCAGTCAAGAGACGAAAAACGTCCGAAACGACCGCGATCAAGGGCGGGGCCAATTTGCCCCTGTCCGGCAACAAGCGGCGGCTCAAAACAACCAAGAGGGGTCCCAGTCCATGAACCGCAAGTCTCGCCTTACTTCCGCACTTTTCGTTGCCGCGGCAGCCTCTGCGCTGACCGTCGGCGCAACCCAGGCAAAAACCGTCGTCACCATGAACACCGTGCAGATCTTCGGCTCGATCGATCCGGCCAAGATCTCCGACTACACCGACTACATGGCGGCGGTGAATCTCTACGACGGCCTCGTCAACGTCGACCCGGCCGGCAACCTCGTTCCCGAGCTCGCCGAGAGCTGGACGGTTTCCCCCGACACCAAGGAGGTCACCTTCAAGCTCCGTTCCGACGCCAAGTTCTCGGACGGAACGCCGGTTACCGCCGCTGACGTCGTCTATTCCGTCGAGCGCCTGCTTCGGATCAATCAAGGGCCAGCAAACCTGTTCGCCGACGTGCTGAAGCCGGGCTCGGTGACCGCCGTCGATGATCTCACGGTCAAGTTCACGCTGTCGAAGACCTTCGCGCCGTTCCTGTCGACGGTACCGGCGATCATGGTGGTCAACTCCAAGCTGGTCGAGGCGAACCTCGGCGGCGATGACGGCCAGACCTACCTCGCCACCCATGTCGCCGGCGCCGGCGCCTACACACTGACGAGCTGGGATCGTGGCTCACAGATGACCATCGATCGCAACCCCGACTACTACAAGGGTTTCGGCCCCGGCCCGATCGACGAAGTGCGCTGGATCATCACCAACGACGAAGCCACCGTGCGCTCGCTCGCGGCGTCGGGCGAGCTGACCATGTCCTCGCAATACCAGTCGCCCGAGACTTACAAGGCTCTCGAAGCCATGGGGCGCTTCAAGATCGTCGCCGAGGACACGCCGACCGCCTTCTATCTCAAGCTCAACTCCCAGGTGGCGCCGACCGACGACGTGTACATCCGCAAGGCCATCGCGCTTGCGACCGATTACGCCACCATCCGGGAAGTCATCGTGCCCGGCGGTGAGCTGAACGGGCCGTTGCCGAAGAACTTCGCCGATTTCTACGCCAGCGATCTGCCGGCACCGAAGTACGACATCGAAGCCGCCAAGGCCGAGATCGCCAAGTCCAAGTATGCCGGGCAGAGTATCCCGATCACGCTCGGTTATGTCGCCGGCACCAAGTTCGAGGAAGAAATCAGCCTGCTGATGCAGGCCAATCTCGAGCAGATCGGGTTTGTCGTGAAGCAGCAGGCCGATCCCTGGAACCGCATCACCGAGCTCGCGAGCAAGGTCGAGACGACTCCGGCGGTCAACCAGATCTTCTTCTCGCCGACCTACCCGTCGCCGGACTCCATGTTCTTCACCCAGTATCATTCCAAGTCCGCCGGCACCTGGGCGTCCATGGAATGGCTGCAGGACCCGGAAGTGGACAAGCTGATCGACGACGCGCGCGCCACGACCGACAAGGCGGAACAGACGACGCTCTACAAGACGCTTCAGCACAAGCTGGTCGATCTGCAGGCCGATGTCTTCCTGCAGACCCAGACAGTTCAGCACGCCATGGACAAGTGTCTTGACGGCTTCAAGGCAGTGCCGATGCAGTCCTTCGACTACGACTTCACCAAGTATAGCTGGACCTGCCAGTAGGTGAACCGGGTAACCGGCGGGCGCTAGACGCCCGCCTTGTGAGTTCGCGGAAGTACCCCCTGCTTCCGCGACCGTTGGACCGGCGCGAAAGCTGAACGTCGCGCCGGTCCCCTTTCCAGAGGCCCCGGAGATCACTCCTTGGAATTCCTTCGCTTCCTCCTGCGGCGCGTCCTGTGGTCGCTGCTGGTTCTGATCGGGCTGTCGATAGTGATCTTCATCATCGCCCGCGCCGTTCCGGGCGATCCGGCCCGCATGGCGCTGGGACCGACGGCAACGCAGGAGCAGGTTGCCGACCTTCAGCAGAAGCTCGGTCTCGATCGACCGATCGTCGAGCAGTATGGCCTGTTCATCGTCGGCCTCGCCCACGGTGACCTCGGTCGCTCCCTGCTGACCGAGCGGCCGGTCAACGACGACATTCGCGACACGTTCGCCGCGACGCTCGAACTGGTGCTGGCGACCATTTTCATCGCGGTGGTGATCGGCGTGCCGCTCGGCGTCGTCGCCGCCTACTGGAAGGATCGCTGGCCCGACAATGTGGTGCGCATTGTCGCCATTTTCTCCGCCGTGACTCCGAGCTTCTTCCTGGCCCTCCTTCTGCAAATCCTTGCCGGCTACGTGCTGCACATACTGCCGACGACCGGCCGGCTCCCGCCCAACTTCGATTTTGCGCCATCACACACCGGCCTGGTGCTGATCGATGCGCTGATCGCCGGTCGCCCGGATGCCTTCCTGGAAGGGTTGCGTTACCTGCTGCTGCCGGCCCTGGCTCTTGCGGCCGCCACCATGGGTCAGATGGCGCGCATCACCCGCTCCTCGATGATCGACGTGTCGAGCCAGGACTACATCGAGGCGAGCCGCGCCTTCGGCGTTCCCGAATGGATCCGCGTCTGCAAGTACATGCTGCGCCCGAGCTTCGTGCCGCCGCTCACCATTCTCGGCCTCGAGTTCGCATCGCTGATCGGCAATGCCTTCGTCGTCGAGCTGGTATTCGCATGGCCCGGCATGGCCGCCTACGGCATCCGCACCATTCTTCAGAAAGATCTCAACGCCGTCATGGGCGTGGTGATGGTCTCCGGCGTCTTCTTCGTGCTGGTCAACCTCGTCATCGACCTGCTGGTCGGCCTCGTCGATCCGCGCGTGCGCATTCGTGGGAGCCGGCAATGAGCGACGAAATGGTTCTTCGCGAAGACGCGCCGCGCCTCTCCAGCGCCTATCAGAGCTGGTACCGCTTTTCGCGCAATCCCACTGCGATGATCGGCCTCGTCATCGTGGCCGTCTGCATCCTCGCCGCCCTTCTGGCTCCGTGGATCACCCCCTACCCCGACCATATCGGCGCCGTCGTCAACTTCCGCGCCCGCCATCTGCCGCCGTCAGCGGACTACTGGTTCGGCACCGACAACGTCGGTCGCGACATCTTCACCCGCGTGATCTTCGGCTTCCGCGTATCGCTGCTGCTGGCAGCGGTGGTGCTGGGAACGGCCATCCCCATCGGGACGATCCTCGGCCTCACCGCCGGCTACTTCGGGGGCTGGGTCGAGATCGTCATCATGCGGTTCACCGATATCGCCCTCGCCATCCCTCCTCTGGTCATGGCGCTGGCGGTGGCCGCCGTCCTGTCGCCCGACCTCGTCAACTCGATGCTGGCCATCGCCGCCCTGTGGTGGACCTGGCACACTCGCCTCATCTACTCGATCACACGGCAACTGAGGGCGCGAGAGTTCGTCGAGGCGGCGGAAACCCTCGGCGCGAGCAAGTTCCACATTCTGTTTCGCGAGATCCTGCCCAACTGCGTTTCCGCCATCGCGGTGAAGACCTCGCTCGACTGCGGCTTCGTCATTCTGGTTGGCGCCTCCCTGTCCTTCCTCGGCCTCGGCATCCAGCCGCCGACCCCCGACCTCGGAACCATGGTCGCCTCCGGTTCGGCCTTCCTGCCCGACTACTGGTGGGAATCGGTGCTGCCCGGCTGCGCCATCCTGTTCATCGCCCTCGGGTTCAACCTGCTCGGCGACGGCTTGCGAGACCTTTACGACGTGGAGAACGTGCGATGAGCGAGGCACTGCTCTCCGTCCGCGACCTGTCGGTCGAGTTCACGACCTATGGTCGCACACTCCCGGTCCTGCGCGGGGTCAACCTCGACGTCCCCGCCAGAAGCCACGTGGCGCTCGTCGGCGAAAGCGGGTCCGGCAAGACGGTGACCATGAAGTCGATCATGGGGCTCCTGCACATGCCGCCGGCCAGCATCAGCTCCGGGACCATCCTCTATGACGGCCGCGACCTCCTGACCATGTCCCGACGCGAGCGCCTGAAACTCACGGGCACCGACATGTCCATGGTGTTCCAGGACCCCATGAGCTCGCTCAATCCCGTCTTCACCATAGCCGACCAGATGTCGACCATCCTGAAATATGCCGACAGGCGGCTGGGCCGTTCGCGGTCGGGGCGCGAGCGCATGCAGCGCGTCCTGGAGGTGCTGGCCCAGGTGCGGATGCGGGAGCCGGAGCGCGTGGCTCGCTCCTACCCCATCATGCTGTCCGGCGGCATGCGGCAGCGCGTCCTGATCGCCATGGCGCTGTTGTCGGAGCCGCGCCTGCTGATCGCCGACGAGCCGGGCACGGCGCTCGATGTCACCACACAGGCGCAGATCTTGAAGCTGCTCAAGGATCTCGTCGAAGAACGGGGACTGGCGCTGTTGATGATCACCCACAATCTCGGCGTGGTGCGAGAGACCTCCGACTATGTCTACGTGATGCACAAGGGCGTGGTGGTCGAGGAGGCGCCGACCGCCGATCTGTTCGCCTCCCCGAAGGTCGACTACACGCGATCGCTGATCGACGCTGTGCCACGGCTCACCGGCGCTCGACCGATCTTGCCGGTGGAGGCCGCGCCATGAACGCCAGGCAGAGCCCCCTTCTCGAGATCGTCGACCTCGTCAAGACCTTCCCCGTCTACAACGCCTTCGGCAGCCGGGCCGGAGAGGTGACCGCCGTCGACCATGTGTCGTTTTCCATCCGGCGCGGCGGCGTCTATGGCCTCGCCGGCGAGAGCGGATCGGGAAAGTCGACGATCGCCCGGCTGATCATGGGCCTTCTCACGCCCACTGGCGGCGATGTCCTGCTCTCCGGCAACAACATCACGGGAACGCTCGGCACCCGCGCCCATTCGCGGCAGGTGCAGATGGTGTTCCAGAACCCCGGCTCGTCGCTCAACCCGCGCCGGACGATCGGCCAGTCCATCGCCGTGCCACTCGAAGCGCATAGCCATCCGAGAGCCGACCGGCGGCGACGCATCTCCGAGCTCCTCGAAATGGTGCAACTGCCGGCCAACTTCGCCGAGCGCTATCCGCACGAGCTTTCCGGCGGCCAGAAACAGCGCGTCGCGATCGCCCGGGCGCTGGCCGTGGCGCCGCAACTGGTCGTCCTCGACGAGCCGACCTCGGCGCTCGACGTCTCGGTTCAGGCCAAGGTCATCGACCTGCTCACCAGCCTCGGTCGGCAGCTCAACCTCACCTATCTCTTCATTTCCCACGACCTCAGCCTGATGCGCAACTTCGCCGACGAAGTTGGCGTGCTCTATCGCGGCCGTATCGTCGAGAGCGGTCCGACGGCCAAGGTGTTCGAGCATCCGGAGCACGACTACACCCGCCTTCTCATTGCCTCCGTCCCGGTGATCTCGGCGGAGGAAGAAGCGCTGAGACCCAAAATCCCACTGATCGACGGAGAAATTCCGACGGCGGAAAAACTGCTCGCCCTACGGGAGAGCCAAAGAACAACCGAAGTTCCCAAGAGGACCTGACAGATGATCAGAATTGGCATCGACGTCGGCGGCACCAATACGGACGCCGTCGTGATGGATGGCGCGCGCGTTCTTGCCGGCGTCAAGTCGGCGACGACATCGGACGTCATGTCCGGCGTGGTCAACGCACTGACCGATGTGCTCAAGGCGTCCGGCAAGGCCGCGGCCGAAATCGACGTGGTAATGATCGGTACGACCCACTTCACCAATGCCGTGGTGCAACGGCGCGACCTGGCAAAGACAGCAGCGGTGCGCCTCGGCCTGCCCGCGACCGCCTCGCTGCCGCCGATGGTCGACTGGCCGGAGGACCTCCGCGAGGCCATCGGCAACCTCGGCTATCTCGCCCATGGCGGCAACGAGTTCGACGGTCGCAAGATATCCCCCCTAGACGAGGCCGAGTTGCTCCAAATTGCCGAGGACATCAAGGCCAAGGGCGTCAACACGATCGCCATCACCTCGGTGTTCTCGCCGGTCAGCGACGAGTGCGAGAAGCAGGCGGCTGCGATCTTCGAGAAGGCAATTCCGGGCGCTCACATCACGTTGTCGTCGGAGATCGGCCGCATCGGCCTCCTCGAACGCGAGAACGCAGCGATCATGAACGCCTGCCTGCGCGACCTGTCGCGAGAGGTGATCGAGGCTTTCCGCAACGCCATCGCCTCGGCCGGCATCAAGGGCAAGTTCTTCCTGACCCAGAATGACGGGACGCTGATGGAGGCCGCCTTCGCCGAGAAGTTCCCGGTCTTGACCTTCGCCTCCGGCCCGACCAACTCGATGCGCGGGGCGGCTTTCCTGTCGGGCGTCAAGGACGCCATCGTCGTCGATATCGGCGGCACCACTTCCGACGTCGGCTCGCTGCAGAAGGGCTTCCCCCGCCAGGCGACGGTGGCTGTCGAAGTCGGCGGCGTACGCACCAACTTCCGCATGCCCGACGTCTTTTCGATCGGGCTCGGCGGCGGCTCGCACGTGGTCGAGACCGACAAGGGGGTCAAGGTCGGCCCGACCTCGGTCGGCTATCGCATCATCACCGAGGCCCTGATCTTCGGCGGCACGACGCTGACCACATCGGACGTGGTGGTCGCCGCCGGCAAATACGATCTCGGCGACCGCTCGAAAGTGGCCCATCTCTCCCCAGCGCTGATCGCCGCTAGCGAAGCGCGTATCGCAGACATGCTCGAAGACTGCGTCGAGCGCTCTCGCCTGTCGCCGGACCCGCTGCCGGTGATCGTCGTCGGCGGCGGCTCGATCCTGGTCGACAAGCCCATCGCCGGTCTCGAACTCATCAAGCCCGACCACTTTGCCGTGGCCAACGCCGTCGGCGCCGCCATCGCCCAGGTGTCGGGCGAGGTCGACCGCGTCTATGCGCTGGCCGAGATCGGCCGCGACGCCGCCCTTGCCGACGCCAAGGCGCAGGCGATCGAGGCTGCCGTCAGCGCCGGCGCATCCCGCGACAGCATCGAGATCGTCGACGTCGAGGACGTTCCGCTCGCCTACCTGCCCGGCAACGCGACGCGCGTTCGCGTCAAGGCCGTGGGAGAGCTTCATGTCGTCTAGTGGCTATCTCCTGAAGGAGAGCGACCTGCACCCGCTGTCGCTCGGCGCAGCGCTGCTCGGCACGGGCGGCGGCGGCAATCCCTACATCGGCATGCTGCGGGCACGAGAGCTCATCCGGTCCGGCCACGAGATCCGGGTCGTCGATCTCGACACGTTGCCCGATGACGCCTTCATCGGCGAGGTCGGGGGCATCGGAGCTCCGGTGGTCGGCATCGAGAAGTTCGAGGAAGGGCGCGAGTGCTACCACGCCATGCGCGCCGTCGAGGAGGCGGCCGGCGTCAGGATGTCGGCGCTCATCTCGGCTGAGATCGGCGGATCGAACAGCCTGGAGCCGATCATCGCCGCCGCCTATGCCGGTCTGCCGGTCATCGACGGCGACGGAATGGGGCGTGCCTTCCCGGAAGTGCAGATGACGACGTTCTTCATCTACGGAGCAGCGACGGCGCCGGGGGCCATTGCCGACGAGAAGGGCAATGTCATCGTCTTCCGGAAGGTGATCGACATGTTCTGGCTGGAGCGCTTCGCCCGCGATGCCGCCGTCGCCATGGGCGCTACCGCCGGGCTCGCCTCGGCGCCGATGACCATGAAGTTCGTCCGCCGCACCGCCGTTCCCGGCACAGTCAGCGAGGCGCTTCGGATCGGGCACACTGTTCTCGACGCCCGCAAGGATCGGCGCAACGTCATCGACGCCGTGCTCAAAGTGACCGGTGGCGGCCTCTACTTTACCGGCAAGATTACCGACGTCAGGCGCGAACTGACCGGCGGCTTTGCCCGAGGCCACGCCATCCTCACCGGAATCGACGACTTCGCCGGCTCGGAAGCCCGCATCGCCATCCAGAACGAAAATCTCGTTCTCTGGGTCGATGGCGAGCCGAAGGTGATGGTGCCCGACCTGATCGTCAATCTCGACCTCGACACCGGCGAGCCGATCACCACCGAGGTGCTGCGCTATGGCCAGCGTGTCGCCGTGCTCGGCCTGCCCGTCCACCCGCTCATGAAAACGGAAAAGGCGCTCGAGGTCGTGGGCCCGAAGGCTTTCGGCTATCCCGAGCTCACCTTCGTGCCCATCGTCGCCTCGCAAGCGTCCATCCAAGGATGAAGCCATGAAGATCAAGCGCATCGTTCACGTCGAGGACATGGAAGACATCGCCACCGGTGGCGCCATTCTCGGCACGGGAGGCGGCGGTGATCCCTACGTCGGCAAGCTGATGGCCCAAGAGGCGATCCGCCGGCACGCACCGGTCAAGATCATCGACGTCGACGAACTCGCCGACGACGCCCTGGTTGTGCCTGTTTGCATGATGGGCGCGCCGACGGTGATGACCGAGAAGATCCCGGCCGGCCGAGAACTGATCATCGCCTTTCGCAAGCTCGAAGAGCTGCTCGGTCGCAAGATCGACGCCGTGCTCTGCGGCGAGGCCGGCGGCGTCAACTCGACAACCCCCTTCGTGGTTGCCGCTGAAACAGGCTTGCCGCTGGTGGACGGCGACGGCATGGGGCGCGCCTTCCCCGAGCTGCAGATGGAGACCTTCGGCATGTATGGCGTCAAGGCGACGCCAATGGTGCTTTGCGACGACAAGGGGAACTCGCTGGTGCTCGACACCGTGTCGAACGCCTGGACCGAGCGCCTCGCCCGCGCCGCCACGGTGGAAATGGGCGGTTCAGCCCTGCTCGCCTTCTATTCCATGGACGGCGCCACCGCCAAGAAATGCGTGGTGCGGGGCACGCTCAGCCTGACCGCCAAGCTCGGCGAGACGCTGCGCGGCGCACGGGCCGGCCATCGCGACCCCGTCACCGCCATCGTCGACGAACTGGACGCGCAGGTGATCTTCCACGGCCGCATCAAGGATATCGAGCGGCGCACCGTCGGCGGCTTCGCCCGTGGCAAAGCCCGCTTCGAAGGCGTCGAGGAATGGAAGGGGCACGACTTCCGCCTCGACTTCCAGAACGAGTTTCTGCTTGCCGAGCGCGACGGCGAAATCATCGTCACGACGCCTGACCTGATCACCGCGCTCGAAGCCGAGAGCGGCAACCCCGTCACCGCCGACGCGCTGCGCTACGGCCTGCGTCTGAAAGTGCTCGCGCTGCCCTGCAACCCGCTGTGGCGCACAGAGCAGGGCATCGACCTCGTCGGGCCGCGCTACTTCGGTTACGACGTGGACTATCGACCGCTGGCCTAAGCGAGCGCATCAAACGTTTTGGCCCAGCGCTTTCGTAGCCGAAAAACTTGCGGGCTGCCGCCAGCGGCGACAGCCCTACCAGTCGGACCACTTCCGGGACGCCCCGGAAGTGGTCTTCGGTTTCTCTCAGGCCACCTTGGGCTTCAGCACGCGCAGAAGCAACGCGGTGACAATGGTTCCGGCGACCATAGCCACGATGTAGCCGCCGAGGTTGGTGACCGCGTTGGGGATCGGCAGCACGAACACGCCACCGTGCGGGACGCGGAGCTGAGCCCCGACCGCCATCGAGATCATTCCGGCCACGGCCGAGCCGGCCATCAGCGACGGAATGACGCGGAACGGGTCCTTGGCGGCGAAGGGGATGGCGCCTTCGGTGATGAAGGAGATGCCCAGCACCGCGGCGGCGTTGCCCGCCTCATGCTCGTCCGCCGAGAAGCGATCGCGGAACAGCTTGGTGGCCAGAGCCAGGCCCAGCGGCGGCGTCATGCCGGCCACCATGGCGGCAGCCATCGGCTCATAGAGCTGGCTGGCGATCAGGCCGGTGGCGAAAGTGTAGGCCGCCTTGTTCACCGGGCCGCCCATGTCGAAGGCCATCATCAGACCGATGATCGCGCCAAGAATGATGGCATTGGCGCCCTGCATGCCCTTCAGGAAGTCGGTGAGCCAGGCAAGGGCCACGGCGACCGGTTCTCCGAGGACATAGACCATCAACAGACCGACGATGGTGGTGCCCAGCAGCGGCAGAATCAGCACCGGCTTCAAACCGTCGAGGTTTCGCCCGAGCCTGATGTAGCGGTTGAGGTAGAGCACCACGTAGCCGGCCAGGAAGCCAGCGACGATGCCGCCCAGGAAGCCGGCACCGATGGTGCCCGCGATGACACCGCCAACGGCACCCGGGGTGATGCCGGGACGGTCGGCGATCGAGTAGGCGATGAAGGCGGCGAGGATCGGCACCATCAGCGAGAAGGACTGCTTGCCGATGTTAAACAGCGCCTGGGCGAGCGTGCCGGCATGGGCGTCGTCGTAGACGTAGATGCCGCCCATGGCAAAGGCGAGCGCGATCAGCAGGCCGCCGGCCACCACGAAGGGCAGCATGTAGGACACGCCGGTCATCAGGTGCT